>JAPOVC010000004.1 GCA_026708325.1 Anaerolineaceae bacterium | reverse complement strand
CGGAACTTCACGCGCTTCCAAGCGCGTTTGAGCTTCTTATCGCGTTGATTTTGCGTCGTTTCCTGGCGCGTCGGGAGCGTATCATCTTGTAATTATGTTTCCATGTATATAGCGGAGTATATGGGTTTGATACGCTTATCTATTGGTGTATAATCCCAATATCCTGTTTCCATGTAAGGCCGCGCCCTGTCCTACCACGTCGAAACCATCCCCAACCGCAACAGCCCGCCCGCCATCCTGTTGCGCAAAGCCTGGCGCGAAGGCAAGCGCATCCGCAAGCAAACCATCGCCAACCTCACCCACCTGCCCCCCGAACTCATCGAAGGCATCCGCCGCGTGCTCAAGGGCGGCGTGGTCGTCGACTCTCCGCACGAAGCCTTCGCCGTGCAGCGCTCCCTGCCTCACGGGCACGTGGCCGCCGTGCTGGGCCTGTGCCGGCAGTTGGGCGTGCCGCGGCTGCTCTACCGCCGCGCCAGCCGGACGCGCGAGCTGGCCCTGGCGGCGTTGGTGGCCCGGGTGCTGTCGCCGGCCTCCAAGCTGGCCACCGCCCGGCAGTTGTCGCCCGGCACCGCGGCTTATAGCCTGGGCGCGGTGCTGGGCCTGGGCGCGGTGAGCGGCAACGAAGTGTTGAGCATGCTCGACTGGCTGCGCAAGCGCCAGGTGTGGATCGAGCGCAGTCTGGCCCGGCGGTATCTCAAGGACGCCACCGTGGTGCTGTATGACATGACCTCCAGCTACCTGGAGGGGCGCGGTTGTCCGCTGGCGAAGTTCGGCCACAACCGCGACGGCAAGCGCGGCAAGCCGCAGATCGCCATTGGCCTGTTGTGCACCGGCGAGGGCTGTCCGATCGCCGTGGAGGTGTTCGAGGGCAACACCGCCGATCCGGGCACGGTGGCCGCGCAGGTGGCCAAGCTCAAGGGGCGCTTCGACGTCAAGCGCATCGCCCTGGTGGGCGACCGGGGCATGCTGACCACCGCGCGCATCCGACAGACGGTGGCCCCGGCGGGGCTGGACTGGATCTCGGCGTTGAAGACCGCCGATCTGCGCCGGCTGCTCAAGCCGCTTTCCGACGGGCGTCCCGCCCCGCTTAAGCCGGAAGCCTTGCGGCCCGACGCGGTGGCCGAGATCGTAAGCCCCGACTTCCCCGGCGAGCGCCTGGTGGTGTGCTTCAATCCGCGTCTGGCCGGGGAGCGCGCGCGCAAGCGCGAAGACCTCCTCAAGGCCACCGAGGCGATCCTGGGGCGCATCCAGGCCATCGTGCGCCGCAAGGGCTCGCGGCTGCGCGGCGTGGAGAAGGTCAGCCGCCGGGTGGGGCGCGAAGCCAACCGCCGCAAGGTGGAAAAGCACTTCGACATCGTGGTGCGGGACGACGATCTGACGTTTACGCGCAATACCGGGAAAATCGCCGCCGAAGCCCGCCTCGACGGCATCTACATCGTGCGCACCAGCCTCGATGCCCACGCCCTCGGCGCCCACGAGGCCGTGGCCGCCTACAAATCGCTGTCCCGCGTCGAGCGCGCGTTCCGCTATCTGAAGACCGCCCGGCTTCAGGTCCGGCCCGTCTACGTATACCGCCCCGAACGGGTCCGCGCGCATGTGTTCCTGTGCACCCTGGCCTGCCATGTGGAGTGGCACTTAAGGCGGCGGCTGGCGCCGATGCTGTTCGAGGACGACGACCCCGAAGGCGCCCGCGCCCAGCGCGCCTCGCCCGTGCCGCCGGCCCGGACATCGGAGCGGGCGCGTCAAAAGAGCGCTTCCAAGACCACCGCCGAGGGGTTGCCCGTGCACAGCCTGCCGACCCTGCTGGAGGACCTGGCCACGCTGGCGCTGAACACCGTGCATCTGCCGGACAACCCCCAAAACCGCTTCACCGTGGCCACCCAACCAACCCCGCTGCAGCGCCGGGCCTTCGAACTGCTCGACCTGGACCCCGCCAAAATGTTCCCAGTACGCGTCCAGGCCGAATCACGCTAACCGACTGAAATATCCCCCTTATCCGCCAATCCGGCGCGTGAAGTTCCG
>JAPOVC010000016.1 GCA_026708325.1 Anaerolineaceae bacterium | reverse complement strand
CCTCCGGCAACTTACGGGTCGGGCGACATGATATGTCGCCCGTACAATCGTGGCTTGCGCGCACGGGCTGGTGGCCTTCGGATGGCAGGGGCGAATGAACAATTCGCCCACACGGACAAAACGCGGCGCCACTGCAGGGGCGATTTATCAGATCGCCCGCCAAAATGCCGGACGTGGCGAGCTACCCACGTCGGGCGACATGATATGTCGCCCGTACAATCGAGCCTGGCGCGCTCGGGCTGGCGGCGTTCCCTGCGCGCCGGTGAACGCTGCTGAAATCGCCAGGGCCTGCAGGGCGATTTGCCAGGCATGAGGGGTGGTGTTAGACTCGCGTCCCGACAAGAGAAACAGGGGAGGTGCGCCAGGCGCAGAAAGGTTTGGTCCGTATTCGTTGAATTACCCTGATGATAATTGTGGAAGGAGCAAATGATGAAACACCAACTGAGTCGTCGTGACATGCTGAAGGGCACAGCCGCCGGCGCGGTCGGCCTGGTGGCGGGCCTGACGCCCGCCGCGGTACCCGCGCAGGATGTCGTCACATTGCGTTTTCAGCAGAACGAGGCGCGCTTTACGCCCGTATTCGAGAACTTCAACGAAATTATGCCCGGCACGGAGGTCGAGTTCCTCAACATCACCGGCATCGACCACGAGGAAGTGGCCTCGAAGATCCTCAACATGCTGGCCGCCGGTCAGCCGCTGGACGCGGGCTACGCCGCGACCGAGGCGACCGTGCTCTACGCCGGTCAGGGCGTCGCGGCCTCGCTCACCGAGCGCGTGCTGGATGCGCAGGAGGAGCTGGCCGATTACTACGCCGACATGGCGCCGATCTGTCCCGAGACCATGCTCTGGGAAGGCAACATCTACCAGTTGCCCGACAGTTGCAACGCGCCCAACATGTTCTTCAACATGAACTTGCTGGAAAGGGCGGGTCTGGAGACGCCGCCGGCGGACTGGACCAAGGATGACTTCCACGAATACGCCGTGGCCACCACCGGCATCGATGGCGAGGAGACCTTCGGCTACGCCTGGGTCAACCGTCTCTGGGGCAGCTGGGGCCCCTGGTACTTCGTCAACGGCAGCAACTTCCTGACCGAGGACCGCTCGCCGGGCGGCGAGTGGTTCTGGGAGACCTTCTATGCGGACAATGACGACGTGGCGCATCGCGGCGGCGGTTTCCGCTGGCCGGCGCCCAGCGCCAACGACCCCGCCACGGTCGAGGCGCTGGAGTACGTCACCTCGCTGACCAACGAAGGCATTGCGCCCGGTATCGAGATGGGCGGCGGCGCCTCGCTGGTCGGTCTCTTCGTCTCCGACAAGATCGCCATGACGCCCATGGGCGGTTTCGGGGCCGGTTACCTGGTCAACAACGGCATGGAGAAGGGTCAGTTTGACGCGCAGTTCTGGCCGCACTGGAAGTCGCAGCGGCACCAGCTGGGCGTCGGCGGCAACTGGATCTTCACCGGCAGCCCCAACGCCGACCGCATGTGGGAGTTTCTCAAGTTCTCCATCCGGGTGGAGAACTTGCTCGCCCAGGCCGGTCGCTACCGTCCCCTGATGACGACCACTCCTGTGCGTCGTTCGATGGCCATCGCCGAGGCTTACGAGCCGACCGGCCCGGCCAACTGGTCGGTCTTCTACGAAACGCTGGACCGCCCGGACACGGCGCCGATCCCGGCGCCGCCGGAAGCCAACGCCGTCACCAACATTCACACGCGTTTCACCGGTCTGGCCCTCTCCGGCGAACTCACGCCGCAGGAGGCGATGGACCAGGCGCAGGTGGAGCTGGAAGCGCTCTTCGCCCGCACCCGCGCGTAAGCAAACCGGCCGCCATGGCGGCTTGTGCAATCAGGGGGAGCCTTCGTGGCTCCCCCTTTCACATTATTCACAACAGCGCGCATCCCCCGTCGGCACAGGGAACGCCCGGCCCGGCGTTTCTGCATGTCAGTTTGCGTATCGTGAGCGGGTTTGTTATGCTACGCAGCGCAAATGTGAGGAATGGCAAGGGAGGTGCGCCAGACGAAAGCGCTGCAACACAGAGGTTTGGCAGTACCTGTATCGAAAGAAAGGTTAGAGGGAGAGAAATGACTCACAAACTGAGCCGCCGAGACATGCTGAAGGGCACGGCCGCCGGTGCTGTCGGCCTGGTGGCGGGCCTGACGCCTGCCATGGCGCCCGCGCAGGATGCCATCCAGATCCGCTGGTCGCAGAACGAGGAACGCTGGACGCCGGTCGTCAACAATTTCAACGAGATGGCTGATACACCGGTGGAAATCGAGTTCCTCAGCATCACCGGCATCGACCACGAGGAAGTCGCCTCCAAGATCCTCTCGCTGCTGGCCGCCGGTCAGCCGCTGGACGCGGGCTACGCCGCGACCGAGGCCACCGTGCTGTATGCCGGTCAGGGCGTCGCCATGTCGCTCACGGACCGCGTGAAGGACAACGCCGACGAGCTGGCCGAATACTTCTCGGACATGGCGCCGATTCTGCCGGAAGTCATGATGTGGGAGGGCGACCTCTATCAGCTGCCGGATGGCTGCAACGCGCCCAACATGTACTTCAACCTGAACGTGCTGGAACTGGCGGGCCTCGAAGTGCCGCCGGCGGACTGGACCAAGGACGACTTCCACGAATACGCCGTGGCCACCACCAACGCCGGTGGTCAGGAGACCTTCGGTTACGCCTGGACGAACCGTCTCTGGGGCAGCTGGGGCCCGTGGTACTTCGTCAACGACAGCAACTTCCTCACCGAGGAACGCGCGCCGGGTGGCGAATGGCTGTGGGAGACCTTCTACATGGACAACGACACCGTCGCGCATCGCGGCGGCGGCTGGCGTTGGCCGGAGCCCAGCGCCAACCACCCCAACACGGTCGAGGCGCTGGAATACGTCACCTCGCTCGTGGCCGAAGGCATCAGCCCGGGCATCGAGATGGGCGGCGGTTCCTCGCTGCAGGGTCTCTACGTCACCGACAAGCTGGCCATGACGCCCGCGGGCGGTTTCTGGGCCGGCGGTCTGATCAACGCCGGTATGGAGAAGGGCACCTTCGATGTGCAGTTCTGGCCGCAGTGGAAGTCGCAGCGGCACCAGCTGGGCGTCGGCGGCAACTGGATCTTCACCGGCAGCCCCAACCCGGATGTCATGTGGGAGATCCTCAAGTTCTCCGTCAAGCGGGAGCAGATGCTCAGCCTCAAGGACCGTTACCGTCCGTTGATGCGTACCACGCCGGTGCGTCGTTCGATGGCCAGTGATGAATCCTACGAGCCCAGCGGCCCGGCCAACTGGCATGTCTTCTACGACACGCTGGATCGCCAGGACACGGGCCCGATCCCGGCGCCGCCGGAAGCCAACGCCGTCACCAACATTCACACGCGCTTCACCGGCCTGGCCGTCTCCGGCGAGATGTCGCCGCAGGAGGCCATGGACCAGGCGCAGGCGGAGCTGGTCGCTCTCTTCGCCCGCACGCGCGGCTAAGCCCGGCCGCCATGGCGGCCTACGCACTTTCAGGGGGAGTCGGCGACGGCTCCCCCTCAACAGCAAGAGGATTTCTTTATGGCCAGCGAGACATTGGCAACGAGGGAGCGGCGGGGCGGTCTGCTCGGCTGGTTCCGGGCGGACACCTTCGAGGGGGTGCGGCGTCAGCGCGCCATCCTCGGCTATCTCTTTCTGTTGCCGGCCTTCATCGGCCTGGTGACCTTCGTGGTCGGCCCGATGTTCGTTTCATTCGGCCTGAGTTTTTATCGCTGGAACATTTTTAAACCGCCGGACCCCATCGGCATCGCCAACTTCCAGCGCCTGTTGACCGATTCGCGCCTGCCCGGCATCTATGGCAATACGATGCTGTTGGTGGTCGGGACGGTGGTCATCACGCAGGTGCTGGCCATTGCCCTGGCGCTGGGGGTCACCCAGTTACGCAGTCGCAAGCTGGCCTACTTCCTGCGCACTGCCTGGTTCCTGCCGGTGCTGATGTCCGGCGCGGCCGTGGGCGTGACGCTGTCCTATCTCTTCCAGCGCGAATTTGGCCCCATCAACTATTATCTGGGCATTCTGGGAATCGATCGCATACCCTGGATGACCTCCGCCAGCACGGTGATGTATACCATCATCATCACGGCCGTCTGGAAAAATCTGGGCTTCATCTTCGTCATTTATCTCGGCGCGGTGGTCAGTCTCCCGCAGGAGATTCTGGACGCGGCCGACGTGGACGGGGCCCATGGCTGGCGCCGCCTGTGGACGGTGACCTTGCCGCTGATCAGTCCAATCATGCTTTTCGCCACGGTGATCAACGTCATCGGCGCCATGCAGATCTTCGACGAACCGCAAAT
The DNA here is from genome assembly GCA_026708325.1 of Anaerolineaceae bacterium. GTDB lineage: Bacteria > Chloroflexota > Anaerolineae > Aggregatilineales > Phototrophicaceae > JAGWBD01. Next base: position 135,856 of record JAPOVC010000016.1, on the reverse strand, counting down.
CATGACGCGCGGGGGGCCGGGCGATGGCAGCCGCACGGCGGTGATGTACATGTACGAGGTGGCCTTCAAGGAACAGGAATTCGGCTACGGCTCCGCCATCGCCGTCACGCTCTTCATCGCCATCCTGATCGTCACCGGCATCCAGTTCCTGCTCAGCAAGCGCTGGGTCTTTTACGGGTAGGGGGTAAGCAATGGCCGGCACAACCACGACTGCCGTACAGGAACGGCATACCGTCAACCCGCTGGACAGGCCCTGGGGCCGCTGGATCCAGACGGCCTTCCTGATCTTCATCGGCCTGTTGACGCTGATGCCCCTGCTCTGGGTGATCTCGACCTCCTTCCGCACGCTGCGCGATTCCTTCACCGTGCCGCCGGTGTGGATCCACTTCGACTTCGACTTCGGCAACTATCAGTCCGTCTTCGACACCATTCCCTTCCTGAACATGCTCAGGAACAGCTTCGCTTACGCCGGCGGCGCCGTGCTGGGCGGGGCGGTGACCTCCGCGCTGGCGGGCTACGCCTTCGCGCGCCTGCAATTCCGCGGCCGCGACGTGCTGTTCTGGGTGGTGCTCTCGACGATGATGGTGCCGGGCCAGATGACCATCATCCCGGTCTACATCCTGATGGGCGTTAAATACCTGAACCTGGTCAACACCCTCTGGTCGCTGATCATCCCCTCGATTTTCACGGCCTTCGGCATTTTCCTGTTGCGCCAGTACTTCCGCCAGGTGCCGGGCGATTACGAGGAGTCGGCGTTGATCGACGGCGCCAACCAGTGGCAGATCTTCCGTCGCATCTACTTGCCGCTGGCCGCGCCGGGCATCGCCATCCTCAGCATTCTGACCTTCAACAGCCGCTGGAACGACTACTTCACGCCGCTGGTCTTCATCAACTCGCAGCAAGCCATGCCGATCACGATGGGCATCGTCGAGTTGCAGGGCGAATGGTCCACCGGCAGTATCGCGGTCGTTTTCGCCGGCATTGTCTTGAGCGTGATCCCGGTCATCGTCGTCTACATCTTCGGCCAGCGCTATCTGCTGGAAGGCCTGATGATGGGCGGCATCAAGGGCTAATCGCCTGCGGGTGCCCGGCCACGGGACCATGAAGCGCCGCCGCGATCTGCTGGCGGCGCTTTTTCTCTTGCCGCTTTTCCTTTATCTGCTGGTCTTCGTGCTGGCTCCCGCGCTCGATACCCTGGGGATCAGTCTGCAGCATCGGGAAAACTTCGGGCCGATCCAGTTCGCGGGCCTGGCCAACTATGTGCGTCTGACGGGCAACCCGCTGCTGCCGTCCATCGCCGCTTTCACCTTTCTGCAACTCGCGAGCGCGGTGGCCATCAGCCAGGCGCTGGCCCTGTCGCTGGCGCTGGGCGCGGCCGGGCTCTGGCGGCGCCTGGCCCGGAACCCGCGCGCTGCGCTCTTGCTGGCGATCGGCGGCGTGGCCGCGGTCTTCCTGTACCCGGGCTTCAGCCCCGACTTCAGCGCCAACCGTTTCCGCATGTTTCTGATCGACTTCGCGCTCCTCGCCGGGCTCCCGATGGAAGAACGCTGGCGCATCGCCGGCTCGATGGCGCACTGGGTCGATACCCTCGGCGCCGTCCGGGAATTCGCGGGCTTCACCTTCTGCGTCTATCTCTGCGGCACACTGGCTCTCCCGCGGGACGTGCTGGATGCGGCCCGCGTCGACGGGGGACCGGCCTGGCGGCGCCTGGGGACGGTGACGCTGCCGCTGCTCGCCCCGACGATCCTCGTCGCCACGGCGCTGGACCTCTTCCGCGTCGTACAGGTCCTTGACCGGCCGCAGATCACGTTGTCCGGCAGCCTCGGCGAAATCGGCAGCACGGGCCTGATTTACCTGATCCAGGTGTCCTTCAGGGAGGGCCTGTTCGGTTACGCCGCCGCCCTGCTTGTCGCCAGCTATGTCGTCGCCGCCCTGGCGGCCGCGCTGCTGGGCAACAGCGGCGTCCGTTGGCTGCGCGGGGCGGGCTGGCTCGGTCGGGCGAATCGCATGCCATGAACGGCGGCGCTCCCGCCTGGCTGCCGGCTGTCGCGCTGGCCTGGATATACGCCACCCTGGTCGTGGTCGGCATGCTGGCCCTGTCTACGCTGGCGGGTCACGCCCTGGCGCGCATGCCTTTCCGTTGGCACGGACCCCTGTTCTGGTCGGCGCTGGTCCTGTTGCTCATGCCGGACCACGTGCTACTGCCAGCGCTCCATTTGTCCTCCGCGCCGGGCGGGACGCTGGAGGGTCAGTTCGCCTGGCGGATTGCGGGCAGCCATCACATGCGCCTGCACCTGGCCCTCGGCGTGTTTCTCCTGCGCCAGTGCTTTCGCCGCGTCCCGGCCGAATACGAGAGCGCCGCGCAGCTTGAGGGCGCCGGCCCCTTGCAGGGCTTTTGCCGCGCAGCCCTGCCCCTGACGACGCCCGTCATCGCTCTGCTGGCGCTCTTCGTCAGCCGCGCCGTCTTCGACGCTGTCCATGAACTCCCGGCCCTTTCCGGCGCCCTCCATGAGGCCGCCCTTGCGCGCGGCGGCATGATCGATTTCCTCGCATTGGCGCGCGACTGGCGCAACAGCGAGGTTGCGGGCATACTTGTCGGCACTGCGCCGCTCCCGCTCGTTTTTCTCTTCGGCCTGCGTCGTTGGTCGCGGGGACGGGTGAGCGGTGGCATCCGTGGCTGAGCGCTGCACCCGGGAGGACGGCATGAGCATCTTTCACCGGCCGGCGGACGGCATCGTCGGCGATGTCATCCCCTTTTACTGGCAGGGCCTGTACCATGCTTTCTACCTGAAAGCGCCCCTGCCGCCACGGCGCGAGGGCGCCTTTCACACCCCCTGGGCGCACCTGGTCTCAAGTGACCTGGCGCACTGGGAGGAATGGCCGGTGGCCATCGGCCCCGGCGGCCCCGGCGACCCGGACGAGATCAGTTGCTTCACCGGCTCGCTGATCGAGAAGGACGGCCTGTTCTACATGTTCTATACGGGCTTCGCCGGCCGCGACAAGCCGCAGACGGTCTGCCTGGCCACCAGCGAGGACCTGCGCAGCTGGCACAAGGACCCGCGCAACCCGCTGATCGTGGCCGACCCGCGCTGGTACGAGGCGATCGACTGGCGCGATCCCTTCCCCTTCTGGAACGAGGAGGCCGGCGAATACTGGATGTTGCTGGCCGCGCGCGAGCTGGAAGGGCCGGACAATCGCCGCGGCTGCCTCGCCCTGATGACCTCGCCCGACCTGCTGGAGTGGACGGTGCAGCCGCCCTTCTGGGCGCCGCGCCTGTACTACACCCACGAATGCCCGGACCTCTTCCGTCACAAGGGCCAGTGGGTGCTGGTCTATTCCACCTTCAGCGAACGCAACATCACCCATTTCCGCGTCAGCGATTCCCTGGCCGGGCCCTGGCTGGCGCCGCACAACGATGGCTTCGATGGCCGCGCCTACTACGCCGCCAAGACCGCCGGCGACGGGGCACGACGCTTCGTCTTCGCCTGGGACCCGACGCGTGAGGGGGACCAGGACAGCGGCGGCTGGGAATGGGGCGGCGACATGGTCGTGCACGAGGTCACCGACGACCTGGGCGTGAAGCCGGTGGAGGCCCTGCTGGAGCGCTTCAACGACGCGCGCGCGACCCGCCTTGAGCCGCATTGCGGCAACTGGGATACGGTCAATGGCGCGCACCGCGCGGCTTTCGACGACGGTTTCTCCGCCGCGAGGCTGGGCGAGTTGCCGCATACGGCCGCGCTGGGCGCCAGCATTCGTTGTGACGCCCGGACGCGTTCCTGCGGCCTGCTGCTGCGCGTGGACGAGGCGCTGGAGAAGTACTACCAGGTGCGCTGGGAACCGCAGGCCGGGCGCATCGTGTTTGACCGCTGGCCGCGGCCCGGCGACGAGCCCTTCATCCTCGAGCGGCCGCTGAACGATTGTGAGCAACTGGACCTGCGCGTCCTGGTGGAGGGCAGCGTGGTGGTCGTTTACGCCAACGACGAGGTGGCGCTGACCTGCCGCATGTACGATCACGTGACGGGCGCCTGGGGCCTCTTCGTCAACGAGGGCCAGGCCACCTTCAGTAATCTGAGTTGCGCGGCCGGATGAATTTGATGCAAGGACACAAGGGGAGTTGACCTTGGCAACTTCAAGTTTCTCAAGAGATGCCATGCGCATCATGCAGGGCAAAAAGGGCGAGGGCATCAAGGGCAAGGGTGTTCCGCGCGTGATCTTTCAGCCGGAGACCAGCCATGCCCTGCGCGACGGGATCAGTATGCTGGCCGGCGCCATCCGCCCCACGCTGGGGCCCTCCTCCGGCACGGTGGCCATTGACTACATCACGAAGGAAAAGGGCCGGCCGGAGCTGCTGGACAGCGGCGGCGTGATCGCGCGGCGCATCATTGAGCTGGAGGATGCCAGCGAGGACATGGGCGCCATGCTGCTGCGCTCCATGGTCTGCCGCCAGCACGACGAGATCGGCGACGGCACGGCCACCGCCACGGTGCTCTTCGAGGCCATTTACAAGGCGGGCCTGCGCTACATCGCCGCCGGCGGCAACGGCCAGCGTCTGCGCCATCACCTGGAGCAGTTGCTGCCGCTGGTGCTTGGCGAACTGGAACGCCAGACCTACGCCATCAACAGCATCGAAGACTACGCGCGCATCGCCGAATCCCTGTCGCATGACCCGCCCATGGCCGAGATGATGGGCGAAATCTTCGACGTCATCGGCGAATACGGCCAGCTGGACATTCGCAAGGACAACACGCGCGGCTTGCGCCGCGACTACGTCGAGGGCATCTACTTCAACAGTGGCCTCCTGTCGCGCGTGCTGGTCAACGAGCAGGTCGTGAAACGGATCGAGTTGCTCGACACCAACATTTTCATCTGCGACTTCACCATCGACGACCCGCGCGAGCTCTTCCCGGTGATCGAATGCGCGGTGGACGCGAAGCTCAAGTCCCTGGTGATTTTCGCGCGCAACATGAACGAGGCCGCCCTGTCGCTGGTGCATGCGGCCAACCGCGCCGACCGTTTTCAGGCGCTGGCCCTCAAGATCCCGGACCCCAACCCGGACCTGCGCAACGCTGCCATTGAGGACCTGTCGGTGCTCACCGGCACGACGCCCCTGCTCAAGGTGATGGGGCACACCCTCGAATCCATCACCCCGGCGCACTTCGGCCGCACACGGCGCTTCTGGGCCACGTCGCACCAGTTCGGTCTGCACGGGCCGCGCGGCAATCCTCGGCAGTGGCGCCAGCATCTGCTGCGCCTGGAGGAGCAGTTCCGCGTCGAGAAGGACAAGGACCAGCGCGACCAGCTGGAGGCGCGCATCGGCAAGCTGCTGGGCGGCTCGGCCACCCTCTTTGTCGGTGGCTCCACCGAGCCGGAGATCGAGATTCGCAAGAACCTGGCGGAGCGCGCGGCCACGTCGGTGCGCATGGCGCTGCGCGAGGGCGTACTGCCCGGCGGCGGCCAGGCGTTGATGAACGCGCGGCCGGCCCTGGAAGAGCGCCTGGCCGCGGCGACGGAAGCCGACGAACGCGCGGCCATCGGCATTCTGCTGGATGCCCTGGCGACGCCGACGCGCACCATCTACGAGAACGCGGGCTACGACGCCAGCGACGTGATGGCCAAAATGTCCTTCGCGCCCCCCGGTTCCGTGTTTGACGTGCTGAGCGGCGAGGTGGTGGACCTGCAGGACGCCGGCATCCTCGACTGCGCCACGGTGGTCAAGCGATCCACGCGCAACGCCATCGCCACCGCGGCGCTGGCGCTGACCATCGACGTGCTGGTGCATCTGCGTGAGCCGGAAATGATTGGAGTGCCGACCTGATGGACTCACCGCAAACCACGCTGGAATCCATGACGACCTTCGCCCTCGCGGCCAGCGACGGCCAGCTATTCGCCGGGCGCGCCGGCGGCCTCTACCGCTCGCCGGATGGCGGCGCCAGCTGGGAATACGCCAGCGGCCAGCCTGGCGAGGAAGGCGCGATCGCGACCACCTCGCTGGCGGCGCGCGGGCGGGATATCTTCGCCGGCATCAATGGCGGCGTGCTGCGCTCCAGCGATGGCGGCGGGACCTGGTTCACCGCCGCCCTGAGCAACCCCCCGCCGCTGGTCGTGGCCCTGGCGCTGTCCCCGGCCTACGAGGAAGACGGCGCGTTGCTGGCCGGCAGCGCCGAGGACGGCATTTTCGCCTCTACCGACCGCGGCGTCACCTGGCGCGGCTGGAACTTCGGCCTGATCGACCTCAACGTCAACGCCCTCGCCTGGGCCACGCCCTCGCTGGCCTTCGCCGGCACGGAGAGCGGCATCTTTCACAGTCGCAACGGCGGCCGCGCCTGGCGCCCGCTGCCCTTCCCGATGGACCTCGCGCCGGTCATCAGCCTGCAGCTTTCGCCCGACTTCGAGACGGACGGGACGTTGTTCGCCGGCACCGAGGAACATGGCCTGCGGGTCAGCCGCGACGGCGGCGCGACCTGGGGGGCCGTGGCCCTGCCGGTGGAGGGCGAGGCCGTGAACGCCATGGCCAACACGGCGCAGGGTCTGGCGCTGACGCTGGACGAGTACCTCTTGCTGGGGCGTGAGGGCGGCGCGACCTGGGAGACGCTGCGGCACTTGCCGGGCCAGACGGGTCTGGCGCTGCTGGCGCAGGGCGATCGCCTGGTTTTGGCGCTCTCCGGCGGCGAGGTGGTGAGCCTGGAGATTTAGGGTGAGCCCTTACCCCCCGGCCCTTTTCCCGCTCAGTCGCGGGAGCCCTTCCCTGACGAAGGGAATCCGCTGGCATCGCTGAAGTTAGACGCATTTTTCAGCCCTCACCCCAAACCCTTTCCCGCGACTTAGCGGGAAAGGGTTTGGGGTGAGGGCCGAACGGCGCTGGAACCCGGCCCGGTACTGTAGGGGCGATTTATCAAATCGCCCGTCTTGACCGGCATGCAGGCATATCCGGCAAACTGGATGGCGGAGAGGTCAGGGGCTTTTCGTCGTCTCCCTGTGCAATCGACCAATTCGCACGACAACCCACCCCGGGATTGGGTACACTCCGGCCCTGTTCCTTCTTCCCTGATTCAACGAGAGGACTAGCCCGATGGCCGGACCGCGACAATTCCCGGATACGCTGGAAGCGCAACTGAAGGCCCTGGAGAGCGACGAGGAAGTGCAGGGCTACGTCGCCGGGCGCGAGGCGCTGGCGGACGACCCGGCGCGCCCGCTCTACCACTTCTCGCCGCCGCTGCACTTCATGAACGACCCCAACGGCCTCTGTGAGTGGCAGGGGCGTTACCATCTCTTCTTCCAGTACCTGCCCGGCGGCGAGCAGCTGACCCCGGAGCGCAGGCAGGGCGTCTGCTGGGGCCACGCGGTCAGCGACGACCTCGTCAACTGGCGCGACATGCCCATCGCGCTCTACCCGGACGTGGAACGCGACTGCTTCAGCGGCCAGACTCTGGTCGAGGACGATCGCGTGATTGCCCTTTATCACGGCACGCGCGCCGGCAACGGCATCGCCACGGCCGGCGACCCGCTGCTGCTGAACTGGCAGAAGCACCCCGACAACCCGGTCATCCCCGGCGACCCGCAGGGGCTCGGCGGCGGCGGCGGCGAGGAGGTTGTCGCCGAAAATGGCAAGTACCGCGTCTTCGACCCCTGCATCTGGAAAGAAGACGACGGCTACTACTCGATTTCCGGCACCTTCATGGATGGCGACTTTGGCGGCACGCGCGGCGTCGACGCCCTCGGCGTGGACCATCTCTTTTACTCGAAGGACCTGGGCAGCTGGACCTACCTCGGGCCGCTGGTGACCGATGACCAGCTGGCCGAGCCGGGCGAGGACATGGCGGTGCCCAACTTCTGGCCGATCAGCGACGACAAGCACATGTTGCTGCTCTTCAGCCACAAGCGCGCGGGTCGTTACTACATCGGCAGCTACGACTACGACACGCACCGCTTCACGCCGGAGACGCACGGGCGCATGAACTACGGCCCCTGGACGGTCGGCAGCCTGCACGCGCCCAGCGCCACCGTCGACGCCAGCGGTCGCTACCTCGGCATTTTCAACATCAAGGAAGGCCGCGATTTCCGCGGCTGGAACGACATCATGTCGCTGCCGCGGCACTACTGGCTGGCGGAGGACAACACGCTGCGCCAGGCGCCGGTGCCGGAACTGGAGGGTTATCGATTCGATGAAGTGCAGCTGGCGGCGCAGGAGATCGCCGCCAACAGCGAAGTAGCCCTGGAGAACGTCAGCGGCCAGGCGATCGAGATCGAGGCGGTGATTGAGCCGGGCGAGGCCCGCGAGGTCGGCCTGACCGTGTTGCGTTCGCCGGACGGCGCGGAGCAGACGCGCATTTCCTATTTCACTGCGCTGCAGGACCGCCGCGCCAACCCGGGCTGGCTGCAGATCGACACCGCGCAGTCCACCCTGGCGAGCGACGTACACGGCCGCCCGCCGGAGCAGGGGCCGCTGGATATCGCGCCGGACGAGGCGCTGCATCTGCGCATCTTCATCGACCGCAGCATCATCGAGGTCTTCGCCAACGACAAACAGTGCCTGACCCTGCGCGTCTACCCGTCGCGCGCGGACAGCGCGGGCGTGAGTCTCTTCGCGCGCGGCGGCGCGGCGCAGTTGCGTTCGCTCAAGGCCTGGCAGATGCGCAGCGTCTGGCCGGAACTGAAGGGTTTTGAGGGCCGCTGAGCCCGATTTTTCTGAAAGCGAAGTGCCGGCCCTGAAATCCGGAGCCGGTCGGGCCCTGACCCCCTGGCCCCCTTTTCCCGCGACCTGGCGGGAAAGGGTTTGGGGTGAGGGCGCTCCAGCACAAGACCACGCCCGCGCCTTGAACTCTCATTGTCTGGCCAAACGCGACAGGCGGCCGCCAGATTGGGTACCATTGAGTCCTGCTCCCTGATTTGTGCATAACGAGAGGATTACCCTGATGGCCGGTCCGCGACAATTCCCTGATACGCTGGAGGATCAGCTCAGGGCCCTGGAGAGCGACGGAGAGTTGCAGGAGTACAGCGCGGGGCGGGAGGCGCTGGCGGCTGACCCGGCGCGCCCGCTCTACCACTTCTCGCCCCCGGTCAACCTGATGAACGACCCCAACGGCCTCTGCCAGTGGCAGGGGCGCTACCATCTCTTCTACCAGTTCGTGCCGCGTGGCAGCGTCGAACCCGGAGAGCGTGGACCCGTCTGCTGGGGCCACACGGTCAGCGACGACCTCGTCAACTGGCGCGACCTGCCGATCGCGCTGCACCCGGACGTCGAACGCGACTGCTACAGCGGCCAGACCCTGGTCGAGGACGATCGCGTGATCGCCATGTATCACGGCACCTACGCCGGCAACGGCATCGCCACGGCCAGCGACCCGCTGCTGCTCAACTGGCAGATGCACCCCGACAACCCGGTCATCCCCGGCGAACTGCGGGAACGTCCTGGCGGGGGTCGCGTCGACGTGGTGGGCGGCAACGGCCAGTATCGCATCTTCGACCCCTGCATCTGGAAGGAAGACGACGGTTACTATTGCGTCTCGGGCACCTTCATGGACGGCGATTTTGGCGGCTTGCGCACCGTGGACGCCCTGGGCGTGGACCATTTGTTTCACTCGAAGGACCTGGGCGAGTGGACCTACCTCGGGCCGCTGGTGAGCGATGACCAGCTGGCCGAACCGGGCGAAGACATGGCGGTGCCCAACTTCTGGCCGATCAGCGACGAGAAACACATGCTGCTGCTCTTCAGCCACAAGCGCGCCGGCCGCTACTACATCGGTACCTATGACCGGCAGACGCATCGCTTCACGCCGGAGACGCACGGGCGCATGAACTATGGTCCCATACGGATCGGCAGCCTGCACGCGCCCTCGGGCACCATCGACGACTCGGGCCGCTATCTGGGTATCTTCAACGTCAAGGAGGGGCGCGACCGGCGCGGCTGGAACGACATCATGTCGCTGCCGCGGCACTACTGGCTGGCGGCTGACGACACGCTGCGCATGGCGCCGGTGCCCGAACTGGAGGGCCAGCGCTTCAATGAAGTGCAAGCCCCGGCTCAGGAGATCGCGGCCAACAGCGAGCAGCTGCTGAAGAACGTCAGCGGCCAGGCGATCGAAATTGAGGCGGTGATCGAGCCGGGTGACGCGCGCGAGGTCGGGCTGACGGTGCTGCGCTCGCCGGACGGCGCTGAGCAGACGCGCATTTCCTTCTACGTGTCGCTGCTGGACCGCCCGACCAACCCGGGCTGGCTACAGATCGACAGCTCGCAGTCCTCGCTGGCCGACGACGTCTACGGCCGGCCGCCGGAGCAGGGGCCGCTGGCGCTTGCAGCGGACGAGGCGCTGCATCTGCGCATCTTCGTCGATCGCAGCATCGTCGAGGTCTTCGCGAATGACAAACAATGCCTCACGCTGCGCGCCTACCCCTCGCGGGCGGACAGCGCGGGCGTGAGTCTCTTCGCGCGCGGCGGCGCGGCGCAGTTGCGCTCGCTGAAGGCCTGGCAGATGCGCAGCGTCTGGCCGGAGTTGAAGGCCTTCGAGGGCCGCTGAGACCGGTAATTTGCCCGGGAGGAGAGTCCTGATGGCGGGTGCGCAATATCCACTGACGCTTGAAGAGCAATTGCAGGCCCTGGCGGATAACGTCGAGGTACAGGTCTACACCGCGGAGCGCGAGCGCCTGGCGGACGATCCGGCGCGCCCGCTCTACCATTTCTCGCCGCCCGGCGAGTGGATGAACGACCCCAACGGTCTGTGCCAGTGGCAGGGGCGCTACCATCTTTTCTACCAGTACAACCGGGACAGGCTGGAGCCGATTGGCTCCCCGCGGCAACATCGCGGCATCAGCTGGGGTCACGCGGTCAGCGACGACCTGGTCAACTGGCGCGACCTGCCGATCGCGCTGCGTCCGGTAGGAGAGGAACTGGGCTGCTACAGCGGCCAGACCCTGGTCGACGGGGACCGCGTGATCGCGACCTATCACGCCCCCTTCGCCGGCAACGTGATCACCATCGCCAGCGATCCGCTGCTGCTCAACTGGGAACACCCGCCCTTCAACCCCGCCATCCCCGGCGAGACCGACCCCGACAACGTCGGCGTTTGTCGCGGCCCCGACGGGGACTACCTCCTCTTCGATCCCTGCATCTGGAAAGAAGAGGATGGCTACTATGCGCTCTCCGGCGCCTACATGCAGGGCTCGCGCGGCGGCACGCGCAGCGTCGATGCCCTCGGCGTCGTTCATATATTTCATTCGAAGGACCTGGCCGAATGGAAGTGGCTGGGGCCGATGGTGGCCGACGAGGTGCTGGCCGAGCCGGGCGAGGACATGGCGGTGCCCAACTTCTGGCCGATCAGCGACGAGAAACACATGCTGCTGCTGTTCAGCCACAAGCACGCGGGTCGCTATTACATCGGCAGCTATGACTACGACACGCACCGCTTCCACCCCGAGACGCACGGGCGCATGAATTACGGCCCCTGGACGGTCGGCAGCCTGCACGCGCCCAGCGCAACCATTGACGCCTCTGGCCGCTACCTCGGCATCTTCAACGTCAAGGAAGGGCGCGACCGGCGCGACTGGAACGACATCATGTCGCTGCCGCGGCACTACTGGCTGGCGGGGGACGACACCCTGCGCATGGCGCCGGTGCCCGAACTGGAAGGCCAGCGCTACAACGGGGTGCAGTTGCCGGCGCAGGAGATCGCCGCCAATAGCGAGCAGCTGCTGGAGAATGTCAGCGGCCAGGCGATCGAGATCGAGGCCGTCATTGATCCGGGTGAGGCGCGCGAGGTGGGTTTGACGGTGCTGCGTTCGCCGGACGGGGCGGAGCAGACGCGCGTCTCTTATTTCGCGCCCCTGCAGGACCACCGCGCCAACCCCGGCTGGCTGCAGATCGATACCTCGCGGTCCTCGCTGGCGGATGACGTGCACGGTCGCCCGCCGGAGCAGGGGCCGCTGGATATCGCGACGGACGAGCCGCTGCATCTTCGCATCTTCATCGACCGCAGCATCATCGAGGTCTTCGCCAACGAGGTGCAGTGCCTGACCCTGCGCGCCTATCCCTCGCGCGCGGACAGCGCGGGCGTGAGTCTCTTTGCGCGCGGCGGCGCGGCGCAGTTGCGTTCGCTCAAGGCCTGGCAGATGCGCAGCGTCTGGCCGGAACTGAAGCCATTCGAGGGCCGCTGAGCCCGACGTTTCTGAACGCGAAGTGCCGGCCCTGGAACCCGGAGCCGGTCGGGCCCTCACCCCAAACCCTTTCCCGTCCTGGGGGACGGGAGCCCTTCCCTCAGGGAGAGGGGCTTCAAATTCCTTCAATTGAGAATGTCTTTGTTAAGTTCCGAACCTGGCAGATGCCTGTCTACCCTGCTCCCTGAAGGGCTCCCACGACTCAGTGGGACGGGGCTCCCCCTCTCCCTGAGAAGGGCTCCCGCGACTGAGCGGGAAAAGGGGGCCGGGGGGTGAGGGCGCTCCATCACAAAAACCTTGCCCGCGTCCAAGAGCCACATTGGCTGGCCAGGCGCGACAGGCCGCCGCCAGATTGGGTACTATTCAGTCCTGCTCCCTGATTTGTTCATGACGAGAGGATTACCCTGATGGCCGGTCCGCGACAGTTCCCGGATACGCTGGAGGCGCAGTTGCAGGCCCTGGCGCTGGATGAAGAAGTGCTGGACTATACCGCCGCGCGCGAGGCGCTGGCGGATGATCCGGCGCGGCCGCTCTACCATCTGTCGCCGCCCGGCAAGTTCATGAACGACCCCAACGGCCTCTGTCAGTGGGGCGGCCGCTACCATCTTTTTTACCAGTTCCACCCGGCGGGCATGGAGCCGGGCGGCTTCAAGTCGCCGAGTGTCGGCGTCAGTTGGGGTCACGCGGTCAGCGACGACCTCGTCAACTGGCGCGACCTGCCGATCGCGCTGCATCCGGCGGGAGGCGAACGCTCCTGTTTCAGCGGCCAGACCCTGGTCGAGGACGATCGCGTGATCGCCATGTACCACGGGCTCTTCGCCGGCAACGCCATCGCCACGGCCAGCGACCCGCTGCTGCTCAACTGGGAACGCCACCCCAACAACCCCGTCATCCCCGGCGAGACCGACCCCGATGACGTCGGCACCTGTGTCGCTCCTGGCGGCGAGTATCTGGTTTTCGATCCCTGCATCTGGAAGGAGGAGGACGGCTACTATGCGCTCTCCGGCGCCTACATGCAGGGCTCCATCGGCGGCACGCGCAGCGTCGATGCCCTCGGCGTCGATCACATCTTCCATTCGAAAGACCTGTCAGAGTGGAAGTGGCTGGGGCCGATGGTGACCGACGAGGTGCTGGCCGAGCCGGGCGAGGACATGGCCGTGCCCAATTTCTGGCCGATCAGCGACGACAAACACATGTTGCTGCTCTACAGCCACAAGCGCGCCGGACGCTACTACATCGGCAGCTACGATTACGACACACATCGCTTCACGCCCGAGGCGCACGGCCGCATGAATTACGGCCCCTGGAGGACAGGCAGCCTGCACGCGCCCAGCGCCACCATCGACGACTCGGGCCGCTACCTCGGCATCTTCAACGTCAAGGAAGGGCGCAATTATCGCGGCTGGAACGACGTGATGACCCTGCCGCGGCACTACTGGCTGGCAGATGACAACACGCTGCGCCAGGCGCCGGTTCCCGAACTGGAAGGCCAGCGCTTCGACGGGGTGCAGTTGCCGGCGCAGGAGATCGCCGCCAACAGCGAGCAGTTGCTGGACAATGTCGTCGGCCAGGCGATCGAGATCGAGGCGCTCATCGAGCCGGGCGAGGCACGCGAGGTGGGGTTGACGGTGCTGCGTTCCCCCGACGGCGCGGAGCAGACGCGCATCTCCTTTCACGCGCCGCTGTATGATCACTGGGTCCACCCGGGCTGGCTGCAGATCGACACCTCGCAGTCCACGCTGGCCGACGACGTACACGGCCGCCCGCCGGAGCAGGGTCCGCTGGCCATCGCGCCCGACGAGTCGCTGCATCTGCGCATTTTCGTCGACCGCAGCATCATCGAGGTCTTCGCCAACGAGAAACAGTGTCTGACGCTGCGCGTCTACCCCTCGCGCGCGGACAGTGTCGGGGTGACGCTCTTCGCGCGCGGCGGCGCGGCGCAGTTGCGCTCGCTCAACGCCTGGCAGATGCGCAGCGTCTGGCCGGAACTGAAGGGCCGCGAAGGGCAGTAGGGTTTTATTCGAACACAGCAGGAAAGGCGGGGTATGTCACAGGGACCCAACATTCTGTTCATCCTGGCGGACCAGGTGCGCGCCAGTTCGCTGCCCACCTGGGGCGAAACGCAGATCGAGACGCCGCATCTGCAGCGCCTGGCCGGCGAAAGCGTGATTTTGGACAACATGATCGCCACCGCGCCGGTCTGTACGCCCTACCGCGCCATGCTGACCACCGGTCGACACCCGCAGACCACCGGTCACATCATGAATTTCATCAACACGCGCCACGACGAAATCGGCCTCGGCGACGTCTTCGCGCGCAACGGCTGGCGCACCTCCTGGGTCGGCAAGTGGCATCTGCACCGCGGCTCCTTCCCGGAGATCGACGGCGGCGACTACGTGCCCGAGGGCCGCGACCGCCTGGGCTTCGAGCACTGGCGCGGCTACAACTTCCACACCGATTACTTCGGCGGGACGGTCAACACCGAAGACTGGCACAAGGAGCACTGGCAAGGCTACGAGACCGACGCCCTCGCGCGTTACGCCATCGAGTTCATGGAGGGCGTCGGCGACGACGAGCGCTTCTGTCTCTTTGTCTCGCCGCACCAGGCGCACTACACGCCCTACCGCTACGCGCCCGAGCAGTACTACCAGCGCCTGCCGGAGGAGCTGACCCTGCCGGCCAACACGCCGCCGGAGATGGTTGAGGGCCTGCAACAGTCGCTGCGCGACTACCTCGCCATGATCCTGACGCTCGACGACATGGTGGGCGAGTTGCTGGCCTGGCTCGAGCGCAGCGGCCGCGCGCAGGACACGCTGGTCATCTTCACCGCCGACCACGGCACGCAGATGGGCTCCCAGGGCGGCCACGCCTGGGAGAAGAAGCAGCCCTGGGAGGAGTCGATACGCGTGCCCTGGATGATGCGCTGGCCGGGCGTCTTCGAGGGCGGCATCAGGCGCGACCCGCTGACCGCGCCGGTGGACATCTTCCCGACGCTCTGCGGCCTCTGCAACCTGCCGCTGCCGCGCACGGTCGAGGGCTACAACCTGGCCGACGCCTGGCGCGGGCTGCCCGGCGCCTTCGAGCAGGAGGCCCTGCTGACCATGAACTTCAGCGCCTCGCACGACTGGCTGCTGGACGGCCACGACTGGCGCGGCGTGCGCACGAAGACGCACTCCTTCGCGCGGCGTCTGGCCGGCGACGACGAGCTTTACGACCTGGCGGCGGACCCGCTGCAAATGAACAACCTGGCGGGTTCGGCGGCTGCGGCAGACGTACAGGCGGAGCTCGAAACGCAACTGGAGGCCTTGCTGGCACTGCGCAACGATTCTTTCCGGCCCTGCCAGGAGTATTCGGACTGGTTCGACAACCAGCGCCGCGTGGTGCGCAACATGTTCGGCCCCCTGGGTGATCCCGAAGACCAGCCGGACTGGTCGCTGCTGTGGTGAGGGAGACTTAGGACGCTGCTTTTTCCGGTCCGGGAAGAGCCTGTTTCACCTGGAAGTGGAGCGTTAACCGGCCCTCACCCCCGGCCCTTTTCCCACTCACCCCCGGGCCCCTCTCCCTCAGGGAGAGGGGGAGAACGCAAGTCCTGTGCAGGGAAAACTTGCGAGCAAGTGATGCCAATCAGAGCCCCTCTCCCTGAGAAGGGCTGCCGCGACTGAGCGGGAAAAGGGGGCCGGGGGGTGAGGGCCGTCCTGTTCCCGCCCCGGAATCGACAAGGGCCGGTCGCATGGACCGGCCCTTCGTTTGCCACTCAACAAGTTGAATGTGTTTACCCCTCGCCGAGGGCCTCCAGCGCGCGCTGGGCCTGGGCCTCGTCCTTCGTCATGCGCACGACGCGGCGCAGATGCAGTTGGGCGTGCTCGTTGCCGTTGCGCGCCATGTCCAGCGCCTGCTCAAAGCCACGCTGGCCGAAGCTGAGATCGAAGGCGCGAACCGGGAAGTCATGGCCCTCCCAGTAGTACTTGAGATCGTCGCTCTCCCAGTCCGCGTAGACATCTTCCCAGGTGTGGACCGGGTCCACGTGGTCGTACAGGTGCGGCGTCATCACCATCTCGCTGGCCGGGTTGCCGATGGCGAAGTAACGGTTGTCGAGCGAGATGCGCATACGGTTGTCGGTGATGTTGGGCAGGGCGCGATGGATCATCAGCGCCTCGAAGATCAGCGTGTCGCCGGGTTCGTAGTCGATCGTGTGCCAGGCGCCGTCAAAGCTGTCCACCTCGACGTTGAGGCCGCCGGCGCCCAGTGAGAAGTGGTGATCGAGCACGCGGTTGACCTTGTGCGAGCCGGGCAGCACGGCCAGGCCGCCCAGTTCGACCGGACAGTCGCCGACGGGCGCCCAGGCCGTCCAGGTATCGTAGCTGCCCTGGAAGTGGACGTAGTCCTGATGGGTGGGCGTGGTGTGCTCGGTGTATTGCGGGAACCACAGCCGCGCGATCTTCTGCGGATGCGGCAGGGCCGGCTTGCCGGCGATGCGCGTGATCGTGTCCACGATCTCCGGCAAATGCGCGGAGCGGTGGAAGGATTCCAGAGCGTAGACCTTGTGGTAGACGTCGGTGTAGCCCTCGTCGCCCTCGGTGCAGACGCGGTCCACGTCGGCGATGCCGTCCATCGGGTCCGTGTCGGGCAGCAACCAGCCGCCTTCCTGCAGCACCGTGTTGATGTCAAGCCGCAACTCCATCATCATGTCCGGGTCCTGCAGCTTCCTGAAGAAAAGGTAGCCTTCGTCAGCGAGGCGCCGCTGCAACTCGTCGCCGTCCGGCAAGGCGTCATTGGAGACGCGCATTTCTTTCAGTTCGCTGTCCATTTATTCTGCTCCACCAAAAATAGCCATTCGCAGCGCGCGGAAGTATAACACGTGTCTGCCTGATGCCACGAAAGGAATCGGTATGACCCCGTCTGACAACAGCGTCCTGCTCGACAAGGTGCGCGGCTCTCTCTACGGCGGCGCGATCGGCGACGCTCTCGGCGCGCCCGTCGAAGGCCATACGCCCGAAAAAATTCACGAAATGTACGGCAAGATCACGGACTTCGTTCCGACCCTCGACGACAGCCCCAGGCGCCGCCATCGCACGGAAGGACGCTACACGGACGACAGCCACATGGTGCAGGCCCTGAGCCAGGCCTACATCGACGAGGGCGGCCATCTGGACGCCCACAGTTTCGCGCGCCGCATCGTGCCCCTGATCCTGGAGCCGCGCTGGATTCCCGACCTCGAACGCGAGATGCCGATCGTGGAGCGACTCTTCTACCCGGAGAAATGGCTCTACATTCGCAACGGCCTGGCCAACGCCGACCCGCGTCTGGCCGGCGCGGGCAACATGGTCAACTGCGGCGCGGCCATGTACGCCACGCCGGTGGGCATCGTCAACGCCGGCGATCCCGTCAGCGCCTACCACGAGGCGGTCGACGTGCTCAGCGCGCACCAGCACAGCTACGGTCTGGAGGCCGCCGCCGTGCAGGCCACAGCCGTGGCCGAGGCCTTTCGTCCCGGCGCCAGCGTGGACAGCATCATCGACGTCGTGCTGTCGCTGGCGAAGGACGGCACGCGCAAGGCCATCGAGGCGGTGGTGGAGTGCGCGCGCGGTTACGATGACTGGTACGAGGCCATCGGGCCGCTGCGCGATGCCATGCGCCCCTGGGACGGCGCGCCGGATATCCTGGGCGACCGCGGCAAGGGCAACAACGACAACACGCCCAGCCGCGAGCACAGCATCGAGGAGGTACCGATCGCGCTGGCCTTTCTGGTCGTCGCGAAGGGCGACTTCGCGGGCAGCATCTGCGGCGGCACCAACTACGGCCGTGACAATGACTCGATCGCGGGCAAGGCCGGCGCCATCGCCGGCGCGCTGCATGGCGCTTCCGCCATTCGCCAGGACTGGATTGAGCAGGTGCGCAGCGCCAACGACATCGATCTCGACCCCATGGCGCGGGAACTGACGGCGCTGGTCTACGAGTTGCAGCAGGAGCAACTGGCGGCGGCGCAGGATCGCGCGGCGGACTTCGAACTATTGCTGGCCGCGCGCTGACGCGTCCGCCAGGACCTTGCGCCTGACCTGAGGAAGGAAACGCCATGGACCCGCAGGAAAACAGCCTCCTGCTCGACAAGGTGCGCGGCTGCCTCTACGGTGGCGCGATCGGCGGCGCCATGCGCTCGCCCGTGGAATCAAAGCCCCTCTCCCTGAGAAGGGCTCCCGCGACTGAGCGGGAAAGGCTCCCGTCCCCCAGGACGGGAAAGGGTTTGGGGTGAGGGCCGTCCTGTTCCCGCTCCGGAATCGACAAGGGCCGGTCGCATGGACCGGCCCTTCGTTTGCCACTCAACAAGTTGAATGTGTTTACCCCTCGCCGAGGGCCTCCAGCGCGCGCTGCGCCTGCATTTCGTCCTTCGTGATGCGCACGACGCGGCGCAGGTGCAGTTGCGCGTGCTCGTTGCCGTTGCGCGCCATCTCCAGCGCCTGCTCAAAGCCGCGCTGGGTGAAGCTGGGGTCACCCGCCCGCACCGGAAACTCGTAGTCCTTCCAGTAGTACTTGAGATCGTCGCTCTCCCAGTCCGCGTAAATCTCTTCCCAGGTGATGGGCGGGTCCACGTGTTCGGTCAGGTGCGGTGTCAGCATGCCCTCGCTGACCGGGTTGCCGATGGCGAAGTAGCGGTTGTCGAGCGAGATGCGCATACGGTTGTCGGTGATGTTGGGCAGGGCGCGGTGGATCATCAGCGCCTCGAAGATCAGCGTGTCGCCGGGTTCGTAGTCGATCGTGTGCCAGGCGCCGTCAAAGCTGTCCACCTCGACGTTGAGGCCGCCGGCGCCCAGTGAGAAGTGGTGATCGAGCACGCGGTTGACCTTGTGCGAGCCGGGCAGCACGGCCAGGCCGCCCAGTTCGACCGGACAGTCGCCGACGGGCGCCCAGGCCGTCCAGGTATCGTAGCTGCCCTGGAAGTGGACGTAGTCCTGATGGGTGGGCGTGGTGTGCTCGGTGTATTGCGGGAACCACAGCCGCGCGATCTTCTGCGGATGCGGCAGGGCCGGCTTGCCGGCGATGCGCGTGATCGTGTCCACGATCTCCGGCAAATGCGCGGAGCGGTGGAAGGATTCCAGAGCGTAGACCTTGTGGTAGACGTCGGTGTAGCCCTCGTCGCCCTCGGTGCAGACGCGGTCCACGTCGGCGATGCCGTCCATCGGGTCCGTGCCGGGCAGCAGCCAGCCGCCTTCCTGCAGCACCGTATTGATGTCGAGCCGCAGTTCCATCATCATGTCCGGGTCCTGCAACTTCCTGAAAAAGAGATAGCCTTCGTCGGCGAGGCGCCGCTGCAACTCATCCCCGTCGTACAGGGCGTCGTTGGAGACGCGCAGTTCCTTCAGTTCGCTGTCCATTTGTTTTGCTCCATCAACAATAGCCATTTGCGGCGCGCGGAAGTATAACACAGGTCTGCCTGATGCCACGAAGGGAATTGGTATGACCCCGTCTGACAACAGCGTCCTGCTCGACAAGGTGCGCGGGTGCCTCTACGGTGGCGCGATCGGAGACGCCATGGGCTCGCCCGTGGAGTGGTACACGCCCGCACAGATGCGTGAACTCTACGGCAGAATAACCGACTTCGTCCCGCCCGTGGAGGACAATGACCTTCGTCGCCACCGTAGCGAAGGGCGCTACACGGACGACAGCCACATGGTGCAGGCCCTGAGTCAGGCCTACCTCGACGAAGGCGGCCATCTCGACGCCCACAGCTACGCGCGCCGCATCATTCCGATCATTCTGGAGCCGCGTTGGGTCTCTATCCTTAATCGCGAAATGCCCCTCACGGAACTGCTTTTCTACCCGGAGAAGTGGCTCTACATTCGCAACGGCCTGGCCAACGCCGACCCGCGCCTGGGCGGCATGGGCAACATGGTCAACTGCGGCGCGGCCATGTACGCCTCCCCGATCGGCATCGTCAACGCCGGCGATCCGGTCAGCGCCTACCACGAGGCGGTCGACGTTCTTGGCGTGCAGCAGTACAGCTTCGGACTGGAGGCCGCGGCGGTGATGGCGACCGCCGTGGCCGAGGCCTTCCGGCCCGGCGCCAGCGTCGACAGCATCATCGACGTCGTGCTGTCGCTGGCGAAGGAAGGCACGCGCAGCGCCATTGAGGCGGTGGTCGAGTGCGCGCGGCGTTACGACGACTGGGCCGATGCGATCGGGCCGCTGCGCGACGCCATCCGCCCCTGGGACGGCGCGCCCGAGGACAGGTCCATGCGCGGCATGGGCGACAACGCCTCGCGCCCCAGCCGCGAGCACAGCATTGAGGAAACGCCGATTGCGCTGGCCTTCCTGGTCGTCGCGAAAGGGGATTTCGCGGCCAGTATCAGCGGCAGCACCAACTACGGTCGCGACAACGACACGATCGCGGGCATGGCGGGCGCAATCGCCGGCGCGTTGTGCGGCGCCTCGGCCATCCGGCAGGACTGGATCGCGCAGATTCGCAGCGCCAACGACCTCGACCTCGACCCTATGGCGCGGGAGTTGACGGCGCTGATCTGCAAGTTGCAGCGTGAACAGCTGGAAGCGGCCGAGGCCCGTGAGGCGGATTTCGCCAGGTTGCTGGCCCCGAACTGAGGACTCAGGTCGCCGGCCGGTCGGACTGCAACTCCAGCAGCGTGAGCTCCGGGCGGCAGTTGAAGCGGAACCAGGGGCGGATCATCCCCAGACCGCGGTTGGTGTAGACCTGCATGGCGCCGACGCGCGTCAGGCCGGCGAAATAGTTTTGACCCCAGGCGGGCAGGATCAGCGGTCGTTCCAGCAGCGGCGGGCGCACCTGTCCGCCATGCGTATGGCCGGATAGCTGCAGCGCAAAACGTTCCGTCGGGCCCGCCAGGTCGGCGACGTCCGGCTCGTGCGCCAGCAAGATGGCGGGACCTGCGGGCGGCAGCCGCTCCAGCAGGGCGTCGAGGTCGTCATCGCCCCAGGCCTGGTCGCCGAGGCCGGCGACATGCAATTGCGCGTCGCCGCGCTGCAGCGTGTACACCTCGTTGCGCAGGACGCGGATGCCATTGGCCGTCAGCGCCTGGCAGACCCGCTCCACGCCGCGGCGGTGGTCGTGGTTGCCCGGCACGGCGATGACCGGCGCCTGCAAGCTGCGCAGCGTAGCCAGCAGTTCTTCCGTGTCCTGGCGCGCCGTCTCCTCAACGAAGTCGCCGCTGATGAGCACCAGGTCCGGCTGCAGGGCGTTGACGCGCGCCAGCCAGGCCTGCAGGCGCGCCGGTCGCAGCCAGCCGCCCAGATGCAGGTCGCTGATCTGCGCGATGCGCAACCCGTCGAAGGCCTGGGGCAGGTGCGGCAGGCGCAGGGGGACGCGCTTCACCTGCAGCCAACGCGGCTCCACGAAGCGAGCGTAGAGGAACAGGCCGGTCAGCAGCAGGATGAGCGCGCTCATGCTTCCGCCTTCGCGCGCAGGGGGTAGCGCTGCAGGATGCGATAGCGGGCGCCGGTGGGCGTGAGTTCGCTGGCGTAGAGGCAGAACTCGTCCATAACGACGGGCGAGGAGCGCAGCGAGCGGTGGGTCTGCAGCCATGTCTTGAGCCTGGCCGGGGGGCGTTGCGCGCGGAAACGCCCCAGGGTGACGTGCGGGCGGAAGGGTCGCCGCTCCGCCCTGAGGCCGCAGCTGCCGAGGGCCCGCGTCACGCCTCTGTGAAGGTCGCTCAGGGCCGCATCCTGGCGCAGGCCGGCCCAGAGCACGCCGCTCCAGCGGCCGCTGCCCTGCAGCGCCAGCGAGACGGGCGCGGCCTCTACCCACGCCAGCGCCTCGCCGATCGTCTCCGTCTGTTCACTGTTACCGATGAAGTAGAGGGTGACGTGCAGTTGCTGCGGCGGGACGCGGCGCAGGCCCGGCAGGTCCAGCGGCAGGGCGGCGAGCCGTTGGCGCAGCGCCGGCGGCAGCTCCAGCGCGACGAAGAGGCGGTTGGTCAAGGACGTTTCCCGGGCTGGATCTTTTGGCCCGGACGTGCGGCGCTCACTCCGGC
The DNA here is from genome assembly GCA_026708325.1 of Anaerolineaceae bacterium. Classification (GTDB taxonomy): domain Bacteria; phylum Chloroflexota; class Anaerolineae; order Aggregatilineales; family Phototrophicaceae; genus JAGWBD01. Next base: position 113,714 of record JAPOVC010000016.1, on the reverse strand, counting down.
AGGACCTCGCGCGGCTTGCTGCCGTCCTGGGCCGGGCCGATGACGCCCTCGTCCTCCATCATGTCGATCAGGCGCGCGGCGCGCGTGTAGCCGATGCGCATGCGCCGCTGCAGCAGCGAGACCGAGGCCTTGTTCAGGCGCCTGACCATCTCCACCGCCTGCTCGTAGAGTTCGTCGCGCTCGTCGCTGACGCGCTCGTGCAGTTCGATGCCCCTTTCCTCCTCCCAGGCGCTGAAATCCGGGAAGGCGAGGTGGGCCTGCTGCGAGGCCACCGCTTTCGCTTCGCTGTCCGGCGCCGGCGACGGCAGGGGCGGCATGTCCGCCCGGGGCGTTTCCGCAGGCGCGTCATCGTCATCGTCCTCCTGCGGCAGCGGCGTCGCGGCGGGCTCGTCCAGCGCCTGACGCTTCCAGTAACCGGTGACGTTGTCGACTTCTTCCGGCGAGACCAGCACGCCCTGCAGCCTGGCGGCGGCCGGCGCGCTGCCGCTGAGGTAGAGCATGTCGCCCTTGCCCAGCAGACGCTCGGCGCCCGGCTGGTCGAGGATGACGCGACTGTCCACGCCGCCGGCCACGGCGAAGGCGATGCGCGCCGGGAAGTTAGCCTTGATCAGGCCGGTGACGACGTCCACCGAGGGGCGCTGGGTGGCGATGACGAGGTGGATGCCGGTGGCGCGCGCGAGGGCCGCGATGCGCGTGATGACGCGCTCGGTCTCGTCCGGCGCCAGCATCATCAGGTCCGCCAGTTCGTCGATGACCACGACGATGTAGGGCATGCGCTCCAGGTCGCCGTTGAGGTGGCGGTTGTAGTCTTCGATATTGCGCGCCCCGGCCTCGCTGAAACGGCGATAACGCTCGTCCATCTCGCGGGTGACCCATTTGAGCACGCCCAGGGTGCGCTCGAGGTCGACGACCACCGGCGCCACCAGGTGCGGCACGCCGTTGTAGCTGGTCAGTTCCACGCGCTTGGGGTCGACCATGATGAAGCGCAGCCTGTCGGGCGTGTTGTTGACCAGCAGGCTGACGATGATGGCGTTGACCAGCACGGACTTGCCGGAGCCGGTGGTGCCGGCGATGAGCAAATGCGGCATGCTGGCCAGGTCCGCCGCGACGGGGGTGCCATCCACGCTCTGGCCGAGGCCGATGGCCAATGCGGCCTTTTCCTGAAGCTCGCGGAAGGGTTCGGATTCCATCACGTCGCGCAGGCTGACGACAGCCGCCTGGGCGTTGGGCACCTCGATGCCGACGTAGCCCTTGCCCGGCACCGGCGCCTCAATGCGGATCGTCTTCGCGCCCAGCGCCAGTTGCAGGTCCTTGTCCAGCTGGGCGATGGTGCCGACCTTCACGCGGGTCTTCTTGCCGGCGCGCGTCAGCAAATAGTCCGGCTCGACGCCGAACTGGGTGATGACCGGACCGGTGTTGACCTCCACGACGCGGCCGGGCGAACCGAAACTTTGCAGCGTTTCCTCAATCGTGCGCGCGCGGCCCAGCAGGATCTCGCGGTCCAGGTCGGATTCGGAACCGACGTTGAGCAGGCTGCGCAGGTCCGGCAGTTGCCAGTCGCGCTGCCGGCGGCGCGGCGCGGCGGCCAGGGTGGGGCGCATCGAGGTTGGCGAGGGCGGAATCCGCGGCGGCGGCGGCGTTTCCTCCACGGCCGGCGATGGTGTGGCTTCCGCCGCGACGGGTTGTTGCCACGCGGCCGGCGGCAGGATCTGTGGCGGAGATTCCTCCTCCTCCGTCGGCGCTGTGACGGGCCCCGCGGGCGGCGCAGCATACAAGCCTTCATTGTGGGGCGTCCCGGACCCGGCCGGCGCGGGCGCGGGCGGCGCTTCCACGTAGGGCGACGCCGGCGCGGAGGACGGCAGGTCTTCCTGCGGCGGGACCATGCCCTCCCGGTCGGCGGCAGGCGCGGGGGCGGTCGGCCTGTCGGCAGGTCCTGCGGGCCCGCTGGCGCCCCTGCGCGCGGCAACGACCGCCGCAATCCCGGCGCGCAACCGCGGTGACAGGGCGCGCAGTCCCGAGCGGACGGAGGCCTCCGATTCCTGCTCACTCACGACGGCCTTGACCGTGCGGCCGCCCATCGTAATCGGGATCGAGCGCGGCCCGTCATCCTCCATGATGGCGCCAGTTGCCTGTGCCTGAAGCATCGCCGCGCGGGCTGCCTGTCGTTGCGCCTCGCGCTGTCGGGCGCGGCGCTCGCGGACCTTCTCCAGGCGCTGCCAGCCGCGGCTGATCAGGGCGGCCAGGTCCGCCACCGAGATCTGCAGGGCGAACATGGCGCCGATCAGCAACAGGCCCGTCGTGCTGACCAGCATGCCGACTTCGCCGAGGCCGGTCACCAGCAAATAGTAGAGCTCCGCGCCGGCATAGCCGCCGCCGCGGCCCGCGTTCCAGGAGAGTTCCAGTTGCAGGCGCAGGCGTACGGGGTCAGAGAGGTCGATACTGGAGTAGCCTGGGTTGAAGCTGTCCACAAACTGGAAGAAGAGCAGCAGACCGACAAAAAACAGGGCCCCGCCGGCCACGCGCAGGGGATTGATGACGGGGGCCTCGCTGCCGAAGTGCCGCACGATCAGCCAGGCGCCGATGGCGAAGAACAGCAGCGGCACGGCGAGCGCGCCCCAGCCGAAGAAGTTGCCGAGGAAGGTGTTGACGACCTGGGTCAACTGGCCGCGGATGGTGGAGAGGCTGCTGAGGAACAGCGCCAACGAGGCCAGCACCAGCAACACGCCGAGAATGTCCAGCTTGTTGTCCAGCGTCAGGCCGCTGCCGCCAAGCCGGGGCGCCTTGTTGTTGCGACGCCGCTTGCGCGCGCCGCCGGCCCGGCGTGCCGGCTCCTGCTCCCGACGGCCAGGCAGGGGCAGACGCAAGGCGCCGCGCGCGCGTTGCGTCAGGTCGCCGGAGAGGCCGGGTGCGCGGACTTCCGGCAGGCGGGCGCGCAGGGCCTGCAGGGGGCCTGGCCGCTGCGCCGCGGGCTGCGACTCCTGTTGCCGGGTGCGGCGCAGCAGACGGGCGAGACGGCCAGGCGACTCCGCGTCAGTCGTTGGCGCCGGTGGCGGCGGAGAGAGGTCGCGCAGGGGTTCACCGGGCCGACTGTGTACGATGCGGGGCTGGTACTCCGACTCAGAGGCCGCAGGCCAGTCCTGTGGAGGCGGTGACGACCTGGCGGGAGTACCCCTGGCCCTGCGCGGCGGCGAACTCGCGGGCGGTCCGGACGAGGATTGCGCAGCGGGTCCGGGCGGCGGCCCGGCCTGCGGCCGACGGGACACGGGACGGGGCGGCCGCGCCGGCGGTCGGGCGGCGGGCTGACGAGACGAGGTCTGCAGCGGCCTTACCGGAGTCGGCGGCGCTGACCGTTCCCCACCCCCTTCGTCCTCTCCGTCGTCATCGGGGATCTGGTCACGGATGTCGTCGTCGTCGTAATATTCGAGTTCGTCGTTGTCGGCCATGGCAGCACCCGCAGCTTCCCATGCGAGTGAAGGAACTATAACACAGGCTGCTGCCGCCCGGATATCAGCGAGCGGTAGAGGGCTTCACAACGCCGGGCGATTCGCTCCCAGGTGAAGCACTCGTTGACCAGGGCGCGTCCCTGGCGCCCCATCTGCGCCCGCCGCGCGGAGTCCGCCAGCAGGCATTCAAGCGCCTGCGCCAGCGGGGCGGGCTGTGGCAGCACTTCCAGCGCCGCGCCGCGGGTCACGGCCTGGGGCAGGTTACAGCCCGGCGCCAGGACCAGCGGCAGGCCGGCGCCCATGGCTTCCAGCGCCGCCATGGGCAGGCCTTCGCCGCGGGCGGGCAGCGCCAGCAGGTCCGCGGCGGCCAGGGCGTCCAGGCGTTCCCGACCGGTCAGCAGGCCGGTGAACAGCAGACGTCCGTCCTGCAGGGCTTCGAGACGGGCGCGCATGCCCTCGTCGGGCCCGGCGATGACCAGTCTGGCGTCCGGGCGTCCTGTCCTGCGAAAAGCCTCGACCAGCGCCTGCAGGCCCTTGCGTTCGTGCAGGCGTCCCATGAACAGACAGAGCGGGCCGGCGCCCGTCCGCCAGGTCTCGCGAAATGCAGCGCCGTCGCCAAGGTCGGCGAATTCTTCGGGGTCGATGCCATTGGGAATGACGCTGACGGGCGTCCCGGCGGGCCAGAGCGCGCGCAACTCGGCAACTTCAGCCTCCGTCAGGGCGATGACGTGGCTGAAGCGCGGCGCGAGGGTCGGCCCGGCGACGCGGTCCCAGAACGCCTTGAAACGGCCGCGACCGGTGGCGTGGCTGAGCGTGCCGTGGGGGGAGAGCACCAGGGGCAGCCCAAGCGCCTGCGCCTGCGGCGTCACCAGCAGATTCTCCAGGGTACGCAGTTCGTGACAGTGAAGGACGTCCATCTCCGGCAAGAGCTGGCGCGCCAGGGTTCGCATGCGCAGCGTCGTGGAGAGATTGAAGCGCTCGCGCAGCCAGGGCAGCGCGTTGGGGACGCGCAAGACGCGCACGCCGTCGCAGAGTTCGTCGGCGGGGCCGGGGTGGCGCTGACCGGCGGCCAGGGAATCGCTGGTCAAGACGGTGACGCGGTGGCCGCGGCGTTGCTGGGCGCGCGCCAGGCCCTCCACCGCGCGCGGTACGCCGCCGTAGGCCCAGGCCGGGGCATGGTAGGGCGTAAGGTGCAGAATGTTCATCGTCTGAAACGCCAGCTTTGGTCAGTGGCGGGCCGGGCGACGCCGCATTGCCGCGCCACCCCGCCTGTATTATACTCGTTTGAGGGTCGGGCGTAGAGCAGGCGCCGCCCCCCGCCCCCGGAATGGAGTGCAAGCGATGCGGCCATTGACGACCCTGTTGCTCCTGTGTTGCCTGTTGCAGGCCACCCCACTGTTCGCCCAGGAACAACTGTTGCAGAATCCTGGCATGCAGGGCAACTACATCAGCATCCGCGAGGGCGAAAAGCCCATTCGTGTGCCGGGCGGCTGGAACGTCTGGTTGCACCCTCACAGCGGCAATGCCGATGATTACTTCAACCGCGCCGACAAGGTCGACATCCAGCCACATCCTGGTCCCGGCCCCAACCCGCAGGAGGGCAGCCGCGCCCTGGCGGTCGATTGCGGCTACGTCACCTGCACCGTGGCCGTCTATCAGCAAGTCAGTGTGGCGCCGAACAGCAACGTGACGGCCAGCGCCTGGTCGCATGTCCGGGCCTGCAACCATGGCGGCAGGGGAAACTGCGGTTCGGCCATCGAGTCCGGCTCGCAGACGCGCATCGGCGTTGACCCCAACGGCGGCAACAACCCCAATGACGCCGACATCGTCTGGTCGAACTGGTCGCAGCCGCATGACAAATGGCTGGAGGTCTCGGTCAACGCGACCGTCACCGGACCGACCGCGACGCTTTTCCTGTATTCAACCCAGGCGAGTGTCGCCGAACTCAACAAGACCTACTGGGACAACATTTCGCTCGTCGGTGGCGGCCCGGGTGGCGCGGTGGCCGGCGTTGAAGCAGCCGCGCCGGCGCCCACAGTGCCGCCCCAGGTGCCCTTCGTGGCGCCCCAGGGTGCCGAAGATGATGGCTCCATCGTGCACGTCGTGCGGCCCGGCAACACCATCGACAGTATCGCCGTCGCCTACGACATGACGCGCCCCGAGTTGCTGGCGCTCAACCCTGAAATCACCAACCCGCGCATTATCAGTGTCGGCCAGCGAATCCTCGTGCGCCGCGCCGGCGGCAGCAGCGCGCCGGACGAGAGCCCCGCCGCAGTGGAAGAAGCGCCGGCAGAGACGGCCCCCGAGCCCGCGCCGGAACGCGTCGCCGACAGCGGCGACCGTCCGGGATCACGCCGGGCCGTTACCGCCGACGCCGCCGCGGATCTCGCGCCTGCGCCGGTCTCTGTCGCGGCCCTGCCCGCCATGGACCCGCTGGCCATGCGCGCCAGCGTCTGCGTGACCCTGTTCGACGACGTTAACCGTAACCGCCTGCGCGAGCCGGACGAGACTGCCCTGGCCAGCGGTCTTCTGCAATTGATCGGCGCCGGTGACCCGGCGCGCATGGCCACCGGCGAGGAGGTCAGCTGTTTTGAGGACCTGGAAGGCGGCGCCTGGCTGCTGGAAGTCATCGCGCCCGAAGGTTACGGGCTCACGGCGCCAGGGCAACTGCAATTGGACCTGCCCACTGGCGCGCGCCTGGATGTCGCGGTCGGCGCGGCCGCGGGCCTGCAGCCGCCCGTGGCGCCGGCGCCGGACGAGGTGCACGTCTTCAGCGACGATATCGTTCAGGACAGCACGGCAGGGCCGCTGGACATCCTGTTCGCCAACCTGGGATACGTCGCCTTTGGCATGGCAGGGCTGGTCCTGATCGCCGGAGGCGCCCTGACGCTGTCGCTGCGGCGTCGCTGACGTGCGCGTCCCTCCCGTCCCCCGTGTTTTCCCCCTGATGGCGGGGTTGTTGCTGCTGACAGCCATGACGCCCCTGCTGGCGCAGGATGGTGGCGGACAGTTTTGCCTGCGTTCCTTTGAGGACCGCAACGGCAACGGGACTCTCGACCCGGGCGAGCCGCCGCTGACGGCGGGAGTCAGCGCCGACCTGCGCGACGGGGAGGGTCTGGTGGTCGCCAGCGGCCAACTGGACGACTCGCCGCTGGCGGCGCAGGGCGTGGTCTGTTTCCAGTTTTTGCAATCCGGCGAATACACCCTGCTGGTGAGCGACAGCATGCGCCAGGCCGGTGGCGGCGTCATCTTCACGCGCCGCATAGAGGATGGCGGGGCGCCCACGCTGGTCGACTACGCCGCGCCCCGGCAAGCCCCGGCGACGGACGCCGCGCCGACCCGGGGAGCGGGCGATTTGTCGCAGTTGCTGCCCCGTGTCGCCTTGTCGCTGCTGGGCGCGCTGCTGGTGGTGGTCGCCATGCTGGCCCTGGGCGCGCTCATCTGGTTCTTCGCCCTCAGACGTCCCGCGCCCTCACGCAGACGCTAGCAAAATCGCCATCATGAGCGCCTTCGCGAGCGAGGCGGAGGCCGTCACCTGGGTCTTCCACTCCCTGCGCAAACTGCGCGGTCAGCCGCGCCCGCCTGACGACCGGGGGCGTGACGCCGCGCCCACGCGGGAACTGCTGCAGACGCTGGGCCTGCCCTCCGTCGCCCGCGAATACGTCGTCGTCACCGGCAGCAAGGGCAAGGGCTCGACGACGGCCATGGCAGCGCGAACCCTGCAGGCGCCCGGTCGCCGCGTTGGCATGCTGACCAGCCCACATCTCGTCTCCTGGCGCGAACGGGTACGCGTGGACGGCCAGGCCATACCCCTTGCGGACTTTCTGCGCATCCTCGCCTGGCTGAAACCGGCGACGGAGCGCATCGAGGCGCACCTGGGCCCAGGCCAGTACTTCAGCCCCACCGGGCTGTTTCTGGCGCTGGCCCTGCGCTGGTTCGACGAGCAGGGCGTGGCGGCGGCCGTGCTGGAGGTGGGGCGCGGCGGGCGTTTCGATGACGTGGCGCTGGCGCCCAACGCCCTGTCGCTGGTGACGCCCGTGGTGCGCGAGCACGATTTCTGGCTGGGGCCGGGGCTGGCGCGCATCGCCTGGCACAAGGCCGGCATCATCAAGGCGGGCAGTCAGGTGGTCAGCCTGCCGCAGGCCGGCCCGGTCGTCGCCGAACTGAAGCGGGAAGCGCAGCGGCAGGAGGCTCGCCTGGAGCTCCTGACGCCCGCGCAACTGGCGCAGCCTTTGGCCCGGACGGAGCGGGGACAGCGTTTGCGCCTGGCGCCCTTCGGCGAGTTCGACCTGCCCCTGCGCGGGCGTCACCAGGCCGCCAACGCGACCCTGGCGCTGCGCGCCGCCGCCCACGTGGCGGCCCGCCTGGGCGTCAGCGGGGACCCCGCCGCCATGGCCGCGCGCCTGGCGACGCTGCGCTGGCCCGGCCGCCTGGAGAAGTTGGGGGACTCACCTGCGCTTTATGTGGACGGCGCCGTCCATCGCCAGTCGGCCCTGTACGCGCTTGAGGCGCTGGGGGCTGCGGTCGCGCGACCGCTGCAGGTCGTTCTGGCGGTACCCGATGACAAGGACTACGCTGGCGTGATTGAGGCACTGGCGCCGGCCAGCGACGGCCTCATTTTCTGCGAGACGCCGCGCAACCCCATCCTGCGCTTTCCCCCGGCCGAAGAGTTGCTGGCGCTGGGGCGGGCGGAGGGCGCGCGGGTCGCGCGTGTCCCGCACCTGGCTGCGGCGCTCGCCCGGGCGCAGGAGGGGGCCGGCCCTGAGGGAACTGTCCTGCTCTGCGGCACGCACTCCATCCTGGCGGACGTCATGCTGCTGCGCGGGCGTTCCTTCGAAAGGCTGTGGGACTGAAGGGCCGGATCAGCGCTCACCCAGAGTCACGGGCATGGATATGGGCGCGCCATCGCGCCAGATGGAAAGCGTCACCTCGTCCCCGGGCCGCGTATGGATGGCCAACCAGGAAATGAGCGAACTCATGTCATGCACCGGGGTTCCGTCAATGGCGGTGATGATGTCGGCCGAGGAGGGTACCTGCTCGCCGCGCACCCTGACCGACCGGCCCATGTCGCGCAGGCCGGCGCGTTCTGCCGGGCTATCCGGTGAAACCGCGGCCACCAGCACACCGCGCAGGTTGTTGGGCAGGTTGAGCGTCTCCATCTGGTTGAGCGTGATGGGTCGTCCCTCGTCGCTCAGGGCGGTGATCCCCAGAAAGCTGTAGCGCACCTCGCCATCGCGAATCAGGTCGTCAACGACGCGACGCACGAGGTTGGCGGGGATGGCGAAGCCCACGCCGGCATTGCCGGGGATCGAACGTGACAAACGTGACGGTGGCTCGGTCACGATCTGCGAGTTGACGCCGATGACCTCGCCTCTCAGGTTGAAGAGCGGGCCGCCGCTGTTGCCCTGGTTGATGGCGGCGTCGGTCTGGATGACCGAGCCGATGGAGAAACGGTTCAGTCCCTGAATGGTGCGGTCCAGCGCGCTGATGATGCCGCGGGTGAGGGTCCAGCGCTGGCCGAAGGGACTGCCGATGGCCAGCGCCGTCTGGCCGATGACGAGTCGGTCGGAATCGGCCAGGACCAGGGGCCGCAACTGTTCCGGCGGGGTGGAGACCTGCAGCACGGCCAGGTCGGAGTCGCGGTCCATGCCGACGATTTGCGCGCGCACGATGGTGCCATCCAGGAAATTGACCTCGATGCCGTCACGCATGGCGTCCTCGATGACATGCGTGTTGGTGACGACATGGCCCTGGTCGCTGATGACGAAGCCGGAGCCGGAAACGGATTCCACGCGGCCGCGCTGCACCACGGCCACGTTGATGGAGACGACCGAGGGGCTGACTTCCACGTAGAGACGCGCGATCTCGCTCTCGGCGGCACTAATCTCCAGCGCGTCGAAATCGGGGGTGGGCGGCGGCGCGATGACCTGCAGGACGGGCGCCGCCTGGCCCGGCAGCAAAACGCTGCCCAGGGCAAAGCCGAAGATGATCAGCAACAGGGGCAGCAAGGCCAGCAGCAGACGCCGCAGGGGGGAAGGGTTCACGGGTTGGAGAGTCTCAGTGTCGTGTGCGTTGCCGTCAGTATAGCGTCTGGCCAGGGCGCCACCGATTAGAAACGGCTAAGTCAGGCGGCGAGCGGCGCGGGGTATACTGCGCGCGCGTGGAATGCCAACCTTGTGGAGGATGACGATGGCCGCCTACCTGCTCGCCCAGGTCGAGGTGCATGACATGGAGCAATATCGCAAGTACACGGCGCAGACGCCGGCGCTCATTGAGAAATACGGCGGCCGCTTCCTCGTGCGCGGCGGCGAGGTGGTGACGCTGGAGGGAGACGCGCCGGCCAGCCGTCTCGTGTTGATCGAGTTCCCCTCGCTGCAGACGGTGCAGGACTTCTACGCTTCGGACGAGTATCAGGAGGTGAAGCAACTGCGTCTGCCGGCCTCGACGGCCAGCTTCCTCGCCCTGGACGGGGTGTAGCAGGTGGTCACGGACATGGGCTGCGACGGCTGAGTTCGCAGTAGAAGTACTGCGTCGTGTCGCTCATGGCGAAGCGCGCCAGTTCCTGCGCGCTGTAGAGAAAGTCGCTGCGCGAACTGGCCTGGTGGCAGTTGAAGCAGGCCGTCAGGTTCTCGTCGATCATCGCGCCGCTGGCGCGGTCGAAGGAGCCGAAGTTCCAGTTGCCGGCGCGGGCGGCGCTGGTGAAGTCCTCTTCGTCCCAGTCCATGCGCTTGTGGGAAACGTGCAGCGTGTCCTGCATCGCGCCCTTGCGCAGGCGGCCCGCCGCATCCAGCAGCGGCTCGCCCTGTTCGTCGAGGGCGGCCTGCCACAATTCGATGACCAGCACGCTGTCGTGCGGCAGACGGCCGCTGCTGCGCAGACCCTGCAGCGCGCGCGGGCTGATGTACAAATCGCGGATCGTGCCGTCGCCGCGGTCGACGGTGGCGTAGTGCGTGTAGGTCGTGGCGTAGTCCGCCGGGTAGCTGACGCCGTCGTAGGACTGCTCGCCGGGTTCACCGGCGCTGCAGGCGGCCAGCAGCAGGAGGGCGAGGATGATCCAGGTTCTCACTTCAAAACGACTCTCATGAGTATCGGGCTATCCACTTGTAGCATGCGCATCTTGCGAATTTCTGACGCGCGGCCGATTCATTGTACACCGGCCCGGTGGCGACCCGGACGCTTGACATATTGATGATCATCAATATAATCGGGGCATGGTGGACGAGTCGCTGCAATTCGCGAAGGCCCTGGCCGACGGCACCCGTCAGGAGATTCTGCGCCAGCTTTGCTGCCGCTGGCTGACGGTCAACGCCCTGGTGCTGACCCTGGAGGGTCAGGTGCGCCAGCCGACGGTCAGCCACCATCTGCGCCTGCTGGAGGAGGCCGGCCTGGTGCTGGTCGAGCAGCGCGGACGGCAGCGCCGCTACACACTCAATCAGGAGCGTCTGACGACCTGCTGCGGCGAGTTGATGCGCGTTTACGCGCCGGACTACCGCCTGGCGCCGGTCCCGGTCAGCGACGAGGAAAGGGAAGAGGCATGAGCGAGAGCATCCACGAGCAGGTGCGTGAACGTTACGGCGCGCTGGCGCAGGGGGGCGAAAGCTGCTGTTCGCCCGATTTCTATGGCGCGGCCATGCTGGAAGGCCTGCCGCAGGAAGCCAGCGAACTGTCGCTGGGTTGCGGCAACCCGCTGGAAGGCGCGGCCCTGCAGCCGGGCGAGACGGTGCTGGACCTCGGCAGCGGCGCCGGCATCGACTGCTTCCTGGCGGCGCGCGAGGTGGGGCCGACGGGCCACGTCATCGGCGTCGACATGACGCCCGCCATGCTGGAACGCGCGGAATCGGCGCGGGCGCGTATGGGCATTGGCAACGTCGAGTTTCGCGAGGGGCGGATCGAGGAGTTGCCGCTGGAGGCGGACACGGTCGACGTGATCCTCTCCAACTGCGTCATCAACCTCACGCCGGACAAGGCGCCGGTCTTCCGCGAGGCCTTTCGCGTGCTGAAGCCCGGCGGCCGCCTCGCCGTCAACGACATCGTCAGCGCGGGGGAGTTTGCGCCGGAGCTGATGGCGAACCGCGACAAGTGGGCGGAGTGCGTGACCGGGGCCATTCCCCTGGCGGACTACACCGGGCTGATGCGCGAGGCCGGACTGGTGGACATTGAGGTCGCCGACATGCAGAACGCCGACGGGATTATCACGATTAAGCCGGGCATGCCGCCGCTCTTCAGCGCGCGCATCACGGCCCGCAAGCCGCGGGCCTGACTCCCCGGATCGTATGACCGCGCCCGACGGGTTTCCCGCCGGGCGCGGCTGCGTTTAACCGTCCTGCTGCATTTCTGATTCGTAGAGGCCGGCGCCGATGTAGACGTGTTCGCCGTCGAGCGTCCCGCCGACGACGAAGGAGTGCTTGGCCTCGACCTCGTCACTGGCCGGGTTCAGCCAGAGATAGCGCACCCAGCCTTCGCCGGCCTCGCTGCGAGACATGTCAAGCAAATCCTGGTTCAGCAGGGTGCCCTCGGCGTCCCTGAGGTCGCAACGCGATGCATCGCCCTGCTGGCGTTCGTAGTCGAGCGGGTAGACCAGCTGGCGGCACTGCTCGTCATTCACGAAGATGTAGACCGGGCCGCCGATCCACTGCGGATGGTTGAGGAAAAGGTCCCAGGCCAGTTCGCCGCGCTCGTCGACCAGGTCCCTGGCGCAGCGCACGTACTGCTGCAGTTCGTCACGGTTGTCGATGTCGCGCGCCAGCGGCAGGTTGCGGCATTCGGCAGAGGGGACGTATAGGCCGGTGCCGAGGACGTAGGGACGGCCGTCCAGCAGGACGCGACGGACATGGGAAGCCTTGTGGCTGGCCTCGTCGGTGGCGGGGTTGCGGAAGGTGTAATAGACGTAGCCGTCGTCATGCGTGCTGAGGACCCGCTGGATTTCCAGGCCGATGCGTACGCCGTCCGAATCAACAAGGAGGGAGCCGTCAGTTCCGGTGAGATGCGGTTGGCCGGCGTTGGCGACCTGATAGAGGGTCACCAGGTCACCGAGGAAGAGATAGGTGGGGCCGGAGATCCAGCGCGGGTCGCTGGAGAAGTCGTTCAGGGCCTGCAGGCCGTTCTGCTGCAGGTGATGGGCTGCGCAGGCCACGAATTGCTCGGCGTCGCGCTCGTTGTAGACCAGCGAGGCGCGCACCACCTCCGGCGAGCAGGTGCCGTGCGTGTCCTGGGGATAGATCGCGGCGCCCAGATAGGCCGCCTCGCCCTGATAGTCAACCAGCCGGACCCAGGTCTCCAGCGGGTCTTCGCGGCCGCTGTCCGGATTGATGAAGCGCAGGTAGACGTAGCCCTCGCCGAAGTCGCGGGTCACGCGCACCTGCTCCCGCGAGGGGTAGACGCCGTCCGGGTCCTGCCAGTCCCACAGATTGTCGCCGGGGGCGATGTCCGAACCCGGGCTGAGCAGGGCTGTCCCGTCCGCCCTGGTGGCGAAAATGTAGACCGGGTGCTCCCACCAGGCGCTGGTCTCGAAGTCCTGCGCGGCCTGTTCCCAGCCGACGGCCTCAATGTGTTCGGCGGCGCAGTTGACGAATTGTTTCAGTTGCTGGCGGCTGTGGATATCGGCCAGACGGCCGGCGTGGCTGTCGCAGGGCGTCTGCGCCGCGACCGGCGCGGCCAGCAGCGACAGCAGCATGGCCGGCGCCAGAATGAACAGGAACCGTTTTGCAATACCGTGAAACATGTAACCCTCCCTGCCGGTCTGCGGGACCGGCGCCCGTCGTTGCCATGGATCGGGACACAACAGCGTATCGGGCTTACCCCTGCATTTGCGATTCGTAGAGTCCGGCGGCCACGGAGATCAGCTGGTCGTTGAGCGTCACCCCGACCACGTAGCTTTCCTTGCCCTCGACTTCGCCGTTGAGCGGGTTGCGCAGCACATAGCTGACCCAGCCCTCGCCTTCCGCGCTGGTGACCCGGGCGCGGATTTCCTGATCGACCGGAGTGCCCTCCACGTCGACAAAGTCACATTGTCCGTTGTTCACGCCAGCCGGGTAGACGGGAGCGGCGAGATAATCGCAATTCTCGTCCAGCACGAAGAGGTAGGTCGCCCCGCCGATCCACTGCGGGTGGTTGAGGAAGAGGTCCCATGCCGCTTCGCCGCGTTCCTCGACCAAATCTTTGGCGCAGCGCACGAACTGTTGCATTGCGTCACGAGTGTCAATGTCGCGCGCCGGCGGCAGGTGGCGGCACTCCGCGGCGGGGACGTAGAGGCCGGCGCCGAGGACGTAGGCGCGCCCGTCCAGCAGAATACGGCGGACATATGAGCCCTTGTAGCCGGGTTCGCCGGTGGCGGGGTTGGGGAAGGAATAGTAGACGTAACCGTCGTCGTGAGTGTTGAGGACACGCTGGGTTTCCAGGCCGACGTTAACCCCGTCGGGGCCGACCAGGAGAGAGCCGTCGGTGCCGACGCGATGGGGTTGGCCGGCGTTGACGACGGCGAAAGCGCTCTCCATGTCACCGAGGAAGAGGTAGGTGGGGCCGGAGATCCAGCGCGGGTTCGTGTTGAAGTCGTGCAGGGCCTGCAGGCCCCGTTGTTGCAGATGGCGTTCGGCGCAGGCCACGAAGCGCTCGACGTCGCGTTCGCTGAAGACCAGCGAGGCGCGCACCAGGTCCGGTGAACAGCTGGCGTGCGTATCCGTCGGGTAGTAACCGGCGCCGATGTAGGCAGGTTCCCCCTCATACTCCACCCGGGTGATCCAGGTCACCTTGGGTTCCGTCTCGCCGCTGACCGGGTTGTTGAAGCGGTAATAGACATAGCCGCTCCCGAAATCACGCAATACGCGCAGATGTTGATGCGATACGTGGGCGCCATCAGAGTCCACCCTGTCCAGCACATCCGCGCCCGGTTCAACGTCGACACCGGCCACGAGGATGATTTTCCCCTCCCCGGTGCCCGCGAAGAGGTAAACAGGTCCGTCGCGCCAGGCGGCGGTCTCGAAGTCCTGCGCGGCCTGTGCCCAGCCGACGGCCCCAATGTGTTCGGCGGCGCAGTTGACGAATGCTTTCAGTTGCTGGCGGCTGTGGATATCGGCCAGGCGGCCCCCATGGCTGTTGCAGGGCGTCTGCGCCGCGACCGGCGCGGCCAGCAGGATCAGCAGCATGGCCAGCCCGACAGCGACCAGACAAAGGTGTGGATGTCGACTTCGCATTGTCCCTCCCTGCCCGGTCAGGCGGGCACGTCGCCATTGCCGCGTTCGGTCACGGCGTATCCACAACGGAGACGCTGCTACGATTGCATTTGCGATTCGTAGAGGCCGGCGCCAATGGAAACATGTTCCCCGTTGAGCGTGCCGCCGACGATGAAGGAGTGTTTGGTCTCTACCTCGTCACTGGCGGGGTTCAGCCAGAGGTACTCGACCCAGCCCTCACCGACTTCACTGCGGGCCGTCGCGAGGATGTCCTGGTTTGGCAGGTTGCCCGCGGCGTCCCTTAGGTCACAACGCGGTTCATCGCCCTGCTGGCGTTCGTAGTCGAGCGGGTAGACCAGCTGGCGGCAGAGCTCGTCCAGGACGAAGATGTAGGCCGAGCCGCCGATCCACTGCGGGTGATTGAGGAAGAGGTCCCAGGCCAGGTCGCCGCGCTCGTCGACCAGGTCCTGGGCGCAGCGAACGTACTGTTGCATTTCGTCACGGGTGTCGATGTCGCGCGCCAGGGGCAGATTGCGGCAGTCGTCGGCGGGGACGTAGAGGCCGGAACCAATGTAATAGGAACGTCCGTCAAGCAGGAGGCGACGGAAATAGGCAATCTTGCGTCCTTCCTCTTCCGTCGCCGGGTTGCGGAAGGTGTAGTAGACGTAGCCATCGTCGTGGCTGGCGAGGATGCGCCGCGTTTCGGGCGCACCCGGCACCTGGTCTGGCGCATAGGCAGCGGCATCGCGAACGGTGCCCACCAGTTGCGGCTGTCCGGCATTGACCAGGGTGAAGAGCTCCTCGAGGTCAAAGAGGAAGAGATAGGTGGGGCCGGCCTTCCAGCGCGGGTCCGTGTTGAATTCGTGGATCGCCTGCAGGCCCCGTTGCCGCAGATGGTGTTCGGCGCAGGTGACGAAGCGTTCGACGTCGCGTTCGGTGTAGACCAGTGAGGCGCGCACCACCTCTGGCGAGCAACTGCCATGGGTGTCCCGCGGATGATAGCCCGCGCCCAGTCCCGCCGGCTCGCCATCACGCTCCAGCGTCATGATGTAGCTCAGCTTGGGCTCGTCGCGACCCGTTTCGCGGCTTGTGAAGCGGTAGTACGCGAAGCCCTCGCCAAAGTCGCTGGCGATGCGGGCCAGTTCACGCGTGGACCACACGCCCTCCGAATCCTGCAGGTCCCACAGATTGGTCCCGGCGGCCAAACCCGAGCCGGCCACGAAGAAAATGTCGCCTTGCAGCGTGCCGGCGAAGAGATAGACGTCTCCATCCATCCAGGCGCTGGTCTCGAAGTCCTGCGCCGCCTGTTCCCAGCCGACGGCCTCAATGTGTTGGGCGGCGCAGTGGACGTAGGCCTTCAGTTGCTCACGGCTGTGGATGTCGGCGAGGCGCCCCTCGTTGCTGTCGCAGGGCGTTTGCGCCGCGACCGGCGCGGCCAGCAGCGACAGCAGCAGGGTCAACGCCGCAAAGAGCAGGAACTGTCGTGGTTTTCCGAAAATCATGAGACCCTCCCTGGTGGTCCGCCAACCGGCGCCCGTCGCTGCCATGGATATGGAAACGGCAGCGAAACGGGCTTACCCCTGCAATTGCGATTCGTAAAGTCCGGCGCCGATCGAAACGTGTTCGCCGTCGAGTGTCTCGCCGACGACGAAGGCGTGTTTGGCCTCGACCTTGTCATTGGCCGGGTTCAGCCAGACGTACTCGACCCAGCCCTCGCCTGCCTCGCTGCGCACCGTATCAAGGACGTTTTGGTTCAACGGGGTGCCCTCGGCGTCCCTGAGGTCGCAACGCGGTTCATCGCCCTCCGCGCGCTCATAGTCGAGCGGGTAGACCAGCTGGCGGCAGAGCTCGTCCAGCACGAAGATGTAGGTCGCCCCGCCGATCCATTGCGGGTGGTTGAGGAAGAGGTCCCAGGCCAGTTCGCCGCGTTCCTCGACCAGCCGCGCGGCGCAACGCACAAACAGTTGCAACTCGTCGCGCGTGACGATCTCACGCGCAAGCGGCAGACTGCGGCACCCGGCGGCGGGGACGTAGAGGCCGGCGCCGAGGATGTAGGCGTGGCCGTCGATCAGCACCCGGCGCAGGTAGGTTGCCTTGGGCTCCACTTCGCCGCTGGCCGGGTTTCTGAAGCGGTAATAGACGTAGCCATCGTCGTGGGTGGCCAGGATGCGCTGCTTCTCCCTTGCGAATTGCACATCGTCCATATCGCGAAATTCACTGCCATCCACGCCGACCAGGTGTGGCTGTCCGGCGGCAACCACCGCGACGAGGCTCTCCATGTCCAGCAGGATGAGGTAGGTGGGACCGGCGATCCAGCGCGGGTCGCTGTTGAAATCGTGCAGGGCCTGCAGGCCGTTCTGCTGCAGGTAATGCGCGGCACAGGTCACGAAGGCCTCGACGTCGCGTTCGCTGTAGACGAGTGAGGCGCGCACGACCTCCGGCGAGCAGGTGGCCCGCGTGTCCTGCGCATGCAGGCCGGCGCCGATGAAGGCCGGCACGCCCTGGTAGTCCAGCCGCAGGACGTAGGACTCCTTGGGTTCTTCCAGTCCGCTGGCGATGTTTTCGATGCGGTAATAAACGAAGCCGGCGCCGAAGTCGCGCGCGATGCGGGCCTGCTGCTGCACGATGGGCGTACCCTCCGAATCGCGCCATTCCGACAGGTCACTGCCGGGGGGTATGTCCACACCATACGCAAAGAGGTGCTCGCCGTCGATCGTCGCGGCGAAGAGCGCCATGGGGCCATCGTGCCAGGCGCCTCCGCTGAAATCCTGGAAGGCCTGCTCATGGCCGACGGCCTCAATGTGTTCGGCGGCGCAGTGGACGTAGGCCTTCAGTTGCTCGCGGGTGTGGATGTCGGCCAGTCGCCCCGCATGGTCGTCGCAGGGCGTCTGCGCGGCGACCGGGGCGGT
Organism: Anaerolineaceae bacterium; assembly: GCA_026708325.1. Taxonomy (GTDB): domain Bacteria; phylum Chloroflexota; class Anaerolineae; order Aggregatilineales; family Phototrophicaceae; genus JAGWBD01. Next base: position 96,194 of record JAPOVC010000016.1, on the reverse strand, counting down.
CAGCAGAGTCAAGGAAAGCAGCGCAAGGGTGATCAGGGCTGCGGCCAGCCCCTGACCGCGTGGATGAAATGGCATCGCTCTCTCCTCTGCGGGATATGAAAGGGACCGCTCCCGGCCTGCGCCAGGGCAGGGCGGGCGGGAGCGATCCGCAGAAGTCGTTACTGCAGTTCCGATTCGTAGAGGCCGGCCCCGACCGAGACGTGTTCGCCATTGAGCGTCGAACCGATGATGTAGGAACTCTTGGTCTCGAGCGTTTCGCTGGCCGGGTTCAGCCAGACGTAATCGACCCAGCCCTCGCCGGCCTCGCTGGTCGACATGTCGAGGACGTCCTGGTTCACCAGGTTGCCGGCGGAGTCGACCAGGTCGCAGGTCTGGGATTCATCGTAGAGGTAGTCCAGATGGTAGAAGATGTTGCGGCAGTCCGAGCCCGAAACGAAGAGATAGGAAGAGCCGCCGATCCACTGCGGGTGATGGCGGAAGAGGTCGAAGGCCAGGTCGCCGCGTTCCTCCAGAAGTTCCACGCCGCAGCGCACGTAGAGTTGCAACTCCTCGCGGGTGTTGATGTCGCGCGCCAGGGGCAGGGCGTTGCACTCCAGCGAGGGAACGTAGAGGCCGGCGGCGAGGAGGTATTCGTGGCCGCCCACGAGGACGCGGCGGGCGTAGGTGATCTTGCGCCCTTCCTCGTCGGTGGCCGGGTTGCGGAAGCGATAATAGACGTAGCCGTCATCGTGGCTGCGCAGGATACGCAGTATCTCCTGGGTGATCTTCACGCCATCCGGGTCGGTGGAGCCACTGCGGTCCGTGCCGACGAGGTGCGGCTGGCCGGCGTTGAGCACGGCGAAGGCGCTCTCCAGATCGTAGAAAAAGAGGTAGCTGGGGCCGGAGACCCAGCGTGGGTCGCTGTTGAAGTCATGCAGGGCCTGCAGTCCGTTCCGCTGCAGGTGATGGGCGGCGCATTCGACGAAGGTCTCGATGTCCTGTTCGTTGTAGACGAGGGAGGCGCGCACCGTATCGGCCGGGCAGGTGCCGTGCGTGTCCTGCGGATGCAGGCCGGCGCCGATGAAAGCCGGCTCTCCCCGGTAGTCCAGCTGCAGGACATAGGAGAGCTTGGGTTCTTCCTCGCCGCTTGCGATGTTTTCGAGGCGGTAAAAGACGTAACCGCCGCCGAAATCACGCGCGATGCGGGCCTGTTCCTGCACCACGGCGACGCCGTCCGAATCGCGCAACTCCCACAGGCTGTCGCCCGGGTTGGCGTCCGTGCCGGGGCTGAAGAGCGTGGTCCCGTCCAGGGTGCTGGCGAAGAGGTAAATCGGGCCGTCCAGCCACTGGTCGCCCCCGAAGTCCTGTGCGGCCTGCTCCCAGCCGACCATGTCGACGTGGGCGGCGGCGCAATGGACGAAGGCCTTCAGTTCCTCGCGGCTGTTCATGTCAGCGAGCCGGCCGGCGTGGCTGTCGCAGGGTGTCTGCGCCGCGACCGGCGTCGCCGACGCCGCGAGCAGCAGCGCGAGCGTCAGCAGGATCAATGCAGGGCCAGTCAATCGAAAACGCATGATGGGCCATCCCTTTCGGTTGTGTGCAAAAAACCGGGCGCAGGTCGACGTCCTGTCCCGGAAAAACACATATTCACTATAGCATTAAGAAAGGGCGCATAAAGGCCGGTTGGACGCAGCGTTTCAGCCCTGCCCGTCGGCCCATTCCCGTGACCAGGCGACGGTCCGCCGGATGCCCTCGCGCAGCGAGGTCTGCGGCGCGTAGTCCAGCAGTTCGCGCGCCTTGTCGATATTGGCCACGTAGTGCGTGATTTCGCCCGCGCGGCTTGGCTCGATGCGCAGTTCGGGCCCGGTTTCCAGCGCCTCGCCGATGAAGCGCACCATGTCCAGCAGGCGATGGCCCTCACCGCAGGCCAGGTTGATGGTCTCGTCCCGCAGGGCGCCGGCGAGGAGGCGCTCAATGCCGGCGCTGACGCCCTGGATGCAATCGTCGACGTAGGTGAAGTCCAGCACCTTTTCCTGCCCGTAGACGGTCACCGGGCGGCCGGCGCCGATCTCACGAATGAAGAGCGGGATGACGCGTTCCATGCGGTCGAGGTCGTTGTCGAAGCGTCCGTAGACGTTGCTGAAACGAAAGACGAGGTAGGGCAGGTCGTAGCACTGGGCGTAGGAGTAGATCAGCGCCTCGCCCGAGAGCTTGCTGGCGGCGTAGGGGCTCTCCATGTAGTAAAAGTCGGCGTGCGCCTCGTCGGTGATGTAGCGGTGGATGTCGCCGTAGATCTCGCGCGAACTGCTGAAGACGATGGGCAGGCGGTTCTGACGGCAGAACTCGAGGACGTTGAAGGTGATGGCGATGTTGTCCAGCGCGCGCAGCGGGTTCTCGACCAGTTCGTGTACCTTGGCATGGGCGGCGAGATGCACGACCAGGTCGAGGTCCTGCGGCCAGTCCTGGTCGCCGACGCCGCCGTTGAAGCGGGCGGTCCGTTCGCCCAGGTCCTGCAGCAGGGTCGGGATGCGCGTGGTCCAGGTGTTGGGGCGGATATCGACGCCGAAGACCTCGTGGCCCCGCTGCAACATATGCAGGCCGAGGTTGCTGCCGATCTGGCCGCTCGAGCCGGTGATGAGTACGCGCACGGTCGCTCCTGACTGCTTGCCCCACTATAGCAAGGGCCCGGTCCCGAAGCATCCCGCAGGGAAGGCGAGGGCGGTCCATGGCGCCAGGGCTTTCAACACGCCCTCACCCTAAATCCTTTCCCGCTCAGTCGCGGGAGCCCTTCCCTCAGGGAGAGGGACTTTAAGCGGCATTCTGTTTCGATGCTCTCTCCCCGGATCACGCCCCTGCTCGCGGATAGTTTCCCCTGTCCCTGAGAAGGGCATTTCCTGCATCGCGTAGCGTTGCTGTTCCCGCCTGAATTCACTGACGGCCTGACCCCCCTCTCCCTCAGGGAGAGGGGGTGGGGTGAGGGCGCAATGCCTGGCCCGACCATCCTGTCGGGGGCGGAGGCCGAGAGGTGTGCACAGCCCCGACTGGCACATGCCGCTGCCTTTGCGCTAGACTGCGCATCCGGCCCCGGACGTGGAAGACGATGACTCCCGACATTATCCGAACCCTGCTCGACTACCATTACGGCGAACAGCAGAAGGTCTGGCAGGACTGCGTACTGCAGCTGGATGAAACGCAGTACCTGCAGGATACAGGCTATTCGCATGGCAGCATCCACGAAACCCTGCTGCACGTGCTGAACGGGGAGTGGACCTGGCTGGAGCGGGCCCGGGGGCGTCCACCGCTACCGCGATTCAGCGCCGGGGACCTGCCAGGGCGCGCGGAACTGCGTGAGAAGCTGGAGGAAGTCGGGGCGGAAGTGCGGGAATTCGCCGCTGGCCTCGACGAGGCGGGCCTGGCCGCGCCGGCGCCCTACCTGTCGCTTGCCGGCGAAAGCATCGACAACCGCGTGTGGCACATCCTGCTGCACATCGCCAACCATGGCCTCATCCACCGCGCCGAGATCATGGCCATGTCCGCCCGCATGGGTGGCCCGTCCTTCGATCTGAGCCTGATGCGCTGGCTCTACAAGGGGCGCTATTAACCAGGGGAAAGGTGCAGCATCGTGATTGATCAACAACTGCTGGAGCGCTACGCCGACGAGGGCTACGTGATCGTGCCCGCCCTGTTCCCCCCTGGGGAAGTGGAGACCATCAAGGCGCATTTCATGCGTCTGCACGCGCGCAAAATCGGCTTCCATGATGACGGCATCACGGACGAATTCGATCCCCTTTACCGCTATCCGCGCATGATCCACCCGCACCGTTACGACGCGCTCAGCCGCGACTGGTTGCTGGACCCGCGTCTGCGCGCCTGGACGACGGCCCTGCTGGGGCGCGAGCCGCTGGCGGCCCAGACCATGTTTTACTTCAAGCCGCCCGGCGCCCGCGGCCAGTCCCTGCATCAGGACCAGCGCTCGCTGGAAGTGCGGCCGGGCACCTGTCTGGCGGCCTGGATGGCGGTAGACGCCAGCGACGAGGACAGCGGTTGCATGAAGATCGTGCCGCATAGCCAGGACCTGGAAAAGCTCTGCATCATCGATGCGGACCGGCGCAAGTTCTTCAGCGGCACAACCGTCGAGCTGGCGGAGTGGATGGAATTGCGGAGCCTGGCGATGCAGCCCGGCGACGTGCTCTTCTTCAACGGCCAGGTGATTCACGGCAGCTGGCCCAACACGACCGAAGACCGCTTCCGTCGCGCCATGATCGCGCATTACATCGTCGGCGAGGCGGAGAAGGTGGCGAAGTTCTACCAGCCGCTGCTGACTTTCGACGGCGAGGAGCTGGAGATGGGCGTCAGCGAGCATGGCGGTCCCTGCGGCGTCTGGGTGCCGGCGACGGAAGCCGGCGGCCGCGAGGAACTGGAACTCGTCGAGCCCGCCTGAGGCCGCGGCCAGCGCCGCGGAACAGCGCAACAACAACCTGACCACATCCATGGACTTCTGTCATGCATTGCATCACCCTCGACCGCGTCACCCTGTCTTATGCCGCGCGCGAGATCTTCGCGGAGCTCTCCTGGGCCATTGACGACCGCGCCCGCAGCGGCCTCATCGGACCCAACGGCGCCGGCAAGTCCAGTCTGCTGCGCATCATCAGCGGCGACCTGCAAGCGGACAGCGGCAATGTGCAACGCCACCCGGGGACGCGCGTCGGCTATCTGCCGCAACAGGTCAACCTGCCCGCGGGCCGCAGCCTGCTGGAAACGGCCATGGAGTTGCCGCCGGCGCTGGCCGAGGTCGAGGGGCGTCTGGCGCAAGTGGAAGCGCGCCTGGCCGAGCCGGCAGTCTACAACCACGAGCGCCGCCTGACGCATGCCCTGGCGCAGCAGGAACGGGCTTTGGCGGACTACGAACGCCTCGGCGGGGCGCAGCACCAGGGCCGGGTGCGCTCCTTGCTGGCGCACCTGGGCCTCGGCGAGTCCGACCATGACCTGCCCTGCGAGGCGCTCAGCGGCGGCCAGAAAAAGCTGGTGGCCCTGACGCGCCTGGCCGTGGCCCGACCCGAGGTACTGCTGCTGGACGAACCCGACAATCACCTCGATATGGTCGCGCGCCGCCGCCTGGAGGCCTTCATCCGCAGCTACGAGGGCGCCGTCATCATCGTCTCGCACGACCGCTGGCTGCTGGATGAGGTGGTCACGGAGATCGTCGAACTGGAGGCGGGTGTGCTGAAGGTCTGGGCCGGCAACTACAGCTGGTACGCCACGCAGCGCGAACTGGCGCGCCTGCGGCAGCAGCAACAGTACACGGCGCAGCAGAAACGCATCCGGCAGATCGAGGAGGCCATTGTACGCTTTGAGCACTGGGCCCGCATCACCGAGGACCCGCGCCACAAGCGCAAGGCGCGTCACCGGCGCCGGATGCTGGAGCGCATGGAAGAAAAGGGCGAGATCATCGAGAAGGTCGTCGAGCGGCGTCAGTTGCAGGCGGAGTTCAGTGGCTGGCGCGGCAGCACGAAGGCGCTGGAGATCACGGGCCTGGCGATGGGCTACGACGACGAGCTGCTCTTCGTCGATCTTGACCTGCTCCTGCGGCATGGCGAGCGCGTCGGACTGATCGGCCCCAACGGCGCCGGCAAGTCCGTCCTCTTCCGCCTGGTGCTGGGCGGGGAGACGCCGCTGGAGGGGCAGATTCGCATCGGCCCGGGGACGCAGCCCGGCTACTACGCGCAGGACCACGAGACCCTCGGCCCCTGGCTGGAGCGCTCGCCGCTGGAGCGCGTGCGGGACATCCGTCCCATGTCCGAAAACGACGCGGTCGCCTTCCTGCTGAAGTACCAGTTTCACTACGAACAGTTGCGTCTGCCGGTGGCCGCGCTCAGCGGCGGCGAGCGCAGCCGTCTGCAACTGGCGACCCTGGTGCTGGAGCGGCCCAATCTGCTGCTGCTGGATGAGCCGACCAATAACCTCGACATCCCCACCGCAGAGGTGCTGGAGACGGCGCTGGCGGACTTTGACGGCGCGATTCTGGCCATTTCGCACGACCGGTACTTCCTCGAGCGCACGGTGGACCGCATCGTCGAACTGCGCGACGGCGAGTTGACCGGCCACGCCGGCGGCTACAGCGACTGGCTGGAGCGATATGGCTAGTGCTGCCCTCTCTCAGACGGGGCGGCGCATTTCCGTCACGGCGCTGAAGCCGAAGAAACGTTGCAAAAAGGGATATGAACGCTCCTTCACGGCCACGAAGCCGGTCCGCTCGTAGAGCGCGCGGGCGCGCGGATTGTTGTCCAGCACGTCGAGACGCAGGTCGCGGTAGCCGCCCTCGCGCGCGTGCTCGCAGACGGCCTGCAGCAGTTGCGTGCCGATGCCCTGGCCGCGACATTCCGGCGCCACGGCGATGCCGTCCATCAGCAGGGTGCCCGACTCTCGGCTGCGCGACAGCAACAACACCATGGCGAGGTAACGCAGGCCGCCGCCGGGAAGACCGTAGCCCCGAATCATCGCTGGCAGCCCGATGTCCAGCAGGCTGCCGGCCGTGTCCTGAATGCCGGCGAGGCCGGCCAGTTGACCGGCGCGAATGGCGGCGAAGGCGTGGGTCGGGTTCATGGAGCGCGCCAGCAGGTCGAGGCCGCGCGGGCCGTCGCCCAACAGGGGCTGCAGCAGGGGGCGAAAGGCCTCCATGTACAGCAGGGCCGCCTGGTCGCGGTACGGGTCCGCCAGCCCCCGCGAGATCGTCAGCGCTGCCACGGGCTGCGCGCTCAGGTTGTGGCCGGTTTGTCGGCGTCCGCCCGGGCTTCCGGCGCGTCGGGGAAGGACTCGATGTAGAGCGTGCGGCTGGGGAAGGCCACGCTCAGCCCCAGGTCCTCGATGATGTCCATGATCGTCAGCAGGATGCCGTGCTGCACTTCCATGAAGTCCCCCCAGGCGGGCTCGGTCACGTTGCAGCGGATCAGGACGTTGAGCGAACTGTCGCCGAAGCCGGAAAAAAAGACCATCACCGTCTCGGAATCCACCTTTTCGTGGGCGGCCAGCATGGCGCGCAGACGGGCGACGAGGGCGCGCAGGTCGCTGCTGGTCGAGTCGTAGGTGACGCCGACGGTCACGTCCATGCGGCGTTTTTCCATACGCGAGAAGTTGACGACCGGCTCGCCGGTCAACATGGTGTTGGGCACGGTGACCAGCGCCTGGTCCAGCTGGCGGATGCGCACGGCGCGCACGCCCACCTCCTCGACGATGCCGGTCACGCTGGGCGTGCGGATGAACTCGCCGACGCGCAGCGGCTTGTCGCTGATGATGGTGGTGAAGGAGAAGAGGTTGGCGACGGTATCCTGGGCGGCCAGCGAGATGGCCAGGCCGCCGAGGCCGATGCCGGCGATGAGGCCGCTGACGTCGTAGTGCCATTCCTGTAGCAGGATGACGATGGCCAGCACGAGGACGATCACGCGCATACCCGTGCGCAGGAAGGGCACCAGTTGCTGGTCGAGCCGGATGCCGGTGACGTGCTCCAGGCGCAGCGAGGATTCGACGATGATCCCGACGGCGTTGTAAAAGGCGGCGAAGACCGACATGATCACGAAACTGCGCGCCAGTTGGGTGAAGAACTGCGTGGTCTCGAGATCGCCAGGCAGGAGGGTGCCGGCGATGAGCAGGCCGGGCGCGATCACCAGCAGGCGCACGGGGTTTTCGACGATCGCCAGGAAGATCTCGTCGGCTTCCTTGTCGCGCCGGTCGAGGAAGCGGCTGAAGGGGATCAGCACGAGGCGCGACAGCAGGCGGCGCAGCAGCCAGACGAAGAGCAGCGCGACTATGGCCAGCAGGACGCGCTGGATGATGTTGCGCAGCTGCGGGTCCAGCTGATTGAGGAATTCGAGCTCGGGCACGCGGGACTCCTCAGTTGCGCGCGGCCTGGCGCGCCTGGGCGTCCATGACGGCGACGGCGGTCATGGCGACGATGTCGTCGACGTCATCGCCGGCCTGCAACACCTGCACCGGTTCGCCCATCCCCAGCAGGACGGGGCCGATGGCCTCGACGCCGGCCATGCGATGCAGCAGCTTGTAGGCGATGTTGGCCGAGCCGAGGTCGGGGAAGACCAGCACGTTGGCATCCCGCACCTCGCTGAAGGGGAAGCGCTCGTTGACGATGGCGTCGACGACGGCCGTGTCGGCCTGCATCTCGCCGTCGATCAGCAGGTCCGGCCGACGCTGGCGCACCAGCGCGGCGGCGTCGCGCACCTTGTGCGAGAGGGGGTGCGGCGTGCTGCCGAAGTTGGAGAAGGAGAGCATGGCCACGCGCGGCTCGAAATCGAGGCTGCGGGCGAAGTCCGCCCCGAGCGCGGCGATGTCGGCCAGGGTCTCCGCGTCCGGATCGATGTTGACGGTGGTGTCGGTGAAAACGTAGCTGCGGTCCTCAACGATCATCAGGTAGAGACCGCTGGCGACGCGGGCGCCGGGCGCGGTGCCGAAGATCTGCAGCGCGGGGCGCAGGACGTCGGGGTACTCCTGGGTCAGGCCGCTCAGAAAGACCTCGGCGGCGCCGGTGTGCACCATCATCAGGCCGTACCAGGTGGGTTGCTGCAGCAGGGCCGTGGCCAGGGTCGCGGTCATGCCGCGCCGACGGCGCAAGTCCAGCAGCGCCTGCACCCGGTCCGCGTGCTCTTCCAGGTGCGGCGTAATGATGCGCGGCGCGAAGTCCAGCCCCAGTTCACGGATGCGGGACTCGATGACCTCGCGTTCGCCGAGCAGGACGGGCGTGCCGATGCCCTCCTCGCGCATCTGGTAGGCGGCGCGGATGATGCGCGGGTGCTCGCCCTCGCCATAGACGACGCGCGCCCCGGCGCCGCCGGCGCGGGCCTTGTTCATGATGCTGGCGCGCACGGTCTGGCCGTGGCCCTGGCGCCGCAGCATCTCCAGGCGATAGTCGTCGAGGTCGATCTGGCGCCGCGCCACGCCGCTGTCCATGGCAGCCTGGGCCACCGCCGGCGCCACCCAGAGCAGCACGCGCGGGTCCAGCGGCTTGGGGATGAGGTAATCGCGGCCGAATTTCAGCGAGGACAGACCGTAGGCCGTGAGCACGCTGTCGGGCACGTCCTCGCGCGCCAGGGCCGCCAGGGCGCGGGCGGCGGCCAGCTTCATTTCCTCGTTGATGCTGCGCGCGTAGACATCCAGCGCGCCGCGGAAAAGGAAGGGGAAGCCGAGCACGTTGTTGACCTGGTTGGGGTAGTCGCTGCGGCCGGTGCCGACGATGGAGTCGGGGCGCACGGCGAGGGCGTCCTCGGGCATGATTTCGGGGTCCGGGTTGGCCATGGCGAGGATGATGGGGTCGCGCGCCATCTTCTTCACCATGTCCTGCGTCAGCACGCCGGCGGCGGAGAGGCCGATGAAGACGTCAGCGCCGTCGATGGCGTCGTCGAGGGTGCGGGCGTCGGTGTAGTTGGCGAAGCGCACCTTGTATTCATTCAAATGCTCCTCGCGCCCGGCGTAGATGACGCCGCGCGAATCGAGCATCAGGACGTTCTCGCGCGCGACGCCCAGCTGGACGCAGAATTCGCCGGAAGCGATGGCGCTGGCGCCCGCGCCGGAGATCACCACGCGCAGATCGGGCATGGACTTGCCCACCAGGTCGGCGGCGTTGACGAGGGCCGCGCCGGCGATGATGGCCGTGCCGTGCTGGTCGTCGTGAAAGACGGGGATGTCCAGTTCGGCCCGGAGGCGCCTTTCGATCTCGAAGGCCTCGGGCGCCTTGATGTCCTCAAGGTTGATGCCGCCGAAGGTGGGCGCGAGGGCCTTGCAGATGGAGATGATTTCCTCGGGGTCGTCGCAGTCGAGCTCGATGTCAAAGACGTCGATGTCGGCGAAACGTTTGAAGAGGACGCCCTTGCCCTCCATGACGGCCTTGGCCGGCAGGGGGCCGAGGTTGCCGAGGCCGAGGATGGCGCTGCCGTTGGTGACCACGGCGACGAGGTTGGCGCGCGCGGTCAGTTCCCAGCCGTTCATACTGTCGCGGTCGATCTCCAGCACGGCCTCGGCCACGCCGGGCGAATAGGCCAGCGAAAGGTCCTGCTGGGTGGCCAGCGGCTTGGTGGCGCGCACCTCGATCTTGCCCGCGCGTCCGCGGCGGTGATATTCCAGCACGTCCTGCGTCGTGATCGCCATCGCAACTCCGTTTTCTGTCTGTCGCTATCCTAACCTGAATTAAGGCCCCACGCCTGACGTTACAGCTCCAGGCGCTCTCTCCAGGCCTCGTGGAAATTGTGGCGCGGGCCTTGCGGCGCGCGCAGGCCGCTGCGTTCGGGGACGTCGTACTGCGCGAAGAAACGGGTCATTTGCGCGCCCAGGTCGGCGGCCAGTTGCGGCTCGGCAGCGCGGATGTCGCGCGTTTCACGTGGGTCGGCCTGCAGGTCGAAGAGCAACTCGCGGCTCCTCCCCCCCTGCGGGGATGTCCGCGCCGTCGTCACTGCGCTCCGCGGCGCTCCCACCTGCGGGGATGTCCGCGCCGTCGTCGCTTCACTCCGCGGCGCTCCCACCGCCGCTGCGTCGCGTACCAGCTTGTAACGCTCTGTGCGCCACATGCGCGTCGGGCCGTACTCGCCGGCCTGGTACTGACGCCAGTCGGGCAGCCCGGCTGCATCGCCGAAGAGCGGCGCGAAGCTGCGACCCGGCCCGCCGGATGAATCGGCGTCCAGTCCGGCCAGGTCGAGCAGGGTCGCGTGCAGATCGCAGTGATCGACGAAGTGCGCGGCCGCCCGGCCAGGCGTCACTCGCCCGGGCCAGTTGAAGAGCAGCGGCACGCGGATCGACTCCTCCAGCATGTTGGGCGGGCGGGTGGCGTTGCCCTTGCCCCACAGGCCGTGGTGGCTGCAGTTGAGGCCGTGGTCGGAGGTATACAGCACGAGGGTGTCCTCGCGCAGACCCTGGGCCTCCAGTTCGTCCAGCAGGCGGCCCACGCCCTCGTCGATGTGGCTGACCGCGGCGTAATACTGCGCCAGCGCCTCCTCCCGGTCGCGCACGTTGATGCCCTCGCCGGTGAACTGCCCGTGAGGTCCGGGATCGTTCTGCGGGATGTCGTCGAAACGGGCGTCGCGGTTGCGCGTTACCAGGCGTTCCGGATGGCCGCTCCAGGGGCTGTGCGTCCCGATGTAGCCGACGAAGAGGAAGAAGGGCTGTTCGCGCTCGCGCTCGCGCAGAAAGCGCAGGGCGTTGTCAGTGATGATCTCGCTGTGCCAGCCACGACGCTCGACGAAGGTCCCGCCAACGCTGTAGGCGCCGTCCAGCGCCGGCCGGTTGGCGCGCAGGGCGTCCCAAAAGGCGAAGCCGGGCTGCGGCGTATCGTCGCCGCCGCAATGCCACTTGCCGCTAAGGCCGCAGTGATAACCCGCCTGCGCCAGGCGCTGCGCCAGAGTGACCTGCCCGGCCAGCGAGGGCTGACCCGCCAGGGCCGACCGTTGCGCTTCACTGTGGACGTTGACGTCGTACCAGAGCCAGTCATGGATGCCGTGTTGCGAGGGTAGCAGGCCGGTGAAGAAGGAGGCGCGCGCCGGCGAGCAGACCGGCGTGGGCGTGAAGGCCTTGTCCATGCGCAGGCCGCCCGCGGCCAGATGGTCCAGCGCGGGCGTGTGCAACTCCCGATTGCCGTAGCAGCCAGAGGCCCACTGCGCGTGATCGTCGCTCATGATGACCAGGATGTTGGGCGGTGGCATCGGGCCTCCTGCAGGCGTGGTAGACGGGCCGCATTGTACACTGGCGGGTTATGCGGGAAATGGACCCTCACCCCCCGGCCCCCTCTCCCTCAGAGAGAGGGGGTGAAAAACCGGATATAAAGTCCCTCTCCCTGAGAAAGGGATTAGGGGTGAGGACGGCATGCCTGGAGCGGGCCTCACCCCTAATCCTTACCCGCCAGGTTACGGGAGCCCTTCCCTGAGGGAGAAGGACCTTACCTGACAGAGATAGCGGAGAGACTGCGTATTCTCCCCCTCTCCCTGAGGGAGAGGGGGCCGGGGGGTGAGGGCCCGCGACCCTCCGCGTCCTCCTGGTACGGGCGCCATGGTATGGCGCCCCTACGGTGTAGGGGCGATTTTTCAAATCGCCCGCCCCCGGGACGGAAGGGCTCCCGCGACTGAGCGGGAAAGGGCGTCAAGTCTGGCTATTTTGGCCCTCACCCCAACCCCTCTCCCTGAGGGAGAGGGGCTTTGGCCCGCGACCCTCCGCGTCCTCCTGGTACGGGCGCCATGATATGGCGCACCTACGCTGTAGGGGCGATTTATCAAATGGCCCGTCCCCGGGACGGGAGGGCTCCCGCGACTGAGCGGGAAAGGGGCCGGAGGGGGCGTGAGGGCGCAGTTCAGAAGCAGGCGGCATGGTACACTGCGCTGGCCGGCGGCTGTGAGAAAACGCGATGGGCGTGCTCTACATCGTGCCGACCCCCATCGGCAACCTGGAGGACATCACCCTGCGCGCCCTGCGCGTGCTGCGTGAGGTCTCGCTGATCGCCGCCGAGGACACGCGCCGCACCCGCGTGTTGCTGCGACACTACGACATCGACACGCCCCTGCTGAGCTACCACGATCACAACGAGGCGCGACGCGTCGCAGAGCTGCTGGAGGCGCTGGCGCGGGGCGACGTGGCGCTGGTCAGCGACGCCGGCATGCCGACCCTCGCCGATCCAGGTTACGAACTGTTGCGCGCGGCGCTGGCGGAGGGCCTGCGCGTCGAGGTCCTGCCCGGCCCTGACTCCCTGACCACGGCCCTGGTCGGCTCGGGCCTGCCGAGCGACAGCTTCATCTGGCTGGGATTTCTGCCCGTGAAGGCCCGCGCGCGTTCGCAGTTGCTGGCGGGCCTGCGTCACGAGCGGCGCACCCTGCTGGCCTGCGAGAACCCGCAACGCCTGCTGGCGACGCTGGCCGCCATTCGTGACGCGCTGGGCGAGCGGCCGCTGGTCGTCGCGCGCGAACTGAGCAAGCTGCACGAGGAATACCTGCGCGGCACGGTCAGCGAAGTGCTGGGGCAGCTTGAAACGCAGGGCCCGCGCGGGGAGATCATGCTGGTTATCGGCGGGGCGGAGGAGGATGAAGTCTGGGACGAGGCCCAGGTGCGCGCGGCGCTGGCGGAGCGCCAGGCGGCCGGCGAGCCGCCCGGCAGCGCCGCCAGGGCTGTGGCGGAAGTCTCCGGCTGGAAGCGCCGCGCGGTCTACGCCCTGGGGCTGGAGGGGCGCGCGGGATGAGGGTCATCGACCTCTTCGCCGGCATCGGCGGGATGCGCCTGGCCTTCGGGCGCGTCGGCGCGCACTGCGTTTTCTCGTCCGAATGGGACCGCTTCGCGCAGCAGACCTACGCTGCCAATTTTGGCGGCGCCTGCGCGGAAACGCCCTTCGGTGACATCCGCGACATTGACGTCGCGGACATCCCCGACCACGACGTCTTGCTGGCCGGTTTCCCCTGCCAACCCTTTTCGATCGCCGGTGTCTCCAAGAAAAAAAGTCTGGGACGCGCACATGGTTTCGGCGATCGAACGCAGGGCAATCTCTTTTTCGAGATCGCGCGCATTCTCGAGGCGAAGCGTCCGCCGGCCCTGCTGCTGGAGAACGTGCGCAACCTGAAGACGCACGACGGCGGCCGCACCTTTCGCATCATCCGGGCCGAACTGCAACGCCTGGGCTATCGTGTACATCACCGGGTGCTGGACGCCCAGGGTTATGTGCCGCAGCACCGGCAGCGCATCTTCATCGTCGGCTTTCGCCGCGACCTCTGGCCCGACCTGGGCTTCAGCTTTCCCGACCCGCCGGCGCAGGGCCCGTCCCTCGCCGACATTCTCGAAGCGCAGGTCGACGGGAAATACACCCTGAGCGACAAACTGTGGCAGTACCTGCAAGCCTATACCGAAAAGCACCGCCGCCGCGGCAACGGCTTCGGCTTCGGCCTGGTCGACCCGGCGCGCGACCGCATCACGCGCACGCTCAGCGCGCGCTACTACAAGGACGGCTCCGAAATCCTCATCAAGCAGGGTGGACGAAACCCGCGCCGTCTGACGCCGCGCGAGTGCGCGCGTTTGATGGGCTTCCCGGACGACTTCGTGATTCCGGTCTCGGACACCCAGGCCTACCGACAGTTCGGCAACTCGGTGGTCGTGCCGCTGGTTGAGGACATCGCCCGCGCCATGCAGGCCTGGCATGCGGCGGCCACGACCATGGCCCGGGAGGGCCTTGAGCCGGGGGTATTTGTGGCGCAGGAGCGACGCTTCGTCGGCGCGCCCTGATTTGACGCTGGCATTTGGCCGCGCGGCCTGTACAATGGGCCGTCCGTTTTGTTGACCGGGCGCGAGTGGCCCGCGGAGCAGAGGGAAGAGGCAGATGGCATCCTATCACGGGCCCAAGGCGAAGGTTCAGCGCCGCTTCGGCGAGGTGCTGGTGCCGCGCCCCAAGTACCAGCGCATCCTTGAGAAGCGCCCCTATCCGCCCGGTGAACACGGCCGCGACCGGCAATACCGTTCCGGCCGCCGCAGCAACTACAGCCTGCAACTGGCCGAGAAGCAAAAGCTGGCCTTCATCTTCAACGTACGCGACCGTCAGATGCGGCGCTACTTCGTGCGCGCCCGCAAGCAGAGCGGCAACACCGGCACCAACATGCTGGTATTGCTGGAGCGTCGCCTCGACAATCTGGTCTTCCGCGCCGGCTTCGCGCCCACTATCTGGGCCGCGCGCCAGCTGGTCGGCCACGGCCACATCCTGGTCAACGGCCGCCGCCTCGACATCGCCTCGGCCCAGGTCCGCACCGGCGACGTCATCTCCATCCACGAGCGCATGCGCAAGAACGTGCATATCGCCGAGGCGCTGGAATCGCGGGGAGCGGTGCCGGAATACATGTCGCTCGACGCGGACAACTTCAGCGCGACCTTCGAGCGCGTGCCCGAGCGCAACGAGATGCCCATCCCGGTGGACGAGCAGCAGATCGTGGAGTGGTACACGCGCCTGACCTGAGGCGCAGCGATTTCGGGGCCATGCAGGCCCGGCGGCTCTTCGACAGACCCATCATCACGGCGGATACGCCCGGCGCCGACCCTCAGATGCGCCAGAACATCAATGGGCCCTGCCTCTTGCGCGTGCCGGACTGGGTGCCCTCGCCCCTGGGCCGCTACTATCTTTACTTCGCGCACCACGCCGGCGATCACATCCGCCTGGCATACGCCGACGACCTGGCCGGCCCCTGGCGGGTACACGCAGGCGGCGTGCTGCAGCTGGAAGACAGCGGCTTCGAGGGGCACATCGCCTCGCCCCACATCCACGTCGATCATGAGCGGCGGCGCATCCATCTCTACTACCACGGCATGATGACGGCCAGGGACCGCGGGACGGTCCCGCCGGAGATCGACGAACGCTTCTTCTACACCCAGCGCAGCCGCGTCGCGCTGTCGCGGGACGGCCTGAACTTCGAGGTGCAGCCGCAACTGATCGCGCCGGCCTATCTGCGCGTGGTCACAATCCATGGCATGGTCTACGGCATCAGCATGCCGGGCCTGCTCTGCCGCTCCCCCGATGGTCTGGCCGTCTTCGAAAGCGGGCCGCTGCTCATGGGGGACGATGCGCGGCGCGAAGACTTCTTCTTCCCGCCCGGCGCGCCCTCCATCCGTCACCTGGCCATGCAGCTCGATGGCGACAGGCTCCATGTCTTCTGCTCGCGCCAGGGCGACGCGCCCGAGCACGTCATGCTGGCCGAAGTCGACGTCAGCGAGCCGGACTGGCGCCGCTGGCGGCCGGGGCCCCTGCGCACACTGCTGCTGCCGGAGCGACCCTGGGAGGGCGCGGGCCTGCCGCTGGCGCCGTCGAAGCGCGGCGCCGTGCACGAGCCGGTTTGCCAGTTGCGCGATCCCTGTCCCTTCCTCGACGACGACGACCGTCTCTATCTGCTCTACACGGTGCAGGGCGAGCAAGGCATCGCGCTGGCGGAATTGCGCTCCTGAAGGACAGCAATCGCCGGATTGGGCAACTCTGCTATGCTGAAGAGAAAACAGACCTTGGAGGGTCCACCATGCACAGAGGAACGCCCGATCCAAGGTTACAGCGCAAGCTGGCCGAAGCGCGCGCTGCCGACGTCCGGCGTGCAATGGCGCGCGAACACCAGGCCGCAGCGCTTGAGCAAGATGGCAAGGGTCTCAGGCGATGGTTGCCGAGGCTTTTGTTGCTGGTCCTCGTCGCGGCACTTGTATATGTCTTTGTGATGTTTGCCGGGGCAGTGACCGTGGGATCCTGACGGTCCGGCAGCATGCGGATCAGCAACTGACGGTCGCCAAAACTGCAATATGACGGCGCAGGGCGGGCAGCAGGCCCGCTTGCGTTGCCCTCACCCCATTCCTTTCTCGCTCAGTTGTGGGAGCCCTTCCCTCAGGGAGAGGGACTGTTTTCCCCAGTCTGACATGCAAGAGTTGATGTCCGCGTCCCGGATAGGACTCCCCCTCTCCCTGAGGGAGAGGGACTTTAATTTCAGGCTGGTTCGAGAATAGACTGCTTTCCTCTTCCTGAGGAAAGGGCTCCCACAACTGAGCGTGACGGATTTAGGGGTGAGGGCCGCAAAAGTCCAAAGTATGTCGCTCTTTTGCCGCCCGTCCCGCCGCCTGTTGTACACTGCCTTCAGTAACGACAGGGGAGACGACCATGCCCGTTCTTGACAACTACTGCGAGTTCGCCGGCCGCCACTACGAGACCGGCACCCTGCGCGACGCCCTCGCCTGGGAGGGGGTGCGCGCCCCGCATAGTGGTGAACCGCTCTCCGAGGCGCTGCTGCTGGGCATCAGCGGCGGCATCGCCTTCGGCTACTTCACCTTCCAGTACCAGGGCTATCCGCCGCATCTGGTGCTGCTGACGCGCAACACCTTCGACCCGCTGCCGACGCTCTGCGAGCGTCTCGCCATCCCGCAGGACCTGCGTCAGACGGCCAGCGCGAACAAGGGCGCGGCCAACCTGGGCGACGCCCTCGCCGAGGGCCACGCCGCCATCGTCATGGCCGATTCCTTCAGCCTGCCCTGGACGCTGCTGCCGCATGACGAGCGCAACTGGGCCATGACCCCGCTGCTGGTCTTCGGCCTGGATGAGGAAAACGCCTGGGTCGCCGGACCCTCGTCGCGTCCCCTGGTCATCCCCGCCGCGACCCTGGCCGCCGCCCGCGGCCGCGTCAAGAAGGAGCGTTTCCGCGTGACCACGCTCGGCGCGCCGGATTTCAGTCGCCTCGAAGACGCGGTCGAGGCCGGCCTGCGGCAGTGTCATTCAATGTTCACGGAAGGCCCGCCGCGCGGCAGTGCAAACAACTTCGGTCTGCTGGCGCTGGAGCGCTGGGCGCAGTTGTTGACCAACACGCGCAACAAGCAGTCCTGGGCGCGCTACTTCGCCCCGGGCCGCGACCTGATGATGGCCCTGGCCGGCAACCACACCCAGCCCGGCGCTTTCGGCTTCATCGAGCTCTGGGGCTTCGACGGCATGGAGCGCGCCGCCTATGCGGACTTCCTCGACGAGGCCGCCATGATCCTCGACAGGCCCGCGCTGCGCGAGGTCGGCGAGACCCTGCGCCGCAGTCACGGGCAGTGGCGCGAACTGGCGCGGATGCTGCTGCCGGATGAAGTGCCCGCCCTGGCCGAGACGCGTCAACTGTTGCAGCGGCGTTACGCACTGCTGGATGAACAGGGCATGGACGCGCTGCCCGAGATGCGCCGCTGCCACGCACGGCAGTCAGAGCTGTTTGAGCAACTCGGCGCGGACTTCCCCATGACGGAGGCAGAACTGACGGCATTCCGTGAGGATTTGGCGGCGCAGGTGCTGGCCATCCACGCGACGGAGAGCGAGGCGATGGGGCAACTGGGGGAGGTGTTGGGCAGTTAGAGGGGGCGTCGGGTTGGCGGGAGTGTGTGCAACCCGACCACTATCCGACAGGTCTGTGCTGTCAGGCGGATTTGCTTACGTAACGCTCGACGACAATCTGGTCGGCGCGCTCGCGTGCTCGCGCGATGTCCCAGGCGGTCTGCATGCGAAGCCAGCAATCGGCAGTAGAGCCAAAAGCCTTCTCAAGGCGGATGGCCATGTCAATAGAGATACCCGCGCGCCTGTTCACCAGACTGGAGAGCGCCTGACGGCTGACGCCCAGCACCTTCGCACCTTCGGTGATGCTCAGACCCAGAGGTTCCAGACATTCATGCAACACCAAATCGCCAGGGTGGGCCGGATCTTTCATGGGCATGTCCAGTTTCTCCCTTCAGTGATAGTCGACAAGATCAACGTCGTAGACATCTTCATGTTCGAAGCGGAAGGTGATACGCCAGTTGGCCCTCACAACCACTGCCCAGTAACCGAGCCGGTCGCCACGGAGCGCGTGCAGTCGAAGTGATGGAAGGCGCATATCTTCCGGCGTTTTGGCCACATCCAGTAACGTCAGGATACGCCTGATTTTATCGACAAGTTGCGGGTCGATTCTGCTGCGCTCCCCACGCTCATACAGTCTTCTGAGCCTGCGGCTACGATAGCTGCGTATCATGACCGACAGTGTAAAGTGTCAATTGACACTTGTCAACCCATGTGCTTGCGGTGGTCCGAACAAGGCCAGTGAGTCCGCGAAGCCCTGGACTCCAGGCGCCTGGTCAATTGGGGTAAGCGCCGGGCAGACGCCAGCGCAGGATTTCGGCAAACTCATGGCGTTCTGTTGACCGGTTACAGCAACAATCAATACCTGGGACCGCCCCGTCGCGCCTGTACGCGGCGCCGGACGAACTCCAGTGCGCATCTGGCGCCAATGATCGTGGTGGCGGCGAGCGTGTTGAAGAGCACATCCATCATGTCATGGACGCGGTTGGGCAAGAGTGATTGTATGCCCTCATCAAGCCAGCCCAACAGAATTGAAACAATCAGGGCGAGGATGGCAGGTGCAGGCACGCGACGACCGTTTTCCTGACGCTCCAGCAGCGCTTCGTGGACCAGCGCAGCCACCAGGCTGTATTCGAACAGGTGCGTACGCTCCTCGGGCGTCCCGACCCCGATTCGGAGCCATGCCATCAGGTAGACCAGCAGGATGCCCGCCCATACCGCCAGCTCGGCGCGACCCGGCCGCTTTCTGACAAACAGCACGGCGATCGCCACCAGCGTCACAAGAGAGGCGAAAACCATCGCTTCCGTGAGCTTGTTGCGCTCGCGCAGCATCGCGGCTATCGCGGGGGCGTGCCCCAGGGTGGCATAAATCGCCACCAGGACGATAACAAGCGCTGACCACAGCCGTCGCTCCCGCCTGGAACTGAAGAAGGACATCGAAATCACCTGGTCCGGGGACTTTAGCGACGGGCTGCGGAGCTTGTACGTTCTATTCTGCCGGAATGAGACGGGTTCCTGACGGGCATGGTCTTGTTCCTGCGATGAAAGTCTTCAGTGATCGCCTGTTGGATTATACAGGTTTGTTTGCCTGGCTCAGGGCAGCGGGAAGTCGCCGATGGCCTCGTCGATCTCGCGCATCAGACGCCGCGTCTCGCCCAGGGAGCGCACGATGCGCTGGTAGTGGGTGATGTCGTCGCTGGAGTGGGTGCGCACGCCGCCCGGGGATGCAACTGGCTGCCCATGAACGGGCGGCCTTTATCCTGATGCGAATCGTTGGATGACCAGTGCGATGGATGCTGCCAACCCGGCCGACGCCAGCATCAAACCGACCATCCACTTGATCATGTCGGCCTTGAGTTCGGCCATGTCGGCCCTGAGTTCGCCCTTGAGCTCGGCCATGTCGGCCTTGAACTCGCCCTTGAGTTCGGCCAGATCGGCCCTGGTTGCCAGATGGTCGAAAGCGCCTTCCAGCTTGCTGACGCGGTCTTCGATGGTAGCTGCCATGATATCCCCCACCCGTCACAAGCGAATCCTGACACAATTTGCGCGCGCTGGCAAGGCGTTCGGGAATCCGGCGCTCAGGGATAGCGATAGAAGGGAAAGAACACCCGACCTCGCTCGATTCGTTGTACCCGGGATGAACTGCCGCGATACCAGCGAAACTCACTGTAGTTGGTGAGGATCAGGTTGTCGCAGGCCCTGAGATAGCGAATGAGTTGGTTGCTGTTCTCAACAACGTGGAGCTCGGCATTGACATCCCGGCATTCCACCCAACCAATGGACTGACCGCCCAAATACACCCTGAGTCCCGGTGTTACGCCATCAAATCACCGGACCCCTTTGATTCTTGCGCGCGGACGCGTTCCCTAACCGCCAGATACCGGCTCAAACCTCGGGCGTGGGCGTCTCCGCAGCCAGGCTGCGCTCCAGGGCCTGCGCGACCCAGCAGTCGAGGCTTTGGTCGCTGTCCCTGGCGGCCTGCTGCACGCGGCCCAGCAGGGTCTCGTCCAGGCGCAGGTGCAGCCGCTCAGAGAGGAACTCGCCGAGTGGTTCAGGTGGCAGTGGCTCGACACCGTCTTCCTCGCAGGAATTCAGGTATTCGTCGATGGATATTTCAAACTCTCGCTGAAGGTCCCTTCGCTGCAGGCCTTCAAAGACCACGATGCCGTAGGCGCCGCTGTTGACGACCGAACCGTCATAGTCACCGGTGGCGTCATCGAAGGTCGCCACGGCGACATAGCCCTTGTGTTCCAGAGTCGTCGTTTTCATGGTTGCACTCCGGCCTTCTCAAGAAATCTCGCAATCTCACGTACAGTGTTTTGTTTGAGTTCGGGGCGAGGGTGAGGTCGGTGAACGACTACCCGCAAAGACCCTTTCTTGAAAGTGACCCGCGAACCGGCGCGTTGATGCATTTCCATATCCAGCGCATCCATCAGGGCAACAACCTCCCGCCAGCGGATGTTGGCCGGCGTCGGCTGGCTGAACAGGCGCTCAAGGGTACGTCGGTGTCTCGCCCGCATGGATTTCAGGGTATCACAGACCCTCCACCTGTGCAGCAGTGTTTACTGCAAATGGCTACCCCTGCGGGATGCTTCGGGCTGGCGCCCTCGCTATACTGCCGCCGGCGATGACGTGAGGAGCGCGCATGGACGGCGGGCCGCTGCTGTTGCAGCCGGCGCTGAAGGTCAAGGTCTGGGGCGGGCGCAAACTTGAGGCGGCCGGTATCCCCCTGCCGGACGCGCAGCCATACGGCGAGGCCTGGGTGATGCACGACAGCGCGACCGTGGCCGAAGGGCCGCTGGCCGGGCGCGAACTGGGCGACCTGCTGCCGCAGTACGGCGCTGACCTGGCCGGGCCGGAGGTCGACCTGGGCGAGGGCTGGCCGCTGCTGGCCAAGTTGCTGGACGCCTCCGCCTGGCTTTCCGTGCAGGTGCACCCCGACGACGCCTGGGCGCAGCGCCTCGAAAACGAGCCCCGCGGCAAGACCGAGGCCTGGTACGTCGTCGCGGCGGAGCCGGAGGCGCGCCTGGTGCGCGGCCTGCAGCCGGGTTGCACGCGCGAGCAACTGGCGGCGGCCATCCGCGCGGAGACGCTGCCGGAGTTAATGCTGGAGACGCCGGTGCAGGCGGGCGACACACTGATGCTGCGGGCCGGGACGCTGCATGCGCTGGGGCCGGGCCTGCTGGTCTACGAGATCCAGCAGACCTCGGACCGCACCTACCGCCTCTACGACTGGGGCCGGCGCGGCCTCGACGGGCAGCCGCGCCCGCTGCACATTGAACGCGGCCTGATGGTGACCAACGTGGACGAACCGGCGCCGCTGCAGCAGCACGGCGGGCGCCAGGAACAGGTCGTCGAACTGGCGCGCTGCGCGTATTTCGTCTGCGAATTGCTGCAACTCAACCCACGGGCCGGCGACCGCCTGCGACGCGATACGGCGGGCCGGCGCTTCCAGGCGCTGACCTGCATCGCGGGCCAGGCGACGCTGGCCTGCGGCCCGGGCGAACTGTCGCTGCGCGCGGGCCAGACGGCGCTGGTGCCGGCCTGCGCCGGCGTCTGGGAACTGCGGGGCGCGGCGCAGGTGCTGCTGGCGCGTCAGCCCTGATCGCTGATCGATTCGGGCAGGGTCAGCAGACCGCAGTTGCTCATCAGGAACTCGAATTCGCCGGTCAGCACCTCGTCGCCCTGCTCCTGGGCGAGGCGGTAGCCGCGCTGCAACCAGGGGGCGGCCGCCGTGCAGTTGCCCTGCGAGGCGTCGGCGTTGGCCGTCCACCAGTAGTGGCGGGGGTCGTCGGGGCCGATGTCGATGGCGCGGCGGAAGGACGCGGCCGCCTCGCTGTACTGCTTGCCATTCATCTGCGCGCGCCCCAGCCAGTATTGGCAGCTTTGGTGGCGCGCGTTGCTTTCGATGCAACGTGAAAGGTACTCAATCGAGCGGCCATAGTCGCCGAGCACGCGCAGGTAGATGGTGCCCAGCTCCAGCAGCGCGGTGGTGTTGCGCGGATTGAGGTCGATGATGTCCGCCAGCAGGGCGATGGAGGTGTCGACGTCGCCGAAGCGGTAATTGTGCAGCCGCGCCAGGTCGATGATGATGTAGGGCAAATGCGGCGCCAGCTCACGCGCCCGCTGCAAATCGGCCAGCGCGGCCTCGTAATCGAAGCGGGCGTACTCGTTGATGTGGGCGCGCACGCGCAGGGCCTCGGGGCTGTCGGGGTCTTCCTGCAGCGCGCTGTTGACCGTGCTGAAGGCGCGTTCGTGATGACCGAGGTCAAAGAGCGCCTCGGCGAGGTAGGCGCCGGCGCGCGCGGCAGCGGGCTGCGCCTCGCCGGCCAGATCGAGGGCGTGGCGGGCGCTGACGAGGGCCGTCGTAAAGTCCCCGTTGCGGTCCAGCACGAGGGCGCGCAGGGCCCAGGCGTCGGCGTTGAAGGGATCGGCAGTGACGGCGTTTTCGGCGACGTCGAGGGCTTCGGCGAGACGGCCATCCATGACCAGCGCGAGCGCCAGGCGCTGGTGCAGTTCGACGTCATTGGGCAGCGTCGGGACCAGCTCCCCGTAAAGCGTGGCGGCTTCGCCGATGGCGCCACGTTGCCAGGCGGCGTCGGCGAGACGCAGGCGGACGCCGGGGTCCTCGGTTGGCAGGGGCGTGGGCGCCAGCGCCGTGGCGAGCACGCGTTCGGCGTCGCCGATGAACTGGTCGAAGCGCTCTTCGACGACGGGCGCAAACTGCTCGCGGTTCTGCAGGATGTAGAGACCGGCGTAGAGGGCCACGGGCGTCAGCAGCCAGAGCCAGAGCCAGCGCAGGGAGAAGAGGTTGCGGCGCTGGCCGCGGCGGTAACGTTTGGGGATGCGCAGGTTCACGGCTTCAGCCGCCGATGGGGGTTGGCGGGACGGGGGTGGGCGGGATGCCGGTGGGCAGCGCCGCGCCGGCGTAGGCCGGGCAATCGATGGTCGTCAGGCGCAACCCCTCGCGGATGTTGGCGACGATGGGCCCGGGTTCGGCGAGTCGCAGGGTCATGGGCAGCGCCTCGTTGAGGATGGTCCAGGCCTCGTCGCACTGGCCGAGATAGTAGTGCGCCAGGCCGCGCAGATACCAGCACTCAATGGCCGTCGAGCCAAAGTTGGCGCAGTTCTCGAAGGCCTCGATCGAGCCCTCGTAGTTGCGCCGCGTGTATTTGGCCCGGCCGATCTCGATCCAGGCCTCGGCGTATTCCGGGTCGATGTCGAGCGCGTCCTGGCAGTAGCCCTGCGCCTGGTCGTTGCGGCCCACTTTTGCCCAGGCCTGGCAGAGGCGCAGCATGGCGCGCTTGTCGCCGCGGTCCAGGGTGAGGATCTGGTCGTAGGTGGCGATGGCCAGTTCGTCCTGGTCGGTGGCCAGATACTGGGCCGCCAGTTCGAACCAGGGGCCCTTCCAGCGCGGCTGCAGGGCGACGGCGTCCTCCAGCTGACCGATCGCCTCATAGCGTTGGCCGACCCAGATCAGGGCGATGGCGTAGCTGCGCCGCGCCTCGACGTCCAGCGGGTCCAGTTGCACGGCCCGTTCGGTGAAGTCCAGACCCTGCTGGTAGCGGCCGATGCGCGTGTAGGCGCGCCCCAGCGCGGCACTGAGCGGGGCGAAATCGCTGTTCTGCTCCAGGCCGGCCGTGCCCACCGGGATGGCGTCGGCGGCCTCGTCGATCCACACCAGCGCGCGGGCCTTGAGCGCGTAGCCGCGCGCGTCGCGGCTGTCCAGTTCGATGGCGCGGTCCGCCAGCGTCAGCCCGCCGAAGAGCGGCTGCTCCTCAAGCACCTGCTGCGCCTGGTCGAGTTCGATCAGCAGCTTGCCGTACTCATAGAGATAATCGAGGTTGTCCGGCCGCTGCTCCACCGCCCGCAGAAAATGCGCGGCGGCGGCGGCCAGATCGCCGGCCTGCGCCAGCGCCGCGCCGCGGGTGGCCAGTTCGCTGGCGAAAGGCGTGGGCGTGGGCGCCAGGCCGACGAGATCCAGGGCCGCGTACTGCAGGGTGTCGCGTTGCAGCCAGAAGAAGGCCAGCGCCATGCCCAGCAGCAGCAGGACGGGGAGCAGGTTGCGTCCGGGAAGCCGGCGCCGGCGGGAGCCAAAGAAGGGACGCGAATAGTCGCGTTTGATGCGCATACACAGGCCTGCGTTGTGCTCCCGGGGGATTCAGCGTAGCCTGGCCCCGGCGCGTGTGTCAAGTGGCCCCGTCAGCCGCTTCCGCCGGCCGCGAGGCGATGATGAGCGTCATCGTGCCGCTCTGTACGGCGCGTCCATCCTGATTGAGGATGCGCACCTCAGCCGTGATGGAGCCACCGCCGAGGCGCCGCGCAGGTCGCTTTTCCGTGATGCGCAACACACTGTGCAGCGTGTCGCCGATGAAAACCGGCAGGCTGAACTTCATCTCCACGCTGCGGAAGGCGATGACCGTGCGTTCCATGAAGCCCAGCTGGTAGATCTGGCCGACGGCGTAGCTGAGCGTGAGCATGCCGTGCGCCACGCGCTGGCCCATGGGGTGGCCCTGCATGTAACGCTCGTCCGTGTGCATGGGGTTGAAATCACCGGTGAGCGCGGCGAACTGGACGATATCGGCCTCGGTGATGCTGCGCCCGCGGGTGACGAATTCCGCGCCGGTCTCGATATCCTCGTAATAGAGGCCCAGCGGACCCGATTCCGTATGACGCATGCCAGCCTCCGCTACTGATGGCCGCGGGCAGGTTAACCCGGGCCGCGCCCGCCCTGCTGCGCGACCGCCACCGCGGCCGCCTGATCGCCGGTGTGCGTCAGGCTGACGTCCCATTGCGTCAGGCCCAAGCCGCTGGCGATGCCCGCGGCCGCGCCGTGCAGATGCAGTTCGGGCCGACCGTCCTCACCGGCGCAGCGCACCTCGATGTCGCGCCAGCGCACGGCGCCGATGCCCGTGCCGAGGGCCTTGGCGACGGCTTCCTTGGCGGCCAGGCGCGCGGCCAGGCTGCCCGGCCGGTCCTCGCAGTCCGCGCGTTCACCGGGCGTGAAGAAGCGCTGCAGGAAGCGCTCGCCGAAACGCTCGATTCCCGCGGCCACGCGACAGATGTCGATGAGGTCGATGCCGCAGCGCACCATGGCCGCTCTTCCTTTCACCTTCCAGTCCGGATTGTAACGGCCCGGCGCCGGGGTTCACAGTGGCCGCCGTTCACGGCCATCGTCTACAATCGTTCGACCGTCCGTCCCGGGGGTCTGCATGCCGCAGCTGCGCGCGCTCGTCCTGCTTTTTTTGTTCGTCGTCCAGGCCGCCCCGCTGCCGGCCCAGGGTGGGGAGCTGCAGCCTCTGGATCTGGCCGTCGCGCTGCGGCCGGACGTGTGGGGGCAGGAGGGGGCCTTCGTTGAGGGGCGGCTGCAGAACGACGGCGAACGCGCCTGGGCCGTGGAGGAGCTGGTCGCCAGGGTCCACAGCGCCGATGGCGCGCTGATCGGCGAGGCCTTTGGCTTTTTGACGGGCGCTTGCGGCGAGGCGCTGCCGGCGGACCACGTCCTGCGGCCGGCCGAGAGCGCGCCCTTCGTGCTGCAACTCGATCTCTTTGGCGCGGAAGAGGTGCCGCCGGACGCCAGCATCGATGTTCTGCCGCAGGCCAGCCCGCGAGACGTGGCGACGCCAGGGATTGCCCAGGACCTGCCGGGCATCCGCCAGGTGGACAGCGGCGAAGTCGTCGAGCTGGAGTGGGTGGACGCGCGACGCCTGCGTTACAGCAGCGGCTGCTGGCGCGACGTCTTCACCCAACGGGACTGGTTTGAACTGGACCTGCTGGACGGGGAACGCGGCGCGCTGCCGGCGCACCCGCGGGCCGAGGGCGTGACGGAGCCATTGCTGCAGGCCATCGGCCAGAGCGATCCGCTGCTGTTCCGGCGTTCCTTCTTCAGCTTTGCGCCCGGCCAGCGCCGCGCCTTTTACCGCAGTGCGGCCAATTCGCTGGTCACCGTGGAGCCCAACGGCAGCTTCCCGCGCGTGATCGTCGACGACATATACAACATTTCCCTGCAGGGCATCAGCTGGCAGGGCGACAGCGGCGTATTCGTCGCCTGGTTTCACGCGGGCCAGGGCACGGAGGTCAGCTACGCGGTTGGCAATTCCGAGGGTCGCCGGCTCAGTCTGCTCCCGGCGGAGGCCATCCCTTCGCGGACAGTGCCGGGCGTTTCCGCCAGCGGTCACGGCCTGGTGATCAGCGCCACCATCGATGGCGTGACCGGTTATTTCCTCAAGGACAGCGCCACAAATTTCGCCGTGCCGATGTTTGAGGCCGAGCCGCCCGGCCATCACTGGCCCGCGCCCTGGTACGCGAGTACCCCGGGCGGACGTCGCATCTATATCGCCCGTCCCGTGGAGGGCCAGGCGCGTCTGCAATGCTACAATCCGGATTCAGAGACCCTGCATGACCTGAGTCCGCTGCCGCTGCGACTGGCGCCGGATGCGCGCAGTCGCATGGCCCTCTCGCCGGATTTCACCACGCTGGCGCTGGCCGCCAACGGCGTGGACGGCGGCCTGTGGCTCATCGACCTGCAGCGCTTCGCACTCTGTCTCTAGCGCGCTCAGCCATCCAGCGGCGGACAGTCGATGGCCCGCACGACGTCGTCGCGCACCCAGCCGTTGATGCGCGCGCTGGGGCCGGGCTCGTCGCGCACCAGATACCACAACTGACCATCGATTTCGCTGATCTGCTGGCCGCCAACCTGCATCGTGGCGCCTGGCTCCACCAGGCCGACGCGGCGTGACGTCGTGGCCGGTTCCGCCCGAATGTTGATGGCCTCGTTGCCGAAATTACCGATGTAGCAGAGCACCACCGGCGTGGGTGTGATGGTCGGCGTGGCGGTGATGGTTGGTGTGTGGGTAATGGTCGGCGTGGCCGTGGGCGTGAAGGTGGTGGTCGGCGTCCAGGTGGCGGTTGGGGTATTGCTGGCCGTCGGCGTCCACGAGGGCGTGACGGTGGGCGTGCCGGTCGGGGTGATGGTGGGCGTGTTGCTCGGCGTCGGCGTGTTGGTGGGCGTGGGTGTGGGCGGCGGATACAGCACGGGAAACCACAGCGGGCGGGAAATCAGGGCAACGCCGGCGGCGCCGATAAAAATCAGGCCCACGAGGAGCAGCGTCCGTGTGCGACGACGGCCGCGGCTGCGGCGCATGGCGCGTTCCAGGCGTTGCAGTTCGGTGCGCCGCCCGATGAGGTTAAAGGGCGCCTCGGTGGCGGCCTCCATCCAGGATTCGGCCAGGTCCAGGTCGCCGGCTTCGAGCGCGTCCTCGACTCGCTCGAGGTAGCGCGTCATCAGTTCGTTGACCACACTGCGCCAGCGGGCGTCCTGGGAGTAGTCATCCAGGCCGGCCAGCATGCTGCGCGCCTGGGACAGGTCGTTCTCGAAGTTCTGCGCCACGAGGGCGGAGGCGCGCTCGATGGTCTGACGCGCGTTCTCCATGTCGCTGATCTGGCTGCGCGCGGCCATCGACGCGGCGGCCAGGTCGGCGTCGCCGGGGTCCAGCATCGCGGCCAGTTCCAGCAGGGCGCTGGCCTCACCCGCCAGCTGCAGGCGTTCCTCCAGCGAGTCGGCGTTGTCGTTGCGGGAAAGGGCGATGCGCGCCTGGTCAAAGAGTCGGTTGCGAATGGCCATCTGGCGCTGGTTGGTGGATTCCATCAACTGGCGCAGGCGCTGGCTGCCAGGCAGGCGCTGGTGCGCCCGCTGGATGATGGTCATGATGTTTTCCAGCTGCTTGGCCTGCTCCTGCAGCGAACCGCTGAGCATGCCCAGTTGCGTGCCGGCCTGGTCGGCATCCTGCTGGACGCGGCGCAGGTTCTCGATGCGTTCCTCCGCCTGGGGGTCGTTGGCGACCACGCGCAGCGCGCCTTCGTACTTGCGCAGCGCCTCGTTCCAGTGGTCGCTCTCCATCAGGCGGTCGCCCGCGTTGAGCAGTTCGCGCGCCAGGGCCAGGTCCTGGATTTCGAGCATCGCCTGCTCGGCATCCTTCCAGCTGAGGATGCCGCTGTGTTCGGCGAGGTCGCGCGCCTCGCGGTAGAGGCGTTCGGCCTCGTCGTAGTTGCCGGCGCGCACCAGCGAGTTGGCGCGGTTGTAGGCCACGCGCGCGTCGAAGGGGATGCGGTGATCGGGCACCACGCCGCGGATCAGGTTGTCCTCGGCTTTCTGACGGTATTCCAGCGCGGCGGGGTTGCCCGGCTGCATGGTCAGGGCGCGATTGGCGAGGTCCACCGTCTGCTGGTACTCGCCGGCGTAGTAGGCCTGGGTCAGGCGGGAGAGCGTGTCCTCGATATCCGGGCCGAACCAGGTCGAACTTTCCGTCGCCGCCGGCCGGGCCGGCTCGTCGACCGCCTCCCTGGGTTCCGGCGCGAAGGAGGGCGTGTAGGACGGCAGTTCTTCCGGCAGGTCCGGGGCTTCCGGCACTGCCGGCGTCACGTCAGTGTCGTTGCCGGGGGCGCTGGCGCTGGCGGAGACGTTGTGACGCGCGAAGAGGTCGCTGACACGCTGACGCGCCTGGCCGCTCCAGGCGCCGGCCTGCTGCAACATGGCGATGGTGTCGGGCGCCTCTGGGTCGAGGGCCAGGGCCTCGGCGAGGATGTCGATGGCCTCGTCGATGTCATCGTCGTCGCCGGCGATTTCGATGCGGATGCGCGCCCGCCGCAGCAGACCGCGCACGGTGGCGGCGGTGGGCGAGGTGGGGTTGCTGATACGCGCCAGTTCGGCGAAGAGCGCCTGGGCGGCGCCCTCGTGCGGGGTGTTGCGCGCGTCCGCCAGCAGGGCGCGCGCCTCGGCCTCAAGTCGCGTCAACGCGGCCGCATCGTCGGTCGCCGCCATCAGCCGTCGGCGCAACTCTTCGAGGCGCTCCTGCAGATGGCTCATGGTCAACTCCCGGCGCGTTCAGGCTGCGCTATCCTGACGCATTCAGCCGGGCGCGTCAAGCAGGGCCGCCGGGCGCCGGCCAGCAACGGCGCGAGGGCGCGACCCGGCGACCGTCGTGCTAGAATGGAGACAGGTTCAACGACGGACGCCGTCATGCCCGCAACCATCATTCCCGGTTACAAGTTGCTGCTGACCTACGACATTCGCCCGGAACAGGTGAAGACCTATTACCACTTTGTCCTGAAGGAGTTCGTGCCGGAACTGGAAACGATGGGCATCTACCTGTTTCGCGTCTGGCACGTCGCCTGGGGCGATTACCCCGTGCGGCAACTGGAGTTTGTGACCGAGAGCGAGGAAAACCTGCTCAAACTGTCATCCAGCCGACGCTTCGAGGATATGGAGACGCGTCTGCAGGAACTGACGACGGACTACGAACGCAAGATACTGCCCTTTCGCAAGGGCTTTCAGTTTTAGCCGGGCGCGCGGCTAACCCCCGGCGGGCAGCACGCGGAAGCTGCAACTGCCGGTATTCCGGGTGGTGTCGGTGCCGGGGCCGAAGCGACGGTAGCCGTCACTGATGGCCTCGCTCCAGGTCAGCTGGTAGGTGATGCGATGCTCGCCGGCCTCCAGCGGGCCGTAGCGCACGTACCAGTAGACGTAGGTGTTGCCGTCATCGTGGCGTTCGGGCGGCAGACGGTAGTCGCGCCAGTCGTTGAGGGGTTCCCCGTCCACCGTGACTTCGTAGATGGCGTGGGCCAGATGGTCCTCGACCTGCGCCCGGGTGCTGGCAAACCAGGTCCACCAGACGTCGATGGTCGAACCGGCGACCAGTCCCTCGGGCGGCGGGAAGCCGTGGTCGGCGTCGTCGCAGTAGGCCAGCACGTCCACGCCGGTGCGCAGGGCGCCGCCGCCCGCCGTTTCACCGGGCCCCTCGGCGGCCGGCGCGGCGGGTTCTGCGACGGCCGCGTCGCTGGCGGCGATGGCGGTGGCGGTCGCCCGGACGGATTCCACGTCGATCACCGGCAGTTCACTGGTGGGTTCCTCGGCCTCGACGATCAGGCTGGCGGCGACCCAGCCGACGCGGCCGTCGGCAAGTTGCACCTGTTGCCAGCTGGCGTCCTCGTCCTGCGCCAGCAGAATCACGCGTTCGCCCGGTTGCAGGGCCGCCAGGGCGCCGTAACTCACGCCCGGGCCGGAGCGCAGGTTGACCGAGCGCACGGCGTCGATCAGGCCGCTGCGGGCCGGTGTGGGGCTGGGCGGGGGCGTCTTGCTGGGGGCCAGGGTGAGGGTCGCGCCCGGGGTCTGCGTCGCCGTGGGCGCCGGAGTCTCTGAAGGAAGGGGCGTCGCCGTAAAGCGCGGCAGCAGCGTCACCGTGGGTGGCGCCGCCTGGGGTTCCAGGGCACTGCAGGCTGCCGCCAAAAACAGGACAACCGGCAGCAGCCAAAGCCGACGTGGAGCGCTCCTTGTCATGCGCGCCAGCATAGCAAGTACCTGGTCTCATCGCAACGCGGCCATCGACAGGGGCCCGCAGCGGCGGGGCTGGTTGACAGTCCCTGGGCAGCACAATACACTGGCAGCATCAGCAGTCCCCTGCGTGAAATCCGGGAGCAGCCAACATGCGTCAATTTGCCATTCTGTCAAGCGTATTGCTTTTGCTGGCGGGCGCGGTGCTGGCCCAGGCCCAAATGGCCATCGATGGCCTCGACGAAGCCGACCTCGCCCTGCTGAACGCTTCCGGCATGGACGCCGACACGCTCCATTTTGACATGAGCCTGAGCGCCAGCGTGACGGGCGACCCGACCCTGGCGATGGGCGTCGAACTCGCCGGGTCCGGCGCCTTTGGCATGGACGACATGGGCCTGCCGCTGATGACGATGGACCTGGAAGGCAGCTCCAGCGCCGGGGAGCTGGAAGACACGCCGGCAGCTGTCCGCCTGCGTCTGGTGGACAACATTTTGTATCTGCTGATGAACGAGGAGGACGGCTGGCAGGTGACGCCGCTGGATGAGGGTCTCGCCGATGCCGGTCTTCCCGCCGACACCAGCGAGATCGCCGGCGCCCAGGCCGTCGATTTCCTCGGCTGGCTGGAATCCCTCGGCCTTGACGGCTTCAGCAGCGGGGCGCGCTCGGACGCCGACGGCATGGCGAGGGTGCGGATTGAGGTCGACATGGGCGCCTGGCTGCGCTCGCCGGCCTTCGCCGAATTGATGACGGTGGCCGGCGACATGACGGAAGACGAGAGCCTGGCCGCCATGGGGCCCATGCTGGGCATGCTGCTGCAGGACCTGCTGCTGACGATTGACTCGACGGTCGAACTGGACAGCGGCCTGATGCGCGAGATGGCCCTGAACCTGGGGCTGGCCATTGACGCGGCCGCGCTGGGCGGCGGCGCCCAGGCGGAAACGACTGAAGTCAGCCTGACGCTCTCCTTTGACAACATGCGCTACGGCGGCGACGTCGAGGTCAGCGTGCCGGCGGACGCGTTCCTCGCCGACGCCTGAGGCGCCGCGCCGCCGGGCCGGGGCGTACGCGCCCCTGGCGCATTGTGGTGATCCCTTGCAACTGAAGCGCTGATGGAGCCGGACCCGGCTCCTTGTCCCGTCCCCTTGCGCCGTGGGTCACGTCAAGAAAACGGGGAGTTGCCGCGATGAAACGAACTGTCCTGCTGCTGACGACGCTGTTTTTGCTCTGCGGCGCCGCGCTGGCCCAGGCCCGACCGCAGATCGAAGGGCTTGCGGATGCCGACCTGGCGCTGCTGACCGGCGCCGGCATGGACGGGGACAGCCTCCATTTTGACCTTGTGTTTGGCATCAGTGTGACGGGCGATCCGGCGCTGGCGATGGGCATCGACCTGGCCGGTCCCGGCGCCATTGGCATGGACGCTGCCGGTCTGCCCCTGATGACAATGGATCTGGAGGGCAGCTCGAGTGCCGTCGCCTGGCATGAAGAACGGCCAGGGTTTCTCGAGTTGCGCCTGGTGGACAACGTCCTGTACGAGTTCATAAACAAAGACGAAGACCTCGGCTGGCTGCAGATTTCGCTGGAGAAAGTCCTTGCGGACGCGGGCCTGCCAGTCCATTTGGGCGAGGTTGCCGGGGCCCGGGCGCTCGACTTCCTCGCCTGGCTGAAGTTTCTCGGCCTTGACGGCTTCAGCAGCGGCGCCCGCTCCGACGTCGACGGCATGGCGACGTTCCGCATTGACGTCGACCTCGACGCCTGGCTGGAGTCGCCGTCCTTCCGCGCGTTGATGACCCTGGCCGCCGACGTGACGCAGGACGTGTTTTGGACCCACGTGGGCAACGCGCCCGGCCTGTTGCTGCGGCATCAGCGGCTATCGATCGAAACAGTGATTGAGCTGGACAGCGGACTGATGCGCCGTCTGGCGCTGGACCTGGAACTGGGCGTCAACCCGCTCGTGCTGGGCGGCGACCGGGACGAGACTTCGGAAATCAACCTGACGCTCGCCTTTGAAAACATGCGTTACGGCGGCGACGTCGAGGTCAGCGTGCCGGCGGACGCGGTCCTCGCCGACGCCTGAGGCGCCGGGCCGCCGCGGCCTTGACAGTCCGTACTGCCTGTGCCACCATGAAACGCGGGTGCCTGTAGCTCAGTGGATTAGAGCGATGGTCTACGGAACCATAGGTCGGGGGTTCGAATCCCTCCAGGCACGCAGATGACGACCGGCGGGACCGCCGGTCGTTCTGTATTCCTGCAACAGGCGTCGATGGCATTCCATGGCCACTGAACTGGTCTTGCTGGGCACCGGCACGCCCAACGCCGAAGCCGGTCGCCACGGGTCGGCGCTGGCCGTCGTGGTCGACGGCCATTCCTACCTGGTGGACTTCGGCCCCGGCGTCGTGCGCCGCGCCCTCCGCGCCTGGCGTGAGCAGGGCATCGAGGCGCTGGCGCCGCCGCAGTTGCGCCTCGCCTTCCTCACGCACTTGCACCACGATCACACGGCCGGCCTGCCCGATCTCCTGCTGACCCCCTGGACTCTGGGCCGGCGCGACCCGCTGACGGTCTACGGTCCCCCCGGCCTGGACGCGCTGGCGGGTGGCGTAGCCGCGGCCTGGCGTGAAGACGTGCGGGAACGCCTGGAGGGTCTGGAACCGGCTGTCGACGGGGGACACCACCTGCTGGCGCGGGAGTTCGACACGTCGGGCAGGGTCTTTCAGGACGAACGGGTCGAGGTCAGGGCCTTTCGCGTCGAGCACGGCTCCTGGCCCGCCTGGGCCTACCGCTTCGAGACGGCCGAGGGCTGCATCGTCGTCTCCGGCGATACGGCGCCCTGCGCCGGCATTGAGGCAGCCGCGCGTGACTGCGATATCCTGGTGCACGAGGTCTATTCGGCGCGGGCCTTCGCTGCGCTGACGCCGGCCTGGCAGCGCTACCACGGCAGCGTACATACCTCCACCAGCGAACTGGCGGCCCTGGCCCGCCGCGTCCGGCCCGGCCTGACCCTGCTGGTGCACCAGCTCAGCTGGGGCGGCAGCTGCGACACCCTGCCGGACGAGGTCCGCGAGGGTTATGACGGGCCGGTCCTCAACGGCCGGGACCTGCAACGCGTGCCCCTGCCGCTCCGGCGCCAGGGCGGCTCTGTTATACTCCGCCCCTGACGCCCGCATTCGGTGACAGGAAGCCCCATGGATGATCTCCTGCGACTTTTACCGGCCGCGCGACAGGCGGCTTCCCTGTGCCAGAGGGTACAGCGCGTCCATATTGGCTCCGCCCGTCAGGAGGACGCCGTCCGGCGCAAGGAGGGTCATGAACCCGTCACCATTGCCGACTACGGCGCCCAGGCCATCCTGTGCCGCGCGATCCGCCGCCTGTTCCCGGATGATGCCATCATCGCCGAGGAGGGCGGCGACGAGTTCCTGCAGCTTATCGGCACGGGGGAACGCGAGGAGGTGCGGCGACAGGTCAGCGCCGCGCTCGGCGAGGAAGTCAGCGAGGCGCAGCTCTGCGTCTGGCTGGACCCGGGCCATAATCGCGCGGCGGAACGCACCTGGGTCATCGACCCGATCGACGGCACCAAGGGCTTCATCGCGTTGCGTCACTACGTGATCGCCGTAGGCCTGCTGGACGCCAGTCGTCAGGTCGTCGCCGGCCTGCTGGCCGCGCCGGGTTGGCCGGGCGCAGGTCGGCTGCTGTATACCCGGGCCGGTGTGGCGCTGATGGAGCCGCTGAAGGGCGGCGCGGCGTCTCAACTGCAGGTCTCGCGGCGCCGCGAGCCGGCCGACATGCTGTTAATGGAGAGCTTCGAGCCCGCGCATACGAGTCATTCGCGCATGCAGCAGGTCTGTGAGGCAGCGGGCCTGGCTGCCGCGCGCATTGAACGCATCGACAGCCAGGAGAAATACGGCCGCGTGGCGGCAGGGCAGGCGGACCTTTACCTGCGTCAGACCCTGCCGGGCCGCGGCGCGCACCGCATCTGGGACCACGCGGCGGGCACGGCCCTGGTGCAGGCCGCCGGCGGCATCGTCAGCGATCTGGACGGCTCGGCGCTGGATTTCTCCCAGGGGCCAACACTGGCGCGCAACAAGGGCGTCATCGCCGCCAACCCCAACATTCATGGTTGCGTGGTGGATGCCCTACGGTCGCAGCCGACGCAGTGAAAGACGCTCCGGCAGCAGGGCGGCCAGCAGGGCCAGGGCGTAGGCCCAGAGCAGCCAGGCGCCATAGGAGCCGGCCAGGGACGGGGCCAGATTGGGAAGCCAGTCATTGAGATAGTGGACGACGGGGACATCCAGCAGCATGCCCGGCAGGGCCAGCAGCAGCGTCGCGCGCAGTCGCCACAGCCCCTGGATTCCGCGCCAGGCGCATGAACAGGGTGGCCAGGGCCCAGAGGCCGAAGCCGAGGACGGGGAACAACACGTGATCCATGCGGTTCATGGGCGCACCGGTATTATGAAGGGGCGGGGAGTGTAGCGCATGCAGGAATTCGAGGGAAAGGTCGCGGTGATCACCGGCGGGGCCAGCGGCATCGGTTTGGCGCTGGCGCGGCGGGCGGCGGCGGAGGGCATGCGCCTGGTGCTGGCCGACGTCGAGCAGGCTGCGCTGGACGCGGCCGCGGCGGAACTGCGTGCGGGCGACGCCGAGGTATTGCCACTGCGCACGGACGTCTCGCGCCTCGAAGACGTGGAGGCGCTGGCTGAAGAGGCCTGGGCGCGCTTCGGTGGCGTGCACCTGCTCTGCAACAACGCCGGGGTGGGCTCGGCGGTGGCGGGCAGTGTGCTGGCGGGCACGCTCGCCAACTGGCAGTGGTTGCTGGGCGTGAACCTCTGGGGCGTGATCCACGGCGTGCATGTTTTCGCGCCCCGGCTGCTGGAGCAGAACGAGCCGGCGCACATCGTCAACACGGCCTCGATCGCCGGCCTCATCGCCGGTCACCTGGGGATTTACACCGTCAGCAAGCACGCGGTCGTGGCGCTGAGCGAGACGCTTCACGAGGAACTCTCGCGCATGGACACCATGCTGCAGGCGCACGTGCTCCTGCCGGGGCCGGTGGCCACGGCGCTGACGGGCGCGCGGCGCAACCGGCCGGCGGCCATCGCCCACGAGCCGGACGAACGCGACATCGAGGTTCCCGGCCGCCGCGAGTGGCTGGCCGGGCATTCGATCACGATTGAAAACGGTATGGACCCCGCGGAAGTGGCGGAGCACACCTTTACGGGCCTGCGTGAAGGGCGCTTCTATATCTACACGCATGCCTGGCAGCAGTCGCACATGGCCCTGATCGGTCAGCGCTGCACGGACCTGCTGACCGCGCGCAACCCTCACGTCCACCCCTATGCCTGAAGCGGCGCCGTCCCGCCGCCGGACGGGCGCCTGACCCCGCTTCGATGAACGCCTTTCTGCACTTGCATGTCCTGCTGGCCGGCCTGCTGGCCACGCTGGTCGCCGGCCTGGCGCTGCTGTGGCACGCCCGCCCGGAGCGGGGCATACGGCGTCTGCTGCTGGCGCTGCTGGCCGCCGCCGCCCTGCTCGGCCTGCTGCAACCCGGCATCCTGCCGCAGTTCAGCCACATCCTGTCCTGGCATCTTTACCTGGGCGGGGAATTCCGGCTGGCCTCCGCCCTGTCGGCGGCGCTGCCGGTCATGGCCGCGCTCGCGTCCCTTACCCTGGCCCTGAGGGCCGGCGGAGCGGCTTTCACTTCCCCGATGGCGGCAGGCGCACAGCGTCTCTACTGGCTCGCGCTGGGCGCGGGGCTGCTGGTTCTGGCGGCGGACGAGTTCTTTCTGCTGCACGAAGCCGATGAAGACTCCTGGAAGACGGTCTACCTGCTGGCGGGCGGGCTGCTGGCACTGCCGCCCGTCCTGATGCTGCGCGTCGCGTCGTTGCGACGCCAGGTCGCCCTGTTACTGGTCGGGCTGGCGCTGCTGGGTGGCGGCGGCATTTTGCTGGACGCGACGCTGGAGGGCGTGGTTGAGGACGGCCTGCGCTGCGAGGGGACGGTATTGCAGGACAATTGCGAGGCCTTCGACTTCTACCTGCCTTTCTGGCGCATGCTGGAGGAAGTGTCGGAGTTGGTCGGCTTTACGCTGGTCATCGCCGCGCTGCTCCTGTTGACGCCGCGTCGCGAGCCCGGCGGAAGGCGTCTCGTCAACAAACTGGAAAACGCAGTTGTCCCCCTCGGCGGCGCGCTGGTGCTGCTGGCCTTTGCCGTCTGGATGTGGCTGCTACCGGCCCTGGAGCTCGGGTTGCAGGCCGAAGGCGTGCTGGTGGAATGGCGCGACGGCGACCTGGCGCTGTTGGGACAGCGCATCGACGAAGGGACCGCGCGGCCCGGCGAGCGCGTCGACGTGCACCTTTACTGGCAGGCGCGCCGCCCGCTGGAGCTGCCGCAACTGCGGCTCTCCATGCACCTTCTCGCCTGGCCGGACCTGGAGGTGTCCGTGGCGCAGCACGACGACGTGCGCATCGGTCAGTTCGCCCACGGCGAAGCCTTCATCCCCGGCCTGATCGTGCGCAAGACGGTGCCGCTGCACCTGCCTGAAGACTTGCCCGACGGCAGCTATGCGCTGACGCTGCGCCTGTGGACCGGCGAACCCCCCTGGCGCGAGTTGCAGGGGCAGGCGCTGCGGGCCGACAATCTTCAACTGCTGGCGGAAGACACGGTGCTCTTCGCCGGCCTGCAGGTTGCCGCCTGAAAGCCGGACCTCACTTTGACCTGGCGCGGGGTATCCGCTACGATGGCGCCTGGTCGCGGCGGGCCTGCTTCTGCGGGCCACCCTGCCGACCACATTCAGTTGAGGAGGAGAGAGAAAGAAATGCACACCCGATACCTTCGTTTGTTGTTGTTGCTGACCCTCATTCTGGCCCTGGGCGCATTTGGCGGCATGGCGCTGGCGCAGGAAGGGGAGAGCGAGAGCGAGGAAGTCGAGATCGAGGTCATGGCCGACGACGACATGGCCATGCTCTCCGGACGCATCGTCATCAGCTTCCAGCAGCGCGACACCCAGACCTGGCAGGCGCTTTGCGACGCCTACACCGCCATGCACCCGGACGTGGAGTGCATCGTTGAGTTGAAGCCTGCGGACGGCTATCAGGAATGGATCCGCACGCAGTTCGCCGCCGGTACGCCGGATGCTTCCTACGTGAACGCCAACGTCGTCGCGGACCTGGTCAACGACAAGGCTTTCCTGGACCTGAGCGCCTATCTGGACGCCGACAGCCCCTACAGCATGCGCCCCTGGCGCGAGGACTTCGATCAGGGAGCCCTGTTCAACATGACCAACCCCCTGACCGGCGAGATGTACATGCTCAACCTCGAGACGGTGCAGACGCTGTGGTACTACAACCGCTCGCTCTTCGAGCAGGCCGGCATCCTCGGCGAGGCCATGGAAGTGGCCGCCGGGCCGCTCAACCAGCCCACCTGGGACCAG
This sequence comes from Anaerolineaceae bacterium, assembly GCA_026708325.1. Classification (GTDB taxonomy): domain Bacteria; phylum Chloroflexota; class Anaerolineae; order Aggregatilineales; family Phototrophicaceae; genus JAGWBD01. The sequence goes on along the minus strand of JAPOVC010000016.1, from coordinate 58,138 downwards.
TTCCTCGGCTGGTGCGACAAGTTGAGCGAGGCCGGCATCATCCCCCTGGGCATTGAGGGCGACTACCGCTCGCTGTGGCAGATCTGGATGGGCTGGCTCTTCCGTATGTACGCGGACCAGTACACGCGCGACGAGGCCGAACTCGTGCGCTGCCAGCCGGGCGACTACTGCTTCCGCGAGGGCGTTGACGACATGTGGGTTTACGACCCGGGCGACCCCTACAACGACGACCGCACCGCGATCACCTTCAATCCGGTGCGCAAGATGATCGCCCTGCGCGACGGCGTGCAGCGCGTGGACGGCCCCGCCTGGCGCGACATGTACACCAACTTCAAGGCCATGGGCGACCGCTGCGCGCAGGACGGCTGGGTCGGCACCTACGACGCCTACCCCCTCTTCCTGACGGGTCAGGCCGCCATGCGCCTTGACGGCGCCTGGTTACTGGCGAGCTTTGAGAAGAATATCCGCAGCCTCGCCGAGGGCACCTACAATTACGGCGGCGTCGAGGAAGGTCAACCCACGCCGACACCCTCCGCCGAGGACCTGGCGGCCAGCGTCTTCGAACTGGGCACCTTCAACAACCCGACCATGGAAGGGCCCGAGGTGGACGCGCCCGCGCGCACCATCTCGGTGAACATTGGCTTCTGGGGCGTGCCCAGGAAGGACCAGGCCCAGAACGACCTTGAGGTCGACTTCCTGATGTTCGTCACCAGCCCCGAGGGCGCCGGTCTTTACCTCGACAACCGCCTTGATCCCAACAACCCCAATGGCGGTATCGCCGGCCCGATGGCGCTGAATGACGTCGCGCTGCCGGACCCGGTGCTGGAGCAGCGCTTCGAGGGCCTGCGCCTGATCGGCAACACCGAGAAGGACAACGCCGGCTCCTACCGCTCGCGCGGTGTGAACGACTACCAGCCGACCGTCCGCGAATGGGTGGACCTGGCGCAGCAGTACTTCACCGAGGAAATCACGCTCGACGAGTTCCTCGAGAGCTACCAGGCCTCGCTCATGAACCACTTCGACGGCATCCTCGATCACATCAACCTGACGGCTGAGGACCTTGAGGACCCGAGCAAGAAACCGGCCAACTACTAGCCTGGCCGGCAAGTCAACACTGGCAGAGGGGGTCGGGACGCTGCGGCGGCCCGGCCCCCGGGCCAGCCTGATCACAACGCCACCCGAGTGAAGATGCTCTCATGCGACCCCTGACCCGCGTCGCGCTACTTTTGTTGTCGTTTCTGCTTCTGATCGCCGCGATGCCATCGCTGGCGCAGGACGGCTGGACCGACCATGCCGGCGACAGCGTCTGGAGCCTGGCGCTCAGCGCCGACGGCTCCGTGCAGGTGGTCGGCAGCCGCAACAATCGCGTCGCCGCCTACCGCCAGGATGGCGCGCTGCTCTGGGAATTCCATCCGGAGGGCACGGTCTGGGGCGTGGCGGTCTCCGGCGACGGGGCCTGGACGGCCGTCGCCAGCGAGGACCGTCACGTCTACCTGCTGGACGCCTTTGGCGAGGAAGTCTGGCGCTACCGTTCCCCGCGCATCGTCTATGACGTGGCCATGTCAAACGACGGCTCGCGCGTGGTGGCGATCGACGAGGGACGGGTGGCGCGCTACCTTGACGTCGCCAGCGGCGACCTGCTCTGGGAGAGCAACCTGCGCAACATCGCCGACGCGGTGGCGATCTACGGCAGCCGGGCCATTCGTCCCATCTTCGGCACCCGCGATTCCCAGGTGCTGCTCTACAGCCCGGAGGGCCAGCGTCTGTGGCGCGCCCAGCTGGATGACGAAGTCCTCAGCGTGGACGTCAGCAGCAACGGCGCCACGGTGGTGGCCGCCACGATGGACGGTGAGATCGCGCTGATCAAGGGCAACAACGCCGAGATCGTCTGGCAGATGCCCGCGCCGGACGAAACGCGTTGCAACCCGCGCCAGCGCAACTACTGCCTGCACCTGGCGCTCAGCAGCGACGGGGGCCGCATTCTGCTGGGGACCCGCTACGACAACCTCTTCCTGCTCGACAGCGCGGACGGCAGCGTGCTGCAATCGCACCCGGCAGGCGGCGACGTGAGCGCGCTGGCGCTTTCGGCCGACGGCGAACACTGGTTGATCGGCACGCGCGACGGACAGGTGCGCTCCTGGACCGCGACCGGGGCGGCGGCCGCCTGGCGCGCGGCGCAGGACCTGCGGCGCAACCTGACGATCGGCATTCCCGCGGCGCTGGCGCTCTTCGTGCTGCTGGCCTCGATCTGGGTGCGGCGCACGGACTCCGGGCGACGCTTCTGGCAGGTCACGTCGCGGCCGACGCGTACCCTGCTGCTGACCATGTGGCGGCGGCGCATCGCCTACGTGCTGCTGACGCCGACGGTCGTGCTGCTGTTGATTTTCAACTACTATCCGGCCCTTTCCGGCCTCTATCATTCATTCACGGACTGGAACCCGACCGGTGAGACGCTCTGGGTGGGCACGCGTCAGTTCGACGCCATGCTCAACAGCAACTACTTCTGGGTCGGGATGAAGAACGCGGCCATCCTGGCGCTGTCCGGCTTCCTCAAGCTGGCGATGCCCCTGCTGGTGGCCGAACTGATCTTTCACATCCGTCACAGCCTGCTGCAGTACCTGGCGCGCACGCTCTTCATCGTGCCGCTGGTGGTGCCCAGCGTGGTCGGCATCCTGCTTTGGGTCAACATCTACGACCCCACCATCGGCCTGCTGAACCAGACGCTGATCTCGCTGGGGCTGGAGCACTGGGTGCATTCCTGGCTGGGCGAACGGGCCACGGCCATGCCGGCCATCGTGGCCATCGGCTTCCCCTGGATCAGCGCCTTCGCCCTGCTGATCATCTACGGCGGCCTGATTGGCATCCCGCAGGAACTCTTTGACGCCGCGAAGGTGGACGGCGCCAGCTGGTGGAAGCGATTTACGCGCATTGACCTGCCCATGCTCGTGCCGCAGTTCCGCCTGCTGCTGATCCTGACCTTCATCGCCAGCATGCAGGAGTTCCAGCTCATCTTTCTGACGACCGGCGGCGGGCCCAGCGACGCCACCTACACGCCGGCGCTGGAGCTTTACTACAACGCCACCCTGTTCTCGAATTTCGGCCTGGCCTCGGCCATGGGCACCTTTCTCTTCATCGTTATTCTGGGCGGCACGATTTTGAACCTGCGCTACGTGCGTTCGCAGGTGGAATACGAGGCCTGACATGTCGACGCTGACCATGAAGCAGGACCGGCAGATCACGAAGCGTCAGGCGCAACGGCGCGAAAACTTCCAGCAGGGGCTGATCCTGCTCAGCCTGCTGGCGCTGCTCTTCCTGACCCTGGTGCCCATCATCCTGATGCTCTTCTTCTCGCTGAAGGACAACGGTCAGATTTACGGGCGCTTCTGGGCCGCCCCCAACCCGGTGCGGATCGAGAACTACCCCACCGGCTACGAGGCCATGAAGGGCTATATCCTCAACTCGGTCAGCTACGCGGGCGCCTCGGTGATGCTGGTGGTCTTTCTCGCCTCGCTGAGCGGCTACGTTTTCGCGCGCCTGCGCTTCCCCTTCCGCGAGACGATCTATCTCGGCATCCTCGCCCTGCTGATGATCCCCGGCGTGCTGACGCTGATCCCGGCTTTCGTGCTGGTCAGCCAACTGGGCATCATCAATACGCCCTGGGCCCTGATTCTGCCCTGGACCTCGGGCGGCCAGGTCTTCGGCATCCTGCTCTGTCGCACCTTCTTCGCCACCCTGCCGCAGGAACTCTTCGATTCGGGGCGCATCGACGGCGCCAGCGAGATCCAGCTTTACTACAAGATCGCCGTGCCGCTCTCCTGGCCGATCATCGTGACCGTGGCCATCATGCATCTGGTGGCCTCCTACAACGATTTCATCTGGCCGCTGCTGACCATCAGCAACAGCGACATCCAGGTGGTCTCCGTCGGCCTGACGGAGTTCACCTCGCAGTACGGCATCACCGACTGGGGGCCGCGCATGGCCGCCTACACCGTGGCCACCGTGCCCCTGCTGATCCTCTTCATGTTTGGCATGCGTTATTACATCCGCGGCATCACCAGCGGCGCCGTCAAGGCCTGAGCTGCGCCGCGTTACGGCCGAAAGGAGTCCGGCATGTCCCCCTCGCTTGCGACCGCTTCGTTACGCCTGAGCTGCCTGGAACGCGACGGCGTGGTGGTCGGCTACGCCCTGGAGGCAAAAGTCGGCGACGGGTGGCGCCTGATGGCGCGCTGCGAACCCCTGGCGCGTCTCGTCTATCGCGACGACGCCGGCGAGCGTCATGAAGTCGACCTGGCCGCCGACAACTGGCAGGAAAGCGCGGAGGCGCTGGAGCTGTGCGGCGGCTTCGTCGACGGCGACGGTGTGTCCTGGCGGCAGACGGTCACCATCGCGCGCGTGGCGCAGGGAAAGCAGTTGAACATGGCCTGCCGCCTCGAGACTTCCGCGCCGCGCCAGGTGCTCTACTGGAGCGGGCCTCGTCTGCTGGCGGGCGAGGGCAGTTTCGGCAATGAGCGCGAGGAAGCGCTCTTCCCGGGTCTGGAGTACCTGCTGGACGACGAGCCCTCCTCGGATACGCGCTTCGCCGCCAGCAAGTTCGCCGAGCGCAGCGTGCCGCACCCCTACCAGATCACGATCCCCATGATGGCCGTCAGCCACGGGGGCTGCGGCGTCGGCCTGCTCTGGGACCCCAACCAGAACTGGGGCAGCGCCTGGCGCCACCCGGCGGCGCGTTTCTCCTCGCCCAACCGCCATGAGGGCGGGCCCGACAACCACCTGATGGCGCTCTCCGCCCCCGGCCCCTACGAACGCTGGGTGACGCCCGGCCAGACCGAGGCCCATTCGCCCGTCAGCGTCGATCCCGTCAACCCGCTGACGCTGGAGGCGCGCCTGGCCGTGGCGCCGGGCTCCGGCGTTTTCGGCATCCTGCGTGAATGGCTGGAGACTTACGGTTTGCCGCCCCTGCCGGCGCCGGAGGCCGACTGGCGCGAGAACCTCGAACTCTGCATCGATGCCTACCTCGACGTCGCCTGGCACGAGGGCGATGAGGCCTGGCACCATACCCTGAAGGACAACTGGGTGCCGCGCTTTGAGCCGCTGCTGGCCAACCAGCTCTGGCGCTACAGCCGCTGGCCGGAGGGCGACCCGCTGCGCCGCGCCCGCGCCCGCGACCAGGTGGAGCGCGCCCTGCCGAAGGCCGAACCCATGCGCGCGCCGCACAACGTTTCGCTGCTGGATACGGCGCTCGTGCGGGGCGACGTGGCCGCGACGCTGGCGGGCATGCGCGCGGTGACGCAGGAACTCATGGCCGAACAGCAGGGCGACGGCAGCTGGGGCTGGACGCCGGCCGCCGTGGCCGACGTCGGCGCTTTCAGGACTGACGAGCGTCTGGCCCTGATGGGCGATGAGCAGGACAGCGCCACCGGCTACACCGGCGGAAAGGTTATCCCGCTGCTGTCCTGGGCGCTGGCCAGCGGCGAGCCCGACGCCGTGGCCGCCAGCCTGCGTGCCGCCGACTGGTGCAACGCGCAGCGTCGCCCCGAGGGCGCCCAGACCTGGGAACTGCATCTGCACGTGCCGGATGTGCTGGCCGTGCCCTGGCTGATCAACATCAACATCGCCGCCTGGCAGCTGAGCGGCGACGAGGGCTACCTCGACCAGGCCGAGCGCTGGGCGGCGACCGGGCTGCCCTTCACCTTTCTCTGGAACGGCTACTACCGCCCGATCATGCGCTACGGTACCGTGCCGGTCTTCGGCGCTACCTTCCACGACGTGCAGTCCTGGTTCGGCGTCATCGTGCACTGGAATGGCCTGTGGTACAGCGACGCGCTGGCGCGTCTGGCGGCGCTGCGGCCCGGCGAGGACCCGCTGGACTGGGCGCAGTTGGCCGAGGGCATCGCGCGCCACGGCATTCAGGAGCAGATCACCTTCGGCCCGCAGCGCGGTTTCTACCCGGACGCCTTCAGCACAGTCCACGGCGAGGAGGAATACACCTGGTGGCTGAACCCGCAACTGATCGGCCTGAACAGCTTCCCGCGCGCCGGTCTGCCGCTGGCCAACGGGCAGGCGGTATTGCGCAACGGGGTGGGGGGCTGCCTGCACCTGACCAGCGGCGCGCAGATCGCCAGTTGCCGCTTCGACGAGGGCGGCGGACTGGAGGCCCTGCTGCAGGACCAGCCGGGGCAGGCGAACTACACGCTGCTGGCCGGCGCGGGAGTGCCTTCGGCCGTCAGCGTGGACAGCGTGGCCCTGCCGCAGGTCGACGACGTGGAGGCTGTCGGGCAGGGCTGGCAGTGGCTGGAGGAGCATGGCCTGGCGCTTGTGCGGCTATGCCCGCCCTCCGGCGCGGCCCTGCTGCGGGCGAGCTTTATCGTTGCGGGATGACGGGACCAGCGCGTTGATCTGTACGGCTGTCGGTCGGCAAGACCCTGGGCGATTCCTGACATCAGGCCTGACCTGCTGATGAATGACTTCCTGCTCCTGGTGTCGTTGAGCTTCGCCATCCTGACGCTGATGGTTGTCGGTCTGGTCCTGCTGTGGCGCGCGCGCCCGGGGGCCAATGCGCGCAGGTTGCTGCTTTTCCTGCTGACCGGGGAATTGCTGCTCGCCGCCCTGCAGCCCGGCATCTTGCCCGGAATCGCGAGTTACCTGAACTGGAACCTGAATCTGGGCGGGGAATATCGTCTCGCCGTCGCCCTGGTCTCGGCGCAACTGGTGATGGCCGCCGTTGCCGCCCTGAAACTGGCCTGGCAACCGGGCAGCGACGCCGGGGACAGTGTCTTGCTGGCGCGGGTCAAAGGTCTGTACTGGCTCGTCCTGGGGGCGGGCCTGTTGTTTCTGGCGGTGGACGAATTCTTCCTGATTCATGAAACCAACCAGGAGTTTTGGCGGCCGTTTTATTTGCTGATCGGTGCTGCCGTGGGGCTGCTGACCCTCCTGCTGATGCTGCGCTCTTCGCGCCGGCTCGTCTACGGTCAATTGCTGTCCGGCATGGCCCTGATGGTGACCGGCGGCATTTTGCTGGACATCGTAAAGGGACGGGTCAGACGTCTTGGCGTCCGTTGTGACCTGCCGGACTGGCTGGTGGGCATCTGCGAGTCTTGGGACACCTACCTGCCCTTCATGCACATGCTTGAAGAAGTGGGCGAAATGGTCGGGGTCACTTTCCTGCTGGGGGCCTTCCTGACGCTGCTGCCGCAAAACGTGGAGCCGGGACGCCGCCTTGCCCGCCGTCTGATTGACTCGGCCGGGCCGCTCGCCGCCGCGCTGGTGCTGGCGGCCTTTGCCGCCTGGATGTGGCTGACGCCCGCTGTGCAACTGCACTTCAGCAGCGAACGGGTGCTGGTGGAATACCTAGACGGCGACCTGGCCCTGATGGGTTACCGGCTGGAGGGCGCGCCGGCCTCACCAGGAGAACGGGTGGACGTGATTCTCTACTTGCAGGCGCGGCGGGCGCTGCCCGAACCGCCCCTGCTGGTGTCGCTGCACGCCCTGAAACTGCCCGACTTCGAATCCATCGAGCAGGACGATGATCCCCAGATTGGCACCCTGGTGCCCTCGACGGGCTTCGTGCCGGGCACGATTGTGCACAAGGCGATGAAGCTGGATTTGCCGGAGGACACGCCGACAGGCCATTATGCGCTCATGCTGCGCATCTGGACCGGCGAACCCCCCTGGACGCACACCATCGGCGTGGACGTCAGCGCGACCGACCGCCAGTTGATTAACCCGGACATGGTGCTCTTCGCGGGCCTGGATGTGATCGCCGGGGGTTGAGGGCGGGCGCCAGCACAGGAAGTGCCACCTTCGCTCCCGTGCCTTCGCCGGCCCGGGCATAAACCGGCGCCAGCACAAACCGGTGCCAGCACAGGCACTGCCGCCTCCTGCAGGATTGCCGCCCGCCATTCTTCGCGCAGGCACTGACGGTCCATCGCGTCGTTTGACGTCTGTGGTTCCCATGGCGCAAGAGATGGTCCCTGACAGGGGAGGAGCGCAGCAATTGTGATTCATTTGCCCATATGTCAGGTTCACAGTTACCATAGGGCCCAGGGCCCCACGATCAGGTTGCTGGTGACCTTGAAAGGAGGCGGCAAAACCATGTGAGTCGAGGTCAGGGAAGCCTCGAAAAGAGAAGTCCTGGACTTGTTTTCAAGGTCTCTGACAAGGCGTTTCCGGGTCCGTTACTACTTATCTTGTCTTCAATGAAGCAGAACAGGAGCAAAAGATGGTTTCCGACAGACAAGTCCGGCATATTGATCGTCGTACCTTCCTGAAACTCACGGGGTTGGCGGCGGGCGGCGCTGCCCTGCCCGGCGCTTTGGCGGCAGCAACCCCGGCGCTGGCGCAGGCCGGTGGCGGCGGAACACTGAATTTCGGTCATCTCGGAGATTTTCAGTATTTCGATCCCTTCCTTCTTCCCCTGGCAGACTGGCCGATGTTCAACCAGCTCTACAACGTCCTGGCACGCTACAATGACGATCTGGAGCCGCAGCCCGAACTCGCCGAAAGCTGGGACTTTAGTGAGGACGGCCTGACCCTCACCTTCAATCTACGCCCTGGCGTCAAGTTTCATAACGGGCGCGACTTCGTGGCCGACGACGTCAAGTTCAGTCTCGAGTACGCCCAGAATCCGGATAACCGCGCCAACATCAGGACCCTTGCGTGGGCGGTCGAGTCGGCGGAGGTCGTGGATGACCACACCGTAGTCTTGCATTTCGCCGATCCGACGCCGGCTGCCTTTGACCTCATCGACCTGCTCTTCATTGTCAACAGCGAGACGATAGAGGAAATCAACTCGAACCCGGTTGGCACCGGCCCCTTCCGCTTCGCGGAGTGGGCGCCCGGCGATTTCGCCCGCTTCGAGAGATTCGAGGATTACTGGAACGAAGGCCTTCCCTACCTGGATGAGATTGTCGTGCGGGCGATCCCGGATTCCGCAACGATGATCGCCAACCTCCAGGGGGGCACGCTCGACGTCATCGCGGCTCCTCCGGCGAGCGAGTTTGCGCGCCTTGAGGCCACCGGAGGCATCAAGGTGGCCAGAGGCTTCCCCGGTGGCCTCGTCTGGGACCTCTCCCTGAATACGGGACGCGAGCCCTTCGACAACATCCTCGTTCGCCAGGCGCTTCAGTACGCCCTTGATCGGCAGCGCATCGTTGACATTGTCTTCTTCAACATCAGCGAACCGTGGATCCAGCCCCAGTCCGACAAATCGCCGCTCTACGATCCGGACCTGGAGGGCTACTACACTTTCGATCTCGACAAGGCCAAAAGCCTGCTTGAGGAGGCCGGCTACGGAGAGGGCTTCGAGTTCACCGTGATGACGGCCACCACCAACCCGGACGGGGCGCGTTTGCTGCAGGTGTTCCAGGCCGACCTGGCGCAGATCGGCATCACGCTCAACATCGACGAGGTAGAGCCCGCCCAGTATCGTCCACGGGCGATCGGCCTCGACTTTGACGGGGCGATATTCACCTACGGTCGCGCGTCGAAAGATCCAGCCTCGCTCTTCGGGACGACCGGCGTCTGGCGTCCCGGGCCGGACCCGATCAACGTGTCAAACTTCTCTACCGAGGAGTACCGGCGACTCATCGCTGAGGGTCAAAGTGAGATGGATCCCGGGCGGCGACAGGAGATCTATCAGGAGTTGAACCGCTATCAACTGGAACAGTCGTTCATCCTGGTGATCACGCCGGTGGTGCGCTGGTGGGCCATGAAGGACTCGGTCGAGGGTTTCTCACGAAACCTTGACAGCATGCCGATTCTGGAGCAGGTCAGTATTGGAGGCTGAGGGTCCCGGCCGGAGGCGTACCGGCGCTCCGCCGGGCAGCTGAAAGAGCCTCACCGGTGAGGGTCTATTTGCTGAGGAGGGTTATCGAACTTCTGCCCGTTCTCTTCCTGGCATCCATCGTTGTCTTCCTGCTGTTGCACCTGGCGCCGGGAGACCCCTCGTACTTCGTGGCCGGACGTGACGCAACCCCGGAGGAGCTCGAAGCCGTACGGAAGGAAATGGGCCTCGACAAACCCCTGCATGTTCAATATCTCATCTGGCTGCGGGAAATCCTGCAGGGGAATCTCGGGGAGTCCGCGCTGAGCGACCAACCCGTATCCAGACTGATTTGGGCGAGACTGCCGGCGACCCTGCATTTGACCGTCGCCGGCTTTCTCGTGACGATCCTGCTTTCCCTGCTGGCAGGGGTGCCGGGCGCGCTGCGACCCAACTCGAAAGTGGACCACTTCTGGTCCGCCTACAGCGCGGCGGCCTTCGGCATACCGGTCTTCTGGCTGGGGATCCTCTTCATCCTGTTCTTCTCGGTCCGTCTTCAGTGGTTGCCCCCCTCCGGCTTCATCAGTTTCCTGGAAGATCCCGTACGCAGTGTGCAGTTCCTGTTGATGCCCGCGTTTACGCTCGGCATTGCGAATTCGGGCGTCCTCTCCCGCTTCATCAAGTTTTCCATACTGGAGACCCTGCAGCAGGACTACATTCGTACGGCGCGCTCGAAGGGGTTGGCGGAGTGGGTTGTCATCAGGCGGCATGCGCTCGGGAATGCCATGATTCCGGTGGTGACGGTGGCGGCCCTGATGGTGGGCAGGCTACTCGGCGGGGCTGTCGTGATCGAGGTCGTCTTCGCCTGGCCCGGGCTGGGCCGCCTGCTCCTTGAGGGCATCAACAATCGCGATTACCCCGTGGTTCAGGCGACCCTGCTCCTGGTCGTCCTCATCTTTGTGGTCGTCAATCTCGTCACGGATTTCCTGTATGTTTATCTCGATCCGCGAGTCCAGCTGGACAGGAAGTAGCGCGGCGCAACCGTAGCCGATGAGTTCGAAGGCGCTGATTCGCCAGCGAGGTTTCCGGTTTTCCAATGGAAAATGAGAATGCCGGGCGTCACCCACGCGCATTCCTGGAGCGACTGCTTCGCAGCAGGTCGGGCAGGTTCGGCCTGTCCCTGGTGCTCATACTGGTCCTCCTCCCGCTTCTCGCTCCACTGGTGGTCCCCTTTTCCCCCCTGGAAATGAACAGGGGGGACGAGTTTGTCCCGCCTTCCGCCCGTTACATTTTTGGGACCGACCAGTTTGGGCGGGACATTTTCACCAGGGTCCTTTACGGCGGCAGGACCTCCCTGCTGGTGGGCTTTGGCAGTATCGGGGTCGCCGCGCTAATCGGGGTGGGCACAGGGATTCTTGCCGGTTACGTCCTGGGGATGGTGGATTCGGCCATCATGCGGCTCTGGGACGTCCTGCTCGCCTTCCCCAACATTTTTCTGGGTATCGCTGTGGTTGCCGTCCTGGGGCCGGGGCAGCTCGTCTCCGCACTCGCCATTGCGGCCATGAACATGCCCTACTTCTCACGCATTGCGCGCGCGGCTGTCATTGCCGAAAAGGAAAAGGAGTACGTCGAGGCGGCGCGGGCCATGGGTGCGAGCGATGGACGAATCGTCTTCATGAGCCTCCTGCCGAACACAATTCCGCCCTTGCTCGCCCAGATCGCGATCGCCATCCCGCGGGCCATCCTGCTGGAGGCATCGCTAAGTTTCCTGGGTCTCGGCACGCAGCCCCCAAACCCGTCCTGGGGCAACATGCTTGACGACAGCCGGGACTTCCTCTGGCGCGCCCCCTGGTACGGGCTCTACCCCGGACTGGCACTATTTCTTTTGGTGCTCGCCCTGATCTTCCTGGCGAATGCGATCCGGGACCTGCTGGACCCAACTCTTCAGAATATCGAGTGAGGACGCGAGTGAGTCGAGAACTGCAGGGCCGGGCCGGAATCTACAGGCAACTTGGGTTGCAGGAAGTCATCGTTGCTACCGGCAACTTCACCGAACTGGGCGGCTCTCTCATGCCCGGGGAGGTCCAGGAGGCGATGCTGGAGGCAGCGCGCTCCTTCGTGGATCTACGAGCGCTAAACGAGTCGGCGGGGCAGGTCGTTGCGGATGTCACCGGGGCGGAAGCGGGCTACGTGACGTCGGGCGCCGCGGCGGGCCTGGTGCTGGCGACGGCCGCGTGTATGACCGGGAGCGATCCGGCTGCGATCCAGCAACTGCCGGATAGCGAAGGCCTGAAGAATGAAGTTGTCATCCACAAGTCGCACAGCAGCCATTACAACCGAATGTTCCGGCTGGCAGGCGCGAGGGTTAAGGAGGTGGGCTACCCTGCGCACCGCACCTTGCCCTGGCAGCTGGAGAGTGCGCTCGGCGAAAGCACTGCGGCCATCGTCTACCTGGTGTCACAAATTCTGGTGAGCCAGACGGCGCTGCCCTTGCCGGAAGTCCTGCGAATTGCGCGGGCGAAGGGCGTGCCCGTCATCGTAGACGCGGCCAACGAACTCCCTCCGGTAGAGAACCTGCGAAAGTTCATCGATATGGGCGCGGACCTGGTGATCTTCAGCGGCGGGAAGGACCTGCAGGGACCGCAACCCTCGGGGTTCATCTGTGGCCGCAGGGACCTGATCGCGGCCTGCGCGCTGAACGGCGCCCCGAACCACGGCATCGGGAGACCCATGAAGGTCGGCAAGGAAGAGATCGCCGGACTAGTGGCGGCGCTGAAGCGCTACGTGAGGCTCGACCATCAGGCCCGCATCGCGGGGTGGGAGCAAATGGTATCCCTGATTGTCGACGGACTGGCAGATATCGAGGCTTTGCGTGTGAGCCGGGTCTTCCCGGACTACACCGGCCGCCCGGTGCCGCGCGCCTGGTTGACCTGGGACGAGGGTGCGGCAGACCTCTCCAAACAGGAGGTGCTGGATGCCCTGGCGAAGGGGTCGCCGGTCATTCGTGTGATGGAGGAGTACGCCGGCAAGGGGCTGCTCATCGACCCGACGACCCTTCTCGACGGACAGGAAGCGATCATCGCCGAACGACTGCGGACGATCTTCACCGGGCGAGGCAGCGCCCGTCCGCGCCGGCCCGGTCCATAGCGCCAGGGGTAGCAGGAAGGAAAGCCTTGATTTTTGACATCGTCATTCGCAACGGCCGTATCGTTGATGGCAGTGGCAACCCCTGGGTTTACGGGGACCTGGGCGTGCGCGGCGACAGGATCGAGGCCATCGACGATCTCTCGGCGGCGCAGGCCAACCGCGTCATCGATGCCCGGGGAAGATTCGTCTGTCCCGGCTTCGTGGATATGCACGCCCTCTCGGACATCATGCTGCTCGCCGAACCCGATCACGAGGGAAAGATCCGCCAGGGCGTCACCAGCGAGTTGCTCGGCAACGACGGCCTCTCCTACGCGCCGGTTTCGCCTCCGGTCCTGCAGCAGTTGCGTCGCTATCTTTCAGGCCTGTATGGCAACCCGGAGATCGCCTGGGACTGGCGTTCGGTGGGCGACTACCTCTCCCGCTTCGACGGCAGGGTGGCCGTGAACGTCGCCTACCTCATTCCGCAATGCGTCCTTCGACTGGGAGCCATGGGTTGGCAGCGACGATCGCCCGCCGGGCGCGAGATCGCGGCGATGCAGGCATTGATTGAGCAGGGGATGGAGGACGGGGCCGTGGGTCTCTCAACCGGCCTTTCCTATCCCCCCAATTCCTACGCCGGCAGCGATGAGCTGGTCCAGTTGTGCCGCGCGGTGGCGAGGCACAAGGGTCTGTATGTCACGCACATGAGGAACTATTTCGACCGGATATTCGAGGCGCTCACGGAGGCGATCCGGATCGGCCGGCAGGCGCAGGTCCCGGTGATGATCTCGCACCTGAAGATCGGTTCGAAGCGGCACCGGGGCAAGGCGGGCGAGATCCTGGAGTTCATCGAGCAGGCGCGGCGCGAGGGCGTAGACGTCACGATGAACTGCTACCCCTACCAGGCGGGCAGCGGACCCCTCTTCCGTCTGCTGCCGGACTGGAGCGCGGAAGGCGGACCGGACGCCATGGCCGCAAGGTTGTCCAAACTGACTACGCGGCGGGAGATCGCGGGTTATTTCGGGGAGGCGGACTTCGACTGGCAGGCCTGCGCGATCTCCGCCGTCGGAAGCGAGGCGAACAAACGCCTGGAGGGCCAGACCTTCGACCGCGCGATCCGCGATTCCGGCAAGGACCCCGTCGACTTCATCTGCGATCTGCTCCTCGAGGAGGCCTTCGAGGTGTCGATCATCAACTTCGCCGGGGATGAAGATGAGACCGCCGCGGACATAAGGGCCGTGATGACTCATCCCGCAACGATGGTCTGTAGCGACGGACTGCTGGTTGGGCGCAGCCCCCACCCCAGGACTTTCGGCTCCTTCTCCCGTTACCTGCGGCTCTACGCGCGCGAGCAGCGGGCGCTCAGTTGGGAGGAGGCCATTCGCAAGATGACCTCGCTGCCCGCCCAGAGGCTGCGACAAGAGACGCGGGGCCTGCTGAAGCGCGGCTTTTCGGCTGACATCGTCGTGCTCGATCCGGAGCGCGTCAGCGAACGCTCGACCTTCGAAGAGGGACGCCTCTACGCCACCGGCATCGACCAGGTTATCGTCAACGGTCGCCTGACGCTTGACGAGGGCCGTCACACGGGGGCGAGGGCCGGCAGGGCGCTGCGCAAGGAGAATTCATGACCACACCAACCAGCCGTTCGAGGACCCTGTGGGAGCGTTCGCGTCAATCGCTGGCGGGCGGCGTGAGCAGCAACGTCCGCGCCGGGGCGGAGACGCCCCTGTTTTTCGAGTACGCCAGGGGCGCCCACCTCCATGACGTGGACGGGAACCGCTATCTGGACTACGTGATCGGGCAGGGCCCCATGCTCCTGGGGCACACACCGGAGCCCGTCATGAGCGCCGTGCAGGACGCCCTGCAGCGCGGGCAACTCTTCGCGGGGCAACACGAACTGGAGATCCAGCTCTCCGAAAAACTTCAATCCCTGATCCCCTGCGCCGACATGCTGCGCTACAGCAACTCGGGCTCCGAGATCGTGCAGGCGGCTCTCCGCCTGGCGCGCGCCTGGACCGGGCGGGAGAAGATCGTCAAGTTTGAGGGCCACTACCACGGCTGGTTCGACAACGTCTTGGTCAGCGTTGCGCCCCCGCTCGATGCCGCCGGCCCCCGCCACGCGGCCCGGGCCCACCCCGCCAGTGAGGGTCAGGCGAGCAGCGCCCTTGAGAATGTGGTCGTCCTGCCATGGAACGACCTGGCGCTCCTTGAAGCGCGGGTCCGGCAGCAGGGGGATGAGATCGCCGCCGTCATCATGGAACCGGTGATGTGCAACACGGGCTGCATCCTGCCCGTGGCGGGCTACCTGGAGGGAGTGCGCGAGATCTGCAGCCGCCACGGGATCGTTCTGATTTTCGACGAGGTCATCACCGGCTTCCGTCTCGGCCTGGCTGGCGCGCAGGGATACTTCGGCGTGACTCCCGACCTGGCCACCTTCGGCAAGGCCATGGCCAGTGGCTTCACCCTCAGTTGCCTGGCCGGCAGGCGGGACATGATGGAACTGATCGCGCAGGGCAGGGTGAACCACTCGGGGACCTATAACAGCAACGTCACGGCGATGGCGGCCGCCTGCGCGACGCTGGAAGAACTGGAGCGGGATGAGGGCCGGATCTACGCTCAGCTTTTCGACATGGGGCAGGGCCTCATGGAGGGGATCAGGGCCTTGGCCCGCAGGAAGGGCAGCGAGGTCCTGGTGCAGGGACCGGGGCCGATGTTTCACGTCGCCTTCAGCGATCAGCCGGCGATCGTCGACTATCGCAGCTATCTTGAGAGCGACCAGGCGCGCACCAGGGTGCTCGCGGACCGCCTGCTCGCGGCCGGAATCCGCGTAACCGACCGGGGTCTCTGGTACCTCTGCGCCGCCCATGAGCCGCGGGATATCGAGTTCACCCTGGACCGGCTCGAATCGATCTGGGATTGAGATGATCGCCGCGCTGCCGGACACTGCGGCGCAATTTTCCCCAGGAGGGTAAGCGTATGCGCGTCGCGGTGGGCGGCATCATGCACGAGTCGAATACCTTCAACCCCGGGCCGACCCCGTTTGAGGCCTTTCGCGTGCAGCGAGGTGACGAGCTGACGGCCTGGTGGCGCGACACGCCTCATGAGCTGGGTGGCTTTATCGCTGGCGCGGAGCGCTTCGGCTACGAGTTGTTTCCTACCCTGATGGCGCAGGCAACCCCGGGCGGGGTGGTGACCCGTGAGGCCTTCGAGCGATTGACGCAGGACCTGCTGGAGCGTCTGGCGCGCGCGCCCCGCCTGGACGGGCTGCTGCTGGCCCTCCACGGGGCGATGGTCAGTGAGGCCCACCCGGATGCGGACGCCGAGGTGCTGCGACGGCTGCGGCAGCAGGTCGGCGCGGACTTCCCGCTGGTGGTCACCCACGATTACCATGCCAATGTCACCGAACAAGTCGTGGCGTTGAGCACGGCGCTCATCATCTACAAGAGTAACCCCCACCTCGACCACCGCGAACGGGGACTACAGGCCGCCAGCGTGATCGCCCGGACGATCAGGGGAGAGATCAGGCCGGTCCAGGCGCTTGTGAAACCGCCCATGCTGCTGAATATCGTGCACCAGAACACCAACCTGCCGCCGACGGACCGTGTCATGGCGGCCGCATGCGCTCTGGAAGAGCAGCCGGCTGTCGTGGCGGCGAGCGTGGCGGGCGGCTACCAGTACGCCGACGTCCCGGGGGTGGGGCCGGCGGCGGTGGTGGTGACGGACGGGGCGCCCGCGCACGCGCGGCAGGGGGCCAGGCAGCTCGCCGACCGCTTGTGGGCCATCCGGGAGCGGCTGCATTTCAGGCTGCCGGACGTGGCACAGGGGGTATCCATGGCGAGGGCCAGCGAACGCAGGCCGGTCATTCTCGTCGACATGGGTGACAACATCGGCGGCGGCTCGAGTGGCGACAGCACCTTCATCCTGCGCGAGTTGCTGCGGCAGGACGTGGAGGGCTGGGTCGTCGTCCTCGCCGATCCGGAGGCCGTCGCCGCCTGCGCCCGCGCCGGGGTTGGCGCCGACCTGCGCCTTCACGTCGGCGGAAAGCGGGACAACCTGCATGGGGAAGCGGTCGAAATCAGCGGGCGCGTCAAGTGTCTTCACGACGGGCGCTATGAGGAAAGCGAAGTGCGCCATGACGGGCAGCGCTACCATGATCAGGGCCTCAGCGCCCTGCTGGAGACTGGCGGACCTGCCGACGAGAGTTCGAGCTACCTGCTGCTGACCAGTCGACGGCAGACACCCTTTAGCCTGCAGCAACTGTTGAGCGTGGGGCTGCAGCCGGCGCGGCAGCGGGTGCTGGTCGTGAAGGCCGCCATCGCCTGGCGCGCCGCCTACGAGGCGATTGCCGGCGAGATCATCGAGGTCGACTCTCCGGGCGTCACCACAGTGAATCCGGCCCGCTTCCACTATCGTCGAGCGCCGGCCCTGTGGGGGCTGCCCGCGAGCGCCGGCACAGACAGAGAAGGCGTATGACCAGCCGCATTGAACTCAACCCCCTGGTGGAAATGGGGGAGGCGCAGATCGAAACGCTCTACGGGAGCGCGACGCTCTCGCCTGCCGGCCCGGTCACTGCCGGGAGCCGGGGGACCTGGCGACTCCGCTACACGGCGGGCAGTTACGGGATCGACGAAAACGGGACCCTGCTGGTCGCCTGGCGCTTTGCCACGGACTGGGGAACGCCGCAGACAACCGATGCCTCGGCGCCGAACTTTGTGAGCGCGACGACGGACAGCCGCTCCTGCAAGGTCGCCTGCCGTTACGATCCGAAAGGCTACGTCCGTCCCTGGCGGGCCTGCCTCGCCGTTGACATTTTCGACGGCCCGCTGCTTCCGGGCGAAACGATAAGCATCACCTACGGGGACCGGAGCGGCGGCTCGGCAGGGACGCGCGCGCAGACCTTCGTGGAGAAAGCCTTCTGCTTCAGGACCCTGGTCGACGCGCAGGGAAGCGGTCAATACGTCACGCTGCCCGGCTCACCCACCACCGAAATCGTCGCCGGCGAGGCGGAGCGCCTGGTGGCGATCCTGCCCGGCGAGGCCGTGACCGGGCGACCCTTCGATCTCGTGGTGAAGGCCGAGGATGGCTGGGGCAACCCCGCCACAGGCTATGGCGGCACGGTCGCGCTGGAGGAGGCGAGCGGCTCGATCGCCAACCTGCCGGCGCGCTACACATTCCGGCCTGGCGATCGCGGAGTCCGCCGTTTTGGCAACTGTATCGCCAATCGATCCGGCATCTTCACAATACGCGCCCGGGCCCTGGATGGCGCACGCGCCGGTGAGAGCAATCCGCTAAGGGTGGTCGAGGAACCCGGCCCGCACCGTCCCTTCTGGGCCGACCTGCACGGCCAGAGCGGCGAGACGGTGGGGACCAACAGCGTGCGCGACTACTTCGCCTTCGCCCGCGATTACAGCGCTCTGGACGTGTCCGGCCATCAGGGGAATGATTTCCAGATCACTGCTGAGGTCTGGGAAGAGATCCTGGCGGCCGCCAATGATGCGGACGAGCCCGGGCGTTTTGTGGCCTTCACGGGCTATGAATGGTCCGGCAACACGGCTGGCGGTGGCGACCGCAACGTCTATTTCCTGGGCAGTGAGGGTGAACTGCTGCGTTCCAGTCACGCCCAGATCAGCGACCTCTCCGACCTGGCCACGGACCGCTATCCCGTATCCGACCTGCACGAGGCGCTGGCGGGACGCAGCGACGTCTTCGTCATTCCCCACGTGGGCGGCCGCCCCAGCGACCTGGCCCTTCACAGCGCGGCGCTGGAGCCGGTGGTCGAGCTGTACTCCTCCTGGGGCGAGTTCGAGTGGATGCTGCGCGAGTCCATCGAACGCGGTTACCGCGTCGGGGTGGTGGCCGGGAGCGATGGTCACAAGGGCAGACCCGGCAGCAGCTATCCGGGCGCGAGCACCTTCGGCGTTTACGGCGGGCTCACCTGCATTCTGGCGAGCGAACTTACCCGCAGCGCCGTCGGGGAGGCCCTGATGGCGCGTCGCTGCTACGCCACGAGCGGTCAACGCATCATCGTGCAGGCCAGCTGTGAGGGCCGTCCCGTTGGCAGCCGCTTCAGCCTGGACCGCCCGCCGGCCTTCGACCTGGAGATTGTGGGGACGGGGGAGCTGGAACAGATTGAGCTCTGGCGGGGGAACGAATTGCTGCAGGGCTGGCCGGCAGTTCAGGAGCGGAGCCCGGACCAGCTCAGGTTGAGCTGGAAGGGAGCGCGGGTACGGGGCAGGGCGAGAATGGCCCGCTGGGATGGCACACTCGGCGTTGAGCGCGGCAGGATCCTCGCCGTCGAGGGTTATGCCTTCGATTCACCGGCCGAGGGCGTAGAGGCCTGGGATGCCAACCGCGTGAGCTGGCGCTCCATCACGACCGGCGACAGCGACGGCATCCTCGTGACCCTGGAGGCGGGGGCCGATACCCGTCTGGCGGTCGAGACGCCCCTAGTCTCGGCAGAGGCCACCTGGTCCGACCTGGGCGACCGTGGCGTGCGGATGGCGGCGGGCGGGGTTGACCTGGAATTGACGATGGAGCGCCGCCCCCTCGGGCTGAAGACGCGACACTTCAGGACCGGCTACCGACCGGCCGACAGCCCTGCCGGCGAACAGGCCTACTGGGTTCGCGTGCTCCAGGCTGACGGAGCGAAGGCCTGGACGAGTCCCTGGTATGTGACGCACTGAGGCGCGGCGCTGGCTGTGGCGCTGCGTTTACAGACCCTGCACCTCAGCCAGGATGGCCGCCCGCCATTCCTCGCGCAGGCACTGACGGTCCACCACTTGCACGCGCCGCCCCAATAGCGCTCCCAAAGCCTGGGTCAGGCGGATCTGGTCGCGCAATTTATAGTCGGCCTCGAAATCGACCAGGAAATCGATGTCGCTTTCGGCACGGGCGTCACCGCGCGCCAGGGAGCCAAACACGGCGATCCGCCGCGCGCGATACTGGCGGGCGAGGCCGATGATCTGCTTGCGCCGCCGCCGCAGATCGTCCAGGCTGTTGATCGTTTCGCCACTCACGGGTCTGCCCCTCCGCCGCCGGTCTGGCGGCCTGCGCTGATTGTATCACTTGGCGCAGTGTGGCTCCGGGCGGGGTGTGGGTAGGGACTGAATTCTGCTGCTGCGCTCATTATTGTAAGAAACACATATGAATTGTCAGTGTGGTGTCATGCAGTGTTCCAAGAGCATTAGATTTGTTGTACTGTGGAGGAAGTGTATTGAAAAAGAGGTATCACATGGGCATTCCGAACAATCAACTGGAAACTTGGGCGAATCCTGTTCAGCACATATCCGCAATGAAATCCCACGAATCGATAAGGAATGCACTTGCATTGCGGAACTGGCAAGGTTCATTGATAGATGTGTATCTCCAAGGTTCCTATAGAAATCACACCAACGTTCGTGGCTCCAGTGATGTCGACGTTGTTGTGCAATACGATCGGCCAGGCTACTGGGAGGCTTTTCGACAAGATGTTCTGAACGATTTAAGAAGAAGCTACGGGACCGTAGAAGAAGGTAACAAGTCTATCAAGGTTAGAGCAGGCTCCTTTGACGCTGACGTAATTGTATGTGAAAAACTTTCAGGTAGTGTTGAAGGCATCCGATTCTATACCCACAGACAATATCCGCGTCGGGAAATCAAAAACTACCCCAAACTCCACATTCGAAACGGTGAAATCAAGAATCAAAACACTGACGAGGTTTACAAGCCTACTGTTCGGATATTCAAGAATATGCGCAACTGGCTTATCGAAAGAGGGAGGCTAAACGCCAAGACGGCGCCTTCATATTTCGTTGAGTGTCTGTTGTACAATGTCCCGGATTCGAACTTCATCAATGTTTGCGACTGCACGGTTCTGAACGTTTTGAACTGGTTGCATCAGAATGGAGTCAGAGGAGACTTGAGTTGTCAAAACGGCCAAACTTACCTCTACGGAAACGCTCCTGAGCAATGGTCACAGGACCGTGCATCTCAATATATCAATGCCCTGATTGGGATGTGGAATAACTGGGGCAGTTAGGTGTGCATCCATACGGCACGAACGAAAACCGGCGTAATATTCAGTGGGTACTGGCAGTCCTCAGCATTCTGATAGGGGAACCAATTGCCATTCCCTTTCGTACAGAAGTCTTGTCTATTGTTGACACATTGGGCGTGCCTCAGTTTATCTTTTGGCCTGTAACAGGAATTCTCTCGCCTTTGAGTTTGTTCGGAATTTTCTATATTGCATTTGACAGGTATGTTTGGAAATGCAAGCTGATACGCCGATTAGGGATTGTGAAAACTCCTGATTTACAAGGTAAGTGGCGAGGACATCTTAAAAGTTCCTACGACGAATTCAAAACAGAATACAGCATCGAATTGAACATCTCCCAGACTTGGACGAGGATTTCCGTAGATTTAAAGGCCTCCAAATCATCCTCTGAAAGCCAAACAGCCTCTCTCGTCCTTCGAGGGAATCGGCAGCCTGCACTGATTTATACCTACGACAACAACCCAAAAGGTGATGCCATTGATACAATGAATAAACATTCGGGAACCACGGTTCTTACGTTGGAAGGTGATTCACGTTTGACAGGAGAGTACTACACAGGTAGGGGACGGATGAATCATGGGACGATGGAACTCCAGAGGTGTTGATTTAACTCTGCTGCTTGCGGGGTACTTCGTCCCTTCCCCATTCCCTAACGCAAAATACCGGCCTTGCGCAGTTTGACCTTCAGTTCTGCCATAGTGCCAGTGCCTTTTAGCAGGTTGCAGTGGCCGCAGAGCAATTGAAGGTTTTCCAGGTGGTCATCGCCGCCCCTAGCCTTCGGCAGAATGTGATCAATGTGAAAGTGGCGGAAGTCGAAAGCGCTTTTGCAGCCATTGCAGCGGCCTTCCTGCATTCCGAAGAGCGTGTGTTTGTGTGTGCGATAGTTCTGCAGAACACCGCGGTCTGTGCGCCGCGGGATGTCGGTGCGGTGCACAATTCGGTTGGCCAGCAGGGTAAGTTGCTTCGTGCCGGTGAAACGCTGAATGACCAGTTCGGCAGCCTTCGGCGACT
Organism: Anaerolineaceae bacterium; assembly: GCA_026708325.1. GTDB lineage: Bacteria > Chloroflexota > Anaerolineae > Aggregatilineales > Phototrophicaceae > JAGWBD01. The sequence goes on along the minus strand of JAPOVC010000016.1, from coordinate 36,209 downwards.
CGTCGATGCCGACCCACTGGCGGCCCAGATTCTCGGCAGCTACGCAGGCCGTGGCGCAACCGCAGAAAGGGTCAAGAACGATGTCGTCCGGGCAACTGCTGGCTAGGATAACGCGCTCCAGCAAGGACAAGGGCTTTTGAGTGCGAAAACCGGTTCGCTCGCGTCTGGGCGCAGGCCTGATGTCATCCCAGAGATTCTGCAAGGGACGCCCTGGCAATTCACTCAGGTAGGATTTGAATCCTGGCACCCTTCCTCTCTGCGGCCAGTGGATGTAACCGTGCTTGTCCAGCAGGTCAAGGCGCTTGCTGACTGGCCAGGAAAGCGCTTCTTCGCCGCCCAGTTTCCGCACGATGCGCTTTGGTACGCTCCAGTGTCGGTTGCTTTCTGTCGGGTCGTACCCACGCCAGGCCTCGCCAGTTTCCCCTGTCCGTGTCCCTGATCCTGTCAGGTCTCCGACCCGATAGCGTCCTCGGGCGTCCGCGAAGCGAAAAAAGCGGTCGAGGTATTCCTGCGAATACTCGCCGAACTGCCGGTTCCAGGTGCGCTCCTCACCCGCGTAATAGAGCAGTGTGTCGACAATGCGGCCAAGGCGTTGCGGGTCATTGTGCGCGCTGGTGCGTTTCCACAAAATTTCGTTGCGATACCACTTCGCCCCGAATACAGAATCCAGCACGGCCCGCAGCCAGTAACCCGCCGTGTCGTCACAATGCAGGTAGATACTGCCTTTCGGCTTCAGGATGCGCTGCATTTCCAGCAGCCGTGTACCCATCATGATGAGGTAGGCCTTCATCGAGGGGCCGTGGGTCAGCCCTGCCGCGTCAATGAGGGTGTAGAGCGCGGGATTCCGTTCGGCCAGTTCGCCGTGCTCTTCCAGGTTAACGTCGTCCAGGGTCCAGATGTCCCGGAATCCGGTGCCTTCCGCCGGTGAACCGACGGGCGCCTTGTAGTCACTGTCCGAGTTGAAGGGCGGGTCAAGGTAGATGAGGTCGACGCTGTCTGAGTTCATACCGCGCATGACGTCGAGGTTGTCGCCGGTGAAGATCGTGCGGTTCGCCCAGTTCACCTGGTTCGCGCTCATCCTGCCATCATCCTCGCTGTAGATGTCTGCCAGTGTAGCGCAGAAAGGGAGGTCGCAAGGTGGGCTCGGCCCCGCGCCGCACGCCCCGCGCTTTGACCCGCCGGGCGGGGCGTGGTAAATTTTCAAAATTGCGGCCTGCGTGGACGCCGGCCGCGGTATCGGGAATCGGCGCCTGAAGCGCGATTCCACACACGACCGGACAAGGAGAAAGGAACCCCTCATGACAAGGAAGCTCTTGAGCGTACTGCTACTGACTGCGATGCTGCTGAGCTTTAGCGTGGCGGCGCAGGCCCAGAACGCCGACTGCCAGGGTGACGTCACCCTGACCTACTGGCACCACTGGGGCGGCAACCGCATCCCGATCATGGAAGCGGCCATCGCGGCCTTCGAAGTGGCCAACCCGGGCATTTGCGTCGACAACGTCTTCCTGCCCTGGGACAACCGTCTGCCCAACCTGCTGACGGCCATCGCCGCCGGCGAGCCGCCGGACGTCACCATGTTCGGCCGCCAGGACCTGCCCTTCTTCGCCGCCACCGACTCGATCATCCCGCTGGATGATTACATGGCCATGGACGGCATCACGGCCGACATGTTCGTGCCCGCCGAATTCGGCGGTAACCAGTACGGCGGCCAGACCTGGATGCTGCCCAACCCGACCGGCGGGGCCGTGGCCCTCGGCTGGTACAACAAGAAGCAGCTGGCCGACGCCGGCTTCGACTCCTTCCCCGAGACCTGGGACGAACTGAAGGAAGTCGGTATGGCGCTGAGCACCGGTGAGGACGGCTTCCTCGACCACGTCGGCGTCAACGTCGCCGCCACCCCCTTCCTGACCTGGCTCAATGCCAACGGCCAGAACTGGATCAGCGACGACCTGCGCACGGTCACCATCAACAACCAGGCGGGCGTCGAGACCATGGAATTCATCCGCGACTTCACCAATGACATCAACTACGGCATCGAGGAAGTCAGTTCCTTCTACGAGATGACCGGCGAGTTCGACCAGACGCCGCTCATCCTGGGCTTCGACTCGATCCAGTTCAGCGGTTCCTGGCAGCTCTTCCAGCTGGAGAGCCACGGCACGCCCGAGGTCTTCGGCACGGACGACATGGGCAACCTCGGCTTCGGCGTGGCGCCCATGCCCTACGGCCCCAGCGGCAACCCGGGCCGGCGCGGCGGGTTCTCCGGCGGCTGGGGCTTCATGATCCCGAAGAACGCCCCGCACCCCGACGAGGCCTGGCAGCTGGTCAAGTGGATGACGTCCCAGGTCGAATCGAACGTCGAGCTGGAACTGGACTACGACGAGATGGGCGCCCTGATCGGCGTCGGTGACGTCAACGGCGACGGTGAGACCACCACCAAGATGGTCGGCGGCGCCTGCTGGTTCCTGCAGCAGCAGCAGCGGCCCTCGCCGCTGGCCGGTTGCGACGGCTACGCGAAGGAAGGCGTGTCGCACCGCATGGCCGCGGACATTCTCGGCGTGGCGGTGCTGGACGGCGTCATTATCGTGTCTCCGGTGCAGCCGGAAGCCAACGAGATCCTCAACCGCATGGAGGATGAGGTGCTCTTCGGCGAGAAGTCGGTCGAGCAGGCTTTGGCCGACGCCGAGGCAGAAATCCAGGCCTTGCTGGATACCTTCTGGGCCGAGTACGGCTAAATCGACAACAGGTAAACCTGGGGGAGGGACGCTTGCGTTCCTCCCCTTCAGTTCAGTGAGCGGGAGCGGGGCATGACGGCAACATTCGGCACACAGTTGCGCGGCATGAAGGGCAAACGCGAGCGCTGGCGCGATCTCTCGCCGATGCGGCGGCGCGAAGCGCTCTACGGCCTGGCCTTCGTCAGCCCCTGGATCATCGGCCTGCTGCTTTTCTCGCTCTTCCCCTTCGTCGCCTCCTTCGTGATGAGTTTCACGCGCTACGACGTCATCAACCCGCCGGTATGGATCGGCCTCGCCAACTACCAGGAAATCTTCAGCGGCGACTCGCTCTTCCTCAAGTCGCTGTTGAACACGGCCTATTACGTGGTCGGCTCGGTCGCCATCCGCATCGTGCTGGCCTTTTCGCTGGCCATGTTGTTGAACTCAAAGGTACGTTTCCTCGGCGTCTGGCGCACGCTCTTCTACATCCCCTCGACGGTGCCGATCGTGGCCATCTCGATGGTGTGGATCTACATCCTCAACGCGCGCTACGGCCTGCTGAACTGGTTCCTGAGCCTGCTGGGGCAGGGGCGCATCCGCTGGCTGAGCAGCCCGGCCTACGCCATGAACGGCCTGCTGGTGATGAGCACCACCTGGGTCGGCGTGACGATGATCATCTTCCTCGCCGGCCTGCAAAACATCCCGGAGGAATACTACGACGCGGCGCGCATCGACGGCGCCAGCTGGTTGCAGCGCCTGCGCCGCGTGACCCTGCCCTTGATCACCCCGACGATCTTCCTGAACGTGCTGATCAACATCATCAGCGCCTTCCAGGTCTTCAACCAGGTCTTCATCATGACCCAGGGCGGCCCGCGCGACGCCACCCGCACCTACATGCTGCACCTTTACAATCATGCATTCGAATTCCTGCCGCCGCAGATGGGCTACGCCTCGGCGCTGGCCTGGATCCTCTTCATCATCCTCTTCGTCTTCACCGCCATCGTGGTGATGACATCCGATCGCTGGGTGTTCTACAACGACTGAGAGGAGGGAGAGAACAGCCATGGCCACTGTCAGCGAACGCGGAGCCCTGCAGGAACCCATGGTGCAGGTGCGCAAGCCGCCGCAGTTTTATATCGGGCGCGCGCTGCTCTACGCCCTGCTGATCGCCTGCAGCCTGTGGTTCATCGCGCCGCTGATCTGGATGTTGATGACCTCCTTCATGCCACTCTCGCAGGTGGGGGTCTTCCCGCCGGAGTGGATTCCGCGGGTCTGGCAGCCGGAAAACTACACGGAAGCGCTGCGCTTCTGGAACTTCGGCGTGACCTTCCGCAACACGATGATCATCACCATCTTTTCGCTGGCCGGCAGCCTGATCTCCTCGACCATCGTGGCCTACGGCTTCGCGCGCTTTCGCTTCCCCTTCCGCGACGTACTCTTCCTCATCCTGCTGGCGACGCTGATGCTGCCCTTCGCGGTGCGCCTGATCCCGGTCTACATCGTCTACAACGAGATCGGCTGGGTGAACACTTTCTACCCGCTGGTGGTGCCGGAGTGGTTCGGCAACGCCTTCTTCATCTTCCTCGGCAGGCAGTTCTTCCGCGGCATCCAGCAGGACTTTCTCGATTCGGCCAAGATCGACGGCGCCAGCGAACTGCGCATCTTCACACAGATCATGGTGCCGCTGGCCAAGCCGGCCATCGTGGTGATGGCCATCCTCAGCGTGCAGAACAGCTGGAACGAGTTCCTCGGGCCGCTGATCTACCTCAAGGACGAGAACCTGCACACCCTGGCGATCGGCCTCTACAAGTTCACCTCGCTGCCGGGTCAGGGCGGCATGCAGCACCAGCAGATGGCGGCCACCGTGATGATGGTCATTCCGGTGCTGGCGGTCTTCTTCCTCTTCCAGAAGCAGTTCATCCAGGGCGCCAACCTCTCCGGCATCAAGGGCTGAGGCCCGGTGCCGACGAGCTCCCCGCCCAACCTGCTCTTCATCGTCGCGGACCAGCTGGGCGCGCGCTGGACGGCGCTCGACGGCCATCCGCTGCTGCAGACGCCGCAACTGTCGGCCCTGGCGCGGGAGAGCACGGTTTTCACGCAGGCCTGCAGCACTTCGCCGCTCTGCACGCCCTGGCGCGCCTGTATGCTGACCGGGCGCTGGCCGACGCAGACCGGCGTCACGCGCAACGGCCAGGCCCTGCCGGACGACGTACCCACCCTGGCGCAGCGTCTGAATGATGCCGGCTACCATACGGCCTGGCTGGGCAAGTGGCATCTGGGGGGCGCGCCGCAGCGCGAGCGGGCGGTGCTGCCGGAGGAGCGCGGCGGCTTCCGACGCTTCGCCGGCTGGGAGAGCCACCACGTCGATCACTGGCGCGGCCGCCTCTGGACGGACGAAGCCGACGAAGCGCAATCGCTTGAGGGCCATGAGACTGACAGCCTGAGCGACATCGCGCAGGACTGGCTGCCGCAATTGCCGCAGCCCTTTTGCCTCTTCGTCTCGTACCAGGCGCCGCATCCGCCCTGCCTGCCGCCGCCGGACCATCTGGCGCGTTACGCCGGCCGCGACCTGATGATCGAGCCCAACGTCGATCCCTCGGCCTGGTACCGCATGCCGCAATGGGACGCCGACTACGACCTGCAGACCTTTCGTGAGCGTTACTACGGCGAGATCACGCAACTGGACGCGGCCCTCGGCCGTCTGCTGGCCACGCTGAAGGGCTGCGGGCTGGCTGATCGCACGGCGCTCTTCTTCACCTCCGACCACGGCGAGATGAACGGCGCCCAGGGGCTGTTCAGCAAGGGGGTGATGTACGATGAGTCCCTGCGCGTGCCGCTGCTGGTCCGGCTGCCAGGCCAGAAGCAGGGACGGCGTTGCGCGACTCCGGTGGGCACGGTCGACTTTCTGCCCACGCTGCTGGAGTTGGCCGGCGCCGAGGCGGACCCCGACGCGCCGGGGCGTTCGCTGCTGCCGGCGCTGCGCGGCGGGCAACTGGAGGAAGGGCCGCTTTTCAGCGAGTGCGGCGAGTTGCTCTGCGTGCTGCTGGATGGCTGGAAACTGGTGGCGCAGCGCGATCCGCTGCAGGCGCTGCAACTCTTCGACACGCGCGGCGACCCCTGGGAGCTGGATGACTCTCTGGCGCGCGAGCCGGGTCGGGCGCGGGAGATGCTGGCGCTGCTGGATAAGTGGCTGGAGGGGGTGGACAGGCCCTCACCCCAAACCCTTTCCCATCTTGGGGGATGGGAGCCCTTCCCTCAGGGAGAGGGGCTTTAACTACAATGCCTGGAAGGGTGTTTCTGTCCTCTCGAACAGAGCTCACCAACTGCGGTCCACTCCAGAAAGTGGGTTCTCATGTCTGTATTCTCCCCCTCTCCCTGAGGGAAGGGCTCCCGCGACTGAGCGGGAAAGGGGCCGGGGGGTGAGGGCGGCGGCGTGACACAGGAGGACGCAACGACATGAGTCAACCCCTGCAAATCAGCGGTGTCGTACCCTCTCTGGCGCTGCGCGCGGAACCCGGCCCGCCGCGCACGGAATGCGGCGTGGGCGCGCTCTTCGCCTGGGCCGACCGGCTCTGGGCGATCAGCTACGTCTCGCACAAGTCGGCCTCGGGCGTGGGCACCGGCCTCTACGAGATCGACGCCGACCTGCGCATGACGAAGCACCCGCAGAGCCGCGTCGGCACCTACACCAACCGCATGCTGCACTGGCACTCCAACCAGCTCTTCATCGGGCCGCACGTCATCGATACGGAACGCCGCGTGCGCACCATCGAGAGTCTGGTCGAGGTTCGCCTTTGCTCGACCATGCGCCACCTGCATGACCCGGAGAACAAGGTCTACATGCTGGGCATGGAGGGCGAGTTCTACGAACTGGACGTCCACAGCCTGGAGGCCACTTTCCTCGGCGACCTGACGCGCGAGCTGGGCGTGCCGGACCACAAGTACGCGCACTTCAAGGCCGGCTACAGTAACTTTGGCCGCGTGGTGGTCGTCAACAACAGCTACGACGAGCGCGACTTCCGCGGCGAGGGCATGGCCGGCCGCCTGGCCGAATGGGACGGCGAGCGCTGGCGCATCATCGAGCGCGCGCCCTTCATCGAGGTAAACGGCCGCGGCGACTTCAGCGGCACGATGTTCGCCATGGGCTGGGACCAGGCCTCGGCCATCCTGCAGGTCTACACCGAGGCCGACGGTCAATGGCGCCGCTACCGCCTGCCCAAGGGCAGCCACTGCTACGACCACATGTGGCAGACCGAGTGGCCGCGCATCCGCGAGGTCGACCACGAGCGTTTCATCATGGACTGCCACGGCATTTTCTACGAACTCTCGCCCTGGGCCTACGGCAGGCGCATCTGGGGTGTGCGACCGATCTCGACGCATCTCTGGGTGCTGGGCGATTTCTGCGCCTGGCGCGGGCTGCTGGTGCTGGGCGCCGACAACGCCAGCCCGCACGGCGGCGCCAATCACCTGGCCGGTGAGCCGCAGTCGGGCCTGTGGTTCGGCAAGACCGACGACCTGTGGGGCTTCGGCAAGCCGGCCGGCTGGGGCGGCCCCTGGTGGCGCGCGGCCGTCCGCGCCGGCGAGCCCTCCGACCCCTACCTGATGACCGGCTTCGAACACAAGACGCTGCATTTGCGTCACGACGCCGAAACAAGGGTGCGCTTCCGCGTGGAAGTGGACTTTATGGGAGATGGCGAATGGGCCGGCTATACTGAACTGGAGGTCGCGCCAGGCGCCTATGTGCCGCATGTCTTTCCGACCGGCTACAGCGCGCACTGGGTGCGCGTCAGCGCCGACCGCGACTGTCAGGCGAGCGCGTATTTCACCTATACCTGAGGCAAATGAGGTTGATGGCAATGCTTGAATATCATCCCGTCAGTGAGGAAGACCGGCGTCAGTTTTACGATGAGGGCTACCTGATCGTGCGCAACGCGCTCGACAGCGAGACCGTCGGGCGCCTGATCGAGGCCGGCGACCGTCTGATCGCCTCCGACGAGACGCGCGACCGCCAGATCAACGACGACATTTACGACAGCTTTCGCAACGTCGTCACCCATGATGACGCCTTCATCCCGCTGATCACGCACGCCACCATTTTCCCGCTGGTGATGCAACTCTTCGGCTCCAACCTGCAACTCTCCACCAGCCACCTGATTTACAGCAAACCGGAACACCCGGGCACCAGCCCCGACAAACGCGCGCCTGGCTGGCATCGCGACAACGGCCGCACCACGCTCGACCTGGGCCACTCGCAGTTCCCGCGCATGGGGCTCAAGTGCGCCTACTACCTCACGGACCAGAGCCGTCCGAAGTCCGGCGTGACCATGTTCCTGCCGGGCAGCAACAACCTGAAGGAACGCATCGCGATCCCGCAGGGTCAGCCGGACCCGGTCGGCGCGATCGAGCCCTCGCTCAACCCGGGCGACTGCGTGCTCTTCGAATACCGCACCTGGCACGCGGGCGCGCCCAACTTCAGCCCCAACACGCGCAAGGCCGTCATGATCGGCTACTGTTACCAGTGGCTGAAGCCCATGGACTACTGGATGCAACCGCGCGACCTGGTTGAAAAGCTTGACGATTACCAGCGCTTCCTGGTCGGCGAGCGCATGGAGGAGACCGAGACCTTCAAGCCCTCCGGCTACCACAATCCGCTCAACGAATGGTGCGAGCAGCACGACATCGAGACGGACCGCCACGGTCACTGAAAGACACACAGGAGAAGACCATGCCCGAACTCTGGCCACGGATGGTCAGCGAGCCATTCAGCCCGGACGTACGCGAACTGAAGACGAAGCGCCTGGACGTCGGCCTGGTGGTGGTGGGCGGCGGTCTGGCGGGCACCTGCGCCGCGCTGACCGCGGCGCGCGCCGGCGCGCAGGTGGTGCTGGTGCAGGACCGGCCGGTGCTGGGCGGCAACGCCTCCAGCGAGGTGCGGCTCTGGGGCCTGGGCGCCACCGCGCACATGAACAACAACAACCGCTGGGCGCGCGAGGGCGGTGTCATCGACGAGATTCTCGTCGAGAACATGTACCGCAACCCGGAGGGCAACGCGCTCATCTTCGATACCGTGCTGCTGGAAAAGGTGCTCGACGAGCCCAACATCACGCTGCTGCTGAACACCAGCGCCCACGTAACGCGCAAGCGGGGCAGCGACAGCATTGAGAGCGTACAGGCCTTCTGCAGCCAGAACTCGACGCTCTACGACCTGCATGCGCCGCTTTTCTGCGATTCCTCGGGGGATGGCGTGGTCGCCTTCCAGTCGGGCGCGGCCTTCCGCATGGGCGCCGAATCGGCCGACGAATTCGGCGAGAAGTTCGCGCCCAGCGAGGAGTACGGTTACCTGCTGGGGCATTCGATCTATTTCTACAGCAAGGACCTGGGCCGGCCGGTGCGCTTCGTGCCGCCGCGTTACGCGCTCGAAGACATCAGCGAGATTCCGCGCTTCCGCAGCTTCAACACGAAGACCGACGGCTGCCGGCTGTGGTGGATCGAGTATGGCGGGCGCCTCGACACGGTGCATGAGACCGAGACCATCAAGTGGCAGTTGTGGCGCGTGGTCTATGGCGTGTGGAATTACATCAAGAACTCGGGCGAGTTCCCGGATGCCGAAAACCTGACCCTGGAGTGGGTGGGGCACATCCCCGGCAAGCGCGAGAGCCGCCGCTTTGAGGGCGACACGATGATGATCCAGCAGGACGTCATCGAACAGCGAGAGCATGAGGACGCCATCGCCTTTGGCGGCTGGTCGATCGACCTGCACCCGGCCGACGGCGTCTTCAGCGAGCGGCCCGGCTGCGACCAGTGGCACGCGCAGGGCGTCTACCAGATCCCCTACCGCACGCTCTACGCGCGCAACATCGACAATCTCTTCATCGGCGGCCGCATCATGAGCGTCTCGCACGTGGCCTTCGGTTCCACGCGCGTCATGCTGACCCTGGCCAACGCGGCCCAGGCGATCGGCATGGCCGCCGCGCAGTGCCTGGACGAGGGCCTGCTGCCGCGCGACGTCGACATGGCGCGGCTGCAGCGCGACCTGATGCGCGCCGGCCAGCACATCCCCGGCCTGCGCCTGCAGGATGACGACGACCTCGTGCAGCGGGCGCGCATCGGCGCCAGCAGCAAATACTGCCTCGAGGGCCTGCCGGATAACGGGCCCCTGCAGCACCTGGAGCGCTCCCTCGCGCAGATGCTGCCGGTGGCGGCCGGCCCGGCGCCGGAGGTGGACTTCGTGGTCGACGTTGACGAGCCGACGACGCTGCGCCTCGAACTGCGCGCCAGCGAGCGCATCGGCAACTACACGCCCAACGTGACCCTTGGCGCGCAGGACATCGAGCTGGACGCCGGGCCCAACCAGAGGGTCACGGCCGACTTCGACGTCAGCGTGGACGAGGACCAGTACCTCTTCTACTGTCTGATGGCCAACGCGGAGGTCCACGCCCACTTGAGCGAGGAGCGGCTCAGCGGCCTGCTCTCGCTGCGGCACTGGCGCGACCAGTTGCCGCCGGAGGACATCGGCGTGGACAGCTTCGAGTTCTGGACGCCGCCGCGCCGGCCCGCCGGGCAGAACCTGGCGATGGCGATTCGCCCGGTGATCGATGCCTTCGACCCCGGCAACGTCAGCGACGGCCTCGGCCGGCCCACCACCGGCGTCAACGCCTGGGTGGCCGACCCCGAAGACCCGCGGCCCACGCTGAGTCTGCACTGGGACGCGCCGCGTTCCATCCGCGAGATCGTGCTGACCTTTGACTCCGACAGCGACCATGCCATGGAGACCACCCTGATGGGCCACCCGGAGAACGTCGTGCCCTTCATGGTGACGCACTGGCGCATTCTGGATGGCGAGGGCCGGTGCGTGGCCGAGTGCGGGGACAACCACCAGACCATCAACCGCGTGCGTCTGGACGAGCCCCTGGTCACGGACCGGCTGCAGGTCGAGTTGCTGGCGACCGAGGGCGCCGTGCCGGCCTCGCTTTTCGGGATTCGCTGCTACGAATAGACGCCCGTACAGGGATTCCGGATTGTTGTACGGGTAGCGAGAGCGCAAGCTCGAAGCATCCCGCAGGGGCGACAAACCATGTCGCCCGCCAGTACACCACGTCGCCCGTCAATCCAGGGGAAACTCGTCCTGCACATTGACCGGTCGGCCCAGGCGGATCGAGCGTTTCAGCGCCGCCTCAAACTGCAACTCCTGCAGACCCGCCAGGCCGGGCACCGGCGGCTCGCCCCCCGCGCGCACTGAAGTCAGGTAGGCGTCCAGGGCCTTGTCGAAGGAGAGCCGGTACTGGTCCCGGCTGGACTGCTCGCGCGTCAGGGCCAGCAGCTCGTGGCGCGCGCCGCTGTAGTCAAGAATCTCCATGTCGCCATCCAGCCCGCGGAAGGTCAGCCGGCCGCCCTCAAAACTGAAGAGCATTTCAAAGAGGGGAAAGCCACGGTCGATGGTCGCGGTGCCGATGATCGTGCCGCTCGCCGCGCCGGCGCTGAAGGCAGCGGCGACGTCCTCGACGACGTAGCCGGCCTTGTGATGGACAACCGGGCCCGCCAGGGCGTTTATCTCCGTCAGCGGGCCGGCGAAGAGGTGGACGAGGTCGATGCAATGCGACCAGCAGTTGTAGTGCACGAGGCCGGTGACCTGCGTCAGGGCGCCGAAGCCGCGTGCTTCGATCTGCTGCAGCGCCGTCAGCGTCTGGTCGAAGAAGCGATAGTTGAAGATCATCGCCGTTTCCGTGCCGCCGGCCCGCGCCAGGCCCAGCAGTGCGCGCCCCTTTTCGAAGTCGTCCTCCGTCACCTGGGCCTGGCCCTGCATGGCGACCAGCGGCTTCTCGAAAAAGAGGCGTTTGGGCCGGTGCTGCAGGATGGCCCGGGCCAGTTCATAACGCGCGGTCTCGCTGCTGAGCAGGAAGACGATGTCGGGGTCGGCGCGCATCAGATCGTCGATGGAGTCGGCGACCTGCCCGCCGAAGGTCGCGGCGCAGGCCTCCGCCTTGCCGCGCGTGCGGTTGAAATAGCTGAACGTCAGGTCCGGCTGCCGCGCCAGAAAGGGCAGATAGTTGTTGCTGGCGACGTTGCCGGTGCTGACGATGGCGACCCTGAGCGTCATTGTTGACCTCCACTGCCTCGACGCAATTCTGACATCCTTCAGCGCCAGCTGTCCAGGCCGCCAAAGTGGGTCAGGGCCTCCTGCAGCATTTCCAGCGGCAGGCCGACCACGTTGCTGTAGCTGCCCTCGATGCGTGCCACCGGCGCGAAGACCGGGTGCTGGATGGCGTAGGCGCCGGCCTTGTCGAGCGGGTCGCCGCTGGCGACGTAGTCCGCCTGTTCGGCGTCGCTCCAGGCGCGCATGTGTACCCGGGTGCGACAGAGGCGCGTCAGGCGCCGACCGCCCCCGCCCGCGCGCTGCAAGGTGAAAGCCGTGCAGACCTCGTGGGAACGGGCGCGCAAGCGGCGCAACATGCGCCGGGCGTCGGCCGCGTCGACGGGCTTGCCCAGCGCTGCCGCGCCGTCGATGACCAGGGTGTCGGCGGCCAGAATGAGCGCGGGCGGCGCGTGACGCGCGGCGACCTGGGCCGCCTTGGCCTGACTGAGACGCCTGGCCCAGGCCTGCGGGTGTTCGCCCGGCAGGGGGCTTTCGTCCAGTTGCGGCGCGTCGACGCGAAAGCGCAGCCCCAGCGAGTCCAGCAGTTCCCGCCGACGCGGCGAGGCCGAGGCCAGCACCAGAGGGGCGGGCCAGTCGGGGTCAGGGGCGAGTTGATGCAAGTCGCTTTTGCTCCGCCAGGTTGCCTCCGCGCGTAGTATAGGCGCCGGGCAGGGCAGTGCACAGCGTCGGGCATGGCGGGAAAAGTTGTGCTAGAGTGAAGGTGCATTCATTCGGAAAGGAAATCATGAGCGGGCTTGAACATATCGGGGCCGGCCTGGGCAGCGTCGCGCAGCGCACGCGCCGCGAGGGCTACCCGTCCGCCTCGCGCAGTTTCGACCTGATCGCCCTGGTGCTGGCGGCCTGGGTACTGCTGGGCGGCTACGTGGACGGCATCGCCCACGTCAACGGCGCCACCGACGACACCTTCTTCACACCCTTCCACCTGCTGCTCTACAGCGGCATGCTGGCCAAGGGGATTTTCCTGGCGGGCATGCAACTGCGTAACGTGAGCCGCGGCCACCACTGGCTGCAGGCCCTGCCGCGGGGTTACCTGACCTCACTGCTCGGCATCGTGATGATGGCGACCGCCGGCTTCCTCGACTTTCTGTGGCATACGGCCTTCGGCATCGAGGCTGACATCGAGGCCTCGGTCAGCCCGCCGCATTTGTTGCTGGCCTTAAGCGCGCTGGTCTTCATGAGCGGCCCGCTGCGCGCCCTGTGGGGGCGGGCGGAAGCGCAACGCGGCTGGGCGCAACTCTTCCCGGCCATTGCCTCGGCCCTGCTGGTGTATTCGATCCTGAGCCTGTTCACCCAGTTCGCCCACGCGATGTCCTGGGTGGGACTCTACACGCCGGGGGGCGCGCCGGACGAACTCCTGCTGCGGGACCACGCCATGACGGCCAAGGTGGTTTTCCCGTCCATGCTGATGAGCGCCATAGTGCTCACCCTGCTGCGGCGCTGGGCCCTGCCCTTCGGCGCGGTGACCTTCCTGCTGGTCGGCAACAGCGTCCTGATGTTCCTGCTGCGTTCCGCCAGCCATGGCGGCGAAAACTGGCTGGTGCTGCTGGCTCCCCTTGTCGCCGGCCTGATCGGCGATTTGCTGCTGCGTGGCCAGCAACGCCCGCGGATCGCAGCCCTGCCGCTGCGCGCCTTCGCCTTTCTCCTGCCCTTCAGCTACCACGTCGCTTTCTTCGTCATTCTGCAGTGGAGCGGCGGCATCTGGTGGAGCATTCACATGTGGACGGGAGTCAGTGTCCTGGCGGGCATTTTCGGTCTGGTGCTGAGCTTTGTGGCTGTGCCGCTGCCGCTGCCGCCTGAGGCTTCGCCGGCGCCCGGACAGGAGCAGTAAGGCAGGGGAGAACGACAAGGGGGGATCGCATGGCAAGCGCCAGGGGCAGCGCTTCTGCCGGGAAAGCGGCCGCCAGGGCGCGGCGGGGTGGCTACCCTGAACTGACGCCGGCCTTCACCTGGACGGCGCTGGCGCTGGCAGTCTGGGTGCGCGCGGGCTCGGTCGTCGACATCAACGCGCACAATCACGGTTTCGTCGACGAGTCCTTTTTCACGCCCTTCCACTTTCTGATGTATTCCGGCGTGGCGGCCAACGGCCTCTTCTACGTGCTGGTGCAGTTCCGCAACGTCGGCCGCGGCCACAGCCTGATGCAGGCCCTGCCGCGGGAGTACCTGCTCTCCTTCGCCGGGGTGCTGCTCTTCGGGCTCGGCGGCGTCTTCGATTTCATCTGGCACGCCCTCTTCGGCGTCGAGACCACGATAGACGCCCTGGTGAGTCCCTCGCACCTCCTGCTCTTTTTCAGCGCCGTGTTGTTCATGAGCGGGCCGCTGCGTTCCTACCTGGCGGGAGACAGGACGGGGCGCGGCTGGCTGCAACTCTTTCCGGCCATCGTCTCGGCCCTGCTGGTGCTGACCACCGGGACGCTCATCACGCTCTTCGCCAACGTCTGGACCCAGCTTGATCGCTATATTTCATTGACCGGCAGGGACAGCCTGCTGGCAGCCGAGACCGGCACCGTGACCGGCGTGCTGGTCCCCGTCGTGCTGATGACCGGCGTGCTGCTCTATCTGCGCGCGCGTATCGTGCTGCCCTTCGGCGCCGTGACCTTCATCATGGTCGCCAATGCGCTGATCATGCTCTACATCCGCTGGCAATGGACCGGCGCCCACGTCGTCGTCCTGCTGGCGCCGCTCCTCGCCGGCCTGGCGGGCGACTGGAGCCTGGCGCGTTCGACCGGCAGTTCGCCGCTGGTGATGCTGCGGCGTTTCGCCTTTCTCGTGCCCACCCTGATGGTCTTCATCCTTTTCGTCATTCTGCAGTTAAGCGCTACTATCTGGTGGAACACGCACATGTGGCTCGGCGTCAGCCTGCTGGCCGGCGGGCTCGGCCTGGGCATGAGCGCCCTGCTGCCGCAGCGTGAGATACCGTCCGCAGAGTGAGTTGAGGGACCGGTGGGGAGCCCGGTCCAGCATGACGACCCGCGAGGTTGCTGTAAAAACCGAATTTGGAGAATACCTGGACAGAAGCAATCGGTTTTGGGGAGACGAAAATGACAGTTGGCGTACGATCTGGTTCTGAAGCAAAGGCAGCCGGCATTTCGCGCAGGGAAGGGTATCCCGAACTGACGCCGGCCTTCACCTGGACGGCCTTGATTCTGGCGCTCTGGGCCTTTTTCGGCTCGGTGGTGGATATCAACGCCCACAACCATGACTTCGTGGACGACACCTTCTTCACACCCTGGCACATGCTTTTGTATTCAGGCGTGGCCGCCAACGGACTGTTCTACGTCATCGCGCAGTTTCGCAACGTGGGCCGCGGCCACAGCCTGATGAAAGCGCTGCCGAAAGAGTATCTGCTCTCCTTCGCCGGCGTGCTGCTCTTCGGTCTTGGCGGCGTCTTCGATCTTCTCTGGCACGAGATCTTCGGCTTCGAGGCGGGCGTCGACGCCCTGGTCAGCCCCTCGCATTTGCTGCTGGTGGTCAGCGGCATGATGTTCATCAGCGGCCCGCTGCGTTCCTTCATCTCCCGGGGACGGACCTCGGGCACCTGGTCGGAGCTTCTTCCGCCCATCGCCTCGGCGACGGCGATTCTTACTATCGGCACGCTCTTTACGCTTTACACCAACGTCTGGACGCAGTTGAGCCGCTACGTGGTGCCGGAACTCGTCATCGACGCCGACACCGTGCGGACCCTGCACGCCTACACAGTGGCCGGCGTGCTGATCCCGGCGGCGCTGATGGTCGGCACCCTGATCTTTCTGCGACAGCGAATCGCACTGCCCTTCGGCGCGGTGACCCTGGTCCTCTTCGCCAACGCGCTGATCATGCTTTACATCCGCTGGGAGTGGAACCAGGTCTATCTTCCGGTGTTGCTGGCGCCGATTATCGCCGGGTTGCTGGGCGACTGGCTGCTGGCGCGACCGCCTGGAGGCTCGCACGTGATCGCCCTGCGGCAATTCGCTTTCGTCGTGCCCGCCGTCTACATGCTGGTTCTCTTCATCCTCCTGCAGTTGACGGGGGGCGGCATCTGGTGGACGGAACACATGTGGCTGGGCGTCAGCTTTATGGCCGGCGCTTCCGGTCTGGGCGTGGCCGCCCTGCTGACCACCCAACCTTACCCGCAGGCGGACTGAAGCGCTGAGGGCGCGAGGGACTGAAGTGGCGGTTCGGGAAGGTCTCGTTTCAGAAGCGAAAGCGGCGGGCGCGGGGCGCCGTGAGGGCTATCCCGCGCTCACGCCGGCCTTCACCTGGGCCGCGCTGGCGCTGGGCGTGTGGGTATTGCTGGGCGCCATCGTGGACATCCATGCCCACAACCACGGCCAGGTGGACGAGACCTTTTTCACACCCTTTCACCTGCTTATGTACTCCGGCATAGCGGCCAACGGCCTGTTCTACGTCGTCATGCAGTACCGTTACGTCGGACGCGGTCATCGTCTGCTGCAGGCCTTGCCGGAAACCTACCTGCTGTCCTTCGGCGGCGTGCTGCTCTTCGGCGTGGGCGGCGTTGTTGATCTCATCTGGCATGAAATCTTCGGATTCGAATCCGGTATCGACGCGCTGGTGAGCCCTTCGCATTTGCTGCTGGTGCTCAGCGGCCTGCTCTTCATGAGCGGCCCCCTGCGCTCCACTCTGGCGCAGGGCGCGACAGGGCGGGGCTGGAAGCTCCTGTTTCCGCCCTTGACGGCGGCCCTGATGGCGCTCACGCTCGCCACCCTGTTCACGGGCTTCAACAACGTCTGGAGCCAGGTGGACCGCTACGTCACCATCGACCCCGACAGCAACCGCAAGCTGGCCGAGGCCTACACGGTGGCCACCGTGCTGATCCCCGCCGCGCTGATGACCGGCGCCCTGCTGTTTCTGCGGCGGCGCATGGCGCTGCCCTTCGGCGCGGTCACTTACCTGGTATTCACCAGCGCGCTGATCATGTTTTTCATTCGCCTGGAGGACACCGTGCCCTACGCGCCGGTGTTGCTGGCGCCGCTGCTGGCCGGTCTGGCGGGCGACTGGCTGCTGGCGCGGGAACCGGGCTCACCGCTGCTGGCCCTGCGGCTCTTCGCTTTCGCCCTGCCCTTCATGATGACCTTCGGCCTGTTTGTCATCCTGCTTTTGGGCGCCGGCATCTGGTGGAGCACGCACATGTGGGTCGGCGTCAGTTTCATGGCCGGCGCCGTCGGCCTGGCCCTGGCCGGCCTGGTCAGCGCGGAGGACCTGCCGCAACCCTCCTGAAGGCGCTGCGCTTCAGCCCGGCAGGGTGAGCGGGAAGCGGCCGTAGGGCACGGGCGTCAGCAGGTAGACGTCCACCCATTTGGACCATGGCTGGTAGTCCGCGTCGCTGTAGCCGAGGTCGATGAACATCGGCTGCTGCCGCACGTACCAGGCGGCGGCGGTGTCTTCCATGCTGCCGACGCCGTAGCCCTCGACGTAGACTTCGGTGCCGTAGGGGATGACCTTCGGGTTGGAGGCGACGACGCCCTTGCGCAGGAAAGCGCCGGTGGCGGTGGCCGTGCTGTTGCCCTGCGAGCCGGGGTGGTAGCTGGTGGCCTTCATGCGCAGTACGCGCCAGTATTGCCGCGGCCCCTGGGGCGTGTTGATGCTGCGCAGCACGATCTTGCTGCCCAGGCCGATGATGTGATCACGCGGCTCCTGCAGCATTTCCACCTCGCCCCTTTCGCGGCTGACCTCCACGCCGTTTTCGTAGCGGACGCGCTGCGGCAGGCCGCGGATGCCGTCCTGGCCCTGCTGCAGCACGCGGCGCTGGTCCAGTTCCAGGTCGGGATCGGCCTGGGTCAGCGTCCTGTGGGGCAGGGTTTCCCGCTCATACACGACCTCCTCATGCACGCGTATGACGCGCAACTGCATGCCGGCCACCAGGGTCGTGTCGCCCGGCGGAATGCTGTAGTCCTCGCCATCGAGTTGCACGCCGGCGGCGGCGAGCGCCTCGCTTACCGTCTCGCCGGGCAGACGCAGCGGGCGGGAAGCGCCGTCCGCGTGCAGGGTGAGCGGCAGGGCGCGCCGCACTTGCAGGGTCATGTTGGCCACCAGGGAAGTTGCGGCCGGCGGGTGCAGCGCATCCCCCTCGCGCAGCGCGACGCCATTCTCCAGCAGCGCCTCGCCCACGGTGCGGGCGCTGCTGCGCAGGTTGCGCAGGTTGTCGCCATCCTGCAACAGGAAGGGTTGCGGGCGGCGCAATTCGAGACGGGTCAGGGGCGAGGCCGGGTCCATGGTCCAGGCGGGGTCGAAGCGTTGCCCGTTGACGAAGAGGGCGTCGCCGGGGGCCAGGGCAAGCCCGGCCCCGGCCAGCAGGGCGAGAGGGTCGTTGAGCGGGCTGCGCAGGATGCGCGTCACGCCATCGACGCCCAGCAGCACGTCACGGGCGAAACTGACCCGCACCTGCTGACCGTCGAAGAGCAGACTGGCCACACCAGGTTCCACCAGATCGCCAGGCTGCAGTTCGATGCCCTGTTCAGCCAGCAACTGGCCGACCAGTCCGGCGCGGCTACGCAGGGACAGCGCCTGACCATCGACGACCAGCGTCAGGTCCTTTTCCAGCACAAAGGGCGCCAGCAGCAGCGCAGCGGCCAGCGACGCGAGCAAGAGCATGGGCAGGACAAGGACGAGATGCCAGAGTCGCAGGGGCAAGGGGTCACCGCCGTCGGCGGTTGGGGGCGGCTGTCACGGCGCTACCCGGCCCAGGCCGGTCTGCGACACCCGGGAAGAACTCCTTAGTGCTGCTCCCGTCAAGGCCTGACACGGTTCGGAGGACCCGCCGCGCAGGGCCTGGGTCGGGTAGCCCGGTGACAACCATCGACCCCATACTAGCGGGCTTGCCGGGTCGCGGCAAGCGCGGAGGGCGACCTTCAGGTGGCGCGGCGCAGCGCCGCGATCGCGTCCTCCCAGGCGGGCGAGGCCACCGGGCCCTGCAGCAGCGGGTCGCCCGTGCCCTCCATCCAGCGGTAGAGGCGTTCCAGTAGCGCGCGTTTGAGGCCCTGGTGCGGCGCCTGGTCGGCCAGGTTGTCCTGTTCGAGCGGGTCCGCCCGCAGGTCGTAAAGCTCGACGGTCGCCCGGCGCGCGCTGATCGCCTCGATCATCTGTGGGTAGACGGGGCTGAGCTGAATGTCGGACGGCACGTTGACGGCGACGTCCTGACAGAGATTCAGAATGAGCTTGTGATCTTCCGTGCGCAGGCCGCGCATGGGCTCCCAGGCGGTGTGGAAGGTCTTGCCGGCGAAGACGACGTCGCGCGCCTCATAGTTCGCGCCCTGCAGCAGCCGCCAGAAGCTGCGTCCGTGCAGGCGCGGCGGCCGCTCCAGACCCAGCGCCTCCAGCACGGACGGCACGACGTCCACGTGGCTGATCATTTGCGGGATTCGCCTTCCGCCCGTCAACCCGCCGGCGGGCCAGTGCATCAGCAGCGCCGTTTCGATGCCAGGATCGTAGAGCGTGCACTTGGCCCGCGGCATGGCCAGGCCGTGGTCGGTGACGAAGATCAGCCAGGTGTCCCGCAGCAGGCCCTGGGACTCCAGCGTCGCCACGATCTGCCCGACGGCCGCGTCCAGCGCCGCGATGGCGCCCTGCAGCTCCGCGACTTCGGCGCGCGCCTCCGGCGTCTGTGGCAGGTAAGGGGGCAGGGCCGCGCCGAGATGATCGTCAGGTTCCACGCCGCCGAAATCCCAGCGGCGGTGCGGTTCGAAGAAACCGACTTCCAGGTAAAAGGGTTGCGCCCTGGCGGCGCGCGTCGCGAGCCATTCCGACGCGGCCTGACCCAACAGGGCCGCGGGCGCCCGGTCGTGGATCTCGTCGTAGCCCAGGTCGGGCGCCCCGGCGGCGTCCGTCAGGTGCTGGATGCCGAAGAGCGCTGTGCGATAGCCGGTCTCGCGCAAATGATGCGCCAGGTGCCGCTCGTCGGCGTGCAGACGCCAGCGGAAGGGATCGTGCGCCAGGCCGTGCATGCCGTTGGCGTGGGCGTGGCGGCCGGTATGCAGGGCAGCGCGTGAGGGGCTGCACTGCGGCGCCGTGCAGAAGCTGCGTTCGAAGAGCAGACCGCGCACGGCGAGGGCATCCAGCGCCGGTGAGGCCACCGTGTCCTGGCCGTAACAACCCAGGTGTCGCCCCAGGTCGTGACAGGTGATGAAGACGATGTTGGGTCGCATGAGGCTCTCCGTGGGTACTCCGGCGCGGCGGAACGGGGGGAGAGTAACACACAGGCGCCGTCGCCCGGGCAGCACTCAGGCTATACTTGGGGACAGCGATACGCAGGAGACCGGCCATGGCCGTCGCCATCAATGAAAAGAGACTCAGCCTGCGGGAATTCCTCGAGCTGGAGGAGCGTTATCCGGAGCGCAGGTTCAAACCCGCCGCCAACGGAGCCATCATCGAAATGTCGCCGAGTCGCAGTCATGGATTTATTGAGGGATGGATTTACAGATTGCTGCAGAACTGGCTGGAGACTGAACACTTGTCAGGATTCGGTGCCGGCGTGGAGATCACCCACGACCTTGACGGCTGGCTCTGCGTGCCGGACGTGGCCGTTTTGCCGCTGGAGGGCGAAGACTACCCGCGCGAAGCGCCGCTACTGGCCGTCGAAATTGAAAGCAGGAGCAACACGCGCCCAGAGTTGCGCGCAAAGGCCGCTCGCTATCTGGAGCGCGGCACACAAGTGGTGTGGCTGGTCTACCCGGAGTCGCGTTCGCTGGAACTACATCGCGCGGGCGAGGCTGCGCAGACCTTGTCCGGCGGGGATGTTCTTGAAGGCGGCGCGACGCTGCCGGGCTTCCGCGTCAGCGTGGAAGAAATCTTCCCGCCCGCGCCTCAGGGTTGAGGACGCGCTTAAGCCGGGTGTCACAGGGATGTTGAGCCACAGGAGACCGGCCATGGCCGTCGCCACCAGCGAAAAGAGACTCAGCCTGCGGGAATTCCTCGAACTGGAGGAGCGTTACCCGGAGCGCAGGTTCAAACCCGCCGCCAACGGAGCCATCATCGAAATGTCGCCGAGCTGGATGCACAGCAAACTGCAACTGCGGATCGGGAAAATGCTTGACGACTGGCTGGGTTCCGGCTCATTGTCTGAATATGCGGTTGGCACAGAAGCGACGCACGATCTGGACGGCTGGCTGTGTATCCCGGATGTGGCCATCCAGCTGGAACGGGCGGACCCCTACCCGCGGGTGGCGCCGTTGCTGGCGGTGGAAATTCGCAGCGAAAGCAACCCGCGCAGTGAGTTACGGGCGAAGGCCGCTCGCTATCTGGAGCGCGGCACACAAATGGTGTGGCTGGTCTACCCTGAGTCGCGTTCGCTGGAACTACATCGCGCGGGTGAGGCTGCGCAGACCTTGTCCGGCGAGGATGTCCTAGAGGGCGGCGCGACGCTGCCGGGCTTCCGCG
Source organism: Anaerolineaceae bacterium (assembly GCA_026708325.1). Classification (GTDB taxonomy): domain Bacteria; phylum Chloroflexota; class Anaerolineae; order Aggregatilineales; family Phototrophicaceae; genus JAGWBD01. The sequence goes on along the minus strand of JAPOVC010000016.1, from coordinate 14,975 downwards.
TCAACGTGAGCGAGGTCTTTCCGCCGCCAGTTAACTGACACCACAGGAAAGTCAAACGCCTCTGCGTGACGCAGCGGGTACAATGGGAACGACGAGATACCGGAGAGCAGACATGGTCGTTGAAGCTCCCGTCGCTCACGCCAGTCGCATAACCATGGAAGAATTTATTGCGCTGGTTGAGCGCAACCCCGAACGCCACTACAAATTCGATGCCCGGGGAGACGTCGTTGAAATGTCACCGAAGTGGGTCCATGGAGATACCCAGGGCGAAATTGTCATGTTGCTCAAGCTGTGGCTCCGAGGCGGCGCCCTGCCAGGTTACCGCGCCGCGACGGAGGTGGTCCACGAAATTGGTGGCTGGCGTTGCCGGCCCGACGTGGCTGTCCAGCCAGGGGATTGCGAGCCCATCCCGCGAGAAGCGCCGTTGCTGGCGGTGGAAATTCGCAGCGAAAGCAACCCGCGCAGTGAGTTACGGGCGAAGGCCGCTCGCTATCTGGAGCGCGGCACACAAATGGTGTGGCTGGTCTACCCTGAGTCGCGTTCGCTGGAACTACATCGCGCGGGTGAGGCTGCGCAGACCTTGTCCGGCGGGGATGTCCTTGAGGGCGGCGCAACGCTGCCGGGCTTCCGCGTCAGTGTGAACGAGGTCTTTCCGCCGCTGCAGACGGTCTGACAGTCACAGGCGACCGTGGCGTCGCAGCAGTTCACAGAGCCGGTCAGGCGGAAGGGCGGGGGCACGCACGCCGTCGCGGCCGGTCATGGTCTCGGCGGCCAGCAGCGCGTTGAGGATGGCCTCCTCCACCGCCTCCACCGTCGCCAGGAAGAGCAAATCGAGAATGTCGCTGCGATCATGCAGTCGGGGCGACTGGAGCAGCAGGTTTTCCGGCTCGTGCGGGATGCGCGTGCCGGTGGCGAAGGCGATGATGAAATCGCCGCTCTGGTCGTGGCTGACCGTGCCGGTGCGCGCCAGGCCGATGGCGGCGCGCTTCGCCACGCGCGTCAATTGCAGCGCGTCCAGCGGCGCGTCGCTGGCCAGCACGATCATGATTGAGCCGGGGTTGTGGCGCGGCTTCTCCTCGTCCGCCAGCGCCAGGCCCACCGGCACGCCGAGCACCAGCAGTTCCTCACGCAGCCCGTGGTTGGCCTGTACCAGCGCGCCGACGCAGTAACCCTCTTCGGGCAGCCGACGTGAGGCCGTGCCAATGCCGCCCTTGAACTGGTAGCAGGTGGTGCCCGTGCCGCCGCCCACGTTGCCTTCCGCCACCGGCCCGCCGCACGCGCCATCGATGGCCGCGAAGACCTGTTCCGGCCCGATATGGCGACCGCGGGCGTCGCTGAGCATGCCGTCGTTGCATTCCCCGACGACGCAGTTGACCGTGCCGGTGGTCAGCGCGATATCCGGGTTCTGCCGCAGCATGTAGCTCATCAGGGCGTCGCCGGCGCGCGCCACGTTGAGGTTGCTGGTGAGCAGGACGGGGGTCTCCAGGCTGCCGCGCTCGCGGATCTGCTCGAAGCCCATCACCTTGCCGTAGCCATTGAAGGAGTAAACGGCCGCGGCGACCTTGTCGCGATAGGTATTGCCGCCATGGGGCAGTACGGCGGTCACGCCCGTGCGCACGGGGCCGACGCCTTCCCGCAGCGGTCCCTCGCCCCTGATCAACGTCGTGTGCCCCACGCGTACGCCCGGCACGTCCGTGATGGCGTTGTGTCGGCCCGGCGGCAGCCGCCCCGGCTCGACGCCCAGGTCCCGCAGCCGTCTCATGCCCTGACCGCCTCCGCGGCGGAAGAGCCGGGAAGCGTGGCAGCGTCATCCGCCAGCAGCCCGCGCGTCAGCGATTCGACGTAAATGCAGTGCTGCCAGGGGATGGCCACGTCCGCGGGCGAGACCGCTGCATCGTCCAGGTCCACGCCGCTGCCGCGCACGATGGCCAGCGGCGTCGCCTCGTCGCGCTCGCCCATCACCAGTTGCGCCGCGGCGCTGATGGTATCCGCCATGCCGCGGTGGGTGACGGTCATGGGATTGCCGAAGAGATCGCGCTGGCCGCGTTCGTCCTTTACGGGCCGGAAGCCGGCCGTCGCCAGGGCCACGCCGCTGCTGCCCAGGCGGCCCGGGACGAGCCAGCTGTCGGTCAGCACCACGCCGACGTTCACGCCCTGACTCTGCCGCAGCGCCTCGCGCAGGCGCGCGGCCGTCACGTAGGGACGGGCGGGGAAGAGCACCACCTGGCCTGCGGGAATGTTCGAGCGATCGAGACCGGCGTTGGGCGACAGGATGCCGCACTTCACGGTCAGCAGAAAGCCCATTTCGATGCCGCCGAAGATGTGGTCGGCTTCCTGCAACACCAGTTGCGCCATGACCGGCTGCATGCGGTAGCGTCGCGCCAGGGCGAGGGCCTGCGGCGTGACCTCCACGTCGGCCAGACGCAGCACGCGGCCTTCGCTGATGGCCGCGTACTTGCTGGAGACGGCCAGAACGTCGCCCTCCTGCAAGCCCGCTGGCGCCTGCGCCAGCGCGGCGTCGATGACCTCAGGCAGGTCGAAGGCGGCCTGGCGCAGCGGCGCCGGTAGCGGCCAGATGATCAGGGGAGGCAGAGCGGGAATCTCCCACGGAGTTTCATGGGCGGCATTATGGCAGCCCGGTCGCATAAATCACAGGGGCGCGGACTGACGCGGGACACGGGAATGTGGATAATCGCGGGAAGGTCAGCGACAGGAAGACAGCGATGTACGCCTACATAGCCGGCCCGCTCTTCAACGAGGGGGAACGCTGGTTCGACGAGCAGATCAACGCGGTGGCCGAGGACGCGGGTTTCGAGACCTTTCTGCCGCATCGCGATCAGGCGCCCGACAGCGGCGACAGCTTCGACCCCGAGGCGATTTTCCACTGGGACGTGCAGAATCTGGAGCGGGCGGAGCTCGTGATCGCCAACCTGAACGGCGTCACCAGCGACGACGGCACCGCCTGGGAGCTGGGTTACGCCTACGCGCGCGGCAAGCACCTGGTCGGCGTCTACACGGACATGCGCCTGACCTTCGACGACCAGGTGGTCAATCTGATGCTGCAGTTTTCGCTGAACCGCCTGGTGCGCTCGCTGGCGGAACTGGAGGACTATCTGCAGGGCCATGCCCGCGAGCAGGGTCTGCGGCCGCGCTGAGAAAGCGTTTCGTCCAGACTACAGCAAACAGGACTGGAGCAAACTGATAGCAGGCGAGACACAGGACTTCATCATGGACACAAACTCGCTCGATTGGGAAATCCCCGACGGCACGATTCTCGCGAAGTACGCCGACATCACGATGGAGGAGTTCGTGGCACTGGTGGGCAGACACGACTACATGCTGCTCCGCTTCAACGCTGCCGGAGATGTCGTCGCCACGATTTCCTTTAATGTTGAGGGCATCGTCAGGGGCCTCGTCGCCACACACATTTGCAACTGGCTGTTCACCGGTGTGCTGCCCGGATTTGGGGCAGCCACGACCTGCGCCTTCGAGTTGGAAGGCTGGCGCTGTCGCCCGGACGTCGCCGTGGGCCGCCGTGTCGGGAATGTCATCCCGCGCGAGGCGCCGCGAATGGCCGTCGAGATACGCAGCGCCAGCAACACCTGGCGGGAATTGCGGGCCAAGGCGGCGCGTTACCTGCAACATGGCACGCAGATGGTCTGGCTGGTCGATACCGACGCGCGCAGCGTTGAGGTCCACCGCGTGGATACGGAGGTGGCCGTGCATGCAGAAAGGGAAGTTATTGAAGGCGGCGACGTGCTGCCCGGTTTCCAGGTGATGGTTGGCGATCTGTTTCCGGACTGATTTGAGACCCGGACTGCTCAGCACAGCCCTGAATGGCAACTGTACACAGGCCATGGAAGCGCGTTTCGGCGCTGGCCTGGCCTGCAGGGTACACTTAGAGCAGGTGAGACACAGGAATACATCATGGCTGTCGCAGAACACAACCTGAAGTTCGCCGACCGTACGATCATCTCGAAATACGCCGACATCACGATGGACGCGTTCGTCGCACTGGTCGAAGCCAATCCCGATACCCACTTCAAATGCAACGCCGCGGGAGACGTCATCGTTATGTCGCCGAAGTACATCCACGCGGATGTCCATAGCATCATTGCCATGCACTTCAACAGTTGGTTGTTGACCGGGGCGCTGCCGGGTCATGGCGCGCCCATCGACTGCCTCTTCGAACTGGAGGGTTGGCGCAGCCGCCCGGATCTGGCCGTCCATCCACGGCTCGGCAATGCTATTCCGCGCGAGGCGCCGCGAATGGCCGTCGAGATTCGCAGCGACAGCAACACCTGGCGCGAATTGCGCGCGAAGGCGGCGCGTTACCTGCAACATGGCACGCAAATGGTCTGGCTGGTCGATACCGACGCGCGCAGCGTGGAGGTCCATCGCGCGGACGAGGAGGTGGCCGTGTTTTCGGAAACGGACCTCATTGAGGGCGGCGACGTGTTGCCCGGTTTTCAGGTGGCAGTGAGCGAACTCTTCCCCGACTGAACGCGGGGGTGTGAAGCAGGGGCTGCACTGAACAGCCCCTGCCGCTGCTGACTATTCCGACAGGCCGTAGACGCGGGTCTCGGGGCGGAAGGCGGCCCAGGCGAACCAGAAGTGCGGGAAGGCGAGGTGCTGCCGCAACTGGCTGCCCGCCAGTTCACCCTCCAGCGCCGTGCCGAAAACGTTCCAGTGCGTACCGGTCTGCTCGTCCACGATGCGCCCTTCATCATCCAGGGCGAAGCTGAGCACCTGCCCCTCCAGTTCGCGGTCATAGAGCGCGGCCATGCCGACGTCGCGCGAGCTGTTGATGTCGCTGGCGTCCAGCGCGCTGGTCTGGCCAGGCTGCCACAGGGCGACGACCTCGAAGTCGCCGATGCGGTCGTTGATGACCGGCGCTTCCTTCAGCGCCGGGAAGGGCCAGGCGACGGCCTCGCCGCCCAGGAAAGCGCCCAGCACGCGCTCGGTCGCGAAGAGCCGCCCGTCCGGCTCGCCGAAGAAGAGGAAGGGGCGCGGGCTGCTGTCGTAGCCGACGTAGGGGTTGGAGCCGTAGCCGCGGATGCCGGGCGAGAGCACCTCACCCTGCGGATACTGCTGCGCGAACTCGCCGAAGCTGACCAGCAGTGAGGGCAGCAACTCCAGCTGCGTCCCGGCGTAGCTGCCGACGATGCCCTCGCCGGTGAACTGCTGCCACCAGCTCTTGGTCAGGTCGTCCCACATCACCAGGTCGCTGTGGCGCAGGTTGCCGGAGACGCCGAAGCGCAGCGTCTCGCCATCCACCCGGCGGTCAAAGACAACGGCCGAGTTGCAGAGCGGGCAGAAGGTCACGGCGACGGGCTGGTCGTCGAAGACGTCGTTGACGATCTCGTGGCGCGTCAGAATCGCCAGGGGATAGGCGCGGGCGATACCGTCCAGTTCCAGCGAGAGCACGGGCGATTGCGGTTGCAGCCACTGTTCGGCGACCTCGAGCGAGTCGAAGGCCGGGTCATCGATGGGCGGAATGCCGTCCGGCGGCACGCCACCGGAGAAGATTTCCTCCAGCGGCACCGTGTGCATGCAAAAATCGGTGGTGTCCCAGAAACTTGTGAAGCGCACGAAGGCGGGCGCCGCGCATCCCGATTGTCCGCTCATGGGCGCGCCCTGCAGCGCCAGCGCTGCAGCGAAAATTGCGAGCGCGAGCAGCGTGAGCGCGTGTCTGCGTCGCAGCCCCGGGGTGATACTCATGGTCAGGCCTTTCCCTGTCATTTATCCGTTTTCCGGATGCGTTGAGGTCTGCAAACCTTACCTGCATCGCCCAACGCAGTCCAATGCGGTTGACAGGGCCGCCGCAGCCGCGGCATGATGGGCGCCCGCCGCAAGGCCGCCCTGACCGCTACGAGACCAGGTTGATGTACGTTCCGCGCACCCGGCAATTCTGGGCCGTCGCCATTTCACACTTTGCGCTCGACGTCGTCATGAGTTCGGTCCCCGTGCTGCTGACCTTCATCAGTCTCTACGTGTTGCCCATGAGCGCCGTGCAGTTCGGCCTGATCGTCGGCCTGATGCAACTGACGGGCGCCGTCACGCAGCCGATGTTTGGCTGGCTGACAGACCGTATCGGCGGGCGCTGGACGGGGTCCATTGGCGTCTGCTGGACAGCCAGCCTGCTTTTGTTTGGCCTGCTGGCGGCGGAGAGCGGCCTGATGCTGTTGATGGCCGTCATCTTCATCATCACCGCCCTGGGCAGCGGCGCCTTTCACCCGGTCGGGATGAAGTATGCGGCGGAGAGTCACCCGCCGCGCGAGGCCAGCAACATGGCCTGGTTCTTCCTCGCCGGTCAGATGGGCCTGGCCTTCGGGCCGGCCCTGGTCGGGCTGCTGCTGGAAAACGCCGTACCGCTCAGCAACGCCTTCGGCGCGGCGCTGGGGCCGGGCCTGTCGGGCCTGTTGCAGGGGCGGGGATCGGCCTTGCCGGCCGTGTGGGTGGCCCTGTTGTCCCTGCCCGGTTTTTTCCTGATTCTGATACATTTGCCGGGGCGTCGCGCGCATCGCGCCGCGGTGGCGGCCAGCGCAGCGACGGGCAGGGGCAACGGCGTTCGCGGTCGTCTGTCGCTGGCCGTCCTCCTGCTCTTTGTCGCCATGATCAGCCTGCGCAGTCTGGGCTCACCGGGGGTGGTCTCCTTCATCCCCTTCCTCTTCCAGCAGAAGGGCTGGACACCGGCGGAATACGGCCTGATTGCGAGTTTGTTCTGGGTCGGTTCCGGTCTAGCGGGGGTATTTTTCGGCGGCCTGGCGGACCGATATGACCAACGCCTGGTGATTGCGGTCAGCATGCTGCTGTCGGCGCCGACCTTCTTCCTGCTGCCCCTGGTGGATGGCGTGCCGGCTTTCACGCTGGCGGTCCTCTCCGGAACGTTGAGCGGCGCCTCTCACGGTCTGGTCGTCGTGCTGGCCCAGGGTTTCCTGCCGGCCAGCAGGGCGATGGCTTCCGGCGCGGCGCTGGGTCTGGTATTTGGCACCGGCGCCGTGGGCAGCGCCTTTATCGGCTGGCTGGCCGGCATCATTGGCCTGGGGCCTTCCTTCCAGCTGGTGGCTGCCGCGATCGTGCTGGCCAGTGTGCTGACGATGTTGCTCCCCGCCCAGTCGCGCCCCGCCGGGCCGACGACGGAGGAGGTCCTGCCGGCGCGCAGCAGTCACAGTGAAGTTAATGTCTGAAAGATAAGGCCATTTTTTGTAATTGTTAATGTCCTGATGTAAGTTAATGGCCCAAGGGGGGCCCAGGCCCCGGAGCAGCTGCGTGTCACAGACTCCCTGAAACGGGACAGGCTGTGGGTACAAGGCCAATCTCGTTTGAATTGCAAGGCAGGGAGTAGCAAGATGGCAGACCGCATTAAGGGCGTTGTCAAGTGGTTCAACGCCGACAAGGGTTACGGTTTCATCACCCAGGAGGGTGGGCCGGACGTCTTTGTGCATTACACGGCGATTCTGGGCGGCGGATTCCGCAGCCTTGATGAAGGCGAAACGGTTGAGTTTGAGATCGTTGAGGGCCAGAAGGGCAAGCAGGCCAGCAACGTCTCGCGCGTCTAGACGGAACAATCCCACGACAGCCAGACTTCAGCGGGATCTGCCCCGCTCTTTTTGTATTTGGCAAGTCATGTGCGCGTAGCGCTTTTCAGCGAGACTTTTCTCCCGCGCTCTGACGGAATCGTCACCGTCCTCTGTCGACTGCTTGATCAACTGGCCGCCCGCGGCATCGAGTCGATGCTGTTCACGCCGCATCTCGGGCCGGTTGAGCGCTACGCCGCCACGTGGGTCTGCAGCGCGCCAGGCCTGCCCTTTCCGCCCTACGCGGACCTGCGTATGGCCCTGCCCACGCCGCGGCAGTGGCGCCGCCTGCGCGATTTCGCGCCCCAGGTAACGCATTTCCTGCATCCTTCCATCTTCGGCCTGGCGGCCTGGTGGGGGGCGCGCCGCCAGGGCCTGCCCACGCTGGTCTCCTGGCATCTGGATTACGGGCGCATCGCCCGACACTGGCGCCTGGGGCCCCTGCACGCCGGCGCCATCGAGCCGGGCATCAACCTGCTGACGCGCCAGGTGCTCGGGCGCGCCGATTGCGCCCTGGCGCCCTCGCGCAGCGCCCAACAACGCCTGCGCGACATTGGCGTGACGGCGCCGGTCCACCTGTGGCGGCGCGGCGTGGACAGCGAGCGCTTTCACCCGCGCCACGCGGACGCGGCCATGCGCCAGCGTCTGGCCGCCGTCGATCCGCAGCACCTGCAACTGCTGTACGTCGGCCGCCTGTCCATGGAAAAGGGGCTGGGCTCCCTGCGCGCCGTTCTGCAGGCCACCCCGCAGGCGCAACTGGCGCTGGTCGGGGACGGGCCGGCGCGGCGCCCGCTGGAAGCGCAGTTTGCCGGGCTGCCGGTGCGCTTTACCGGCGCCTTGCAGGGCCGGCAGCTGGCGCAGGCCTACGCCAGCGCGGATATCTTTGTGTTCCCGTCCCTGACCGAGTCCTTCGGTCTGGTCGTGCTGGAGGCCATGGCCTCGGGGCTGCCGCTGGTGGCGGCGCGCAGTGGCGGCGTTCCGGAACTGCTGCGCGAGGGTCGCAACGGCTACAGCTTCGCGCCGGGCGACGAGGCCGGACTGGTGCATGGCCTGCGCCGCCTCGCCGCGGACACGGAGCATCGTCGGGCGCTGGGCCGCCAGGCGCGCGCGGACGCCGAAGCGCGCGACTGGTCTGCCGCCATGGACGAGGTCATCGCGCACTACGAAAGGCTGGCGGCACCGGATCGACGCTGAGTCGCCTGTGGTAAACTCGAATTCACGCCAGAGCGCGGGAGCCTGCGGCCGTGTCAACCAGGGGCCTGTCCAGCACAGAAGTCGCCGCACGGGTAGCGCGCGGCGAGGACAACGCCTGGCAGCCGCGCGTGGGCCGCAGTTACCTCGACATCCTGCGCGACAACCTTTTCAACATCTTCAATCTGGTGCTCTTCCCGCTGCTGGGCGTCATCGTCCACTTCCGCGAGTACATGGTGGCCCTCTTCGCGGGCTTCAGCGTGGTCAGCAACGCCCTGCTGGGCACGGCCCAGGAGATGATCGCCAAACGCCGCCTTGACCGCCTGGTGGCGCTGTCGGAACACAAGGTACGCGTCTGGCGCGACGGGGCGCTGACGGAAGTCGGCATCCGCGAGCTGGTGATCGACGATGTCCTGCCGCTGCAGCCGGGCGAGCGCCTGGTGGTGGACGGGCGCGTGCTGGCCAGTGACGCGCTGGAGCTCGACGAATCGCAACTGAGCGGCGAATCCGATTCCGTTCTCAAGGAGGTCGACGATGCCGTCTACTCCGGCTCCTGGTGCGTTGCCGGGACGGGGCTGATGGTGGCCACGGCCGTCGGCGCGGACAGCATGATCAACCGCATCGCGCAGTCGGCACGGGCCTGGAAACACCCCCTGACGCCCACACAGCGCAAGGTGATGGTCATCGTCGACGTCGCCATCCTGCTGATGCTGGTGCTGGCCCCCATGCTCTGGCTGGCCGGCACCCTGGCCGGGCTGGACCTGCTGGAGCGCGTCAAGGAGAGCGTGGTCTTCATCACCAGCCTGGTGCCCTACGGCCTGCTGCTGGTGATCATGATCTCGCTCACCATCGGCGCCCTGAGCATCGCCCGCCACCAGACTCTGGTGCGTCGCGTCAACGCCGTCGAGTCCCTGGCCAACGCCACGGTGCTCTGCTTCGACAAGACCGGCACGCTCACCGAAAACCGGCTGGTCGTGGCCGACATCCTGCCGCTAAACGGCGCAGCGCCGGAGGAGGTGCAGCGCCAGCTGCGGCGCTACACGGCCAATCTGGCGCACCACAACGGCACCGCCGCGGCCGTCGCCGGGCACGTTCTGGCGGCCCTGCCGCCGCCCGCCGTGGAGAAGCTGCGCGAGATTCCTTTCAGTTCCGCGCGGCAGTGGGGCGCCGTGGTGTTGCCGCAGGAGACGCTGATCCTCGGCGCGCCCGAGCGTCTGCTTGAGAAAGATGCAGCCGGGCTGCGCGAAGAGGCGCAGGGGCTTTCGGCGCGGGGCCTGCGGGTGCTGACCTTCGCGCGCAGCGCCACCCCGCCGCAGGACGGCCGGCTGCCCGAGGACGCCGAGCCGCTGGCGCTGGTCACACTCAGCGACAGCCTGCGGCCGGACGCCGCCGACACCCTGCAGAACTTCCGCGAGCAGAGCGTGGCGCTGAAGGTCATCTCCGGAGACCACATGGAGACCGTGCGCGCCATCGCCGGCGCGGCGGGCATGGCGACCGAGCCCGCCTGGACGGGGCCGCAGCTGGAGAACATGGGCGACGCGGAATTCGCGGGGGCGGCGCAGGGGGGCAGCCTCTTCGCGCGCGTCGCGCCGGAGACCAAGCGACGCCTTGTGGAGGCCCTGCAGGCGGGCGGCGCCCACGTCGCCATGGTGGGCGACGGCGTCAATGACGTGCCGGCGCTGAAGCAGGCCGACCTGGCCATCGTGATGAACGACGGCGCCCGCATCGCGCGCGAGATCGGCGACATTCTGCTGCTCAACAACGCCATGTCGACCCTGCCGCGGGCCTTCGCCGAGGGACGCGAGATCACCCAGACGATCTACGGCACGGTGCGCATGTTCCTGACCAAGACCTTCTACAACGTGCTGCTCTTCGTCTTCGTGGGCTTCATGGCGCTGCCCTTCGCCATCACGCCGGTGCAGATCAACTGGGTGACCTTCGGCACGGTCAACGTCATCGCGACCCTGGTGGCGATCAAGTGGTTGCGGCCGGCCTTCATGGCCAACTTCCGCGACGACGTCTTCGACTACGTGGTCAGCGGCGCCTTCATCGGCTCGGTGATGATGGCCCTGCTCTACACGGCGACCTACTTCGCCACGGGCCGCGACGCGGCGGCGGCGCGCAGCGCGCTGGCGATCTTCGCCACCTTCTTCGGCATCCTCATCTACTGGAACACCTTCGGCATCGACTTCGCGCGGCCGCGCACACTATGGCAGCAGCGAACGGCGACCGCCATCGGCCTGGCCTTCACGCTGCTGGTGATTCTGGGCTTCTATGCGCAGCCGGAGCTCTTCGAGTTCGTGCGGCCGGACGCGGGCATCATCGCACTGATCACCTCGATACTGCTGCTGACAATCGCGCTGCTGAGTCTGGCGATGCGTCAGCGGGGCCTGCTGCACCGTCTCTGGCTGCTGTTTGAGCGGTGAGGATTAGTTGGAGTTTTTTGCGGCCAGTTTGTCGTCCCGTTTCGTTATGGCGTCCAGCTTGTTTTCGGGCAATTTGCTGTGAACCAGATCTATCTTCTTTTCGGAAGTCAGTGTGAGGTCAACAATGATGTTGACCAAGTCAAACAAGAGATTTGCTATCTCGGGTTCATCACGCAAATCTAATATTCCTGCGTGAACAGATTCGTTACCAATTACTCGTACGCTATCCAAGGCCTTCGCGATTTTTGGAGACAAGACTTTTTCTTGAACCAATTCCCCTATGTCGTCATTCAGATACTTTCCCTTCTTGCCAAGGTGAGGCATAAGTTTCTGAATGCACAACCGCAACAGTGCGGCAGCACCTCTAGGCGATACTCTCACAATTGCTCGTGCCTCAAGGTAGTCTTCTACAATTTCCTTCGGCATGTCTTCACTGGGTAAAGGAGCCAAGGATGCGCTTGGGTAAAGCAATCGCCAGTCAACAGCCTTATATGTGTGTGCCGGATTCTCGCTGAACTTCCTTTCCGCTACTAAACCTACCCAAACAGCGAAAGTGCGACATAGCTGACAGATGCTTATTTGGACACCGCCGCCATTTTCAGTTCTTAGTGAAACCCTCCATTCTTGCGCGGAGTATGCGTCACAATGAGGACAAGAGAACGCTTCTTGACCGTGCTCAGGTGGAATGTACTTGTTTGCCATGGTCGTTCCGCCTGACTAGACGCCCCGAATCAGAATAATCCAATTCCGTTCACGCTTCAATGGCGCCGCTACAGGCGCTGCATACTGACGACCGGTTCGCGAGCGAGCATTTCGCGCAGCGGGGCTAGGTCCGGCAGGCCAAGGACTTCTGACAGAGCGTTGTCGATGGCGGCGCGTGTTTCGTCTTCGGCCATGCGCGGTAGAGGCTGCAATTCCTGTTCGCAAAGATCGTCGTAGGCGGCGGCCAGTTGCGCCAGTTGCGCGTCGTCCAGTTTGCGGATGTCGAGGACGGGCATGGCCTTCAAGAGTGGTTTTTTGAATTTCACCCAAGCCCCTTCTGTCTCAGTGCGAACAGACAGAAGAGAAATTAGTCCAAGTGATGAATTGAGCCAAAGTGCAAGAATCTTGTTTGCCCCTGTTTGACTAAAGTCGTCATACAGTGCGGTTGGCCACCAGACATTGGACAGCACATCGCGTCCCAAACAAACTGCTGAAAGTCTGCATGTATTCAGGCGCAATCTTTCGGCAATCAGCAAATTTCCCGAATGTTGCCACAGGTCACTAGCCAAGCGAAGTTTGCGCCCCTTTTTTGCTTTTTCAAGCGGCTGTAGCCAACGGTTAGGCTCTTGGGCCATCCTGTTTACTGCGTTGGCTTTATGTCCCCAAAAAGATGCAAATGTCGTGGGAGAATCGACTGCAAGAAAGCCATCATGAATGTCACGTGCATCAGGTCCCAATGTTCCCAGGGTTTCCAGTGAACACAGACTGACTTCTGCGCTTTTGGTGAGCGTTGGCAGCCAAACTTCGCCTTTCCGAAGACGCAGTACTATACGTGTCAGGTCAGCCTGGGCAAAGGAGCAGGGCAGAAACCAGTCCGCCTTGAGAGTGCCACAATCGACTGAAATCATTTCTGCGGCTTTCTCGCCTCCAATTGTCAGAGTTGCCACGCCCTGACTTGCGCTGAGATCGGGGGGCTTCCCGCGCTGAATCTGGTTGGCGAGAGGCAGGGCCTCAATGGCTGTGGCCGGATTGTGCCAGAGGTTGACGATGGTTGTCTTGTGGTTTTCCGACAAACACGGCTCGCGGGTTGCGACCAACAGCACTTCGCTGAGGCTGGTGCTTTCGCTGAAGTTCCAGCGTTCGGCATCGTGGCTGACAATGAGAAAGTCGATACGGAAGAAGGTGTTGACAAGGTCGCGTACCTTCTTCCAGGAGACGCCGGACAATAGAGCTTTGGGCAGCACGAGGGCCAGACGCCCGCCGTCGCGGACATGACGGTTGGCGAGGGCCACGAAGACCGCACCCAGGCCGCTTGTGATGCTGGCGCTCGTGTTTGGTACCAGCTGCTTGAGTCGTTCCTGCATCCGCGCCCGGCGGGTCGCAGTCATGGAGCCGAAAAGCAAGTTACCGCCCACGCTGCGCACAAAAGGTGGGTTCATGACGCAGAGGTCAAGCATGGGCAGTTCAGTCCTCTGCCTTTTGCCGCCCTTGCCCGTTACCTGCACGATGCCTTTTTCCTGCTCAATGGCGCCGCCCATGTCCAGGCGCACCTGCGCGGTCTTGTTGCCGAGAAAGTCCAGCGTACCGAGGTGATTTCCCCGCCCGCCGTATTCCATTACGAAGAGCTTCATTTTGTCAAAAGTGACGCCCGGGCTGCGCAGGGCCAGGTTAGAGGCGCTAATGTGGATGGCTGATTCGAGCACATCGTAGCCGTGCAGGACTTTCTCAATGAGGGACTGGTGCATGGCACCGGGTAGTACCGGTTTGCGTTCCGCTGCTGCAGCGCTCACGTGATTATCCAGAGCGGCGTCGGCAGCAGCGACCAGCAAGGTGCCCGTGCCGCAGGCAAGGTCAGCGATGTTCATTTTCCCGACCTCATCTGGGCTGGCCCAGTCGGTTTGCCAGCCTTGTGGGCGCAACGCCAGCTTGAGCAACAGCGTAGCGGCGGCCAGGCTCGTGTAATAGGTGCCCAAGTACTTGGCGTCGGCCAGCAGGCGGTGATAGACGCGGCCCATAAGGTCATGGTTCAGCGCGGCGCGTTTAAGACAGATTTGCTGCGCCACATTTGCCATGCGTTGGAGGACTTGTTCTGAATCCGGCGCGGCAAAGGATAGGCCGTCCATAATTTCTGACGCCAGCCAGAAAATCGAGTGGAAGTTGATCTCATCAAGGACGTATTGCCAGCCCTCCGTCAATTCACGCCAAGCGTTGCGGGAAAGAACCTGACCCAAGGGCGGGACTTCAACATGTCGCACGGACAACACTTCGCCGAAAATCATCGCATTCAGCAACACAAGACCGCCCACTCGACAACCTGCGGTCTTTTCCGCATTGGTCAGCCTGGCCAGTTCCCTGTCATTTTTCGCCCTTTCAAGTGCTTTCAAAATGCGTCCGGAAACGCCGGAAGAGGCCATGGTCATTTTGGCAAAATCATCTACGGCCACATCGATCATGGCAACGGCTTCAGCGACGACGTCTTCCCTCAGCAAGCGCTCGAAGACTCGGCGCAAGAGGTTCTCAAGATAGTCAATATTGCCGCTCTCGTAGCCACCGACGTCCGCTTCGGAGACGACCAGAATGTCCAGGCGCGAGTTTGCCATTTCCTCTCGTAACAGCGAGAAGTCTGTGTCACGCAGGGCCTGCGGATAGATGACGCCCATGCCCATGTGGGCGATGCCGCTCTCAACGCGTCGCGTCGCGGAACGCTGTGCCTTTTCGCGCGCGTCAGGGGCTTCGATTTCGCCCTCAATGGCCAGACGCAGACCCTGGTATTGCACGATGACATCGGGCATCTGCCGCACGCCGTCACGGGTGACGATGTTCTCCGGCCCGGCCACCACTTCGCGGCGAATTAGCAGGTCCGCAAGCACGACGTTCAGAACTTCCTGACGGTGGGGCATGGTGATTTCCTGATGCAGATGCGCATGATGAGTATACATCGGGATAGGCGTCCCTTTGCGCTGCCCCGGCGGGATGCTTCGAGCTTGCGCTCTCGCTACAATGCGCACATGACATCAACGCAGGAGTGAGAGCATGAATCGGGTGGCCAACGCGCCCTGTTCCTGGGGCGTGATCG
>JAPOVC010000026.1 GCA_026708325.1 Anaerolineaceae bacterium | reverse complement strand
CGGGCGGCGAGGTCGGCATCCGCTCCGACGCCAGCTGGTCCGTGCCGGAGCCGGAACTGGGCGTGGTCTACAATCCGGCCATGGAAGCGGTCGGCTTCACCGTGGGTAACGACATGAGCAGCCGCGACATCGAGGGCGCCAATCCGCTTTATTTGCCCCAGGCCAAGATGTTCACGGCCTCCTGCGCGCTCGGCCCTGGCATTGCCCTGCAAGCCACGGAGGACTGGCCGGACGCGCAGATTCGCATGCGCATCGAACGTGAAGGCGCTGAAGTCTTTCGCGGGTCGATTCATACCAGCCGCATTCGGCGCCGCATCCCGGAACTGGGCGACTTTCTTGGCCGCAGCTACAACTTGCCCAGGGGCGCCGTGCTGCTGACGGGGACCGCCATCGTGCCACCGGCGGATTTCACGCTGGTGGCCGGTGACGTCATCGTTATCGGGATCGATGGCATTGGCGAACTGATGAATATTGCGAAAGTCGTATAGACGACGGAGGAACGGAGTCATGGTGGACAAGAATGTTCGTTTCTTCGGGGACGTGTTCCAGTCAAACGTTGCTTTCGATGAGGTCGCCATCCGCCTGAACGCCAGCGACAACGTGGCCATCGCCCGCAGGCCCCTGCAGCCAGGCACGACCCTGGAGAACGGCAGCAGCGTTCTGGCCCTGCGCGATTTTGTCGCCGACGGCCACAAGTTTGCGCTGGAGGACCTGGACTCTGGTGTTACGGTGCGGCGCTACGGCCAGACCATCGGCTTCGCCACGCGGCCCATTCAGGCCGGCGACCACGTCCACACGCACAACCTGGCCGTACAGGAACTCGCACAGGAGTACGAGTTTGCGCAGGATGTCGTAGCCGTGGACTACGTGCCGCCGGCGCAACGGTTGACCTTTGACGGCTATCTGCGCGCAAACGGGCAGGTCGGCACACGCAACTTCATCGCCGTCATATCGACCGTCAATTGCTCGGCGCACACGACGCGGGAAATCGCGCATCACTTCACGCCCGAACGTCTGGCGGACTATCCCAACGTCGACGGGGTCATCGCCCTGGCGCATCTGGCCGGCTGCGCCGTTCAGATTGGCGGCGCGGACTACGTGCTGCTGCAGCGGACCCTGGCCGGGATGGCTCAGCATGCAAACATCGGCGGCTATCTGATCGTCGGACTGGGTTGCGAGGCCAACCAGGTCGCCGACCTGGTGTCCAATTACAACCTGAATGGCAGCGGCCGCCAGGCGCCGGGCATCACCATCCAGGGGGAGGGCGGCATCCGCAAGACGATTGAAGCCGGTGTGGCGGCCATTGAAGCCATGCTGCCGCAGGTCAACGCCTGCGCGCGCAGTCCCCGCCCGGTTTCCGAACTGATGGTCGCCCTGCAATGCGGCGGCAGCGACGGCTGGTCCGGCGTGACGGCCAACCCGGTGCTCGGGGCGGCCTCGGACCTGCTGGTGCGCCAGGGCGGGACGGTCGTGCTGGGCGAGACGCCGGAAATTTACGGCGCCGAACAGTTGTTGACGCGGCGCGCCGTCAACCGCGAGGTGGGCGAACGTCTGCTGGAGTTCATTCGCTGGTGGGAACAACACAGTGAAAAGCATGGCATGGAAATCGACAACAACCCCTCGCCAGGCAACAAGCTGGGAGGCCTCACGACGATTTACGAAAAGTCGCTGGGCGCGGTAGCCAAGGGCGGCAGCACGCCCCTGACCGGCGTTTACGAATACGCCGAGCCGGTGACGGCGCGCGGCTTCACCATCATGGATTCGCCGGGCTACGATCCGGTGGCGGTGACCGGCCAGGTGGCCGGTGGCTCCAACCTGGTGGTGTTTACGACGGGGCGTGGTTCGGCATTCGGTTTCATGCCCGCCCCCAGCGTCAAGCTCGCCAGCAACTCGGCCCTTTACCAACACATGGAAGAGGACATGGATTTTGACGCCGGTCGCATTCTCAACGGGCTATCGATGGAGGACGCGGCACAGGAGTTGCTGGAGTTGCTGATTTCGGTCGCATCTGGCCGGCAAACAAAGAGCGAGGCCCAGGGCGTGGGCGAGGCGGAATTCAATCCCTGGAATCTCGGCGGCACGCTGTGATTCTGATGCGACACTGATGCCATGTTCAGATTCTGGCAAGATTTGCGGCGCATACTGGCACCAGACAGGCGGGAAGTCAGGAGGGTTGTCATGGCCGATGTGAACAAGGTTCGCAAGAGCGAGGCCGAGTGGGCCGAGCAGTTGACGCCACAGCAGTATGCGGTGCTGCGGCGCCAGGCGACCGAGCGTCCTTTCACCGGCGAGTACGTGCAACACAAGGCAGACGGCACCTACTGTTGCGCGGCCTGCGGGCAGCAACTCTTCGCCTCCGGCACCAAGTTCGATTCACACTGCGGCTGGCCCAGCTTCTGGGACATGATAGAGGAGGGCACGGTGGACTGGCGGCCGGACAACAGCTACGGCATGCGTCGCACGGAAGTCACCTGCAGCCGCTGCGATTCGCATCTGGGCCATGTTTTTGAGGATGGTCCGCGCGACCAGACAGGCCTACGCTATTGCATCAACTCGGTGGCGCTGAACTTCGAGCCTGCGGTCAACGAATAGCAAGTTTCGATCTTGCAAACGGCGTCCGGGCTATCACGCCCGGACGCTTGCCTTTAAACACCGCTGTAGGCGCTGAAGCCGCCGTCGACCGGGATGACCGTGCCGGTGACGAAGCGCGCGCCCTCCGATACCAGCCAGAGCAGGGTGCCGACCAGTTCCTCAGGTTGCCCGAGGCGACCCATGGGCGTGTGGTCGACGATCTGCTGGCCGCGCGGCTTCAGCGAACCGTCCTCATTGCTGACGATGAGACGGTTCTGTTCGGTGATGAAAAAGCCCGGAGCGATCGCATTGACGCGGATCTGCGGGCTGTACTCCTGCGCCAGGTAAACGGCCAGCCAGCGGGTGAAATTGTCGATTCCTGCCTTGGCGGCAGCGTAGGCCAGCACGCGCGTCAGCGGTCGTTGCGCCGCCATCGAGGAGATGTTGACGATGACGCCCTGGCCGGCCTCCGCCATGGGTTGCGCCAGTTCCTGGCAGGCCAGCAGCGTGCCGAAGAAATTCAGGTCAAAGGTCCACTGCAGCGCATCCTGATCGATATTGAACAGGTTTTGGGCGTTGTCGGGCGAGGTCATGGCACGGGCATCGTTGCCGCCGGCGCAGTTGATCAGGATGTCAATATTTCCGCACACGCTGAGGATTTCTTCGCGCGCCGCCCCCAGCGTGTCGCGTTCCAGGACGTTGACGGCCAGCGGGATAGCCACGCCGCCGTCGGCGAGAATGGCGTCGGAGGTGCGGGCGGCCCGCTCCGGCGTGGTGCCCATGACGGCGACGGTCGCGCCGGCGGCCGCGAGGGACTTGCACATCGCGCTGCCAAGCACGCCGCTGCCGCCGGTCACGGCGGCCACCTTGCCGGACAGATCAATTGTGTAGGGCATCAGTCCCTTCCCGTGGCGCCCTGGAATGGCGCGATGTGTCGGTCGAAATGGGCCTCCAGCACGGCCTGGTAATCGTCTTCGTGTTCATGCAGGGTGGCGTAGAGTCGGTCGTGGAACCTGTCCAGTTGCGAGCCAAAAGTCACGTGCAGCGCCTGGCGGGAGTCAAAGTGTTCAAAGAGAGCCGGCAATGCATCGTCGGGCGGGTCGACAGGAACGCGCTCCAGGCGGCCCGAGATGTGATAGGTGGCGCGGTCCGTCTCGAAGCGTTCGCGCGCCAGGGTCAGGATCTCACGGAAAAATGGCGCGTCGCGCATGGCGATCACCCGCAGGGCCTCCAGCCAGCTGGTGCCGGCCGTCTTGAGGTGAACCAGATCTCCGGCATGACGATGAATGATCGGGTAGATGCGGAATTTGTCCGAGCCGGTGTGGATGCTCAGCTTGTATGGGCCCATCTCGCGCGCGATGCGGGCGTGGGCGGCGAAGTCGTCCTCAAAACGCCGCAGGTCCCCGATGTAGTCAACGCCCTTTTCGAAGTCGCCGATGAAACGCGGCGCCAGACCGTCCACCCGCACGCCGAGGCGCGCCAGCTCGGAAGCGATAAACCAGTGCTCGGCCGGGCTGGTCGGCGTGTCGGTCTCGTCGACCGAGACTTCCAGGTCAAAGGGGTCGCCAGCGAATCGCCCTTCGATGTGGCGCGCCAGATTCTTCACGTGGATGATGGCGCGACTGTACTTGCCGCTGGCGCGCAGGAGGGTCTCCTCGTCCAGGGGGCTGGCGGCAGCGCCTGCGAGATACAGACGCCGCAAATCGCCGGGCGTCGCCTCCAGGCCATCCGGTACCAGCGCCTCGAACTTCGCCTTCAATGTAGCCGCATCGTCGTCGTGGGCGGCGTTGTCGACGTGTTCGTTGGGGTCGAGCGTGAAGCCGGTGAAGCCTGCCTCGATGCAGACGTCGATATCGGCGATCTGCTTGACGTGGTCTGCGTCGCTGCCATAGCCTTCGCGATAGTCCATCAACAACACGCCCCAGGTCGCGTCATCGATAACGTCCTGCGCGCTGCGGCTGCAGCGTTGCATCTCGCGAATGGACTGCTGGGCGAAGACGCCCGCCATGTCGCCCTTGTGCACGGCGCGGATGTGGCCCGGCGTCGCCAGACCGAGTCGGTCGCCGCAGCCGATGGACTTTTTCAGGCCCAGGGATTGCGGCGCCGTCCAGGGGGTTTCGCGGCGCAGGGCGGCAGCATTGACCGCGTCAAGCGGGCAGAGCCAGTGTTCGCCCTGTTGCTCGCCGTGGAAGCCCCGCGGCAGCTCGCCGCGGATTCGCAGTTGCCGTCCCCTTCCCTTGCCGACCAGATCAATTGTCACACTCACCTCGTTTGGTCAACGCGTCCGGCGCACAATATAATACCTGCGGACGACGCAGCGCAAAGGCGCGCAGCAAATGACGCGACCCAACATCCTGCTGATAACCAGCGACCAGCAGCACTGGAACACGCTGGGATGTCTCAACCCGGAAATCAGTACGCCGGCGCTGGACCGCCTGGCGGAGGAGGGCACGCTCTACACCCGCGCCTACTGCCCCAACCCGACCTGCACGCCAACGCGTTCCTCGATGATCACCGGCAAGGCCCCGGCGCAGCACGGCGCGGTCTCGCTGGGCATGAAACTGCCGGAACACGAGCCGACTGTGGGGGACATTTTTCAACGGGCCGGTTATCGCACGGCGCTGGTCGGCAAGGCCCACTTTCAGCCGCTGCAGGGGACGGAGGACTACCCGTCGCTGGAGGCCTGGCCGACCCTGCAGGACCTCGACTTCTGGCGGGATTTCAACGGCCCCTTCTACGGCTTCGAGCATATTGAGCTGGCGCGCAATCACACGACCGAGGCCCACGTCGGCCAGCACTACGCCCTTTGGATGGAAGCCAACGGCCTGGACAACTGGCGCGATTACTACGAGACGCCGACCGGCAACAACGACGGCCAGGTGCGCAAGTGGATGATCCCGGAGCGTTTCCACTACAACACCTGGATTGCGGAGCGCAGCAATGCCTTGCTGGGACAATATGCCGAAAACGATGAGCCCTTTTTCCTCTGGGCCAGCTTCTTCGATCCGCACCCCAAGTATGTGGTCCCGGAACCCTGGGACACGATGTACGACCCGGACGCGCTCACGGTTCCGGAAATCACGCCTGGCGAGCATGACGCCAATCCGCCGCACTTCCGTCTGACCCAGCAGCCGGACCCCGACTTCACGCCCTGGCTGGAGGAAAAGGGCAACGGATTGCACGGTTGTCATTGCCACCTGCATGATCGTGAGGAACTGGCCAAGGACATCGCCTGTTACTACGGCATGGTCAGCTGCATGGACAGGTACATCGGCCTCATCCTTGATCGCCTCGAGGAACTGGGCCTGGCGGACAACACCCTGGTCGTCTTCACCAGCGACCACGGCCACTTCTTCGGCCAGCACGGCCTGATCGCCAAGGGGCCCTTTCACTATGAGGACATGATTCGTGTGCCGATGATTCTGCGCTGGCCGGGCCGTTGCGAGGCGGGCGCGCGCTCCGATGCGCTGCAGTTGCTGAGCGATCTGCCGGTGAGCTTCCTCAGCGCCTGCGGTCTTGACGTGCCGCCCGACATGACCGCCATCGACCAGAGCCCCGTGTGGGCCGGGCAGGCTACACAGATGCGCAATGAGCTGCTGGTCGAAAACCACCATCAACCGACGACGATGCATGCCCGTACCCTGGTGACGGAGCGCTACAAGTTGACGGTCTATTGTCATCGCGACTATGGTGAACTCTTCGACCTGGAGCTCGATCCTGGTGAAACGCGCAACCTGTGGGACGACGCCGGTCATGCCTGGTTGAAGGACTGGCTGGTGGAACGGATGTTGCTGGCCCAGATGGCGCAGGAAGAACCTCTTGACGACGAGCGTCGGGCCTGGCCCAACAAGTCGGCGGGCATGTACACGAAGACCCTTGATGCCGGGCGCTGGCGCATTACGATGGACCCCCAAAATGATCGTTATGAATTGCTCGATACCGGCCAGTATCCCGGTTCGCCGGGAATGGATCGCTGGGGCGATCCGGCATACAGCGCGCAGCGCGGGCGCATGATGCTGGCCCTGCAGTTTGCGCGCATGGCAGCCGAGCCCTTCTGGATGCCGCGCGTCTCGGGCGCATGAGGAGACGATGATGGACGAGGCCAATGTGAAGACGCTGCCCTACCTCGCTACCACGGCGCCAACTGACGCCGAGGGCTACGAACCGGCGATCGCGGACGCGCCAGCGCATCTTTACGACCATGACGAGGTGTTCGAGGGAGGTGTCTCGGGATTCGCCGCCCTGTCGAGCGCGGAATTGGACCGTTTTCGCGAGCAGGGCTTCCTGATGCTGCGCCAGGCCCTGTCTGCGGCGGAGGTGAAGGACGCGCTGGCGGGACTCGAGGCCCTCTGCGCCGGACATGTACCCGGCGACCACTTTGTTCGCTATGAGGCCAGTGCCCGCGGGCGACTGGACCCCCTGGAGCCGGAACGGCGTCAGGACAATATCCGCAAGCTGAGCGATTTCGTGGCATTCGAGCCGCGCCTTCGGGCCGTTTCCCGGCACGCGGGAAATATGGCGGTCCTGCACGAAATGATCGGGGACGAACCGCGAATGTTTCAGGACATGGCGCTGCTGAAACCGCCGCGGATCGGGCGTGAGAAACCCTGGCATCAGGATTGCGCCTATTTTGACCTGCCCGAGGGCACGCGGGTGGTCGGAATCTGGCTGGCGCTGGACGAGGCGGTGGTCGAGAACGGCTGCATGCACGTCATTCCCGGCTCGCACCGGGAGGGCCCTGTGGTGCATTTCCAGCGACGCGACTGGCAGATCTGTGACACTGACGTGCAAACCGGGCGTTGCCTCGCCCTGCCGATGCAACCCGGCGACTGCCTTTTCTTCGACGGCCTGTTGCACCATGGCACGCCACCCAGCCACTCGCCCCTGCGCCGACGCGCCCTGCAATTCCACTATCGACCGGCAAGCGTCGATTTCCTCCCGGACGACGAGGAACGCCTGCGTCTCTTTGGCGAGGGTGGCAAGGACGTCAGTTGCTAGGCGGCCGGCGCCAGACCATGCTGGCTGCCAGACTACACGCCGCGCGGGATATACGCATTGAAGAGGTTGAGACGCCGGGCGACCCTGGCCCCGAACAGGTGCTGATCAGGGTCACGGCGGTTGGTATCTGCGGCTCGGACCTGCACAGTTACGAAGACGGCCGCATCGGCGACACGGTCGTGCAACAACCCCTGATTCTGGGTCACGAATTTGCCGGTCAGGTGCTGGTCTGCGGCGATGCCGCGCGCGACGGCAACGACGATCCATTGCGGCCGGGTCAGCGCGTGGCCGTCGATCCGGCGCAACCCTGTTTACGCTGCGACCTCTGTCTGAAAGGGCACCCCAATCTCTGCCGGCGCCTGCACTTTTGCGGGCTTTGGCCGGACGACGGCGCGCTTTGCGAACGCATGCTGGTGCCGGCCCATGGCTGTTTCCCCTTGCCGGACGCGCTCAGCGATGCCGAGGGCGCTCTGCTGGAACCCCTGGGCGTCGCCCTGCACGCGGTGGACCTGGCGCGCTTGCGCCTGGCGCGAAGCGTGGTGGTGCTCGGCTGCGGGCCCATCGGCCTGCTCATCATCCGCCTGGTCCGGCTGGCCGGCGCGGACCCGATTTACGCCTGTGACCGCTTCCCCTGGCGGGCCGCCGCCGCCGGGGCATGGGGCGCCAGCGAGGTCTGGTGCTGCGCGGAGGAGAACTCGGTCGAACGCGTCGAACGACTCACCGGCGGTCGCGGCGCGGACGTCGTCTTCGAGGCAGCCTGGGCCGATGAGTCCATCGCGGAAGCGGCCGAAATGGCGCGGCCCGGCGCCAAAGTGATTTTGGTTGGCATCCCCTCGGCGGACGTGCTCACCATGAAACACTCTACGGCGCGGCGCAAGGGACTGACGCTTCTCATGTCGCGGCGCATGAAGCACAGCTATCCGCGCTCCATTCAACTGGCGCTGGGGGGCGGTCTTGCACTGGAAGACCTGATATCACGCCGCTATCCCCTGGCCGGTACCGCCGATGCCTTCGCCAGTTACGCCGCCTGGGAAAAGGGCGTGCAGAAGCTGTTGATCGAGCCCTGAAGCGGCCTCAGGTTGCGAAACGATAGGCGCGGCGCGCCAGACCCACGGCCATCTCCTGCGCCATGTCTTCCGCGTCCTGCATGTCGATGAAACCGCGTTTGTGCAGGCCGGCGATCCAGTTGACCGCCGTGCGCCGCCAGACGTCGTGACGGGCGGGGATGGACGTGAAGGCGCGGGTATCGTCGTTGAAGCCGACGGTGTTGTAGATGCCGGCGGTCTCCATCACCAGGTCAAAGTATCGAGCCATGCCGTTGACGCTGTCGAAGAACCACCAGGGCGGTCCGAGCTTCACGGCGGGGTAGTAACCCGCCAGTGGCGCCATCTCACGGCCGTAGCCGCTTTCATCCAGGGTGAAAAGGATGAGCGAAAAACGCGGGTGACTGCCGAAGCTTGTCAACAAGGGGCGCAGGTTACGCGTCCACTCGCTGGCGACAGGAATGTCCGCGCCCTTGTCCGTGCCGAAGCCGGCCTGCAGGGCAGGGTCGTGGTTGCGCAATGACCCCACGTGCAGCTGCATGACGAGGCCGTCCTCAACACTCATGCGCGCCATCTCAATGAGCATGTGCCCGGTGAAGCGTCGCGCGTCCCCGGCGCTGGCCTCGCCGCGCAAGGCGCTTTGGAACAGCGATTCCGCCTCACGCTGGCCCAGTGGCTCTGTATACGCGGTCAGGGCGGCATGGTCAGTGGCCGTGGCGCCCATTTGACCAAAGAACCCCCGTCGCTGCTCCAGCGCCTGCAGGTAGCGGTCATACGACGTGATGTCGATGCCGCTCTGTTCGGCCAGGTGCCCGACGTGACCGCGCCAGCCCGGCGTGTCGAGATTGACGACGGTATCCGGTCGGAATGTGGGCAGGATTCGTCCCGACCAGCCCGACCTGCGAATGGCTTCGTGTTGCAGCAGCGGATCGGTGGCGGCGTCGGTGGTGGTGAGCACCTCCACGTTAAACTGCTCGTAGAGCGCCCGCGGCCGGAATTCCGGCCTGCCCAGGCAGGCCGCTATCTGGTCGTAGATGGCCTGGGCGCTGGCGCCCGTCAACTTTTCCTCCACGCCAAAAACGAAGTGGAAGGAATAGTCCAGCCAGCCGCCGGTCGGTGTGCCGCGAAACAGGTGATAGTGGTCGGCGAAGCGTTGCCAGATCACCCGCGGGTCCGATTCAACCGGACCGCCGTCCACCCGCGGGATGCCGAGCTCTTCCAGGGCGATCCCTTGCGAGCGCAACATGCGAAAGACGTAATGGTCGGGTGTGATGAACAGTTCGCTCGGTGACCCGAAGCGGTAGTCCGGGTCGGCAAAGAGCAGCGGGTCCACGTGCCCGTGCGGGCAGATCAACGGCAGGTCCCTGACCTGGTGGTAGAGGCGCAGGGCCACGTCGCGGTTGGCGGGGTCAAGATATCGGTCTTCCGGCAGGTAAAGGGGCGGCACGCTGAAGCCTTTCCACGTCCATCCTCGACGGCGTCATGATACAGTGCTTCACGCGGGAATGGCAGATTCCGATGCAGATGCTAGACTTTGCCTGACAATTCGCCGCCTGGAGATGAGATGTACACCATCGGCGTGGACTTTGGCACCGAATCGGGGCGAGCCCTGCTGGTCGATACGCGTGATGGCCGCGAGGTGGCCAGCGCGGTCCATGACTATGCCAACGGCGTGATCGACCGCAGTCTGCCCGGCAGCGACCGGCCCCTGCCGCCGGACTGGGCCCTGCAGGACCCGCAGGACTATCTGGACGTGCTGGGCAACACCATCCCTGCGGTATTGCGCGAAGGCGGTGTCTCTGCGGCCGAGGTTGTGGGCATCGCCATCGACTTCACTGCCTGCACCATGCTGCCCGTGAGGGCGGACGGCACGCCGCTTTGTTTTCTGGATGAATGGCGCGGGGAACCTCACGCCTGGATCAAGCTGTGGAAACACCACGCCGCGCAACCCCAGGCCGACCGCATCAATGCGGTAGCGGAAGCGCGCGGTGAGGCCTGGCTGCCGCGCTACGGCGGCAAGATTTCGTCGGAGTGGTTTTTCAGCAAGGCGCTGCAGATTCTGGAAGAAGCGCCGGAAATTTACCATGCGGCCGATCGCCTGATTGAGGCGGCCGACTGGGTCATCTGGCAGCTTTGTGGCGTGGAAACGCGCAATGCCTGCACAGCGGGTTACAAGGCGCTCGTCCAGGATGAGGGCTACCCGGAGCGGGACTATTTCGCGGCCCTGAACGAAGGTCTGGCCGACGTCGTTGACCTCAAAATGAGCCGCGACCTGGCGCAACTGGGCGAGCGGGCGGGCGGCCTCGGCGAATCCGCCGCCGCGCTGACCGGACTGGCGCAGGGCACTGCTGTGGCCGTCGCCAACGTCGACGCGCACGTCACCGTGCCGGCCGTGCAGGTGACGGGGCCTGGCAGTATGGTCATCATCATGGGCACATCCAACTGCCACATGCTGGTCAGCGAGGAGTTGCGCGAAGTGCCCGGCATGTGCGGCGTGGTGCGCGGCGGCATCCTGCCGGGCTACTATGGCTATGAGGCGGGCCAGAGCGGCGTCGGCGACATCTTCGCCTGGTTCGTGGAAGAGGCAGTTCCGCCCGAATACCACGATGCCGCGCGGGCAGAGGGCATGGACCTGCACGAATACCTCAGCGAACAGGCCGCGCTGCAGAATCCAGGCGAACATGGTTTGCTGGCGCTGGACTGGTGGAACGGAAACCGCTCGGTGCTGGTGGACGCGGACCTCGGCGGTTTGCTGATTGGCGCCACGCTGGGGACCCGGGCGCCGGACATCTACCGGGCCCTGATCGAGGCGACGGCCTTCGGCACGCGCGAAATCATCGGCGCGTTCGAGGACTCCGGCATCCCGGTGGACGACATTGTTGCCGCCGGCGGACTCGCCGAGAAAAACCCCTTGCTGCTACAGATCTACGCCGACGTCACCGGCAAGACCATTCGACTCTCCGGTTCCTCGCAGGGGCCGGCGTTGGGCTCGGCCATGCACGCCGCGGTGGCGGCCGGCATCTTCGACAGTATTGAGGCGGCGGCGGGTCCCATGGGCAAACTGCGCGATGAAATCGTGCAGCCGATCGCCGCCCACCGCGCCGTCTACGACGAGATCTACGCTGATTACCGGCAGCTGCACGACTATTTTGGCCGCGGCGGGAATGACGTGATGAAACGCCTTCGTGGTCTGCGGCATGCCGCGCGGAGCGCAGGGTGAAGCTCAGGGCGCTGCGCGAGGAGGTTTGCGAACTGCATGCGGAATTGCCGCGCAACAATCTTGTCGCCTGGACCAGCGGCAATCTAAGCGCGCGTGATCCGGCCAGCGGTCTGATCGTGATCAAGCCCAGTGGCCTGCGTTACGAGACCCTGACTCCGGCCAGCATGGTCGTGGTAGACGAAGGTGGGGCAGTCGTGGAAGGGAACTACAATCCCTCGACAGACACTGCCTCGCATTGCGCCATCTATCGCCAGTTGCCGCAGGTGCAGGGCATCGTCCATACGCACTCGCGTTACGCTACCGCCTTTGCCGTTCTGGGTCGCTCGATTCCTTGCGTGACGACGGCCATGGCGGACGAATTTGGCGGGGAGGTCCCCTGTGGCGGTTTCGCGTTGATCGGCGGCGAAGCCATTGGGCACGAGGTGGTCAAGGTGCTGAAGTACAGCCGCAGCCCGGCCTGCCTGCTGCTTAACCACGGCGTCTTTGCCCTTGGCAAGTCGGCCGAGGCGGCGATCAAGGCGGCGGTGATGACCGAGGACAACGCCGGCATCGTCTGGACGGCGCTCCAGATGGGCGCGCCAGTGCCCCTGACGCAGCCGGACGTCGACAGCCTTTACGAACGTTACCAGAACGTTTACGGGCAGCCGGAAGGACGGAGTTGACCCCATGCCCCTGAAAGTCGCGATGATTGGCGCCGGCTCGATCGGGTTTACCCGTCGATTGATGGGTGACCTGCTGGCCGTGCCCGAGTTTCGGGACACGCAGTTTGCCTTTATGGACATCGACGCCCGCAACCTGTCCATGATCACACAACTGGCGGAACGTGACATTGCGGCCAACGGCCTGCCGGCGCGAATCCGCGCCACCACGGACCGGCGGCAAGCCATTGCCGACGCAGACTACGTGATTTGCACCATTCGTCAGGGCGGCCTGGAGGCCTTCGCGCAGGACATCGAGATTCCCCTGCGCTACGGCATCGATCAGTGCGTGGGCGACACGCTCTGCGCCGGCGGCATCATGTACGGCCAACGCAGCATCCCCGCGCTGCTTGACATTTGCCGCGACATTCGCGAAATGGCCCGGCCGGACGCGCTCTTTCTCAATTACAGCAATCCGATGGCCATGAACACCTGGGCCTGCAACAAATATGGCGGCGTGAACACCATCGGCCTGTGTCACGGTGTGCAGGGCGGACACTGGCAGATCACCCGCTGCATCGAGCGTTGGGCGCAGCGTGAAGGTCTGCTGGCCGCGGATGAAACGTTGCACAAGGATGACGTGGACATCGTCGCCGCCGGCATCAATCACCAGACCTGGTACCTGCAGGTTCGCTGGCAGGGCCGCGACATGCTGACCCTGCTGCCGGAGCTCTTCGCCTCCCACCCCGACTATGCATTCACCGAGAAACTGCGAATCGACGTGCTGCGACGCTTTGGTTACTACAGCACGGAGAGCAACGGGCATCTGGGCGAGTATCTGCCCTGGTATCGCAAACGCGAGGAAGAAATACCGAAGTGGGTCGACCTTTCACGCTGGATCAATGGCGAGACCGGCGGCTACCTGCGGGTTTGCAGCGAGCGGCGCAACTGGTTTGAGACGGATTTCCCGGCCTGGCTCGAAGAGACCCCACCTGTTTTCAGCGCGGCCAACCGCAGCGAGGAACATGGCTCATACATCATCGAAGGGCTGGAGACCGGGCGACCCTATCGCGGACACTTCAACGTGATCAACCAGGGCCACATCCGCAACCTGCCGAATGGCTGCGTCGTGGAAATCCCTGGCTACGTGGACGGCAACGGCATCAACATGCCGGTGGTGGGCGACCTGCCCCTGGCCTGCGCGGCGACCTGCTCGGCCAGCGTACGCGTGCAGGAAATGGCGGTGGAGGCGGCGGTGCGTGGCGACGTGACCCTGCTCAAGCAGGCCATGCTGCATGATCCCCTGGCCGGCGCCGTCTGCAATCCGGAGGAAATCTGGCAACTGACGGACGAGATGCTCGTGGCCCAGGCGCAGTGGCTGCCGAACTACGCGGACGGCATTTTGGCGGCTCGGGAAAGGCTGGAGGCTCACGTGGAGCAGGGCACGCGGGTCGCCTTGCGCGAATGGCGTGGCGCGGCCCGTTTGCAGGGCTCGCCGTCCGGGCATGAAGCGCCGGCTCAGGCGACGGTGGCAAACGGGGGCAATCCAACCCGGTAAACCGTGTATTGACGACCAAATGGTGTACAGGAGCGAATGATGAACGCAACGCTTCCCATGTCGCAGTCGGCAGCGACCCTGACCGAAAGACCGGTTACGTTGGGCGTGATCGTGGGCAATCGCGGCTTCTTTCCCGCTCATCTTGCGCAGAGCGGCCGCGAGCAGGTGCTGGACGTACTTGAGTCCGCCGGCATTCGCGCCGTCCTTCCGGCGGCGGGCGACTCCAACGTCGGCGCCATCGAATCCCTGGCCGAGTCGCGGCTTTGTGCCGAGGTCTTTCGTCAGCACCAGGACCAGATTGACGGAGTGTTGGTAACCTTGCCCAATTTCGGCGATGAACGCGCCATCGCCAACACCCTGCGCTGGGCGAATCTGGACGTGCCGGTGCTCATTCATGCCTTTCCCGACGACGCCACCCGCATGGGCATCACGGACCGGCGCGACAGCTTTTGCGGCAAAATGAGCGCCTGCAACAACCTGCGCCAGTACGGCATTTCCTACAGCCTGACCAGCCAGCACACCATGGACCCGGCCGGCGCAGCCTTTCGCGCGGACCTGGAGCAGTTTGCGGCGATTTGCCGCGTGGTGCGGGGCATGCGCAGCGCGCGCCTGGGCATGATGGGCGCGCGCCCGGAGGCCTTCAAGACCGTCCGTTTCAGCGAGAAGTTGCTGGACAAGGCGGGCATCAGTGTGGAGACGCTGGACCTCTCCGAGGTCTTCGGCCGGGTGGAAGGTCTGGAGGATGCGGACGGCGCGGTGCAGTCGCGGCTGGACGGCATTCGCGCCTACGCGCGCACGGAAGGCGTGCCCGAGCTTTCGCTCATGCGCATGGCCAAATTTGGCGTGGTGCTGGATGGCTGGATGGCGGACAACGAGCTGGACGCCACCGCGATTCAGTGCTGGACCTCGATGGAAGAGTATTTCGGCGTCGTACCCTGCACGCTGATGAGCATGAGCAGCAACAGCCTGAACCCTTCCGCCTGCGAGACCGACATCGTCGGCGCGCTGGCCATGCTGGCCCTGCAACTGGCCTCCGGCAAGCCCAGCGCCCTGGTGGACTGGAACAACAACTACGGTGAGGACCCCGACAAGGCGGTTGTCTTTCACTGCTCCAATTTGCCGAAAGACGTCTTCACCGACGACATCCCGGTGATGGACTATCAGGAAATCATCGCCGGATCGGTGGGCGTCGAGAACACCTACGGCACCATTTACGGGCGCATCAGCGATTCGCCCTTCACCTATCTACGCATCTCGACCGATGACTTCAGTGGGCGAATCGTCGCCTACGCCGGTGAAGGCGAATTCACCAACGACCCGGTCCACACCTTCGGCGGTTACGGCGTGGCGCGCGTCCCGCGCTTTCAGGATCTGTTGGCCTACATCTGCGAAAACGGCTACGAGCACCACGTGACCGTCAACCAGGCTCGCGTGTCAGGTGCGATTGACGAGGCCTTCAACAAGTACCTTGGCTGGTCCACTTACCTGCATCGCTAGACGGTTTGGTCGGGCGAAGGCCGCCGGTTCAGGCTTCGAAGGCGGCCGGCAAATATTGCTCAATGAGATAGTCCGGGTAGCCAATGCTGCGCAGGTTGGCGGCGCAGGCGGCCAGGTCGCCGCCGCCGCCGCGCCAGTGAGGTACCCGCTTGATGAGCGTCTCCACGCGCTCGCGCGGCATGATGATCCAGGTATCGGCCGGCACGAAACCGAAGTTGATGACCGGCATCGTGTTGAGCACCTCACGGTTCTTGAGCCAGGGCGCGATGAGCACGCTGGCACGGGCGCCGTGGATCGCCAGATAGTCGGCGACGAAACGCGCCGTGCCCCCCAGATCGACCAGGTCTTCCACCACGCCGACGACGTGGTTGCGGACGTTGATGGTCATGTTTTGCACGATGATCGGGCGCTCCAGGGGCACACCGGGGCCGGCATAATATTTGACGCCCAGCGTCCCGAATTCAACGGCGGGAATGTCGGGGTCGGCGTGCCAGGCGAGGTGATCGTGCAACAGAACGCCGGGCAACATGCCTCCCATGGTGACCATCACCGCCCGCGTGATCTGGTCCTCCGAACCGCGATGTTTCTTCTGCCAGGCGAAGACCTGCAGGGCCAGGTCCGCCACCATGCGGGATTCAACGTGGTCCGGGACGTAGAGAAACCTGAGGGTATCGAAATCGACGGCAACACCGGTCGGGTTGCGCCAGTATTTGAGGTCCCGGGTCCTGCAGGATTCGCAAGAAGGCTGCATTTGGGTGTTCAAGGAGATTTCCTGTTCGATACGGTCGGAAGTGCGACGGTGATGCCGGCGGTCAGGCAGGCGATGACGAACCCTGCCGGTCAAGCAAGTCGCAAAAGCGCCGGAAAGCGCCATGCCAGCGCTCGTCGTCGTCCGGTTCGAAGGTGATGCTGCCCACGGTGCCGGCGAGAATGTTGCGGGCTTCGGCCACGTTGGCGATCTCTCCCAACGCGATGAACTGGACGATGGCGTTGCCAAGGGCCGTGGCTTCCACGGGGCCGGCGACCACGGGCAGGCCGGTGGCGTCCGCCGTCATCTGGTTGAGCAGGTCATTTTGCGAACCCCCGCCGATGATGTGCAGTTGCGCCACGGGCTGCTCCGAAACGGCGATCAGCCGATCAAGGGCGTACCGGTATTTCAACGCCAGACTTTCGTTGACACAGCGCAGGACCGCGCCGACGCTTTCCGGCACCGGCTGGCCGCTGGCGCGGCAGTAATCGCGGATGCGGGCCGGCATGTCGCCGGGCGCAAAAAAGAGATCGTCATCCGGGTCGATCAGGCTGACGAAGGGGGGCGCTGCGCGGGCCGCGTCGGTAAGCTGGCCGTAGTCCAGATCGCGACCGTCCGCCGCCCAGGTCGTCCGGCATTGCTGTACCAGCCACAGGCCCATGACGTTGACCAGAAAGCGAAA
Source organism: Anaerolineaceae bacterium (assembly GCA_026708325.1). Classification (GTDB taxonomy): domain Bacteria; phylum Chloroflexota; class Anaerolineae; order Aggregatilineales; family Phototrophicaceae; genus JAGWBD01. The sequence continues at coordinate 129,322 of JAPOVC010000026.1, read as the reverse complement.
GGTGCCCTCTACGCCGCCTTCGTTGGTCAGGTTGGCGGCGAAGGAAGCGTCGCTGATGATCGGCTCCTGAATTTCCAGGCCCAGCAGGCTCCAGGTGCCGCTGCTCAAATAGGCGAAATCGTTACGGGTGGCGGGGACGCCCACGACGGCGCTGCCGGTATCGTGACTGGCGGGCGCAAAGACCGGGATTCCCTGGAACTCTCCAAGTCGTGTGCCCGGCGGCACGATGTCGCCAAAAATGTGGGTCGGCACGCCGATCGACCCCAGGGTCTCGTAGTCCCAGTCTTTCGTGTGCGGGTTGTAGATTTGCATGGTGCTCACGTGGGTGAATTCAGCGCTGCGGTCGCCGGTCATCCAGTAATTGAAGAGCTGGGGAAAGGGCAAAAAGCAGTCTGCGTTGGCGAGTTGCCAGCTGTCTGACATGACCATGCCGGCCAGCTGGAACAGCGTGTTGGGGGCCATGAACTGGATGCCGGTGCGTTCATAGACCGTACGCCAGGGCACGCGCTCAAAGACCTGTTCGCTCATCCCTTCGTTGCGGCTGTCACGGTAGTGCACCGGGTTGCCCAGCAATTCTCCGTCGCGGTCCAGCAGGGCGTAGTCACAGCCCCAGGTGTCGATGCCCAGCCCGGCCATACCCGGGCCGGCCGCCTCGATCCCGGTCTGGATGTCATGCCACAGTCGCAGCACGTCCCAGTAGAGCGTGCCTCCGGCCATGACCGGAACATTGGGAAAGCGATGCAACTCGTCGATATGGAAGCGCTTGCCGTCAAATCCGATGCGCATGACCCGGCCGGATTCAGCGCCGATGTCGATGGCCAGAACATCACAGGTTTTCGCCACGGTTGAGTTCTCCCAGGGGACTCAATGCGGGCAGGTTGACAGTCAAATGTCCGAACGCTAGCCTCTGTCCGGTTGGCGGATGACAGTTTACCAGAACAGGCAGGTTCAGCCATGCATGAGGCGGACTACGAGAGGCTTGCGGAAAGACTGGACGCACAGGGCATCGACGTCGAGGACGTCAAGCGCAGGCTCAAGGCACAGCATATTGAGACCCCCTCCTGGGGCTACGGTAACAGCGGCACGCGCTTCAAGGTCTATTCCTGGCCCGGCGCGGCCCGCAACATCCATGAGAAACTGGCTGACGCCGGATACGTCCAGCGACTGACCGGCGTGGCGCCGACCGTCGCGCTGCACATTCCCTGGGACAAGGTGGACGACTGGGAAGGGCTGGCGCAATTCGCCGCCGAACAGGGCGTGGGCATCGGCGCCATCAATCCCAACGTGTTTCAGGAGGAGCAATACCGCCTGGGCAGCATCACCAACCCCTCGCCGACCGTTCGCGAGGAGGCGGTGGCGCATATGGTTGAGTGCTGCGAAATCATGGCGCTGACCGGCAGCGATCTGTTGAGCCTGTGGTTTGCCGACGGCAGCAACTATTCCGGCCAGGACAGCATGCGCGACCGCAAGCGCCGTATGGAAGCGGCCCTGGCCGAGACGTACCGACACCTGCCGGCGGGCGGCCGCATGCTCATCGAGTACAAGTTTTTTGAGCCCGGCTTCTACCACACGGACCTGGCGGACTGGGGCATGGCCTACGCCACGGCGCTGAAGCTAGGGGAGCAGGCCCAGGTGCTGGTGGATACCGGCCATCACGCCCAGGGGACCAACATCGCCCACATCGTCTCCTTCCTGCTGGACGAGGGTCGTCTGGGCGGATTCCACTTCAACGCCCGTCGCTACGCGGACGACGACCTGATCGTCGGCACCAACAACCCCTTTGAGCTCTTCGAAATCTTCTGCGAACTGGTCGGCGCAGGATCAAGGGCGGACGACGTGGCCTACATGATCGACCAAAGCCACAACATCGAGCCCAAACTGGAAGCCATGGTTCTGAGCGTGGTCAACTGCCAGACGGCTTTTGCCAAAGCCACCCTGGTCGATCAGGATGTTTTGCGCGAAAGGCAACTGGCCGGTGACGTCCTGGGCGGGCATGCCATATTGGCCGCGGCCTTTGAGACCGACGTCCGCCCGCTGCTGGCCCAGGTGCGCATCGAGACGGGGCGCGACCCGGACCCGCTGGCGGTCCTGCGCGCGGACGACTACAGCGAGCGGGTGGCCCGCGAGCGGGGCACCATCGAGGCCAGTGGCGGCTATCCCGGCTGAATCAACCGGCCCTGTCCCTGAACCAGTCCAGGGTGTTTTTTAGCCCGGTTTCAAGGTCAACAATTGGGTTGAAGCCCAGAATTTCCCGCGCCCGATTGATATCCGCGCGGGAATGACGGATGTCCCCGGGGCGCGGTGGGACGAACTGCGGCGGCAACTGCGTGCCCAGCAATTTGTTGAGGACCTCGACCAGTTGCCGGATGCTGGTGCTGGTGCCGCTGCCGACGTTAATCGCCTGGCCCGCGGCGCAGGGCGCGGTCAACGCCAGCAGGTTGCCCTCGACCACGTCATCGACGTAGGTGAAGCCGCGGGTCTCGCCACCGTCGCCGGTAATGGGCGGCCGCCGACCCTCCAGCATGATGGATATGAAAAGCGGGATCACCGCCGCATAGTCCGAAAGCGGGTCCTGTCGCGGCCCGTAGACGTTGAAATAACGCAGACTGACGGTCTCCAGACCGTAACTCCTGCCCCAGGCCTGACAGAGCGCCTCGCCGGCCATTTTGGCGGCGGCATAGGGAGAGAGGGGTCGCATGGGCAGGTCTTCATGTTTGCTGTCCACCGGCGAATCGCCGTACACGGAAGAGGAAGAGGCGTTGACCAGGCGTCGTACGCCGGCCACCCGCGCAGCTTCAAGCACATTGAGGGTCCCCGTGGCGCAGTGCTGCCAGGTCTGCTCCGGACTGGCCACGCTGCGGGGCACCGAGGGCAGCGCGGCCTGGTGCAGGACGAAATCGGCGCCTTCGAACACCCCGACCAGGGCCTCCACGTCGGCAATGTCAAGCTCATGTACAGACAGGCGGCTGTTGTCGCGCAAGTGCGCCAGGTTTTCCGGCGAGCCGGTCAGATAGTTGTCAACGACTCGAACGCTGTGACCATCGCGCAACAGGCGTTCAGAGATGTGCGAGCCGATGAAGCCGGCGCCGCCGGTGACGACGCAGGTCGAGGGCGCCAGGGTCATTGGGCGTTCTTGCAATGGCGATCGAACCAGGCGAGCGCGCGTTGCAGGCCGTCGGTGCGGTGACGCGGTTCGCCGCTGCGGGTGTGTTCGTGCCCTTCACGCGGATAGCGCACGAATTCAACCGCGCCGCCGCGCAAATTGATGTAGGCAAAGAGCTGTTCGCTTTCAGAGATCGGCACGCGGTAGTCGTATTCGCTGGCGATGATCAATAGAGGCGTCGCGATGTCATCCGCATGGGCCAGCGGCGAGTGTCGCCACAACAGCCCGGGGTCCTGCGTGGCCGTGCCGTCAAACTGGTCGCTGAGGAACAGGGGGATGTCAGTGACGCCGTAAAAGCTGAGCAGGTTGTAGACGCCGCGCTGGGCCACGGCGGCGCGGAAACGGTCGCTGTGGCCGATGATCCAGGCGGTCATGTAACCGCCGTAGGAGCCGCCGGTTACCGCAAGACGCTCCGGATCAATTTGCCCGCCGGCGATCACATGATCGACGCCGGCCATGATGTCCGCCTGCGCCACTTCGCCCCAGGCGTTGTGCAGCGCCATGCGAAAGGCCTCGCCGTAACCGTCGCTGCCGCGCGGGTTGCAGAAAAAGACGGCGTAACCGTTCGCGGCGTGCAATTGCCATTCAAGCCACAGGGGCGGGTTTGCGGGGCTGTACATCATCTGCGGCCCACCATGTATATGCACGATCAGGGGGTGCTGCATCCCCTCTTCATGGTCGGGAGGGAGGATCAGCCAACCCTGGAGGGCGGTCCCGTCTTCAGCGCTGTAGTGTTGTTCGCGGGCCGTCTGCACGTGGATTTCGTCGAGCAGGTCGGCGTTGGGCCGGGACAGGTTGCGCAACGATTGGCTGCCTGCATCGAGCCAATGCAGGGCCGACGGGTCCTGCGGACTGCTGATCACGCAGGCGACTGCGCCGTCGGAAGCCAGATCGTAGTCGAGGACCTCGAGCGTGCCGTCAAAAAGTGCCTCCGGCTCGTCACCGGGTCGCAGGCGCCAGAGAAGGCGCGATCCGTCGCTGGCCGCGCTGAAGACAATCGACCTGCCGTCCGGGCTCCAACGCAGGCTGCCTTCATCGACCTGCCGGTCGAAGACCTCGGTAAGGACCTGGACCTCACCGCCCAGGGCCGACACGAGGGCGAGCCGGTACAATCGCTCTGGTTGGCGACTGGTCGCCTTGAGCAGGAAAGCGACCTGATCGCCGGCGGGGGCGGGCGCCGCATCGGCGCAATTGAACTCGTCGCCCGTGAGGCTTGTTTCAGCGCCATCATCCAGGTCTATGCGATACAGGCTGGTCCAGCGCCGCGGCTCGGGACGATCGGGATGCGCGCTGCGGATGCACAGCAGGTGTACCCCGTCCGCCTCCCAGGCGGGCGAACTGTAGTCGGTAGCAACATTCGTCAGGCGACGGGCCTCGCAGGTAGCGCCGTCTGCATCGCCGACCTCAATGACGTAGATCTGTGCGTGACGCCCGTCGCGGAAGGTCGTTCCCTCGCGATAGGGGATATGACGGATGACGCGCGGGTCGTGGCTCTGCTCTTCCTGCTGTGCGAGACGCTCCGCTGCGTGGCGCGCCGCCAGTTCATCACTTGCATCCGGTTCCTTTACACCCTGGTCTTCGCGTTTGCGCTCTTCCTCGTTGCAGGGCGCAAGGAAGGCGATGCGACGCCCGTCCGGTGACCAGACGGGGTTGCTGACGCCGCGAGGCATGTTGGTCAACTGACGCGCCTCCCCGCCCGGCGCCGCAACCGGCAAAAGATAAAGCTGGGCGCTGCCGCTGCGCGCTGAGACGAAAGCGAGCGACCTGCCGTCCGGCGACCAGCGCGGACTGCTGTCGGCGCCGCCGCGCGTCAACTGGACGCAGGTTGCGCCGTCCCGGGACGACAGCCAGATGTCACGGCGATAATCGTTGCTGAATTTCTGTGCCTGCTGCCGCACCCAGGCCACGTAGCGGCCGTCCGGGCTGATGCGCGGTTCTTCAACCACGACGAGGCGAAACAGGTCTTCGGCAGTGACCGGGCGCTTGTTTTCAGGCATGGCAGGTTCCCGTCCGACGCTCGCGGCAGTATAGCAGAGTCTTGCGAGTCGCTGCCGCTTGCGCCAGAGTCGGCGCAGTCGGGGGAGGCAGATCCATGCGAATGATCGACATTCTGGAACGCAAACGCGATGGCGCCGAACTGACCGGGGACGAAATCGCCTGGGTCATTGGTGGCTACACGGCCGGCACATTGCCGGATTACCAGGTGTCGGCCCTGTTGATGGCCATTTTGCTGCGTGGCATGACGCGGGCGGAGATATCGCAACTGACCCAGGCCATGGTGCGCTCCGGTGTGGAACTGCGATTGCGGGACATGCTGGGAAGCTATGCGGTGGACAAACATTCGTCAGGCGGGGTCGGTGACAAGACCTCACTGGTGGTGTTGCCGATGGTGGCCGCGTGTGGCGTGCCGGTGGCCAAGATGAGCGGCCGCGCGCTGGGTTATACGGGCGGTACGCTGGACAAACTGGAATCCATCGCGGGTTTCAACGTCACCCTGGCGACGGAACGTTTTGCCCGCCAGGCGCGGGAAGTGGGCCTGGTGATCGCCGGGCAAAGCGAGGAACTGGCGCCGGCGGATGGACTCATTTATGCCCTGCGCGATGTCACGGCAACTGTGCCCAGCATTCCCCTCATCGCCAGCAGCATCATGAGCAAGAAAATCGCCGCCGGCGCCGACGGCATCGTGCTGGACGTCAAGGTGGGCGAGGGCGCATTCATGACCGAGACGAACCAGGGTCGCGAACTGGCGCAGCAAATGGTCTCCATCGGCGAGGATGCCGGACGGGATGTCATCGCCGTGATTTCCAACATGAACCAGCCGCTCGGCGGGGCCGTGGGCAACGCCCTGGAGGTGCGGGAGGCGCTGGACACGCTGCGCGGTGGCGGGCCTGAAGACCTGCGTGAGCATTGCCTGATCATCGCCGGCCACATGTTGAGACTGGCGGGGCAGGGGGGGCGTTGGGAAGATCCTGGCGAGGTACGTGATGCCCTGGTCGAGAGCCTGGATTCCGGGGCTGCCCTGCGACGATTTCGGGACATGGTGAACGCCCAGGACGGTGACGTGGGCATGGTGGACGAGCCTGAACGCCTGCCGACGGCCCGTCTCGTTGAAACCCTTACCGCCGCCAGACCGGGTGTTGTGAAGGCGGTGCCGGCGCGCGGCGTCATCCACGCCGCCTTCGCCCTGGGCATTGGCCGCGAATCGAAGGGCGACGAACTGGACCACGCCACCGGTCTGTGGGTACACGTCAAGGTGGGTCAACGTGTGGCTGCCGGCGACCCCCTCGTGACGATTCACGCCAACAGCGAGGAGAGCCTCATGCGCTGTCGCGAGGAACTGGTTGGCCTCATCCCGCTGTCGCAGGAAGACGTCGCGCCGCTGCCGCTCGTGTTGGGAGAGATTCACGGACGGCGGCAGAAGCGAGGTCCTCTGCAGGCCTGAGTCTTCAGGCAGGACAGGCGTTGGCGAGGTGCTCCTCGAAGCTGCGCGCAAAGTTGTGGTAACCGCTGCCGTCGCAGGCGGCCCGGAAGAAAAGTGAGTCGCCTTCAGCCGGGTAAATCGCGGCGTGGATGGCCGACAGGCCCGGGCTGGCGATGGGCCCCGGCGGCAGCCCGCCATGGAGATAGGTGTTCCATGGCGAGTCCACCGAGCGGTAGTGCGCCTGGGTGATCTGCGGCCACCAGGTCCCGGCTTGCGGCGCCAGGCCATACTGCACGGTGGGGTCTGCTTCCAGCCTCATGCCGATCGCCAGACGGCGACGATAGACGCCGGCGATGCGCGCGTCTTCGTCCTCATGCAGTGATTCGCGCTCGACGATCGACGCCAGAGTCAGCACTTCATGCAAGGTGAAGCCCTGGGCGGCCGCATCGGCAAGCATCCGGGGCGTCACCCGGGCGAGCAATTGCTGGATCAACGCCTGGCGCAGCCCGAGCGCCGTTAAATTGGGCGGCAGACTGTAATCGTCCGGGAAGAGGTAGCCCTCCAGCGATGCTCCAGGGGGCAGGCCGGTCAGGGCAGCCTGCTCCGGGTCCAGCCAGGCGTTGGGGCCCGCCAGTTGAAGGAACTCCGCGCCGCTAAAGCCCAGACGATTTTGGCCGTCGATGGCCGCAGCGACCTGCTCCAGACGCCAGCCTGGAAAGATGCGCAGGCGCAGGGCGGCGCCCCAGGCATCGGCCAGCTGCTGCGCGATGGCGGGGATGGCCTGGGCCTGGTTGAGGAAGTAAACGCCAGCCCGCAATTGCACGTCCAGACCGCTGGCGAAAGCGTAGTCGACGAAGAGCCGGTCGTCGTGAATCAGGCCGGCACCGTGGAGTTGCTGCGCGACTGCGCTGGCCGTAGTGCCATGTTGCACCTCGAAACGGACGGGCGTTGAGTCGCTGCCGATGGCACGCGACAATTCATCACTACGCGTCAGCAGGGCGATGCGCGTGAGCCCGCGCCGCAGCAGCCCGCCGACTCCGCCGGCATTGCCGGACAACAGGACGGGCAGGGACAGCCCGATGAACAGAAAGAATATCGCCGCTGCGGTGAGCAGCAGGCATGTGCCACGATTGGCCAACAAGGACTCCTGTTGCCGTGAACCCGTCAGTATTCTGACAAGAATCCCCGCCACGATACAATTGTTGAGATTAAGCGGAAAGGTGTTGCATGCTGCATCCCATGCCCCTGGCGCCGACCGCCGCGCGATTGCGCTGCGGCGAAATCGATCTGCTCGCCTTCACAGAGATGGTCCTGAAGCGTCTGGACGACATGGACCCGCGGCTTCAGGCCTTTCTTCCCGAGCCGGGACGCCATGAACGGGTCATGCGCGCGGCGGAGGCCGTTCTGGAGCGCTGGCCCGAGCCGGAAACGCGACCTCCCCTCTTTGGCATTCCGCTGGGGGTCAAGGACATTTACAGGGTGGACAGTCTGCCTACGCGCGCCGGCAGTGCCTTGCCCGCGGGCCTCCTTGAGTCCGCGCAGGCGGACTGCGTCACGCGATTGCAACGGTCCGGGGCGCTGGTGCTGGGCAAGACCGTCACGACCGAATTCGCCTGCTTCGAGCCTGGGCCGACGCGGAACCCGCACAATCCGGCGCACACGCCCGGCGGCAGCAGCAGCGGCTCGGCGGCGGCGGTAGCGGCAGGAGAGTGCGCGCTGGCTTTGGGATCACAGACCATTGGCTCGGTGATTCGGCCGGCAGCATTTTGCGGCGTGGTGGGGTTCAAACCAGGCTTCGGCCGCATCGATGCGGAGGGCGTGGTCTACGTCGCCCGCTCGCTTGACCATGTGGGACTGTTTACTCAGGACGTGGCCGGCATGCGTTTGGCTGCATCAGTGCTGTGTCGCAACTGGCGCGATGTTCGCGCTGCCATGAAGCCAGTTCTTGCTGCGCTGACAGGACCCATGCTGGAGTTGCTGGATGACGAGGGGCGTGCCGGTTACGAAGCGCAGCTGGAAGTCTTGCAGCGCGCCGGCTACGCGGTTCAGCGCGTGACCCTGTTTGAAGACCATGTTTCCATGGAGGATTTACACCGGTCCCTGATGGCGTACGAGATGACGCGGGAACATGAACTCTGGTTCGAAGCCCACGAGGCCTCGTACCGCTCCGGCACGGCTGAACTCATCCGTAAGGGTCAGAAGGTTGATTCGGTCAGGGCGGAGCGCGCCCGCGCCAGCCAGGCGAGGACTCGCCAGGACCTGCACGAGAGGATGGATTCTGCCGGCATCGATCTGTGGCTCAGCCCGCCAGCGATTGGGCCGGCGCCCGCAGGCATTGGTTACACCGGTGATCCGGTCATGAATCTGCCCTGGACGCATGCCGGTCTGCCATCCCTGAGCATTCCGGCTGGACGCGCGGGCAACGGCTTGCCGCTGGGGCTGCAGGCCTGCAGTCGTCATGGCGCGGATGAGCTTCTGCTTGACCATGCGGGCGGACTGGAGGAAGCCCTTTCCGGCCTAAACGCCCTGTGAGTCCGGCGGTGACGTCGCCATAATCTGCTCGGGCTCACCGGCAAGTCCGTCGCGCAGGGCATCCAGATAGCTTTGCAGGATGACGCGGGCGGCCAGGTCATCGATCGGCGCGCGCGGGCCGCGTTTGCGCGCGCGGGCCAGTTGCTGCGCCTCGATGCTGGAGAGTTGTTCGTCCCAGAGAGTCACCGGCAGGCCTGTGGCGCGCGCCAATCGCCCGGCCCAGCGGCGCACAATGGTGCAGCGTTCCCTCTCGCGCCTGGCGGACAGGTCGTTCAGCGGCAGTCCCACCAGCAGGGCGCGGGCCCCTTCCCTGGCGGCGTGCTCCTGGATTGCCGCGAAATCCTCCCTGCGTGTACGGCGGGGCAGAATGGTCAATTCGCGGGCAACCAGCCCGCTACTGTCGCAGGTTGCCAGCCCCAGTCGACGTTCTCCGTGGTCGATTGCCAGCAGTTTCATGTCTGTTCCGCCAGCAGGACCCGAATTCGCAAGGGCAGGAAAGGCAGGCGCCCGGGCCACGCCGGCGTGATCTCAACCAGCGCTGTCGTTCCCGGTTGCAGCGGCCAGTTGCGGTGGATGAGGCTCCGCGCCTCGGCCGGTGTGAGCCCGCCGAGTTGCTGCCTCAGGGCAGCGGTATCGATGACGCTTTCAGTAAGTCCGTGAGCGCTGCGGGAGAAGCGAATGAGTCCGTCGGCGTAATCGCTGACGACCGGACCGCGGTCGTGATGAATCGTATGCATCAGCAAGTTGCTGCCGGGTTCGACCTGGGACTGCAATCGCCCCAGCAAGATCTGTTGCGCATGGCTTTCGTCGATGGCTACGGCTTCAACGATCGCCTTCATGTCAAGTCGCAGGGACTCCGCCGCGTCGCCTGGAGCGGCGCTAAAGCGGGTCCAGTCGCTACGTTCGGTGGCCAGATTGATCGATTCGAGGATGAGATACTGGTTTTCGTCCAGGCGCGAAAGCAGGGAGATGTAGGCCTGTGACTTGATTTGCTGTCGGGCTGTGGCCAACAGACGCTCCTGGTCCTCCGGCAACACGATGCCGACGGAGCGGCTGCTGCCGCCGCTGGTGGGTTGCAGATTGCGCACACTGACGTAAGGTGCAAGTTCACTGCCCAGGGTATTGATGTGTCCTCTGTCAACGTTTCCGACGGCCCCAGGGAAATCTGTTCCTGCCTCGACCGGCAGTTCAAGCTGGCTGCCCGCTCCCGCTTCCAGCGTGCCGCCGGTGAGCGTATGAAACCAGACTGGTCTGGCGCCGGCGGTTCCCACCAGGGTGCCGGTGGGTATGACCACAGGGTCACTGCCGAGGTTGACAAAAGTGACGCTACCCCTGGCCAGGGTGGAGGAAAGCACCTGTCGGCCACCGGGCGGCATGCTGGCGCCTTGCTCCACGGTGATGCTGAGGGGCAGGGCCGGAACAATGGCATCGACCAGGTCCGGAGCAAGGGCTTCGGGGTCGGCAGTGATCAGGGCTTCAGCCTGAACGAGACTGCGGGCCGGCAAAATGGTTACGGTCGCCTCCGGCACGATGAGCAGGGCTGCCGCAGCCACCAACGCCAGCACGACCAGAAGCAAGACGATGCCCCCCGTCAGCCGCAGCACCCGTGGCGGCTCTTTTCTGGCAGCCTGAACGCGGGCGATGGCGGATTCTTCCGGTCCTGCCGGCTGTGACCCGTTGGACGTCGCAAGGCGTTGCGGCGACAAAAGACGGGCTCGTCCCCGTTTCCAGCGACCGCGTTCGCTGGCGCCAACCGTGGCGAAGGTGCTGAGGTTGAGTTCGCGGGCATGACGAATAACATCTGGATCCTGGGTCAACAGGGCGAGCTGGATGCCGAGCCGCTGCGCCTCGCGCTGCACCAGCACCAGTTCGAGCCGCCGCGTAAGCGCCGTGCCGCGGACAGGCCAGACCAGCAGCAATTTGTTGCTCGCCAGGGGCAGCAGGCGACTGCGAACGGAAGCCACGTCCTCATTGCGCTCGAGTTGCAACAACTCCGGGCGGGGCATGTCAGGCCGGTTGCCAGTGGTCCATGATCAGGTTGCGGGCGTCGGCGAGCGCTTGTGGCAGGGCTTCGGCATCGCGGCCGCCGGCCTGGGCCATGTCGGGCCGTCCGCCACCGCCGCCGCCAACCCGTTTGGCCAGGGGACGGATGATCTGGCCGGCATGCAAGCCCTGTTTCACGCGCTCGCGGGCGACGGCAACCAGCAACAGGGGGCGCTCTTCGTAGACGCCTCCAAGAATCAACGCGCCGTCCGGCACCTGCTGACGAAAGGCGTCCGCCAGTTCTCGCAGGGCTTCCATCGGTTGGCTGTCCATCCGGGCGATGAGAAAGGGCAAATCGCCGGCGTATTCGATGTCATCCAGATGTCTGGCGAATTCATGGTGGGCCATCTCTCGTCGCAGGGCAGCGAGTTCGCGACGACTGTCACCCAGTTCCTTCTGCAGGGCGGCCAGTCGTTCCGGCAACTCCCGCCTGCTGCCGCCCAGGGACCTGGCCAACTCTCCCAGTTGCGCGAGAGCACCCTGGACATAGTCCTGCGCGGCGCGACCCGTGACGGCCTCAACCCGTCGTACGCCGGCGCTCACGCTGCCTTCCGAGAGAATACGGAATTGCCCGATCGCCTGGGTGCGGGCGACGTGCAGCCCCCCGCAAAGCTCATAGCTGTAACGACTGTCCCCGTTGCCGATGCCAATGGTGCGCACCATGTCGCTGTACTTTTCGCCGAAAAGGGCGATCGCGCCATCTGCGCGCGCCTCGGCCAGGGGCTTGAAGGCCACCTCGACACAGAGGTCCGACAGAATGGCGTCGTTGACCTCGGCTTCCACGCGCCGCAATTCGCCGTCGCTGACGGGGCCATCGTGAACGAAGTCGAAGCGCAGCCGGTCAGGAGCGACCAGCGATCCCCGCTGCTGGACCTGTTCACCCAGCTGATGCCGCAGGGCAGCATGCAACAAATGGGTTGCGCTGTGATTGCGGGTTACGTCCAGACGCCGCTGGACATCCACGGCAGCCACAGCCTCTTCACCGGCCCGGGGACGGCCCTCAATGACCTCACCCAGGTGCACCACGAGGCCTTCGACCGGCTGGCGCGTGTCCTCGACGTCGATTGTCCAGCCATCGCCATGAATGACGCCGCGATCGGCGACCTGGCCGCCCGCCTCGACGTAAAAGGGCGTTTCGGCCAACACCACTTCCACGCGATCGCCGGCGATGGCTTCGGCGAGGGGCCGGGCTCCCTGCAACAGGGCCAGCAGCCGCGTCTTCCTCTCCGGCAGCCCGTAGGGGTCGTACACGATGTCATTGGAATTCTGCAGGTCGCTGTACATGGCCTGCCAGGCTTCGTTGCCCTCCAACGCGCCCATCGCCTGACCGGCGCCGCTTACGAGCGCGTGTCGCTGCTGCGCGGCTTCAAATCCGGCGAGGTCGACTTGCATGTCGCGCTCGGAGGCGACGTCGCGAATGACTTCCACGGGCAGGCCGAGCGTCGCCGTGAGGTAAAAGGCCCGCTCTCCCGGCAGGGTGCAGTTCCCGCTCTCCTGCAGGTCGTCAAGCATGTTGTCCAGCTCGCCCAGCCCGCGCCCCAGCGTACGATGAAAGCGTTCTTCCTCCCGCGTGATGACGCCGCAAATCACCGACTGGCGTTCGACCAGTTCCACGAAGTGACCGCCCATGACCTCAATAACGGCGTTGGCAATCTGCGCCAGAAACGGGCCGTCGAAACCCAGTTTGCGTCCAAAGCGCGCGGCGCGACGAATGACCAGGCGGGTCACTGAGTCGCGTCCTTTGGGGCCGGGCAGCACGCCGTCGGCGATGAGAAAGACGGCGGCCCGCATGTGGTCGGAGATTACGCGATAGGGAACGATGTCAGCGTCCCGCTCGGCATCGCTGTGGCCGGTCAGGAACTGCAGGGCCTGAATCGCAGGCAGAAAGAGGTCTGTATCGTAATTGACGTCCACGCCCTGCAGAATGCTTGTGATTCGCTCCAGACCGAGACCGGTGTCCACGCCGGGCCTGGGCAAGGGCGCGTCCCAGGCGCCGCTGTGATCGGGGTCTGGCTTCGTTCGGTTGAATTGCATGAAAACCAGGTTCCAGAGCTCAAGGAAGCGGTCGTCGTCGGCTTCCAGCGAGGCGATGATGCCGGCCTCGCCGCGCTCCGGGAACTTGTCCCAGTGAATCTCGCTGTTGGGGCCGCAGGGGCCGGTCTCCGCCATCTGCCAGAAGTTGTCGTCCGGCCCGAGGCGGGCGATTCGTTGTGGATCGATGCCGATGGCGTCCCGCCAGAGCTCGTAACTTTCATCGTCTCTTTCGTAGACGGTGACGGCGAGTCGCTCGGTTGGCAGCCCGTAGACGACCGTCAGCAACTCCCAGGCCATTTGCATGGCTTCCAGTTTGAAGTAATCGCCAAAACTGAAGTTCCCCAGCATTTCAAAGAAGGTGTGATGGCGGGGGGAGGGGCCCACCTCTTCCAGATCGTTGTGCTTGCCGCTGACGCGAAGACACTTTTGCGACGTGGTCGCCCGACGATAGTCGCGCCGCTCGTTCCCGAGGAAGACGTCCTTGAACTGCACCATGCCTGAATTGGCGAAGAGCAGGGTGGGGTCATTGCCAGGGACCAAAGAGGAGGACGCGACAACCTGATGCTGCCTGTCGGCGAAGTAGTCCAGAAAGGCCGCGCGCGCCTCACTGCTGCTCATGCGCTTCATAGGGGGACCTTGTGGGGAGGACGGTTTGACAGGCCAAAAGTATAGGCAAAATGCCTGCTCTTCACAAGGGAAAGGCGGCCCGTCATAATCCTGACCATGGAACACGACAGGCAGGGAACCGGCAGGCAGGATGACCTGGTCGCGGCGCTTGCTGAAGGCAGCTGCGGACAGCCCTTCGAGGTCCTGGGGCCGCAGCCGATTGGCGAAGGTCGACTGCGATTGCGGGCGTTTCGCCCGCAGGCCCGGGAACTCTTCGCCCGCAACGAAGGAACTGGCGAGCGCGTCCGGCTGCAGCGAACACAGAGGGACGGATACTTCACGGCGACCGTCCAGGGCGACTGGTCGCGCTACTGCTTCGAGGAACAAAACCGGGCGGGCCGGAGTTCCCGTTTCGCCGACCCCTACGCCTTTCGCGAGGCCCTGCTGACGGACTACGATCGCTATCTCTACGGCCAGGGGACCTGGCACGACAGCTACGGGAAACTTGGCGCCCATCTGCGCAACTGCCATGGCGTGACCGGCGTCAATTTCGCTGTTTGGGCACCGAACGCCTGGCGGGTCAGCGTGGTTGGAGATTTCAACAACTGGGACCCCCGTTTGCACCCCATGCAGCCGCGGGGCGACAGTGGCATTCACGAACTCTTTTTGCCCGGGGCCGGCCCCGGCGCGGCCTACAAATATGACGTCGTCGGCTACGGCAACTACAATGCGCAAAAGGCGGACCCCTACGCCTTCCGCAGCGAATTGCGGCCAAAGACTGCGTCCATCGTCACGGACCTGGGTGGATACGCCTGGGGCGACGAGGCCTGGATGGCAAGGCGCTCCGTCGACGCCCTGCTGCGGCGTCCGGTGCTCATCTATGAGATTCACGCCGGTTCCTGGCGCCGCCATCCCGATAACAGCCTGCTTAACTTTCGGGAACTGGCGCAGCAACTGATTCCATGGCTCTGTGACATGGGTTACACGCACGTGGAGTTTTTGCCCCTGGCCGAACACCCGCTGGACGCCTCCTGGGGCTATCAGGTGAGCGGCTACCATGCCCTGTCCAGCCGCTATGGAGAACCGCAGGACTTCATGGCCTTTGTCGATGCCTGTCATCAGGCGGGGATCGGCGTCCTGCTGGACTGGGTTCCGGCGCATTTCCCGCGCGACGAGCACGGTCTGTCCCGCTTTGACGGCACGCATCTCTACTCGCACGCCGATCCGCGCCTGGGCGAACAACCGCAGTGGGGAACGCGTATTTTCAACTTCGGCCGCAACGAAGTGCGCAACTTCCTCTTGTCCAACGCACTATTCTGGCTGCGGACGTATCACGTGGACGGTCTGCGGGTCGATGCCGTGTCATCGATGCTGTATCTCAATTTCGGGCGTGAGGGCAGTGATTTGCTGGTCAACGAAGAGGGCGGCCACGAAAACCTTGACGCCATTCGCTTTTTGCAGGACTTCAACGTGGCAGTGCACGGAGAGGTGCCGGGCGCCATCACCATCGCCGAGGAATCGAGCGCCTGGCCCGGCGTGTCGCTGCCGGTGGACGCCGGCGGTCTGGGCTTTACCCTGAAGTGGAACATGGGCTGGATGAACGACACCCTGGCATACCTGCGGGCACATCCGGCCGACCGGCACCTGCTGCACGAACGCATCACCTTTTCCCTGATGTACGCCTTCAGCGAGAATTTCGTCTTGCCCTTCTCGCACGATGAGGTCGTGCATCTGAAGGGATCGATGCTGGGCAAGATGGCCGGCGACTGGTGGCAGCAATTCGCCACCCTGCGGGCTCTGTACCTGTACATGCTGGCGCACCCGGGCAAGAAACTGGCCTTCATGGGCCTGGAACTGGGGGAATGGCAGGAATGGAGCGAAACGCGGGGCCTTGACTGGAACCTGTTGCAGTGGCCGCATCATCGTGGACTGTATGAGCTGGTGCGCCGGGCCAATCATCTCTACCGCTCGCTGCCGGCGCTGTGGCAACGGGACTTCGAGGACGCGGGCTTCCGCTGGATCGACGTGCACAACGCGCAACACAGTACGCTGGCCTGGAGCCGCCAGGGCAACGATCCTGCAGAGTCGGTGCTGGCGCTCTGCAACTTTTCCCACGAGCCCCTGCGAAACTACCGATTTGGCGTGGCGCAAGCCGGCAGTTATGCCGTTTTGCTCAACAGCGATGATCCGCAATATGGCGGCAGCGGGGCCGGCGCCGTCGGCCCGCTTCACGCGGAGGCCCGGCCCGTCCACGGTCAGGAATTCAGCCTGATGCTGGACCTGCCGGCACTGTCCGCCATGTGGTTGCAGCGAATTCCGGAAAGCTAAAACGGCGCTGTGCTATACTCGCCCCGCCTGCAGGAAGAGAGGTTTACGCAGCGTGACGACAGCGAATACCACCATAACGATTGACGAACAGGTCGACGTGCTGATGTCCGGCGCGGAATCGGGCGACGCCGAGACCACGGAGACCATGCGCGCGGAACTTCGCCAGCGTCTGCTGGAGGCCGAACGGGAGGGTCGTCCCCTGCGCGTGTACTGCGGCTATGACCCGCGCACTTCGGACCTGCATCTCGGGCATACCATCACCATGCGCAAATTGCGTCAGTTCCAGGAACTGGGGCATGACGTGACCTTTCTGGTGGGTTCCTTCACCAGTTTGATCGGCGACCCCTCAGACAAGGAAGAGGCGCGCGAACAGTTGACGCGCGAGCAGGTGCAGGAGAATGCCCGCACTTACGCCGAGCAGGCCTTTAAAATTCTCGACCCGCAACTGACGCGCGTGCGCTACAACGACGAGTGGCTGTCGCCGCTGGACTTCGCGGACATCATTCGCCTGGCCAGCAACTTCACTGTGCAGCAATTTCTGGTGCGCGAGAACTTCCGCAAGCGGCTCGATGCGGGCGTTCCCATCTTCCTGCACGAACTTTTTTACGGTCTGATGCAGGGCTATGACGCCGTCGCCCAGGAGGCCGACGTTCAGGTTGGCGGGCAGGACCAGCTCTTCAACATTCTTGTCGCCGGACGCAAGCTGCAACAAGCGCTGGGCCAAAAGCCGCAAATCGCGCTCATCATGGGGGAGTTGTTGCCAGGCACGGATGGCGAGGCCAAGATGAGCAAGAGCATGGGCAACCACATTCCCTTGCTGGCTGAACCCTGGGACATGTTTGGCAAGGTCATGAGCGTGCCGGACCTGGCCATGCCCGCCTATCACAAACTGATTCTCGGCTGGTCGCCGGCGCAGCTGGATGCGCTGGCAGACGGACTGCAGGATGGCAGTCTGCATCCCAACGAGGTGAAGCTGCAGCTGGCGCAGGAAATCGTCAGCATCTTCTGCAGCCCGGCCGATGCAGACGCCGCGCGGGCGCGTTGGGATGACGTATTCCGCGGCGGGGGCGTTCCCCAGGAAATCGACGAGGTCGCGCTGCAGGGCGAAGAGCGCGTGCTCGATCTTTTGCGCCGCCTGAACATGGTCAACAGTGGGGGCGAGGCGCGGCGCCTGATGAGGCAAAACGGCGTCCGCCTGAACGACGTTCAGATCCGCGACGTGCAGGCCATTGTGACTCCGGACATGTTGCCGGCCGTGTTGCAGGTGGGCAAACGTCGTTTCGTGCGCCTGGTGGACGACGGGACGCTCTCTCTGGCCGAATGACGGCAGACGCGATTCACTGACGGCACTGCCGGTGCCTTAAGACGGGGGTGGCACCGGCGCGACGCTGCCTTGCGGCACAAGAAGACAGCCTCTTCTTTCACAAACGGCCCTCTAGTGGGTTATAGAGACAAACAGAGGGGGAATGTGTCCTGGTCCGCTTCGAAGTCCTGATCGAACTTCACCACGATGAGCTCTACCGTTACCTGCGGCGGATGGCAGGTGGCTCGACATCCGACGCCGCCGACTTGACGCAGGAGACCTGGCTGCGCGCCTGGGGGGCATTCGACCGTCTGCGCCCAAACAGCAACGTGCGCGCCTGGCTCTATCGCATCGCCACCAACTGCGCCCTGAGTGCCTTGCGCAGCGCTCGCCGGGAGGTCCCCTTGCCGGAGGATCTGGACGTGCCGGATGAGGCGCGCACAGCGCTGGAGCAACTGGAACATGGGGAGGAACTGGCCCTGGTGCTGGAGAAAGTTGGCGCGTTGCCACCCCGGCAGCGCGCGGCGGTCCTGTTGCGTTTCGGTCATGAACTGCGCTACTCGGAACTGGCATGCGTGTTGCGTTGCAGCGAGGCAAATGCAAGGGCCAACGTATCGCTGGGTGTTCGTCGTCTGCGCCGTGAACTGGAGGAAGCATGAACGCAAATGCAAGTGCAAGTGGAATGAATCGATCGCGGGAGCGTGTGCTGAACTGGTTCTCCCGCACGGCGCCGCTGGTGGAGTGGTCCGAAATAGACTCGCCCCTGGGTCAACTTTACCTGGCCCAAAGCGAGACGGGTCTGTGCCGGCTGGCGTTTGGCGTTTCGGAAGACAATTTTCGCGCCCGCTTGCCGGCCAGGGCCAGGTCGAGGCGCAACCCCGATGCCCTGCGTGAGGCGCAGGAGCAACTCATCGCCTACTTTGACGGCTGCCAGGTCCGCTTTCGCCTTCCCGTCGATTTGGGCGAGATGACCCGCTTTCAGCAACGCGTACTGCGTCGGGCCAGCGCCATCCCGGCCGGCGAACTGCGCAGCTATGGCGACATCGCCCGCGAGATGGGGTCGCCTCGCGCCAGCCGCGCCGTGGGCCAGGCGCTGGGACGCAATCCAGTGCCGATTGTGGTCCCCTGTCACCGGGTCGTCGGCAGCGACGGCCGACTGACCGGTTACAGTGGGGCGCGGGGAATCGAGAGCAAGCGCTGGTTGTTGCGTCTGGAAGGCGCGCCTTTGGAAGGAGTGCCCTGTGAATGAAACGCGGGTGGTGGCCATCCTGATCTTTGACGACGTGGAAGTGCTGGATTTCTGCGGGCCCTACGAAGTGTTTTCCGTCGCCTCAAGCCGCAGCGATCCGCCGCCCTTTCGTGTCTGCACGGTGGCCCATGTGGCGGGTCCGGTCATCGCCCGCAATGGCCTTAGCGTGAATCCTGACTTCTCGCTGGAAAATTGTCCCCCACCGGATTTGCTGATCGTCCCGGGCGGGCAGGGTACGCGGCCCTTGCTGAAGGACACAGCCTTGCTTGACTGGATTCGTGAACAGGATTTGCGCTGTGAAATGACGCTGTCGGTGTGTACCGGTTCCCTGTTGCTGGCGCAGGCGGGTTTGCTGGAGGGCTTGAGCGCGACGACCCATTGGGGCTCGCTGGACTTGCTGGCGTGCCTGGCGCCGTCTACGCACGTACTGGAAGATACGCGCTATGTCGACAACGGACGACTCATCACGTCTGCCGGCATCTCCGCGGGAATAGACATGTCATTGCACGTCGTTGAGCGATTGTTGGGCAGCGAACATGCGGCCCGGACCGCAAGGCACATGGAATATGATTACTGGCCGGAGGGGCGGGTGAATCAGACTGGCGAGCGCCAGTGACGCACCAGGTCAACGAAGAGGCGTGCGCCGAAACCCGTCGCGCCCTTCTCCGGCAACAGGGGGTTGCTACGGTCGATGCTGCCCAGGCCTTCAATGCCCACCACGCCGGCGATGTCCAGGTGGGCCCAGGCCGGGCAAGTTGTGAAACGTTGCAGGAAGGCCGCCGACGTCCCGACGCCGATTGAGGGCGCTGCACTGTTCCGCAAGTCCGCCACCTGGGATTCCAGCGCCTTGTCGTAGTCCGGAAACAGGGGCAGGGGCCACAGGCGTTCCTCGCTGCGACTGGCAGCCGCCAGCAGATCATCGCGCAAGCCGTCGTGGTTGCTGAACAGTCCGGCGGCTGCGCTGCCAAGGGCGGTTACGCAGGAACCGGTGAGCGTGGCGATGTCAATGACGGCGGCCGGTTCGTAGCGCCCGGCGTACACCAGGGCGTCCGCAAGAATCAGGCGGCCTTCGGCGTCCGTGCTGATAATCTCTATACTGAGGCCGTTGCTGGCCACCAGCACGTCCTGCGGGCGGATGGCCTGCGCGCTGACCAGGTTGTCAACGGCCGGCACAAGCCCCACCACGTGCAGCTCCGGCTGCAGGGCGGAGATGGCCTGCATGGCGCCGATGACAGCCGCGCCGCCGCCCATGTCGCTCTTCATGCCGACCATGCCCGTGACGCTCTTCATGCTGTAACCGCCCGTGTCGAAGGTTATGCCCTTGCCGGCCAGCACCAGGGTGTCCAGCGAGTCAGTCCGTTCGGCATTGTGTTCCATGATGATGAACTTCGGTGGCGTTTCACTTCCCTGGGCGACGCCCAGCAGGGAACCCATGCCCAGGCTTTCCATGTCGTTGCGTTCCAGAACGACGATTCGAAGCCCGGGAATGGCAGCTGCCGCCTCGGCCAGGTGAGCCGGCGTGCAGTAGTTGGCCGGTGTATTCACCAGGTCGCGTGCCAGACAGGCAGCCGCGGCGATCGCGCTTCCGATTCCGGCGCCCTCGTGGGCCGCGTCAATGTCCTGATCGCTGTCTACAAGGACTTCCAGACCGGGCGGTGATTCCGGGTTGTAGCCTGGGATGTCGAAGCGGTGAAAGCGATAGCCGCCCAGCAGCGCGCCTTCGCACGCGGCTTCGGCAGAAAGGGCAGCGGGCAGGCAGCGTGGCAATTGCAGTGTCAATTCATCCGTAGCGGTCTCGCGGGCGGCGCGAATGGCCTGGGCCATTGCCCGGCGGATGCAGGAGGAAGCCAGCGTCTGCGACGGCCCCAGACCGGCCAAAATCAGACGGGGTCCCGGTTGTGCCGGGTAGAGCGTGTTGACCTGACCCGTCGCGCCCTTGAAGTCGCCGCACGCAAGCAGCGAAGTGAGCGGGCCGGCCAGCGAAGGGTGGCATTGGTCCACAGGGTTTTCGCCTTCAACGACCAGGAGTATATGGACGCCTGTAGGGCGACCCTTCAGAGTCCCTGAATTGACCTGGATCTTCATGTCCGCACCTCAGCACTGAAAGAAAGAAAGGGGCCGGTTACCCCGGCCCCTCGACGATCGCGCGCTGTCCTGAACTTCAGGCGCGCTGCTCCTTGCGGGCGTCGATGTCGCCCTGATAGCTGATCGCTTCGCGGTCTGTCTCACCGCTGCTGATGCGGATGATGTGCTCCACCGGCGACACAAAGATCACCCCGTCTCCGTGTTCTCCGGTGGCGGCGCCGCGCATGATGGCCTGAACCGTCTCGTCCACGTTGGTTTCGCTGACGATCAGGGTGACCATGGTCCTGGGCAGCAGGTCCACATTGTAGAGGGCGCCACGCCAGCGCAGTTGCATGCCAACCCCGCGACCCCGTCCCTTGACGGGTTGCACGGTCATGCCGACGATGCCGATGGCGGACAATTCCCGAATGGTGGAACTGAGTTTCTCGGAACGGACGATTGCCTCGATTTTCTTGATCATGATGTTGCCCCTCGCTTTCAGTCGCTGGCCGGCGTCGGTTCACTGGGCGCATTGGTGAACTCGGGGTAGGCCACTGCGGCATGCTCGAAGATGTCGAGGCCGAGGTCCTCGGCTTCGGCAGAGGCGCGCAAGCCCACCGTTGAGCGAATTATACTGAACATGATCCAGGAGGCCACAATTACAAAGACGGCAACGGCCACGACACCAACCAGCTGCGCGATCAGTTGATCGATGCCCCCGCCGTGGAACAGCCCGGCGTCCTCCATGAACAGTCCGACCGCCAGGGTGCCCCAGACGCCGCCGAAGCCGTGAACGGAAACCGCACCCACAACGTCGTCAATGCCCCGTCTTTCCAGATAATTGACGCCGACGTACATGATGACGCCGCCGATCGCACCGATGATGATGGCTTCGAAGGGTGTGACGACTGCACAGGGCGCCGTGATGGAGACCAGCCCGGCCAGTGCGCCGTTGAGGCCCCAGGGAAGCTGTGGTTGGCCGCCGTGATACCAGCCAACGAACATGGCGACCAGCGCGCCGGCCGCGGCTGCCAGGTTGGTGGTGACGGTGATGCGAGCGATGCTGACGGCGTCGGCATCCAGCTGACTGCCAGGGTTGAAGCCGAACCAGCCGAGCCACAGGATCAGCGTACCCAACGCAGCCAGTGTCATGCTGTGACCGGGCATCGGACCGCCGTCGGGGCCGAAGCGGTAGCGGCGCGGGCCAAGAAAGATGGCGCCGACAAGGCCTACCCAGGCGCCGGTCGAGTGGACGACGGTGGAGCCGGCGAAGTCGTGGAAGGCTGTATCGGCAATCCAGCCGCCCCCCCAGATCCAGTGACCGACGACGGGATAAATGATGACGGTGACGATCAGGCTGTAGAGCAGGTAGCCCTTGAATTCCGTCCTGCCGGCCATCGCGCCACTGGCGATGGTGGCTGCCGTGGCCGCAAAGGCAAACTGGAAAAAGAAGAATGCGTAGCTTGGCACACTCAGCCCTGGATAAATTTCCGGCACGTCGCTCAGGAAGAACCACTCCTGGCCGAAAAAGCCGTTGCCGGCACCGAACATCAGGCCAAAGCCGATGGCCCAGTAGCCGACGGCGCCAATTGAGAGGTCAAAGACATTCTTCATCAGAATGTTGACCACGTTGCGGGCGCGCACAAGCCCGGCCTCCAGCAGGCCGAAACCCGCCTGCATGAAGAACACGAGGAAGCCTGCCAGCAGCATCCAGACGGTGTCCAGATTGCTGACCACTCCTCCCAGATCTTCTGCAGTGGCCATGGCGACTTCCATGGTCTCTTCCGCGGCTGCATCGTCGGCCGCGGCGTCCTCCTGGGCGAAGACAGCACCCACCAGGGTGCTGGCGACGACCCAGGCAAGGACGAACAGGATCAAAAGCCTGAATCCGATTCGCCTGTTGCGCATATGAATCGTTCCCCCTCTTACTTGTGGACAAACTCCATATTGCGACCGTTTGTGCAGGATTTCACTGTAAGAACTACACAACAGAATAGCCGACATTTTGCCATTTTCGGCAATTCACCACGCAGTTTACCCCGTTGTGGCCGCAATTTACACAAATGGGGCAGACGCCTTGGTACGCAAGGCATGCAATACGACGGAATTTGGCAAAACTTAACAGGGTGCCGGATTTTGCCCCAGGGTTCAGCCCCGGCAGTGCCCGTCAGCGGCCCAGAGCAAACCGCGGGTGATCATGGCGAGGATTTCCGGCGGTTCGATGACATCGACGTGATGCCCGAGGGAGCAATAGAATACCCGGCCAGTGCCATAGTGTTTGGTCCATACCACAGGCATGACGGTCCCGTCGCCAAATGTGGTGGTCGCCAGAACCCGGTTGCAGGGATCAACGTGCATGTAATATTGCTCGGAACAGATCTGCAGCGTGGGCACACCGTCCGTAATCGGGTCTGGCTCGGACGGATTCATCTCAACCGTGTAATTGACGCCATCGTTGCCCGGATGCGCGACCCACTGGCCGCCGCACATGTACTGCCATTCCGTCTGTTGCCGAAAGGCGTCGCACATGCCGCCATGCACACCGCCAATGCCCACGCCGTGGTCATGCACGGCCCGCAACACCGGGATCATTTGCTCGTTGCTGATTTCACCCATGGTCCAGATGGGCACAAGCAGGTCGAAACTGCTCAGGTCATTATCAACAAAGGCGTCCAGATGGTCTTCCAGGTGTACGTCAACGCCCTGGTCCTTAAGTGAACCGGCCAGCAGGTTGGCCACACCTTCCGGTTCATGGCCTTGCCAGCCGCCTTGCACGATCAGGGCCCTGACCATAATTCCCTCCGTAGCTCCTGAAACCGTTCCCCAAGATTAACTTGCCAAAACGTGCAACGCCAGCCGATTATGACGCCGTAGCAGGTCGATCAGGCCTGCAAAAGGCTGCGCCCACTCATTTCCGGCGGAGCTTCCATGCCCATCAACTCCAGAATGGTAGGGGCGACGTCCGCCAGAATGCCGCAATCGCGCAGTTCCCGATAGACGCTGTCAATCACGAAGAGGGCGACCGGCCCGCGCGTGTGCCAGGTGTGCGGCCCCCCGCTGCGCAGGTCGATCATTCGCTCGCAATTGCCATGATCGGCGGTGACGACGGCGACGCCGCCCCTTGCCAGCACCGCGTCCACCAGTTGACCGGCGCACTCGTCCACGCATTCCACGGCGGCGATGGCCGCGGGCAGGGAACCGGTGTGGCCAACCATGTCCGGGTTGGCGAAATTGACGAGCAGGAAATCGTCGTCGCCGGACTCAAGCCGTTCCAGCGTGGCCCTGGTCAGGGCAGCGGCGCTCATTTCCGGCGCCTGGTCATAGGTCGCCACCCGCGGCGAAGGAATGATGGCGCGGCTTTCGCCCGGCCAGGGCTCTTCGCGGCGCCCGTTGAAAAAGAAGGTGACGTGCGGGTACTTTTCGGTCTCCGCGCTGTGATATTGGCTGCGTCCCTGCCTGCTGAGCCATTCCGCCAGGGTGTTGTCCAAATGCTCGGCCGGAAACAGCGCTCTGGCGGGAGTGCCGTACAAATAGTGGGTGAAGGTCAACAGGTCCAGGTTTTGCGGCGGGTCGAAGGTGACGTCGCCGTCCGCGCTGTAACCGGAGAAGGCCTGCAGCAGTTGACGCATGCGATCGGCGCGGAAGTTGAAAAACAGGAGGCAGTCGCCATCCTGAATGGCGAGGCTGTCGTCGCCCAGGACCGTTGGCGTGATGAATTCATCGCTTTCGCCGCGGCTGCTGGCGGCCTGCAGGGCCCCGGTCGCGTTCTTCGCCCCCTGACCCTGGCGATGGACCATGGCGTCGAAGGCCATCCGCGTACGATCCCAACGCCTGTCCCGGTCCATGGCGAAGTAGCGGCCGGAAACTGTGGCCGTGCACCCCGCGCCCGTTGCCTCCATCGCGGCTTCCAGGTCGGCCAGATAGCCCTGGCTGCCATCCACCGGTGTATCGCGGCCGTCGGTGATGACGTGCAACACGGGATTGATGTCGGACGCGGCGGCGATTTGCAGCAGGGCATGCAGATGGCGTTGATGGCTGTGTACGCCGCCGGGGCCCAGCAGTCCGATCAGGTGCAGATTGCGACCTTCTGTCTGCACGCGCCTCAGCGACGCCTGCAGCTCCTTGTGTCGCGCGAGACTGCCATCGGCGATCGCGCGGTCGATACGGCTGATGTCCTGGTAGACAACGCGACCCGCGCCCAGGTTGAGGTGTCCGACTTCCGAGTTGCCCATCTGGCCTGGCACCAGCCCGACGGCCTCGCCCGAGCTTTGCAGAATCGAGCGCTCGTACCGACGCAGCCAGGCGTCATGCCGCGGCGTGTGCGCCAGGGCGACGGCGTTCCCCTCGCGCATGGCGCGCACGCCCCAGCCATCAAGTATGAGCAACATCACGGGGGCTGGCATGGTTGTCCCTGAACTGTGTTGAGGCGGGCATGAGCAGCATATCCCGGAGGCCATTCGCTGTCCACGCTTGAAGAACATGCAGGGTCTTGCTACACTGCCTGCGGAGATTTCGGGAGCCGGGCATGGACATTCAGGCTGCGCTGCAGATTGCGGCTGTTATCATCTCGATTTTGTTGATTGTGCTGATTCTCCTTCAGGTGAAGGGCGGTGGCCTTGGTTCCCTGCTGGGCGGCGACGCCGGAGGCGGGATCGCGCGAACGCGACGTGGCCTTGAAAAAACGCTGTTCCAGATCACGATAATCATCGCGGTCCTGTTTCTCGCGATTTCCATCGTCGCGGTGCTGGTATTCCAGTAGATAAAATCAGGCAAGCATTCAGGAAGTAATAGTGCTGCGCGGCTGCCGCTGGCAGTTCACGCTGTTCCTGCTGGCCGCCCTGTCGCTGGCCGCCGGCCTCGTCTGGCGCGATTTCCTGCGAAACGATCCCGACCAGGAGGGCAACGACCCGCCGCCGGCCACTACTGCGGCCATTGCCACAGCAGACCCGGTCCCTGTCGCCACGCCGGTTTCCGGAGAGACGGATGGCCAGGTCGATGTCCCTACGTTTCGCGAGGGTCACGTCGGCTCCCTGGCGCACCTCAACCCCTTGCTGGCCGCTCCAGGTTCGCTGGAGGCGCAAGTCAGCGGACTGATTTACGAAGGTCTGACTGGTCTGAACAGCGAGGGCGAACCGGTGCCGGAACTGGCGGCCGGCCTGACGGTGACGACCAGCGGGCTGGAGTATGTCGTCACCCTGCGCGATGACGTGCTCTGGCAGGATGGCGTCCCCTTTACGGCCACGGACGTCATGTTCACAATCTCCCTGCTTCAGGCGCGGGACTTTCCGGCAGATTCGGAAGTCGCCCGCTTTTGGCGGACCGTTGAAGTTGAAGTGCTGGCGGCAAATGTCTTGCGATTTCGCCTGTCACAGCCCCTCGGAAGTTTTCTGGACCGTCTGACGCTTCCGATACTGCCCTGGCACGCATTGCAGGGCACGGCGCCCGCGCGACTTGCGGACCACCCTTTCAACTGGTCACCGATCGGTACGGGCCGCTGGCAACTGGAAGCGTTGCGCCACAAGGAGAATGAAGCACCGGGCCAGGTTGATTTTCGCCTTGCGCCCACCTGGCAGGGACGCGGCGAAGCGACAAATATCCCTGCAGCCAGCCGTTTGCGTCTGGAACTGTTTGGAAGTTTTGACGAAGCGCTGCATGCGCTGGCGGGTGGCGCCATCGATGGTCTTGCCGCCCGTACCTTGCGGCAACAGGAGGTCATTCTTGCGTTGGCCGACCGGAACGCGATGCACCTGGCGATTTCTACCGACCAACGGGTCGCCATGTTGATCTTCAACTGGCAGCGCGAGGCCAGCGCTTTTCTCCGGGATCAGCGCGTTCGCCTTGCGCTGGCCAGCAGTATGGACCGGGAAGCGGTCGTCACACAGTCGCTGGGCAATCGGGCCGCAATGGCCAACAGTCCGCTCTGGCCGGGGGCCTGGGCCTGGACGAATGACCTCGCCTGGCCGCATGAGGACCTGGACGCGGCCCGCTGGTTGCTGCAAACGGCGCGCGCCAGGGACGATTCCGTTGAATCCGGGGGCGACAACACCCTGTCCTTCAGAGTGCTCACCTTCGAAGACCCGCTGCTGGAATCCATGTTGCAGACATTTGCCGGGCAATGGGCGCGCGTTGGCATTGAAGCAACAATTGATGCCCGCCCGGACCACGCCTACCGCCAGGCCCTGCGCGACGGTGACTTTGACGCAGCGTTGGTCGAGTATTCGGCGGGGCACAGCACGGACCCTGACATATACCCGTTCTGGCACGTCGGGCAGTACCCGGACGGCCTGAATTTTGGCGGTGTCGATGACAGGCGTCTCTCCGAATTGCTGGAACGCGCCCGGCGCGAGCCCTGGGGTGTTAATCGGGCCGCGCTCTACCGCGAGGTGCAGGAGACATTTGCGGAGCGGGTCATCGCCATTCCGCTTTACCATCCTGTCGTGATTTATGCGACCGCCCAGGGCGTCGGTGGCATGCAACTGGACAGGACCGGCATCTCTGCAAATCGTTTCGAAAGTCTGGATGTGTGGCCAGTCATGCCCGGCTAAAGGGTTTTTTCCGCCTGAAGAATGGCCCTTAGCAGGTCCTTGCGCGCCCCGCCCCCCAGGGTCTCCAGGCGCCGCACGCCGAGGGGATCGATTTCCTCACGCAACAGGCGCAACTCTTCCGCCGTCGGCGGCGGCGTTTCGTCGGCGTCAGGGGCCAGCGACAGGGCAAAGCCCGTTCGACGACGTATGCGTTCCAGCGAGACTCCCGGATGCCAGCTGGTCAGGCGCATCTGTCCCTCGTGCCAGTCGAATTGCCCGAGGTCGCTGATCAGATAACGTGGCCCCGTACCCGCCGCGCGCCAGGGCCTGTGGCCCACGCCGCTAACCAAATCACAGCGTTCGACGAAGGTCACACGGGAATGGCGCGGCACGTAGAAATAAAGCGGTCGGTCCGACGGGCTGACGTCAGGAATGCCGCCGCTGCCCGGCAGGCGCAGGCGAGGCCGACGATAATCCGCGCCGATGGCGAGGTTGTTGCTGTTGCCGGCGGCATCGATCTGCGCCGGTCGGAAGAATTCCTTGGGATGGTAACCCGGCAGCAGGTCCGCGGCGGCGGTGGCAAAGCCTACGTTCAGCAGGGACTTGTCCAGCCACAGGTCCTCAACTCGGGACACTGAAAGGGGCGCCCAGTCCTGGCAAAGGGACTGACCGATGGCGCAGGCGAAGTGGACGTTGGGCGCGTGGGTGCATTTCGCCAGAATGAAACCGGCCAGCACCAGCGGCGTGTTGATGCCCTGGGCCAGCACTTCGCCATCGTCGACCTGCCGCGAGATGCAGACCGAGATAAGTTCGTCGACGCTGTATTCCGGCACCGGCTGTGGTCTACCCTGCGCCTGCGCCGGCGTCATTTCTTGCGCGATACAGAATCTCGCCGGCTTTCGGCACAAAGAGCGTGTCATCCCGCCCGCGCCACTGCTGCAGGTCAAGGGTGGCGGGGTCCCGATAGCCCAGATTGAGCGTTTCACAGTCCTCGCGCGAGATACGCGACGACAGGGTGACCTGGATGCGCGGCTCTTCCACGCCGTCGTTGACCACGCCGATGCCCTTTACGTGCGTGCTGTGGGCGATGACGCTGGTGGGGTAGTCGCAATAGCGCGGCCAGTCGCGCAGGAACCAGGGCAAGACGTGGTAGCCGACTTCATAGATGTAGGAACCGTGGGTCACACTGACCGTGTCAAGATGCGGGGCATAGATGACAAGCTCTCCGCCATCGGCCACGGCGGGCTCGAGCTTGTACATGGCCTTGGCGCCGGTCCAGAGCTCGTCATACATGGGCGGGCACCAGGAGAGTACCCGCGGGTAGGGGTGGTCGAGGAGTCGAATGTGTTTTTCCTGCGACAGGCGGGCCGCCGCGTCCCAGGCGCGGACATGGTCCCCGATGAACATGCCGGCCAGCCCGTCCCCCACGACGACCAGCGCCAGCAGGCTCAGGGGAGTTGGCACGAACTCCGCCGCCTGGTGAATGATGTCGCGCACCGGCGTGTTTCTTTTGCCAATGATTTTCATGGTGGTGATGAGGGCGCCCAGCCAGTGGAAACGGTTGATCAGTTCCGGGCCGGAAATGCCGGGAAAGAGGTACTTGGCGCCGCCGGATATGCCGACCACTTCGTGCGGGAAACTGGGTCCGACAATGAGAATGTGGTCGTATTCCAGCACGGCGCGATTGAGGTTGACCGGCACGTCGCCACCCAGTGAATGATGCCAGGCAGGCCCGCACAGTTCGCGCAACTGGTCGTCGCTGATGACGCCCAGTTCCGTCAGGGCGGAGGGGTTGTCCCATTCGTGGTTAAGCAGTTTCACGTGGGAAAAACGTTCCTGGTACTGTTCGGGCGTCAGACCGACCAAAGCGCAAAGTTCGGCCTGGCTCAGGGGAGGGTGCGTGCCCAGGGCGACCATGAAGTCCAGTTGACGGGTGTCAGACAGACACTCCACCAGCATGGGGAAGAGCAGGGGTAGCGGCAGGGTGCGGGTGCGGTCCGGGATCAACGCCAGAACGCGGGCGCCGCCGAAAAGGCCCGCCAGACCCTCGTGCAGGGTATTGCGGATGTCGTCTTCAGAGAGCAGTTCGTCGTTGGCCGCGACCGCGCTGGCCTGCAACATGGCGTCCCCTGTAGTCCCGGGCAATTCGACAGTCGGGGGATGGTAACGCAGGACAGCTTCGGGCGCACCCTTGCTTCGGGCGCGCCCGGTCCTTTCAGGAAGAAGTTATGCCTGGGCGTCCGCGCCGGCCAGCAGCAGGCCCGGAGACAGGATGTAGGCGTTCTCGGGCACATTGATGACGGGCGCTTCGGCCGGGTAGCCGTAGTCCACGCGCGCGTCGATGGCGAGGAGGGTCATGGCTTCCGACGAGCCACCCATGGGGTTCATCATGGCCCCCAGGTCCATGATCATGGACGTATCCTCACGCAGGATCAACCTGTCTTCCAGACCGATGAATTGCGTGGCCTCAACGTCGATGGCGTCCGCGACCATGCCAAGCATGAAGTCCATCATTGCCATATCGTCTTCATCGACTTCGTCCTGACCCAGTTCTCCACTGGCCATCATCAGTTCCCTGAATTCAGGGCTGCCAAACAGGGCTGACAGATCTATCCCTGTGTGGAACACCGCGACTCCACGGCCCTCGACGATTTGGTCCTGCAGGCGTTCCACCACCATGAAGGTCCCCAGGAACTCGGGGTCGGACCAGTCAGCCATCATCGCTTCCATCGCCGCCATGTCCTGCTTCATGTCCGCGCTGTCGGCGGAACCGGATTCTGTCCCCTCGTCCGCCAGACCATTCATGTCCATGTCCATCATGCCAGAATCCATCATCGCTTCCAGCAAGTCCATGATGTGGAAGCCAAACCAGCCGCTTGGGACGCCGTCGTCCGCCGCCATGATCGTGGCCAGGCTGGACAGGTCAAGGTAGGCATGGCCATCCACCAGCCGCATTTCCATGGTTACGCCGCCAAGGAGCGCAGCGGGAATGTCGTCTTCCGGCACGCCGGGCAAGCCCTGTGGCGCCACCAGGGTCACGGTGGCACTGCCGCTGACTTGTGACAACAGGTCGCCCAGCATGACCAGCAGGGCTTCCGGATCGGTCATCATGCTCATGGATTCCAGGCCCATGGCTTCAAAGGCGGAGAGGTCGCCACTCCATACTGTGTCCACGTCCAGCGAGATACCGAAGTCGCCTGGTGAGTCCGTTGAACCCGACCCGAAGTCCTGCAGGTCGAGGTCCATATCCAGATTGTAGGTGCCCGCCGTTTGACTGGCAGAATTCTCACTGGCCTGCATGAGCAGGGCACAGTCCGTTTCCGTCAGTTCTCCGCAGAAGACAAGGTCGTGAAAGTCGGCCTGTGCAGCCCCGGCCATTGCAAGCAGCAGCGCCAGCAACAAGGCGATTCGAAATGTGAAAGTCATGAGCACGCTCCTTCGGCAAATTCCCATCAGGCCGAACTACGCATAAAATGAACAAAAGGTTCACACTTGTACATGCGAGTTTATCATGAAGCTTTTCGCAAGGGGACGCAGGGAGTTCGTACACCGCAGCAAAATACGCAGTGATCTGCAGTCGCTGCAGACCTTTCACGAGGACCCGGGCGCGCTGCAGCGTCTGACGCCCCCGGGGCTGCCCATGAAGATCGTCCAGGACGAGCGCCGCTCCATAACCGAAGGGGATGTCCTGTTGCGCATGGGGCCAGGTCCCGTTTCCCTTCGCTGGCTGGCACGTCACGAACCTGGCCCGACGGCCTCTTCGTTCACAGACCGGCTGATAGACGGTCCGCTGGCACACTGGGAACATCAGCACATCTTCGAACCATTGGACGAAGGTGTCGCCCTGATCGACCGTATTTCCCTGGAGCATCGACCCGGCTGGCGCGGGATACTGACGCGGCTCCTCTTTGACGGCCCGGCCCTGACGCTCCTCTTTCGCTATCGCCACTGGCGCACGCGCAAGGCACTGGAAGACCTGTCCTGAGCGGGCCCCGGGTCCTGGTCATCGGCGCGGGCATCGGCGGGCTGGCGACGGCCGCCCTGCTGGCGCGCGCCGGCTGCGACGTGACGGCGCTTGAAGCGCACGTGTATCCCGGTGGCTGCGCCGGCACCTTCTTTCACAAGGGCTACCGCTTTGATGCCGGCGCTACGATCGCGGGCGGGTTTCAGCCAGGCGGCCCGCATGACCGGCTTGCCCGCATGCTGGACATCGATTGGCCGGTGCGCCCGCAGGAACCGTCGTGGGTCGTCCACCTGCCCCGGCGCAGCGTCGTCTTCGGCCAGGACCGGGAAGACCTGTTGCAGGCCTTTCCCCACAGCGCAGCATTCTGGACCCGGCAACGCGAACTGGCCGCCTTTGGCTGGAAACTTGGCGCCGGCGGTCTGCCATGGCCCCCGGCGGACGGGCATGAGTGGACGCGCCTTGCCCGCACGCTCTGGCGCCATGCGCCCGGGGGCCTGCGCCACGCGCCCTTCGCATTCCGCAGTGTCGCGGACTGGATGGCGCGGGACCTGCCGCATGAGGACCGGGAGTTTCGCCGATTGCTGGATGCGCAATTGCTCATATCGGCCCAGAGCACCAGCGAAGAGGTGAATGCCCTGTGGGGCGCGACGGCGCTGGACCTGCCGCGGCAGGGAACCATGCAGATGGAGGGCGGCATGGGCGCGCTGGCGCAGTCCTTGTCCTGCCGTTTGCAACAGCTTGGCGGCAGATTGGTGTTGCGGCAGCAGGTGACGCGTATCCTCGTCCAGGAGGGACTGGCGACCGGCGTTGTCGTGCGAAGCGGCCGTCGGCGTCGCTCCGGACAACGCCTTCCAGCGGATTTCATCGTCGCCAACGTCACGCCCTGGAATCTTGCCAGGCTGCTGGGTGATTCGGCTCCCGGACGGCTCAAGCGGGAAGCCCGGACGCGCAAAGCGGGCTGGGGCGCATTCGTGTTGCATCTGGGGCTGGACCAACGCAATTTGCCGGAGGGCGCGGCGGACCATCATCAGGTGGTGACCAGTTTGGATGGGCCATTGGGCGAGGGGAACAGCCTCTTCATCTCGATTTCACCCCCCTGGGATGGCTCCCGCGCGCCGGAGGGCTGCCGCGCGCTGACCGTCTCCACGCACACGCGGGCTACTGATTGGCAGAGTCTGTTTCAGACCGACCCGGCGGCCTGTGAGGCGCGCAAGGCGGAATACGTCGGGCGGATGCTGCGGCATATGGAACGCGCCCTGCCGTGCTTCCGCGAGGGAATACGTCTGCAATTGGCCGGGACGCCACTGACCTGGCAGTACTACACCGGCAGGCACATGGGACTCGTGGGCGGTTTCCCGGTAACGTCGCTCCTCAACGCGCGCGGACCCCGCAGCGGCCTGCGCAACCTGCGCCTGGTGGGGGACTCCGTCTTTCCCGGTCAGTCGACAGCCGGTGTTGTTGCCGGCGCGATGCGTGTGACGCGCGATGTGCTGCGTCAGCTGGCGCTGTGAGGCAGCCCGCCTGCTTGACAGGGTCATGCCCAGGGAATAGGATTGAGTCAGGCCATGACCGGCCACAACGCAGAGCGAAACCCTTTGTTTCCATGCTGGACGCATGCACGACCGCCGTGGACTGCTCTGGCGACCTGATTCGCCTGGCGCTTGCCGAAGACCTCGGTGAGCGCGGGGACGTCACCTCGCTGGCGACACTCACCTCCGGCAAAAGGGCGATAGCCCGGATCCACTCCAGGACAGAAGGGGTGCTGGCGGGCCTGCCTCTGGCGGCCCGCGTGTTCAGCGAGCTGGATGCGGAGGTCCGCGTCCGTCTGGCCAGGGGTGATGGCGAGCAGGTGTCAGCCGGGGAGACCTTGTGTGAAATTGAGGGCAGGGCGGTAACCCTGTTGGGCGCCGAACGGACGGCCCTGAATTTTTTGCAGCACCTTAGCGGGATTGCCACCCTGACGCGGCGCTACGTCGATGCGGTGGCCGGCACCGGGGCCACCATTCTCGATACCCGCAAGACCACCCCAGGCTGGCGCCGGCTTGAAAAGTATGCAGTGCGGATGGGTGGGGGCAGCAACCATCGCCTCGGTTTGCATGACGCGCTCTTGATCAAGGAGAATCACATCGCCGCCGCCGGTGGCATTACGGCTGCCCTGTTGCGCGTACGGGCCTGCTCGGCGGCGGAGGGTCTGCCGGTCATCATTGAGGTGGAGCGTCTGCCCCAACTGAACGAAGCGCTGGGGCTGGCACCGCAGCGCATTTTGCTGGACAATATGTCTCTGGGCGACCTGCGTGAAGCAGTCGTGCGGAGCGACGGTCGTGTGCCGCTGGAAGCGTCAGGCAACATGACCCTGGAGAGGGTGCCGGCGGTCGCGGCAACGGGAGTGGACTTTATCAGTGTCGGCGCGTTGACGCATTCGGCGCCGGTGCTGGACTGTTCGATGAGGATTCTCACGAACGGAGAGACGACATGGACCAATTAATGATTGCGGATCCTGCCGCAGAAGAAACGCTCATAGAGCAGGAAGCCGTCGCGCAAAAGCGCATCCGGCGCGCGCGCGCCATTCTGGGTGACGAGGTGGTCATTCTGGGCCACCACTACCAGCGTGACGAGGTCGTGCAGTTTGCGGATTTCGTCGGCGACAGCTACCAGTTGAGTGTGGAAGGGGCTCGCGTCAGTGCGAGGGTCATCGTCTTCGCAGGCGTGCACTTCATGGCGGAAAGCGCCGTGATTCTGGGTCGTGAGGACCAGGTCGTCATCCTGCCCAACATGAAGGCCGGCTGCAGCATGGCGGACATGGCCAATCTTGAGCAGGTGCTCGGCGCATGGGAGGAACTGGGCGACGTGCTGATGGACGACCCCGCCAGCCGCATCATGCCCGTGACCTACATCAACAGCGCGGCCAACCTTAAATCCTTCGTGGGCGAACACGGTGGCACGGTCTGCACGTCTTCCAACGCGCGGGGCGCGATGGAGATGGCCCTGGCCGAACGCGACAAGGTGTTCTTTTTCCCGGACCAGCATCTGGGACGCAACACAGGCCGGGACATGGGCATCCCGCTGGATGAAATGGTGCTCTGGAACCCCTTCGAGCCCTACGGCGGCCTCAGCGATGAACAAATCCTGAACGCCAGGGTGTTGCTCTGGCAGGGACACTGCAGTGTGCATCAGCAGTTCCGCCCGGAGCACGTGGACCTCTGGCGCCGCCATCACCCGGAGATCAATATCATCGTGCATCCGGAGTGCATGATGGAGGTGGTT
Organism: Anaerolineaceae bacterium; assembly: GCA_026708325.1. Taxonomy (GTDB): domain Bacteria; phylum Chloroflexota; class Anaerolineae; order Aggregatilineales; family Phototrophicaceae; genus JAGWBD01. The sequence continues at coordinate 94,827 of JAPOVC010000026.1, read as the reverse complement.
GAAAAGGCCGATTTCGTGGGCTCGACGGCATCCATCATTCGCACGGTCGAGGCGGCGGAACCCGGCAGCAAGTGGGCCGTGGGCACCGAAATGCACATGGTCAACCGTCTGAAAAACGACCACCCCGACCGCATGGTGCAGCTGCTGTCGCCCTTCTCCTGCCTCTGCAGCACCATGTACCGCATCAGTCCGCTGGACCTGGCAGATGTGCTGGAGAATCTTGTGGAGGACCGTGTCATCAACCAGATCACGGTCCCGGATGACGTCCAGCATAACGCCCGCCTGGCACTGGACCGCATGTTGTCCATACCCAGGTAATCGCCGTGGACGCGATTCAGACGCATACGCTCATCATTGGCTGCGGCATCGCCGGCGCGACAGCCGCCCTGCGTCTGAGCGAGAACCGTAATCACGACATCACCATCATCACCCGCGCCCATGACGCCGCCGACAGCAACAGCGGCCGCGCCCAGGGTGGAATCGTAACGCGCGGACTGGACGATTCGCCGGAAATGCTGGTGGACGACATTCTGCGGGCCGGGGCCGGCCTGAGTTCTCCGCGGGCCGCCCGTCTGCTGGCCGGGGAAGGCCCGGACCTCGTGCGCTCGGTGCTGGTGGAGCAGGTCGGCGTTTGCTTTGACACGACCGTACCAGGCGAGCTCGAATTCGCGCTGGAAGGGGCGCACAGCACCCGCCGGGTCGTGCACGTCGGGGACCGCACGGGCGCCGCCATCACCGATGCCATGTTGCGGGCCCTCGCTGAACGGCCCAACATCCGTCTGCTCAGCGGCCACACCGCCGTTGATCTGATTACCTTTCCGCACCATGCGCTGGACCCGCTGGCCATCTATGAAGCGCCTGCCTGCCATGGCGCATACGTGTTGCAGCGGGAGACAGGTGAAATCCTGCGCGTGCTGGCGGGCGAGACCATCCTGGCCAGCGGCGGGATCGGACAGATCTACCGCAACACCAGCAACCCGCCCGGGGCGCGGGGAGACGGCCTGGCCATGGCCGGCCGCGCGGGGGCCCGCATCCTGAATATGGAATACATCCAGTTTCATCCCACCACGCTTAGTGTGCGCGGCGCACCGAATCTGCTCATCAGCGAAGCCCTGCGCGGCGAAGGCGCGGTCCTGCTGACGCCGGAGGGCCAGCCCATCATGCAGCGCCACGACTCCCGCTGGGGAGATTTGGCGCCACGCGACGTGGTTGCACGCGCCATCCATCGTGAAATGCTTGAGGGCGGACTGGAGCATGTCTGGCTCGACATCTCGCAAAGGCACTCCGCCGACTTCATTCGCGACCGCTTTCCGCAGATTGTCGAAAACTGCACACGATACGGCGTGGACCCCACCTGCGAGCCGATACCGGTCGTGCCCGCCGCCCATTACGCCTGTGGCGGCGTCCTGGTGGATGACTGGGGACGCAGCAGCATTACCGGGCTTTATGCGGTGGGAGAAGTCAGTTGCACGGGCCTGCACGGCGCCAACCGGCTCGCCAGCACCAGCCTGCTCGAGGGCCTGGTATGGGGCGACCGCGCGGCGCGGCACATTTCCTGCAACCTGGGCGACCCGATCGACGATGCGCGCGTGCCTGGCTGGGTGGCGCGCAGCACCCAGTGGCCGGACCCCGGCTTGCTGGAAGGGGACATGACGACCATACGAAATCTCATGTGGCATTATGTGGGTCTGGTGCGCAACGGAGACCGCCTGCAGCGCGCCCAACGCGAACTGCGGCATTTGTGGCATGAAATTGAAGAGTTTTACCGGACCACGCACCTGAACGATCAGCTGATCGGCTTGCGCAACGCCGTTCAGGTGGCGCGCATGGTGACCTGGGCGGCTTTGCGCAACCGGCACAGTCGCGGCACGCATTACCGTGCGGATGATCCGGCCTTGCAGGCCGGGGGGCAGCCGTGAACGACATGATTTATCTGGACAACAGCGCGACCACGCCGACAGATCCCCGCGTGGTCGAGGCCATGCAACCCTACTGGAGCGAGGTCTTCGGCAATGCCTCCAGTTTGCATACTGCCGGCAAGGCCGCCGATGCGGCGATTCAACGCTCCATCGAGACTATCGCGGAAGTCGTCAACTGCCGCGCCGGAGGCCCGCCGGAACTGGTCTTTACCAGTGGCGGCACGGAAGCCGACAATCTTGCGCTCAAGGGTGTGGCGCATGCCATGCGCGCCCGCGGCCGTGGCAATCACGTCATTACGACGGCTGCCGAGCATCATGCCGTGCTGGACGTCGCGCAGGAATTGGCGGGTGAAGGCTTCGACGTCACCTTCCTGCCGGTCGATTCAACCGGTCGCGTCACAGCGGCCCAGGTCGTTGAGGCCATGCGGCCGGACACGGTGCTGGTGAGTGTGCTGTATGCCAGCAACGAAATCGGCAGTATCAACCCGATCGCCGACATCGGCGCGGCGATCAAGGCCAAAAACCGGCGCGTGCCCTTTCATACCGATGCCGTGCAGGCGCCCGGCCTCCTGACCCTGGACGTGCAGGCGCTAAACGTGGACCTCATGAGTCTGGCCGGGCACAAGTGCTATGGGCCAAAAGGCATTGGCGTCCTGGTGGTGCGACGCGCGATTGGACTGAAGGCGCAGATCGTGGGTGGCGGCCAGCAGGCCCATCGACGCAGCGGCACGGAGCCCTTGCCACTGATCGTGGGTCTGGCACGGGCGCTGGAACTGGCGGAAGCTGAACGCGCAGCGACCTGCGCCCGGCTGGCCGACTTGCGCGACGACCTGGTCCGGCAGGTGCTGGCCAACATTCCGGAGGCAACCCTGACCGGGCATCCGGAGGAAAGGCTGGCGGGCCACAGCAGCTTTGTGTTGCGCTGGCTCAATGGCGATTCGATCCTGCTGGATTTGTCGGAACTGGGGATTTGCGCCAGCGGCGGCAGCGCCTGCACGTCCGGACAGCAGGAACCGAGCCACGTGCTGCTGGCCTGCGGCGTGGACAGCGACCGCCTGATGGGCCAAATGCGATTTGTGCTGGGCAAACACAGTACAGCGGCGCACGTCGAACGTCTGGTTTATCATTTGCGGACCCTGGTCGAGCGACACCGGGCGATGGCGCCGCAGATTGGTTAGGTGGCCCACGCCACAGGCGACCAGGGCTTGTTTACCGGCAGTGACGGGCAAAAGGACGAAGGGGGCAAGATGAGCAATGGAGCGGAAGTTCACAAGGTTGTACTGGCTTACAGCGGTGGCCTTGACACGTCAGTGATCGTCCCCTGGCTGAAAAACAATTACAGTGACTGCGAAGTCATCTGTTTTTGTGCGGACCTGGGCCAGGAAGAAGAGCTGGACGGTCTGGACGAGAAGGCCCGCGCCTCGGGCGCCAGCAAACTCTACGTGCGCGACTTGCGCGAGGAATTTCTGTCCGGCTTCGCCCTGCCAACCCTGCGCGCCGGAGCCATATACGAAAGGGAGTATTTGCTGGGCACGTCCTTTGCGCGGCCCCTCATCGCCCGGCATCTTGTCGACGTCGCCGAAATCGAAGGCGCGGACGCCGTGGCCCACGGTTGCACTGGCAAGGGCAACGACCAGGTGCGTTTCGAGTTGACCGTCATGGCCCTGAACCCCAGGTTACGGGTCATCGCGCCCTGGCGTGAGTGGGATATCCGCAGCCGCGAGGACGCCCTGGCCTATGCCGAAGAGTTCAACGTACCGGTGACGCAGACGGAACGCGACATTTACAGTCGGGACCGCAACATCTTCCATCTCAGCCATGAAGGCGGTCTGCTTGAAGACCCCTGGAACGAGCCGGAAGAATCGATGTACAAGCTGTCAAGCAGTCCGCAGGACGCACCGGATGAGGCCCGATTGATTGAGCTCGGATTCGAGAAGGGCTATCCGGTCTCGCTGGATGGCGACTCGATCGGCCCGGTCGAACTGTTCCAGCAGTTGAATCGTATCGCGGGCGAGCATGGCATCGGCCGCAGCGACATCGTCGAAAACCGGTTGGTCGGCATGAAGAGCCATGGCGTTTACGAGACGCCGGCCGGCACGGTCCTGCTGCGGGCGCATCGCGCGCTGGAGAGCATCACCCTGGACAAGCAAACGATGCAGTACAAGGACCTGCTGGCCTCGAAGTATGCGGAGCTGGTCTACAACGGCCAGTGGTACACGCGGCTGCGCGAGGCGCTGGATGCCTTCGTCGACGTCACGCAGCAACAGGTGAACGGCTCGGTACGCCTGAAGCTCTACAAGGGCAACCTGATTCTGGCGGGGCGCAAGAGCCCGACCGGCCTGTATCGCGAGGACTACGCGTCCTTTGGCGAGGAAGACGTTTACGACCAGAAGGACGCGGAAGGCTTCATTCGTCTCTTTGGCCTGCCGCTCAAGGTTGAAGCGCAGCAGGACATCGAACGCACCGGGCGCAGCCACTACCGCCAGTAGAAGATTACGCTACCCATTCAGGAGGTTGCCATGGCCCTGTGGGGCGGTCGCTTCGCCGAGCCGACGGATGAGGACCTGCGGACGCTGAACGACAGCATTCACTTTGACCGCCGCATGTATCGGGAGGACATTGCCGGCAGTCAGGCCTGGGCACGGGCGCTGGTCGGCGCGGGGATCCTGTCGCAGGGCGAAGCCGATGAAATCGTGGCCGGTCTGCAGCAGGTCCTGGAGGAATTTGACCAGGCCACTTTTGAACTGAAGCCTGGCGACGAAGACATCCACACTGCGGTGGAACGGCGACTGACGGAACTGGTCGGGCCGGTTGGCGGCAAGCTGCACACCGGCCGCAGCCGCAACGATCAGGTGGCGACGGACTTCCGGCTGTGGTGCATGGGCGCGTGCGAGGCCATCAGCGGCCGCCTGTATGAACTGCAGGAGGCGTTGGTTCTGCGGGCGGCAGACCACCTGGATACGCTGATGCCCGGTTACACGCATCTGCAACCGGCACAGCCAGTAGTGCTGGCGCACTGGCTGCTGAGTTTCTTCTGGATGTTGCAGCGCGATCGGGACCGACTGGCCGTGGCGCGCGGCAACGCCGCCGTGCTGCCCCTTGGTTCGGGAGCGCTTGCCGGAACGCCCCTGGCCGTCGACCGCCACGCCATGGCGCTGGAACTGGGTTTTACGTCGATCAGCCAGAACAGCCTGGACAGTGTCAGCGACCGGGACTTTGTGGCCGAAACGCTGTTCGCCCTTGCATTGGTGGGGGTGCATCTCAGCCGCCTCGGCGAGGACGTCATTCTTTACAGCAATCCGCTCTTCGGCTTTTTCGCGCTCGACGATCGTTACAGCACCGGTTCCAGCCTCATGCCGCAGAAACGCAACGCCGACCCCCTGGAGCTGGCGCGGGGCAAATCCGGCCGGCTCATCGGCAACCTGTCCGGCTTGCTGGCGACGATGAAGGGGCTTCCGACCGCCTACAACAAGGATTTGCAGGAGGACAAGGAAGCGCTCTTCGACTCTGTCGACGCGCTCAATGCCCTCTTGCCGGTGTTGACGGCCGTCATCCACACCCTGGGGATAAGTCGGGACAGGATGCGCGCGGCGCTGGACGAGGAGATGCTGGCCACCGACCTTGCCGACTATCTGGTGGCTCGCGGTCTGCCCTTTCGGGAGGCGCACCACGCGGTTGGCGCTGCCGTGCGCGCCGCCGCCGATGCCGGCCTGCCACTGTCGCAGTTGCAATTGCCGACCCTGCAGGGGTGCCATGCCCTGTTTGCCGCGGACGCGCGCGAGGTGTTTGACTTTGACAAGTCGGTCCGCAGCCGCGATTCCGCCGGCGGCACGGCGCCCACAGCCGTAACGAAGCAACTGGAGGCCGCGCGTTTGGCGCTGGAGGGTTGATCCGGCGCATTTGCCGCCAGATTGCCGTCAAAATGCCTAAATCAGGACTTCTGCCATCGAACCCTGGGCCAATGCTTGACAGTCTCAATTGCCACGCTACAATAGGCGCGTCCGACAGATCGGTCCGGAGCAAACTGATGCGTCGAAACATCGTCGATGCCACCATCTCGCTGCCCGTCGTTCTCCTCCTTCTTGTCATTATTGGCGTCGCATAGCGTGGCGGGTGGTTGCTCCGGCCGGAAACCGGCAAAATGAACGCAAACCCCCGCGGAGGGGGTTTTTTAGTAATGCAGGCTTGAAACCAACCAGGACGGGGGCGGTCAATGAGTGCTGAGTGGATCTGGCATAACGGCGAATTCATGCGCTGGGAAGAGGTGAACGTCCATGTCTCGACCCATGCGCTGCATTACGGCTCCAGCGTTTTCGAGGGAATTCGCGCCTACACCACACCGCACGGGCCGGCCGTGTTTCGCCTCCCCGAGCACACCAGACGCCTTTTCTACTCCAGCAGGGTCGCGCGGCTTGACGTCCCCTTCACTGAAGACGAAATCAACGAGGCCATACTCGAAACGATTGCCCGCAACGGCCATCAGGCCTGTTACGTGCGACCCCTGGTGTTTCGCGGCGCGGGGCCACTGGGCCTCGAAGGGCGCAAAAACCCGGTTGACGTGACGATTTTCACCATGGAATGGGGCGCTTATCTGGGTGTGGAAGGCCTGGAAAAGGGCGTAGACGTGCAAATCAGTTCCTGGCGCCGCCTCGCGCCAGGCACGGCGGCCTCCATGGCCAAGATCGGCGGGCAATACGTGAACAGCCAGTTGATCAGCATGGAGGCGCACGACAACGGCTTCGACGAAGGCCTCGCGCTGGATTCTTCCGGCAACGTCAGCGAAGGCGCCGGCGAAAATGTATTCGTCATCGTCGATGGCGTCGTGTATACGCCCGGCAGCTGGGCGAGCATTCTGCCCGGAATCACGCGCGACAGCGTTCTGACCATCCTGCAGGACATGGGCGTGGAAGTCCGCTTCGAGACCATCCCCCGCGACATGTTGTACCTCGCCGACGAGGTCTTCTTCACCGGCACCGCGGCGGAAATAACGCCGGTGCGATCCATTGACCGTCTGCAGGTTGGCGAGGGAAAACGCGGCCCCATAACCAAAGAGACGCAGGACCATTTCTTTGCAATCACGTCAGGCGAAGTGGCGGACCGTCACAGCTGGCTGACGCCGGTCCCGGCGGCAATCCGGCAACCTGAGTAGAGGCGGAGGAGCGACATGCAACTCACAGGCTCGGAAATCTTGATGGAGTGTTTGTTGCGCGAGGGCGTCGACGTCATGTTCGGCTACCCTGGCGGCGCGATATTGCCGACCTACGACGCCATGACGAAGTATCCGCAGATCCATCACGTCCTGGTGCGGCACGAACAGGGGGCTTCGCACATGGCCGATGGCTACGCCCGCGCCACCGGCAGGGTCGGGGTGGCCATTGCCACCAGCGGGCCCGGGGCGACCAACCTCGTCACCGGCATGGCCACGGCGATGATGGACTCGTCCCCGATCGTATGCATAACCGGTCAGGTCCCGCGGGCGGCCATCGGCTCGGATGCCTTTCAGGAAACTGACGTGACCGGTGTCAGCCTGCCGGTGACCAAGCACAATTTCCTGGTGATGGATGTCGACGAACTGGCCTGGACCGTGCGCGAAGCCTTTCACATCGCGCGCAGCGGTCGCCCGGGGCCGGTGCTCATCGACATCCCCAAGGACGTGCAGATTGCCATCACGGAGTTCGTGTACCCGGAGGGTGAGATTGTCCTGCCGGGATACCAGCCGCGGACGACTGCCAATGAGGACGAACTGGATGCCGCCGGGCGTCTGATTAACGAGGCGGAGCGACCGATCATTCTGGCCGGGCACGGCATATTGATGTCGGGCGCCACGGACGAATTGCTGCACCTGGTCGAACGTTCCGGCGTTCCGGTCGCGCTGACCTTGCTGGGGAAGGGGGCCTTGCCGGAGAACCATCCGCTCTCCCTGGGCATGATGGGCATGCACGGCACCGCCACCAGCAACCACTCCATTCAGGAAGCCGACCTGTTGATCGCCCTGGGAATGCGCTTTGACGACCGCGTAACGGGCAACCTGGCGACCTACTCGCAACATTCGCGCAAGATCCACGTCGACATCGATCCCTCGGAAATCAACAAGAACGTCCCGGTAGACGTGGGTATCGCGGGCGACCTGCGCACGGTCATTACGCAGTTGCTGCCGCGCATTGAAAGGCAACAGCGCGTCGACTGGCTGGCGCGCATTCGCGACTGGCAGGAGGACGACGACGAGCGAGACATCTTGCACCATGACACGGGCGATCGACTGCTCGGCGCCCAGGTGATCAACGATTTGTGGTTGCACACCGGCGGCGATGCCATCACCGTCACCGACGTAGGGCAGCACCAGATGCTGGAAGCCCAGTACTATCCGCACCAGCGTCCCTCAACGCTGATCACCAGTGGTGGCCTGGGGACGATGGGCTTCGGTTTCCCCGCGGCCATCGGCGCGAAATTTGGTTTGCCCCACGAGGAAGTCTGGGCAATCGTCGGTGATGGCGGCTTTCAGATGACGATGTGCGAACTGGCGACCGCCGTGCAGGAGAAAACCAACGTCAACATCGCCATTTTGAACAATGCCTTTCTGGGAATGGTGCGCCAGTGGCAGGAGTTCTTCTATGAGGAGCGCTATCACGCGACGCCGATGTTCAATCCCGATTTCTGCCTCTTCGCCGATGCCTATGGCGTGCCCAACATGCGGGTCACAAGAAGGGAGCAAGTCGAGGAGTCGGTGGCCTTTGCGCGCAGCGTACAGGGGCCGGTGCTGATCGAATACGTCATCGAGAAAGAGGACATTGTGTATCCAATGGTTCCGGCCGGCGCTGATCTGCATGCCATGATCCGGCGGCCGAAACCCGGGGAGCGGGAAAGCGCATGAGCGACGAAACAGGTATGGAACAAAAGGTCACCCTGGTCACCCTGGTCGACAACCGGCCAGGCGTCCTGAACCGCATCGCCAGCCTGTTCCGGCGGCGGAATTTCAACATCGACAGCCTGACGGTCGGACGGACTCACAGGCAGCACGTGTCCCGTATGACCATCGTCGTCGATGCGCGCCTGGCCAACGTCAACATTATCGCCGCCAATTTGCGCAAGCTGGTCAACGTCATTGAGGTGCGGGTCGTATCTGACGAACCGCACGTCAGCCGCGATCTGGCGCTCATCAAGGTGCGCACCGATGACCCTGAGTCGCGCAACATGGTGACCGAAATCTGTGAGCGCTATCCTGGCCGAATTGTCGACATGGGCGTGAAGGTCGCTATCGTCGAGGTGACGGCCCATGAAGAGCAGGTCGAGGCCATGATTGAGGAGTTTCGGCCCATTGGCATCGTTGAAATGGTGCGCACGGGCGTCGTTGCCATGGGTCGCGGCATACGCATTCAGGACACGCAATATGAGCCCCCGCAGATGCGCGCGGGGACCCGTGACAACGGCGTTCAGCAGAACATCCTGTAGACCGGTGGAATCGTTCCGTCGGCGGGCGTGAACCGCGGCGACTGCGCCGGGGTCGGAGAGGAAACGAATGGCGACACTTTACTATGACAATGACGCGGACCTGGGCCTGCTGGAAGGCAAGACCATCGCTGTGATCGGCTATGGCAGTCAGGGGCATGCCCACGCGTTGAACGCCCGCGACAACGGGCAGCGCGTGATCATTGGCCTGCACGAAGGCAGCAGCAGTCGCGCGAAAGCCGCCGCCGAGGGGCTGGAGGTCATGTCCGTAGCAGAGGCCGCCGCAGCTGCCGACATCATCATGGTCCTGATCCCGGATACCTTGCAGGCGCAGGTCTACGAAGAGTCCATTGAGCCGAACCTCGCCCCGGGCGACATGCTGATGTTCGCCCATGGCTTCAACATTCACTTCGACCAGATCAAGCCGCCGCCGGAAGTCGACGTCACCATGATCGCGCCCAAGGCGCCCGGCCATCGCGTCCGCGAAATCTTCACCGAGGGCGCCGGTACGCCCGGTCTGCTGGCCGTGGCCCAGGACGCCACGGGCAATGCGAAGGCGATGGCTCTGGCCTATGGGCGCGCCATCGGTTGCACGCGCGCCGGAGTGATCGAGACGACCTTCCGTGAGGAGACCGAGACCGATCTCTTCGGCGAACAGGTGATTCTCTGTGGCGGCGTGACGGCGTTGATCCGGGCGGCCTTCGAGACTTTGGTCAAGGCCGGCTATCAGCCGGAGGTGGCCTACTTCGAGTGCCTGCACGAATTGAAGCTGATCGTTGACCTGCTCTACGAAGGCGGCCTGAGTTACATGTGGTACAGCGTCAGCAATACGGCCGAATACGGTGGCTACGAAATCGGCGATCGCATCGAGGGCATGGTCAGCGAAGATCTGGACGGCATTTTGCAGGACATCCAGTCCGGCAAGTTTGCGAAAGAGTGGGTGCAGGAGAATCGCGAGGGCCTGCCCCGCTTCACGCAGCGCCGTCAGCGTGAACACGACCTGCTGATCGAGCAGGTTGGTGAGGAACTGCGCGACATGATGACCTTCCTCGCCTCAAAGAAGGTGCGCCAGGCGTCCGGCAACTGACGGGAACACTGGCAGGCGCTGCAGGGAAAGGAGGTGAATGTGATGTCCGAAGACGGTCTTGTTGACCTTGCGTTGACGATGCATTCGACCGCCTTGCCTGTGGAAAGGAACGCGCCAAATGGACAGTGACAATGTCGTAAGGATTTTTGATACCACCCTGCGCGACGGGGAGCAGAGCCCCGGCGCCACCCTCAGCAGCGCTGAAAAGCTTGAGATCGCCCGTCAGCTGGCGCGCCTCGGCGTGGACATCATCGAGGCCGGCTTCCCGGCGGCCTCGCCGGATGACATGGCAGCCGTACAGCGCATCGCGCGCGAGGTCGGCACAGCGGATGGCCCGATCATCTGCGGGCTGGCGCGGGTGGTGGACTCTGACATACGGGCCAGCTGGGAAGGAGTGCGAGAGGCCGCCAAACCGCGCATCCACACCTTCCTCGGCACCTCGGATATCCACCTGCAATACCAGACGGGCCTGACGCGCGCGGAAGGGCTGGAGGCCGTGCGCAAGGGCGTCAGCCTGGCGCGCAGCCTTTGCGAGGACGTCGAATTCAGCCCGATGGATGCCGGTCGCACGGACAAGGCTTACCTGGTGGAGGTCTGTGCCCTGGCGATCCAGTGCGGCGCCACAACGCTCAACATACCGGACACGGTCGGCTATGTGACGCCGGAAGAATGGCAGGAGACGATCTCTTCGCTGATCGCGGAGACTCCGGGCGGCGGCCCGGGCAGCGGCGTCATTTGGTCCGTGCATTGTCACAATGACCTGGGCCTGGCCACGGCCAATACCCTGGCGGGCGTGCTGGGCGGCGCGCGCCAGGTCGAGGTGACCCTGAACGGCATCGGCGAGCGCGCCGGCAACACCAGCCTTGAAGAAGTGGTCATGGCGATTCGCACGAGGCCGCAGTTCTATCACGTGACGACCAACATCGAATCGCGCGAACTCATCAAGACCAGCCGCATGGTCAGCAACTATACGGGCCTTGCCGTGCAGGCCAACAAGGCCATTGTGGGGCGCAACGCCTTCGCCCACGAGGCCGGCATCCATCAGGACGGCGTCCTGAAGGAGGCCAGCACCTACGAGATTATGGTGCCGGAAGACGTGGGTCTGGCGTCCAGCGAACTGGTGTTGGGCAAGCACAGCGGCCGCCATGCACTGCGCGCGCGATTGCGCGAACTGGGTTACGAGATCGATGACGAGGAACTGAGACAGGTCTTTGCGCGCTTCAAGGACCTGGCGGACGCCAAGAAGACCGTGACGGATGCCGACCTCGAGGCGCTGGTGCATGATCAGGTCCAGGGCGTCCAGGAGTTTTTCCATCTGGTTGACATCCAGGTCTCCTGCGGCACGATGGGCCTGCCGACGGCCACCGTCAAGCTGGCCTGCGAGGACGGCAGCGTGGTGGTTCAGCCCGCTGTCGGGACCGGCCCGGTGGACGCCTGCTACAAGGCCATCGACGCCGTCGTGGAAGCGCCCAACACCCTGCTGGAATACAGCGTGCACAGCGTCACCGAAGGGATTGACGCCGTGGGAGAAGTGACCGTGCGCATCAGCCCCGAAGGCGAGGACCGTTCTTTCGGCGGCTACGGCGCTGATGACGACATCATTGTGGCCAGCGTCCGGGCCTATCTGGCGGCGCTCAACCGTATGTTGGCGGTGACCGGCGCAGGCGGCCGCACACCGGAAGGCAGGGTCGCAACGGTGAGTTTGCAGTGAGCAGGGCCAGGTTTCAACACGACAACGTGGCGGAAGGGGAAGTACGATGAGTGGAAACGGACAGCGACCCAGGACCTTGTTTGACAAGGTGTGGGATAGCCACGTCGTGCGGCCGCCGGCCGACGGCGCGCCGACCGTGTTGTACATCGACCTGCACCTCGTCCATGAAGTGACCTCGCCGCAGGCTTTCACCACCTTGCGCGAGCGCGGCCTCAAGGTGCGTCAGCCGGATCGCACGCTGGCGACGATGGACCACAGCACGCCCACGACGCCGCGCAACGAACTGGGCATCATTCCGGTGCCGGATGCGATGGCGGCGGCCCAGCTGGACGTCATGCGCCGCAACTGTGAAGACTTTGACATTCCTCTCTACGAACTGGGCAGCGAAAACCAGGGCATCGTTCACGTCATCGGGCCGGAGCAGGGACTCACGCAGCCGGGCATGACCATCGTCTGCGGTGACAGCCACACCAGCACCCACGGCGCTTTCGGCGCCCTGGCCTTTGGCATCGGCACCAGCGAAGTCGGTCACGTGCTGGCGACGCAGACCCTGTTGCAGGAGAGGCCGGGCTCGATGGCGGTCCGCGTTGATGGCCGCCTGCAACCCGGCGTCACGGCCAAGGACATCATCCTGGCCGTGATCGCTGAGATTGGCATCGGCGGCGGCACCGGTCACGTCATCGAGTACATGGGCGAAGCCATTCGCGGCCTCGGCATGGAAGGGCGCATGACCGTTTGCAACATGTCGATTGAAGGCGGCGCGCGGGCCGGCATGGTCGCGCCGGATGACACGACCATCGACTACATCGGCGGCCGCCCCTTCGCCCCGCAGGGCGAGGCCTGGGATGCGGCCGTCGCCGCCTGGCGACAACTGCCTGGCGATGAAAACGCGACACATGACCGTGAGGTCGTGCTGGATGCGGCTGTACTGACGCCGATGATCACTTACGGCACGAACCCGGGCATGGGTATGCGCATCACCGAGCGCGTGCCGGATCCCGACCGCCTGGGTGATCCTACGGCGAAACTTGCGTTGGACAAGGCGCTGAACTACATGGGCCTGCAGCCGGGACAGAGCCTGCTCGGCAAGGCGGTGGACGTGGTCTTTGTGGGCAGTTGCACCAATTCGCGCCTCTCCGACCTGCGCGAGGCGGCGCGAATCATGCGCGGTCGCAAGGTTGCCGATAGCGTACGCATGATGGTGGTGCCTGGCTCACAGAAGGTCAAACGCCAGGCCGAGGCCGAGGGGCTGGACGAAGTATTTCGGGCGGCGGGCGCCGAGTGGCGCGAGGCCGGCTGTTCGATGTGCATCGCCATGAACGGCGACCAGTTGCAGCCCGGACAATACGCCGTCAGCACCAGCAACCGAAACTTCGAGGGCCGCCAGGGCAAGGGCGGGCGCAGTTTCCTGGCCAGCCCGCTGACGGCGGCCGCCAGCGCCATCAACGGCGCAATTACCGATGTCCGCAGCCTGCAGGGGGAGCACGCCTGATGGAGCCAGTCACCGCCTTCACGGGTCAGATCGTGGCCATGCCGATCAACGACATCGACACCGACCAGATCATCCCGGCGCGCTTTCTCAAAACGACCGACAGCGCCGGTCTCGGCAAGAACCTGTTCGCCGACTGGCGTTACGAAGCCGATGGCACGCCCAAAGCGGACTTCGTGTTGAATCAGCCACAGCATGCCAGTGCCACCGTGCTGGTGGCCGGCGATAACTTTGGCTGCGGCAGTTCGCGGGAACACGCGCCCTGGGCTCTCAGGGGCGCCGGCTTTCGCGCCGTGGTCAGTACCAGCTTCGCTGACATCTTTCGCAACAATGCGCTGCAAAACGGGCTTTTGCCCGTGCAGATCGATGAAGAGACGCAGCAGCAGCTCATCAGTCTGGCTCAGGAAGACGCCGGCACGACAGTGGCCGTTGACCTGGAAACACAGACCCTGACCCTGCCAGATGGTCGCGACGCAGGATTCCCGATCGACGGCTTCGCGCGCCACTGCCTGCTAAACGGCATCGATCAGCTGGGCTATCTGCAGAGCCTGGAGGACGACATCCTCGCCTGGGAAGAAAGTCATCCGGCGCGCGTCAACACCCAGGCGTCCGTCTGAGTTGGTCACTGCGAAACGGAGTGCCTGACATGGCCATCGCCATCTACGACACGACGCTGCGGGATGGTACGCAACGTGAGGGAATCTCGCTGTCAGTGGCGGACAAGCTGCGTATCACGCAACTGCTGGACGACCTGGGCGTGGCCTACGTTGAGGGTGGCTGGCCGGGCTCCAATCCCCGTGACGTCGCCTATTTTGACCAGGTGCAGCATCTGGACCTGAAGCACGCGCGCATCGCGGCCTTTGGCTCCACCTGCCGCAAGGGCGTGGATCCGGCCGCAGATGCAAACATCCAGGCTCTGGTGGATGCCGCGACGCCCGTGGTGACCCTGTTTGGCAAGAGTTCCATGTTGCACGTCAACGACGTGTTGCAGACGACGCCCGCTGAGAACCTGCGCATGATCGAGGCAAGTGTCGCTTATTTGAAGTCGTTGGGGCGCGAAGTCGTTTACGACGCCGAGCATTTCTTCGATGGCATCAAGCTGGACCTTGAATATGGCATGGACACGGTGGCCGCAGCGGTGCGCGGCGGCGCCGACTGTGTCGTGCTCTGCGATACGAATGGCGGCTCGTTGCCCTGGGAAATCGCACGGTACTTTCGCATGATGCAGGAAGCCTTTCCTGAGGTCTCGCTGGGCATTCACACGCACAACGACAGCGAACTGGCTGTGGCCAACACCATTGCGGCCGTCAAGGAAGGCGCGACCCATGTTCAGGGGACCATCAACGGCTACGGCGAACGCTGCGGCAACGCCAACCTGTGCAGCATCATTCCGGACCTGCAGGTCAAGATGGACTACGAATGCGTACCCGCGGAAAACCTGACCACCCTGACAAGGCTGGCGCGCACGGTCGCCGAAATCGCCAACCTCGCGCCGGATTCGCATATGGCCTTTGTGGGTCGAAGCGCCTTCGCGCACAAGGGCGGCGTCCACGTCGCGGCGGTGCGCCGCAACAAGGACAGCTACGAGCACATCGAACCGACGCTGGTGGGCAACGAATCCCGGGTCCTGGTCTCCGATTTGTCCGGCCGCGGCAACCTGCTGAGCAAAGCGGAAGAGCTGGGTCTGGACACGACGCGCGACGAGGCGGTCCAGGTCCTGCGGGAAGTCAAGGAACTGGAAAACCAGGGCTTTGTCTTTGAGGGCGCCGAGGCCTCGGTCGCCATTCGCCTGCATCGGGCGCGCCCGAACTACGAGCCCCTGTTCAACCTGATCGATTACACGACCATTGTTGAGCAGCGCCAGGGCAGGGGCACGGTCGCCGAAGCGATGGTCAAGATTGAGTTGGATGGCGAAATTGCCCACACGGCGGCCGAGGGCAACGGGCCGGTCAACGCCCTTGATGAAGCGCTGCGCAAGGCCATGCGCTCCCGCTATCCTGAACTGGACGATTTCCATCTGGTGGACTACAAGGTGCGCATTCTTGATGGCGCAAGCGGCACCGCCGCCACCACCCGCGTTCTGATTGACACGCAGTGCGGTTCGCAGCGCTGGAGTACGGTGGGCGCGGGAACGAACATCATTCAGGCCAGCTGGCTGGCGCTGGTGGACAGCATCGAGTACGGCCTGCGCATCGCCGGCACGGATTCTCCTGTCGCGTCGCAGGACGTGCCAGAGACGGCATATGCAATCAGGGAGTGACGATGGCAACGGCAAACATTCTGGTTCTGCCAGGAGATGGCATTGGCCCGGAAGTGACGACCCAGGCGGGCGAAGCCCTGCGCAGGGTGGCGCAACGCTTCGGCCACGACTTTCGCTTCGAGGAAGCCTTGATGGGCGGAATCGCCATCGACCAAACGGGCGAGCCCCTGCCGGCCGATACGCTGCGCCGGGGAGAACAGGCCGATGCCATCCTGATGGGCGCCGTCGGCGGTCCGAAATGGTCGGACCCCAACGCCAGCGTGCGCCCCGAGCAGGGTCTCCTGCAGATTCGCCAGCATTTCGGCCTGTTTGCCAACCTGCGGCCGGTGAAAGCCTGGCCGGCGCTGGTCCAGCATGCGCCCCTGCGGCCGGACCTGCTGGAAGGCGTGGACATGCTCTTCGTGCGCGAACTAACGGGTGGCATCTATTTCGGTGAGCGTCAGGAGCCCGGCAGTGGCGACAGCGCCTACGACACCATGTTTTACAGCGCCGACGAAGTCAAGCGCGTGACGGACGTGGCTTTTCGCGCTGCGCAGGGTCGACGCGGCAAGCTGGCCTCGATCGACAAGGCCAACGTGCTGGCTTCCATGCGCTTGTGGCGGCGCACCGTCATGACCGTCGCCGAGGACTACGGCGACGTGGAGGTGGAGCATTTGCTGGTGGACGCCGCCGCCATGCACCTGCTGACGCGCCCGGCGGACTTCGACGTCATCGTGGCCGGCAACATGTTCGCCGATATTCTCAGCGACGAGGCGTCGGTGCTGGCGGGCTCGCTGGGCATGCTGCCCTCGGCCTCGCTGGGCACGGGCACTTTCGGCATCTACGAGCCCATTCATGGCTCGGCGCCCGACATCGCCGGCAAGGGCATTGCCAACCCGATCGGCATGATTCTAAGCGCCGCCCTGCTGCTGCGTTACAGCCTGCAAATGGAGACGGAAGCCCTGGCGCTGGAGGAGGCGGTCACCAGGGCGCTGGATGGCGGCGCGCGCACCGCGGACATCGCTCCGCCCGGGATGACCGCCCTGGGCACGGAGGAGATGGCGCAGGCCATATTCGACCAGCTTTAGGACCTGCGGCTTGACAGCCGCGTCCAGCTGTGTCAGGCTATTGGCGCAGCTTGAAAACCTCACAGAATCATCAAGAGTGGTGGAGGGAACGGCCCTGCGAAGCCACGGCAACCCCTGTATTTCGGGAAGGTGCCAACTCCGTCGGCGAGCAAATCGCCGGGAGATGAGTGCGGATGTGAGGTTTTTCCGCCAGTAACCGAATACAGGGACTTCGTTTGGAAGTCGTCAGGTGGCCCGGATCCGTCCGGGTTTTTCTTTTCTCCTGACCCGGGGAAGGTGAGGCATGACAGAGACCATAAAGGAGCGGGAAACGGCCAGGGTGGCGCATGGCAACAGCACGCGCGCGATCCATAGCGGCGCGCCGCGTCGCAAGGCCTACAATTCCCTGACCACGCCCGTCGTGCAGACGGCGACCTATACCTTCTCCGATACCCAGGCGCTGGTCGATTTCATGCAGGCCAAGACCTGGGGCGATGGAGTCGACAACGAAGAATACGGACGTTACGGCAACCCGACGGTCGCGGCCGTCGAGCGTCGCCTGGCCTCCCTGGACGGCGCCGGGGACGCCGCCCTCTTTGCGTCGGGAATGAACGCTGTGACGACCGTGCTGCTCGCCTCGCTGTCCACGGGCACCCACGTGGTCATGACCGATGACTGTTACCGGCGCACGCGCCAGTTCTGCGGCACGTTCCTGCGTCGCCTGGGCATCGAGACCAGCGTCGTCCCCATGGGCGATTATGAAGCGCTGGAAGCGGCGGTACGCAGCCACCGCAAAACGCGCTACATCATCTCCGAGAGTCCAACCAACCCCTACCTGCGGGTGGCGGACCTGGAGCGCATTGCCGATATCGCCCGGCGGCACCGCGTGCGAACCCTGATCGACAGCACCTTTGCCACGCCGATCAACCAGCGGCCGCTGGAATGGGGGATCGATCTGGTCGTTCACAGCGCCACGAAATATCTCTCCGGCCACAACGACCTGCTGGCGGGTGTGGTCTGCGGCAGTGGCGAGCGCATCGCGGCCTTCCGCGAGGCGCGCGGCGTCCTCGGTGGTGTGGTGGACCCGCAAAATGCTTTCTTGCTGGAGCGCGGCCTGCGCACCCTTGGAATGCGCGTGGAGCGTCAGAATCGCTCGGCGCTGGAAGTGGCGGCGTACCTCGAAACCCATCCGCGCATTGAACGCGTCTGGTATCCGGGTCTTGCCTCCCATCCCGACCATGAAACGGCACAGCGCCAGATGAGAGGTTGCGGGGGTGTGGTCAGTTTTGAGCTGGGGGCGGACCTGGAGGGCACAGGGCGTTTCATCGACAACATGCAGATTCCATTCATCGCGCCGAGCCTGGGCGGTGTTGAAAGCCTGATCGAGCAGCCAGCCCTGATGAGCTACTACGAACAGACTTCGGAGGAACGTCTGGCGCTGGGCATCAGGGACAACCTTGTGCGCTTTTCGATCGGGATCGAGGACGTCGACGACCTGATTCGAGACCTGGAACAGGCGCTGGCGCGCTTTTAGGAGCCCTGGGCGCCTTGCAGGCCGTCCACCAGGTCCGCAAAAAGGTCTCCGATGGCCGGGCCCAACAGGGCCAGAATCACGATCACGACGACGGCAACCAGCACCAGAATTAGCGCATATTCGACAAGGCCCTGACCTTCATCCGGAATCCTCGGGGGCATGTCGCACACTCCTTTCTCAGGCGGGGACCGGTTCGTCCGGTTGCAGAATGCGCGAAATTTCCGCGATGGAAGGTTCGGCCTGGTGCAGG
Organism: Anaerolineaceae bacterium; assembly: GCA_026708325.1. Lineage (GTDB taxonomy): Bacteria > Chloroflexota > Anaerolineae > Aggregatilineales > Phototrophicaceae > JAGWBD01. The sequence goes on along the minus strand of JAPOVC010000026.1, from coordinate 76,085 downwards.
TGATTGGGCCAGCTGGCGCGCAGCCCTGGCAAGGTGTTGCGATGGTAATTGATCGTCGCGTCGGGGTCCTTGAGCACGTTCCCCGTGAGAATGCCGACCACACTTTCATCAGGGCCAATGACGCCGGCCATGGCCAGTTTGCGCGCCCCGGCCAGTGAACAGGCCGAGGCCGGTTCGCAGCCGATTCCCTGGGCGTCGATGCGCGCCTTGGCGTCCATGATTTCCTGATCGCTGACCACCTCGACCACGCCTTCCGTCCAGTGGAGCGTGCGCGCGGCCTTTTTCCAGTTGACCGGGTTGCCTATCTTGATGGCGGTGGCGATGGTGTTGGCCTGCAAGGCCTCGAAGTCGTCAAAGTCCTTGCGCCAGGCGCGATACAGAGGGTTGGCGCCCTCCGCCTGAATGATGGCAACCCGGGGCACGCGGTCGACCAGGCCCAGTTCCAGCAGCTCGTGCAGGGCCTTGCCAAAGGCGGCGCTGTTGCCGAGGTTGCCGCCTGGACAAACGATCCAGTCCGGGACCTGCCAGCCCAGTTGCTGAATCGTTTCGAACAAAATGCTTTTTTGCCCTTCCAGCCGGAAGGGATTGACCGAATTGAGGACGTAAATTCCCAGTTCTTCACTGATGCTGCGCACCAGTTCCAGATTGCGGTCGAAATCCGCGGAGACCTGTATACAGGTGGCGCCGTAGGCGATGGCCTGGGCCAGTTTGCCAAGGGCGATTTCCCGGTTCTCGAAGAAGACGATGCCCTCCAGACCCGCCAAGGCTGCATAGGAGGCCAGAGAGGCGGAAGTGTTACCCGTGGAGGCGCAGGCGACCCGTTGCATGCCCAGCAGACGCGCCTGGGTGACGCCTCCGGTCATGCCGCGGTCCTTGAAGGACCCGGTCGGGTTTTCGCCTTCATGCTTCAGCCAAAGTTGGCCCAGGCCGGCCCAGGCGGCCAGCTTCGGGCTTGGGTAGAGGTTGGTGTTGCCTTCCGGTCGCGTGAAGATCTGGTCGTCGGTCAGATCGGGATAAATCAATTCGCGATAGCGCCAGACGCCGCTGTTGTGCGGCGGCCCCAGCGAAGCCAGGCGCCGGTCGAAGAGTTCGTGGGAAACGGTCTGGCGCAGGCTGTGCAGATCATGCTGGACGTCCAGCAGACCCCCGCAGGCGATGCAGGTGTAGGCGACCTGATCAACCGGGTATTGACGGTCGCAGTCCATGCATTGCAGGATACTCTGCATCAGCGGTACCGTTGACGGGCATTGCGGGCAAAGGATAACAGTTTACATGTCGTTTGTCAGGGCATACGCGCCGGCCACGATCGCCAACCTGGGCGTCGGTTTTGACATTCTTGGCATGGCGATACAGGGAGCGGGCGACGTCGTTGACGTGGCGCTGCGGCCCGACCCTGGCGTAAACCTGTTGTCTGTCAGCGGCGATGACGGCCGCCTGCCCCGTGAGACCGAACGCAATACCGCGACCGTGGCTGCCGCAGCTGTGCTGCGGCTGGCGGGGGCGGACATGGGGCTGGACGTCCATCTGCGCAAGGGGCTGCCCCTGAACAGCGGCCTGGGCAGCAGCGCTGCCAGCGCCGTGGCGGCGGCGGTAGCTACCAACGCCTGCCTGGGCGAACCCCTGCAACGAGAGGAATTGTTGCCTGCCTGCCTGGAAGCGGAGGCGATTGTCAGTGGCTGGCACGCGGACAATATAGCCCCGTCCCTGCTGGGCGGCATCCGCCTGATTGCCGGCACCGAGGCGGACCAGATTCACGAACTGCCGGCGCCCGACCAACTGCATCTGGCGCTGGTCACGCCTGAAGTCGACGTGCCGACCAGGCTTGCGCGCGAAGTGCTGCCAACCCACGTCACCCTGGCGCAAATGGTCGCGCAAACTTCAGCGGCCGCGCGCCTGGTGGCGGCCCTCTACACGGGAGACCTGCCGACTCTGGCCCAGGCGATGGAGGCCGACGGCGTGGTGGAACCCGCCCGTTCAGCCCTGATGCCACGGTTGCCGGAGGCGCGTCTGGCCGCGCGCGGCGCCGGCGGCCTCGGGCTTTTTATCAGTGGCGCCGGCCCGACGCTCTGCGCGGTCTGCGAGTCGGAAGCGCTGGCCAAAGACGTTGAGGCAGCGCTGGGGGCCGTGTATCAGGAGGCAGGCATCCCCTGTCAGGCCCGGGCAACCCAGGTAGACTCTGCAGGCGCGCGACTGCTGTAAACGACATTGTGAAATTCGTAGCAACAGGCTATACTGCAGGCAGTTAACCTGGATAGTTAATCGGGTTAAGGAGCGCATGGTCGCTCAGGTCAAGCATTTCATAAACGGGGCGTGGCGCCCGGCCAGCGACGGCGGGACCTTCGCCAGCATAAATCCGGCCGATGAGAGTTGCGTGGCGCAGGTGGCCGCGGGTACTTCCGCCGACGTCAATGCAGCCGCGGCATCAGCGAAGGCCGCCTTTCCGGCCTGGCGCAAGACCCCAGCCCCCGCTCGCGGTGAAGTCCTGTACCGGGCGGCCCAGCTGCTGTCGGAGCGCAAGGAAGACCTGTCCCGTCTGCTCACCCGTGAGATGGGCAAGGTCATCAGCGAGGCCCGCGGCGACGTGCAGGAAGCCATCGACATGGCCTGGTACATGGGTGGCGAAGGTCGCCGTCTCTTCGGGCATACGGCGCCGGTGGAAATGCCGGACAAGTTTGGCATGGCGCTGCGCGAACCCGTGGGCGTGGTCGGGCTGATCACCCCCTGGAACTTCCCGGTGGCCGTCCCGTCCTGGAAGCTCTTTCCGGCGCTGGTGGCCGGGAATTCGGTCATCCTCAAACCGGCCGAGGACGCGCCGGCGACGGCGGCCCTGTTCGTGCAGATCTGCGCCGAAGCGGGTCTGCCGCCCGGCGTGTTGAACCTGGTTTGCGGCGCGGGCGAGACCGGGGCGGCCTTGGTGGCCCATACGGACGTTCGCGTCATTTCCTTCACGGGTTCGACGGACACGGGCCTGCAGGTCTACCAGCGTGCCGCGCGCCTGGGCAAAAAGGTATCGCTGGAGATGGGCGGCAAGAATGCCATCATTGTGCTTGAAGACGCCGATTTGGACCTGGCGGCGCAAGCCATCACCTGGAGCGCTTTCGGTACGACCGGTCAACGTTGCACGGCAGCCAGCCGATTGATCGTTCAGCGGGAAGTGCACGGTCAACTGGCGGAAGCCTTGACGGAAAAAGCGCGCGCGCTGGAACTGGGCGACGGCCTTGATGAAAGCGTTGAAGTGGGGCCTTTGGTCAACGAGGCTGCCCTGGAAAAGGTCGAGCGTTACATGGGCATTGCGCGGGAAGAAGGCGCGCGGGTGTTGACCGGTGGCGCGCGCGCCGACCTTGGGCAGGGCTGGTTCTTTCAGCCGACCTTGCTGGATGGCGTTACCCGCGACATGCGGGTGGCCCGCGAAGAGATTTTTGGCCCTGTGCTGGCGCTCATCACTGTGGACAGCATGGACGAGGCGGTCGAGCTCAACAACGAGGTGCGTTACGGTCTCTCCAGCAGCATTTTTACCCGCGACGTCAACCGCGCCTTCCACGCCATGCGGGACCTCTCCAGCGGGATTGTGTACATCAATCACGGCACCAGCGGGGCAGAAATCCAGTTTCCCTTCGGCGGGATTCGCGAGACGGGCAATGGCATGCGCGAAGCCGGGCAGGCGGGACTGGACACCTTTACCGAATGGAAGACGGTCTACGTGGACTACAGCGGTCGTCTGCAACGGGCGCAAATTGACACCGAAGCCTTGCTACAGGATGCGCCAGGAGAAGGGGGCGATTCGTGATGCCAGGGGGAATGCGGTAGATTATGCTGGACTGGGAGTCCAGCCACGCGTTGGCGAGGGCGTTGATGGACGCGCATCCTGACGCGGACCTGGACACGCTGGGTCTCGAGCAGTTGAACGCCTGGATTCTGGAACTGCCGGATTTCGGGGACGACCCACACCTGGTCAACGATGACATCTTGACCGACGTACTGCGCGACTGGTATGAGGAGGTCACGCTGGATGGCGCAAACTGACCTGCGGGCACTGCAGGACACCGAGTTCCCGGTGCCGGAAGAATTACAGGCCAACATCGCAATCACCAGCCTGGACAAGATCTATAACTGGAGCCGTCGTTCGTCCATGTGGCCGCTTTTGTTCGGCCTGGCCTGCTGCGCGATCGAGATGATCGGCACGGCCGCCTCCCGCTTTGATTTCTCGCGCTTCGGCTTCGAGGTGATGCGCGGCAGCCCGCGGCAATCGGACCTGATGATCGTCTCCGGCACGGTGACCAAGAAGATGATCGTGCCGATTGTCCGTCTTTATAACCAGATGCCGGAGCCCAAGTACGTGCTGGCCATGGGCGCTTGCGCCAGCGGCGGCGGACCCTTCAAGGAGGGCTACAACGTCGTCTCGGGCGTGGACAAGTATTTGCCGGTGGACGTTTATGTGCCGGGTTGCCCGCCGACGCCGCAGGCCCTTCTCTACGGCATGATTACCCTGCAAAAGAAGATCGACGGCCAGTCTCTGGCGAACCTGGACGACGTGCCCTGGTACGGCGTCGGCCCCTCGGAGCCCACGCCCGTGCCGGTGCTGGGGCCGGACATCATCGATCCGCGGCAGATGGAACTCATCCGCGAGCAGGCGCAACAGGCGGCGCTGGAAGCGCCCTTTGGCGCGCGCGAGTTGCCCGCATGGGTGAACCCCACCGAGGTGGCGCAGGAAGCCACAGCGGTCGTGGAAACGCAGGAAGGGGCCGAGGATGGCGTGGATCCCGCCAAGGCCGCCCGAATCCGCAAGCGGGAAGAAGCGATGGCGCGCCTGGCGGCGCGTCGCGCTGCGAAGGGCGGGCAGTGATGGACGTCGTGGCCGACAAGACGCAACTGGATATCAGCGCTTCCGTTGAACTGCTCCGGGAACGCTGGCCCGACGCCATCAGCCATGACAACCGGGACGGCTTCAGTGGCATCATCGTCGATCCCGCGCAACTGGATGACGTCGCCCTCGCCATGAGGGACGAGCTGGGCTTTGACTATTTGTCCAGCGTGACCGGAGTCGACTACCTGGGCGTTGCCGACCACATGGAAGTGGTCTACCACGCCTACCGCACGAGTGGCGGGCCCGCGCTTGTGTTCAAGGCGCAAACGGGCCGGGACGACCCGCGCGTGCCCTCACTGGTCTCCGTTTGGCCGGGCGCCGACTTTCAGGAACGCGAGGCCTACGACCTGTACGGCATTCACTTTGAAGGCCATCCCGATTTGCGCCGCATTCTCCTGTGGGACGGTTTCGACGGTCATCCGCTGCGCAAGGACTGGCAGGAAGCCTACTACGAGGAAGAACACAAGCCTTTCGACAGCCGCTGGCCTGGCGGTCAGGTCTATCGCGCTGAGGAAAAAAACGTCTTCGGCAAGAACGTCAAATACCCCGATGACTTCGACCTTGGCCGGCTGAACGACGTATCGGAGTCGGACCTTTACCAGGGCCTGGGACTCGGCGTGGACGTTCAGGCGCTGGACAGCGACGGCCTGCGCACTGACCGCCTGGTGGTCAATCTGGGGCCGCATCACCCCAGCACGCACGGCGTTTTTCGCATGGTGGTGACGCTGGACGGTGAAACCATCGCTTCACTGGACCCGGTGATGGGTTACCTGCATCGAAATCACGAAAAGATCGGCGAACGCAACTCCTTCTTGCACAACTTGCCCTTCACGGACCGCCTGGACTACATCTCCAGCATGAGCAACAACCTGGGTTACGCCCTGGCCGTGGAACAGTTGCTTTCCCAGGGCGCGCGATATTCGCCGCCGACCTACCGCGCCGAGTGTCTGCGGGTCCTGATGGTGGAGTTGACCCGCATCGTCAACCACCTCTGGTCGCTGGGCTTTTTGCTCAACGATCTGGGGGCCTTTTTCACTCCCATGCTCTACGCCAACAACGAGCGTGAGAAAATCCTCGATTTCTTTGAGGCGACGGCAGGCAGCCGGCTGATGTGCAATTACATGCGTTTTGCCGGCGTCTATCGGGACATTCCGGAGCGCATTCGCAGCGTGGCCAACCTGGTCAATGACAAGGTGCGCGACTACAACACCATGGACTACCTCACCGAGATGGTGAACGAACGCCTGCCTCGTTTCCTCGACGAATACGACACCCTGCTGACCCGCAACGAGATTCTGCGTGAACGGACGGTTGGTGTGGGTGTGTTGCTGCCGGAGGATGCCATCGCCCTGAGCACCTGCGGGCCGCTGCTGCGCGCCAGCGGTGTGCCCTATGACGTCCGGCGGGCGGATCCCTACAGCATTTATCCGGAACTGGACTTCGACATTCCGATCGGTAAGAACGGCGACATCTACGACCGCTTTCTGGTGCGCTTTCAGGAGATGCGCGAGAGCGTACGCATATTGCGGCAGATCCTGCCGCGCCTGGAGCGTAGCCAGGGTGAAGAAGTGATGTCTAAAGTCGCCCATACGCCGCGCGTCCCGGTCGGCGAGGCCTATGGACGCGTGGAAAACCCCAAGGGGGAACTGGGCTATTACGTCGTCTCCGAGGGCGACCCCAAGGGACCCCAGAATCCATGGCGCTATCATGTGCGCGCGCCAAGCTTCATCAATCTGACCGCGCTTGGCCCCATGTGCGTGGGCCACAAGGTGGCCGACGTGGTGACCATTCTGGGCAGTATTGACATTGTGCTGGGCGAAACGGACCGCTAAAGGGAACGCCAGGCGGATCGCCGGACGACAGGCGTAAGCGGGCAGGGGAGGACGAATGTACGGTCAGGGAATTGCACGCGGGTTACTTGTCACCATGAAGCACATCGCCCGCTCGTACATGGATGACATTCGCTATGCCGGCCGAAAGTACAGCGGAGAGGGCAATTTCGGTGCGCGTCAGGGCATGCAGGCGACCGGGTCCTATACAGTGCAATATCCGGACGAGAAGATCGCGGTGCCGGAGCGTTTTCGCTTCATTCCTTTCCTGATCGTCGAGGACCACGATCATCCAGAGCGCCCGGGCCATGACTGGTGTACCAGTTGCGGCATTTGCGCCAAGGTTTGTCCGCCGCAATGCATCTGGATCGTGCGCGGCAAGAATCCGCAGACGGGTCGGCCGGTTCCCGAGCCGGACGCTTTCTACATCGACATCGACATTTGTATGAATTGCGGCTATTGCTCCGAATTCTGCCCCTTTGACGCCATCAAAATGGACCACGACTACGAGCTTGCCAGTTACGACCGGACCAGCGCCCACATTTTTGACAAGCAGAAGCTCTCGAAAGAAATGAGCCACTGGAAACGCATTGCGCCGACAACCGCGCTCGAGGAGATGCAGGCCCGGGGCGGCTGGGAGCACAAGGACATTCTCAGGGAAAAGGCCAAGGCCGAACGAGCTGCGGCCCGCGCACGCAAGTCCGCCTCGAAACAGTCGTCCTGATGCCGGCGCGCGTATGAGCAATCGACTGGAGGACCTGCGTCAGGCGCTCGCCACGGTCATCGAGCCGGAATTGAACCGGGACATTGTCTCGCTGGACATGGTCCGGGACCTGGAGATCAACGGCCCGGTTGCCCGCTTCACCATTGTTCTGACGACGCCGGCCTGCCCCCTCAAGGATGTTTTCGTCGAGCGCTGCAACGCTGCCGTGTTGGGCGCGGTGCCAGGCGTTGAACGTCTGGACATTCGCTGGGACGCGCAGGTGCCCACCGACAGGCGCATCCATGGCCGCCTCGACGTGCCGATGCACAGCATTATCGCCGTGGCCAGCGGCAAGGGTGGTGTGGGCAAAACAACCGTCGCCACCAACATCGCCGCGGCCCTGGCGGAGGCCGGCGCCGAGGTCGGTCTGATGGACGCGGACATTCTCAACCCCAACGTACCGGTCATGACCGGATTGGGTTACGGCCGCCCCAAAGTAGTCGATGGCAAAATGCAACCGCTGGAAGCCTGGGGAGTCAAGATTATCAGCACCGGCTTCCTGACTCCGCCGGACAAACCAATGATCATGCGGGGCCCCATGTTGCACAGCGCCATTCGCCAGTTTTTCACCGACGTTAACTGGGGCCGACTGGACTACATGATTGTGGACCTGCCTCCGGGGACCGGTGACGCGCCGCTGTCACTGGCGCAGTCCTTCCCGCTGACGGGCGCTGTTGTCGTCACCCAGCCCCAGGACGTGGCGGTTGCCGACGCCCTGCGTTGCGCCGCCATGTTCGAGACGCTGGAGGTGCCGCTGCTGGGTGTGGTCGAAAACATGAGCGGCGATTTCTTTGGCAGCGGCGGTGGAGAACAACTGGCGGGCCAACTCGACCTGACTTTTCTGGGACGCGTTCCGCTGGCGGCGGAGTTGCGCGAAAGCGGCGACTATGGCAGGCCGCTGGTGATCACTGCAGCGGAGAGCGCTGCCGGTGGGGCCCTCGTCTCCGTGGCGCAGGCAGTTGCGGCGCGTGCCAGTGTCATGATGTTGCAGGGCAATGACGTCATTCCCCTGGACGTGATTGGCTAGCCGGGATCAATCATCCATCCCGAGCACACGGATGCCGGAGTCGCTGTCTCCTACCGGGTTGTAGCGACCGATCAAGAGCCAGAACAAGAAATTTAAGAGCAGCGCCAGCAGCAGGGAGGCCGTGAATTCGCTTCCCAGCTGGCGGAAGTTGGCAAAATACCAAAGCAGAAAGGCCAACCCCGCCATCACCAGGGCCACCAGGCGCCGCCTTCGCTTCTCCGCTCGCTGAATCAGAAAAAACATGACGCTCAGCACAAGGGTTAGCAGCAAGATCACGCCCGCGTTCATGGGAGCGCTCCACTTTGATTCAGGCCCAGGATTGTAACCACAGGTTGAAGGACCTGCGACGGTCTCAACCCCGCCAGGCGTCGATGTCGTTCAGATTCACCTGGCCGTAGGGGGGCAGAAAGCCATCCGGTCCCTCGCACTCGGCCGCGCCGGTTTGCGGCAGGTCCTGACGCGGCGTCATCATGGCCTGTTCCGGGCTGAAGTAATTCCATGCCGCGCGCGAGATGCCCTCGATCAGTGGCCATGCGCGTTCATAACTGAAGAATTCGCTGTCTTCCCAGACGAAGACGGCGACAATGTAATTGTGGCCGTTGGGCGGGAAGACGATGCCGGCGTCCCCGTGCAGATTTTCAAGCCAGCCGTTCTTGTGGGCGATGCGGGTTCCCGGCGGCAGGCCGCCCTGCAACAGGCGCAGCAGGTCGTTGCCGCTCATCAATTCGATCATCTGGCGGCATTCGTTGCGCGTGTATTCGCCGTCCGGCCTGGCCGCCAGCAGTCCGGAACCGAGGTAGGCGCAGTCGTATACCATGCCCAGCAGGGCGCCCAGGTCTTCGGCCGTCGTTTGATTGTAGGGGTCCGGGTCCGTGTTGAAGCGGGCATTGGGTGAGGTGACCGGTGGCACGTTGGAGCCCAGCAGCTGGCCTTCAACGCCGAGATCAAAGGGCGCGGTGATGAAGGTATTGCGCGCGCCCAGATGCTGTGCGTTGTCGGTGACGCTGAGCAAGCCACGGAAGATGTTTTCGCCGCCCCCGATGATTTGCATGATCAGGTTTGACGAGGCGTTGTTGCTGCACAGCAGCGAATTGGCCATCAGCCAGGCTTCATCGTCCGTGGGCGCCAGATTGAGCGATCGGTAGTAGTCCAGCATGATGGGCAACTTGACCGTACTGGCGGCGGACACGGCGACGTCGGCATTCAGGCCGATTTCCTGTCCGTTCTGCAGGTCCGCGATGTAGACGGACGCCAGAGTCGTTTGCCCGTCGTAGATGAAACCCTGTGAATCCAGCCAGGTACGGATCAGGTCCTCCAGTATCCCCAGGTGGATTGGACCCGGCTGCGTATCGACCAGGGGCAGGACCACGTCACGCTGGTCCGCGCTCAGCAAGGCTTCTCCCACAATGGGCAGGGCCTGGGCGATATCCAGCGTGCGACCGCCTGCTCCGGTCTCAATTGTGAGCGATTCGAGGTCCCAGGAGCCGTCGTCCGGCGGCCGGTCGTAGCGCAGGGCGATTTCCCGAAGTAGCTGCTCCAGCAAGGAATTCTGCCAGGTGGCGCTGAGCTCAATGTTGACGGTGTTGCGCAATTCCTCGCCGATGAGCCCGTAAAAAAAGCGCATCCAGTTTGCCGTTCCACCGGAACTGGCCGTACGCGCCTCGGCCAGCATGGCCGCATTGTTGACGCGGAAACCTATGCTCGCGGGCTCAAGCAAGATCGGACTGCCTTCGTACCAGAGAGTCAGGGGACGCGAGAAGGTGGATTCCCAGGCAGCCACCGCCTCCCCTGGCAGCAGGCCACCTACTTCCACGCCGCCAATACTGACACTGGCGCCAAGCCGGTCCTGTTGACGGCTGAAATCGAGCAATTCGAAGACGAACAGGGCGATGGCGCCCAGCAGCATCAGAATGGAAATAATGGGCAGCAAGGGCAGCCGGTTGCCACGGCGCCGGCCCGGTACGCTGGAAGCGCTCGCCATGAAATTCCCTGTCCAGATGGCGGGCGGCGAGTCTAGCGATGCATTGTCCGGGCGTCAACGCCGGCGCGAAAGCACGGGGTCCTCACTGACTTGCGGCCGGACGACCGCTATACTGTAGGGATGCAGGCCCGCCCCGCTCCCCAAGGTCCCCGGCGCATCAGCATCGGCAAGCTGTTCAGGTGGGCACTGACCCTGTTGCTGCTCGCTTACCTGCTTCTCACCCTTTATTTCATCATTGTCGAAATTCGTCGCTGGATGAACGAGCGGGCCTGGTTTGAGGGCCAGGCTGACCACTTCGCCGCCATTGCGACGGAAATCTCACTGACCCGTCAGGCCGTTTCTTCTTCGAATCACTTGCTGGCGGCGAGGGCGCCTCTTCATCAACCCCTGCAGGCTGCGGCCAGTCCGACTCCGGCTCCCCAGGCGCCGCCCCTGCCCACGTTGCGTTACCTCGGAGACCCGGCGCCAGACCATGTTGACGTCACGGCCGTTCCGGCGCGCGTCGAGCCGATCGATCGTCAGGGCCAGGACCTGGTGAACATTCTGCTGCTGGGCAGCGACTCGGAACTGGGTGAGGTCAACCAGCGCACCGATACCATCATCGTCCTCTCTGTCAATCGCGATACGGGCACCGCGTCTATATTGAGCCTGCCGCGGGATTTGCTGGTCTGGGTGCCGGCGTGGCGGATGGGCCGGATCAACCGGGTCTATGGTCATGGCGAACTGGGGGGCTGGAGGCTCGGTGGCTTCGACCTTTTGCGGCAGACGATTCTCTACAATTTTGGCATCAACGCGCACTATCACGTGCTGGTGGATTACAGCGGCCTGCAGCAAATTGTCGACCTTGTGGACGGGGTTGACATCGTCGTGGAATGCGCCATCAAGGACAAGGAACACGACGACACCCGCGTCCCCGATGAGGCGCGCAAGGTCGAGGGAGAATACTGGCTGCTGGACACGGGGGTGTACGAATTCGACGGGCTCGAGGCCCTGTGGTACGCGCGTTCGCGGCGCGGCGTCACGGACCTGGAGCGCAGCCGGCGGCAGCAGCAGATTTTGCGCGGTGTATGGAGCCGGCTGCGTGACAGCGGTCGGGTCGGAAACCCTGCCGAACTGTTTCATTTGTGGCAACTGGCGCAGGAGACCGTGCATACCGACCTCGGCCTGGACGTGCTGGTCAGTCTGTTGCCGCTGGTCCCAGGCCTTGGCCCGGACGACGTGCACTATCGCTCACTGCAATTGAACAGGCACACGATTCCCTGGAAGTCTGCGACGGGGGCCGAGGTCCTGCTACCCGTTTATCAAGGGCTTGCTCCAGTTTTGAAGGAGCTCTACTTCCCGCCGACGGACAACCGGCTGCGCCTGGCAGGGCCGTCCATCCGTGTGTTGAACGGCAGTTCCCGCCCTTCAAGCGATCAGATTGCGTCCAGCCAGTTGGTGCGTGAGGGCCTGAACGCCAAAGCGGAGGGCCTCTCCGCGGAAGGCATTCATCCACACTCATATTTGATCGATTTCAGCGGAGCGACCAAGGGCAGTCTAAATCAACGCATCGCGGAGCTCTTTGGAATTGAGGACGAGCGAATCCATGTCCGGCCCGACCCCGGGCGCGAGGTCGACTATGAGCTCATCATTGGCGAGGATTACCAGCCCTGCATGCAACCCAATGTGCAAAGGAACCTGTAGGAAACAGCCGGTTGGTCAGTCGATGGTGGTCGGGTCGAAGGCGTCGCGCAGGCCATCACCGAGCACGTAGAGACAGAGCACCGTGATGAAGATCAGGAAGCCGGGCCAGAAGACAAGATGCGGCCCGTGCGAAAAGAAACTGCGCGAAAAGGTCAACATGTTGCCCCATGTGGCCTGGGGCGGCTGCACGCCCACGCCAAGGAAACTCAGGGCAGCCTCAACCAGGATGATGATGCCGATGTCGATCGCCAGGTTGATCAGAATGATGGACATCTGGTTGGGCAAAATGTGGCTGAACATGATGCGCAGGCGGGAAGAGCCTATGGCCCGCGCGCTGATCACGAATTCACGTTCGCGCAGGGCGAAGGTCTCTCCGCGCACCAGTCGCGCTGTACCGGTCCAGCCGAAGAAGCCCAGGGCGAGGATAAGGGTTGTGGCGTTTGGCGCGAGAAAGGCGGCGATGATCAGAATGATGAAGAAAAGCGGCACAGAATTCAGTGTCGTGATGAACCAGATGACAGTGTCATCCAGGCGACCCCCGATGAAGCCGGAGATGAGACCGATCGTGACCCCGATCGCCAGCGACAGCAGCGCCGCCAGAAAACCGATGGACAGCGACACCTGACCGGCCTCCAGCAGACGCGCCAGGTGGTCTCGTCCGAGGTCATCGGTGCCAAGAATGTGACCGGGGGAAAGGGGCGGCAAAAAGGAATCGGCGACGATACTGCGGCTGTTGGTATTGGTCAGGGCGTTGATGACCGGGGCGCCAAAGGACATGAGCGCAAGAAAAATCACTACTCCCAGGGCAGCCATCGAAAGCCGGTCGCGCAAAAATCGGCGCAGGGCCAGTTGCATCAGCGAAGGGCTGACCTGCGCTTCGTGGAGTTCGCTTTCGGGGTCCCGGAGTGTGATGTTTGGGGAGGACATAATCAGCGCAGGCGAATGCGCGGATCGATGAGGGCGTAGAGGATGTCGGAGAGCAAATAGCCGAGGATGGTGGCGATGGCGGCGAACATGACGACGGCCATCACGGTCGGATAGTCCTTCTGCGTAATTGAGCTCACAACCAGACGGCCGACCCCGGGCCAGGCAAAGACCTGCTCGGTGATGGCGGCGCCGCTGAGCACACCGGTGATCGTGGGCCCCAGAAGCGTGGCGATGGGGATCAGGGCGTTTCGCAGGCCATGGCGGAACCAGACCATGCGACCGGAGAGTCCCTTGGCGCGCGCGGTGCGGATGTAGTCCTGGCCGCTGACATCCAGCAGGGAAGCGCGCATGAAGCGCGAATAGGCCGCTACGCCGCCAACGGCGATGACAAAGGTGGGCAGGAAAAGATATTCAAGTCTTTCGTAAAATGGGGGGCATCCGCCCACGAGCACGATTCCGCAACGATTCCCCATGGGCAGCAGGCCCAGGCCGGTGCCACCGAACACCAGTAGCAACAGCAGCCCCAGCCAGAAGCTGGGCAATGCGTTAAAGACCACCGCCATAATACGGGTGAAATTGTCGAAGTAACCGCCACGATTCACGGCAGCCAGCACGCCCACGGGGATGCCGATGGTCAATCCGACCACCAGCGAGGCCGCGCCCAGTTCAAAGGTCGCTGCAAGGCGTTCAAAGATGACGTCAACGACGTGGCGCTTGCCGTGGAAGAAGGAACTGCCGAAGTCGCCGCGAAGTATGCCCCGTCGGGTGCCAGACGGTTCAGGTTCCCCGTCGCCATCGGCGTCGAGCGGGATCAGGTAGGCGGTATCGGCGACGCCGTCACCGTCGCTGTCGAAACGCATCCAGTCGTCGCCGAGCAGCCAGCGCAGGTACTGGATGTGGAATGGATCATTGACGCCAAGTTGTGCGGCCAGGGCGGCTCGCTCCTGGGGGGTGACGGTAGGGCTGAAGGTGAGCGCCGCCACCGGCCCGCCAGGAGTGGCCAGCATGATGGCGTAGACCAGTATGCTGATTCCAAAGAGTGTGGGAATGGCCTGGAGAATACGACGAATGACAAATTTCGTCACAGGCGCAACGCCCCTTTACTAAACCTGCACATCCCCTCCGGTTGGAGGGGATGTGACCAAGGTTCCGACTCAGACTACTGGGTGATCGACCAGGTGTCGACGTTCCAGAGCAACTGGGACGGGAAGGGATCGAAGCCGCTCACTTCACTGCCCGCGGCGTAGAAACCGTTGCGGACGAACATGAAGATGTAGGGCGTGTCCGCCTGAATGATGCGCTGCGCCTCGGCGTAAAGCGCCTTGCGCTCGTCAATGCTGCAACCGGGCAGGATGCGGGCCTGCTCGTTGATGGCCGTGAATTCCGGGTTGTTATAGGACATGCAATTGCTGCAGCCGCCAACCACGTCACTGGCCGGTGTGAAGAGTTGCGTCGCGTCCGGCCGGTCCGGATAACCGTTGCGCCAGCCGATCACGTAGGCATCCAGAGTCTGGGTGAACAGTTTCTCAAGGTAACTGCCCCATTCAAGGGTCTGGATGTCGGCCTTGACGCCGATCTTGTCCCAGGATTCCTGGGCGATGGTGATGATGGCGGTCCGACGCGCGTTCTCTTCGTTGGTGTTGAGCACAAAACGCATTTCGGTGCCATCTTCAGCCGTGGCGCAGCCCTGGCAGACGCGGACACTTGTGGGGTCGTCGGGGTCCGAGTTGACCCAGCCGGCGTCCGTCAGCATCTGGGCGGCGGCCGCAGGATCGCTGGGGACCGGCTCGATCGTGGGGTCAAAGGCCCAGCTGGCGGGTACCAGGTGGGAGGCCATGCGCGTGCCCTCACCAAAGGTAGCGCGCTCGATGATGTCGTCGACGTCCAGCGCCATGTTCAGCGCACGGCGCACGTCGCGGCCGACCTCGGTGCTGCCAAAGACGGGGTGCATACCCTGGTCGATCGGGTTGCCGTCTTCATCCACGGCGTTCTGCGGGTTGGCCGGGTCGGCGAGATTGAAGGCCAGGTAGTCCCAGGAATTGCCCGGGTAGGTGTAGATTTGCACCCTGCCCTCGTCCTCGGCGGCGTAAATCTCGGCGCGACGCGCTTCCTGCGGGCCGGAAATGATGCTGAGTTCACCGGCGAGGAAGCGCTCGACCATGACCGTCAGGTCCGGAACGTTGAGCAACACAAAGGCATCGTTGTTGACGTAGCCCAGTTCGGCGTCAGCGTAATCCGGATTGGCCAACAGCGAAATCGATTCGGCAGGGCGCACCTCGCCGAAGGTGTAGGGACCGGAACTCACGTAGAGGTTCTGGTTGAATTCCTGGTCCGGCATGGTGGTCAGGTCTTCCGGCGCGATGTGGGAGGGATAGGGCTCAAGCGCGCCGATACTGAGGATGGCGTCGCAATCGACCTCGTCGAAGGAAACGGCAATCGTGAAATTGTCAATCTTCTCGACGTTCGCAATCTCGTCGGCGACAAAACTCAGATGGGTGGGCACGGCCCCGCTCTGGATGAAGTCCCACACGAACATGACGTCGTCGGCGTCAATTTGCTCGCCGTCCGTCCAGTAGAGGTCGTCGCGCAGGCTGAAGGTATAGGTCAGGCCGTCGTCGGAAAGCTCCCAGCCAGTTGCCAGGGCGTTGGGGCCAGGGCCGTTGACGATACTGGCCGTGGCGGGGTCGACGCTGAGGAGGTCGGGGAAGATGAGCGCCTGAATGTCAGCCGTAACCGTCTCGTTGGTAAGCAGCGGATCGAAGGCGGTCGGGTCGGCGCCGGCGTTGCCGCGGACGACGATGCCGCCCTCCTGGGCCATGGCAGACAGTGAAGACAAACACAAAATGAACAGTACAAGGGTCACTCTCAATGCAGTTTTCATCGCTATTCTCCTGATGGTCGCTTTCGGGTGAACCGGACGAGGTCTCCTGTCGCCTGGACCGAAGACTCCATCGGCGAATGGTGGGTGTCCAGGCCTGTCGGGGCGCCCGGATTCGAACCGGGGGCCTCTTGCACCCCATGCAAGCGCGCTACCGGGCTGCGCCACGCCCCGAATGTCGCCAGCATAACCCCAATAGCCACGCCTTGCAACCATTCGTACATTGAATGCATGAGTGTTTCCGGTGAATTTTCTGCTTGTCAGAAAGGGAAGGGCTTCCTATACTTTTATCAATGAGAGGGAGCAAATTATGTCACGAGAGGAAATACGGCTGACCAGTCTGGCAGGGAGTGCCGGCTGAGCGTCCAAATGCGGTCCTGGGGACCTGGCGCACGTGTTGCAGCCGCTAAAACAACTCTTCGCTACAGACAGCTACCCGGACTTGCTCGCCGGCCTGGGTGAGCCGGATGACGCCGCCGTTTGGCGGCTTGACGACGACAGGGCTCTTGTCACCACGGTGGATTTCTTTCCTCCGGTTGTCGATGACCCCTATGATTTTGGCGCGATCGCGGCCGCCAACGCGCTCAGCGACGTCTATGCCGTCGGGGGAGAGGCGGTCCTGGCGCTCAACCTGGTGGCCTTTCCAGAGTCGCTGGATGCGCAGGTGCAGGCAGAAATACTGCGTGGCGGCGCGGAAAAGGTACGCGAAGCGGGCGCAGTCATCGCCGGCGGGCATACGGTGACGGACGACGAACCCAAGTACGGGCTGGCCGTTACCGGGCTGGTGGCGCCGCAGCAGTTGCTGACCAAGGGCGGCGCGCGGGCAGGCGATCGGCTCCTGTTGAGCAAGGCCCTGGGCACCGGGCTGATTACCACGGCCCTGAAGCGGGGGCAGGCCGATCCGGAAGACGTGCAGGTCGCCGTCGCCAGCATGAGCCGACTGAACCGCCAGGCCGCCCGCCTCGCGCATTTGCACGGGGTGCACGCCATGACGGATATCACCGGCTTTGGCCTGGCAGGGCATGCCCGCGAAATGTTGCGCGCGGACGATCTGGATTTCGCTATTGATTTCGCTGCTCTGGCCTGGCTGCCCGGCGCGCGCGCCTGCGCCGAGGCGGGCCTGTCGCCGGGAGGGACGGCGCGCAACCGCGAATACTTTGCTGAGTGGACCTCACTGTCCCCTGACCTGGGCGAAACCGAAGAGGCCATGATTCACGACCCGCAGACCTCGGGCGGCCTTTTGATGGCCGTGCCACAGGAACGGGCCCAGGGTCTCCTGCACGCCTTGCTGGAAGCCGGTGAGGCTGCCCGTCTGATTGGCAGCGTGGTTCCGGGCAGCGGTCGCGTGCGCATTTCATCCGACTCACGAGCCGCGGACACGCCTGCCTGACGTGCAAGCAACATTTCCACCAAACCCGGAGGGCAGATGAGCCCGGGTCCTGCTGCAGTCGTCCGGCCGCAAGCGCCCGGCGCGCCACAGCCGGCCCTTGTCAACGTCAATGGCGCGTGGGCCTACCTGCGAGCCGGCCCTGGCGACCAGTATCGCGTCATCGGTGACGTTGAAGACAAGAGCGTTCTTCGATACTTCCCCCACAGCCGTACGGTAAACGACTGGGTCTGGGTGGAGCAGTCCTGGCGCGCTGGCTGGCTGGCTGCGTTTGTCGTGGACTTCGAGCCGATCGAAGACTGGCCCGGCCAGCCGGACCAACACCCGACACCCTATGACGGACGGGTTGCCGTCTGGCACTGGAAGGGCGCAGTCCTGCAGGAAAACAACATCGACGAACTGGCGCAACGCCTGAATCGCATCGCACCGCAAGTCACCGAGATTCTCGTCAAGATTTGTGACAGCACGGAGCAGACCGGCGCAGACTGGCAAGGACGCTGGGACAGCAAGACGGAGCTGGCTCTGACGGGCCCTGAAAGCATTGATCGCTGGGTGAGCGCGCTGGGGCGTTACGGCATGAATTTCCACGCCTGGTGCGTGGCCCGCGGTCTGGACAGCGAAGCCGAGACCGACCTGATCATTCAGGCCTGCCAGCGGCCTGGCGTTCGATCCCTGATTCTGGACGTTGAACCTTACGCAGGCTTTTGGTCGGGTGGGCGTGAGGGCATTCGACCTTACATGTTGCGCATTCGTCGTCAGATTCCTGGCAATTTTCACATCGGCATTTCGGTGGACCCGCGCCGCCATCATTTTCGGCACATATGGCCCCAGGAATGGCGCCCTTTTGTCGACAGTGTTCACCCCCAGGTCTACTGGGTGACCTTTGGCGTCTTGCCGGAAGTTGCCCTGAAGGAGGCCTGGGACGTCTGGAAGGACTACGGCCTGCCCATTGTGCCGGTGTTGCAGGGCGACGCGGACCCGGCGGAAATCCGCGTGGCCCGTACACTGGCGAAACGGCGATTTCGCGCGCCGGCCTTTGCCCTGTGGCGCCTGGGGGTCATCGGTGAGGCACAGTTCAGGGAAGTCAACCAACCGGACGACACGACAGATGACACCCCGGCAAACCCTCCAGGGCGAAACGGCGCCGTCGTGTTGGTGCGGCCGGACGATGCAGGGTTTTCAAGGGGAAGCTATCTGGGTGGAGAGTTCTTCGGGAGATTCGCCGGGCCCCTGGGCTGGCCGGTGTGGTATCGGCCGACGCAATCGAGCCAAAGGCTGACCTGGGCCCACTGGACGCCGACCCTGGAACGCTCGATGACCTGTGAGGTGGCGGTGTTTGTGCCCGAGGACCATGCCTCCACCCAAAATGCCAGCTATCAGTTGCAGGGAGTGCGTGGAGCGTCATCAGCGGTGACGGTCGACGTTGATCAGTCACGCTACAACAATCAGTGGGTCACACTGGGGGTCTACGCACTCGATTCGACGGAAAGCGACGCCGGCAGCGTTTTCCTCACCGACCATACCGGCGAGAGCGACCGTGAGCTGGCCTTCGACGCCGTTCGCTGGCGCGAGATGCCCGGCGGCAGCCTGAACCCGTCAGGTGGCAACAACGCCGACGGTCTCGCAGATGGTTACGATGCGCCCGCGGGCACGGTTGGAGAACGACGCGGGACCCAATTGTGGCCGGGCGAATGGCGGGCCAGGGACTCATTCGGCCAGCTTGCGCAGCGCCCGGGCTGTGCAGAAGGTTACACCCCAGGCGTCAATCTCAGCCAGGGCGAAACGGCAGAGCAAGGCGCCGTGTTTTCCTGTGCCAGCGGAGTCGTGACTTTCGCAGGAACCTTGCCCGGGAAGGGCCCGACGCTGGTCATTCGCCACGATCCGCTACAGGGTAGCGGCAGGGTGCTCTGTAGCCGCTACATGCATATTGAGGGCATCCAGGTGCGGATCGGCGTTCGGGTCCGACGCGGGGAACAAATCGCCAGAACGGCCCTCGCCACCGGCGGCCAGGACTTTCGATTGCACTTTGATCTCTGCGCAACATCGGCCCTGGAACGCAACCCCGGTCACTGGCCGGGCCGCAATTTCATGTCCCTGATTCGAAATTACATTGATCCGCTGGACTTTATCGCCGGACACCGGCCGGTGGAATCGGGTCTGTCTGGCTAAAGCAGTCCCCAGTCGTCCGCCAGCCCCTCTTCCATCATCGAGGGGTCCCACATTTCGAGACCCATTTCGATCGTGGTCGGCACGTCAAGGAACTCCTGGGCAGTGCGACGCGTCTGCTCCAGCAACTGGGGAGCATAAGGGCAGAAGGGCGTCGTCATGATCATGGTGACGTGCGCGCGATCGTCATGGATATCTGCGCCCCGGACGAGGCCCAGTTCGATGATGTTCATGCCGATTTCGGGGTCGATCACCTGACGCAGCGCCTGCATCAGGCCCTCTTCCCGGGTTTGTACGTCCTGCTGTTCCGTCATGGCCATTCCCTGCAAGGGCAATCGATAGGCACTTCCAAGCGGTGATCCTACCACATGGCGGGCCCTGGCGGCCAGACGACGCGAGGCGCTGCCGGTTGACATTTGGCCCGCCGGACTGCTATACTGCGATTGTTCACCATTGGTTATCAAACATGGTTAACTGGCGTATATTCTGAGGGAGTGGCCACTGCATGGCGCTTGAAATCCGCGAATTGCACGTCGCTGTGGAGGAGACCGGAGAAGTCATCCTGCGCGGCGTTTCCCTGACGATCAGGCAGGGCGAGGTGCATGCCCTGATGGGCCCCAACGGCTCCGGCAAGAGTACACTGGCCAACGTGTTGATGGGCAACCCGGCATACGAGGTGGTTTCCGGCAGCATCCATTTCGACGGCGACGATCTGCTGGAAATGGAGCCGGACGAACGCAGTCGCGCGGGCCTCTTTCTGGCCTTTCAATATCCGGTCTCCATACCGGGCGTGACCGTCGCGAACTTTTTGCGCCACGCCCTGAGTTCGCGCATGAAGGCCGCGGACCCGGACAGCAAGGGCATGCCGGTGCCACAGTTCATTCGTTTGCTGCGACGCAAGATGGCGGAACTGAACATGGACCAGGGCTTCGCCGGTCGCTATCTGAACGAAGGCTTCAGCGGCGGTGAGAAAAAGCGCGCCGAGATTCTGCAGCTGGCGACGCTGGAGCCGCGCGTGGCAGTCCTGGATGAGACCGATTCCGGCCTGGACATCGATGCACTACGCATTGTTGCCGAAGGCGTCAATCGTCTGCGCGGGCCGGAACTGGGCGTGCTGGTCATCACCCATTACCAGCGCATCCTGAATTACATCAAGCCGGACTACGTGCATATCATGATGAATGGCCAGGTCGTCGAGAGTGGCGACTCGCAACTGGCACTCAAGCTTGAGGAAAGTGGCTATGAGTGGTTGCGGGCCAAATACGGCGAAGCAGAGCTTGTGGCGGGAGAAGCGACATGAACGGACTGGTTAAGAGCGAAAAGCAACTGACCGCCGAGGAAAGCGCGCTGCGCGAGGTGCGCGGTGATTACGACAGCACCTACGGCTTCTATGACGACGACGTAGACTACAGCTACGTCAGCGAGAAGGGACTGGATGCCGAGCGGGTCCGGCAGATCAGCGAGATGAAGGGCGAGCCGGCCTGGATGACCGAATTTCGCCTCAAGGCCTACGAGCATTTCTGCGAACGTCCGATGCCGGACTGGGGCAACACGGCCTTGCTGAACGACATCAAATTCGACGACATCTATTACTACGTGCGCGCTACGGACCAGACGGAACGCGACTGGGAAGACGTGCCGGCGGAAATCAAGGACACCTTTGATCGCCTGGGCATCCCGGAAGCGGAGCAAAAGTATCTGCAGGGCGTCAGCGCGCAATACGATTCCGAGTCGGTCTACCACAACATTCGCGAGGACCTGGAGAGCAAGGGCGTCATTTTCCTCGATATGGACAGCGGGCTGCGCGAATATCCCGAACTTGTACGGGAGTACTTCGGGACGGTCATCCCCCTGAACGACAACAAGTTTGCGGCGCTGAATTCCGCCGTGTGGTCGGGCGGTTCGTTCATTTACGTGCCTCCGGGCGTGCACGTGGAAATGCCGCTGCAAGCCTATTTCCGCATCAACACGCGCAACATGGGCCAGTTCGAACGCACCCTGATCATCGTCGACGAAGGCGCATGGGTGCACTATGTAGAGGGCTGCACGGCGCCCACCTACAGTTCCGACAGCCTGCACAGCGCGGTTGTGGAAATCGTCGTCAAGGAAGGCGGCCGCTGCCGCTACACGACCATTCAGAACTGGTCCAACAACGTTTACAACCTGGTGACCAAACGCGCCCAGGCCCATCGCAACGCAACGATGGAGTGGGTCGATGCCAATCTGGGCAGCAAACTGACCATGAAGTACCCCGCCGTCCTGCTGATGGAAGAGGGCGCGCATGGCGAGGTCCTGTCGATCGCATTTGCCGGCGCCGGGCAGCATCAGGACGCCGGCGCGAAAATCACGCACCTTGCCCCCAACACCACCAGCCAGATCATCAGCAAGTCGATCAGCAAGGATGGAGGGCGCGCCAGCTATCGTGGTCTTCTGAAGGTCGTCGAGGATGCCGACAACATCAAGAGCAACGTGGTCTGCGATGCCCTGCTGCTCGACGATGCCAGCCGTTCCGACACCTGGCCCTATATTGAGATCGACTCGCGCAAGGTCACGATGGGGCACGAGGCGTCGGTCAGCAAGGTCGGTGAGGACCAGCTGTTCTACGCGATGAGCCGCGGGCTCAGTGAAGACGAGGCCAATGCGATGATCGTCAACGGCTTCATCGAGCCGCTGGTCAAGGAATTGCCCATGGAGTACGCGCTAGAACTCAACCGGCTGGTGCAGATCCAGCTGGAAGGTTCCATCGGTTGACCGGGCCGAGCGTTAGTCGGTGAGCGATTCACTCGAACAAACGACCTGCACAATCGTATCAACATTTCAGGAGCATAAATGGTTGTAGTCGCCAGAAGGCGTGGTGTCGCGCGCAGGGAACCCGCATGGACGCGATCGGACGTTGAAGAACTGTCTGCGGCGCGCGATGAGCCGTGTTGGTTGCTGGAAGCGCGTCTCGCGGCCTGGGAGATCGCCGCTGCGACGCCAATGCCCACGCTCAATGACGAAGAGTGGCGGCGAACGGACATTCGCGGTCTGCGCTGGCCGGAGGCCGGACGATTCCCCGTTTCCGATGCCGGCCTGGACGCCGTGCCGGCCGTCAATCTGGAACCCCTGGTGGGCGCCGGCGAGGGTGGCTCGCTGGTTTTCGTGGACGGACGCCTGCAGCGGGGTGAATTCGCATCTTCGCTGGCTGAAAAAGGCGTGCTGTTTCAGGATTTGGGCAGTGCGGCCCGCGAGCACGGTGACCTGCTGCGGCTGCACCTGCTGACCCGGGCCGTGCGCCCCGGCGACGGCAAGTTCGCCGCCCTGCACGCCGCCCTGTGGACTCACGGCGTCCTGCTTTACGTGCCGCGCAACGTGGTGGCGGAATTGCCCTTCCACGTAGTGATGTACAACACGCAGCCCGGGGTCAGCCTGGGCCACGTGCTGGTGGTGCTGGAGGAAAGCGCCCAGGCCACGCTACAGGTCGAATATGCCTCGGCGGAGACGGATGAGCAGGCGGCCTGGATCGGCGCGACGGAACTGTTGCTTGCGGCCAACGCCAATCTGACCTGCGTGTCCCTGCAGGACTGGAACCGCAACACCTGGGAATTCAGTCACCAGCGGGCGCGAGTCGGCCGGGATGCCAGTCTGGACTGGGTGCTGGGGGTAACGGGCAGTCACCTGACCAAGGCCTTCCTCGAACTCGATATCGACGGTCAGGGTGCGACGGGTCGCATGTCCGGCTTCTTCTTCGCCGACGGCCGGCAAATGCTTGATCTCGACACGCAGCAAAACCACAACGCGCCACTGACCCGATCCGACCTGCTCTTCAAGGGCGCCGCCCGGGACCACGCGCGCACGCTGTGGCAGGGCATGATCAAGTCGCTGCCCGGCATGCAGCGCATCGATGGATTTCAGGCCTGCCGCAACATGCTGCTGGGTGACGACGCGCGCATGGACGCCATCCCCGGTCTGGAAATCGAGGCCGACGACGTCAAGTGTTCGCATGCAGCGACCTTCGGCACGCTTGAGGAAGAGCCGATCTTCTACCTGATGAGCCGCGGCATTTCCCGTCCCGAGGCGGAACTGATGGTCATCAAGGGCTTCTTTGACGAGTTGCTGGAGAGAGTGCCCTTTGAGCGCGTGCGGGAGCGGTTGCAGGCCAGGGTCGAGAGCAAGATCGTCGGCAGCAATGGTGTGGGCGGCTGACATCCCGGCCTCTACCTGGCGCGGAGCCATGACCCTGCCGCGTGAGTTGCGGCTGTTTAAAACGCCTGAAGGCGGTCGCCTGGCGAGCATCTGGAACAACGAGGGCTGAAGGAGGGCGCGATGGACGATCTGCAACGCGAGATCATCCTGGACCATGCCCGCAATCCGCGCTACCCCGGCATTCTGGACCCCGCCGACATCGATCATGAGGAAGACAATCCCCTTTGTGGCGATCGCCTGCGCCTGACCTTGCGACTCGATTCAGAGGGACGAATTAGCGCCGTCGCCTGGGACGCGGAGGGCTGCGCCATTTGCCAGGCGAGCGCATCCATGCTGGCAGAACGCATTCTGGGGCAGTCACTGACCGAGGCGCGGCAAATCACCCGTGAGGAAATGCTGGACATGATCGGCATTCCGCTGGCGCTTAACCGGATCAAGTGCGGCCTTTTGCCGCTGAAGGCCCTGTCGGTCGGGTCTGAAGGGCTGGCGTGATGGTCTGGGTTGACGTCGCCACCAGCGACGAGCTTGTGCCGGGCGAGCGCATCGTGTTCGAGGTTGCCCATCACGTCATCGCGCTTTTCAACGTGGACGGAGAACATTACGCTGTGGCCGACGTCTGTACTCACGACGACGGGCCGCTGGCGGACGGCCGCTTGCTGGGCTGTGAAATCGAATGCCCGCGGCACTACGCCCGCTTTGACCTGCGGGATGGTTCGGTCACCATGCCTCCGGCGGTGCGACCGCTAAAGATCTATCCTGTCCGCATCCAGAACGGAAACGTGCAGATTGGCCTGGACGATGTCGACTAACCTGGCGACCTGGCTGCGCGAGCGCCCCATGGTTTACGGGCACCGCGGGTTCAGCGCCGCCGCGCCCATGAATACCCTGGCGGCCTTCGAAAGGGCTGCCGACCTGGGCGCGGATGGCGTTGAACTGGACGTTCAGCTTTCACGCGACGGTCATGCCGTCGTCATCCATGATTTCACCGTGGATGCCACCACAGACGGCAGCGGCAACGTCTCCGAAATGACTTTGTCTCAGTTGAAGGCGCTGGACGCCGGGTCCTGGTTCGATGCGGCCTGGCGCGGCACGCAAATCCCCACGCTGGCGGAAGTGTTTGAGGCAGTGGGACGGCGCTTGCTGATAAACGTGGAAATCAAGACCCTGCCGCCCCAGGATGATGGCATTGAACGGGTCGTTGCCGAAGAGATTGGCAGGGCAGGACTGGAGGGTCGTGTCCTGGTTTCTTCCTTCAATCCCCTGGCCCTGCAGCGCTTTCGCGCCATTTTGCCGCAAATTCCGCTCGCCCGGTTGACCTTTGTGGGCATGCCGGCCGAATTGTCAGAGATGTGGCGCTCCGTCCCCTGTGAGGTGTTGCACCCCGGCCATGAAGAAATCGACGAGGCCTTCATGCAGGCCGCCAGGGCTGACGGCTATCTGGTCAATACCTGGACCGTCAACGATGAGGCGCGGGCGCGGGAGCTCGAGTCATTGGGCGTCGATGGCATCGTCAGCGATCATCCGGACCGGATGCTGGCCTGTCTGGGCCAGTGATTGCGCCTGACTGCGGCTGGAATTCGCCGGCTGGCGTGGTAAACTGCGCGCGCGCACGGTGGGTGTAGCTCAAAGGTAGAGCATCGGATTGTGGTTCCGAGTGTTGTGGGTTCGAGCCCCATCACCCACCCAGACCATTTTCAGCGACTTCGTTTATCGCTCTCGCGAAGCTTGCATTCCTGATCGTTGCCGCCGCTGCAGCCGACGCCACCCGGGATGACCGGGGATCAGGCTGTCCGCATTTGCTCTCGGCTCGGGCGCCCTCCGCGCTGCCAGAGTTGGTAGCTCGCGGGGCGGTGAAGGGCGGACAGGTGGTTTCGGTTCCGGCTGATAGATAACCGGCTCCGGCCGCTCCAGACCGAAGACCTCCCAAATGCTGAGTTCCATTTGGCCCGGTCGCGGCGGCCGGGGGCGCGGCGTTTCAAGGTCCTCAAGAAATGTCGCCGGTTCAGCTTCAACGGGTTGGCGGGGCAGGGGGCTGTTTTCGCTGGCCGCGACGTAGGCTGGATTGGGCCGCGTATCTTCTTCCCGCAGGGGCGGTTCCTCAAGAGGCAGGACGGACAGGGGTTCGGGCTCAGTGCGCGCCCGGGAGGGATGCCGCGGACGGTAGTTGAGACGTGCATCATAGGAAATGACGTCGCGCATCAATGA
Organism: Anaerolineaceae bacterium; assembly: GCA_026708325.1. GTDB lineage: Bacteria > Chloroflexota > Anaerolineae > Aggregatilineales > Phototrophicaceae > JAGWBD01. The sequence goes on along the minus strand of JAPOVC010000026.1, from coordinate 50,190 downwards.
GCGCGCCTCGTAGAACGCGCCACCGCCCACGGTTCGCTGCACAGTGGTCTGCAAGGCCAGCAAACTCTCTTCCATGGTCTTGCGATGTTTGCGCTTCATGCCAAGGGCGTTGCGCATGCCGCCCAGACGGCCCCGGGGTTCATAACTGAAGGTCCATTGCACCGTCGTGCCTTCTGCGATTTCCTGCAGGCGAAGGCGACCGTGCGCGCTGCCGTCGATAAAGCGGTATTCGTATCCCAGACCGTCATACCAGGCGGTGATTTCCAGTTCGAATTCCCTTCCCGAAAGATCGCGGTAACGCCAACGGGCGCCCTTGCCGCTGCGCTGCTTGGAGAGGAAAACCACGCTTTGGCAATCGCTTTGCCATGACGGATTCTGGTTCAGGTCGCTTAGGAATGACCAGACTGCCTCAGGGGCGGCGGCAATGAGCACGGTTTGATCAAGTTGGTTCATACAACCAGTATAGCGTCTCCCGTGGCCGGTTCAATGCGATGGTCTGTGCTACACTGACCGCTCCCGACAAGGATTTCAGGGGGCAGGCGCGTGCCTGGGCCCGTTTTGACATTTGGATTCATTCTGGCGACCCTGCACGGCGCGGTCTTCCACATCATCGTCGGCGGGGACGTACGGCGCCTGGCCCTGTTCATGCTGGCGGCCTGGTCAGGGTTTGCCCTGGGCCAATTGATGGCGATTTCGCTGGACCTCAATGTCTTGCTGATCGGTGAAATTCACCTCGGTCCGGCCAGCCTGTGCGCCCTCGTTGCCCTGGTTCTGGCCCACCTGCTAACCAGTTCCCAGGGCCGCCCACTCTGACCTTTCGGGCTCCGTGCGTTCCAGCGCGGCCGCCAGGCCGTCCGCGATGTCCGTGGCAAGAAGGCTGCGGCTTGTGCCCGCCCGTTCCGCCGCAAGCGTTCCGGCGAGACCCTGCAGGTAACTGCCGGCGACCGCCGCCGACCGGGGCGGGCAACCCTGGGCCAGCAGGCCGCCAATGGCGCCGGCCAGCACGTCTCCGCTACCGGCACGGGCCAGGGCGTCGCTGCAATAGGGCATCACCGTGACGGGCGCATTGGGCGCGGCGATGAGCGTGTAGGCCCCCTTGAACACCAACGTGACTTTCCAGCGCTCCGCCAGCTCCGGGCCCAGTCGCCAACGGTCCCGCTGCACCTGGTCGAGCGGCAACTGTGCCAGCCGCGCCACCTCACCTGGATGGGGCGTCACGATCGTGCCGGGCGGCAGGGTACCGGGCCAGTCCTGCCGGGCGGCGAGCAGGTTAAGGGCGTCGGCATCGACCAGCAGCGGCGGCAACTCCAGTGTCAGCAACTGCTCCAGCAATTCCCGCGTTCGATCGGAAATTCCCCAGCCCGGCCCAAGCACCAGCGCGCTGTATCCCGGCAGGGCGTCGCGCAGGGCAGCGAAGGAATCCGGCAACCAGGTGACGCCCGGTTGTTGCGCGGCCAGCGCATGGATCACGGCCTCGGGCGCGCTGACGGTGACCAGGCCCGCACCCACGCGTTGGGCGGCCAGCGCAGTGAGGCCAGGGGCGCCGCGGTAGTTCGCGCAGCCACCGATGATGAGCAATTTGCCAAAACTGCCCTTGTGCGCATCGCGCGGGCGTGCGGGCAACAGGGACCTGACCAGCTGCGGGTCCGCCAGGACGCGTGTGTCCTGAAGCGTGGCAGGAAAGTCTGCGACGACGCCGGCGTTGCTATAGGACAGGCGACCGCAGAAGAGCGCGCCAGGCGGGCGAAGCAGCCCTGGTTTGGCGGCAATGAAGGTCAGGGTCTCATCCGCGAGTAGCGACTGCCCCGCGATTTCCCCGCTGTCACAATCCAGTCCGGAAGGGCAGTCCACGGCAAGCACCAGCGGCGCAGCCTGTGGTTCGCGTGGCGCTGGCATCGCCGGAAAGCGTGGAGAATCCTGTTGCCAGCGTCGACGCGACGCAATGACCTCGCGCACAGCATCCAGCAGGCTGGCCACGTCTTTCCGCAGGGGCAGGCGCAGGCCGATTCCCAACAGGGCATCGACCACGAGGTCGGCTTCTGCGCAAAGAGACCGCAGTCCGGCTCGTAGCGGATCCTCCGTGGCGAGCACAACGGATGCGCCTGCGTCGCGGGCGGAAGAGAGCAGGGGGTCGCCGTCACGTCCCCGCAGCAAATAACAACTGACGCGCATGCCGCTGTTTTCGGCCAGACTTCGCGCCGCCACGAGCCCGTCCCCGCCGTTGTTGCCGCTGCCGATCAGCAGCAGGACATGGTCGCCCTGAGTTTCAGACAGGAGCGCCCTGGCGCGCGCGGCGAGCGCCTGCCCGGCATTTTCCATCATTTGTGCGTAACTCAGGCCGGACGCGTCGGCGGCAGCCTCGATACGCCGCATTTGGGCGACACCTGCGATTCGTATCATGGTCTGCTTGCGAAAGTCGTCAACGTAAGCGCCGGATGCAGGCGCCGCTCAGGACTGTCGTTCAACGGTGGCGCGCGCGAGGTCAGCCAGTTCGTCCCGTGCTGCCGACGACGGCAAAACGTCGAGTTCCCCGATGGCCAAATCAACCAGTGACTTCGCCTGGGAACGGGCCTCCTCCAGGGTATCGCCTTCCAGCAGACGCTGGCGAAGTTCGGCGAGCGGGTCCTGGTCTGTCGATTGATGTTCTGACCGGTTGTTCGTGGCCGTGGCCTCCACCGCTGCGACTCCCTTGCCCTGGGCGAGGTCAAGACCTGCCGTCTTGCCCAGCTGGTCATCGTCGGCGGTGAGATCGAGAATGTCATCGGTGATCTGAAAGGCAAGGCCAATGTTGAAGCCGAAGCGCGCCAGAGCCTCGACCTGTTCGCCCCGTGCCTCCGCCAGTTCAGCACCCAGGCGGGCGCTTGCGCCGAACAGCGCGGCGGTCTTGCGTCCGATAATCTGCATGTAGGACTTGCGCGTGAAATCTCCGTTGCGCACAGCCGCGGCCTGCAGCGTTTCGCCCTCGACCAAGGCCGTGGTCGCGTCCGACAAAATGATGTTCAAATCCTCATAGGGCGCCATCAGGGAGTAGACGCAGGTAAAGAGAAAGTCTCCGGTGAGCAGGGCAAAGGTCCGTCCCCAAATGGAATTGACCGAAGGGCGGCCCCGTCGCATGACGCCATGATCATTGATATCGTCATGCACGACGCTGGCGGTGTGGACGAGCTCCACTGCTGCCGCCACCGGAATCACACGCGCCAGATCGCCGCCACCTGTCGCTTCCCAGGAGAGCAGCAGCAAACGAGGTCGAATGCGTTTGCCGCCGGCCTGCAGAATGTGGCTGCTCGCATCGCGCAAAACGCTGACATCGCTGTTGATTGCCTGCAACATCGCCTGTTCAACAGCTTCAAGGCCCTGCGCTGTGTTGATCCTCATGTTCTGTTCGTCCGATGTCACAGACCAGTGCCCACAATTGCATTCTGCCGCTGCAAGAAAGGAGTTCGCTCCGATGTTGTGTCAGGTCTCCGATCCATCGCCAGGGGGCGCATCCAACGCTTCGCGGAACACGTCCAGCCTGCGATCAACGTCACTGGAAACACAACCGGTGTAGGCCTCGGCGACGGGAATCTCTTCTTCCCGACACCAGGCACGCAACTTCAACTCACGCCGCAAACCCAGCAGGGAGCTGTTGATGGCCAACTCAAGGCGCAGGTCCGGGTTGGCGTTGGCGTTCAGAATGTCCGGCACTTCACAGCGCTCGCAGTCCGCCGCCTTCCAGGCCCGGGACGCCGGATTGTTAAGGACCAGGCGACACTGCTGAACATTCCGTCCGCGGTGAAAGTCCTGAAAATAGTGGCGGCATTCCTTGCCGGCCGGTGTGCGCATGCCTGTCTCCGCCTGTTTGCAAACAGTATGACCTGATAATGGGGTGCGCGCCAGTCATTTCCCGACTGACAGCCAGCGACGGGCTTCCTGCGGCAGGGTGGCGAGCGGGGCCGTAACCCTGGTGCATTCAGGCAAATCATTGAGGAAGTGCTGGCCGTAGCGTTTGCTGAGAACGCGGCGATCGAAGACGGCGACGACGCCCCTGTCTTCATGACTTCGAATCAGGCGGCCGAAACCTTGCCGGAAGCGCAGGATGGCGTCCGGGACGGCATAGTCGTTGAAGGGATCGACGAAAGTCTCGGAGCGGGCGGCAAAGATCGGGTCCGAGGGCACGGAAAAGGGCAGTCGCACGATGACCAGGGCGCGCAGGTCGTCGCCAGGAATATCAACGCCTTCCCAAAAGCTGCGGGTGCCAAGCAGTACCGCCTTCTCTCTTTCGCGAAAGGCCTGGAGCAAGGCGCTGCGGCTGCTGCCTCCGCTTTGGGAAAGCACCTCGATTCCGCCCAGAGCCAGGCGCGGCGTGATCTCCTGCGCGGTTTGACGGAGCTGGCTGTAACTGGTGAAGAGCGCCAGCAATCCTCCGTCTAACGCCGCTGCCAGTTCCACCAGGCCCCGCTCAACCGCCGCCTGATAGCGCTCCCTTTGTGCCGGTTCCGGCATGTCCGAGGGGATGTAGAGCAGGGTGGAAGCGCGGTAATCAAAGGGAGAGCCGACCTCGACGGCCCGGAGGTTGTTGCCATTGAGCCGTTCACGCAGGTAGTTGAAATTGCCGGCACTTCGCAGCGTGGCGCTGGTCAGCACGATGGTTTCCAGAGATTCCCAGAGATGTTCTTCCACCAGTGGCCCCACATGCAGTGGCGTTGCGTGCATGGTGACCGATTTGCCACGATCTGCCGCGATTTCCAGCCAGTAAACCCTGTTTTCCTCCGGCCTCTCTACAAACGCTTCCAGTTGCTGTCGCGTCATGACGAACCAGTTGCTGATGTTTTCTACCGCATTCAGGCTGTCGAGCAGGTCTCCGTCGACGCCCGTAGCCACAGGTCCCAGTTGCCCGGTCAATCGGCGCAGTGCGTCGCTTATGCCGAAGAAAAAACCTGACAGGGTCTCGTACTGTTCGACGACCGGATCAAAACTGTTGTATTCGCGCATTTGAGGCACTATGCGCAGGCGGGTGGTGTAGCTGCTGCGGGCAGGGCCGACGTCGTCCGCGAAACTTCGGCAGGCAGCGAAGAACCTGCCGGCATGCTGCAGCAGCAGCGAGGCGGCCTCGCCAATGGTATCGATGACCTCCCCCAGGCGCTGCCCTACAGTTGGAGCGACCAATCCCCGCGAAGCGCGCAACAATTCCCCCAATGCGCCGCTGTTGGCCGAACCCAGTTCCGCCAGCTGGAGGCGCAGTGTGCGTTCATCGAGTTGAAAGGCAAAGGCCTGCGAAACTGCCTCCTCCAGATGTTGGGCCTCGTCCAGAATCAGGGAGGTGTAGTGCGGCAGAACGTGATGATCGCTGGCGGCATCTGCCAGTAACAGGGCATGATTGACCACCACCAGGTGGGCGCTTTCGGCGGCCCTGCGCGCCTTGAAAAACGGGCAAGTGCCCTTCATTTCACTGCGGCAACGGTCAAGACTGCACAAGAGGTCTTCGGCACTCAGGCGCGACCAGACATGGCGTTCTCCCGGGCCGCGCAGTGAAATGTCGCTTCTGTCACCACTGTTGTTTTCCAGCAGCCATACGAGCAACTTGCACAACACCCGTAACTCGTCCTCGTTCACCGGCTTGCGACGACGCAGCGCAGACAAACGGCGCGGGCAAAGATAGTTGCTGCGTCCCTTAAGCAGCGCCGATTCGAGGGGCTCCGACAAGGCCTCCTGCATGAGCGGCAAGTCCTTGTTCAACAATTGCTCCTGCAGGTTGATGGTGTTGGTCGAAATGATGACGCGCCGCGAGTTCACCTGGGACCAACGGGCGGCGGGCAACAAATAGGCCAGTGACTTGCCTACGCCCGTTCCGGCCTCGATCATCAGGTGCTCACCCAGGTTGAAGGCCCGGGTGACTTCCTGTGCCATCTCGATTTGCTGGGGGCGCTCGCCAAAGCCGTTTAGCCGCCTTGCGAGCGCTCCGCCGTCGCAAAGTGCCTGCCGGATTTCCTGGCTGTCAAGGGGAACTGGTACGTCTTCCGGGGGTGGCAGGGGCGTGCTGTCCTGGAGAGGCGGGAAAAGGGTACTGCCATGCGCCGCCTTGGTTGCCCCTGGCGAAGTCAGCAAGCCCTGGGCTTCCAGGGCCGCCCGGAAAACGGGTTCCGCGCTCCAGCCCAGCCCACTGGCCGCGCTGACAATTTCATTAAGTGTGGCTACCGGAAGTTGCAGCGCTTTCCGCCAGAGATTCCAGTACAGGCCGGCGGTCGCCCGCGCGTCATCAAGGGCGCGATGGGCCTGCCGCAACTCTATGCCTGTTTCAGCAGCCAGGTTGCCGAGCGAATAGCGCGAGGCCCTGGGCAAGAGTACTGCCGCCAGTTCCACAGTATCCAGGCGCAAGTTGCCCCGCAGGACGCCCTGCCTGGCGAGGAAGTCCATGTCGAAGTTGACGTTGTGACCTATGACTGGCGCATTGGCGACGAAGCGAAGGACCTCCGGCAACACCTCCTCAATGGAGGGTTGCCCGACCAGCTGCTCCGGTCGGATACCGGTGATGTCCGTAATCTCCCGGGGCAGAGACACGCCAGGGTTCACGAGTTGCGAATACTCGTCAATCACCTGGCCGTCACGCATGCGCACGGCGCCAATCTCAATGATAGAGTCCCGCTGAGGATCAAGACCGGTTGTTTCCAGGTCCAGGGCCACGAGTTCAATGTGCATGCGATTGTTCCGGTTTCGCAGGTCCGCGAAATGAAGTCAAGGTAAATGGTCCCTGCAATCAAAGGTAGCCATAGGAATCGGGCGCGCGCAGAAGATTGGCCAGCAACAGGACGCCCAATGCCAGAAAAACCAGAATCAGGCCGGTCTGGATGGCCGTGTCCAGATTGCGCTCCAGCGCATTGTAGACCAGCAGGGGCATGGTCTGCGTGCGCCCCTGCAAATTGCCCGCGAACAGAATGGTGGCGCCAAATTCACCCAGGGCGCGGGCCCACGCCAACGTCAATCCGGCGCCAAGCGCCCGCAGGGAAAGGGGCAATGAGACGTTTAGAAAGAGGGCCAGCCCGGTGGCGCCATCCACGCGGGCTGCCGCCTCGATGTCGGCAGGTACATTGGCAAACCCGGCCTGGGCGGCGCGCAAAAAAAATGGGGCTGCGACGAAAACCTGAGTCAGCACCACTGCGCTCGCCGTGAAGGCGATTTCAACGTTGAGCGACGCCAGTACGTTGCCGAGGGCTCCACGTCGTCCCAGCGCAAGCAGCAAGGCCAGACCAGCAACCGCGGGGGGCAAGACCAGCGGCAGTTGCAGCAAAACGGACAACAGGCGGCGAAGCGGAAAGCGCCAGCGAGCCAGGACCCAGGCGAGGGGCGTGCCAAATGCCAGCACCAGCAGCATGCTGATGCAAGTGGTGACAAGGCTGAGCGCCAGCGCCTGGGGCAGGGCCGGATCGCCCGGGCCGCCAGGCCGGGGAGTTCCCAGGCCCTCTTCCAGCAGCACCAGTACGGGCAGCAGCAAGAAGCCGGCCCCCGCCGTTGCAACCAGCACAAGGGTGGCCGCCGTCACGCGCTTCATGCCGGGGCTGCCTGACAGTAGGGAGACCCGTGCCAGACCGGTGCCTCCGGAATCGCGGGGATGAAACTGTGGTCCTGCAGGCTTCGCTGGCCCGCGGGTGAAAGCAGCAGGGCGATGAACGCGCGGGCCAACTGCGCATTGTCGCTGTTGGCCGTTACAGCTACCGGATAGGTGGCGTATACGTTGACTTCATTGGCGAGCGGAATGACGGCGACCTTGTCTGACAGTTCGGGCGTGACGTCACTGCGATAAACAAAGCCGGCGTCTGCACTGCCGTAAGCGATACGGAACAACACCTGGCGTACATTGCTCTCTTCCGACACAACGTTGGCAAGGATGTCTTCCATTTCAACGTGCTGCTGACTCTCCAGTTGCTCCAGTACCTGGTCCGAATAGCCGCGAACCGGGACGCCGGGAGAGGCCAACACCAGTCGCAGGCCCGGTCTGGCAAGGTCCGCAGCCGTCCGGAGGCCGGCCGGATTGTCAGAGGGCACCACCAGCGCAAGGCGATTGCGGGCAAAGATTTGCGAGTCGCCGATCAGCCCGGCCTCCCGCAAGCGGGCAATTTGCGCCTCGTCCGCGCTGGCAACCACGTCAGCCCGGGCTCCCAGCAGCAACTGACTGGCCAGCGTGGAGGAGGAGGCGAGGTTCAGGACCAGGTCGATCTCGGGGTGTTGCCGCTCAAACTCAGCCTCAAGCGCAAGGAATACGTCGGACAGGGAGGCTGCTGCATAGACGAGCAAAGGGGCCTGGGCCAGAGTCCGGCTGGCAGGGAGGACGAGGACAAGGGACAAAATCGCGAACAGGGTGAGCCGGCGCGCCAGGCGCGCAGCGGAGCCCGGTTGGGCGAGAACGATTCGCAATGTCAGTTGCAGGCGGGGGTTGACACGGAGGCCATGCCGAGTCATGATGGGCAGTCGTTAGGGGGCGTAGTGTAGCGGTTAACATGCCACCCTGTCAAGGTGGAGATCGCGGGTTCGAATCCCGTCGCTCCCGCAGCGGGTGCAGGCTCCAGGCTTGCACCTGTTTGCTTTGAGTCGAATTGCAGCCTGCCACCTAGCCTTTCAACCCACCCGCCGTCATACCGGCGATGAAGCGGCGCTGAAACACGAGAAACAGGGCAACAACCGGCACAACCGCAATGACGCTGGCGGCGCTCGTCAACTCCCAGTCGTTGCTGAACTGGTGCTGGAACGAGAGCAAACTTATCGTCACCGGCTTGAGACGTTGACTGTGAATGAAGGTGTTGGCGAAAAAGAACTCGTTCCAGGTGCCCAGCGCCGTGATAAGGCCGACCACGACAAAGCCCGGCCACGACAATGGCAAAATGATGGACAGTAGGACGCGGATTTCGCCCGCGCCATCCACTCGCCCTGCGTCCTCCAGTTCAGTGGGTAACGAGAGCAGGAAAGAGCGGAGCAGAAGCGTGGCAAAGGGCGACAATACACCCCAGTAGATGATGATCAGGCCAGAAAGGCTGTTGATCTGACCCAGGCGGGTCCACATGAAGAAGAGCGGAATGACATACAGGGGGGCCGGCGCCGTCGTCGCCAGAAAGAGATAGGTGACCACGCCCCTGGAGCCGCGAACGCGCAGGCGCCCCAGGGCATAGGCAGCGAGGCCGCTGATGATGCAAACGCCCAGCACGCTTCCGGCAGTGAGGATGGCGCTGTTGCGCATGGTGCTTTCAAAGTGTCCCTGCCTCCAGGCCCTGGCGTAATTCGCCAGTTGCGGCGCGTCTGGCAGTCCCAGGGGGTCCTGCACGATTTCCCTGCCGGTTTTCAATGAATTGAACAGGAGGACGAGAACGGGGCCCAGCGCAACAATCGCCAAAATCACAAGCGGGACATAGACAAGCAGCGTTCGCCGCAGGTTCCATTTCCGCCTGGCAGTCCCGACGTTGACGCCAGCCGTCATTCTTCCCATCCCATGTGCTGAAGCAACAAATAGCCAACCAGGACGAGCCCGCTCAGAAAGGACATCGTCGTTCCTATGGCAGCCGCATAGCCCGCCTCATATTTCTGAAAGGCGGATTTGTACAGCAGTGTGACGGGAACTTCTGTCGCGCCGGCAGGGCCGCCCTGGGTCAGGATGTAGACGTAATCGAAGACGTTAAGGGACCCGACAATGGTAATGAGAACCACGAAAAGCAGCGTGACCCGAATGCCTGGCAGCGTCACGTGACGAAACTCCAGCCACCAGGACGCACCATCGACTTTGGCCGAATCATACAGTTCAGGGTTGATGGCCTGCAGGGCGGCCAGGAAAACAACGACCAGGAAACCCCACCAGCGCCAGACATCGACCCAGGCCACCGCATAAAGGGCCAGATTCTTTTCGCCCAGAAAAGCGACGTCGGCCAGGAAAGGGATTCCCAGCCCTTCCAGCACGGCGCCTGCCCCACGAAAAGGATCGTACAGGCTGCGCCAGATATGGGCGTTGATCACGCTCGCCAGGGTGACGGGAATGAAGTACACAAGCTTGAAAAAAGTTTGCAAGGGTCCTGCCTCGCTGAGCAGGACGGCCCCGAGCAAGCCCATGAAGATGGGTACGGTCAGGAAAATCGCCGTCCAGATGACGGCGTGTTTCAGCGACTGCAGGAAGCTGGCGTCAGTCGCCAACTGACGAAAGTTTTCCAGACCGATGAATGTGACCTCGCCGAATCCTGACCAGTCCGTCAGCGAAAAGGCGACCGTTGCCAGCGTGGGCAGGACGATGACCACGATCGTGGCGATCATCAGGGGCAGAAGGAACAGCCAGCCCTGGAAGGATTGCCTGCGCGGGAGTCCTCCAGGGTTCAGCCAGGTCATGCCAGGAATCTCCCGGTGCAGCCCTGAGGTCGGCGCTGGTTTGCGTCGTCGTTTGATCCGGTCTGAGCGGCCTTCGCCGGCCTGCATGGCAGCATGGTCAGCGGCCCCCTCTGACGGGATTCACACTCTGCAGGAATGGCTTTTGTGTCCCCTGGTCTGATGTAAGCGGGGCAACCTGCGGCAATCGTTACAGGCTCACCCTGGAGACAAGGCGAGCCTGCAACGCGGTTACCCGGCCGGGCAGGAATGGCAGGTAGTGGCCTGGCACCTGTTGAATTCGGTCAACCCCTGCCGAAGACCGGAGGAACGGCGCCGGCGGCCAGCTCTTCATCGAACACCGCCGCCATGCCCGCACAGTAGTCAGCAGGAGAAAGGTCCCCGGTGAATACCTTCTGCACCTCTTCGTAGAGATACGAGTGAGTCCTGGCGGGCCAGAAGGACCAGGGCGAATAGCCCAGGTTGCCATCCGCCAGCAGATCGAAAAACTTGCTCACCCGACCGTCAAGTTCAGCGGGGAAGTCGCCTTCCTGAAAATTCACCGGGGCAATGAAGAAACTGGAATGATCGGCGATGCGTTGGCCGATGGTCGCTGTATCCGGGTAGTAGGAATTCAGGAAGTCGGCGGCAATGTCGGCGTTTTCACTCTGTGTGGTGATGGACAAGGTGTTGCCGCTGCCCAGGGGAATGACCGGGTATTGCACTTCCTCCCGCAAGGACGGGTTGGGCACCCAGTTCCAGTCGTCGTCAGTCTCGGCAAAGAGGGAACTGACCCACGGGATGAACCAGGTCCCTTCCATGCTCATGGCGGCTTCGCGCTTCACCAGCTGGTCATGCACAGTCGAGAAGGTCGTCGCGAAAAACTGCGCTGCGCCACCGGCTATCCAGCCCTGCTGCATCCAGGAGTTGAGCAGTTCGGTGGCTTCGACGAAGAGTGAGTCAGAAAAGGACCTGGCGCCAGTCAGGGCTTCATGGACCGCGTCCGGCCCGGCGTAGTGGTTGAAGGCGATGGAGACCAGCCAGTTGACGCACAGCGGACAATCTGACGTGCCGCCGGCAAAGGGGATGATCCCCCGGTCGGCCGCTTCCTGCGCCACGGTCTCGATTTCTGCCCGCGTCGTCGGCACTGCCCAGCCCATGTCTTGGAAGAGGGACGCGTTGTAAAAGAGACAGGTCTGGTTTACCGAGTTTGGCAGACAGTAGAGTTTGCCGTTGACGCGACAGGTATCAAGAGCCCAGGTTTGGAATTTCTCTTCCCAGCCATACTGCTCGGCATATTCGTCCAGCTCAACCAGCCAGCCTTCCCTGGCGACCGCCTGTATGTGAGACGGGCCGTTGCCCATGAAAATGTCCGGGCCGGCCCCCGCCTGCATGGCTATGGGAATCTTGCGTTCCAGTTCCTCGTCTACGTCCCAGGAAAACTCCAGGTCTACCCCGGGGTTGGCCGCTTCGAAGGGGTCAATGACATTGGCATTGAAGTAGTCCTCGATATCCAGAAAACCGGAACCCCACCACAATTCGATTGTCGCTTCCTGTGCGAGGAGAGACGAAGCCGATGAAAGTGCCCCCGATGTTGCCAGGCTCGCCGGAACCAGGAAACGGCCGGCTACGGGGGCGAGGGCGGATTTGGAGGTGAGAGAAAGAAACTGGCGACGTGAAAGATGCTGTTTCATAATTGACTCCCATAACAATTGTTAGGTTCAAATTCTAGCGGCGCGGATGTCAAAGTCCAAACACTCCCCTGGCTTTGGAGAACTACACCGGACAGTTCGGGTTTCTCGTGGGACCAAATCTGAATGGAGCCGGCGGGAACCTGGCGCTGCCCGGAAGTCAAAGGCGAATTGGCGCGGAATACTTCGCCAGAGAGGGCTGCCGCTCTTGTGCAGGGCCGCCTGAATCGCCAGGGTAATACACGTGGTTTTCGTCCCGGCGACAGCCCACGCGGCCAGGATTATCGTCAGGAAAGAAAAATGTCTCGTCTTTCAAATGTGAACAGCACAGATCTCCGTGACGCGGTTCAACTGGGTTGCCGGACGATGACCAGGGCCTTCAACCGTCATGATGCTGACCGGCCCTTCTTCAGCGCTTTCGTTCGACCGGCTGCCCGCCTTGGCTGGAGCAGCCAGTATACGGATGCGCACGTTCCAGGTCGCCATCTGAACGCCCTGGTTGCCGCCAAAACGTATCTGGGTATTGAGATCGATGACGAGACTGTGCGCAAACATGCCGATGCCATGTTCTTTTCCTATGGTGGAGAGATCCCCCTTCCACTGAATCGCGCGTCGATAAAGGCGGGCAAACCGGACGTTTTTCTCGCGCACAACCTGAGGGAGGGCTTTCACGGGTTGGATGCCTTAATCCTGGGTTATGAAGACGTCCGGGCTTTCGATGTGGCCAGGCGTTCTGTCGATTTCATTCAGAAGAACTGGAATCCGCGGTCTGGCTGGTCTTTCCAGGAAGCGCCCTCTGGTTTCATCCCCAATCACGTCGTCAGCGGGATTGGAAGGGCGATCGGACCGTTGGTCAAGATTTATGCAAACTCCGGCCACGGACCCGCGCTTGCGTTGGCCCAGGACATCGCCGGGGCCGCACTGGAGTTCTTCCCGGAAGACGGTCGCTATCTCGGTGACAGGCTCGGCAACCACGTCCATTCGATAACCTCGACCCTGTCTTCGCTGGCCCAACTGGCCGAAATGACCGGCGATTCCGGGCTCATGCAACGAGTGGCGGCATTCTATGATCACGGCCTTTGGGAGATCCGGGACGAAATCGGTTGGGCGATAGAGTCCACCAGGCCGGGCGCCAACCCGGACCGGGGCGAGGTCAACACCAGCGGCGACATTCTGGAAACGGCGCTGATTCTGGGAACGCAGCACGATTCAGCGTACTACGGCGATGCAGAGCGCATCCTGCGTTGCCACATCCTGCCTTCCCAGTTACGAGATATTTCCTGGTCTGTAGCACGTGAGGATGGCAATCTGCCCTCCGGCTCGGTGTTTGCTCGCCTGCAGGGCGCCTGGGGCTTCCCGGCCCCCTATGGCCATGAACCGCTCGGCCTGCAGTCCGTCCAGTTTAACCTCGACATCGTCGGCGGCACCGTGGCCTCGCTGTGCGAATATTCCCGGCGGTCCTGGAGTCAGGACGGGGAAAAGCGCATATGGCTGCATTGCCTGCCTGACCTTGACGACGAGGCAATTCGGGTCCGTACGCCTTATACGGAGGACTCTCTCTCGATTCACTTGAATGAGCCGGGGGCCCTGGCGATACGCGTGCCAAACTGGTTTGCGGGAGACCCGGCGGCGTACGCCGATCGCAACAACCTGACGCATGCCGAAGGGTACTGGCATTTCGAGTCGACTGGAGTAGCGCAATTGCTGGAGTTGCCATTGGCCCTGGAACCACAGACCATTGTGTTGCGACACAACACGCGCGACATCAGGGCCGTTCTCGCCGGCGACTCGGTCGTTTCAATGGAGAACCACGGCGCAGATCTGACTTTCTTCGCCACCCCTGCCAACTGACCGACGGCCGGTAACAATCACTTGCCCAAATTCTCCAAAGACGGAAGTCACATCCGGAGATTTCGCCCGCCGCCGTGGGTGTCCGCGCCACTTGCAGGGAACGGACTACGCCTTTGACCTGGTTTCATGGACCCGGCCACAATTTAAATTTGACAGATCAACAATGGCAAGAGAAAATTGGTAGCACCACTGACCAATTGAAGGTGCAGTTGTGAGAACTGTGAGCGACACTCGGGGCAATATTGACGGACTTGAGAGAATTAACAGGACCAGTGTCCGCGAACAAACTCTTGAACAGCTAAAGAATTTCATCGTCTCAGGCCAGTTGGGTCCTGGTGGCCGACTCCCTTCCGAACGCGCCCTGTCCGAAGCGCTGGGTGTTGGTCGCTACAGCGTTCGGGAGGCGATCAAGATTCTTGAAGCGGTTGGCCTGCTCGAGTCCCGGCCGGGGGACGGCACCTTTCTGGCCCGCCGGACCGGAGAACAGTTCGGCCGGATACTCGGGATGGGGCTGGCTGCATGGGGCGGGGCCATCATCGAGATTCTGGACGCGAGGGGAATCATAGAAGTGGAGGCGGCCCGCGCTGCCGCAGAACGTGCCAGGGAAGAGGACCTGGGCCTGATGCGGCAGGAACTGGAACGCATGCAGCGGGCTGTGCAGCAGCGTGACATTCCCCAATACCTCGCCGGTGACATGGAATTTCACCGCCGGGTCGCCCAGGCGAGCCAGAACGCCATCGTCTGGCAGTTTGTCAGTAACCTGACGGACCTGCTGGAGGAAGTGCTGCAGGAAGCGAAATTCAACGAGATGCCGGCCCAGGCGGAGGGAGGGGCGTCGCACCAGGACATATACCTTGCCATCGCCGCTGGCGAGAGTCAGGCGGCGGCCAGGGCCATGCGCCGGCACATTCAGTTCACCACAGAAGTCTGGCACACCATGATTTCCCTTACCGCTGGCGAAGAGTAGGCAGGGAAGGAGAGAGAATGGCTGAATGGAAAGATCAGGCAATCAAGGATGAACTTGAAGAAGGGAGAAGTGAAATGAGCAAGGAATTGCCGATATCACGAGGAGCGTTTTCCCGCAGGGACTTTCTGCGGGGCAGCAGCGTAGGACTTGCCGCCTCGATGGCCAGTCGTTACGGCCTGGCGGCGGCTCAGGATGCGTCCGGCATCCCGCAGGAATTGATTCCCGGCAGCCCCGGTCATCCCAGGGGCTGGACGACGACCTTGCCGCCAATCCCCGAAGGGATGCCTGTTTCACCACCGGTGACCATATCCGGCAGTCGACGCGCTCCCTGGGAGTTTGCTGAAGGTGACAATATTGAAAACTCTCCCTTTACTCGCCTGACAGCCGCTGCGCTGGGCATCAACTGGCAGCTTGCCTTCAGCTGGGTCGATCCCGATGAAGGACTGCAGAAATACAATCTGGCAGTCGCCAGTGGTGAATTGCCTGACTTTATGGAGACGGTACCGCTGCAGGTTTACTCGGACCTGCTGGAAAACGACTTGCTGGAAGACATCACGGACGTTTATGAGGCAGTTGCCAGCCAGGAATGGATCAAGGACCCGCTCTCCTTTGGAGACGGAGTCGCGTGGCGTCTGGCAGAAGTCAATGGCCGCAAGATGGGCTTTCCCTACATTGAACAGGCCGCGCAAAACGACAAGGTCATGTGGTTGCGCGAGGACTGGCTGGAAGCCGTCGGCATGGGCGCGCCAACGACCATCGACGAACTGCATGCCGTGGCCAGCGCCTTCAAGGCTGCGGACCTGGGCCAGGGTGCCGAGGGCACGACTCTCGGGATGGTGGCCTGCAACACACTGGATGCCTGGTACGGTTCGCTGGACCCGGTCTTTGGCGCCTGGGGCGTCATGCCAGGCTCATGGACGCCGGATGCCAATGGCGACCTGGAATACAACAGCGTACGTCCGGAAATCAAGGAAGTGCTGTCTGTGCTGCAGGGTTGGTATGCCGAGGGCCTGTTTGCCCAGGACTTCTTCACCCTGCGTCCCGGTCAGACGGCATTCGCCCACGTGGGCGCCAACATCGTTGGCGTACATTTCTCGCCGGCATTTGCCGCTGTCTTCGGCTTGCCGGACAGCGTTGCCAA
The DNA here is from genome assembly GCA_026708325.1 of Anaerolineaceae bacterium. GTDB lineage: Bacteria > Chloroflexota > Anaerolineae > Aggregatilineales > Phototrophicaceae > JAGWBD01. The sequence goes on along the minus strand of JAPOVC010000026.1, from coordinate 34,226 downwards.
TGACCCCGATGCCCGCTGGACCTTCGCCGACATCCCGGCCGGACCCACCGGCATCAAGAAAAAGTCCTGGAGCAACCCGGTTCCGGATACCGTGTATTGCTTCCGCAAGGGCTTCGAGCACGTCGATCTGGTGCTCAAGCAAATCGGCTGGTGGGCAGAACTCATGCAGAATCCGGTCAACCGCTACCACGGTTGGGAAGGCACCGACTATTTCTGGGTGGGTGACGAACTGGACCTGAACGGCTACGACAGCAGCAAACACTTCTTCGGTCCGCCCGGGACCAATGGCGGCAGCCGCACCGACCCCTACTTCGAGGCCAACTGGATTCGACACCGGCGCGAAGTCTGGGCCAACACAGCCGAAGACCAGCGGGACGCCATGATGGAAGCCTTCCTCGGCGGTGACGCCCTGTCCCAATTGTGGGATCGCGCCAACGTTTTTGCCGTCGACCGCTGGGCCCATGACGGCATACGCAACCACTTCACCACCGTGCCGACCGAGACCATGAAGCGCGCCGGCACGTCACTGGATGGCCTGGAACAGGAAACGCTGTTCAACATCATCATCGGGCAGGAGCCGCTGGACCGCTTCGACTCCTTCGTGGAGGAATGGCGCTCGGGCGGCGGTGACCGCATCACTGGCGAAGTCAACGAGTGGTATCACGGCAGCTGATCCAATCGGCCGGGGCATCCGTTACATGCCCCGGCCTTTTACAAACGAGCGTGGACGCGTGCTGCTGAAAGCGGGCCTTGCGAAAAGGCATGAGCCCCTGCGCGCCTATTTGGGGCGCAGTTGGCCGCTGTATGCCATGATTTTGCCCGGCCTGCTGTTCATTCTGCTCTTTCGTTATCTGCCGATGTACGGCGTCATCATCGCCTTTCAGGATTTCAGCCCGGCAAAAGGCTTCGCTGCCTCGCGCTGGGTCGGCTTCGACAATTTCGACTTCCTGTTTTCCTTACCGGAATTCAGTCGCATATTCAGCAACACCCTGATCATCGCCGTACTCAAGCTGGCCCTCGACCAGTTGGGAGCCATTGTGCTGGCCCTGCTGATCAACGAGGCGCGCAATCTGGTGTTTCGCCGCTCAATCCAGACCCTGATCTATTTGCCGCACTTTCTCTCCTGGATCGTGCTGGGCGGCATCCTGCTTGACATCCTGTCGCCCTTTGGCATCGTCAACAACGTGGTTCGCGCGTTGGGGCATGAGCCGCAGCTCTTCCTGGGCAGCAACGACTGGTTTCGCATCACCATCATTGGCTCCAGCCTGTGGAAGGGCGTCGGCTTTTCAACAGTGGTCTATCTCGCCGCCCTGACCGCCATCAGCCCGACCCTGCAGGAAGCGGCGGCGATTGATGGCGCGGGTCGCTTCCGACGCATCTGGCACATCATCCTGCCGGGAATTCGCCCCACTGTCGTGCTGCTTGCCGCGCTCAGCCTCGGTGATGTCCTTCAGGCCGGATTCGAGCAGATCCTGACGCTCTACAGCCCGGCCGTTTACCGTACCGGCGACATCATTGATACCTACGTTTACCGGGTGGGCCTGGTCTCCGCGCAGTACAGCCTGGCCGGCGCCGTCGGCCTCTTCAAGTCCGTCATCGGTTTCTTTCTCATCGTCGCTTCCTACTGGCTCGCAGACCGCTATGCGGGCTATCGCATCCTGTAGGCATTGTCTTGATACGCGAAAACAGTCTGTCCAGCCGCCTCTTTGATTACGGCAACCACCTGTTTCTGGCTGGTTTCGCGCTCCTCTGCCTGCTGCCGCTGATCCACATATTTGCCGTATCGCTTAGCGGACGCGGACCGGCCAATGGCGGCTTTGTTTCCTTCTGGCCGCTGGATTTTACACTGGAAAACTACGACCAGGTCATTGGCTCGCAGGTCTTTTTGCGCTCCCTTTTCATTTCATTTCAGCGTGTCGTTCTGGGCGTCAGCCTGAACATGGCGTTGATTGTCTTGTGTGCCTACCCTCTCTCGAAATCGCCGCTGGTCTTCCGTGGCCGAAACGTCCTGATCTGGGTCTTCGTCTTCGCCATGTTGTTTGATGGCGGTCTGATTCCCACCTTCCTGGTCGTGCGCAGTCTGGGCCTGCTCAACAAGCTGGGGGCATTGATCCTGCCCGGCGCCGTGCCCATATTCAGCGTCATATTGATGATGAATTTCTTCCGGGATATCCCGCGCGAACTTGAAGAATCGGCCCTTATCGACGGGGCGTCCCACTGGAGGGTCCTGTGGCACATCTATCTGCCGCTGTCGCTGCCGGCGATCGCCACCCTCACGCTGTTCGCGGCTGTCGGCCACTGGAATGCCTGGTTCGACGGCCTGATTTATATGACGGACTCAAACAACTATCCGATGCAGACCTATCTGCGGACCGTCGTCGTTGAACTGGATCTCACCCGGGTGGGCGTGACTCCCCAGGAGTTGCTGCGCCTGTCCGACCGGGCGATTCGTGGCGCGCAGATCATCGTCGCCACCGTACCGATTCTGGTCGTTTACCCCTTCCTGCAACGCTACTTCATTTCCGGCATCCGCCTGGGCGCCGTGAAGGAATGAGGGCCGTCCACCACAAAATCGAGGGACTTCATGACAGTAAAACCGGACTTTGGCGGGCGCTTCCCCTTCGGGACGCACGTCTATCGCGAGCCCTGTCTGGACCTGGAGGCCGAGTTGGCGGACCTGCCGCTGCTGAAGCGCCTTGGGTTCAACATGATCAAGATCCAGGAGCACTGGAGCACGGACGAACCGGAGGAAGGCCGCTACGAATTTGAACGGGTGGACCGCGTGATCGCGCGCGCCGGGGAACTCGACCTTGGCGTCTATCTTGGCTTGACGATGGAACAGGCGCCCATGTGGCTCTGGCGCAAGTTCCCGGACTGCCACCTGGTCGGCGCCGACGGCCGCAGTCACATGACTCCCACGCAATACACCATTCCCATGGACGGCAAGCCGGGGCCCTGCTGGGATCATCCCGGGGCGCGCAAAGCTGCAGAACGCTTCATCGCCGAACTCGCGCGGCAGCTCGGCCGCCATGAAAATATCTGGGCCTGGAACACCTTTCAGGAGATAGGTTTCTGGCCAAACGAGGCTGGCAAAACCGGCTATTGCTACTGTCCGCACACGCTGGAACGCTTTCGGGACTGGCTGCGCGAACGCTACGGGTCGCTGGAAGCCCTGAACGCCGCCTGGCAACTCAACCATGCGCACTGGAGGGACGTCGAGCCGCCGCGACGCCAGGAACCGGTTGCGCCCTTCATTGACTGGCGCTATTTCATGGACGACGTCACCCTGACACGTAACCTTGAGTTCAAGACCGCTGCCCTGCGCGCCAATGACCCGCAGCGGCGACCGGTCTTCAGCCACGCCGACACGCCGCGCATCGCTTCCGGGGCGGAATGGCGCTGGGCGCGGGCCGCCGATTTCTTTGGCACCAGCAACTATCCCATGTGGAACAACGGCCAGGCCTGGGACGACCCCGTCGAGGACGAGGCCGGGGCCCGACGCAATGAAATATGGGAAGAGATGATGATGTGTACCGACCTGGCGCGCGCCAACAATGGCCGCGATCGCGCGCTCTGGGGCGCGGAATTCCAGGGCGGGCCGATCGTCACTTCACTGCACATCAGTCGCACGCCGACAGCCGCCGACCTGCGCCGCTGGATGCTGGCGGGTCTCGCCTGCGGTATGACCGGCATCAGTTTCTGGAATCATCGCCCCGAGCGATTCTGGAAGGAGGGCAACGGATTCAGCCTGCTGGACCACCATGGGGAGACGACGGAGCGGATGATCGCCGCCAGCGACATTGGCCGCAGGGTACAGGAGTACGCGCACTTCTTTTCACAGAGCCAGCCGCCCCGGGCGCAAGTGGCCCTGCTGGTCAACGAAGACCTGTATCACTTTTTCCAGGCCTGCAACGGGGACGTGCACTATCATTACATGTACAACATGCGCGGCTGGTATGCGCGCCTGTGGCGCCTCGGCATCCCCGTCGACTTTGTCGATGCCGCCGACGTCGGCGCGGGAGAACTGGAACATTACCGGGCAGCCCTGCTGTGCATGCCTCTCGCGCTGGATGCGGACTGGTTCAGCCATCTGGTCAGGTACGTTGATCGGGGTGGCACGCTGATCAGCGAAGCCTGCCCGGGCCGCTACGATCGACTGGGCTGGACCACTCGCGCGCAACTGGTTGACGGGGCCGAAGCGCTGTTCGGCGTTTCCCATGAAAGTCTGACGCTGGTGCATGAACCGACGCAACCCGGCCGCTGGATGCCGCAGGAGCGACGTTTCGGTGAATTCGAGGCGGCGACCGTGTTGCAGGGGGTTGGTGACTTCAGCGAACACCAGGTGCTGGCAAACTTTTGGCTGCAGACCTTGCGGCCGGAAAGGGCCGAGGCGATCTTGCTGACCGGTCAAGAGGTCGCAGCGACCAGAAACCGTTACGGCCAGGGTCAGGCGGTCCTGCTGGGCAGCTTCCACGGAATGAGCGCCTTGGCACATTGCGCGGCCGATCCCGGCACGGACGACTTTGTCTTGTCCCTGCTGGCGGAAGCAGGCGTGAATCCGGACCGCTGTGGCCGCCTGTTGCGACGGAGTCGACGACTGGATGACGAGCAGGCCTGGTTCCTGGTCAATCCCGCTGCAGAGGACTGCGAGGAGCTGGTCGATCCGGGTGGATTGGAATTGCGCGCCGACCTGACCGGAGACTCGGTGCTGCATGAGTCAGGAGCGGGGATCACCTTGCGCGTTCCAGGCGGGAATTTGAGCTGCCTGTTGCTGCGGGCTCAGGACTGATTGAGGCGTGGGTCCACCACGTAGTAAAGCAGATCGACCAGGGTGTTCATGAGAACGTAGGCCAGGGCCACGACGATGACCGCGGCCTGCACGACCGAGTAGTCGCGCGACAGAATCCCTTCCAGCAGCAACCTGCCCAGCCCCGGCCAGGCGAAGACCGCTTCCGTAATCACGGCGCCGCCCAGCAGTGCGCCAAACTGCAAACCCTGCAAGGTGATGACTGGCAATATGGCGTTGCGCAGGGCATGCCGCAGGGCGACTCGTCGTTCCAGCAGACCCTTGCCCCGGGCCGTGCGCACGTAGGAGCTGTGAAGTTCCTCCAGCATGGCCGCGCGCGTAAGGCGCGTGACGAACCCCGTCGACGTGATGCCGATGGCAAGAGAAGGCAGGATGAGATGATGGAGGAAGCTGAAAAGCGCTTCCCGGTTGCCGGTGAGCAAATGGTCAATCAACATGAAGTTGGTAACGACCTCATAACTCAGGCGGGGGTCGATGCGGCCGCTGGTGGGGGCGAGCCGCAGGCGCACGGCGAACACGATGACCAACATGATGGCCACCCAGAACCAGGGCATGGACATGCCGGTGATGGCCAGCAAGCGCAAGGCGTTGTCGATCAGACGCCGCCGCGTCACGGCCGCCATGACTCCGATGACGATGCCGGCAACCGTGCTAAACACCATGGCAACCAGCGCCAGCTCGATGGTTGGCGGTACGCGTTCGAAGAGCAGGCGATTGATCGGCGTACCGGAACTCATGGAAATGCCGGTATCACCTGAGAGCATCGCGCGCATGAAATTCAGGTATTGCAGGTGAATCGGCTTGTCCAGGTCCCACTCGGCCTCAATACGCGCAATGGCGACCGGGTCCACCAACTGGTTGCTGATGGACTGGATCGGGTTGCCAGGCACGAGGCGCAGGGCGAAGAAGGTCAGAGTCGTGACAGTCCAGAGGACGAAAGGCAGCCAGATCAGGCGACGGATCAACCAGGCGAGCATGGGTCACCTGGACTGGTTGCGCATGTAGGGATCGAGGCGGTCCCGCAATCCATCGCCGATGAAATTGACGCTGAGCACGGTCAGGGTCAGACAAAGGCCCGGGAAAAAGGGCACGTGGGCGGCGTCAAACAGCAGCGACTGGCCATCGGCGATCATCATGCCCCAGTCCGGCGTACCCGTCTCAACGCCCAGGCCAAGAAAGTTTAGCGCCGTCGCGGAAGAGATGGTCACCGCCAACATGGCGCTGGCGTGCACCAAAACGGGGGGCAACATGTTCGGCAGGATGTGGCGTTGCACGATGGCGGGATCTTTGGCGCCGAGGGCGCGGGCGGCGACCACATATTCCTGACTCATCAGAAGCAAAACGACGGCGCGGGCGAGACGGGCGAAGACCGGAACCTGGGCCACGCCCACGGCGATGACCAGGTTGCCGGGTCCCGTTCCCAGGGTGGTGACGACCAGAATCGCCAGCAAAATGGAGGGAAAGCTGAGCATGATGTCCATGCAGCGCATCAGCAAGACATCCACGCTGCCGCCCAGGTAACCTCCCGGTATGCCGATGGCGAGCCCGAAGACAAAGGATAGCGCCAGGGCCAGGAAGCCGGTGCCGAGGACACTGCGACCGCCGTGCAGCACACGACTGAAGACATCCCTTCCAATCTCGTCCGTGCCGAAGGGATACTCAATGGAAGGCGCTTTCAGGCGGTTCTTGATGTCCCGTTGACCGGGGTCTCGCGGAGCGATAGTCGAGGCCAGCAAACTGGCGAGCAAAATGAAGGCAAAAAAGAATGCGCCAGGCAGGGCAATATCCCAGGTCCGCCAAAGGCGCAGGAGCAGATTCGGTCTTGATTGAAGCGGCGGGGACAGGACTTGACGCCCGTCCCCGCTTTTTGTCGTCGCCACTGGCGACTCCGGCAGTACTACTGGTCCAGCCAGACGTTGCGGAAATTCGCGCGACCGGCGGCGGTACCCTGGGTGTCCACGCCCCGAACGTGCTCGCGCACGAAGATCGGCGGCTGCAGGTAACCCAGATAAGCCATGATCATCATGTCCAGGGCCAGCGCCTGGATTTCCTGGTAGACCTCGGCTCTTGCAGCCGGATCCACCACGGCGATGCCGTTGTCTACCAGCTCGTTGAGATATGCTGCGGATTCCAGACCGGCATGGTGAGTCTGCCCGCCGCCATAGACAGTATTCAGAATGATGGCCTTGTCATGGGGATCGGGCAGGAAGGTTGAGCGCTGGGTCATGGAAATCTGTGCCAGACCTTCGTTGACCTTGCCCAGGAAGGAACCGGTGTCGAGCCGGTCGAGCGTGACGTCAAAGCCGACGGCTTCGAGGTCCACCGCGACAAGCTCGGCCAGAAGCGGCCAAAAACGATTGTTCTCGAAGGTCACGGTGACCGGGATCGGCGTCTCCAGACCCGATTCCGCCAGAAGTTCACGGGCCAGGTCGGGATCGTAGCGGCTGGTCTCCATGCCGGCGGGATCGAAACCAAGGTCGTTGGGGCCCAGGATGCTGGCCGGGTGTTGGGCAAGCCCGCTAAGGCCGCCCTCGATGATGGCGTCGCGGTCGATGGCGTGGTTGACGGCCCGGCGCACCAGCACGTTGTCCAGTGGCGCCTGGGTCACGTTAAGGGGCATAAAGAGATTGACCAGCGGCGCGCCCACCTCGATACGCAGGTCATCGCCTTCGTCGGCGGTGATGCGATCCACCGAGGTGAAGGGTGCGTAAAGCGTCAGATCAACTTCTCCAGCCTCCAGCGCCGCCAAAATCGAGGCTTCGTCCGGCCAGGCGCGAATGATGATCTGGTCCAGCCAGGGGCGGCCGGCCCAATAGTCTTCGTTGGCCGCCAGCACCGCTTCCTGGCCAGGCACGAAGCGCTCGACGCGGTAGGGGCCGGCCATGGACATGTTCAGACCCACTTCCTGACCGTACTCATCCATGGCCTTCGGGCTGATGATGTAGCCGTCAGGACGGGTGAAGACCAGCAGCTGGGTGGCGTTGGGCTGTTTCAGGGTCAGTTGCACGGTGAGGTCATCGAGCGCTTCCAGGGACTCCCAGTTGTCGAAGCCCTGGTTGAAGTACATGTACATGCCCTCGATGTAGCTTGGGTCATCCGTGGAAACGGGGCGCAACATGCTGCGAACGACTGCCTGGGCAGTCACCGGTTCGCCGTCATGAAAGACCATGTCCGGACGAATGTTGAAGGTGTAGACAAGACCGTCGTCCGAAATCGTCCAGCTTTCGGCCAGCCCGGGCTTGGCGGCGCCTGTTTCAAAGTCCGCCTGGACCAGACCCTCGCCAATGGAGTCGATGACGTGCAGCCCGCCAAAGCCATGCCAGAATCCGATGTCCAGCGAATCGCCCATGATTTCGGCCGCCACGACCAGGGTGCCTCCCTGGCGCGGCTCCTGGGCGCTGACGCTACCTGAAACGAGAATCAGCAAAAGCACCAACGTCAATGAAAGCAATTTGCGCAACATGTTTCCTCCGTGAAGTCTCCTGTCATTTGTGTAACTTGCTGAGCAATTATGGCAATTGCTGCGCCGATACGCCAGTTGCCCGGGATTTAGCCGGCCTGGGGCCTGTCCTTTTCCCAGGCGGCGTAGAATCGATTCAGGTGTTGACCCAGACGATGAGGCGAGGACGACACGCTACACTCCAGCGCTTCACGCATGGCAGCATGAAGCCCATTTTCCTCAAGGCGCGTATGGTGGCCGTCGCGCATCAACCATTCGCCATGGACCATCACGTGTTGCACGTGGCGGCGCGTGGCACGGCGCAGCAGGAATTCCGGGATGTGGCTGTCCGCCGGGAAATGCGCCGGTAGCGCGCAGCCGCGTACGGCCCGCCAGTCCAGCAGAACCAGGTCCGCCAGCCAGCCCGGCCTCAGCGCCCCGAGCGGCACGTCCCGGCCAAAGGTGGCGATGGCGCCACTGCGGGTAGCCATCTTCAGCACGTCGCCCGGCGACAGGCCAACTGACCCCGCGCCGGGTTGATTGCCGAGGGTGAAGGCCAGGCGCATTTCGCGCAGATAGTCCTGGTCGTCGTCCAGCGTATGCCCATCCATGCCGATGCCGACATTGACGCCTTCCTTGTTGAAAGGTGCGATCGGGGCGATGCCGCTGCGCAGGCGCAGGTTGCTGGAGGGGTTGTGCGCAACGCTGACGTTGCGGGCAGCCAGAAGGGCGGGGTCGTCAGCCTCGCTCCACACCATGTGCGCCAGCGTGAGCCAGTCGCCGAGCGCGCCCAGGCGGTCCAGCTGTTCGATGAAACCGCGGCCCCAGGTCCGCCAGGCGTAGTCACGCTGATACGGCGACTCCAGCATGTGCATCTGAACGCGGGTGTTGTTGGCGCGGGCCCAGTCCGTAGCGCCCAGGATCAGCGAATCGCTGGCCCACTGGCCGCCGACCGGGCTGGCCTGAATGTGAACCCTGTAGTTGCGGGCATCGTGGTAACGGTCATGCAGGTCTTGCAGGCCGTCTAGCCACTCACGCAGGTCCATGCCCGGTTTCCCGGCCCTGGCGCGGGCTGCGTTCCGCAGGTCGGCGGGAAGCGACTCGATGAAGTTTTCTTCATCGAGATACACCAGTGTGTTCTGGTCCAGCAGTGGCGGGAACATGGCCACGCGCAGGCCGGCCCGCCGGTAACCGGCCAGGGTCTCCGGAATCTCCTGAAACAACGTGGCGAGACTGGCCGGGTTGTGGCTGTGAGCGACCGAGGTGACGCCGGAACGGATCAGTTGCCACCCTTCGTATTCGGCTGCCAGGCGGGGCGGAATGCGTGGCAAACTGCCAAGGCCGGCGAGCCAGACCTCGAGCATGTCATCAGGCAGGCCCAGCGCTACCGTGCCCAGGGCGCGACCGTGATCATGACTGTTGACGAAGCCGGGCATGAGAAGCAGTTCGTCGCCGCCCAGGACCGGGACATCCGGATGTTTGCTGACCAGGGCGCCCCGCCCGCTGACTTCGACGATGGTCGCCCCTTCGATCATCAGGGCGACGTCGCGCTGAAGGCCCTCGTCGACCAGCCCCAGGCCGGCATGCACGATCTGACGGCCTTCAGTCACGGCGAAAACAACCCGGCCTGTTGCCCGCCGTCGATGATGAACGCCTGGCCGGTGATCATGCGTGCGGCGTCCGATGCCAGCCAGAGCGCCAGCTCCGCGACGTCCTCCGGCTGGATCACGCCGGCAAGGGGCTGGCTGCGTTCAAGAAAGGCATCGCGTTCCGCTTCGCTGACAGACGCGGTCAGGGGCGTATCCACGAAGCCGGGACAAATCGCATTGCAGCGTATGTTATCCCGCGCGTAGTCGAGCGCGATGCTGCGGGTGAGGTTGATCACGCCGGCCTTGGCCGCGGCATAGGCCGCCTTGCCCGTCGAGGGTCGCAGACCGAAAGTGCCGGCAGTATTGAGTATCACCCCTCCGCGGTCACGCATGTGCGAAATGACCCGCCTCGACGCCAGGAAAACCCCCTTGAGGTTGATGTCCAGACATTCGTCCCACTGCGCTTCATCAATGTCGGTGATGCGACCGGAGGGGCTGATGCCTGCATTGTTGAACAGGACGTCGATGTGGCCGAAGTGGCCGATGGCCGCGTCCACCATACTGCTGACGCTGGCGTTGTCGCTAACATCGGTCTGTACGGCCTGCGCCACGCCGCCATCCCGAACAATCTTGTCGGCCGTCACCCGGACGCTGTCGAGAGTCCTGCCGGCGCAAACCACACTGGCGCCGGCCGCAGCGAAAGCGAAAGCGCTGGCCGCCCCGATGCCGGAGCCCGCCCCGGTCACGATGACGACCTTGTCTTGCATGGACATGTTCGTCAGTCGAGCAACCAGCCGCCATCCACCGGGATCGTGGCGCCCGTCAGATAGCGGGAATCGTCAGTGGCCAGGAAGAGCGCCAGGTCGGCAACATCCTCCGGCGTCCCGGGGCGGCGCAAGGGAATGCGCTCCTGCGCCCAGCGCTGCATGTCTTCCTGACTGGGCAGCATACTGGTATCGATGATGCCGGGGGCCATGGCGTTGGCGCGGATGCCCTGCGGCCCGTACTGCAGGGCGATGTGGCGCGTCAATCCGGCGACGGCCGCCTTGGACGTGCCGTAGGCCGCCGAATGGGTGAAGGCAATCAGGGAACTGATGGAGGCGAGATTCACGATGGCGCCGCCGATATCATTGGCCAACCAGTGGCGGATGACTATCTGCGACGGCAAAAAGACGCCGGTTACGTTGACCCGCAACATGCTATCCCACTGTTCGTCGCTCATGTCCTCAAAGACGGCGTTGAAGAAGATCCCTGCGTTGTTGACCAGCACGTCGATCTGGCCGAACTGCGCAATGGCGGCGTCCACGAATTCCTGCACAGAACTTCGCTGCGAGACGTCCGCCGCGCCTGCCAGCGCCTCGACGCCCTGCCCGCGCAATTCGGCGGCAAAGGCCTCCACACCCGCTTCATTGAGGTCACAGAGCGCCAGTGCGCAGCCTTCCGCCGCGTAGCGCCGGGCGATTCCCGCGCCAATGCCGCGGGCCGCGCCGGTGATGATGGCGCACTTGCCTGACAGGCGTCCCATGGCCCTAATTCTCCTCGATCCAGGCGACGACCTCGCCAACCGGGACCTCTTCATCCAGCTCGCAGCAAAGTTCGACGAGGGTCCCGTCAGCGGGCGCTTCCAGCTCAACCTCGACCTTTTCGGTCGTGATCACGGCGAAGCCATCCCCAGCGGAAAGGGTGTCTCCCGGTTGTGCCAGCCATTCCACGATGATGCCCGCTTCCATCGTCATGCCGAACCTGGGCATGCGAGCGGCTACGCGCGCCATCTCAGGCTGCCTCCGTCTGCATGCAGCGACGCAGCGCTTCCAGGATGCGTTCCGTCGTGGGGACCGCCGCCTTCTCCAGAACGGGACTGTAGGGCAGGGGCACGTCCAGGTTGCTGACCCTTTGCACTGGCGCCCGCAAGTGGGGAAAGGCTTTTTCGGCGACAGTGGCCGCCCATTCGCTGGCCGCACCGCAGACCGGAAAACTCTCGTCCACGGCGACGAAACGGCCGGTCTTGCGCACGCTGCGCAAGACGCAGGCCTCGTCCCATGGTTTGAGCGTGCGCAGGTCGATGACCTCACACTCGATGCCTTCCCGCGCCATCGCACGGGCGGCTTCCAGGCAACGCCGCGTCATGGCGCCCGCCGTGCAGATCGTGACGTCCCCGCCTTCCCGGCGAATTGCCGCCTCGCCAAGGGGGATGGTGTAAGGATCGTCGGGGACCTCGCCACGTTGGCTGCCCAGGGTAATCGGACTGAGGAAGAGCACCGGGTTGTCATCGCGAATGGCCGAAATGAGCAGTCCCTTCACGTCATAAGGCGTGGAGGGCAACACCACCTTGATGAGCGGCATGTTCATGAACATGGGATGTACCGGCTGACTGTGGTGATGACCGGCGCTGATGCCGGCGCCGCTCACCGTCATGAGCACGAGTGGCAGTTTCGTCTGCCCGCCAAACATGTAGCGCATGGCGCCGGCCTGGTTGGCGATCTGGTCGAAGGCCAGGAAAAGGAAAGTGCCAAACATCAGGTCAATGACAGGGCGAATGCCGGTCGCAGCCGCGCCGACACCGGCGCCGGCCACGGCCAGTTCCGAAATGGGCGTGTTAATCACGCGTTCGTCGCCGAATTCCCTGTGCAGCCAGCGTGTCCCGCCGAAGACGCCCACCTTGACGTCTTCACCGATCACGACAACGCGCTCGTCACGCAACAATTCCGCGCGCAGGGCTTCGCGCATGGCGTCGACGCTGGTTTTGCGAGGCATGGTCCCGGCTACTCCCTTCGCTTCCTGTGTCAGGCCCAGGTGTCTTCAAGGACGGTCTCGGGGTCGGGCCAGGGACTCTCGCGGGCGAAGGTCACGGCCTCGACCATTTGTTGGGAGGAATCCTGATCGATGCTCTCCAGGGCATGCGCATCGGCCAGGCCCTCCAGCAGAATGCGTTCATGCAGGATGAGCAGGGGATCACGTTTCGCGGCCAGACGCTCTTCTTCCGGCAGTCGGTATTTCTGGCCGGCGAGAAAGGCTTCCTCGCCTTCGGCATGGCCACCGCGCCGGTGCGTTTTGGCCTCAATCAGGGTCGGCCCTTCGCCATCCCGCGCGCGTCCCACCGCCTGGCTGGCGACTGCGTAAACCTCCAGCGCGTCGCAGCCATCAACGCAGTGGCCGGGCATGCCATACGCGTCCGCCCGCACCGCAATATCCTCAATGTTCATGGTGTCCCGCGCCGGCGTAAATTCTCCGTACTGATTGTGCTCGCAGACGAAGACGACCGGCAGGCCCATGGTTGATGCCAGGTTGAGAGACTCGTGAAAGCTGCCTTCGTTGGCCGCGCCATCGCCAAAGAAGCACACGGAGACCTGGTCGGTCTTGCGCAGTTTGATACTCAGGCCGGCGCCGGTTGCAATCGGAATGCCGCCGCCCACGATGCCACAGGCACCCAGCATGCCGATGCTGAAATCGGCGATGTGCTGGCTGCCGCCCTTGCCCCGGCAATAGCCGGTCTCCTTGCCAAAGATCTCGGCCATCATGCGCTTCGGGTCCCCGCCCTTGGCCATAACGTGACCGTGACCGCGGTGTGTGCTGGTCACGTAATCGTCCCTGCGCAAGGCGGCGCAGACTCCCGCGGCGACGGCCTCCTCGCCGATGTAGAGATGGACGACGCCGGGCAACTCGCCTTCAGTGAAGAGGCGCCCCACTTCTTCTTCGAAGCGTCGAATGTTCAGGACGCGCCGGTAAATGTCCAGCGCCACGTCCGTCGATACGTCACTCATTCTGCGACCTCTTTGTGCAGAGCGTGGCCGCCGTCAACGCCAGGGCGCGCGTGGCGGATACGATCTGGTCGATTTCGATGCATTCGTCCACCATGGGCCAGACCGGAATATACCCCGGCCCGTACTCCACGCAAGTGATGCCGGCGCCCTTGAAGTGGCAGGTATCGGCCGTCGCGCCAATGCGATGGCCGGCACCTACCCGCGGCGCCTGTTTGTTGACCCGCGTATGTGCAGCGACCAGGGCCTGCACCAGCGGCGCGTCAGGCTCGGTGGCCTCGCGCGCCGGCATGCTCTGGTGACGATCGCTCTGGGGGATGACCAGCTCATAACGGAAGTCCGGGTCCTCCCGCCGGATGCCTTCAAGAAGCCCGGTCATGTCGCTGCGGACGCTTTCCTCGCTCATGCCAGGCACGATACGCAGGTCAAAGGCCAGCGTCGTGACGTCCTGATGATGTGAGATGTCGCGGACGGCCATGGCGGGAAAGCCGGGCAAAAGGTGATGGGGCTCGAAGCGCAGCCAGCCGCCATCCTGGGCGACTGGCTGCGGTCGGTAGGACGGGCCAAAGGCCTCAATGACCCTGGTGATTTTCTCGATCGGGTTGACGTAGGGTACGCGGTGTTTGAATTCTCCGAGGACCCGGACCAGTCCCTGGACGTAGCCGACGGAGATGAGCCCGACGTCCAGGTTGCCCGCCTCGGTCACAATGCAATGGTCAGCCCGCAAACCGCTGGCGAGCAGGTGTTGCGCTCCGGCGCCGCCGCCGGTCTCCGCGACCACACACGCGACGATAAGGTCACCGCGCAGGGGCAGGTCGGAGCGACGCAAGGTTTCTGCAGCCATCAGAATGGCCGCCAGGCCGCCTTTCATGTTGATGGCGCCCAGGCCGTAAAGCATGCCGTCGTCGATGTCCCCGGCGAAGGGGTCATGTTGCCAGTCTGCGCGCCGGAACACGTCACCCTGCCAGTCGCTGGTGTCTGTATGACCGCAAAGCATCAGGGAAGGCCCGCTGCCGTCACCGCGCAGTGTGCCGATGGTCTGATGGGTGCAGCCACCCCCGGCGAGCTGGACTTCCTGCACTTCCACTTCAAAGTCGCGTTCGCGCAGCCATGCCGCCAGCCAATGGGCCAGTTCCGATTCCTGCCAAAGGAAGGAAGGTATTCGGATCAGCTGTTGCGCCAGGTCGACGGGTTCTTCGGCTTGCAAGTGAGACAGCAGGGAATCGGCGTCCATCAGGACAGGACCTGGGTTGGTTTTGTTTGACTGTTGCTGCCCAAAAATGCCGTTCGCATCCGCAATCCGGCTACGCTCTGCCTGCCTGCGCGATTCTACCGATGGCCCGCCCCTGCCGCTACAATGGCCGATACATCGCCAGGAGACAGGCCAGTGCCCCATGTCTGAAGACATCGTCTATGCGCAAAAGGGACCGCCGGCGCTGCCGGAAATGACCGGACCGGAGCTGGAGGAACGTCTGAAGGAGTCACGGGTGCTGCTGCTGCCCTTCGGCGCGACGGAGGCCCACGGGGCGCATTTGCCGCTGGGCACCGATACCTACGAGGCGCGCGAAAACTGTCGTCGCGCCGCGCTGCGCCTTGATGAGCGCGGCTGCCCGGTGGTGATCGGGCCGGATATCCCTTTCGGCACCTCCAGCTTCCACATGGGCTTCGTCGGCACAATCTCGCTCAGCGCCACGACCTTCATCGCCCTGACGAAGGAGATCTGTCTGAGCCTCCATGCCAGCGGATTCCGGCAATTCGCTTTCGTCCACGGGCATGACGGCAACCTGCCCGGCATGATGGTGGCGGCCCAGGAAGTGGTCGACGCCACCGAAGATGCCGAGGTCATGGTGCTGAACTGGCTGGCGCCGCTCAGCGCGGTCTATCATCACATTCAGACCTCGAAGCGGATGGAAGGGCATGGCGGCGAAGGCGAGACGTCAAGAATTCTTGTGACGCACCCTGGCCTGGTGAAGCTGGGGCGCTCGGTACGCCATCACGTGGACCCGGAAAAGATGCGCAAGGTGCAGGGCCCGGAACACGTCAAGACCGGCGGGGGTATCTTCTACGCCACGCGCAGTTACCGCGAGCACACGCCCCATGGCCACATCGGGGACCCTGCGCTGGCGTCGGCAAGCACCGGCGAACGCGCCTATGATGTCGTTGCCGAGTGGATCAGCCGCGTGGTCGCGCGTGACTTTTTCGGTCAGGACGTGGATATGGACGCGCCGTTGCTTTGAGCCGGGGCCACAAGGCTATTGCAACAAGGCGCGCATCGCCGCCAGACTGCGGGGCACGGCGACTCCCATGGCATCCGCGCCACCCTCGTATTCCAGCGACAGCCAGCCACCATAGCCCTGCTGAGCCAGAATTCTGACAATCGCCCCGAAGTCCACCAGGCCTTCGCCCACGATCACGCCCGTGTAGCGCTGCCCATCCAGGCCGGCATGGACATGGTCCGTCTGCTCCGCTGGCGCCAGGTCCAGGTCCTTGAGGTGCACAAGGGCCACGAGGTCCGCGAGATTCTCCGCGGCTTCGACTGGATCTTCGCCCACGAGAAGAAAGTTGCCGGTGTCCAGGTTGCTGCGCAGGGCCGCTGAATCGACGGCCTCAATGATGGCGCGGACCTGTTCGCTGCGGCCGGCGACCACACCATGATTCTCGAGAACGAGCGTGATTTGCCGCTCCGCTGCATACCTTGCTCCCTCGGCCAGGCTGTCCACAACCCGGCTGAAGCCCTGTTCAAAGCTATATCCGGGCAGCAGATCGCCGCTGAAGACGCGCAGCAGCGGCGCGCCCAGGTCCGCGGCCAGGTCAACGCCATGTTTCAATGACGCGAGTTCCGCCTTTCTCGCGCTCTCCTCCGGCTGGAGGAAATTCGTGCTGATCGAATAAACGGGCAATTCAAGACCCAACGCTTCGCAGCGGCGTTTCGCCTCCGGGACCTCCACACTTTCGTCCGTCCAGAACATGTCCAGCAGTTCCACGCCATCAAAGCCCGCGCGGGCGGCGAAGTCCAGAAAACCGTAAAGGTCCAGCTGGCCCTCCCGGACCGGCGCCAGCAGGCTGTACATGCTAAGGCCACACTTCATGCGGAACTCTCCATTGCGGGGATCAGACCCGCCATTCGTTGCGGGCCTGCGCCATGGTCTTGCGTGGCGGGCCATCCACGTGGCCCTCTCCGTCACGCACCCAACGCGGGTCGACCGGATCGCTGGCCGGCTGAAAACGGACGTCACAGCTCAGACGAAAACGTTGCGTCAGGTTGGTGGTCGAGGCATGCATCAGGTGCATGCCAAAGGTGACCACGTCGCCGGCCCTGAAGTCCGTGCTGCGCCAACTGCCGCCGTGGCGGGAGGACAGTTCCAATGGGTCGCGCGAGAACCAGCCTTCGACGCCGTCACGGTCGACGTCCATTCGGCCGTAGGTATCGCGGATGCGGGCAAAGCCCTCCGTCCTGTGCGACCCGGCGCAGACGGCCAGGGTCCCCTGCCCGACAGGGATGTCCCCCATGGGAATCCACACAGTTTGCAGCCGGGGGGAACCGCGGCCCATGTACACGTAGTCCATGTGCGCGCCGGTGTAGGCTTCGTTGCCAACCGCCCGCAGCCACTTGAAGTGGAAGGTCAGGGCCGCTTCGCCGTACCATGTCTCAAAGAAGCTGTACAGGGCTTCGTGCTCCATGACCTTCAAGACCACCGGGCGATGCGCAATGCCGCTCCTGCCATTCATGGGCAGACCGCGACCGCCCCGGGGCATCACGCCCTCCATGACCGGCTCGCCGGGGGAAAGCACTTCGCGCGCCGCCATGTGCTCCAGAATGACCTGCCGCGCGGCCAGTACGTCGGAACGGGGCAGGATGTCCCTCAGCCACAGATAACCGTCGTTTTCCATGCGGTCCCGCAGCAATTCGACAGGATCATCCGGGCGACTGGCGCGCATGAGCCCCAGGTTTTCGCACGGAAATTCAAGGTCCCGCGGACCGAAGCGGACGCGCATTTTGATCCCCCACCCGTAACGCCGGGAAGCGTAGCGCAGCGGAGGGTGGCCTGCCAGCAACGTAGTTGGCGGGAAGCCGACGCCTGGCCTTTACCCCGGGTCCACCGCTCGCCGAAAAGGGCAGCCCGGTGATCCAGTTCACCCTGCGTCGTCTGCCCTGTTCGATCCCGGTCCTATTCGACATCCTCGTGCTGACCTTCGCTCTGGCCCGCGCCTGAATCGCGACTGGCCAGTCAAAGAGTCTGGAACAGAGCGGATCAGTTTGCCAGGGCGCGCAAGGTGGCGAGGTCCGCAGCCGCGAGGGCATCCGCGTTGTTGCGGTAATCGGTCTCGGAGATCAACCAGCCCTCAAAGGCGACGTCCTTTAAGGCCTGCACAAACTCCCTGAAATGGCCCTCGCCACTGCCGAGGGGGGCGTTGCCCATCACCTGGTTTTGGCCGTCCTTGGCATGCGCCTGGTTGCCCAGCAGCGGCGTGGGCAACTCGCGCACCAGGTCGGAAGCGAGGTGACCGAAAAGGACCGGGTTGTAACTGTCGACCAGGACGCGCAGGGAAGGGTGGTCGACCTGTTCAATGAGGCGCCTGGTCCTGGCGACGTCCAGGGTGTTTTCGCTGGCGAGCAACACGGGTTGGTCTTCGATGTACTCACAGCCCTGGCGCAGCATGGCGCCGGCCCGCTCCAGCTGATCGTCGTTGTGAATCTCGGCCTCGAAGAAACTGGGGCAATATACCAGGCCAACGCCCATGGCCAGCGCCGTATCCAGCGTGCTGCGCAGAAGGTCCCGGCAGCGGCGGCCCTTTTCGCTGTCCGGCGGGCTGTACAGCGGCAAGACGTTCATGGTATTAATGCCGAATCCCACGATTTCGATGCCCGTCTCCTCTGCCGCCTGCAAATAGGCCCTTTGCAGGGCTGGCCCCCGGATTTCCAGGTCATCTTCGGCGATGCCCAGTTGAATGCCCGCAAAGCCGAGCTCTGCGGCGCGTGGCAGGGAATCAACGCCCCTGCGGTCCATAATCCATTGACAGACGCCAAATTTGATCATGTGCCCTCCCTTGCAAGACCGCGCGGGGCCGACAGGCGACCCGGCGCCACAATCAGCGAGACTGAACCCGCCGCAGTCCACAAATGCATTGGGCGGAACCGAAGTCAATGCGTGCCTGCAACGGGGCCGGATCCCGCCGGGAAGTATACTTCCCGACCGGGAAATCACCAGGCGCGAGAGGTTTGCGCGACCCGTGCACATGGTCTACGCTTTGCGCCATTGCATGTGGAGCGCAAGACCATGGAAATAACGGCAAATTTCGATGGTGGCAACGTCATCATTGACGAGGTGAAAGGACCTTCGGCGTCGCTGAGAATCCGACCGGACAGCAACGCGCCCTTTTTCCAGTGGTTTTATTTTCGGGTGGAAGGCGTTGCTGGCGAGACACGCCGGTTTGCGATCAGCAATGCCGCCCAGGCCAGTTATCCGGGCGCGTGGCCCCGTTATCGGGTGCTGGCTTCAGCGGACCACATCAACTGGCAGCGATTGCCCACGAACTATATGAATGGCGTACTGACGTTTACCCACGAAAATGCCCCGGAAACTGCCAGCTACGCCTTTTTTGTTCCCTACCCTGAAACGCGCCGGCGGGCCTTGCTGACGGTGGCGACCGGGACGCCGGGCGTGGAACGGCGTTCGATCGGTCGTACCGTACACGACCGGTCGCTGGACATGCTGGTGTTTGGCGAAGAGACGGGTGGCGAGCGCATCTGGGTCATCGCCAGACAACATGCCGGGGAGCCCATGGCCGAATGGGCAGCCGAGGGCCTGGTCCGCCGCCTGCTGGATCAGGATGACGAAGTGGCCACGGAGCTCAAGGCCAAAACAACCATTTCGGTGATTCCAAATGCCAATCCGGATGGCAGCGCTCTGGGAAATCTGCGCGCCAATGCCGAAGGCGTTGACCTGAACCGTGACTGGAAGGAGGCGGCCAGCGCCAGCCCGGAAGTGGCGGCTATCAAACGGGCGGTTGAACACGATGGGGTCGACTATTTCATAGACCTCCACGGTGACGAGACTCGTCCCTACATCTGGATCGTCCCGTCGGCCGTACATCTGGACCCGGCGGCTGCTCGCAAGGCCCTGCACTTTGTGCTGGAACTGGCGCGGCTGCAACCGGAATTGCAGCCACCGCCCGTTGGAATCGAGGGGGAGGACGCCGCCGAAGCCGGCATGTCCGTCAACTATATTGCGACCTCCTTCGGCTGCCCTGCATGGACGCTGGAGCTGCCCTTCCCGGAAGTGCCGGGATTCGGTGATTCCCTGCTGGCCGACGGTTGCATGCGCTTCGGGCGTTCCTGCATAGAGGCGTTGAACGTGGTCGTCGGGTCGGGCAAATGAAACTGCTGGTCTTCGGCGCGGGCGCCGTCGGCGGGTGCATCGGCGCCCACCTTGCCCGGGCCGGTCATGGCGTCACCCTGGTGGATCGCGAAGCGGCGCACGTCGCAGCCATGCAGAACAGAGGACTGGAAATCTGTGGTCCTGTGGCGTCCTTCCGCACCTGGGTGCGAGCCTGCCTGCCTGAACAACTCGACGGCGGTTTTCCGGTCATTTTGCTCTGCGTCAAGTCGCAGGACACGAAAACGGCCCTGGAGGACCTCGGGGCCTTTCTCGCGCCGGGAGGCTTCGTCGTCTCCATGCAAAACGGACTGAACGAAGCCTTGATCGTCGAAGCAGTGGGCGAGGAAGGGACGGTGGGCGCTATCGTTGATTTTGGGGCCGACTACCTGGAACCAGGCGTCATTCGCCACGGAGGTCGCGGCGCCGTGGTGGTCGGTGAACTCGACGGCGACATGTCGCAACGCGTGCAGGCCTTGCGTTCGGCGCTGCTGGCATTTGATGAGGACGCCCGCATTACGGACAACATTTTCGGCTTTCTGTGGAGCAAGTGTGCCTGCGGTGCGATGCACTTTTTGACGGCGCTGACCAATGACTCCATCGCGGACGCGTTGGCCAACAGGCAGCATCGGGACATCTACGTGGCCATCGCCCGCGAGGTGCTGGCGGTCGCCTGCGCCGGGGGGATTCGGCCCGAAGCTTTCAACGGCTTTGACCCGCGGGCATTCCTGCCAGGCAGTAGCGAACAGGACGCTGAACGGTCACTGGCGGATATGGTGGCCTTCAGGCGCCGTTCAGCCAGGACTCACAGCGGCATCTGGCGCGACCTGGCCCTGCACAAGAGACAGACGGAGGTCGTCATGTTAGATCAGGTCCTGGCCACCGGTGAGGCCCAGGGCCAGGCCATGCCCCTGACGCGTCGCATGAAGGCGATGATACACGAAATCGAATATGGCCAGCGTTCGCTGGCGCGTTCAAACGCCGATGAACTTGCCCTGGCGCTGTCCTGACCCATGCAGTACGACTTTTCGGGACAACGCGTCATTGTCACCGGAGCAGCACACGGCTTCGGGAGAGCCATCGCCCGGGCTTTTGCGGGCCTGGGTGCTGAAGTCTGGGCCTGCGACATTCTGTCCGACGAGGTGGTGGAGGCCCGCTCGTTGGTCAGGAGTCCGGGCGGCCTTTGCCAGGCCCGCACAGTCAATGTGAGGGTACGGGCCGAAGAGCAGAAGTTTGTGCGCGAAGTTTGCAGCGACGGGGAGCCGGTGCAGGTCCTGGTCAACAACGCCGGCGGCGTCCTGGGGCAGGTGGGTCGGCCTCTTGAGGAAATCGACGGGGAGGACCGGGACAGCGTTCTTGAAGTCAACCTCCGCGCAGCCTTCTGGATGAGCCAGGCGGTGACGCCAGGCATGAAGCGGGCGAAATATGGCCGTTTCGTGAATATCTCCAGCGGCGGGGGGTTGCGCCCCGGCATGACAGGGGTTCAGGCCTATGCCCCCGCCAAGGCGGCACAGATTCATTTGACGCGGCAACTGGCCTGGGAACCGGGCCCCTGGGGAATCACGATCAACAACATCGCCCCCGGCTTTGTGAGATCAAACTCGACTTCCGAATGGCAGTGGCATGACATGGGAGAAAAGGGACAGGGCGCGCTGATCGAAGGCCTGGCCCTCAGGCGTCTCGGCAGTCCCGCCGACATCGCCCACGGTGTCGTGTTTTTGGCATCTGAACACGTCGGTTGGATCACCGGTCAGGTCCTGCCCGTTGATGGCGGACGTTTGCAATCATGCAAGCTCATGATGTGTGCCAGCGCATGCCGGCGCCACAGCTGTTCGTGCAAGAGGGAACCATTCCTGGCGTGCGGGCTGACGTCCATGCCCTGGCGCCGGCCGGCGTGGCAAATGTCGCGGGGCACATGAATGTGGGGGACTGGCGCAGGAACGGCCGGACAGGCATATCGTCGTAATCGCAGTTGGAGGCAAAATGAATCTGGACGGGTTGCTGGAATGGCGTTGTATAGGCCCCTTTCGTGGCGGTCGGGTGGTTGCGGTGGCCGGAGACCCGCGACAACAAAATGTCTTTTACTTTGGTGCCTGCGCCGGAGGCGTGTGGAAGAGCGACGACGCCGGCACCTACTGGCAGAACATCAGTGACGGCTGGTTCAACACGGCTTCCGTCGGGGCGCTGGCCGTATCTGATGCCGACCCCAACGTCATTTACGCCGGCACGGGCGAAACGACGATTCGACTTGACGTGACCCATGGCGATGGTGTTTACCGCTCGACCGATGCCGGTCGCAGCTGGACGCATTTGGGTCTGGGTGACACGCGTCATATCGCAAAGGTGCGCATTCATCCTGACGACCCCGACATCGCCTGGGTGGCTGCGCTGGGACACGCCTTCGGTTCCAACCGCGAACGCGGCGTCTACAAAACGGTCGATGGCGGGCAGAATTGGCGCCAGGTGCTCTTCAAGAGCGAGAAAGCCGGAGCGATTGACCTGTCAGTCGACGTCAGCAACCCCCGGATACTCTACGCTGCCTTTTGGGAGGCCTACCGCAACTTCTGGGATATCTCAAGCGGTGGCCCCGACAGTGGCCTGTGGATGTCCGAAGACGGCGGCGACAGCTGGCGGGACATCTCGCGCAACCCTGGCCTGCCGGACGGCATCCGCGGCAAGATCGGCGTCGCCGCCTCGCCGGCGCGCCCCGGACGCGTCTGGGCCCTGATGGAAGCCACGGGCGGTGGCGGCATGTTCCGCTCCGACGATTACGGCGCCACATGGGAGCAGGTGGCCGCAAATGATGAACTGATCTCCCGTGGCTGGTACTACATGCACCTGACGCCGGACCCCCTGGATGGGGACACGGTCTACGTCAACAACCTGAATCTGTGGAAGTCCATCGACGGCGGTCGTAACTACGAGCAGATTTCCACGCCCCATGGTGACAATCACGATCTGTGGATCGACCCCGACAATCCGCAGCGCATGATTCAGGGCAATGACGGCGGGGCCTGCGTTTCGCTGAACGGCGGCTCCACCTGGTCGACGCAGTTCAACCAGCCCACCGCCCAGATTTATCGAATGGCGGCCGATTCTCGCGATCCCTACGTCGTGTATGGAACGCAGCAGGACAACAGCAGCTTTGCCGTGCCCTCACGCAGTCATCGCACCTCCATCTCCTGGAGGGACTGCTGGCCGGCCGGCACCGGTGAGAGCGGTTACATCGCCGTTCGACCGGACAATCCCGACGTGCTTTACGTCGGTGCCATCGGCAGTTCCCCTGGGGGCGGCAACTCCCTGCAACGCTACGATCATGGCGCGCAGCAGATTCGCATGATCACGACCTGGCCCGAATCGCTGCGCGGCGAACCCACCTCGAAGGACCGTTACCGCTTCGCCTGGACCTATCCCATCGTTATTTCGCCGCATGATCCGGACACGATATACATCGGCGGCAACCAGGTGATGCGCTCCACCAATGAGGGCCAGAGTTGGGAGGAAATCAGCCCTGACCTCACTTACGCGGACCCGGAGACCCTGATCGCCAGCGGCGGTCCGGTCAACCGGGAGGCAGTGGGCGCCGAAGCCTACGCCACGGTATTCGCTCTGGCTGAATCGCCACTGGAGGAAGGGTTGCTGTGGGCCGGCTCGGACGACGGACTGGTCCACATCACTCGCGACGGCGGAGAAACCTGGACGAATGTCACACCGCCGGAGCTGCAGAAGAGGACGATGGTCTCAACCATTGAGGCCTCGCCGCATGATGCAGGGACGGCGTTGATGGCCTGTACCCGCTACAAACTGGACGACACGCGCCCCATGTTGTGGCGCACGCGCGACTACGGCGCCAGTTGGGAAGCCATCAACAATGGCATTCGTGGCGGCGATTTCACGCGCGTCATTCGGGAAGACCCGGAGCGGCCGGGGCTGCTTTATGCCGGCAGTGAGACCGGCGTGTATATTTCCTTCAACGGCGGCGATGACTGGCAAGCCCTGCAACTCAATTTGCCGGTCGCGCCGGTCTACGATCTGCTCGTCACGGGCAGCGACCTCATCGCCGCGACGCACGGTCGCTCTTTCTGGATCCTCGATGACCTGACGGCCCTGCGCCAACTGCAGGCCGCGCCGGGCGAGACGACCCTGCTCAGACCGCGTCCCGCCATTCGGCTAATGCCCAAGGTCTTCGAACGTGCCTTTGGCGGCGTTCCAGGCAAGACCTATATGGGCACGCTGGGAGTGGTGGCGGCCTACACTGAAGACAAGTCAGAAGAGAATCAGGTGACTCGCAATTACCTGGATTCTGGCTGCAACCCGCCGAAAGGGGCGGTCATCACCTGGTGGCTGGAAGACGTCCCGGAGCAGGCCATCCGAATTGAGGTGCTGGACGAGTCCGGCGAAATCGTCCAAAGGTTTCGCAGTCTGGACGATGAGACGCGCGCGGCGCAGAAGGAATTGCCGCCGGGAGCGCCGCGAGAAGTATTCCTGACGGCCAGGGCCGGCTGGAACCGCTTTGTTTGGGACCTGCGTTATGAAGACGCGACGCGGCTGGCGGCACATGACGTGCATTCCGGAGACGTGGCCGGACCCATGGCCCTGCCAGGCAGCTATTCGATTCGACTGAGGGCCGGTGACCAGGTGCTGGAAACCAGTCTTGTGGTCCGTCTGGATCCGCTGTCTGACACGCCTCCGGAGGACTTGCGCGCCCAGTTTGACCTGCTGCTGCAGATTCGCGACTTGCTCAGCGAGATCCATGGGGCCGTGAACCGCATGCGCAGCCTGCGCAGCAGCCTTGTCGCGCTGGCCGGTCGCGAGGGCCCGGGCGAGGATTTATCCACCATGGCGAGGGAGTTACATGAACAGGTTCTGGACATCGAGAAAGAACTGATGTTGCCGGACCTGAAGCCAGGTTGGCCGGACTACCTCAACCATGGCATGCAACTGGCGGGCAAACTGGCTGCCCTGACCCCGGTCGTGGCGTCCGGTGACTATCGACCGACGGACCAGGCGCATGAAGTATACGCGATGTACGTCGGGCAAATCCGGACTGTGCTGGCGGCTTTCCTTGAACTGGAGGGAGAGGCCCTGGTTGCCTTCAACCGACAATTGCTGCAGGCGCAGGTGCCGCCCGTAGGGGCATGAAAGTCCCGCGCGATTTCCTGCGCCTGACCGCTGCGGACTTCATAGTTCGCAGCGGTTACCAGATGGGCAAGACGCCAACCCTGCCCATCCTTGCCGCATCTCTGGGCGCCACAGACCTGTTTCTTGGCCTGGTGGTCTCGGTATCCACCCTCACGGGTTTGTTGCTCAAGCCTCTGGTCGGCCTGCTGTCGGATCGCCAGGGACGACGACACTGGCTGTTGGCCGGCACCGCCTTTTTCGTGCTCATGCCCCTTGTCTATCGCTTCGTGATCAGCCCCGAGCAATTGTTGCTGGTCCGCGTCATTCACGGTCTGGCAACCGCCATCTACGGGCCGGTGACCCTGGCCAGCATCGCGGAGCTGCGCAGCAGTGGCGTGGCGGAACGGCTCGGCTGGTTCGGACTGGCGCGCAGCGGCGGTTACATCGTGGGCCCGGCGCTTGCCGGCTGGTTGCTGCTCTCGCATGACCCCGTCGCCGTTTACACGATCATCGGCCTCCTCAGCGCCTTGGCTTTTGTGCCGGTCTTGCAGGTGCAGGATGGACGCATGCCTTCGCCGGGGAAGCAAGCGCCGCTGCTGCGGCAATGGCGGGCCTCCCTGCGCTCCGCCGGTCGTTCGTCAGGCATCTGGCTGGCTGGCGCGCTGGAACTGATTGTTTTCGTCGCGCTTTATGCCCTGAAGACCTTCTTGCCAGTCTATGCGCTGGCCGCCGGGACCAATGTGGCGCTGGTCGGACTGTTTTTCTCCGTCCAGGAGGCTGCACACCTGCTGGCCCGCCCACCAGGCGGTCGTCTGGCTGATCGCATGGGCAATGGGCCTGCCATTGCGGCCGGTTTGACGCTGCTGGCTGCCGGTCTGACCGTATTGCCGCTGGCGGAAGGAACGGCGCTGCTGGTTCCGGCAGTCGTGACTGGCATCGCCCAGGCGCTGGTTTTCCCGGCGACTCTCGGTCTGGTCGCGCGGCAGATCCCGGCCGAGAGTCTGGGCGCGGCCATGGGCCTGGTCGGCATGTTGCAAAACCTGGGCAAGGTGCTGGGCCCCCTGGCCGCAGGGCTGTTGATAGGCGTCACCGGCTTTGAGGCGCTTCTGTGGTTGTTGGCAGTAACGCTGGCAGCGGGAGTCGTCGTGTCGGTCATGATCGGTCGCCTGGGTACAGCCAGCCTCCGGGACGGAATGCCCTTGATTGGAGTGAGCAGGGATGAAGCTGGACCGCGAAAGACTGCAGAAAGAAATCCACAAACTCTATCGACGTGAACATGAAGAATTGGGCGAGGCCGGCACCCTGGCCATGCTGGAACGCGCCGCGGATTTCCAGCTGTCGGGTACCTTGAACGCAGGCGGTGTGCTTGTCTTTCCCCACGCAGGGGTGAAGGACTGCGGCCACCAGATCGCGGCCTGTGTGCGGGCCTGCCTCGACAGTGGCGCGGACAGGGTAGTGGTCGTCAGCGTGTTGCACGCCTTTAGTGACGCCATGGAGGATGCCCGGCAGCGCGTTTCCGGGGGCGGCGACCCGCGCCAGGAGGAGCTGTGGGGGATACAGGGGCCGGGGCTTGAGGGACGCCAGGAGTGGCACGGCGACCACGCGCTTTACAGCTGGCGGCATTTCTGGCGCGCCGAGATTCGACGACGGGGGATCGACGGGTCGCGCGCGCCGCAGGTCATTGAGCGCTATCCCTACCTCGCGGGGGGCAGACCGGGCGAGCTGCCCGGCATGGAGGCACTGGCAAGAGTCGCGGAGGATGCCGTGATTGTCTCGACCGCGGACGCCTTTCACCACGGCATTGGCTACGGCGATGCGCCGGACCAGGCCATGTGGCCCGACGACGCGGGTTTGGCCCGCGCGCAACAGGTGCTTGAGGAGGGCATGGAAATCCTGGGTCGCGGCGACTATTGGGGCTACGACCAGCACTGTGTGCTTGCAAAAAGCGACGCGCGCGACGCCGGCCAGGTCTATCGCTGGCTGCGTGGGCCGATGCGCGGGCGTGTGCTTGATATCACGTTCAGTGATTCCAGTGAACT
Organism: Anaerolineaceae bacterium; assembly: GCA_026708325.1. GTDB lineage: Bacteria > Chloroflexota > Anaerolineae > Aggregatilineales > Phototrophicaceae > JAGWBD01. The sequence goes on along the minus strand of JAPOVC010000026.1, from coordinate 7,096 downwards.
CTACAACCAACCTGCGCCCACCTGGGTGGCCGCGGCGCTGATGGAATGGACGCTGGAGTGAAGCGTCCGGCGTTGGTCAGAAAGTTGCGATGACATGGCCGTTGGCTATACTCGGCGGGGGCAGATGCCCGAAATGTAAAAATCAATCACGGGAGAAGAAAATGTTCGGCAAGAGAACGAATGTGGTAGCGCTCCTGCTGTTGTTGTGTACCGGCGTTCTGGCGCCGGTGAGCGCGCAGATGGATGATGAGGTCAGCATCCTTTACTGGCAGGCCGCATCCATCCTGAATCCCTATCTCTCCGGCGGTACCAAGGACCTGCACGCGTCCTCGATCATACTTGAGCCCCTGGCTCGCTATGATGAGAACGGCGGTCTGGTCCCCACCCTGGTCGACGAGATTCCGACCCTGGACAACGGTGGCATCTCGGAAGACCTCACCAGCATCACCTGGACCCTGAGCGAAGGCCTGCTCTGGTCGGATGGCACGCCTGTGACCTCGGCGGACGTCGTCTTTACCTGGGAATACTGTGTCCACCCGGACGCCGGCTGCAACGCTCTCTCAAATTTCGCTGATGTTGAGAATGTGGAGGCCATGGACGACCTGACGGTTACGGTCACGTTCAGCGTCTCCAAGCCTTTCCCCTACGGGCCTTTCGTGAGTCAGGTGTCGCCCATCATTCAGGCGGCCCAGTTCGCGGACTGCGTTGGCGCCAATGCCCCCAACTGCACGGACCAGAATTTCGGTCCGACTGGCACGGGCCCCTACATGGTCGAGGAATTCCGCGCCAATGACGTCATCACCTACGTGCCCAACCCCAATTACCGCGAGGAAGGCAAGCCCTACTTCCAGCGCGTGATCTTCAAGGGTGGTGGCGACGCCGAGTCTGCGGCGCGCGCCGTTCTGGAGACGGGCGAAGCCGACTATGCCTGGAACCTGCAAATTGCTCCGGCTGTGCTTAACAGTATGGAAGCGGCTGGCAACGGTACGGTGGTCGTGGCCTACGGTACCGGCGTTGAGCGTCTGATGATGAATCAGACCAACCCTGATCCCGATCTGGGTGAAGATCGTTCGATCTATATGGGCGGCGACAACGCGCATCCCTTCCTGACCCATGATGCGGTCTGGCAGGCGCTGTCCATGGCTATCGACCGCAACGTCATCGCGGGTCAGCTATACGGGGCGGCCGGCCGGGCCTCCTGTAACGTGCTCGCGGCGCCGGCCATCTACGCCTCCATGGCCAACGATGGCTGCCTGACCCAGGACATCGCCGGCGCCAATGCCTTGCTGGATGAAGCCGGCATTCTCGACAGCGATGGTGATGGTGTGCGTGAGCTGGACGGTGTCCCGCTTCGCATTCTCTACCAGACTTCCACCAACGCCGTGCGTCAGAGCACGCAGGCGCTGATCAAGCAGTGGTGGGCGGAAATCGGCGTGGAGACCGAACTGCGCAATATTGACGCGGCGGTTTTCTTTGGTGGTGACCCGGCCAGCCCGGACACCTATGGCAAGTTCTACGCTGACATCGAGATGTACACCAACGGCTTCTCCGGCACAGACCCTGAGTCCTACATGGGCAACTGGGTCTGCGGTGAGGTCAGCGGTCCGGACAACAACTGGCTGGGCAACAACATCCCGCGCTGGTGCAACATGGACTATGAGGCGCTGGTGGAACAGATGTCCCAGACGGCAGCCATTGAGGACCGCGCCAGCCTGGCGATGCAGATGAATGACATGCTGGTCACGTCCGGCATCATGATTCCCCTGGTCCATCGTGGTGACGTCTCCGCCATCGCGAACTCGCTTGACGGCGTGAGGATGAATGCCTGGGATTCCGAACTTTGGAATATCGCTGACTGGACCCGGATGGGCTAGTCTGTCGCAAGGTACGAACGGGCAGGGCGGGTTGAACGGCCCGTCCTGCCTGTGTGCCGGTAACCCGGGAGAGTGCCGTGGGCCAGTACCTGGTTCGTAGACTACTCATCTCCATTCCTACCTTACTGGTCATAAGCCTGGTCGTGTTCGCCATTCTGGAGCTGTCGCCGGCGGATCCCGTCGGCAACCTGCCGCTCACAATTCCTCCGGAAGTGCGCGAGCAGATCCGGGAGGCGATGGGTGTCAACGACCCCTTCCTCGTGAAGTTTGCCAAGTGGCTGCGGCAGTTCATGGTCAACGAGCCCCTGAATATCTTTGAAGAAATCACCGGTCTGAATTTTGCCCCACCGCTTTCCCTGGCCCAGGAGGACCTTATCAGCACAGGTGAGGAGGGCTATGGCGAGCTTGCCTCCTCCCTGTCTGCAGACATCCAGAGTACGGGTCGCAGCGTGATCCTCGATGGTCAGGCGCAGGAACTTTTCAGGAGCGACCGTCAATTCTTCCTGGAAGACAGTAGCAATTCACCCCTGTTTCTGAACGAATTTGCGAATGGGACCGTGGGGCGGGAACTCAGCAATGACAACATTGACGTGCCGGAAGGCGAACTCTTGCCGCTGCACAAGTCACGCCTGCGTTACCTCTCCTGGCAGACCCGCAGCCCGATCATCGATCTTGTCATCGAGAGAACGCCGCAAACACTCTGGGTCGTCGGCTTGTCCTATCTGGCCGCCATCTTCGTCGCCGTGCCCATCGGCGTCATTCAGGCCTATCGGCAGTATTCAAACTTCGACCGCTTCAGCACGGTATTCGCGACCGTTGGGTTTTCGGTTCCCACTTTCTTCATTGGTCTGCTATTCATCTATTTCTTCAGTGTTCAACTGGGTTGGTTCCCCTCGATTTACGACACGACGCATGTCGTGACGGACCTGGACAGCTTCCTCTTCCAAATGAGACAATCCATCATGCCGGTGACGGTGCTGGCCCTGTTCTACATGGCCCTGCTCAGTCGCCATACCCGTTCGTCCATGCTCGAAAACCTCAAGCTGGACTATGTGCGCACGGCGCGTTCCAAGGGCATTGCTGAACGGCGCGTCGTGGGCCACCACGCCTTGCGCAACAGTCTGATCCCCGTCGTCACCCTGATTGCGCTGGGCATTCCAGGTGTCTTTCAGGGCGCCATCATCACGGAGCAGATTTTCCGCGTCAACGGGCTGGGCCAACTGTTGATCATCGCCATTCAGGGCGGCGACTTGCCGACCGTGCAGACCCTGACCTTTATTTTCGCTGTGCTGAACGTCTTCTTTAACATCGTCGCTGACGTGCTCTATGCGGTGCTGGACCCCAGAATTCGCTACACATAGACATTTTCCGGACGATTAGGGATGAAACCACTTTTCAGAACAAGCCGATCGCTGACAAGGCCGGAAGAAAGCGGCGAATTCAGCGCTTCGCCGCGCACGCTAAGCGGCGACGCCTGGCGGCAGTTTCGCAAGCACAAGCTGGCCATGGGTTCCATGGGTGTTCTCCTGCTGGTGGTGCTGCTGGTGCTGGCGGGGCCGCTGGTCTGGCACACCGACCCGGAATACATTGACATCATCGCCGCCTACTCGGGCATGACCGCAGAGCATCCCTTTGGCACCGACAATCTGGGTCGTGACACCCTGGCGCGGACCATCTGGGGCGGGCGGGTCTCGCTTGCCATCGGGTTGACCGCGATGGTCATCGCCATGAGCGTGGGTACGGTGGTCGGTTGCGTGGCGGGCTATTTCCGTCGCCTGGACGGGCTGCTCATGCGCATTACGGACATGTTCCTCTCCTTGCCAACCCTTCCGCTGTTGCTGGTCATCACGCTGCTGTTTCGAGAACCGCTGCGCAAGGCCTTCGGGCCGGAAGTCGGCATTTTCGTGCTGATTGTGGTGGTCATCGGGATGCTGGGATGGATGCCAACCGCGCGCCTGGTGCGCGGCGAGGTACTGACCATCAAGGAGCGGGAATTCGTTTCCGCGGCGCTGAGCATTGGGTCGGACGACCGGGTCATCCTGCGCAGCCATATCCTGCCCAACGTGTTGAGCCCCGTCATCGTGGCGGCATCCTTCAGCATGGCCGGCGCCATTATCACCGAATCGGCGCTTTCCTTTCTGGGCCTGGGCTTCCCGCCCGACTTTCCTACCTGGGGTCGTCTGCTGTTCGATGGCAAGGACTACCTGACGCTTACGCCGGCGCTGGTCTTCTGGCCGGGCCTGATGATTTCGCTCACGGTGCTCTGCATCAACTTCATCGGTGACGGCCTGCGCGACGCGCTGGACCCGCAGTTGCGCAAATAGAAAGAGCCAACGATCGGAAAACCAGGCTGATGAATGTCAGGGGAGGGTGAAGGTGGCACAAATCAGCGCAGAAAGGGACGGTCTGGCTGACGGCATGCCGCGTGACGAGCGCGGATACTGGCGGCCGGACAAGATCATCGAGCCCAACCCGATTTTCTCGTGGCCACCCAGGCCTCGCGCGGTCGCGCAATGGGTAAAGGGGTTCCTGTGGCCCTACAATCTTCTGTTCATGATTGTGGCCGTATTGACCTGGACGTATCTCACACCGGAACAGTCGCGGATGACCGAATTCCGTGCCGGCTGGATTCTGGAAATCTACGCCCGCAACCAGATCATGTTGATCTTTTGGGCATCATTGCTGCATGTAAGCATGTGGACGCTTAAGACACAGGGATTTCGGTACAAGTTGTCGTTGAACTGGATGGGCAAGAACCGGAAATTCCTGTGGAACGACCAGGTACGCGACAACATGTTCTGGAGTATCGCCAGCGCGGGCACGATCTGGACGGCGTTTGAAGTGCTGATGCACCAGGCCTATGCCAACGGCCACATCTCCTTCATCAACCCGCGCGAGAATCCGGCCACATTCCTGCTGATCCTTTTCCTGTCGCCACTTTGGTACAACTTTTACTTCTATTGGGGACATCGCCTGCTGCACGTCAAATTTCTGTACAAACACGTGCATCATGTGCATCACAGGAATATCGAGGTTGGCCCCTGGTCCGGCGTGTCACAACACCCGATCGAACACGTCGTGATGTATTCGAGCATGCTGATCCACTGGGTCATCGGCGCGCACCCCGCCAACATGATGTTTCAGGGGCTGCAGGTGACTCTCGGCTCGATCACGGGACATGGAGGCTTTGAGGAAATTGTCTTCAAGGACGATTTGAAGGTCTCTTACGGCAACTACTGGCACTCTCTGCATCATCGCTTCTTCGAGTGCAACTACGGCGAACCCACCATGCCACTCGATCACCTTTTCGGTACCAACTGCGATGGTTCACCGGAGGCTCGCGAGAAAATGCTGGCCAGGATGCGTGCGATGCACGGCGGTTGAACCATGCGTCCCCCGCAATTTGCGTCCGGCTCTGTTGCAAGATTTGCCGTAAGCCGATTGAGTTTTGAGGTCAAATGACCATGGTTCAAGTCAGCGCAGAACGAGACGGTCTTGCCGACGGCATGCCGCGCGACGAGCGTGGTTACTGGCGGCCGGACAAGGAATTCGAGCCCAACCCGGTTTTCTCGTGGCCACCCAGGCCTCTCGCGGTCGCGAAATGGGTGAAAGAATACATGTGGCCCTACAACATCCTGTTCATGGCTGTGGCGGTATTGACCTGGGCTTATCTCACGCCGGAGCAGTCGCGGATGACCGAATTCCGCGCCGACTGGATTCTGGAAATCTACGCCCGCAACCAGATCATGATGATTTTCTGGGCGTCAATACTGCATGTAAGCATGTGGACGATGAAGACGCAGGGATTTCGCTACAAGCTGTCACTGAACTGGATGGGCAAGAACCGGAAATTCCTGTGGAACGACCAGGTGCGCGACAACATGTTCTGGAGCATCGCCAGCGCGGGCACGATCTGGACGGCGTTTGAAGTCGTGATGCACTGGGTGTACGCCAACGGCCACATCTCTTATTTCAATCCGCGCGAGCATCCGGTCACATTCGTGCTGGTCCTCTTCCTCACCCAGCTCTGGTACAACTTCTACTTTTACTGGGGACATCGCCTGCTGCACGTCAAATTCCTGTACAAACACGTGCATCACGTGCATCACAGAAACATCGAAGTCGGTCCCTGGTCCGGCCTGGCCCAGCACCCGATTGAGCACGTCGCCATGTACGGGAGCATGCTGGTCCACTTTGTCATCGGCGCGCATCCCGCCAACATGATCTTTCAGGGCCAGCTGGTGTCCTTCTACTCCATCCTGGGCCACGGAGGCTTCGAGGAAATCGTCGTCAAGGACGACCTGAAGATCTCCTACGGCAACTACTGGCATTCGCTGCATCATCGCTTTTTCGAGTGCAATTACGGCGAAACGACTGTGCCCTTTGATCATCTCTTTGGCACCAACTGCGATGGGTCGCCGGAGGCGCGCGAGAAGATGCTGGCCAGGATGCGTTCGATGCACGGCGGTTGAGACAAGGCGCCCCAACCTCGACCGGCTCCAGGGTCTCTACGCAGCGCAGCACTTCGACTTGGTCCACCATGTCTGAATTTGACGGCCGCTGGCGCTTTGGTTACGCTTTCCTGTTTGTACCAACCGGAAACGGGGCATGGAGATGAGACTGGCGGTAACTCCCAGGCGCGCGTCGAGAAAATCTACGTCCATCCAGGCGCGATAATGGCAAATGCTCACCCTTCGCCCTTCCCCCTGCAAGATCGCCTTACTTCGTTTCACCCCCTCCCTCTCGTTCATAGACCGTTCACACTGACTGCTGGCTCGCATCCTTTTCCTGCGCGCAGCGCCGGGCGCCGAATCGTGACGCTGGCCGTGCAATTTTGTGAGGGCGGCTTTGAAAAAAAGCATATCGACACAGTTGAACCAAAAGGAGACAGACCATGCATAAGAAGTTACTGATCGCGCTAACGATACTGCTTGCTCTGGCAGGCGGAGTGGCGGCGCAGGATGAACCGGTCATGATCGACTGGGCGAATGACGCGGCCTGGCACGAGGCGGGTCAGGACGCCGTCAGCGAGGCATCGCTTGGCGCAACTGGCATCGGCGTCAACACGGTGATTTTCTCCTCGACGGACTCTTACCAGGCTGCGGTGCGCGGCGCGCTGCCGACCGACGACGCGTTCCCGCTCTTTGACTGGTGGTTTGGTTATCGCATGAAAGACCTGGTGGACGCGGGGCTGCTTGCGGATGTCACCGACATCTGGCAAA
>JAPOVC010000018.1 GCA_026708325.1 Anaerolineaceae bacterium | reverse complement strand
TATCGATGCGCCAGAGGTTGGCCGCGCCGCGCTCGGTCAGCAGGAAGTAGATCCACCTGTCGCCCTGCGCCCACTTGACCGTCACGTTGGTCAGACTGACGCGCTGGTCGGCGACGCCATAGTTGCCGACCTCCTCGTCGATGTCCTCGTCCAGCTTGACCGCCGTGCCGGCGGCCACGTCGGCGAGGTGCGGCTGCCAGAAGTTGCGGCGATTGGTCGGCGGCGGATGGTTGTGGCCGGCGAAGGCGATGTAGCGATCGTCCGCGCCCCAGGCGGGGCTGACGGCCGTGCCCTGCCAGTCCGGCAGGAGCGGGCGCGGCCCCTCCCCACCCGGCCAGTCACAGAGGTAGATGTGTCCCTGACCCTCGGGGATGTTCTGTTCGCGCGCCGTGCCGACGAAGGCCAGGCGCGTGCCGTCGCCGCTCCACTTCGGCGTCTCGTAGTCGCTCTCGCTGTGGGTCACCTGGTCGAGGTCGCCGGTGACGCTATCCAGCACGAAGATCTGGGAATAGCGGTCGTGTACCCAGCCGATACCGTCCCGTTTGTAACGCAGGCGCCGCACCACCTTGATGTGCGGTTGCGGCATGTCCGGCAGGGGTCCGCGGTCTTCGTGCGGGTGGCGCAACACCGTCCAGCGCGCGCCCGCCAGATGGACTCCGTCCGGCGACCAGTCGAGGCCGGCCAGGGGCTCGTCGCCCAGGGGGATGACGTGGCGCCGGGCCTCCGCCACCTGCCAGATGCGCACCGAACAAGCATCGGCCGTGCTGTGACTCCAGGCCAGTTGCGCGCTGTCGCGGCTCCAGGCCAGCGACGAGACGCGGCAGTCGCCGCTGGTCAGGCGGCGCGCGCTGCTTTCATCCAGGCGGCGCAGATAGAGATGCGCGCGGTAGCCGTCGGCCTCGCCGTCCGGTTCGCGCACGCTGAAGGCCACCATGCTGCCATCCGGCGCGAGGACGATTTCTTCCAGCCAGCGGAAGTTCATCAGGTCTTCGGGGATGAGGCCGCGACGTCTTTCTGCCGTGCTTTCCATGTCAACCCCCATAGCGAATTGTTCCGCGCTCAGGTCAGGCTGGTGACTGTCTCCTCCACCACGCCGAAGAAACAACACCAGTGCCCTTCCAGCACCGAAGGACGTGAGCGCATGCCAAAGATGAGGCCATCCTGCGGCGCGTTCACTGTGGCGATGACATCGCCGTAGAGGTCGTAAATCGAGCCAATGAGCGTCCCGGCGGGGACGAGGGTCTCAAAGGGCAGTTCCGGATTGCCGACGAACATGCCGGTGGCCGGCGCCAGCAGGGGAATCTGGTAACCGGTGTGCCAGCGCCCCTCGTAGCTCGCCTCGCCATCGATCATGTCGTAGTGACGCAGGACGTTCAGATAGCCCTCCGCCAGGTCGTTGGCGATGCCGTGAAAATCGGCGCCCAGGGTGCGGCAGTTGCCGCCCAGTTCGACGGTGATGCCGGCGCGTCCGTCCGCCGCGATCGCCGAGGAGGGGTTGGCGCCGCCCGTGCCGCTGCGGAAGACCAGCGGCCAGCCGGAGCCCATGGCCGCCGCGAGTTCCATGCTGGCCGGGTTGTCCGAGGCGAAGATCATGTGCGCCAGGTAGGAATGCTCGCCGCCGGAATGAATGTTGATCTGCAGGTCGCAGCAGTCTTTCATGGCCAGCCAGTGGGCGTAGGCGCCGCGCTCGGTCGGGTATCCGTCGGGCTTGCCGGGATAGAGCCGGTTCATATCGTAGGCGAAGCCGTCCAGGGGATCGCCGCGGGTACCGGCCGTGAAGGCCGGTACGTTCATCACCGGCACGGCGACGATCGTGCCGCGCAGTTGCTGCGCGTCCACCTGCTCCAGCGTGCGAAAGATGGAGAAAGGGCCTTCGGGCTCGTCGCCGTGCGTCGCCCCGTTCAGCCAGAGCACCGGGCCGTCGCCGGCGCCGCGCACCACAATCAGGGGAATCTCCCGCTCGCGCGGGAACATGTCGGGATTGACGGGAATGCCGCCACGCGCGGTCTCGCCCGGCATCACGCTCACGTTGCCAAATTTCATTGCCTGTGTCACGTAGCTACTCCTGTTCGCATGCTGCTGCTAAAGCGGGAAATCCACGTCCAGCATTTGCGCCAGTTCACGCAATCCCTCGACGGTCTCGCGCGCGACCGGAACGCCGTCACGCTGCCTTTCTTCCATCCGTTTGAACTCAATCTCGCCCGGAAGCAGGATGGGCCGCTGCGGGTCGATCGCCGGCGCGCCCTTGACCTCGGCGACCAGCTCTTCGAGCCGACCCTGAAACTCCGCCTCGCCCATGAAGGCCTGCGGATCGATGGCGACCATGATGTGGCCGACGTCGAAATTCCGGTCGTCCTGAAAAACACTCATGCCGAAGAGCGCGCCGGTCATCACCCCGGCCAGCACGTCGCTGACGAAGCTGAGGCCGTAGCCCTTGTATTCACCGATGGGCAGCACCGGACCGTCCATGGCCGCGCCGGGGTCGGTGGTCTCGCGGCCGTCGGGGGTCAACGCCCAGTTGGCCGGCATGGCGCGCCCCTCCTGCTGATACCAGCGCATCATGCCCTTGCCGGACATTGTCAGGGCCATGTCCAGCACGATGGCGTGGGTGGCCGTCCGCGGAATGGCGAAGCCCCAGGGGTTGGTCCCCAGCACCGGCAGCGCCGAACCCCAGGGCGCCATCTCGGCGGCGGCGTTGGTGAAGGCCCAGCCGATGAGGCCGGCCTGCGCCGCCTGCAGGGCATGGTATCCGGCGATGCCGAAGTGGTTGCTGTGGCGCACGCCGACGATGGCGACGCCGGTCTCGCGCGCCTTTTCGATGGCGCGTTTCATGGCGCGATGCGCGGCCACGTAACCGAAGCCTTTGGCCGCATCCAGCAGGGCGAAGGAGCGACCCTCGCGCAACCAGGACATCTCCGCGGCGGGAATGATGCCCCCGCCGTGTACGCGGCGCCGGTAGCGGAAGAACTTCTCCAGCCCCTGGCCCTGCCCCGGGTGCCACCACTGCGCCGCCGTCAGCACGCCGTCGCTGACGATGGCGGCCTCTTCTTCCGTGGCCCCCAGCGCCTGCAGAAAGTTGTGCGCGAAGCCCTGCAGCGTCTCCAGCGGGTAGTGGTTGACCAGGTCGCGATTGCGAATTTCGTAGGCCATGCTCAGCTGGCCGATCCGTTGCCGATGTCCGCCCGGATGCCTTCCATGGCGATCTTCATGCGTTCCAGGCCTTCGCGCAATTTCTCCTCCGGCTGCAGGAAAGTCATGCGAATGTATTGCTTGCGCGCTTCGGAGAAGGCCGAGCCGGGATAGACCAGCACGTGTTGCTCGCTCAGCACGCGCTGGGCGAATTGCATGCTGTCCATGCCGGTGAAGCCGATGTCGGCGAAGATGAACTGGCCGCCTTCGGGCACGCCGTACTCAATGCCCATCTCGTCCAGCGCGTCCAGCACGACGCGGCGGCGGCGCACGTAGGTATCGGCGAACATCTGCACCGGCGCCTGCGGCCCCGTCAGGGCAGCGATGCCGGCGTACTGCGAGATGATGGAGGTCGCCCCGGTGATGGCCGCCTTCAGTTCACGCAATCGTTCCATCAGCGGCGCCGGGCCGGTCACCCAGCCCACGCGCCAGCCGGTCATGGAATAGGCCTTGGAGAGCGCGTTGAGCGTCAGCGTGCGTTCGCGCGCGCCCGGCATGGCCGCGGCGCTGGTATGCACCACGTCGTCGTAGACGAAAAGGTCGTAAATTTCGTCGGAGATGATGAAAAGGTCATGGTCGCAGGCGATTTGCACCAGGTCGCGCATGTCCTGGGGGGAGACAACGCTGGCGGCCGGGTTGTTGGGCGAAACCAGCAGGAGCGCCTTCGTCCGCTCGTTGACAGCGCGGCGCACGTCGGCGGGGTCGGCGCGGAAGTTTTGTTGGGGAAAGGTGTCGACCTCGATCTGGCGTCCGCCGGCGAAGCGGGTGGAATCCAGATAGGTGTTGTAGTTCGGTTCCGGCACGACCATTTCGTCGCCGGGGCCGATGAGGGTCAGCACCATCAGGAACAGCGCTTCCTGGCCGCCGTTGGTTACCACGACTTCGGTGGCGGGATCGTAGGCCACGCCGCTGACGCGCTCGACGCGCGCCGCAATGGCCTCGCGCAGCGCCGGCAGGCCTTCCGGCGGGGATGCATCGCTGTGGTTCTGCACCATGGCCTCTTTCGCGGCGGCGATGATGTGTTCGGGCGTGTCAAAGTCCGGATCGCCGCGACCCATGATGACGGCGTCGTCATAGCTGGCCGCCTCGGCCATCATGGAGTAGAGCAGGTTGGTACCGCTTTTCTTCCGTTCGGGCATGGCGCTCTCCTCCTCGTTCAGGCGTCGGCCAGCAGGTCAAGGGCGGCCCGGGACGCGTCGCAAACCGTCAGGCGCAGCACGTCAGGGGCACCAAAATCGCTGCCGTCCGCCACCTGATAGCCCGCCGCGGCCAGGCGGGACAGAACCTCCGACTTTTGTGACGGGGACAGGCGCAGCGCCAGCAGGCTGGCCGCCCCGCCCGCGAGCACGTCGAGGCCGGCGGCACGGGCGCGTTCCTGCAGCCCCCTGCGCAGGGATTGCATGTGCTCCAGACGCGCGGGCTGCTCCTGTGCGTAGAGGCTGCCCGCCTCCAGCGCGCCAAATTGCGCGGGCGTGGCCGTGCAGATGGCCATTATTTGCTTCTGCGACTGAATCGGCGGCAGCCAGTCTTCCGGCACGGCGATGTAACCGGCCAGCCAGCTGGCGATGCCCGAGCCGGGGAAGGCCTCACCGATGAGCGCGATGCGCTCCGTCGGCGCCGGAGCATTGACCGCCGCCCAGGGCGCCAGGCCCCGGTCGACGATCGCGCTGGCGTCATGGTCGTCGAGCATGGCGGCGATGGCCGCCTTCTCCTCCCCGTCCAGCGTCGCGCCGGTAAGACGCGAGGGCGATTCTATATATAGAAGGCGACTGCCGCCTTCCAGCGCGGCGCGAATGGCCTCCAGCTGCGGCAGACGGCGCTCCGCATCCACCGCCAGCGAGACTGTCTCGCGCGGGCGGGCACCCAGGGCCTTGCGCACGCCGGGGTGCAGCACTTCCGGCAGGGAGATCGCCCCGTCGCCGGCGTCGATGAGTTGCAGGGTGAGGAACCGGGATTCCTGCATGCCGGCCGTGACCAGCAGGTTGGCCGCCTCATACTGCGCGCCGGTGGCCTCGTTGAGGTGCTGCGCCAGGGCCGCGCGCAGGTCGTCGATGCCGGGCACGGGTTCGTAATGGGTGTGGCCGGCATCGAGCGCGGCGCCGGTGGCTTCGATGATGCGCTCGTCGAGGGGGCCGACGACGGCATCCGCAGCCAGGTCCAGCGCGTTGCGCGCGGCGGCGGGGATGACGGCGGCCTTCAGGTCCTCGTTGACGCGATGCCGCTGCAGCAGGGCAGCGACGGAATCAGGGGGCATGGACAGGATCCTCGCTTCATGCCGGTAACAGCGTCACAGGCTGCGCGCGACTGTCGATTGTCGACAATCACGGCAGGCGTGAATCCTAGCGACTGCGCCTCTACTTGTCAAACAGTGGTGACCGCTGACAAAGGTCACATTGAACTGTAAAATTGTAAAGGTCTTTGTTCGGCATGGTGGAGGTGTGGTGATGATCGGCGCACGCATCCGTCAGGCACGTCTGCTTGCGGGAATGTCGCAGCAAGACGTTGCAGATGCTCTTGGACGCGCAGACATTTCTGTACAAAAAGCCAATGTTTCCGGGTTCGAACGAGGCAAGACAGTACCTGACACTTCTGTACTGTTGGCTTTGTCTCGATTCTTCAATGTGCCTCTTGTCTGGCTTAAGCATGACCCCAATCTTGATGTGAATTGGCTGGCTTACAGAAAGCGCACTGCTCTTCCTGCCAAAACACGTGAAGCCATCGAAAACTTCGCTCGTGATGTCGCTGAATTAAATCTTGATCTTCGCAACATACTTTCGCTGAATTCTGAAGTTAACTTCCCCGAGCGGATTAACGTCAATAGTCTAGAGGCTGCAGAAGAAGCTGCTGGTGCATTGCGTAGCGAGTGGGGGATGGGCGATGAGCCAATTGCCAGCTTGACACAAACTGCAGAAGAAAACGGCGTGATTGTCTTGGAGTGGGATCGCCCGACCGAGAGATTTGACGGTTTGTCCGGATGGTGCGAAGACAATATTCCCATCATTGTAACCAAAGCAAATGTTGACCCCGATCGCAAACGATTCAACCTGGCTCACGAACTCGGTCACCTTGTCATGAACACCCCTGAAGACATGCCCGAAGACAAAGTTGAAAAATTCGCGCATCGTTTCGCCGGTGCGTTGTTGGTTCCGCAAGAGGCTGCCAGAAGGGAATTGGGAGAGCAAAGAAACTCGATTTCCTTTGCAGAGTTAGGCACCCTCAAACGCCGGTACGGATTAAGTATGCAAGGCTGGATGTATCGCGCCCGTGATCTGGGGATCGTTTCACCAAGACTTGCTCATATTTTCTGGCTTGAGGTGAGCCGTCGCAAGTGGAGAAAAAACGAGCCCTATCCAGTTTCCTGCGATGAAGAGCCAACCCGGCTTGATGAAATGATTCTTCAGGCTTCGGAAAACGAACTGGTGTCAGACGAGCGTGTCTTGCAGGCACTACCACATTACGAGTTTCCTGTGCCAGTGATTGAGACTGATGAATTCCCAACTACAACCGAGTTCCTGGGAATGTCAGAAGAGGAACAGGAATATTGGATGCAACGATCCTACGAACTTGCCGAGGACTTGGATATTGAGGTCTTTGAGGCTTTCGGTGAGGAAGAATTCTAGTGCCGTTCAATCGTGGAGATATTTATCAAGTCAATTTTGACCCGCGGGAGGAGGATGAAGAACTTGCAGGAAGCGAAATGAGGAAAGAACGCCCGGCTGTTGTAGTAAGTGTTAACCAAATTGGACGACCACGACTTGCAATTGTCGTTCCGTTGACAACGAAGGGCGGAAGATACAGAAAAGCAGAGTGGATGGTTCCTATACAAAAGACTGACGAAAATGGCTTGCGCGAACTCTCTTGGGCTGATGCTTCGCAAGTGAAATCGGTTTCAGAACAACGTTTTGGCGACAAACTCGGAAGAATCGCAAGACCTAGGCTCAATGAAATTGTTGCAATGATCGCTCACTGCGTCGGGTACAGACCATCTCGTTTGACCTGAATTCCTACTCCACATAGGGCCGGTTCAACTGCAGCGGCGGCTTCTGCACCTTGCGCAGGCGCAGGTTGAGCATCTCCACGAAGATAGAGAAGGCGATGGCGAAGTAGATGTAGCCCTTGGGGATGTGCTGGTCCAGCCCCTCGGCCACCAGGGTCAGGCCGATCAGCAGCAGGAAGCTGAGCGCCAGCATCTTGACCGTCGGGTGGCGGTTGACGAAATCGCTGATGCGCGCGGCGGAGAGCAGCATGATGACCATGGCGACGGTGACGGCGATCACCATGATGCCGACCTCGCTCACCATGCCGACGGCCGTGATGACCGAATCGATTGAGAAGACCGCGTCCAGCAGCACGATCTGCAGGATGACCGCGCCGAAGGAGGGCGGTACCCGCGCGCTGGCATGGCCGCTGTCGCCTTCCAGCTTGTCGTGAATCTCGTGCGTGGCCTTGGCCAGCAGGAAGAGCCCGCCGACGATCAGAATCAGGTCGCGCCCGGAAATCTCCTGGCCCGCCAGCATGAAGAGCGGCGCCGTCAGGCGAATGACCCAGGAGATGGCGAAGAGCATCGCGATGCGCATGACCAGCGCCAGACCGAGGCCGACCTGACGCGCGCGCGCCTGCTGCGCCTGCGGCAACTTGCCCGCCAGAATCGAAATGAAGACCACGTTGTCGATGCCCAGCACGATCTCCAGCACGACCAGCGCCAGCAGACCCGCCAGGGCATCCGGGCTCGTGATCCAGTCCATCGTCGTGTCCTCCCCCGTCCAGCGCCGCGGCGATTGTGGCACGGGCGGGTCGGGACGTGCAAGGTGGGGAAGCGTGTGGCGGGAAGTCAGTTGGTGCTGGTTAGCGGTGAAATAATCATGATGCGCTCGCGGTAGCGCTCAAAGCCGGCGTCCAGCGTGCAAACGGATCCAATGTCTTGCGCCAGCATGGTGGCCACGATGTTGGCGTCGTGGACCGCGATGCCACGGACGTCGTATTCCTGCAGAAGGGTCAGCAATTGATCGCGCACGGCAGGAGTCTCGTCAACTTCACGAACAAACGCGCGAAACCATGCGATTCGCTCGTGTACCCACGAGAGCGGCATTGGCCCCGCTTCGGTTTCGTAGCGGGTTGCCTGAACCCAAAACTCCCGGAGCACCTGGCCATTGTTCCACAATCCAACGCCTTCATCCAGAAAGCGTTGCAATTGCGCCAAACAGGCCTCATGTTTCTGCAGCTTGACTTCCGGCGAATCATTGCCGATATCCGGAATCGCAGCATGCAGGAGAATATTGGAGTCCACAAACACCGCGTCAACCATGACTATTTGTACCAGTCAGAGCGATGCGTGGATGGAGTGTCACTGTACAAGTCCGCGCGGCGTGTGGAAATCTTTTGGTCAGTGATCGGCCCCTTGAATGGAATCGTATGTAGCAGGCGAATCTTCTCGGTTTTGCTCAACCCGCGCTGTTTGGCGACCTTTACCAGCAAATTGGCAATCAGGCTTTCCAAGTCCAGTCCCGCAAGCGCCTGGATGCGTCCGCTCAATTCCTCCTGACGCTGGTACACCTGCCGTGCCAGGGGCGTCAGCAATTTATCCGCGGCGCAAAGGTCTTCCAGTTGATCCTGCAGTCTTGTGAGGTTGTCCTCTCGCGCATCCGTTACATTCGTGGCCCAGGCGACGATTTCCTCCGTAACCTTGATCACGTTGGCGATGACTTCCTCATCCGGCTGTGGGCCCCGGTCCGGGGCCAGTTCAAGCTGCGCCAGACCGGCAACAAACTGCTCCAGTTCCTTTGTTTCCCGCTCAAGCGAGGCAAGTGCAACCATCGCCTCGTCAAGGATTTCCTTGCGCTCCTGACTGAAAGACGCTGTGGCACATACCAGGCCGGTGACACCTTCCGGCAAACGTGGCGGCGGCACGATTAATTGCGGCAGAGCGGCCATCTTGACTTTCCTGCAGATATTCCTGCCTGTGACGTGTCCCTCAGTATACACCCCTGCACTATCCCCCTGGATGCTCCGTCCCTGCGCCCCGCGCTATCCCACGGGATGCTTCGGGCTGGCGCCCTCGCTATACTCCCCGGCAGCGAGCAGGCGGACGGGGGCTGTGGACCGCATCGTCAGGGGCTTTGACGTGGGCACCTACACCGACGCGCCGCTGCGCGCCGATTGCCTCGCCCTGCTGGAAGCGCCGCCGGCCCGCATCTTCGAGGTCATCAGCGACCACACGAAGCTCTTTCTGTGGCTGCCGCTGGTGTCGGACAGCACGGTCAGCCGGCGCCATGCCCTGCAGCGCGACGGCGTCAGCACGGTGCGCTGGCTGCACCTGGGCCCCTTCACCGTGCAGGAGTACATCGTCGCCTCGCATCCGCCGCACCTGCTGGCCAGCAGCATTGAGGAGAGCGAGTTCATCGTCGATCACGTGGCGCTGCAGTCCCTGTCAGCGGAGCGCCACGGCGGCACATGGTTACGCTGGCGCGCCTGGTTCCGCACGACGACGCTCGCGCCGCTCAGCGCCCCGTTGGCCGGCCTGGCGATGACGCTGCTCTTTCGCAGCGCCCTGAGCAATCTGATTCGTGAATTCGGTGGCCGCCCCGGCGGTCACGGCGAGAAAGGACTGGAAACGTGAGCGACAGGTCGCAGGTGCCAGAAAGGGAGTCCAGACTTGACCAATAAAAAAATTCGCTGGGGCATTCTCAGCACGGCCAACATCGGCACCGGGCGCGTCATCCCGGCCATGCAAGGTAGCCGCAACGGCGTGGTGCAGGCCATCGCCAGCCGCACAGCGGAGCGCGCGCAGCAGGCCGCCGACGCTCTCGGCATCCCGCGCGCGCACGGCTGCTACGAGGCCCTGCTGGCCGACCCGGACATCGACGCCATTTACAACCCCTTGCCCAACAGCATGCACGCCGAATGGAGCATCCGCTGCGCCGAAGCCGGCCTGCCGGTGCTCTGCGAAAAGCCGCTGGCCGTCGATGCCGCCGAGGCCGAGGCCATGGTGGTGGCCTTCGCCAAACACGATCTGTTGCTGGCCGAAGGCTTCATGTACCGCTTCCACCCGCAGACGCAAAAGGTGCTGGACCTGCTGCGCGGCGGCGCCATCGGCGACCTGGTGATGCTCAACGCCAGCTTCAATTTCCCCATCGACCTGTCGGACCTGGGCAACATCCGCCTCAGCCGCGAACTGGAAGGCGGCGCGCTGATGGACATCGGCTGCTACTGCATCAGCGCCGCCCGCCTGATGACCGGCGAGGAGCCCCTGCAGGCCCATGGCGTGAGCCGCAGCGGCGCAGGCAGCGAAGTCAACGAGGTGCTGGGCGCCGTGCTGGACTTCCCCTCGGGCGCCGTCGCCGTCATCGATTGCAGCCTGCGCAACCAGCGCGTGCAGAGCTACGACCTGCGCGGCACGCGGGGCCGCATCCGCGTGGAGACCGCCTACGTGACGCAGCCGGACGAGGCGACGCTCATTGAGACCTGGGGCATCGACGGCGACTACAGCCGCATCACCATCCCGCCCGCCAACAGCTACACCCTGATGGCCGAGGACTTCGCCGACGCCCTGCTGCAGGAGCGTCCGCCGAAGTACCCGCCCGGCGACGGCGTGGCCAACATGCGCGTGATCGACATGCTGCGCGGTTAGCGCTCCGGGCCACTGCCCGGCCCTCCTGACAGGGCAAAGGCAAGGATGTCACTGTGCATCAGGGGGCAAAAGTGAAGAGCCACATGCGACAGACTTCTTTCGGACTGCTGCTGCTGCTCGCCCTGCTGCTCACCGGCGCCGGGCAGGTCCTGCCACAGGGCGTGGTCGGTCACGGCGGCTGGGAACTGGACCGCGTAATCGGCCGCGGGACGGTCGAGGACCTTGCGGTCTCGCCGGACGGCAGCGCGCTCGCAGTGGCCGGAAGTCACGGCATCTGGATTTATTCGCTGCCGGCGCTGGAACTCCTGCGACACATTGATGCGGGCGGCTGGCTGTTCGACATCGAGTGGTCGCCCGACAGCCGTTTCGTCGCCGCGGGCGGTCGCAACGACCCGGCCCTGTACCATCTGCTTTACGGTCAACCGATGGCGGATGAAGCTGCCCTGACCAAAGGGTATCACTCCATCAGGATATGGGATGTGGCCAGCGGAGCGCTCATCCGCACGCTGCAGGACAGTGACTTTGCGGCCCGCTTCGCCTGGTCGCCGGCGGGAGACATGGTGGCAGCGTTCAGCAATGACGGCCTGTTGCGAATCCATGACGTCGCCGGCGGCGTTGCCCGTGAACTGCTGTGGGGCTATCCCGGCTTTGCGGTGAATCTCGCCTGGTCACCCGACGGTACAGGGATAGTCACCCCTACGTTTTTCGGGCTGATGGAAATCGATGTCTTCTCAGGCGCCCGGAGATCTTACGGCAATGAACGGTCTCCGCCAGAGACCGCAACATTTTTGGAAAGAGCTCTTGCTGTAATGCTGGTCAGCCCCCCGGTGGTCCCTGACTGGTGGGACATCGGCCAGCTACTGGACTCCGCAGCCGACCGGCATGCGGTCTGGTCCCCGGATGGCTCAAGACTTGCCCTTGGCACCAGTGGCCTGACGGTCTTGCAGCCACCCGCATCTGACGTGTTGTTTCATATTTCAGAAAGGGAGGGCGGCCGCACCTCAATGGCCCCTGTCTGGTCCCCTGACGGCAAAAGGCTGGCTCAGGACGCCGGCATCAATGCCTTTCTCAGGGAGCCAGACAGTGGTGAAGTGCTCCTCCGCCTGCGGCACCACAACCTTCCCCTGGATCCCCTTGGAAGAGATTACGGCTTGACGGGGATGGCATGGTCGCCGGACGGGAGTCGGCTCGCAACCGCGGGCCGGGACAAGAGAATCGTGGTCCATGATACGCGAGAAGGCGGCACAATTGCCGAAGTGACCCTCGACGCAGTGGTTCAGGACCTGGCCTGGCCGCGCGACCGGGAGTTTCTGGTTTCCGCTACGTCGACGGGCGACATCCACGTATGGGACGCCCGGGACGGGAAGCAACTGGCTGCGACAACCGAACACAACCGCGAGACCCCCTGGTATCTGTTGAGGCATTCGTCCTGGGGGCCGGACAGTCGACGTCTCTACGCGGCGGGACGCTATCTTGATGCAGGTACGGGTCAGCCGGTCTCGTCAGCAAACTGGCCGCGGGGTGTCATTCCTTCCCCGGACCACAGACTATTGGCCGATGCTGCGGAAAAGCCGTCGACTGTCGTCATCCGGGATGCAGAGACGCTTGAAGCGCTGAAGGAGCTGGAACACGATTCCATCCTGTCTCAGGCGAGTCACATCGTGTGGTCGTCTGTTGGCAGCAGCATCGCCTTGGGGAGCGATCCCTTTTTTGGCGGCAGATCTTACGGTTACGGTTACGCCTTGTGGGATACAGGTTCTGTAGCGCAACGGACGGCATTCTTCCAGGAGGGGGCCTTGCAGGTGGGCAAGAGGCTCCAGAACCCGACGCTCGCCTGGTCACCTGACGGCAATCTGGTGGCAACCAACGTTGACACGAGTCCCACTTCAGACAGGGACACCGGTTATTTTTCGGTGCTGTTGCGGTATGCGGATGATGGCTCTGTGTACTACTCCCTGTCCGACTATTTGCCTGCGCCTTCATCGCGAATGAGCAGCCTGGACTGGTCACCCGATGGCGGTTTTCTTGCAGGCGGCGGTGACGACGGTTCGCTCCATGTCTGGGATATGGACTGGTCCGGTTCGGATCCTCCTCAGAACTGGAAGACGCAGCAGGTCGTGGAAGACCACGGGGTGAACGCCCTCGCCTGGTCGCCCGACGGGACGAAACTCGCCGCCGGCACTGCGTCCCTGGGGGACCCGCTGCCCGGTGTGGTGCTCGTCTATGACTGGAAAAACGGGGTCCTGGAAAATGAGGCGCGTCTGCCGGGGCATTCGGTCGGCATCGTCAGCCTGGCCTGGTCGCCATATGGCAGTTACCTCGCCTCGACGGACCTGGGGGGCGTCGTGCATGTCTGGCGCAGATCCGCCGTCGGTTAGCATCCCGCCGGCCCCGTCCCGCCTGGAGAAGCGGCCGCTGGGGATTCCGTCAGGATGCGCGCATTTGCAAGGCTGCGCGGTGGACAGTTGGCACAGTTGGCACAGTTGGCACAGGGAATATTGTGGAACGAAAACAGGAACACAAGCCATGAAAGACCTGACTTCGGCGGCGAAGTCGGCCCGTTTCGGACTGATCCTGCTGCTCTCCCTGATAGTCAGCGGCGCTGGCCAGGTGCTGCCACAGGGCGCGGTCGGTGACGGCGGCTGGGAACTGGAACGGGTCCTCGGTCGCGGTTCGGCTGATCACATTTCCATCTCCCCCGACGGCAACACCCTGGCCGTGGCCGGCAGCCGCGGGGTCTCGCTGCTCTCCCTTCCCCGTCTGGAGGACGTCGGCACACTGGCAGCGGAGCGCTGGATCGCCAGTACGCACTGGTCACCGGACGGAACGCGCCTGGCGACTGTCAGCCACGGCGGCCTGAACCTCCGGCTGGAAGGTGTGCCGGAAGGAAACGGCGGCTACCATCATTCTCTCTCCGAACGTAATCCCCGCTCGGTGCAGGTATGGGACGTGGCGGGCAGGCAGTTGCTGACTGATCTTGAGTACAGTGCCGCCACGGATGCCCTGGCCTGGTCGCCGGCGGGAGACATTCTGATTGGTACGGGAGACACGGCCGGTGGCAGGGAAGCCGACGGAACGCTGAGACTCTGGGATGCAGCTACCGGAAAAACTCGTAGCCAGCTAACCGGTTCGGACGGCAGGTCGCAGGCAATTGCGTACTCGCCAGACGGGAAAAGCATTGCCAGCATCGGGGAGAGTCGCAAATTGTCGCTGTGGGATGCCAGCTCCGGCGCCCTGCGTTTCGCCCCGTTATTGCCTTTTGCCGGCGACTATTTGTCCTGGTCCCATGGCAGCGCCTGGCTCACTTTGGGAGACCGACAAGGTGTGCTCAATTTCCTCGACCCGCGAAGGGGCCTTGTCCTTCACCGTTTTTCAGTGGTGGGTGGTGACATCCATGCACTGGCCTGGTCTCCGACCGACAGCACCCTCGCCATTGGGACTGAAAATGCAGTAGAGGTGCTTTTTTGGAAAGCCGACGAACTGGTCGATCGCATCGTTCTGTTTCGCAAGGCGCCTGTCACGAGTATTGCATGGTCTGCTGATGGAAGGTACGTCGCAGCGGCGGATGAGAACAACATCGTAAGGGTCCGGGGTTTTTCTTCGGGTTATCCGACAGACGTCGGTCCGGACCTGAAATATGACAGCCGGGTTCTCGAACTGGCCTGGACGCCAGAGTGTTGCACCCTGGTGACGCGCGGCGAAAACGGCGCCGTTCAGGTCCGGGATGTGCATACCGGGGACACTCTGGGGCAAGGCACAGATTTTGCCGCGCCTGGCGATACCGAAGTCCGCAGCGGTTATGTCTATCTGACCTGGTCGCCGGACGGCGAGCGGGTGTTTGCCGGCAGAAAGCCTGAATCCTGGCCCGAGGAGCAGCATATTTTCCCCGACGGTCGATCCTGGAATGTGGCGGACGGTCGGCGAGTGGTCGAAGATCGCTGGCTGAACGAAAGCCTGCCTTTCCCGGATGGTGCACGCCTGGCCATCACCCGAGGGGACTCGGTTACCATCCAGGATATTGAGACGGGGGCAGGACTCTTTCACCTGGAGCACGACGCCCCCGTAAGGTCCGTCCACTGGTCCGGCGACGGATCACGACTGGCCGTCACTCTTGCGCCCGGTGCAGAAGGGGACCTGCCCAGACTGCAGATTTGGGAATTGGGCAACAGCGCAACGCCAATCGCTGAATTCACCACCAGCCAATGGGGCGCAAAGACGCTGGCCTGGTCACCGAACGGACGCTACCTCGCGAACAGTGTTGGATTCGTAGTTGACGGCAGCCTCGATTCATTTATCCGCATCTTCGACGTGGACAACAACCGGCTTGTGGCTAATTTGGAGACCAATGACTTTGCCGACAGCCTGGCCTGGTCGTCCAACGGGCGCCATCTCGCCGGCGCAGGTTTTTATGCGCTGTCATTGCGGGAAGTCAACATCGATGAGTCCAGTTTCGATGCACGCTGGTGGACCAAAATGAGTGGTGTGGATGGACCGGCGAGTGACGTCGCCTGGTCCCCGGACGGTCAACTGCTTGCCACCGCCAGCCGGTCTCGATCGCGTCATTTTTCCTCGACGCATCCAGCTTTGGTGACCATCTTCGACGCGAATACGGGCGAACGTCTGGCACATTTGGAGGGACATACCGGGGACGTGAAACGCGTCGTCTGGTCGCCTGACGGCACCCGCCTTGCCTCGACGGGCCAGGATGCCACCGTTCGCATCTGGCGCCGACCGGACGACGCCTGAGAGAAACCTGTACAGGTTTGCCGTTCGACGCCTCCGCCAGCGGGGAGGCCAGCACACCGGTGATTGCCGGAATGTTTGTCCATCAATGCCAGTCATGGGAGGCCGGCATCGGCATGGCGGCTTCCAGGGCCTGCACCTCCGAGACGATGACGTTGGTGGTGCCGTCCCAGCGGTCCACCACGCCCCGCAGCAGGACCAGGTCGTTGGCCATTTCCCGGCGGTAACGCTCATAGACCCGCGGCCAGAGGATGACCTGAACGTCCCCCTCTTCATCCTCGATGGTGACGAAGATCGTGCCATCCCTGCCCTTCGGGTGCTGCCGGGCGATGGCCCAGCCGGCCACAAGGACTTCCGCGCCTTCTTTCGCCCCCTCCACGGCCGCAGTGGGTAGCACCTCGGGGCCCAGCGTGGGCCGCAGGTACTGCATGACGTGCCCTCCCGGAAAGATATCCATGACCCGGTACTCGCCGGCCATGCGCTCGTAAGCATTGAAGTCGACGAACTGCGGCAGGTCGTCGCCTGCTGACAGCGGGAAGGCCCGCTGGCCCTTCGCGGGGCGCAGGGCAAGCCCGGCATCCCACAGAGCCTGACGACGGTTGTCCATGATCGCATCCAGCGCGCCGGCCCGCACCAGTGACAGGAGGGTCTGCGGCCGGATGCCGGTCCGCTGCACCAGGTCTGCCGCTCCGTCGTAGACGCCATAGCGTTGTCGCTCCGCGACGATGCGTTTGGCGGCCCCGGGCCCGACGTCCCGAATGAAGCGCAGACCCAGGCGCAGGGCCCCGTTTTCGGGGACGCACTTCTCCTCACTGCGGTTCACGCAGGGGTTCAGGAAGGGTACGTCAAAGCTGCGCGCATCCTGTTTGAGGCTCTCCAGCGGGTAGAAGCCCATGGGCTGGTTGTTCATCAGGGAGACGAAAAACTCGAGCGGATGGTAGCGCTTCAGCCAGGTGGCCTGGAAGGCCGTGATGGCAAAGGCGTGACTGTGGGATTCAGGGAACATGTAGTGGCCGTTGATCTTGTCGAAGATCACCCGCGCGGTCTCCTCGGGAACGCCACGGCCGCGCGCGCCTGCCAGAAACTGCTGCCAGTACATGGCGACCAGATGCTCGCTGTTGTGGCGGGTGAAGGCCCGCCGCACGTCGTCGGCCTGGGCGGCGCTCATCCCCGCCACGTCCATGATGAGCTGGACCACCTGCTCCTGCCAGACGATGATGCCGCAGCCGCGCTCCAGGGCCCGCTTCTCCAGCGGGTGGTCGTAATCCCAGGCGACCCCGTGACGGTAGCGTTCCACGAACTTCGAGACGGCGCTGCCCTGCACGCCGACGCCTGGCCGGATCAGGGCCACCTGATAGGCCAGGTCCAGCAGGTTGCGGGACTCAAGGCGTACACCCATCTTCAGCTGGGCGGGCGACTGTAGCAGAAAGACACCCTTGCAGCGGCCGGCATTGATCAGGTCGTACACGCCGGCGTCTTCGGGGTCGATGCGGGTCAGGTCGGGCCGCGTCCCACCCTTCGCTTCAATGAGATCAAGGGCCTCCTCGATCTGGTCGAGCACCGGCAGGGAGAGAAGGTCGATCTTGGCGAAGCCGGCGTCCGCCACGTTGTCCCGGTTCCAGTCCATGATATGGCGTCCATCGATGGCGCCGGCACGGACGGGCACCATGCCGGAGATCGGGGCGTCGCTGAGGATCATGCCCCCCACGTGCTGGCCGAGGCCCTTCGGCGCGCCCATCAACTGTGGCGCCAGCTGCAGGAGATCGCGCCAGCCAGGCGCCTGCAAGCGGTCCCGGAAGGCGGGAAGCTCCGCCATCTCCCCTTCGAGACTGGCTGCGTCGTGTGCCTGCAACTGGCGGGAGAGCAGGGACAGGTCCGCGCCTGGCAGCCCGAGGGCCTTGCCGAGGTCCTGGATGACGCCCTTCAGCCTGTAGGTGGCGACGGCGCCGGTGAGGACGGCGAACTCGGGCCCGAAATGACGATGCACGCGTTCGATGAGTTCGTCGCGAATGCTGCGGGGGAAGTCCAGGTCGATATCAGGGAGTTTGCCCGAGTCTTCGGAGATAAAGCGCTCCAGGGTCAGGTCCCACTGCAGCGGATCGACGTGGCTGATGCCGATCAGGTAGCCCACCAGCATGGCCACCGACGAGCCCCGGCCGCGGCCCGGCGGGCGCTCCTCCAGCGGCGTCCCGACCGGCACCAGCCCCCTCTCCTCCATGATCCTGCGGGCGAGCAGCGCGATGTCCCGGTAGAGGAGCAGGAAGCCGGCCAGGTTTTGCTGGCGAATCAGCAAAAACTCCTCCTCAAGGCGGGCGCGGATGCGCTCCGAAACGGCGCCGTAGCGACGGACGGCCGCTTCAAGGCAGAGCTTTTTCAGGAAGGTGCCGGGGGTATGACCCGGCGGCACAGCCGGCGCCGGCAGCGTATAGCCCAGGTCCGTCGCCAGGTTGAAGCGGCACTGCTCCGCCAGGCGCAGGGTGTTGTGAACCGCCTCCGGACAATGATGGAACAGGCGCATCATTTCCTGCCCGGATTTCAGGCAGAGATGCGGGTTGGGGCGGATATGGGCAAGGGCCCGGTCGATGGTCGTGTTGTGCCTGGCGGCCACCAGCGCGTGCTGCAGCCGGTAGCGCTCCGCTGCATGGTAGTGCACGTCGTTGCTGGCGATGACCGGCGCGCCCGCGTGTCGGGCCAGGGCCAGCAGGTCGTCGTTGCGGGCCGAGTCGCCCGCCAGGTAATTCTGCTGCAGCTCCACGTAGACCGCGTCCGCGCCGAACCATTCCCGGTACGCGCCGAGAAGCGTCCCGGCCTCCTGACGGCGACCCTCCCGGACCCGTCGCGAGAGGGGGCCGCCGCGGCCGCCGCTGAGCAGGGCCAGACCAGCAGCATGCGCGGGCAGTTGAGCAGGGTCCAGCCGTGGCTCACGGCGGTCATGCGCATTGGCCAGGGTGAAGAGTCGACAGAGGTTGCCGTAGCCCTCACGGGTCCTGGCCAGCAGGGTGAGACGCGAGCCGTCGTGCAGCGTCAGCTCGGCCCCGGTGATCGGCCGGATATCGAGGCTGTTGGCCAGGCGCGCGAATTCCAGGCCGCCGCAGAGGTTGCTGTCGGTCAGGGCCAGGGCCGGGTAGCCATAGTCTTTGGCCTGGGCCAGCAACTCGTGGACATGGGACGCTCCCGTCCCGAAGGAGTAAAAACTTTTGGCGTGCAGCTCGACGTAACCCGCGCTCACGCGAGGACCCCGGCTCCGTGGCCCTGACGGTACCAGCACTCGTCGTGCCCGTCGCGAAAGAGGGTGATCGTGCTGCCGTCTTCACTGCAAATGCGATAGTAGGTCCGGGCGAGCGGCTGCGGCAGCCACCAGAGATCGAAGCACCAGCGGTCCTCGATGCGCTCGACGCGGGACCAGCGCTTTCCCAGATGCAGCGCCAGGGGTCGCTGGTCGGGCCCTTCGCGCACGTTCACGGGAGCCGGCCGGGAAAGGGGTCGGGTCTCGCCACGCTCCGACGACGTGACGGGGACCTGCAGGCTGCGCATCTCCGGCACGGGATGCCAGGGCGCGACGTTGCGTACCTGAAACAGGGCGTTTCTGCCCCAGGCCCTGGCCTGCAGTCCCTGCGCCACTTCAATCAGGCGTTTGTGGCAGTCCCGGCGCAGGTCGGGCAGCAGGTCCAGTTGCAGCGCCGTCGTATCCACAAGCCCGCCCAGGGTCAGGGTCAACTCCTCCACCGGGGCCTGGGGGTGGTCCAGCTCCAGCCGGCTGCGCATGACCCAGGAGGCGCGCTCGCGGCCCGCCGCACCGCGGCCGAAGTGGACGGTCTTCTGCCATGCGGGCGCCTCGCAGAGCATGCACTCCAGTTCCGCGCGACCGGCCTGGCGTCCCTGCATTTGCGGCCGCGACCAGGCCCGCACAAATAGCGTCTCCACAGTGGCCAGCAGGTGCTGCAGGGAATCGGCGCCGAAGGGCAGCAGGGCATGCTCGACGACGGTCTCCGCGGCGTTGTCGGGCACCAGGGGGCTGTCATCCAGGCCCTGGCAGAGTTCCCAGGCCCGCCTTCCCGCCGGCCCGAACTGGTCGACGACGTGATGCTTCTGCATGGCCGCCACGGACCCCATGGTGTGCAGTCCGAAGCGATGCATGGCCGTCCCGGTTTCCGCCCCGAGCGGCAGATGGTCGATGCTGTGGGGCGCCAGAAAGCCGCGCAGGTCCGCGGGCACCGTGACGCTGCCGCCATCGCGGGCGAGCCGGGCGGCCACGAGGGCCGGGAATTTGGCGTTGCCCACGCCAATTCGCGTCGTCAGGTAATCCGGGACGCAGCCCGGCAGCACCTCGTCGAGGAGCCGCCCCTCCCCGCCGTAGATCTGTTCCAGCCCGTCCAGCCTCAGCCAGGCCCTGCCGGGCTCGCCGCCCTCCACCCGGTCGCTGACCTCCCGCAGGGCGGCGAGAATCTGCCTGAACAGCGCCTCGCAGGCCCGCTCGTCCGCTTTCAGCACCACCGGGTCGGCATGCATGGACAGGGCCTGCTCCAGGGTCATGCCCGGCCTGACCCTGCCGGCGGCCGGCGACGCGTCGACGACCAGGGGGGATCGCGGGGAGCGGTCGATGATGACGACAGGCCGGTCTTTCAGTGCGGGCTGCCGCTGCAACTCGATTTCGGCCCGCAGATGAGGGATGAGCAGGCAGGCGATCCTCAAGGCGACTCCCCGATCCGGCAATCCGAACAGTGCATGGAGACAGGATATAGAACAAATGTTCGGTTGTCAACTGTTTGGCAAGCTATCAGGGAACAATGGAGCGTGAATCCCGGATGTCCCTGCAGATCCTGCCGGAAGCCGACGCCGACGCCCCGCGTCTGACGGCATCACAGGCGGTGGTGGTCTTGCCTGACGGCCCGCTGCCCCCGACCTGGCCTGGCGCAGCGACAAGGAAGAACTGTCTAACCGCCCGATGCTCTCCAGGATTTGGCCAGGCACACGGGGTATGATGAACCTGGACCCACAATTAAATGATGTGGAATTGTTGATGTTTATGAAACAGCGGATTTCCCCTGGCAGGGTGTTGGCACTGCTGGCTGCCCTGTTCTTCAGCGGCGTGGCGCAAACCGTCGCGCAAGACGTGGTGGCCGACGGCGGCTGGCAACTCGAGCGCATCCTCGGCCAGGGCAGCGCCGACGACATCGTCATCTCGCCCGATGGCGACACCCTGGCCGTCGCCGGCAGCCGCGGCGTCTGGCTGTATTCGCTCCCCCGCCTCAGACCAATAACCAGACTGGCGCCGGAACACTGGGTGAGCAAGGTGTACTGGTCGCCGGACAGCCAGCGACTGGCGACCATTAGTCACGGTGGCTTTTTTTACTTCCGGAAGAACCGGCCAGAAAATGACGAGGGTTGCTCCTGGCACTTGTCGCTTGTCGGCCAAAACCCCCGCAGCGTTCACTTGTGGCAGGCAAGCAGCGGTAAACTGCTGCAAAGGCTGGAATACAGCGCCGCAACGGACGCCCTCGCCTGGTCGCCATCAGGCCATGAACTGGTGGGCACCGGAGACATCGCCGGTGGCAGGGAAGCGGACGGCACGCTGCGACTCTGGGATGCGATAGTCGGCACCACAATTTCGATGTTGCCGGGAGCCCAGGGGCGGTCAGAAACTGTCGCCTGGTCGCCCGACGGCAAGAGCGTCGCCAGCATTGACATGTGCGGCAGGCTTTCCCTGTGGAACGCTTTCTCCGGTGACCGGCTTTTCTCCACGCCGCCGGAACTGCAGGTCAACATGCTGTCCTGGTCCCCGGACGGCGCCCACATCGCCCTGGGCGATCGAGAGGGCGCGTTTCATATTCTGGATGCGCGCAGCGGCCACATTCTCCATACCAGGAACGCGGACCACCTGGACAAGGGTCTGGCCTGGTCTCCGGATGGCAACAGCATCGCGGTGATCGGGGACAAGCGGACCATGCTGTATCACTGGGGTTTCGGCGACTTTGGCTTTTTCGCCTCGCTGGACCAGGAAGCGGATGTCAGGGCGATCGCCTGGTCTCCGGACGGAAGCTCCATTGCCGCGGCGGACGAAAGCAATCTGGTAAAGATCTGGAATTTCTCTGAAGGCGTACCAGTCGATCTGGATTACGACAGCGGCGTGCTTGACCTGGCCCTGACACCCGATTGCTGCTTTCTCGTGACACGCACCCTGGCCGGGGACATCACAGTGCGGGATGTAAACAGCGGCGCCACGGAAGGCAGGATCGAGGGATTCACTGTGCCCGGCCACCCCGTCTTGAGTGGCAACCACCGCTTGTCGTGGTGGCCGAACGGCCAGGTCTTGTTCGCCAGCCCGGGCCACCCATTGTTCTTGCCAGGGGAGGTGTTTTACCCGAAGGGCCTGGTTTGGCGCCTGGCAGGTGAGCCTGAAAACCCTGTAGAAGAGTGGGAGTATGACCACTTCCCTTCGCCGGACGGAACTCGCAGGGCCTGCATCTGCGGTGACTCCGTGATCATCCTCGACAACCAGACTGGCCGAGAATTGTTTGCACTGAAGCCGGAACAGTCGCCTGGCCTCATCAACTGGTCACGGGACGGGACGCAACTCGCTGTCGTAACAGCCGGGCCTTCCAGAGAGGCCCCCTCCAGGATAGATGTGTGGCGGGTAACAGACAGAGTGAATCTGATTTCTCGATTCACTGCTCGTCTGGGCAGTGGCAAGGCAATGGACTGGTCGCCGGACGGAGGTCTCCTTGCCATTGTCAGCGAAATCGAACTCCCGAATGGCACTTTTACTGCCACGATCCGCATTTATGAGGTGCGAGTCGGGGCGTTGTTGACTGAATTCCTGGCCAGGGCCGGCTACGTTACCAGCCTGGCCTGGTCACCAGACGGGGACTACCTCGCCAGTGGCAGCAATCTTTCTCTCACGTTGTGGAAACCCAACTCCGCCTACACTGACGCCAGTGTAGTTTGGCAGACTTCGGCGAATCCGGATGGCTCGGCCGTAAATGACCTCGCCTGGTCACCGGACGGCAACTACATCGCCACCGCCAACCAGAGCGAGACCAATTCCTTTGCCACAACGCACCCCGCCCTGGTGGCGTTGTTTGACGCAGCCACCGGCGAGCGTCTGGCACAAATGACGGGACATACCGGCACGATCAACCGGGTCGCCTGGTCTCCTGACGGGGCCCGGCTGGCATCGACCGGTTTGGATTTCACCGTGCGTATCTGGCGCGCGCCGTGGGCGGGTTGAGTCCGGCCCCTATTCGCCGCTGACCTGCGTCTCGATGCGGTCGATCGCCGCATGGACCGCGGCACGACGCTCCTCAGGCAGGGACGCCGCCAGTTGCTCCAGTGAGTCGCGCAGCACCTGCGGCACCTGGCTGGCCTCCGCCGGGATCGTGCGGAAGAAGGCCCTCAGGGCATCCTCCGCCTCTTCGGTATCGCCGAGCGCCAGGCTGGTCGTCACCAGGTCGGCGTAGCCCCAGTAGTTGTCGACGTCGGCGCGCGTTTCGGCAGCGGCCAGTTGCTGCGCCTGGCGCCAGGTGTCGCGCATGGCGTCAGCGCCATCCTGCTGCATGCCCAGCAGCGCCAGGTTGACCCAGGCGTAGGACGAGGCGGGGGTGACGCGCGCCGCCTCGCGGTAGGCGTGGACGGCCTCCTGCAACTGGCCGCGACGACGGTAAAGCCCGCCCAGCGAGCCCCACCAGGACTCGCCGTCGTCGTCCACCAGGTTGGGCAGCAGCGCCAGGGCCTGCGTCAAATGGCGCTCGGCCTCGTTGAAAGCGCGGGCGCGTTCCACGCCCTCCGGCAACTGCTCTGCGCGGCGGCGATACACGTAGCCGAGGCTGGCCAGCGCCGGCGCGAAATCGGGTTCGCTGGCGAGGGCCTGGCGCAGGAAGGTCTCGGCCTCGTCGAGCGCGCCGGCCTGCGAGCAGGTGTAGCCCATGCGATAGTTGATGACGGGGTTGCGCGGGTCCAGTTGCAGCGCCCTTTCGTAGATGGCGCGGGCGCCGCTCAGGTCGCCGGAGCGGTACTGCCGCTCGCCGAGGGGCAGGAAGGACAGGGCGCGGGTGGCGTCGCCGGTGGATTTCTCCAGCGAGCCCTGCAGCGAGCCCTGCAGACTCGCGAAGGCCTCCTCGCGCTGGCGCGTCTCTTCCTGCAGCAGACGGCGCGAACTGGCGATCTCCTGCTCGAATTTCTGCCGCGATTCGCGCAGCTGGTTCTGGGCGGCGATGAAGCGCGTGACGCCAAAAATCGCCGCCGCGCCGCCGACCACCGTCACCACGAAACCGAAGGACTCCAGCAGGCCCAGCAGATTGAAGGCCTGGTCCAGGGCGCGCCCGGCGTCGGCCAGGTCGCGCGCCACCTGGGTCGCCAGGGCGGGCACATCGTCGGCCTCCGCCTGGGCCTGGAGGGCCAGGGGCGTGAGCAGCAGGAGCAAAAGGGGCGTGAGAACGCGCATGGGCGGTATTGTACACGCTATGCAATCTGCCACCGCCACTCCCGTCGACCCGCGACCCGACAGCCGCCTGCTGGACTGGTACGAACGCGAGGCCGCCGACCTGCCCTGGCGTCGGACACGGGACCCGTACGCCATCTGGCTGGCCGAAGTCATGCTGCAGCAGACGCAGGTCAACACCGTCATCCCCTACTACGAACGCTTCCTGAGGCGCTTCCCGGATATCGCCTCCCTCGCCGCCGCCGACCTGGATGAAGTGCTCAAGCTTTGGGAGGGGCTGGGCTACTACAGCCGCGCGCGCAACCTGCAGCGCGCCGCGCGCCAGGTCATGCAGGAACACGGTGGCTTCCTGCCACGCCGCGCGGCCGAACTGCAAAAACTGCCCGGCATCGGCCGCTACAGCGCCGGCGCCATCGCCAGCATCGCCTTCGCTGAGGCCGCGCCGGTGCTGGATGGCAACGTCATGCGCGTCTTCGCCCGCCTGACCGACCTTGACGAGGACATTACGCGGTCAGCGACGCAGCGGAAGTTGTGGGCGCTGGCGCAGGACTGGCTGCACCCCACGCGGCCCGGCGCCTGGAACCAGGCCCTGATGGAACTGGGCCGTCGCGTCTGCCGGCCCCGTCAGCCGGACTGTCCGCGCTGTCCGCTGCAAAAGGGTTGCCTGGCGCGTGACCGCGGTCGCCAGAATGAATTGCCGCGCCGCCGTCCCCGCCCCGAAAGGCCGCATCACGACCTGGTCGTCGCCCTGCTGCGCAACGCGCAGGGAGAGATATTGATTCAACGGCGACCGGAGGATGGGCTGCTGGGCGGCCTGTGGACTTTCCCCGGCGGTCGCGCGATGGCGGAGGACGCCAGCCTGGAGGCGGCCCTGCAACGCTGTTTGCGCGAGACCCTGGCGCTGGCCGTGCGGCCGGGGACGGCCCTGGCGCCGGTACAACACGGCTTCACCCATTTCCGCATCACCCTGCACGCCTGGGAGTGCGCCCTGGTCTGCGGGCCGGAGGAATCGCGGTCTCCCGAGACTGCCTGGGTACAGCCGGAGGAACTGGGCGCCTACAGCTTTGGCGGAGCCGAGCGCGCGCTCATCGCCAACTGGCTCACAGCGGCGACTCGAGGAAGCGCGACTCCGCGATGATCTGCGCCGACGGCGCGCGCAACGCCTCGGCCAGAGTCGCGCCGCTCCGTGCCAGCCAGGCCTCGACGAGGCGGTAGCCGACCTCGAAGCCGGCCCAGTCCGGCATGCCGGCTGCCGGATGCCCCTTGAGCGCCAGCAAGCCGTCGCCGTAGAGGGCCCTGGCGTGGGTCAATGGCCGGTCGTCATCCAGCATGTCGGCGAGGACGGCGCTGCACAGCGCGAGCGTATCGGGGTCCAGCGGGCGGGCCGGCGGCGGGCGGTCCTGGCCCATGACGACCTGCGCGCCATAGACGTTGCTGACCAGGTCGCTGTAGTCCGGGCAGTCGTACCAGCGGAGCGCGATGCGCGTCAGTTCCTCGTTCCAGTCGGCCGGTCTGCGAAAGCACGCCAGCCAGGGCTGCGGCAGGTCCGGCAGCAGACGCCGGCTCAGGGCCGCGGCGATGCCTTCCATCACCAGGAAATCCGCCAGATTGCGCTGCGTCTCGCGGCCATGGACGAGATGCCGCAGGGTCTGGGCCCAGGCGCGCGCCAGCGCCGCCGGCAGACGCTCCTGGACAGCGCCGCCTGGCCAGAGCCGCAGCAGAATCAGGCCGGGCACGGCGCCGTAGACGCTGAGCCCGTGACCGAAGAGCATCAGGGAGCGGTTGGCCGAATCGCAGGGCAGCAGCAGGCAATCGACCTGCCCGTCAGGCAGGGCCAGCAGGCGCTGAAGCCGCTCAAGGAGGGCCCTCACCTGCGCGCGATAATCGAGTGCCTCGTAACGGGCGAATTCCCAGGCGGAGGCCTCCAGGCTGCGCGCCGGGTTGAACAGGCCCCAGCCCTGGGCGCCCACGCAGGCTTCCATTCCATCGCAGCCCACGAGTTCCATGACCTCGAGAGCCGGCCAGCGAACCCCGTGGATGCCGCGGGCGCGGTACAGCGGCTCGATGGCCGTGCCGGGATCGAGGAGCAGCGGGCCGGCGCGGCGGAGGGTCTCCCGCGGATGGCGCGGCTCCGTATAGAGTTCGCGCAAAATGTCGAGTGTGGGGTGGACAGTGAAATGCATGATGGCTGCATCATGCCGCCGGGCGCGCCGGGCGGCAAGGGGCGGGATCCGGGCGGCGCGGCGCGCTGTTGTCGCAGGACTGCCGGTCAGTTATGATGGAAACGTTGTTCGCCAGTGAGGCAAACGAGGAGCGAAGGTTTATGAGCCAGAATATCGAGGATCGGGGTTACGTGCACCCCGAGAAGCTCGTTTCCACAGAGTGGGTCGCGGAGCACCTGGATGACCCCCAGGTCCGCATCGTTGAATCCAACGAGGACCCGCTGCTCTATCCCTCCAGCCATATCCCCGGCGCCGTCCAGATCGACTGGACGGTGGACCTGAACGACCAACTCCGGCGCGACTACCTCGACCAGTCCGGTTTCGAGTCGCTGATGTCGCGCAACGGCATTACGCGCGATATGACCGTGGTGTTTTACGGCGACCGCAGCAACTGGTGGGCCTGCTACGCCCTGTGGGTCTTCCTGCTCTACGGCCATGACAACGCGCGCGTGATGGACGGCGGCCGCACAAAGTGGGAACTGGAAGGCCGGGAACTGGTGCGCGAGGTGCCCGTTTATGCCCACACGGATTACCGTGCGCCCGTGCGTGACGACGAGACCGAGCGCGCCTTCCGTGAAGACGTGCTGGCCCACGTCGAGGCCGGCAGGCGCATGGTGGACGTGCGCAGCCCGGAGGAGTTCAGCGGTGAACTGCTGCACATGCCCGGTTCCGCGCAGGAAGGCGCCCTGCGCGGCGGTCACATTCCGGGCGCAAACAGCGTCCCCTGGAGCCGCGCCACCAATCCCGAGGATGGCACCTTCCTCAACGCGGCCGACCTGCGCGCGATCTATGAGGAAGAACAGGGCCTGAGCCCGGACGACGACGTCATCACCTACTGCCGCATCGGTGAGCGCAGCAGCCACACCTGGTTCGCGCTGAAGTACCTGATGGGCTATGACCAGGTGCGTAACTACGACGGCAGCTGGACGGAATGGGGCAACCTGGTCAACGTTCCGATCGAGCGCTGAGCGACAGACCATGATTCCGGACAGGCTGGACGAGCTGCTGGAGGACTTCTCCTTCATCAGCGACCGCAACGAGCGCGTCGCATGGCTGATCGATGCGGCCGACCGCTTTGACGAGGTGCGGGTGCCGCCCGACGTGGCGGCGCCCCCCTACGACGAGGCGCATCGCGTGCCGGCCTGCGAATCCGATGCCTTCGTCTGGGCCCTGCCGACGGACGGCGGTGTCCTGGATTTCCGCTTCGACGTGCTCAATCCCCAGGGCCTCTCGGCCATGGCCCTGGCCGTCATCCTCAACGACTGTTGCTCCGGCGCGCCCCTGCAACAGGTGGCGGCCATCCCGCAGGACATCGTGCTGAAGATCTTCGGTCGCGAGGTCTCGATGGGCAAGGGCCAGGGGCTGATGGGTCTCGTGACCATGGTGACCCATGCGGCGCGCGAGGAACTCGGCGCGCAATCGGCCGGCGCATAAGAAAAAGGCCCGCCAGAAATGGCGGGCGCGGGCGCGCAGATAAGGCGACGACCGGAATCGAACCGGTGATAAAGGTTTTGCAGACCTCTGCCTTGCCACTTGGCTACGTCGCCGATGCTTCAGTATAGCGATTTGGGCACACAGCGACAAGCGTCAGCGCCGACCGTCCGCGGCCCGCGGCAGCCGGGACACTGAGCATGCGCGTTGCCATCGACGCCAGCCGCGCCACGGTCGCGCGCGCCACCGGGACCGAACACTACAGTCGCGAACTCATCCGCGCCCTGCTGCGGCTTGGCCCGGAACACGAGTACCACCTCTTCTTCCGCGACGACCCGCCCGCGGGCCTGTTCAGCGGGCGCCACGTCGTGCAGCACGTCATTCCCCTGCCGCGCCTGTGGACTCATCTGCGCCTGGCGGCGGCGCTTTACGCGCTGCGCCCGGACGTCAGCTTCGTGCCGGCCCACAGCCTGCCGCTCTTTCTGCCCGGGCCGGCGCTGGTCACCGTGCACGACCTCGGCTTTCACCACTTCCCCGACGCGCACCCGCCGCGCGCGCGCCGCTATCTGGCGTGGTCGACGCGGCACAGCGCGCAGCGCGCCAGCCTCGTGCTGGCCGACAGCCAGGCGA
This sequence comes from Anaerolineaceae bacterium, assembly GCA_026708325.1. GTDB lineage: Bacteria > Chloroflexota > Anaerolineae > Aggregatilineales > Phototrophicaceae > JAGWBD01. The sequence continues at coordinate 119,026 of JAPOVC010000018.1, read as the reverse complement.
CGGCGGACGATCTCTGTGATTTCTGCGAAATCGCGCCGGAGAAAATCCGCGTGGTGTACCCCGGCCTGACCCCGCTCCCGATCGGCGACGCGTCGGCCCTGCGCCGCAAATATGACCTGCCGCCACGCTACTATCTCTTTCTGGGCACGCTGCAACCGCGCAAGAACCTGCCGACCATCGTCGCCGCCTGGCAGCGCTGGCGCACGACCAACCCCGACGATGACGCGGCGCTGGTGCTGGCGGGCGGCCGCGGCTGGCTCCTTGACAACAGGGAGTTCGCAGGGCTGGAAGACGTGTACCTGCCCGGTTACATCGACGATGAAGACCGCGGCGCGCTCTACGCCGGCGCGCGCGCGCTGCTCTTTCCCTCGCTGCACGAGGGCTTCGGTTTTCCCGTGCTGGAGGCCATGCACTGCGGCACGCCGGTCATCACCAGTGTGACATCCAGCCTGCCGGAACTGGCCGGGGACGCCGCCCTGCTGGTCGAGCCGGGGGACGTGAAGGGCATCGCGCGGCAGATGACGCGCCTGCAGAAAGACAGGGCCCTGCGCAATCGCCTGGTCCGTTCCGGCCAGGCCCGGGCGGCCCGCTTCAGCTGGGAGCGCGCGGCGCGCGCGACGCTGCTCGCCCTGCAGGACGCGGCGGGCGCGACCTGATGCGCATTCTGGTGGTGCAACTGGCCGACGTGGGCGACCTGGTGCTGGCCACACCGGCGCTGGCGGCCCTGCGCGCCGCCCGCCCCGACGCGCGGCTGACCCTGCTCACCGGCGCCCACGCCGCGCCGCTGGTGGCCGGCAGCGGCCTCGTGGATGCGATCGTCACGCTCGAGCGCGCCAGCGGCAGCCACCCTTTCGGCTTTCTGCGACCGGACAACCTGCGACGCATGCTGGCGCCCGGCCCGCAGGACCTCGTGATTTATTTGCACCATTTCACGCTCTGGCGCGGCACCTTCAAGTTCGCGCTGGTCGCCCTGGCGGCGCGTGCGGGACGGCGCATCGGCCTCGACAACGGCAACGCCTGGTTCCTCACAGAAAGGGTGGAGGATGAGGGCTTCGGCGCCATGCATCAGGCGGAATACTGGCTGCAACTGGCCGCCCGGGCCGGCGCCGACCCGCGTCCCCGACCGGCGGTGGTGGCGCGCGGGGCCCTGCCGCAGCCCCTGCCGCCAGGCCGTTACATCGCCCTGCACGCCGGCGGCGGCGCTTCAAATCCGGCCCGTCGCTGGGCGCCGGAGCGATTCGCGCAGGTGGCGGACAGTTTGCGCGAGGAAAGCGGTGCGCAACTGGTGCTGGTCGGCGGCCCCGACGACGACAACCAGGCCCTGCGCGCGGCCCTGCGCAGCGCGGTCATCGACCTGACGGGCCAGACGACCCTGCCCCAACTGGCGCAGGTGCTCGCCGGGGCGGCGCTCTTCATCGGCGCGGAAAGCGGCGTGATGCATCTGGCTGCGGCCGCCGGCGCGCCGGTGCTGGCCATCATGGGGCCGGGCAATGCCTCCGCCTGGGGGCCCTGGACGCCTGGCGGCCGCGGCGTCGTGTTGCGCAGCGCGCCGGTCTGCAGCCCTTGCGGCTACGTCGGCCACAGCCTGGGCCTGCCCCGCGGCTGCGAGGCGCGCACCTGCATGCGCATGGTTACCGTGCCGCAGGTGCTGGAGGCGGCGCGCGCCCTGCTTCGCGGCGAGTCGCCGGCGCCGGCGCGGGATGGCCCCGGTCCGCCTCCACCAGGCCGCATCCACATCCTCGGCCTGCCGGTAGACGGGCTGGGCACGGCGCAATGGCTGGCGCTGGTCGACGCCTGGATGAGGGCGCGGCCACGGCGGGCGCGCCAGGTCTGCACCATGAACCCCGAATTCATGATGGCCGCCCGCGGCGACGCGAACTTTCGCCACATCCTGCAGCGGGCGGACCTCTGTGTGGCGGACGGCGCGGGACTGCTGTGGGCTGCCCGTCGCCAGGGAAGGACCCTGCCGGGTCGCATCACCGGCGCGGACGGCCTGCCCCTGCTGGCGCAGCGCGCCGCCTCGCGCGGCTGGCGCCTCTTTCTGCTGGGCGCGGCGCCGGGCGTGGCGGAGCGGGCGGCCCAGGCCCTGCAATCCCGCTTCCCCGGCCTGCAAATTGCCGGCACCTTCAGCGGCAGCCCGGCGGCGGACGAGGAAGACGACATCGTGGCGCGCGTCAACGCCAGCCAGGCGGACCTGCTCTTCGTGGCCTGGGGCGCGCCGCGTCAGGACAAGTGGATCGCGCGCAACCTGCCGCGCCTGCAGGTCGGCATGGCCATGGGCGTGGGGGGCGCCTTCGATTTTCTGGCCGGCGACGTGCGGCGCGCACCAGCATGGCTGCGGCGGCGCGGGCTGGAATGGCTCTTCCGTCTGGCGCTGCAACCCTGGCGCCTGCGCCGCATGCTGCGCCTGCCGCGCTTTGTGCTTGCCGTGCTGATGGAGCGGCGTGCCCGCGCGCAGGCTTGATTCATTCGCAATTTGTGCCAGACTCGAAGCATACGTGGACCTGGGGAGAATGCCATGATTACAGCGAGTGACATGACGACCATGCTGGCCCAAAACCTGCGGGTCGTGGGAATGCAGACAGAGGGACTGACGCATGCCGACAGCATGCTGCAGTTGCCCTTCCGCGGCAATTGCCTCAACTGGGTGCTGGGCCACATGCTGGTCAGCCGCGACTACATGCTGCGCATCGCCGGCGCGGAGACGCTTTGGGACGCCGACAAGTCCGCGCCCTACATGTTTGGCAGCGAGGCGATGACGGCGGATGCCGACTCCGTGCCCATGGAAAGCATTCTGGCCGACCTGCAAAACTCGCAGGAGCGTCTGGCGGAGGTCATGGAGTCTCTGGATGACGAGGCCCTGGATTCGCCTTTCGACAATGAACGCGACGACACGCTGCGCAAGCGTCTGGCCTTCATGACCTGGCACGACAGCTACCACACGGGCCAGACCGAGTACCTGCGTCAGTTGAGCGGCGTCAACGACAAGGTGATCTAACCCGGGGAGGATTCTTCATGATTTCAGCCGGGGAAATGACTCATTTGCTGGCTCGCAATCTGGAAGTCATCGAGGTCCAGACGGAAGGCCTGACGCATGCCGACAGCATGTTGCAACTGCCCTTTCGCGGCAACTGCCTCAACTGGGTGCTGGGTCATATCATGCTGTACCGCGACGTCATGCTGAAACTGGCGGGCGCGGAGCCGCTCCGGGAACCGCAGCACTACAGACCCTATGGTTACGGTAGTGACGCGATGCAGGCCGACGATGAGGCCGTCCCCCTGGAGACCCTCCTTGCCGACCTGCGCCGCTCTCAGGATCGCCTGGCTGTGGCGCTGGCCGCACTCAGCGAGGCGCAACTGAAGGCTGAAGGCTGCGATTATGGCGACGATCTGCGCGAGTGCCTGCTTGAGTTGGTCTGGCATGACGGCTATCACGCCGGTCAGACGGAATACCTGCGGCAGGTGGCCGGCGTCAACGACCAGGTGATGGTGATCTGATTGTCCCTGCAGGGATGGGTCTCACGCCTGGCGGGTCAACGGGTGCTGGTCGTCGGCGACGTGCTGCTCGACGAGTACGTCAGCGGCCGCCCGACGCGCATGAGCCGCGAGGCGCCCGTGCCGGTGCTGGAGTTCGAGAGCCGGCGTTACATCCCCGGCGGCGCGGCCAACCCGGCAGTCACCATCGCACGCCTCGGCAGCCAGGCGCTGCTGGCCGGCGTCACCGGCGATGACGACGCCGGGCAGCAACTGCGCGAGAGCCTGCAGGCGCAGGACATCGACTGTGCGGCGCTGATTTGCGAGGCCGGGCGCGCCACCACGCTCAAGCTGCGCATCATGGCGCAGATGGGTCTGCGCTATCCGCAGCAACTGGCGCGCATCGATACCCTCTCGCGGGCAGCCCTGTCGCAGGAGAGCGCAGACCGGCTGCTGGCCCGGGTGAAGGCGCTGGCCGACGCGGTGGATGCCCTGCTGGTCTCCGACTATTGCATCGGTCTGCTGACGCCGGACCTGGTGGAGGAGTTGCGCCGTGCGGGCGTAACCCTGCTGTCGGTTGACGCCCAGGGCGAGCTGGACAAGTACCATGACTTCAGCCTGGTCAAGTGCAATGCGGAGGAGGCCGCCGGCTGGCTGGGTCGCTCCCTGACGACGGACGCGGATTTCGCCGCCGCCGCGCGCGACCTGGGCAAGCGACTGCGCGTGACCGGCGCGATGGTCATCACCCGCGGGCCGCAGGGCGCCACGCTCGCCACGGCGACGGGTGAGGTCGGGCATTGCCCGGCGCCGGTCGTCAGCGACGTCTACGACGTCACCGGCGCGGGCGACACGGCCATCGCGGTGATGACCCTGGCGCGAGCGGCCGGGGCAGACTGGCCGACGGCCGTCGCCCTGGCCAACGTCGCCAGCGGCCTTGTGGTGCAGCGCGTGGGGAATTACGCGCCCGACCCGGAGGAACTGCGCAAATCGCTGGGCGCTGCAGCCGGGGCCGACCGTCCCCCCCGGCACGCCGCCGCTCCTGGCGAAGCAAAATAAAGAGGCGGCCCCGCCAGGGAGCCGCCCGTACCGGAACGCCTGTCACGCTGCCAACCTGGCGGCGTTGCGAACCCGCTCGCAGCAGCTTCGTCACCGCGCCGGGCGGATGGTCGCTTTCAGAAGGACGGGAGTGCCCTAACTTTCGGACTCCATGCGCTGGAAGTCGTGTTTGAGTCCGTTGCGCGTCTCGGCGATCTCGTCCCTGATTTCGTTGCGCAACCCGGCGCCTTCACGTCTGAGGCCAGCGATCTCGCCCCTGAGTTCGGTTCGTGTCCCGGCGCCTTCTCGTGCAAGGTCAGCGATTTCGCCCCTGATTTCGTTGCGGAACTCCTTGATTTCGCCCCTGAGTTCTCTGCGCAACTCATTGATCTTTGCGTCCAGACGCCACTCAACGGCGAATATCGCCAGTATCGCAATGACCGCAATGACTACATCCAGCGACAGCGTTGTGTCCAGAGTCATCAGAGTCGCCTGCTCGCCCGTAGGCCCAGTCTAACGCGGTATTGGCCGTTGGCAAGCGTCGGCAACCGGGCAGGAGCGGTTAACGTTGAGGCCGGGCGCGTCGGATTCAGGCCCGTCGCTCAGCGGACAGTGACGCTGCGACGCTGCCAGTGGTTGGTCATGTAGCCCTTGAAGTTCCAGATTTCCTCGACCGTGGGCGGTTGTACATTGCCCGCCTGGTCGCGCGCGCGCACGACCAGTTCGTAATCGCCGGGAGCCAGTTCCACTTCCGCTTCCCAAAAGCGCCAGCTCCAGCGGCCCGCTCCGGAGAGTCCGGCCTCCTGCCAGCTTTCCCCGCCATCCAGCGAGAGTTCGACCATGGCAAGCGGCTGACTGGCAATGGCGATTCCACGCAACAGTTGCGGCCCGGCCGCCAATTCGGCATCCGCCGCCGGCGTGATGAAGACCGAGTTGACAACCAGGTCACCGAGGGGCTCGGCCGCGCCAGTTTCGGTCATGTCGCTTTCCACGTCGGGCGGGAAGACCTTGTAGGCGCGCTGCTGGTAATAATTGTCGGACTCCCCGGCCTGCAGCGTGAGGCGGCCCAGCCACTTGACGCTGCGGGCGCCGATGTAGCCGGGCACCACCAGACGCAGGGGCCAGCCATGGGCGGCCGGCAGCGGCGCGCCGTTCAGTTCGTAGGCCAGCAGCAGCTCTTCGCCGAGCGCCTTGTGGAGAGGGATCGAGCCGCCGAAACCGAAGGTCACTCTGCCCTCCTCGATCTCGTCGAGGCCCAGCGCTGCCAGGTGTTGCGCCTCCCCCTGGACGCCCGCCGCCTCCAGCACGTCGCGCAGGCGCACGCCGCCCCAGCGCCCGTTGCTGATGGCGTCGCTGCACCACAGCAACGCGCCGTAGGCATTCTCCTCGTTGAGCATCTCCTGGCGGCGAAAACCGGCGCATTGCAGGGTGGCCTCCAGTTCGTGGCGCGGAAAGTCGCGCTGCAGGTCCGCCAGGGACAGGGACAGCGGACGCTCCACCAGCCCGTCGACCTCGAGGCGCCAACTGTCCGCGTCCAGGGCGGGCACCGGCGCGTGGTTGCGCAGGTAGAAGATGTCCGCCGGCGTCTCCTGCGTGGCGCGCAGCGGCTCAAGCGGCGAGCCTGCGTTCAGGGGACTGGCGCGATAGACCGTCATGTCCTCATGCTTGCCCAGTTCGCGCAGGAGCGCCAGCAGTTCCTCGTCCTTCTCGATTTGCGCGACTGCGGCCGGCAGGCCAGGCAGTTGAGAAAGCGCCGCCAGCGCGGCGACGTGCTTCATAAAGTCGCGTCGATTCATGCCGGACATGGCTACCCCTTCCCTGTCTCCTGCGTATGAGTTTAACCTGGAGAGCCGCCTCTGACCCGGCCCTCAAGGGCATTTGGTAAGCGGGCGACATGGTATGTCGCCCCTACACCCCGTCTTTTGCAGGGGTTGCGAGAGCGCAAGCTCGAAGCATCCCTCAGGGACGATACATCAGATCACCCGCCGCATCGGCAGGTCACAGGCGGGCGACATGATATGTCGCCCGTACAGCGTGCATTTGCAAGGGCGAATGATTGGATCGCCCGCCCTGTCAGAGTTGCACGTAGCTGTTCTCGGCCAGAATCAGCCGATGGGCGGCGGGCACGTGCTCGGCCGAGGTGACCTGCGAATTGTCCGCCAACAGACTGGAATCGATGCGGCCCGGCATGTTGCGGATGACGCAGTCCTTCATGACGATGCTGTCCTCGATCTCGCTGCCCTCTACGACCACGTTGTCGCCGATCGCCGTGTAGGGACCGACGTAGCTGTTGCGAATGCACACCTTGTCGCCGATGATGACGGGACCGCGCACCACGCTGTTGATGATCTGGCTGTCACGGCCGATCAGTACCCGGTGCGAAACCTCGGAATCGCCACAGACCTGGTCGCGGTTGCTCGGCGGCGGCGTGTAGGGCAGTTCGCCCAGCAGCACCTGGTTGGCGAGGATGATGGACTCGGGCTTGCCGGCGTCGATCCACCAGCCCTTCAGGATGTAGGGCTGGACCTGCTTGCCCTGGCTGATGAGCCACCCGATGGCGTCGGTGATCTCCAGTTCGTTGCGCCAGGAGGGCTGGATGTTGCCGATCGCCTCGTAGATCGAGGGACGGAAGAGATAGACACCGGAGATGGCGAGGTTGGAAACCGGATTTTGCGGCTTTTCCACCACGCGCCGGATGCGGCCGCAATCGCTGTCCAGTTCGGCAATGCCGAAGCGTTCCGGGTCCGGCACCTCGGTCAGCGCGACGGTGGCCTCGGCCCCGGAATCAGGGAAGTTGGCCAGCAGGTCGGCGAGGCGGTCCTTGAAGACGTTGTCGCCGAGGAACATGCAGAAGGGCTCGTCGCCGGTGAAGGGCTGCGCCAGGCTGGCGGCATGGGCCAGACCCCGTTGTACCTCCTGCACGATGTATTCGAGGCGCACGCCCAGCTGGCGACCATCGCCCAGCTGCTTCGGAATGGGCGAATCCAGACTGTTGACGACGATGCCGATGTCGGCCAGGCCGGCCTCGCGCAACAGGTCGATGGCGTATTCGATGAGGGCCTTGTTGGCGACCGGCACCAGTGGTTTGGGCATGGTGAGAGTGACCGGGCGCAGGCGGGTCCCCTGACCCGCCGCGAGGATGACCGCCTTCATACGTCAGCGCCTCCCGCGATGATGAACAATGGGTTCGCATGGTACATGGGAACCATGCGGGCTGCAATCAGGTTGCGCCCGCTGCAACGCGAATCCGCTTCGGTCAGTCTTGTGTCCGTGGGATGGTGAAGGGGCCGGTCAGGCCTGCCGGTCCCTGTCTTTCTTCTGCTTCGGAATCAACGGTGGATAAAGCCGACTCACGCGTTCGCCCGGCACGAAGGGGCCGGACTGGGAGTATTTTTTGTCAAGAATCACGACTGTGGAAACGGGCTTGCCGGTAAGTCTCGGCTTGCCAGACTGGTTGTACTTCCATTTGTCAAGTGCGTTCCGTCGTTCAGGCCCACTCATTGGTGTCCTCCGGAATCCTGAATTCTGGCCTGCTCACCCACTGAAATCCATCTTCTTCTGATATTACAGCAATCTGAAGCGGACCACCACAGGTCGCCGGTCCTGCTTCAAACGAGGTGAAACCGATCGTCGTCCGCAAAACGTAAACAGCGAAGTTGATGGCATCCTGCAAAGGCATTGCAGAAAATGACACTTGTGGCACGAGCGGAGATTCGGTCAACGATTTCTGAAGCAAATTCTGTTCGACACCTTCCTCCAGTAAAATCCTTATTATCCCGGGGTCGAATCCATGAAACAGCCGCCCGAACGGAAGTGTTGCTCCCTCCCAGTTTACCCGGAACTCATGGCTGTCCATCTCAAGATTCGGGCCGGGCGAGTCAGGGAACTCAATTTCCCACTCTTCCGACAGGGAAGAACCGTCTGAGTACCCGGCTACATGCAAACCGAGAACCGGGCCAGGCTCGACGTCAGCGTGTATCGCACTGTATTCCCGCGACATGTGCTCTGACAAACCCGCAGCAATGCTTTCTACTCTCCAGTCATTGCCGAATTCGAGTGTCCGACTGTATTCAAGTATGTGGCTTATAACCGTACGAGACCCCAAATTGCCCAGGCCGTAAGTGAAGACGCCAACAGGGAGTTCACCTATCTGCACGAGCTTCCGGGCATTGCTGTAAGTCTTCTGTGCCATTGACTGACCTTCGGTACCGAAAAGCGTCACCGTCGACATGCTGTCCGTGCCCAACACGATGCCGTCACGAGTCTTTACGCTTACGCAGATTGTCATTTTCGGGGCACCTTGTGGCTGCCATGCAAGAATGTGACGGGTGATCGGCTAGTGGTCCCGCGCCCGACGCAGCGTGGCTGCGGCCAGGTCCTCGATGCCGTGGCGCAGGGGTTTGCCGCGAGTGGCCTGTGGCCCCTGCTGCGCCAGGTGCCAGATGTCGGCGGCGATCTCGAAGACGGCGTTGGGGCGGGCCTGGGCGCGCGCCCGCTGCGAGCGACGCTGCAGGCCCTCCGACCCCTCCGCCAGCCAGGCGAGCAGCGTGTCGCCGATCTCGCGCGGGTCGGGCGTGAAGACGCCGACGCCATGCTCAATGACCCAGTCGACGTTGCCGCTCTCCTGACCCGGGATGGCGTCGTAGAGGATGAGCGGGACGCCGGCGATGCAGGCCTCGCTGATGGTGGCCGGACCCGCCTTGGTGACGATGATGTCAGTCGCCGCCAGCACCACCGGCATGTCGCGGCGGAAGCCGTAGATGCGGGTCGGCTGGTTCCAGATCACCGACTGCAGACGCTGGCGCAGGGTCGCGTTGCGGCCGGTGATGACCAGCAACTGGCATTGTGGCCGCCGTTCGTTGATGGCCAGCGCCGTGCGGTAGACCGGGCCCATGCCGTCCACGCCACCCACCAGCAACACGACCGGACAATGCGGATCAAGCTCCAGCCGCGCGCGCGCGCTGGCCCTGTCGGTCAGGCCGTCGATGAAATTCGGGTGCACCGGCAGGCCCGTGAGCCGCAACTGTTCCTGCGTCATGCCGTTTTCCAGGCCGCGCGCAAAAGCCGCCGCCGTAGGCACCAGCGTGCGTTCGGCGCGCCGCTCGTACCACATGTGGTGGGTGGAGACGAGGTCCGTCACGACCACCACAAAGGAGGCGCGGCCCGGCAGGCTTTGCATGGCCTTCATGGTGGGGCGTGCCAGGGCCGAGTGCACGCAGACGATGACGTCCGCGGGGTGTTCCCGCAGCAGGCGCTTGAGACCCAGTTCAAGGGTGTGAAAGATGGTGGTGGAAAGGATGCGGGCGCGCTGGCGCGTATTGGAAAGCTTGTAACCGGCGCCCCAGGACTGCTTGCTGTTGTTCACCCACCAGGGGTAGATCTCCGGCAGGTACTTGAAGGGCGCCGGCGAGTAATCGCGGAAGACGTCCACCAGCTCGACGGCGACGGCTTCCGGCCCGGGCTGCCGATAAAGCGCCTCGCGGATGGCCTCGGCGGCGGCGCGGTGTCCGCCGCCGGTATCGGACATCAGGATGAGGATACGTCTTGTCTCGTCAGTCTGGAGCAACATGCCTCGTGTTTCCGCGCGTTGGTATCCTGGGCCGGGATCACAGCGGCCCACGCAGGAGCCGTTTCGCGCGTTTGGCGAATTCCCTCCGCGTCAACAACACCCTGCGCCGGCAACCGCTGCAACGCAGACCGATGTCCGCCCCGATGCGGTAGACGACCCAGATGTCGCTGCCACAGGGATGTGGCTTGCGAAGCTGCACGCGGTCGTCGACCTGAACCTCATGCACGTCGGCCATGGCTGCCTCCGCCCGCCAAAAAAGTATAGCGCAGTCATGCCGGACTGCACAGGGACCATGCTATACTGCCGGAGTTGGCCAACCTGAAGCAGGGAGCATCCCGTGCTGTTGCTCGGCAACCTTTCGCTGGAAGGGATTCTGGGCGCCATCGTGGCCGTCGGACTGGGCATGACGGTGCACGAATTCGCCCACAACTACGTCGCGCACCGGATGGGCGACCCGGTGCCGGCGCAACAGGGCCGTCTCACGCTGAACCCGCTGGTGCACATCAACTGGCTGGGCTGGCTGATGTTCGCGCTGCTTGGCTTCGGCATCCTCGGCTCCGCCCCGATCTCGCCGCAGCGCATGCGCAACCCGCGCTACGGCTTTCTGGCGGCGGTGGCGGCCGGCCCCCTGGCCAACCTGCTGCTGGCCCTGCTCTTCGCTCTGCTCTACCAGATGATGGAGCCCCTGCTGCGCTCGGGCGCCTTGCCGCTGGCGCTGGTGCGGCCGGTGGCCACCATGATCTGGACCATCGTCTTCATCAACGTGCTGCTCTGCCTCTTCAACCTGCTGCCGCTCTTTCCGCTGGATGGCTGGCACGTGGTCTACGCCCTGCTGCCCGCGCAGCAGGCCTGGACCTGGGGCAGCGCGCAATGGCGCCAGTACAGCCAGTACGCCTTCTTCGCCCTGATCCTGCTCAGTTTCAGCGGCATCTTCAATCTCTTCGGCATGTTGATCAGCGGGCCGGCCTTCCGCTTTACGCGCCTGCTGCTGGGTTAAGGTGGGCGCCGGGCGTCGCCTGCGCCAGGGGCTGAACGCCCTGCTGGCCTTCTCCCGGCCGGTCGACCAGGCGCTGGCGGAGCGGCACCTTTCGCCGGAATTGCAGCAGTGCTTCGGGCGCCTGCGTCGCAGCGAACAATTGCACAGTTTGCGCGTGCTGCGCGCGCTGCAGGCTGAAGACTCACCAGGGCCTGACCTGGCGGTGGCCGCCCTGCTGCACGACCTGGGCAAGACGCGCTGGCCCTTCCCCCTGTGGCAACGTGTCCTGGTGGTGGTTTTGCCCCGGCTGGCGCCGGCCCTGGCGCGGCGGCTGGCCCGGGGCAGCGAAGCCGACCCGCTGGTGCGGCCCTTTTTGCTACACGAACAGCACCCCGCCTGGGGGGCGCGGATGGCGCGCGCGGCGGGCGCCAGCGAGCGCGCCGCCTGGCTGATCGAAAACCACGAGGGGAAAGCGGTCGACGACGAAGAGCTGGCGCGCTTGCGCGCGGCGGACGAGCGCAATTGACCGGACGCAGCCAGGCAATCGCTATAATGGAGGGCAGCAGGCAGGAGTGTGCCCATGGCCAAAACCATCACCGTGACGATTATCGGTCTGGACCGCACGGGCAGTTCGGTCGCGCTGGCGCTGCGGCGCTGCAACCGCAGCAAGCGGGCGCCGCAACACTTTGACGTCCGCGGGGCTGACCCGCGGCCAGGCATTTTGGAAACGGCGAAACGCGCCGGCATCTGCGACAGGATCGAGCGCAACCTGGCCAGCGCCGCGCGCGACCGCGATATCGTCGTGCTGGCCCTGCCGCTGCCAGAGCAAGGTCCGGCATGGCAGGCCCTGGCGGGCAACCTGCAGCCGGGCGCGGTCGTACTCGACATGGCGCAACTGAAAGCGCCGGCTTCGCGACTGGCGCAGGAGCAATTGCCCGAAGACGCGCATCTGGTGCAGGTGACGCCGGTCGTCAACGCCCGTTACCTCTTTGATGGCGTCGACGATGCCGACCACGCCGCGGAAGACCTCTTCGACGACGGCAACATGCTGCTGATGCCGGCGCCCGACTGCTCGCGCGCGGCAGTGGAACTGGCCAGCGACTTCAGCACCCTGCTGGGCGCGACGCCGCATTTCATGGACGCCATGGAGCACGACATCCTGAGCGCTGCCACGGTCGATCTGCCCGCGCTGCTGGGCGTGGCCAGTTTCCACTGCCTGTCGCACAGCCCGGGCTGGAACGACCTGCAACGCCTGACCAACCCGCCCTTCGGCCGCCTGACGCACCAGCTCTTCGACCGGCATCCTGATGACCTGCGCGACCAGTGGCTGCACAACCGCGAACCCCTGTTGCGCTGGCTCGATGACCTGCTGGTCACCCTGCAGCAGGCTCGCGGGGCGCTGGCCGACGGCGACCGCGATGCCCTGGAAGCCCTCCTGACCGGCGCCGAAGAGGAATACAGCGCCTGGATCAACCGTCGCAGCAACAACCGCTGGGACGCCGATGACCGCAAGTCCGACCTGCCCTCACCCTCCAGCATGCTGATGTCCGGTTTGATGGGCGACTTTCTCTCGCGCCGCATGCGGGGCAGCGACAACGAGGACGAGCGCTGACTCTCACCGAACGCTAAGCGGACATTTACACCTTTCCTAAAGTCGCTGCGTAAAAACGATACGAAGCGGTAACAGGAGGGACAGACATGCGCATTATTCCTGCTATTTTGGTCCTGACGCTGCTCCTGGGCGGCGCAGTCATGGCCCAGGAAACGGGCGAACGCCCCTTCCTCGGCATCGCCTATTCGGTGGAGGACGACGGCGCCCTCGTGCGCGAGGTGCAGGCCGGATCGCCGGCGGAAGACGCCGGGCTGCTGGTGGATGACCTCATCACCGGGGTCAACGGCGCCGACGTGGCGCCGGAGGAACTGGCGGCAACGATCCAGGCGCTGGCCATCGGCGAGCAAATCTCCCTGACCGTCCTGCGGGACGGGGAAGAACTGGAACTCGACGTCACCCTGGGGAGCGCGACGACGCCGGTCCTCCGCTGGCAGGCCTTCCGCGACAGCGCTTTCCTGGGCGTCAGCCTGGTGAGCGGCGAGGCGGGTGTGCTGGTGCAGGACGTGCTGCCGGAATCACCGGCGGCCCAGGCCGGGCTGCAGACAGGCGACCTGTTGCGCAGCATCAACGACCAAAGCGTTGACACGCCCCTGCAGGCCGCTGAACTGATCCGCGCGCTGGAGCCGGGCGCCGCCATTGCCCTGGGCGTCGAACGCGATGGCGAACAGTTGACACTCGAAGCCACCACGGGCCGCCGCGAGCGCATGATGCCGCGCGAGGGCATGCCGGTCCTGCCGGAAGACTTCGAATTCCGCATGGAAGCCGGTCAGCCCCTGCTGGGCGTGGAATACATGGACCTGAACGCGGACCTCGCCGCGGAGCGCGAACTGACGCAGCAGGAGGGCGCCCTGATCCTGCGCGTGCTGCCGGAATCGCCGGCGGAGGCCGCCGGTCTGCTGGCGGAGGACATCGTCGTGGCGGTGGAGGGCGACCCGGTCGATGCCCGCCGCACCCTGCGTGAGCGGCTGCTGGCCTACGACCCGGGCGAGACCCTGCAACTGGAATTGCTGCGGGCCGGCGAGAGCATGGAACTCGACGTGACTCTCGGCGCGGGCGGGAGCATGCCGCCCTTTGGCTTTCGCGGGCGCATGCTGCCACCAGGCGGCATGATGGACCTGGAAGCCTTGCAGGAGCGCCTGGGCGAGGACGTTGACGTCGAGGCCCTGATGGAAGCCATGATGGAACAGTTCCACCCCGACTTCGACATGGAAGCCTGGCTGGAGCAGTTCGCCCGGCAACTGCCGGAGGAGGCGCTGGCGCCCGCGCCCGACGTCTAGGGCCAGCCGGACCCTGGCCGCCGCATTTCGTGTATACTTCGCGCGCGCGGCGGTCAGGGAATGACAAAGTGAATCATCGCGAAAAGTTGCTGGAAAAACTCCAGGCCCGCAGCGCCCGCATCGGCATTGTGGGCCTGGGCTATGTCGGGCTGCCGCTGGCGCTTGAATTTGCCCGCGCCGGCTTTCGGGTCACGGGCCTGGACCTGGACCTGGACAAGGTGGCCCAACTCAATGAAGGCCGCAGTTACATCCCTGGCGTCGCCCATGAAACGGTCGCGCCGCTGGTCGCGGCCGGCCGGCTCTGCGCCACCGACGACTACCGGGCGCTGTCCGCCGCCGACGCCATCAGCATCTGCGTGCCCACCCCCCTGCGCAAGACGCGCGACCCCGACATGTCCTATATCCTGCACGCCCTGGAGGCGCTCGTCGAGGTCTGCCGCGCCGGCCAGTTGATCGTGCTGGAGAGCACCACCTGGCCCGGCACCACCAGCGAGATCATCCTGCCGCGCCTGCAGGAACGCGGACTCGTGGCCGGCGAGAGCATCTTCGTGGCCTTTTCACCCGAGCGCATCGATCCCGCCAATACGGAGTTTGGCGTGCGCAACACGCCGCGCATTGTCGGCGGCATCACGACGGCCTGTACCGAAGTCGCCGTGGCGCTCTACTCCACCGCCGTCGACCAGGTCCTGCCGGTCAGTTCGCCCACCGTGGCCGAGATGACCAAGTTGCTGGAAAACACCTTCCGCGCCGTCAACATCGGCCTCGTCAACGAGATGGCACTGATGTGCAACCGCCTCAACATCGACGTGTGGGAGGTGATCGAGGCGGCGGCCAGCAAGCCCTTCGGTTTCATGCCCTTCTTCCCCGGCCCGGGCCTGGGCGGCCATTGCATCCCGGTCGATCCCCACTACCTCAGCTGGAAGCTGAAGACCCTCAACTACAATGCCCGCTTCATCGAGGTGGCCAGCGAAATCAACACCGCCATGCCCCTGCACGTCGCGCAACGCATCAGCGACGCGCTCAACGACGAGGGCAAGGCCGTGCGCGGCGCGCGCGTCCTCGTGCTTGGCGTGGCCTTCAAGCGCGACGTGGATGACGTCCGCGAAAGCCCCGCGCTGGACGTGCTGGCCCTGCTCATGGAGAAGGGCGCCGCCGTCCGCTACCACGACCCGCAGGTGCCGCAGCTGCGCCTGCCGGACGGACAGTGCCTGTACAGCCAGCCCCTGGATGCGGCGGAATTGGCTGCGGCGGATTGTGTGGTCGTCATCACCGACCACAGCGCCATCGACTGGCAGCAGGTCGCCGACCACAGCGCGCTGGTGGTGGATACGCGCCACGTGGTCGTCCCCCTGCCCGGTGCGGCGCGTGTGTTGTCGCTTTAGGGGTCGCCCGCGACCCTGCGGCGTCCGGCCCCGGCGGAGACCATGAGTGGAGAAAGTGACTACAGCATCCGCTATCCGCGCCGGGTGCTGCTGCGCCGTGCGCTGCGCCCCCTCGGGCGGCTCGCCCTCCGCCTGCTGACGCGCACCGAGGTACAGGGCCGCGCCAACCTGCCGGCCCGCGGCCCGCTGATTCTGGTGGGCAACCACGTGGCGCTGATGGAAGTGGTGCTGATGGTGTTGCTGACGCCCTGGGAAATCGAGGTCATCGGCACCGGCGACATCCCCATGGACCCGCGCTACGCCTGGATCGTCAGGCTTTGGGGTTTCCTGCCGGTGGACCGCGGCAACGCCCGGCGTCATGAAATGCGGTTGCCGCTGGACATTCTGCGCCAGAGGGGCGTGGTCGGCATATTCCCGGAAGGCGGCATCTGGTCGCCGGTGCTGAAACGCGCCCATACCGGCGTGGCCTGGCTGAGCTATCACAGCGGCGCGCCGGTGCTGCCGATCGGCTTCGGCGGGATGGAAGGCGCGCTGGGCGCCGTGCTCGCGCTGAAACGGCCACGGCTGACCATGAACATCGGTCAGCCCCTGCCGCCCGTCCGCGTGGACCTGCCCGGCTTATCGCGCAAGCAGGCGCTGGGCGCGGCCGCAACCCACATCATGGACCAGATCGCGGCCCTCATCCCCGAGGCGGAGCGCCGCGCCAGCCAGCGCATACAGGACGAACATTTCGATTGCATACTGGAGCTGGGCGCCGACGAGGACTCCCTGCAGGCAGCCGACCTGGAGCACGCCGCCGGGCCGGGTCGCTTTTTTCATACGCCAGTGCTGCTGGACGTGATGACGCGCAACATGCGCCTGCCGGTCCAGGCCCTGCTACAGGTCGGCCGGCCCCAGGCGACGGCAGAATTGCAGACGGCCCTGGAGCACGCCCTCGCCTTTCTCGACGATCACCCGCACTTCCTGTCTTACCGCTTTGGCTATGCCGATGCGGCGGAGATGGACGCCGGCCTGCGTCAGCTGCAACTGCGGCTCAGCCAGGCCGCCCGGCACGAGCGCCTGGCGCGACTGCGACCCCTGCGGCGTTACCGACTGGCCGGGACCGCCGGGTGGCGTGTGGAGGAACCGGGAGACCGGCACCGGCTGTAACGCTCTCAGGCATCGGAAGCCGGCGGCAGCCAGCCGAAGGGGACGTCTTCCTCATCGGGCTCCGACTCCGCTTCGGGAAGCGCCGGCGGCATGTAATGTCGGGCTTCGCGGTTGCTGTTGCGACGGCGCAGGTCCCGGCGCCAGTACAACTGCTGGCCGGGTTTCGGGTACAGGGCGATGCGCGCCACACCCCGCGCGAAGATATCGAATTGCAGCGGTGCGCTGCGGCCGAAACCGAGCCAGGAGGTCGGCGGCACGCTGCCGAGCAGAGTCATCAGCCAGAAGATGGGTTGACGGCGCTGGCCACGAATCCAGGTCAGCGGCGCGCGAATGATCAGCGTCTCCAGACCGACCCGCAGACAGTAGTCCTCGGCGGCGCGCTTGGCGCGCACGTAGCCGCGGTTGATCCATGGCGCGCGGGCGCAGCTGAGCAACACCAGGCGCGGACAACCGTCGCTGACGCACATGTTGGCCACGTTGCGCGCGGAAACAAAATTGAGCCAGTGGTGATTGAGGCCGCGCGCCGGGTCGGCGACCATGCTGCCTACGGTGTGAATCGTCAGGTGATGGCCGCGGGCCCGCCCGCTCAGGCTGGCGGGGTTCCAGACGTCGGCGACGAGCGGACTGACGTTGCTCGCCAGGGGTTCCGGCAGGGGGTAATCGTGGTCCCGTTGCAGGAGGGAGACGCGGGCGCCTTCCGCCAGCAGGGCCGCGGCAACGCCGGCGCCGGGAAAGCTGCTGCCGGTGACGAGCACGCGCGGGGCCTGCGGTCCTTCAGCCATCGATTTTCCTTGCCTGCGTGCGCCGGAAGCGGGACCGGCCCGTCCATAGAATACCAATCGCCTGGCGAGCCATTGCATGTCGTGTTAATGTGTTAACAGTAACATAACGACACGAGTTGTGGTGCCAACGTGAACGCAGGCCTTCCGGCGTGCGTGAGGTGAAAGTTGTAACCGGTCAAGGGAACCTGGCTGTCTGAAGAGAGGATCGTACAAGCAGGCTTCCCGGAACGGATCGAGGTTTCCAGCAACAACGAAACGCCCGACACAACGTTTCGCAACGCATCGGCAGGGACTGCTGAAGGCCGCAACCGTGATGATTCCGGCCGCGGCCTTGTGCGTTCCCGGGCAACAATTTCATGGCGACGATCACCGCCTTGCAGGCCGACAAACGCAAACGCGATCGGGTTGACGTCTTTCTGGATGGCGACCGCGCCTTCAGTCTGGCATCGACCCTGGCAGCCGGTCTGGGCGTCGGTCAGCCCCTGGACGAGGCGGCGGTCGCCCGCCTGCAGCAGGAGGACGAGGTCCTTCGCGCCATTGACAAGGCGGCCCGCTTCCTTGCCTACCGGCCGCGCAGCGTGGCGGAAGTGCGCCGCAACCTGGGGCGCAAGGGCTTTACAGACGATGCCATCGCCGCAGCGCTGGAACGCATGACGCAACAGGGATGGCTGGATGATGTCGCCTTTGCCCGCTTTTGGGTGGAAGACCGGCTGCGTTTTCGGCCCATGGGTCGCCGCGCGCTGGGCTACGAGCTGCGTCAAAAGGGCGTGGCGACAGAGATCATCGAAAGCGCGCTGGTCGACGTGGACAGTCTGGACGCGGCCCGGCGCGCGGCGCGCAGGAGTCTGCGCCGGCGACGGGGAGAGACTCCGGAGAAGCTGCGGCGCAAATTGTGGGACAGCCTGCAGCGGCGTGGCTTCGAGGCCGACCTGTGTCGCGAGGTCGTGGAAGAACTATTGACAGAAGCCAGGGAAGACGAACAGGCCTTCCCTGCCAGCAGGCAGGAGGACTACCCGACATGGAACACCTGATCCCCTCGGCGACGCTGCTCATCGGCGTGGCCCTGGGCGCCATCGTCTCTCTTCTGCTGCTACGTCGGCACCAGGACGCCCAGGTGGAAAACTGGCGCACGCTGGCCGAAACCCAGAACCAGGCCACGCGCGATGAAGCCGCGCGCGACGCCGCGGCCACCATCGCCGAAGCCACCGAAAAGGCCCGCGTCTTGCTGGAGGAATCCGAGCGGACGGCCAACCGGCGCCGGCGCGAACTGGACCGCGAGGCGGACCGTTTGCAGCAGCGCAGAACGCAACAGGACACGCGCCTGGACCGTCTTGAGCAGCGCGACCAGAACCTGAACAAGCGACAGAGCCGGCTGGACAAACGCGAAAACAGGCTGGGCAAACTGGAAGATGAGCGCAAGACCGAACTTGAGCGCATCGCGCGCATGACGCAGGAGGAAGCGCGCGAGGAACTGATGGCGGTCGTCGAAAACGATTCCCGCAACGACATGGCGCGCATCATTCGCCAGGTCGAGGCCAGCGCGCGCGAGGAAGCCGACACACGGGCGCGCAACATCATCTCGCTGGCGGTGCAACGCCTGGCCAGCGAGCACGTGAGCGAGATTTCGGTCAGCGTGGTGCCCCTGCCCTCGGACGACATGAAGGGGCGCATCATCGGGCGCAACGGTCGCAACATTCGCGCCTTCGAGCTGGCCACCGGCGTTGACGTGGTGGTCGACGACACACCCGAGGCCGTCACCATCAGCAGCTTCAACCCCGTCAGGCGCGAGGTGGCGCGCCAGGCGATGGGCAAACTGGTGACGGACGGACGCATCCATCCCGCCCGAATCGAGAAGCTGGTCGAGGATGCCACCGAAGAAGTGAACCAGACCATCCGCGAGGAAGGCGAACGGGCCGCCTTCGAGGCCGGCGTCCCCGGCCTGCATCCGGAGATCATCAGACTGCTGGGAAGGCTGAAGTTCCGCACCAGTTACGGCCAGAACATGCATGCCCACGCCATCGAGACCGCGCACATCGCCGGCATGATCGCCGGGGAACTGGGCGCGGACGTCGACGTGGCGCGCGCCGGCGGCCTGCTGCACGATATCGGCAAGGCCATCGACCACGAGGTGGAGGGCACGCACGCCCTGCTGGGCGCGGACTTCATCAAGCGTCATGGCGTGCGCGAAAACGTGGTCAACTGCGTCGCCAGCCACCATCACGAGGTCGAACCGGCCTACGTGGAGGCCTACATCGTCGAGGCCGCCGACGCCATCTCCGGCGCCCGGCCCGGCGCCCGGCGCGAGAGCCTCGAATCCTACATCAAGCGCGTGAAGACCCTGGAGGAAATCGCCGCCAGCTTCGATGGCGTGGACCAGAGCTACGCCCTGCAGGCCGGCCGCGAAGTGCGCATCATCATCCGGCCGGACGACGTCGATGACCTGCAGGCCCTGCAACTCTCGCGCGACGTGGCGCGCAAGATCGAGGAGACCATGCAGTATCCCGGCCAGATCAAGGTCCAGGTCATCCGCGAGACGCGGGCGGTGGATTTCGCCCGTTGAGGCGCGCGCGCTTCAGGTGGCGCTACCGTGATCCGGCCCCTGCGCGCTGTGGCGCCGCCAGCTGCCTTCCGCAAGAATGTCGTCGACAGCCTGCATGACACCGCGCACTTCCCCGTCGCTGGAATAGAAATGGGGCGCGATACGGATGCCGGCGCCCTCACGGTAGTCAATGACATAATCGCGCGCCAGCAACTCCCGCGAGACCTCCCAGGCGTGGGCCGGCATGACCGTGACCGTGCCTGCGCGGCGTTCCGCTTCCGCCGGCGAGCCCAGGGCATGTCCCGCGCGTCGGGCCAGGTCGACCAGCAGCGCCGTCTGGCGCCGCGACTTTTCGCGGATGGCCGCCACCCCCACCTTGCGCACAATGTCAATGCCCGGCCGAATGGCGTGCAGCGAGGCGATGCCGGGCGTGCCGTTCTGCAGCCGGCCGATGTCCTCGCGCAGCGGGAAGTGCTCGCTGTCAAAGGCGAAGGGCTGTTGCAGGGCCAGCCAGCCGCTGACCTTCGGCTGCAGCCCGGCCAACAGGTCCGGTCGCACGTAGAGAAAGACCCCGCCTGGCCCGCCACAGAGCCACTTCAGGGTGCCGCCGACGTAGAAATCCACTTCAAGCGCGGTCACGTCAACCGGAATGACGCCCACGCTGTGGTAACCGTTGAGCAGCACCTGCGCGCCGACCGCCTGCGCCCTGGAGACGATGTCGCGCGCCGGCAGGATGCAGCCGGAGCGAAACAGGACGTGCGACAAACTGACGAGGCGCGTGCGTTCGTCGATTGCGGCCAGCAACTCATCGATATCGAGGCCGATGCCGTCCGGCGAGCGCAGCATGCAGATTTCCACGCCCGGCGGCGTCCACTGCCGCAACGCGAAGCTGTCCGAAGGGAAGTCCATGTCGCTGATGACGACGCGATTGCGCCGCGGATCGCTGAAATCAAGGGCGGAGAAGAGGATGCTGTTGGCGATGCTGGCGTTCTGTTGCAGCACGAGGCTGCCGGACGGCGCGTTCAGCAGCGGCGCGATGCTGTCCGCCACCTCGCGCCCCAGCGTCCACCAGGACTCGTTCCAGGCGCGTACGCCGTGCCGGTCCCAGCTGTCGGCGTAGGCCGCCAGACTGTCGCGCACGCCGCGCGGCATGGCGCCCAGCGAATGGCTGACCAGATAGTGACAGCGCTCAAGGACGGGAAATTCAGGCCGCCAGGCCAGCAGGGGATCGTTCACCGGCGTCCCCGCGGTCACAGCCCGGGTTCACCCGGCGGTTTCGCGCCGCACAAAGGCCACGGCCTCGGCCAGCAGCGGCCCGGCGTCCTCGAAGCCCCCGGTCAGCAGCACCCATTCGCGCCAGGCCCTGCCGGGCATGGGCTCGAAGGACTGCGCGGCGCCGGACTCGATCAGGGCGCGGCTGCGGGTCTCGCCAAGCTTGAGCACGATTCCGTCGCCAAAGACGCCCAGCGCCATCTTGCCGTTCACCTTGTAACAGGGCGAGCCGAACATCTTTCCGGGCTGCGCCGCCTGGTCCGCCATGAGGGCGTGCATGCGGGCGGCGACTTCCGCGTTGGGCCGGACCATGTTGGCTGCCATGACAGGGCCTTCCTCACTGTTTCCCGTTGTTTCGCAAGCCTGCACCGGAAGAGGCGCGCTGTCAACCGGCGCGCCGCCGATGGATACAAGCCGTGCGCCTGAACGAAAGGGCCGCCCTCGCCTTCCTGCTGGTCGCGTACCTGCTGCTGGCAGCGCTCTTCGCTGCGCGCACGCCCGCCTGGCAGGCGCCCGACGAACCGGCGCACTACAACGTGCTGCGTCAGCTGCACGAGGCCCCGGCGCCCCGCTGCTGCCCCGTCATCGAGCCCGGCGACTGGGACCAGGCGCTGCTGGCCCGGTTGACGGGCGAACGCTTCGCCGGCGCCACGCCGGAGACCCTCGCCCCCCTGCAATATGAGGACCACCAGCCGCCGCTCTATTACCTGCTGGCGGCCCTCGTTTACGAATGGAGCGCCGGAAGCCTGCTGGCGCTGCGCCTCTTTTCGGCGCTGCCGGGCGCGGGTGTGGTGTATTGCGCCCACGCGCTGGCGCGGGCGGCCCTGCCCGGTCGACCCTGGCTGGCACTGACGGCGGCGGCCTTCGTCGCCTTTCTGCCGCAACACCTGGCGATGATGAGCGCGGTCAACAACGACAGCCTCAACGAAGTGCTGATCGGCCTGGCGCTGGTGGCGCTGGCGCGCTGGCTGCGCGGCGACCGCGCCGGCCTGCAGCGCCTGGCGCGCGCGCTGCTGCCGCCGGCCCTGGTACTCTGCGTTCTGCTGCTGCTCTACGGGCTCATTACCTTCGCGGCGGCGCTGCTCTTCCTGGCGCTGACGGGCGTCGGGCTGTGGCTGTGGCACAGCGGCCGACAGGCCCTCTGGCCGCTGTGGTTCATGGGGTTGCTGGCCGGGCTGCTGCTGGTCACCAAGCCGGGCGGCTACTTCGTCGCCGGTCTCCTGCCCCTGGTCCTGCTGCTGCGGCTGTGGCCGGCGGGCCTCGGGCGACGGCGGCCGGCACAGCAACTGCTGTTGGGCGGGCTGGCCTGCCTGCTCCTGCCGGCGCTCCTGATCGGCGGGCTGTGGTGGGCGCGCAATCTGGCCGTTTATGGCTGGCCGGACCTGCTGGGCCTGGCCGCCCACGACCGCGTGGTGGTGGACCAGTTGCGCAGCGCCGACCTTGTCGCGGACCTGGGCGTGGCCGCCTGGGCGCAGCGCGCCCTGCGCGACACCTTCACCAGCTTCTGGGGTCAGTTCGGCTGGATGGCGCTGCCCCTGCAGGGGCGTCTGCTGCTGCCCCCGCTGGCCCTGAGTCTGGCCGCCGTCAGCGGTCTGCTGCTGGCAGGGCGGCCCCGCCCGGGGCGCGGGCTGCGCCAGTTGCACAGGGCGTTGTGGCTGGTCATCGGCCTGACGGCGCTGGCCTACCTCTTCTACAACCTTGAGTTTGTGCAACTGCAGGGGCGTTATCTGTATCCGGCGTTGTTGCCCCTGGCGCTGCTGCTGGCCCGCGGCCTGGATGCCTGGCGGACGCGGCTGCTGCCTGGCCGACTGCCCTGGCTGACGCTGCTGCCGGTCGTCCTGCTGGCGCCCTTCAGTCTCTGGCTGCTGCTGGGCGTCATCGAGCCACTCTTGTCCGCCTGATCACCGGCTGCAGGTCCGCGACACTTTCGACGCGGCGGATGGAATCGGGCGGCCCGATGACGATGATGGTCTCGCCGTTGCGCAACACGCGTTGCGGGCTGGGGATCAGGGTGATTTCGCCGTCCACGTGGCGGACGCCGAGCACGGTCACGGCGCTGGTCTGGTAGAGGCCGGCCTCGGCAACGCTGTGCCCGGCCAGTTGCGAGTCCTCTTCAATCGGGATTTGCCCCAGTTCCCAGCCCGGTTGAAAGCCGGGTTCGAGCAGCAGGTCCATAAACTCGTGCACGACCGGTTTGAGCAGGGCCATGGTCATGCGGTGGCCGCCGGTCTGCCAGGGGCTGATGACGTGGTCCGCGCCGGCGCGATGCAATTTGCTTTCGGCCTCCACGCTGGTGGCGCGCGTCACGATGTGCAGGTCGGGATTGAGGCCACGGGCCGTCAGCACGGCCATCATGTTATCGGGGTCGTTGTCCAGCGATGCCACCAGGCCCGCCGCCCTTTCGATGCCGGCGGCGATCAGCACGTTGTCGTCCGTGGCGTCGCCGATGACGTGCAGAACGTTGCTTTCCAGAAACTGGTGATGGACCTCGCTGTCCATGTCGACCACCACGAAAACGTGGCCGCGTTCCCCCAGTTCACGAACGACCTGATCGCCCATGCGACCAAAGCCGCAAATGATGTAGTGATTGTGCAAGGCTTCCAGTTCGGTTTTCATGCGACGCTCCCGTAAGGACTGCCAGAGGTGCTGGCCCAGCAGAATGCTGGCCATGTTGCCGAGGGCGTTGGTGGCGGTGACGATGCCCGTCAGAATCAACAGCGAGGTGAAGACCCGGCCAGGCACGCTGAGAGGCGTGATCTCGCCAAAACCCACGGTCGTGACGGTGATGATGGTCATGTAGAGCGCGTCGATCGGCGTCATGCGCTCGATGATCATGTAGCCGAAGGCGCCGAAGATGATCAGCAGCACGATCATCAGGAGCGAGATCTGCAGACCCCGCACCGGGTCGTTCAGCATGTTGCCGAGATATGACCTGAGGCCCATTGGTTACGCCAGGGGCAATAGTTTTGGTCGTTTATACCAGAAGATTAACCAGGCGGGACCTTTGCGGGCACGCCTGGACGAAACACCCTTTCCCGTTGTATGCGGGATTCAGGAGGAGGACTGCGCCGCCTGCCAGGCCTCCCAGTCCTCGCGTTCAACGAAGCTGCCGCCATGGGCCTCGCGGCGCTCGATGCGGCGACGGCGGTCGAAGTCCAGTTCCAGTTCGACCTGGTTGCAGCGATAGTTGGCGCTGCTGGCCAGCTTGCGCACGTGGTAGCCGTCGCCGTCGTCGCGCTGGCTCAGATCATTCATCATGTCGATGCGTACACGCAGAACATCGTCACAGCGATGCGGCCGCACGTAGACCCAGAGGGCGCGTCCGTCGCGGTCCGCACCAGGCTGGCCGCCCCCGCCAAACAACGCGCGCAGGGAGTCGCCGAGCATGCGGATGACTGCGGTCATGAGAGAAACTCCATCGCCGTCGAATACGGCGATTATGACCGCGGGGGCGGGTCAGTCGCAAGTTGTCCTTGCCGCCCCCGCCCTGCCACGGTATGCTGCGTGCCAGCCTGAAGGAGTGGACGGATGGATCGGCTCAATTCCCTGCTGACCCGCATTGAGGCCTGGCCCGTCACGCAACTGGCATTGCGTCACCCGCGGCTTTCGGCCTGGATCGTACTGGCCGGCGGCATGGATGCCATGCTCGCCTGGGAAGCGCGCGACGTCGGTCTGCTACCCGGCCAGTGGATCGCCCTGATGACGGCATCCACCCTGGTGGCCGGCGCCTGCGTCTGGATCATCAGCTGGGAAGACCGGGACGAAGAAGAAGAAGACGTTGAGAGTCCCGCCACGGCCGGCGACCAGGGCGGTTGACGGGAGGACATCCCGTGAGCGCCAGGGGCAGCGATATCTTCGAAATCCGCGAATACATGGTCGTCCTGCGCCAGCTGGAGCGCATGGACGTCGACGGCCAGGAGATTCTGCTGCGCGGCATCGTGCGCTGCCTCGGCGAGGACGCCATGCTGGACGTCTATTTCCTTGAGGAAGGCTCGCCCTTCCCGCAGCCCCTGGTCGATCTGGAAGGTCGCAAGGGCACCATCTATCTGCCCTTCCGCGATATCTCCGTCCTGGTGGACCTCTTGCGCAACGAAAAGCCGGTCTACGCCCACCTGCGCAGCGACCGCCTCGCCTGGACCAGCATCACCACCAATCGCGAACCGGTCGGCGAAGGCGAGTAGCCGCGCTCAGCCGGGGCGCAGGGCCCGCAGCAGGCGACCCAGGCGCCCCTCCTGCAGCAAGCCGCGCGCACGGTACCAGTCGGTCGTATCCTGCAAACTCTGCAACATGTCAATTTGTGGCGGGCCCAGGTCTCTGTGCGCCTTGTCGTAGACGAAGTGCAGACGGCGCCCGCCCATGCGGATCTGCGAGGGATCGGCGGGCGGCTGCATGCCAAGTCGCCGCGCCAGGGCCACCAGGCCGGCCAGGAGCGGCAGCGCCGCATCCGGCAGTTGCAACAGCGGCGGCGCCACGCCGACGGCCCGGGCGCAAAGCGCGTACCACTCGCGCAGGCTGTAGTTGGCGTTGCCGAGGATGTAGCGCTCGCCGCAGCGGCCGCGTTCCGCCGCCGCCAGGTGCCAGCGGGCCACGTCGCGCACGTCGACCACGCCCACGCCGCCCGAACTGACCGGGATCAGCCATTGCAGGCGCTGCATTTCCGTGACAAAGCGGCCGGAGATGAGGTTCAGGTCGCCCGGGCCCGTCACGATGACCGGGTTGACGATGACGACGTCCTGGCCCTGCTCCTTCACGGCGTGTTGCACGCAGCGCTCGGCCAGGTGCTTGCTGTGGCCGTAGGGGAAGCGGTGCGGATACACATTGAAGCGCGCCGATTCATCGACGGGGCGGCCATCGCGGCGCAGACCGAGGGAGGCGGCGCTGCTGGTGAAGACCACGCGGCGCACGTCGGCCGCGCGCGCGGCGGCCAGCACCCGCCGGGTGCCCTCCACGTTGATGGCGTACATCTGCGAGCGTTCGGTACGCCAGTAGGCCGCCACCGCCGCCACGTGGAAGACCAGTTCGCAGCCCCGACAGGCTTGCGCGAGGGCCTCGCGCTCCAGCACGTCGCCGATGACCGTCTCGCAGTCCAGGCCCTGCAGGGCGTCCAGGCGCGAACTGCGGCGATGCAGTACGCGGACCTCGTGGCCGGCCTCGACCAGGGCGCGCGCCACGTGCGAGCCGACGAAGCCGGTGGCGCCGGTGACGAGGGCCTTCACGCGGCCCGCCAGGCGGGGTTGCGTCGACGCGGTTTTGCATTGCAGGAATGGCGGGGACGGGTCATGATGCCAGTATAGCGCGCAGCTATTGCCGTCCCGGTGTGGACGCAACACCTGCCGCCATGACGACGCGCCAGCACAGGACCAGGAAATCACATGCCCGGGACCCCCCGCCTTCTGATCGCATTTCTCCTGCTGACGGCCTGCACCACCGGCCTGCCGAAGACCCCCACGCCGGAGGGGGCCGTCAACTGCGAACAGGAGAAAATCATTCAGCAATACGATGCCCCGCCCGCCATGCAGATCGACGCCGAAAAGTCCTGGACGGCCATTTTCGACACCGACCGCGGCTCTTTCGAAGTCGAGCTTTTCGCCAGTGAAGCGCCCGTCACCGTCAACAACTTCGTCTTTCTGGCGCGCGAGGGCTTTTACGACTGCACAGTCTTCCACCGCGTCATCAAGGACCCGCCCTTCATGGCCCAGGGCGGCGACCCCACGGCCAGCGGTCGGGGCGGGCCCGGCTACCGCTTCGCTGACGAGGAGTCGGCGCTGGCGCTGAAGCACGACCGCGCCGGCATCCTCAGCATGGCCAACGCCGGCCCCGACAGCAACGGCTCGCAGTTCTTCATCACGCACGTGCCGACGCCCCACCTGGACGGGCGCCACGCGGTCTTCGGCGCGGTCACGGGCGAGGGACAGAGGGTCGTCGACGCCATCGAGCAGGGCGACCAGTTGCGCTCGGTGACCATCCGCGAAAGCTGAAGGCCATGAAGCGGGGATTCGTGCTTCCGGGTGGCGATGCTGCCCTGGCCGCCGACCTGGCGCGCGAGGCCGAACTGGCCGGCTGGGATGGCTTTTTCGTGTGGGAGCCGGTGTGGGGCGTGGATGCCTGGGTCTGTCTCACGGCCGCCGCCATGCGCACAGAGCGCATTCGACTGGGAACGATGCTTAGCCCACTTTCGCGCATGCGCCCGTGGAAACTGGCCAGCGAAAGCGCCACACTGGACCGACTCAGTGGCGGGCGTGTGATCTTGTCGGTTGGTCTGGGCGCTATCGACAGCGGATTTGAAGCCTTCGGCGAGGTGACGGACCGGCGGACGCGCGCCGAGCTGCTGGATGAGGGACTCGAGATTATCAACGGCCTGTGGCGCGGGCAGCCCTTCAGCTGGCAGGGGAAACACTATCAGGTGCGTGAAACGGATTTCGCGCCACCGCCGCCGCCCTTGCAGCAGCCACGCATCCCGATCTGGGTCGTGGGCGCCCTGGGCAGCCAGAGGTCGATGCGGCGGGCCCTGAAGTATGACGGGCTGCTGCCCCAGGTCATTGAGCGGACTGCGGATGGCAGTCGCCAGGCGCAGCAGGCCAGCGTGGCAGACCTGCGCGAAGGCCTGCCGCGGGTCCGCTCACAGCGCCCGTCTGCCGGCGCATACGACGTCATTGTGGAGGGAGAGACGCCCGGCGCGGACCCCGACGTCGCCAGCGCCACACTGGCCGCCTGGCGGGCGGCGGGCGCGACCTGGTGGCTGGAGACCATGTGGCGGGCCGCCGACAATGCAGCGCACGAAGGCGCGATCCGTCGACGCATCCGGCAGGGCCCTCCCGCAGTCTGACGGGCAATCTGACAATCATCCCTGAGGGATGCTTCGAGCTTGCGCTCTCGCTGCCCCCGGCCGGTCAGCCGTTGCCGAAGACCTCCTGGATCAGGGCGCGAATGGCCACGTTGTCCGGGTAGAGTACGTGGTCCCCGTTGGCGGTCGTGCCGAAGCGCACCACCTGGTTGTCGATCACGCCCTGGCGAAGATTTTCCTCCGGGATGCCACGCAGCAACATCCCAAGCTGCAGGATTTCATCCAGGCTGAGGTCCGTGCGGAAGCTCCTGCCCAGTTCCTGCCACAGGACCGGCGCCTGACTGATGAGGCGACCGATGCCCTCCAGGCTGGCGATGTGGCGCAACATGGCGATCAACACCTGTTGCTGGCGCCGGGCGCGGTCGAAGTCCGCCCCGCGGGTGGCGCGCGTGCGGGCGTATTGCAGCAGACGCTCCGCGTCCAGCGGCTGACAGCCGCGCTCGAAGGTCACCAGGATGGTCCCGTAGTTGCCGTCGGGATAATGGGGGTCGTCGATGCGCTGCTCGATGCAGACTTCCACGCCTTCCGGCGCCAGCAGGTCGACGGCCGTGAGGAAGGCGTCGAAATTGACCAGCAAATAATTGTCGATGCGCAGGCCGAAGCTTTCCTGCAGGGTGTCGGCGGTCAGGCCCGGGCCGCCGGTGGGGTAACCCTGGCTGTCGCCGCGGCTGTTGGCACTGTTGATGCGCCCGGGCGGGCCGCCATCGGCGAAGGGCAGCCACAGGTCGCGCGGGACGGACAGCATCGCCAGGCTCTGGCGCAGGGGTTCAATGCGGACGACCAGCAGGGTGTCGCTGCGGAAGTAACGTTCGTCGCTGACCGTGCCGGCGCGCTGGTCGATACCCAGCAGCAGGATGTTGCGCGCGCGCGGGTCCTCCAGCGCGGGAGGCATGACGGCGGGCAGGGTCGCGGCGGGCGGCGCTTCCGCGCGGGTCTGCACGGCGGGCGCGAGCGTGGGAAAGGGCGTGGGCGCCTGCTGCAGGTTGAGGGCCAGGGGGGGCAGTTCGATGCCTGCCAGGGCGGCCTGCAGCGAGAGTTGGCGGATTCCGAACCAGGCGAGCCCGGCTACCAGTGCCGTGGCCGCCATGGTGCCCAGCACCCCCGCGATGAACAACCAGACCGGTATGCGCATGGTCACCCTTCATGACCGCCGGGAAAGGACGCGCGCAGTATACAGGAAAAGGGCTGCGAGACAGGGCGGGCGATATGATCAATCGTCCCTGCCCGCATCGCGGATTGTTGTAGGGGCGACATGCCGACGAGGCGGGCGATATGGCAAGGCTGCGGGGCGTTCGCCCGGGTTCTCGCCCTCACCCCCCAACCCCCTCTCCCTCAGGG
The DNA here is from genome assembly GCA_026708325.1 of Anaerolineaceae bacterium. Taxonomy (GTDB): domain Bacteria; phylum Chloroflexota; class Anaerolineae; order Aggregatilineales; family Phototrophicaceae; genus JAGWBD01. The sequence goes on along the minus strand of JAPOVC010000018.1, from coordinate 89,777 downwards.
AGAGGGGGAGAAATGCGGGGCAACCCCTTTGTGGTCAAAGTCCCTCTCCCTGAGGGAAGGACTCCCGCGACTGAGCGGGAAAGGATTTAGGGTGAGGGCGGGCGGTTTGACCATTCGTCCCGGCGGGATGCTTCGAGTCTGGGCTCTCGCTACCCCTGCCCGCATCCCGGTTTGTTGTACGGGCGACATATCAAGTCGCCCGCGTGTGGCTGGTTAAGCGGTCGGGCGACAAGATTTGTCGCCCGTACACGGCGCTGCCATTTGTGGATGCGGGCGATTTGACCATTCGTCCCTGCGGAATGCTTCGAGCTTGCGCTCTCGCGGCCCGTACAGGGGGGCGTCAGGCGTCCTGTTTGTTGAAGGCCAGCACCGAGTTGCCGGAGAGCACGTACATCAGGTTGCGGTTTTCGTCCACGGCGATGCCCGCCAGACTGGCGAAGAGCGTTTCGTCGAAGGTGCGGTAACTGTTGATGAAGGTGCCCGCCAGCGAGGTCTCGAAAATGGTGCGGCTCTCGCGGTCGACGATGTAGATGGCCGGGGCGACGGGGTCGGTGTTGAGGAACATCGCGTCGGCGTGGCGCATTTCCTGCCCGGGCGGGAAGCCGGCATAGCCAAAGCGGATTTCCTCACCGGCGCGGAAGAGGGCGATGACGCCATCCGAGAAGAGCACGTAGACGCGACCGGAATCGTCGATGGCGAAGTCGACGGCCTGCGCCAGCAGGGGCCGGTTGGCGCCGGCGAAGTAGCCGATCGGCGCGCCGGCGAAGGCGCCGCTGAGCGGATCGTAGCGCCAGATCTGCTCGGCGCCGGGGTCAAGGATGTAAATGCGGCCGCGCCAGGAGGTCACGCGTTTCGGCGTGCGCCATTGCTCGGTGCCCAGCAAGCCCTGCACGCCGCGCGCGAGGAAGGTGGGCGAATACTCGACCAGCACGCCGGCCTCGTCGAGGGCCAGCAACACGTTGTTCTGGCTGAGCCCGCTGCCGTCCTCGGACCAGGTGAGGCCGACCAGGGTATCGATGGTGAAGAGGTCCACCTGCGCGCCGCGGCGCATGGTGGCGACCGGCTGGCGCGAGCCGGGCACGATGCCAAGCCCGCTCTCATTGAGCGTGATGCGGTAGACCTGCTGGTTGGCGGAATCGAGCACGTAGAGATCGTCCCCGCGCAGCACGATGTCGGTCAGGATGGCGTTGGGGAAGGCCTCCACGACGAAGATTTCACGACGTTCGATGTCATTGAGACGGTCGACAATCGCCTGGCCCTCGCGCCGCAGTTCAACCAGGGCGACGTCGATTTCCTCGGGGCGCATGGCGGTGCAGCGCTCGACGGTCGTCTGGACGGCGGCCCAGCCGGAGAGCGTGCCGCTGACGTCGGCGGAGGCGATGTTGCGCGCCAGACGGGCGCCCTGCCAGGCCTCCTCGACGCAACGCTCGTATTCGCTGCTGCCGGCGCCGCCCAGCCACATGACCAGCGCCAGCAGCACCACGGCGATCGGGATCAGGACGATGCTGCCCGTGTTGGCCAGGCGCGCCAGGCGGCTGGCCTCCGGGTCGCCTTCACGGCCGGCGATGCGCTCGACCACGTTGCCGAGGCGGTCCATCCCGTCCGCCAGGCGCAGAGCGGCGCTGCCGGCGCTGCGGCGCACCTGCCCGGCACCCATCGCCGCGGGCTCCGCCTCCGGCGCGTCGCTTTCCGGCGCAACGGCCTCGCGCCGCGAGCTGAGCGCTTCACGCGCGGCAATGCCGGAGGGCGCGTCCGGCGGCACAAATTCGACGGCCATGAGGCTGAGGCTGTCGCGCGTCAGGCGGCGGAAGCCGAGGATCACCTGGGCCAGATCGGCGCCGTCCAGCGCGTCCATCGAGCCGTTGTCCTCGACGCGCAACAGTTCTTCAAAGTTGCTGTCGCCCATGACGAGCCGGGCGCCGCTGCTCAGGCTGTAGTGCGTCATGCGGACGTCCGGCTCCGCCTGGGCGCCGAGCGGCAGACCCGGGGGCGAGAAGCCCCCTTCCGCCTCGGCCGGGAAGGGGCTGATGTGGTCATCCACCTGCAGCAGGGCCGCACCGCCACCCACGCGGGCGAGGAAGACGTCGCTGCCGTGCAGCACGGCGCAGAGCATCCAGGCCTCGAAGCGGGTTTCGTGCTGCAGGTTGTGGCGATACAGGTTGTCGTTGAGGTTGTTCAGCAGGGTGCGCAGGCCGGCGGTCACGCTGCCGCTGCTCTCAAAATAGTCCTCGGCGGCGACCTGCACCATGCGCTCGTAAAAGGCGGCCGGGGCCGGCCGGCCCCCTCCGGGCAGGACAAGGCCGAAGAAGGTGTCCATTTCACGGCCGCGCGCTGCGCGCTGCGGCGCCGATTCCACCAGGTAACCGGGCGGGCCGGCGTTGATCACCCGTCCGCCCACGACATGCAGGTGCCCTGCCAACGCCTCGAAATCGAAAGCCATGGTCTGTCCCGCATTCACCAGCCCGGTGCATGGTACTGCATTTTGTGGCGCATTCAAAATCCGCATTGGCGGAGCATAAGGAGTGACCCCCGTTCAATCATTAATTCCGGCTGAACAGGAGCGGCCGGGGGCGGCGAAGCGAGGCCACATCGTGTACACTGGCAGCAGGGGTTCAAGACGAAGGAAATCGCGATGGCACTCATCCTGCTGTTGATCGGAATCGTCCTGATCGCGCGGCAACGGGTCGATTACGGATCGCTCAGGACGGCAGGACGGCACGTACGCGCGGCGGGAGTCCTGTTGACCCTGCCGGCGCTGATGTCATTGCTGTTGAACGGACTCTTTGTGCCGCTGGCCTTTGGCCGCAACGCCAGCGCCATCTCCTTCGCCCAGGGCGTGATCGGTCTGCTCGAGTTCCTGGGCATGGTGCTGGTGGCCGTTCTCGCCTGGTTCCTGCTGGGCGAATCGCCGAACGCGCCGCGACTGCCGGGCCTGCTGGGAGAACTGCAGGATGAGGCGCGCGAACAGCGCGCGACGGGTCGGCCCGCCGCCCCTGCGCGAACGGGCGGGCTCAACCTGCCCGGATTGTCGATGCGTCCCGGCAACCGGCGCGAGACCTTCCCGAGCGTGATGTCGCTGAGCGAGGCGGCGCTCTATATGGAAGTCAGCGAGGACGACATCCTGCAATGGATCGAGGAAGGTCGTCTGACCGCCTCGCGCGAGAACTACCACTATCGCATTGCGCGTTCACAGCTGGACGAACTGGAGTAGCGGCGCGCTTCAGCAGGTGAAATAGAAGCCCAGAGCCTGCAAGACGTCAGACAGGACGGGGATCCTGCCCCACAGACATGCCTGGTCGATCAACACCACGGCAGCCAGGGTAAAGCAGCAACAGAGCAGCAACAACACGATGCAGCCGATGCCAATCCAGCGCATGGTGTTGCGGCGCGGCTCTTCCTCCTCTTCCGGCAGGTCGTAGGGGTCGTAATCGTAAGCCGGCGCCGGTTCTTCCAGGACCTCGCGCGCCACCACCTGACGGGCGGGCGCGGGCACTTCCGCCGCTTCGGGGGCGGCCGGCAGGGGCGCAGCTTCCGCCTCGGGTTGCTCATCGCTCGCCGGTCCGCGCGACCATGGGCCGGTCGCCACGGCGATGCCTTCGGTGCCCGGCACGCGCTCGTAGGCCAGGGTGACCGTTTCGCCCATGCCGATCATGTCGCCATTGTGCAGCGAACGCGCGCCACTCAGGCGCTGGCCATTGACAAAGGTGCCGTTGGTGGAACCGAGGTCTTCCAGCACGTAGCCGCCGCCACGGCGGCGGCGCAATCGCAGGTGCTGCCGGCTGGCCTCGGCGTCGTTGATGACGATGTCGTTGCTGACGTCGCGCCCGACAGTGACCAGTTCGCCTTCAAGGTCCCAACTGTGGCTGGGTGTGGGGCCCCTGCGAACAACCAGACGAAAACGGTCGCTCCCCTGTTGCATGGCGCTGATCCCCTGTGCGTTGCTGCGATTGGCGGGATGGTACCACGCGCCCCATGCCATTGCTACAGACCCTTTGCGACCAGTCATCACAGGGCGCTGTGCTATACTGGCGCCGGCGGCAGGGTCGGCAGGGAACGACGCGCATGGCAGACGACACGGGCAGGGAAGGCGCGGCGAGCCTGCTTTGGCCGCGGCGTGACGACCCGCCAGCGCCCGTCCCCGCCGCGCGCTGGCACACGGCGGACTTGAACCTGGACCCGCTGCTCTCGCTGCTGGTCCTCGAACCCCGCTGGCGCCGCAGCACGCAGGATATCCTGCTGCAACCCCTGCAGGACCCGGCCCACATCAACTGGCGCCTCGACGTTATCGAGGACCTGCTGAACAGTCCGGCGCTGGCTGCCGGGCTTGGTTCGGCGCTCGCCATTCTGCAGACCCTGCAGGAATACATGGCGCGGCCGCAGTGGAACCAGGACGAGTTGCAGAAGGTGACCTGGCGCCTGGGCGAGCTGGAAAGCCTGGTCGACTGCGTGACGCTGCTGAGCGACCTGCTGGCCGAGGCCGGCCCGGCGCTACGCTCCGAAGCCCTGCGCGCCCTGCGCGAGCAGACGGCGGCCCTCGCCGCGGACCCGCTGTTTCAGGACCTGCAGGGGGAACTGCCCGACCTGCTGGAGCAGATTCGCAGCCTGCGGGCCATCACCATCGGCATCAACCTGGACGGGCAGTTGCGCCCGGCCGAGGCCACGCTGCTGGCCGTTCACCAGCAACCCTTTCGCGGCGACACGCTCTCTCTTTTTCAACGTCTTGGCGGCGCGCGTCCCGGTGAGAAAGGCATCGGCCCGCTGCACCGCGCCGGGGATGGCGAGGGCCGCGGCGCGCGTCTGAAAGAAGGCGACAGCCCCCTGCTGGAGCCGCTGTTTCGTGACCTGAACGACGTACTGAACGAGATTTGCCGGCCCCTGGCCGCCGCCCTGCGCCGTTACACGCGCATGAGCGGACGGGACCTGCTGCTGCTGCAGCCGGAGATCGCCTTTTTCCTCGGCGCCCTGCGCCTGATCGAGCATTTGCGCGCCTGCGACCTGCCCCTGTGCCGGCCGCAACCGGCCCCGCCGGAGGCGCGTGTGAGCGTCCTGCGCGGCCTGGTCAACCTCAACCTGGCCCTGCAACTGGCGCCGGCCGGCCGCGCGCGCGCGCTGGACGGGGAGATCGTCGGCAACGACGCCGACTTCGGCGCCGCCGGCCGCATCTACATCCTGACCGGGCCCAACCGCGGCGGCAAGACCACCTGGACGCAAGCGCTGGGCCTGGCGCAGGTGCTCTTTCAGGCCGGCCTGTATCTGCCGGCAGAAGCGGCGCGCATGAGCCCCGTTGACGGGCTTTTCACGCACTTCGCCAGCGCCGAGAACCCGCAGCTCGCCAGCGGCCGCCTGGGCGAGGAGGCGCAGCGCCTGGCGGCCATTTTCGGCCAGGCCACGCGTCACAGCCTGCTGCTCTTCAACGAATCGCTGGCCAGCACCAGCGCTGGCGAAAGCTTCTGGCTGGCGCGCGACATCCTGCGGGCGCTGCGTCTGCTGGGCGCGCGGGCCCTCTTCGCCACCCACCTGCACGAACTGGCAGCGGACGCGGAGGGCATCAACGAGGAGACCGGGGGCGACAGCGAGGTCGTGAGCCTGGTGGCGCAGGTGCGCGAGGTCGACGATGACGGCGCCATGGTACAGCGCACCTTTCGCATCGTGCCGGGTCCGCCCCTGGGCCACAGCCACGCGCGGGAAATCGCGGCGCACTATGGCATCAGCTTCGAGCAACTGCGCGCGCAGTTGCTGGCGCGCAACGGGTTGACGCCGGAGGCGGAGCGCGGGGAGGCTGGCTGAGTCCGTGGCCGGGTCGCTGCCGCAGGTCGGCTTTCTGACCGGCGATATCGGCCAGCGCCATGGCTGGGCGCGTTACAGCCATGACCTGTTGCTGGCGCTGCAACGCGCCGGGCTGCCGCTCATCGTGGTCAGCGCCCGCAACAGCCCGCCCCATGAAACTCTGGAACAGCGTCGTTTGTTGCCCGACGTCGTGCCGGCCGCGCGGCAGACTCTGGCGCGCAGCCTGCTGGCGAGCCCTGCCGTGGCGCGAGCCTTGCGCAGTTGCGACCTGCTGCACAGCATGATCGAGCCCTGCGCCGTCAGCGGTCTGCGGGTCGCGGGCCGGCGCCCGCATCTGGTGACGGCCCACGGCAGTTACCTGCGCCTGCTGACGCAGCGCCCCTGGCCGGCCGGCATGCTTTGGCGCCGGGCGCTGGCGCGATCGCAACTGGTCTGCGTCAGCCGCTACACGGCGCAGGTCGCGCGGGAATTGCTGCCGGGCGCGCAGCCCCTGGTGATTCCCAACGGCATCGACGCCAGGCGTTTCGACCGGCCGGTCCCGCCGCAGGCCACGGAGGGCCCGACGGTACTCTCCGTGGGTACGCCCAAGGCGCGCAAGGGCACGCTGCAACTTGTGCGGGCCATGGCGCAGGTGGCTGCCGACCTGCCGCAGGCGCGTTGCGTCATCGTCGGCAACCTGGACGACGCGCCGGACTACGTCGGGCGTCTGCGTGGCGAAATCCGCCGCCTCGATCTGGAACAGCGGGTGAAGCTGACAGGCCAGGTGGACGAGACGACCCTGCTCGGCTGGTACGCGGCGGCGCAGGTCTTCGCCCTGCCCGCGCTGAACATCGGGCCGCGCTTTGAAGGCTTCGGCCTGGCGCACCTGGAGGCCAGCGCGGCCGGCCTGCCCGTCATTGGCACCCGTGACTGCGGCACAGAGGACGCCGTGGTGGAAGGCGAGACCGGCCTGCTGCTGCCCCAGCAGAATGTGGAAGTGGCGTTGGCGGCGGCCATCACGGGCCTGCTGCGCGACCCGCAGCGGGCGCAGCGCATGGGCGCGGCCGGACGCGCGCGGGCGCGGCAACAGACCTGGGAGCGAGTCGCTGAAGACCTGATCGCGCACTACCGGCGACTGGCGGCCTGATGAAGTCCCTGACAACGGCGCTGCGCGAGTTTCTGCGACGCAAGTTTGTGCGCGACACGCTGACCCTGCAACTGGGGCGCCTGGCGGTGGTGGGTCTGGGGATGATCGCCTGGGTCTTCGTGCCCGCGCGTCTGGGCCCCTTCAACTACGGCCTCTTCGCCCTCGCGCTCACCTTTCTCAACATCTGGCGCACGCTGAACCTGAGCGGCATGGCGGTCAGCGTCGATGCGCTCTTGCCGGCGGCGGTGGCCCGGGGCGACCGGGAAGAAGTCCTCGATCTGCTGGCGGTCACCATCAAGGTCACCCTGTTCTGGGCGCTGTCCAGCCTGGCGGTGCTGGCGGTCCTCGGGCCGGCGCTGGCGGCGCTGCTGTACCGCGACCCCGTCGTCCCGCTGCCAGGATACGGGCTGGATTTCGCCATCCTGGCCGGCTTCAGCACCGTGGGCAACAGCGCGGTCGGCTCGCTGGCCGCCTGGCTGGCGTTGATTCTGCTCTTCGATCCGTTTTACCTGCTGGTCCAGTCCTGCTTCCGCGCCCACCGCGCCATGCGCCAGGCGGCCCTGTTGATGACCGTCAACCAGGTGGTGCTGACCGCCCTGCAGGTGCTGGCGGCCCTGCTCTGGGCGACGGCCGCCGCCCAGGTGGCGGCGCGGGTGCTCTTCTCCGTCGTGGCGACGCTACTGGGCCTGGCGCTTTACCTGCGTCACCGGCGCAGCGACGAGGAGCTGTGGCCGTCACCAGGGGCGGTGCTGCGGCGCAGCGTCCGGGTTTCGCTTCGCGGCTACTGGCGCTTCGGCCTGGCCAACGCCCTCGACAAGAATCTCTCCGGGCTCTTCCAGTTTCTGCCGGTGCAGCTGGTCGGCGTGCTGGCCGGGCAGGCCGCCGCCGGTTACGTACATCTGGGCCTGCGCCTGATCGACCGCAGCAGCATCCTGACCCAGGGCGTGCAGGACAACATGCAGGCGATCGTTCCGCAGGCAGTGGGACGCGGCAATTTCATACGGCTCTGGTTCAATTTCCGGCGCGTATTGCTGGCGCTGCTGCTGGGCGGTGTGCTGGTCTATGCGGCCCTGTTGCTGGTCGCCCCACTAGTGATGGTGCCGCTCTTCGGCGAGAAGTGGCGACCGGTGCTGCCATTGATCCCGGCGCTGGCGGTCTTCGGCCTGGCGACCACGCTGGGCGGCATCTTCGGCCCGCTGTATCGCGCGCTGGACCTGGTGATGCGCATGGTCTGGATGCGCGTGCTGTTGCTGCTGCTCATCCTGCCGCCGGGCGCCTGGCTGGTCATGGAGACCGGCGCGAACGGCGGCGTCTGGATCATCAACGCCCTGTATCTGATCTCTATCAGCCTGACGGTCCTTCTGACCCTGCCGACCCTCTACCGTCACATTCACGCGGAGCAGGAAGCCGCTGCCGGGCAGGTCTGAAACGCTCCACAACTCCGGGAAAGGTCGGGATCGCCCATGAACATCCTCATCATCGGCGGAACGCGTAACGTGGGCCACATGCTGGCCCTGGCCCTGCTGGAGGCAGGGCATGCGGTGACGGTCTTCAATCGCGGACGAACGCGGGACGACCTGCCCGCGGCTGTGACGCGCGTCCGCGGCGACCGCAACGCGCCGGACGGGCTGGAACCGGCCCTGGCCCTGGCGGACCATGACGCGGTGGTCGACATGGTGCTTTACGACGGCGCGCAGGCGCGGCGCAGCATCGCGCAACTGGCCGGCCGCACGGGACACTATGTGTTTATCAGCACAGGTCAGGTCTATCTGGTGCGCGAGGGTCTGCAGCGACCCTTCCATGAGGACGATTACGATCTCGGCAGCGCCATGCCCGAGCCCACGCCAGGCAGCTTCGATCATGAAGAATGGCTGTATGGCGTCGAAAAGCGCGAGGCCGAGGACCTGCTGGCGCGCGCCTGGCAGGAGCGGGCTCTGCCGGTCAGCACGCTGCGTCTGCCCATGGTCAACAGCGCGCGGGACCACTTCCTGCGCCTGTACAGCTATCTGCTGCGCCTGCGCGACGGCGGGCCGGTGCTGGTGCCGGACGCGCCACAGTATCCGCTGCGTCACGTCTACGCCGCTGACGTGGTGCAGGCCATCCTGGCGTTGCTGGCGCGCGGGCCGGGGCGCGGCGAGGTCTTCAACATCAGCCAGGACGAGACCGTCAGCCTCGCCGACTGGCTGGCCCTGCTGGCCGAGGTCGCGGGACTCAGACCGGCGCCCCTGGTCGAGGTCCCCCGGGCCGAACTGGAAGGCGCGGGCCTGTTGCCTGGTTGTTCGCCTTTCAGCGAAACCTGGATGTCGGAACTGGACAACGCGCGCAGTGTGGCTGAACTCGGAATGCGCTACACGCCGCTGGCGGCCTGTCTGGCCGACATCGTGCGAGAGGTTGAGCGGCAGGCGCCGCCAGCGCCGCCTTCCTACGCCCGCCGCGGCGACGAACTGGCCCTCGCCCGCCAGCTGTGAACCCCGACGCCATCGTCGTCGGCGCCGGACCCAACGGCCTGGCGGCCGCCATCGCCCTGGCGCAAGGAGGCCTGCAAGTGCGCGTGTACGAAGCGCAGGCGGAGATCGGCGGCGGCCTGCGCTCCGCCGAACTGACCCTGCCGGGCTTCACGCATGACCTTTGCTCGGCGGTCCATCCCCTGGCGCTGGCCTCGCCCTTTCTGCGCGCCCTGCCTTTGGCGGGCCATGGTCTGGAGTGGGTGCAGCCGCCGCTGCCGCTGGCCCACCCCCTGGAGGGCGCCCGGGCGCTGAAGCTGCAGCGCTCGCTGGCGGCCACGGCGGCCGCCCTGGGTCGTGACGGGAAGACCTGGCGGCGGCTGTTCGGCCCGCTGGTGAGGCAGCACGACGCGCTGTTCGAGGAGCTGCTGGCGCCGCTGCACCGGCCACGGCGACCGCTCACGCTGGCCCGTTTCGCCCTGCCGGCCCTGTTGCCCGCTGCGACCCTGGCGCGGCGTCTGCTGCGCGGCGGGGAGGCCCGGGCCCTGCTGGCCGGAAACGCCGCCCATGGCGTTTTGCCGCTGCAACGCTCGCCTTCCGGCGCTTTCGGCCTCCTGCTGGCGGCGCTGGCGCAGAGCGTCGGCTGGCCCTCGCCGCGCGGCGGCGCGCAGGCCCTGGCCCAGGCGCTGGGCTCGCATCTGCTCTCACTGGGTGGCGAGATCGTCACGGGCGAGGAAGTGATTGTCGTCGATGACCTGCCGCCGGCGCGCGCGTATCTCCTTGACGTGACGCCGCGGCAGCTCCTGCGCCTCGCCGGGAATCGCTTTCCGCCGCGTTACCGCCGCGCGCTGGCGCGCTACCGTTACGGCCCGGGAGTCTTCAAGCTCGACTACGCCCTAGCGGCGCCGATCCCCTGGGCGGCGGCCGAATGCCGGCGGGCGGGCACGCTGCATCTGGGCGGCTCCAGCGACGACATCGCGGACTCGCTGAGCAGGGTTTGGCGCGGCCAGGTCAGTGACCGGCCCTTCGTGATCCTGGGCCAGCAAAGCCTCTTCGACGACAGGCGGGCGCCGGAGGGGCAGCATACGGCCTGGGCCTATTGCCACGTGCCGCATGGCAGCGCGGTCGACATGACGGCGCGCATCGAGGCGCAGATCGAACGCTTCGCGCCCGGTTTCCGCGAGCGGGTGCTGGCGCGGCACAGCCTCAACGCGCCGCAACTGGAAGCCCACAACCCCAACCTCGTTGGCGGCGACATCGGCGGCGGCGTGCAGGACCTGGCGCAGCACTTCGCCCGTCCGGTCAATGCGCTGCGGCCCTACGCCACGCCGGCGCCGGACATCTGGCTCTGTTCCTCGTCGACGCCGCCGGGCGGCGGTGTGCACGGCATGTGCGGCTGGCACGCGGCGCAGGCCGTGCTGAAGAGGCTGGGGGTGACGGCGTGACGGGCGATTTGATAAATCGCCCCTACAAAATGCCACGGTGTACGGGCGATCTATCAGATCGCCCGCCGTAAACTCAACGCCCGAAGGCGTCATGGTGTATCAGCGGGCGACATGATATGTCGCCCGTACAGCGTTCGGCGCCCGCCCGCCCCGTCTGGACTCCTCCCGCGCGCATCGCTACACTGACCCGCAGGCAAGAGCGAGGACTGGTCATGCAGATCGAAGCCGTGGGCGTGGTTCGCTCACCGGTCACGGAAGCCCTGGACGAGAGCTGGGGCGACGTCGTCGCCGAGATTCACCTGCGGCCGGAGCTGGCGCCCGGCCTGCAAGGCATCGATCAGTGGTCGCACGTGATGGTGGTCTATTCCATGCACGAGGCCAGCTTCGACCTTGAGAAGGACCTGGTGCATCGCCCGCGGGACCGCGCCGACATGCCCGAACTGGGCGTTTTCGCCCAACGCGACCGTGTGCGCCCCAACGGCATCGGGGTCTCCGCCGCCGAAATCATCGCCGTGGCCGACAACGTGCTGACGGTGCGCCGCCTCGATGCCATCGACGGCACGCCCGTGCTGGATATCAAGCCCTGGGCGGAAGTCTACGACAACGTCTCCGGCGCCCTGACGCCCTTCTGGTTCCTGCGCCTGATGCAGGGCTACTTCTAGCCCGCAGCCCGCGTTCACGATGGACGACCTGGCCGACGTCACCTTCCTGGGCACAGGCGACACGCTGAAGTTGCTGCGTGAAGGGCAGCTCTCCGCCGTGGAGCTGACGCAGGCGTATCTCGAGCGCTCGGAAGCGATGGACCCGCAGCTGCGGGCCTGGCTGAGCTTCACGCCGGAGCTGGCGCTGGCGGCCGCCGAACGCGCCGACCAGGCATATCGCGACGGCACAGCGGGGCCGCTGGCCGGCATCCCTCTGGGGATCAAGGACGTCTTTTCCACCAGGGGAATCGAGACCACCTGCGGCTCCAATATCCTGCGCGGCTATCGTCCGCCCTTTTCGGCCACAGTGGTGGAACGCCTGGAAGCGGCCGGCGCCGTCTTCCCGGGCAAGCTCAACATGGACGAATTCGCCATGGGCTCCACAACCGCCAATTCGGGTTACTTCCCCACGCACAACCCCTGGGACCTGGCGCGCGTGCCCGGCGGCAGCAGCGGCGGCAGCGCGGCGGCCGTCGCGGCGGGCATGGTGGCCGGGGCGCTGGGCAGCGATACCGGCGGCAGCATCCGGCAGCCGGGCGCTTTCTGCGGCATTCCGGCGCTGAAGCCCTCCTACGGCCGCTGTTCGCGCCACGGACTGATCGCCTTCGGCTCGTCGCTGGACTGCCCGGGTCCGATGGCGCGCAGCGTGGAGGACCTGGCGCGTCTGCTGCAGGTCATCGCCGGCCACGACCCGCGCGACGCGACCAGTCTGCCGGCGGAGGTGCCGGACTACCTGGCGGCGTTGACCGGCGACATTCGCGGTCTGAAGGTCGGCATCCCGGAGGCGTACTTCGGCGAGGGCCTGCAGCCGGAAGTGGAGAGGGCCGTGCGCGCCGCCATCGCGCAACTCGAAGAGCTGGGGGCAGAGCTGCGCCCGGTCGACCTGCCGCACAGCGAGCACAGCGTGGCGACCTACTACATCATCGCGCCGGCGGAGGCCAGCGCCAACCTGGCGCGCTACGACGGCGTGCGCTACGGCCAGCGCGTCGAACGCGAGGGCATGTGGCCGACCTGGCGTGCCACCCGCGGCGAGGGCTTCGGCGCGGAGGTCAAGCGGCGCATCATGATTGGAACCTACGTGCTCTCGGCGGGCTACTACGACGCCTGGTACGGCAAGGCCCAGGCGGTGCGCACGCTGATCAAACGCGACTTCGACGAGGCCTTCCGCGAGGTCGACCTGATCGCCGCGCCGACGACGCCGACCACCGCCTTCCGCCTCGGCGAGAACAGCGACGACCCGCTGCAGATGTACCTGCAGGACATTTTCACCCTGCCGCCCAGCCTGGCCGGCATCGTCGGCCTGAACCTGCCCTGCGGTTTCGACGACCAGGGCCTGCCGATCGGATTCCAGCTGATCGCGCCATCCCTCGGCGAGGCGCTGGCGTTACGCGTCGGCCACGCCTACGAGCAGGCCACTGACTGGCAGCGGCGGCCTCCCCTGCACGCCTGAGCGCCATGGACGCGGACGCGGCCCGAACCTTCTATCTCAACGAGGTCTGGCCGCGCCTGGGCGACGGGCTGCGGGCGCGCCTGCAGGAACGCTGGCCGAAGGTGCGCCTGGCGCCTGCAGCAGGCTACACGCCCCTGGCCGACCTGCCGCTGCGCATGCTCTGCGGCCTGACCGGCAGCGGCAAGTCCACCACGCTGGCGGCCCTGCGCAGCGCCGGGCGCTGGCAGTATCGCGACGACCTGCCCGCGCGCCGCGACCTGGCCGACCTGATCATCATCCCGGCGGCCCAGGTCTACAGCGCGACGGCCGTCACCCCGGTGCGCGACCGCAGCGAGCGTTTTCGCTGGACGCAGCTCTTCGCGCAGGAGATCTGTCATGGCGGCTCGGCGACGGCCTTCAGCTGGTTGCATTACCGCCACGACGGAGAGACAGCGCTGCTCAACGAAGGCCTGCGCGGCGCGCGCGAGATCGGCGAGGCCCTGCGTCGCCATCCCCGCTGGCGCATCGCGGAACTGTGGCTGGACCCGCTCACGCGCCTGCAGCGTCTGAGCGGCCGCGACGACGCCTTCGACGCGCTGGCGACGGGTGACGCCGACCTGGGGCATCTGCCCGCGGCGCAGCGCGAAGCGGCGCGGCAACTGCTGGCCGCCGGAAAGATCAGCGCCCGCGCCCTGGCCATCGCCGCCGCCGAGGCGCGCAACTACGGCGATCGCCCCTGGGGAGGCGAGGCCGCCAACTATCGCTGCCTCGCCATGGACGAACTCACGCCGGAAGGGGCGGCCCGCGCGGTCGGCGAGTTTTTCTTCGCCGGGGAAGCGCCATGACGACGGTAAGGCGGGTCTTCATCCAGCCATATCCGCTGCGGCTGAAACGCGCGCTGCACTGGGGGCGTGGCCAAAGCCTGGCGCAACCGACGCACGTGCTGGTCGGCGTCGAACTGGCGGACGGCGCGCGCGGCGTCGCCGAGGCCCCGCCGCGGCCAGGCATCTACGGCGAGACGGTCGAGTCGATCGCCGCCATCATCGAGCAGGAACTGGCGCCGCGTCTGGTTGGTCAGCCGCTGCGGGACCCCGGGGACCTGGCGCGGCTGCAGGCCTCCCTGACGGCCATCCGCAACAACCACACGGCCCGCGGCGCGCTGGACCTGGCGCTGCACGGCGCCCTGGCGCGTTCGCGCGGCATCTCCCTGGCGCATTTGATCGAAGCCGCGCGGCCGACCATTCGCGTCAGCAGCATCGTCAGCAGCGGCGAGCGCGAGGCCGTGCTGCAGGAGGCGCAGGAGGCGGTCGCCGCCGGCGTACGCGTTCTGAAGGTCAAGGTGGGCCGGGCCTTCGCGCGCGACCTGGGTACCCTGCGCGAACTGCGCGACATGGTCGGCGACGCGGTGACGCTTTACGCCGACGTCAACGAGTGTTTCAGCGCGGAAAATGCCCCGGCGCGGCTGGCGGCGCTGGCGCAGCTGGACGTGCTCTGGTGTGAGGAACCCCTGCCGGTGACGCAATTGCAGGAACGGGCGGCCCTGCGCGCCGACAGCCCGCTGCCGCTGATCGCCGACGACTCGGCCTTCAGCCTGGCGGAACTGGAGCGCGAACTGGCCCAGGACAGCTTCGACATTCTCAACATCAAGACGGCGCGCAACGGCTTCAGCGAGGCGCTGGCGATGGAAGCGGCGGCGCTGGCGCGGGGCAAGGGCATCATGGTCGGCTCGCAGGCGGGCTCGACGATCGGCTGCCTGCACGCCCTGCTTCTTGGCGCGCGCGAAGGCGTCGCCTACCCGGTCGAGGGCAGTTTTTACCTGCGCATCGAGGACCACTACGAGGGCCTCCTGCCGGTTGAGGACGGCCATGTGCAACTGGCGCAGGTGGAAAGGGCGCTGACGCAGGTCGAGGACGATTTGTTGCGGCGATTCGATTGACGCTACAGGCCGCCCTGCATGCGCCGGACGGCGTGCTGTGCCCGCGGGCGACATGATGTACCCGCGGGCGACATGATATGTCGCCCGTACAACATTCCCCATTCCCCCAATCTGTGCAGGGGCGATCTATCAGATCGCCCGCCTCATCGGCATGTCCGCAGGCGGGCGACATGGAATTGCGCCCCTGCGGTACAGGTCGGACGTGGGACAGGGTTGAGGGGTGAGTGCGGGCCAGAACGCCATAGGGCGGCCCTCACCCCCCAACCCCCTCTCCCTCAGGGAGAGGGGGAGAAAAACAGGGCGACAAAGACTTGATTCCCTGCCTCCTCCAACGAGCCTTTGAAAGACCCTTTGCCGTCTTGGGGGGGACAGGATCCCTTCCCTCAGGGAGAGGGGGAGAATAACTGGAGCAAGACCTGTGCGGTTAAAGTCCCTCTCCCTGAGGGAAGGGCTCCCGCGACTGAGCGGGAAAGGATTTAGGGTGAGGGCGAGAACCCGGGCGAACGCCCCGCAGCCTTACCCCATCGCCCGCCTCGTCAGCATGTCCGCAGGCGGGCGACTTGACAAGTCGCCCGTACAACATTTCCCAATCCGTGTACTGACACAAAAAAATTCTGAAATCCATCAAACTCGCCGCTCCCCTTTCCCGTTGCGTAGCGGCAGAACTTGTGTAATATAGAACAATCCCTCCGCCCCGCCGCGGGCGCGCGGGGGAGCGGCGTCCCGGAGAGACCGCAGCGCATGAACCCAGGCAACAACTCCAACAGCCTGATGACAGTGGTCTGGATCCTGGTGGCCTTCGTGCTGCTGGTGGTCGGCGGCCTGATCATCGCCGAGGCGACGCCGCTGGTGCTGCCGCCGGCGGCCTCCGCCGAGGCGGTCCAGGTGGACGAACTCTTCAAGATCCTGATGGCCCTGGGTGGGTCCATCTGGCTGCTGGTGCAGGGCGCCGTCATCTATTCCGTCATTCGCTTCCGCGCCCGACCCGGCGACGACAGCGACGGCGCCGCCATGCACGGCAACAGCACGCTGGAATTCGTCTGGACGCTGATCCCGTCGATCACCGTGGTCATCCTGAGCATCATCAGCTTCCAGGTGTGGGTCAACATCACGACGGCGCAGGACAACCCGCAGGTGGTGGAAGCGCGCGGCGCCCGTTTCCTGTGGTCCTTCTCCTATGACATCCCGGGCGAGACGCAGCGGGTCAATTCGACCGTACTGCACACCTGGGTCGGGCAACCGGTCGTCCTCCACCTGGAGACGGCCGACGTCAACCATGCCTTCTGGGTGCCCTCGATGCGCATCAAGCAGGACCTGCTGGCCGGGCGCAGCACCGAGGCGCGTTTCACGCCAATTCTGGCGGGCGAGTATCCGGTGGTCTGCGCCGAACTCTGCGGCAGCGGACACGGCGACATGCACGCCAGCATCGTGGTCCACGAGGACGAGGCCAGCTTCCTCGACTGGTTCGACGACGAGGCCTACATCATCCTCAACCCGCCGGATGACCCGGCCGAGGGCGGCGAGCTGTTGATGACCGCCGGTGGCGTGGCCGGGCTCTACGCCTGCGCCGGATGCCACACCCTGGAGGCCCTGGGCTGGGATGCCATCGTCGCGCCCAACCTGGACGGCGTGGCCGACCGCGCCGCCACGCGTGTGCCGGGCATGGAAGTCGAGCGCTATCTGCTGCGTTCGCTCTTCTTCCCCGGCGAGTTCCTGGTGCCGGGTTACGACAACCTCATGCCGCAACACCAGTACCAGGACCCTGAAGAAGCCAACTACATGCCGCTGGACGAGGCGCTGAACATCGTCGCCTACCTCTGCACGCTGACCGCCAGCGGCGAGTCCGCCTGCAACGTGGACATGCTGCCCGACATGATGACAGACATGGGAATGGGATAAGGGGGACGCCATGGCCACCATAACCGCCACTCCCGGCCTCGGTACCCGCAGCGCGGAGGGCGCGGCCATTCGCGCCGCCGACCTGCTGCGCTGGTCTCTGGATCACAAGGTCATCGGCCTGCAGTACATGGCCTCGTCGCTCTTCTTCTTCATCGTGGGCGGCACGATGGCCATGCTCATCCGCTGGGAGTTGCTGACGCCCGCGCTGGACCTGATGGCGGACGGCACGCAATACAACGCCCTGATGACGATTCACGGCTCGGTGATGATCTTCCTGTGGATCATCCCGATGATGGCCGGCTTCGGCAATTACCTGGTGCCCCTGATGCTGGGCGCCAAGGACATGGCCTTCCCCTGGCTGAACGCCTTCGCCTTCTGGCTGATCCCGCCGGCGGGCCTGCTGATGATCGCCGGCTGGCTGGTGGGCCCGCCGGAAGCCGGCTGGACCGCCTATCCGCCGCTGAGCACGCTGTTCAGCCCGGACGGGCAGACGATGTGGGCCATGTCGCTGCATTTGCTGGGCGTGTCCTCCATCCTCGGCGCCATCAATTTTGTGGTCACCATCCGCAACATGCGTCCGGAGGGCATGACCCTCTGGAAGATGCCGCTCTTCGTGTGGGCAGTGCTGGCGACGGCCATCATCCAGGTGCTGGCGACGCCCTTCCTCACCGGCGGCCTGACCCTGCTGATCCTCGATCGCACGGCCGGCACCAGCTTCTTTGACCCCGGCAGCGGCGGCGACGTCCTGC
This sequence comes from Anaerolineaceae bacterium, assembly GCA_026708325.1. Classification (GTDB taxonomy): domain Bacteria; phylum Chloroflexota; class Anaerolineae; order Aggregatilineales; family Phototrophicaceae; genus JAGWBD01. Next base: position 72,261 of record JAPOVC010000018.1, on the reverse strand, counting down.
TGTGGCAGAACGTTTTCTGGTTTTACAGTCACCCGGCCGTCTACATCATGATCCTGCCCGGCTTCGGCATGGTCTCCGAGGTGCTCGCGGTACACGCGCGCAAGCCGGTCTTCGGCTACCGCGCCATCGGCCTCTCCAGCATGTCGATCGCGCTGGTGGGCTTCACCGTCTGGGCGCACCACATGTTCACCAGCCTGCAGCCGGCGCTGCGCATCCCCTTTATGATCACCTCGATGATCATCGCCGTGCCGACGGGCATCAAGATTTTCAGCTGGCTGGGCACGATCTGGGGCGGCAAGATCCGCTTCACCGCGGCCATGCTCTTCGCCCTGGGCTTCATCACGCTCTTCGTCTTCGGCGGCATCGGCGGCATTTTCCTGGCGGCCGTGCCGATCGACATTCACCTGCACGACACCTACTTCGTGGTCGGCCACTTCCATTTCGTGCTCTTTGGCGGCAGCGTCTTTCTGATCTTCTCCGGCATCTACCACTGGTTCCCCAAGATGACCGGACGGCGCATGAACGAGCGTCTGGGCCAGCTGCACTTTGTGACGACCTATATCGGCACCTTCTTCACCTTCGTGCCGCAGCACATCGCCGGCGCCCTCGGGCTGCCGCGGCGGGTGGCCATGTACGATCCCCAGTTCACCAACATCAACACCGTCATCAGCCTCGCCGCCTTCCTGCTGGGCATCTCGTCGCTGATTTTCATGTATAACATCCTGCGCAGCCTGAACCATGGCGAACGCGTCGGTGGCAACCCCTGGCGCGCCCTGACCCTGGAGTGGGCCACGACCTCGCCGCCGCCGCCCTGGAACTTCCGCGGCGACCCGGTGCCCTTCGACGACCCCTACGGCTACGGTTCCGACGAGTCCGGCGCCTACCTCGACGCGGTCGACCGGCGCTTCCCGGCGCCTGAGGAAAGCGCCGGGGCGTGACGGGACGGCCATGTCTCAGGAGTCACTGACGCCCGCGGAGCTGCTGCAGCAACGCAACCGGCGCACCGGAATGACCATCTTTCAAATCTCCTGGATCCTGGTCTTCGTCTGCCTGGTCATCGTTAACTGGCAGTTGCGCGGCAACCACCCCAGCTGGCCGCCGCCGGGCGTGAGCTCGCCCTCCGCGCTGCTGCCTGGCCTGGTGACCCTGGGCCTGCTGGCCAGCGCCTGGCTGGCGCGGGCAGCGACGCGGGATCTGGCGGCGGGCAGGCGGGCCGCCTTCCGCAGGCAGTGGCGGGCAGCGCTGGGGCTCGGCGCGCTCTTCGTGCTGGTGATGGCTTACGAGTGGCTGAGCATTCCGACCTCAGGCATTTACAGCGACGTGTTTCGCATGATGACGGCCTTTCATCTGCTGCATGCGCTGGCAATCGGCCTGTTTATGAGTATGATTGCGCGGGGCGCAGACGCCGGCCGCGTCTCGGCGCAGAACCTGTGGCCGGCGGAGGGCGCGACCAGCCTGTGGTATTTCGTCGTGGTCGCGTGGCTCCTGTTTTTCCCGGTTTTGTATCTGATCTGAGCCGGGCCGCTGCCCCGCTGAAGGAGGAGTGAATGCAACCTGGACCGGGCCGCGCGCTGCCGATGGGCATCCTCGGCTTTCTGGCCGGTATGGGCCTCCTGGTGGTGATCCGCTACCTGCAGAGTCTGCAGCCCTACATGGAGCCGCAGCTGGGCATCGTGCTGGGCACGGCGCTGGCGGCCGCCGGCTTCATCTACGGCATGGGCGCCTTCGACCCGCTGATGAATACGCACGCCCACGAGCCGGAAGAGGGCGAGGAGGAGCACGCCCACGAAGCGGCGGATGACGAAGCCGAAGACGACCCGGACCGCGTGCTCGGCGGCTGGCTGTGGCTGAGCAGTTCGCTGCTGATCCTGCTGCTGGTCGTCATCGCCGCCTTTGCCCTGCTGCCCGATGGCCCCGGCCTGCGCATTTCCGGCGACCCGCTGGCCGACTTCGCCTCGATCGGCGTGGTGCAGCTGCACGTGGGTGAAGCGACCTTCGAGATGACGCAACTGACCCTGCTGGTGGCCTTCACCCTCTTCATGTTTCTTTCCCTGGCTATCGCGGCCGGCGCCCTCGGCCTGTTGATGCACGCCCTGCACAACGGCGTGAAGACCGTCGGCGACACCGGGCACACGCCGCTGCAAACGGAACTGCTCTCCGGCGACGTGGCGGGCAGCACCCCCGCGCTGCTGCGCCAGGGGATCCTGGTCGCGGCGGTGGTGGCCGTCTTCGCCGCACTGGACCGCCTGGTGGGCACGCCGGTCACCAACGAGTTTGTCACGCTGTCCTTCTTCATCGGCGCGGCAGCGGTGTTCACCTGGAGTCTGCTGCTGCTGGGCCTGGTCATCCGCGTCGTGGCACGGCAGTTGCACTGGGCCTGGGTCATCCGCGCGCTGGTGATTCTGACGGTCGTGGGCCTGACCCTGAACGTCATCGATTTCGTCGTCATCTGGCTGATCGTGAGCCAGTTCAACCCGACGACGGCGGCCATCTTCAACCTGGTGTTGTTGCTGGCGCTGGCGGCGACGGGCATGCGCGCCGCCCTCTGGTTCACGATCGTTTCCGGCATTTTGCTGCCACTCTTCTACTTCGTGCTAATCGGGCTGGTGGTGCCCTTCGCGCCGCCCCTGCTCTTCGGCATCTCGGCCGGCAATGCCCTGATGATCACGGCGCTGGTGCTGCGGCCGAAATTCCTGAAGGACTGGCTGGGCCGGGGCGCCGGCTGGGCGGCCATTCAGTTGCGGCGTTTGCCCAACGCATTGCAGTAAGCGAGGAAGCGCATGAGCGAAGCGACCCTGGATCACGGGCCGGCGGCACCCTCGGCGGAGACCATCGACAACTACAAGCTGGGCATGTGGCTCTACCTTGCCTCGGAAGTGGTCATCTTCGGCACCCTGATCGCCGTCTACGCCGTCTACCGCCTGAACAACGCCGAGTCGGTGCAGCACGTGCAGGAGGAACTGGGCCTGACCCTGGTGAGCATCAACACCTTCCTGCTGCTGGCCAGCAGTTGGGCCATGGTGCTGGGCCTGCGCGAGGCGCAGAAGGACAACCCGCAGGGCACGGTGCGCTGGATCGGGCTGACGGCCCTGCTGGGGACCATCTTCGTCGCCCTGCAGGGCGTGGAATACACCGAACTGGGCCACGCCGGCATTCATCTGGGCAACGAATACGGTATGCGCTTCTACGCGCCGACGGCCTTCCATGGCGCGCACGTCATCGTCGGCGTGCTCTGGGCGCTGTACGTCATGAAGCAGGCGCGCAAGGGCGTGTATAACGCGCGCAATTTCCTTGGCATCGAGATCTTCGGCCTGTACTGGCACTTCGTCGATGTCGTCTGGATCTTCCTCTTCACCATCATTTACCTGATCTGAGGGCGGCTGATGACGGACGAACAGCAGGGCTCACACGACGCGCACGACGCCTTCCTCAGCGACACCACCACCGTCTTCGGTCGCGAAATCACAGTCCAGGGCGGCATCTATACGGTCGTTTTCGGCCTGCTGGCCGTGGCGACGGTGATTGAGATCCTCATCGGCGGCCTGCCGGAGGGCGTGCTGCTGATCCCGCTGCTGCTGGCCTTCGCGGTCATCAAGGCCACGCTGGTGGTGATGTACTACATGCACCTGAAGACGGACAGTCGCCTTTTCACCTGGGTGTTGATCCTGCCGCTGCTGATCGCGCTGGCGGCCATGCTTTACCTGCTGGCGGCCCCGCCCACCGGCTACACATGACCCCGGCGCTGGCCGGCCAGGTCGCGCTGGTCACCGGCGGCGCCAAACGCGTCGGCGAGGCGATCGCGCTGGAACTGGCGGCCGGCGGCGCCGATGTCCTCATCCACTACCACAGCAGCGATCCCGCCAGCGTCGAGACGACGCTGGGCGCCATTCGCGCGCAGGGGGTGCGGGCGGCGGCGCAACAGGCCGACCTCGGCGACGCGGCGGGCGTCGAGGACCTGTTCGCCGGGCTGGAGCGTCACTTCGGCCGCCTCGACATCCTGGTCAACAGCGCCGCCCTTTTTCAGCAGCGCCGTCTGCAGGAGGTCAGCCTGGAGGACTGGGAACGCGTCATGGCCGTCAATCTGCGCGCGCCCTTCCTCTGCACCCAGGCCGCGGCGCGGCGGATGCGGGCGCAGCAGCCGGCGGGCGGCGTCATCATCAACATTCTCGATCGCGGCGTGGACGGCCCCTGGCAGGCCTACGCGCACCACGGCGTCAGCAAGGCCGCGCTATGGGCCCTGACCCAGGTGAGCGCGCTGGAACTGGCGCCGGAGATCCGCGTCAACGCCGTCATCCCGGGGCCGGTATTGCCCTCGGCGGGCATGAGCGCGGAGCGTTGGCAGGCGGTGACCGCGGCGACGCCGCTGGGGCGCAGCGGTTCGGCGAAGGACGTGGCGCTGGCGGTGCGTTTTCTGGCGGGCGCGGACTACGTCAGCGGCGAGGCGATTCGCGTCAACGGCGGCGAGCACCTGGGCATCAGACGCGCGTGACGTAACTGCCGTCCTCGGTCTTGACGCGGATGGTATCGCCCACGTTGACGAAGAGCGGCACGCGAACCTGCAAACCGGTCTCAATGGTGACCAGTTTGGTGGGGTTGTTGGCGGTGTCGCCGGCGACGGCCACCTCGCTGTCAGCGACCTCGAAATCGACGCTGCCGGGCAACTCGTAGTCAATGACTTCCTCGCCATAGCGCAGCAGCTTGACGGGCAGGTTGGCCTTGAGGAAGCGTACGTCGTCGCCGAAGATGGCGCGGTTCATCTGCGGCTGGTCCCAGGTCTGCGTGTCCATGAAGGTCAGAAACTCGCCATCATCGTAGAGGTATTCGACCTCGAAGGCCTCGACGCGGATGTCATCGACGCGGCGGCCGGAATTGTAGGTGCGCTCGACCTGGGCGCCGCTGCGCAGGTTGCGCACCAGTACGCGGATGGTGGCCCCGCCGCGGCCGGTCTTGTTGTGCGAGTAATTGAGCACCCGGAAGAGTTCGCCGTCCTCGCTGTAGGTGGTGCCCCGGCGGAGCTGGTTGACGTCAATCGCCATGGTGGTTCCCGCTCTTCGATCTGATTTGCGACGGCCAGTATAGCAGAGTGGCCGCAGGGCTTGCAGGGGCACCGCAGCCGTGCCGGCGGCGCGGGCGGTGGGGTAAGGCTGCGAGGCGTTCACCCGGGTTCTCGCCCTCACCCCAAACCCCTCTCCCTCAGGGAGAGGGGCTTTAGCCACACAGGGGTTGCTCCAGTTACTCTCCCGATCTCCCTGAGGGAAGGGCTCCCGCGACTTAGCGGGAAAGGATTTAGGGTGAGGGCCAACCTGCGGCGTTCCGGACCGCCCTCACCTCAAACCCTGTACCGCGTCCGACCTGTGCCGTAGGGGCGACGAGGCGGGCGACTTGACAAGTCGTCCCTGGGGGATGCTTCGAGCTGGGGCCCTCGCGGCCCCTGCGGGATGCTTCGAGCTTGCGCTTTCGCTACCCCCGCGCGGATTGCAGGCTGTTGTACGGGCGACATATCATGTCGCCCACCTGTGAAATGTCGGGGGCGCGGCCGACTTGATAAGTCGCCCCTGCGGGATGCTTCGGGCTGGTGCCCTCGCGGCCCGTACAGGTGTCCGCGGTATGTCGACCGGGCGGGCAAAGCCGCGGCACATGCGCCATACTGTTGCCATGGCACCCGGCATCGACATCCCGGCCTACTGCGCGCGCATCGGGGACGCCGGCCCGCTGCCGGCGACGCTGGCCACGCTGAAGCGGCTGCACCGCGCCCACCTGCTGGCGATTCCCTTCGAGAACCTCGACATCCACTGGGGCCGGCCGATTGCGCTGGACGAGACGCGGCTGTTCGACAAGATCGTGACGCAGCGGCGCGGCGGATTCTGCTACGAGCAGAACGGGCTGTTTGCGGCCGTGTTGCGCGCGCTGGGCTTTCAGGTCGACCTGCTGGAGGCGCGCGTGCAGGCGAAAACCTGGGAAACCGGCAGGCCCTGGGACCATCTGGTCCTGCTGGTCACGCTGGAGCAACGCTGGCTGGCGGACGTGGGCTTCGGCGAGAGCTTCCGCGAACCGCTACTGCTGGATGAAGCGGGCGCGCAGGAGCGACCGGAAGGGACCTGGCGGGTGCAGCACGACGGCTGCGAGGGGGTCCACTCCAGCCGTACGGCAGGCGGTGACTGGCAAGCAGAGTACCGCTTTCGGCTTCAGCCGCGGCAACTGCGGGACTTCACGCCGGGCTGCGAGTACCACCAGCGCTCGCCGGATTCAAATTTCACGCAGCAGCGCGTCTGTTCCCTCGCCACGCCGACGGGACGCATCACCCTCGGCGACCGAAGATTCATTGTGACGGAAAACGGCGAGCGCCAGGAACAGGACCTTGCCGACGAGGCCGGGTTTCAACAGTTGTTGCAGAAGTACTTCGGGATAGCCACGCCGCCGTCGGCTGTCAGGCGAAACGACGACTGCGGTTGTTATTGACGGGCGCGCCCGAGCCCGGCAGCGAATCGAGAAATTCCTCGTTGCTGTCGCTGCGGCGGAACTGGTTCAGCAATTGCTCGTAGGCGTTCGCGTAGGTGACGTTGTCGTCATCGGCGAGGTGCGAAATCATGCGGCGCAGGGTGTAGACGCGCTGGGTCAGGTCGGGCCCGAGCAGCAGTTCCTCGCGACGCGTGGAGGACTGTTCGATGTCAAAGGCGGGGAAGACCCGGCGCTCCTGCAGCTTGCGGCTGAGGTGCAGTTCCATGTTGCCGGTTCCCTTGAATTCCTCGTAGATGACGTCATCCATCTTGCTGCCGGTGTTGATGAGACAGGTGGCGATGATGGTCAGGCTGCCGCCTTCCTCGACGTTGCGGGCGGCGCCGAATATGCGCTTGGGCGGATGCACCGCCGAGGGATCGAGGCCGCCGGATAGCGTGCGGCCGCTGGTCGGCACCACCAGGTTGTAGGCGCGCGCCAGGCGGGTGATGCTGTCGAGCAGGATGACCACGTGGCGCTTGCTCTCCACCAGGCGGCGGGCGCGCGCGAGGGCCATCTCGGCCACCTTGACGTGATGTTGCACCGGATCATCGAAAGTGGAGGCGATGACTTCCGCATCGACCGAGCGGTCCATGTCGGTGACTTCTTCCGGCCGCTCGCCGATGAGCACGGTCATGAGGTGGACGTCGGGATAGTTTTGGCTGATGGCGTTGGCCACTTCCTTGAGCACGGTGGTCTTGCCGGCCTTGGGCGGCGAGACGATGAGGCCGCGCTGGCCGCGCCCGATGGGGGCAATGAGATTGATCAGGCGCGTGGAAAGGATGCGCGGGTTGGTCTCCAGATTGAAGCGGACTTCCGGAAATATCGGCGTGAGGTGTTCGAAGCGGGCGCGATGGCGGGCCTTTTCCGGGTTCATGCCATTGACGGCCTCGACCCGCAGCAGGCTGTGATACTTCTCGTTGTCGCGCGGGGAACGCACCTGACCGATGACCATGTCGCCGGCGCGGAGCCCGAAGCGACGGATCTGCGTCTGGCTGACGTAGACGTCATTGGGGCCGGGCAGATACTTCTCGGCGCGCAGGAAGTTGATGCCGTCGTCGACGCTGTCCAGCACGCCGCCGCGCAGGCGGTGGCCGCGCTTTTCGGCCTCGTGGCGCAGCAATGAAAGTATCAGGTCCGGTTTCTTGAGGCGGCTGAAGCCGTTGATTTCGGATTTGCGCGCAATCTTGCGCAATTCCCCGAGGTTCTTTTTGTCAAGCTGTGCAATGTCCATGAGTCAACCTGTTCCTGACAGCGCTGCGGCGAAATGCGGCAGGCGGCTATTGATTCCGGTCGCGGATACGGGTGCAGGCCCGTCGTACGGGGTCATGCCTAATGTTTTGTTCAAGCCTGGTGAAAAACGTCGCTTGTCGCGGGGAAACAGGCAGCGGTCACTGCCTCACCACCATGGTATACGCAGGGGGCGGGTCGAGTCAAGCGTGAATTTATGGTGCCTTGCCTCAATCTCCCGACCACTACCCCTGTGCTACAATGCCGCCGCTTATGCGAAAGACAGGGGAGTCGCCGGTGGCCGGTCGGTCCTGGCTAATCACGGGTGGCGCGGGCTTTCTGGGCATCAACCTGGCGCGCCTCCTGCTGGCGCGCGGCGAACGAGTGACCACGCTGGACCTGCTGGAATTCGACTACCCGGAGCGCGATCGGGTACGCCATGTGCGCGGCGATGTCCGCGAGCGCGCGACGCTGGACCGGGCCATGCGCGACGTCGATGTCGTCGTGCACAGTGCGGCGGCCCTGCCGCTCTACAGTCGGGAGGATATTTTTTCGACCGAGGTGGAGGGCACGCGTCAGGTCATCGCCGCCGCGCGCGCCGCCGATGTCGCGCGCCTGATTCATATCTCCTCCACCGCCGTCTACGGCGTACCGGACCACCATCCCCTGAGCGAAGCCGACGCACTGATTGGCGTGGGGCCCTACGGCGAGGCCAAGATCGAGGCCGAGCGCCTCTGCGAGCAGGCGCGCGGCGAGGGATTTTGCCTGCCCGTGCTGAGGCCCAAGTCCTTCATCGGGCCGGAACGCCTGGGCGTGTTCGCGCTGCTCTACGACTGGGCGCGCGAGGGCCACCACTTTCCCATCCCCGGCCGCGGCGCGAACCTTTACCAGTATCTGGACGTCGAGGACCTCTGCGAGGCCATCTGGCTTTGCGCGACCCTGCCGCCGGAGCCTGTGAACACGACCTTCAACATCGGCGCCGAACGTTTCGGCAGCTTCCGCGAGGACTTTCAGGCGGTGCTGGACCATGCCGGCCATGGCAAACGCGTCATCCCGCTGCCGGTGGCGCCGGCCTTGTGGGCCCTGCGCCTGCTGGACCGTCTGGGCCTCTCCCCGCTCTACCCCTGGGTCTACGAGACCGCGGTGCGCGATTCCTTCGTCTCGATCGAGAAAGCGCAAAACGCGCTGGGCTGGCAACCGCGTTACTCCAACCGCGAGTCGCTGATCCGCAACTACGACTGGTACGTGGCCAACCTGGAGCGCTTTGCCTCCTCTTCCGGCGTGACGCACCGCGTCCCCTGGAAGCAGGGGGCGCTGGGCCTGGCCAAACGATTCTTCTAAATCCGGCTCGCTGCCGGTGGCGCCTGCCTTGTGGGCCCTGCGCCTGCCGGACCGTCCAGGTCTCTCCCCGCTCTACCCCTGGGCCTACGAGACTGCGCTGCGCGATTCCTTCGTCTCGATCGAGAAAGCGCAAAACGCGCCGGGCTGGCAACCGCGTTACTCCAACCGCGAGGCGCTGATCCGCAACTACGACTGGTACGTGGCCAACCTGGAGCGCTTTGCCTCGTCTTCCGGCGTGACGCAGCGCGTCCCCTGGAAGCAGGGAGCGCCGGGCCTGGCCAAACGGCTGTTCTGAGGGACGGCGCGAGAACGGGGAAGCGGGATGCCGCCAGACTGGCTCACCAGGCCCCGGTCGATTCCATGCGCCGCGTCCCGCCCTGCGTTACAATTCCACTTGCAGGAACTGGCCGGGCAATAAATCCCGGCCCGGGTATACGAACAGGCGCTTGAACAGGAGGCTACTTATGAAGCGCAAAATTGTGTTCTTGTTGCTGGCGAGCGTACTCGTCCTCGCGCCGGCAGCGCTGGCCCAGGACGCGGTGGACATTTCGATTCTGCAATGGAGCCATTTCGTGCCCCGCTACGACGAATGGTTTGACGGCTGGGCAGTGGACTGGGGTACTGAAAACGGCGCCAACGTGACCGTCGACCACGTGTCCGTCGGCGAATTGCCGGCCGCCCTCTCCGCGGCCATCGACGCCGGTGAAGGCCACACCCTGATCGAGATGGCCTTCCCGCCCGCGGCCTTCATCGAGGGCCTGCACCCGCTCAACGACGTCAACGCGGCGGCCGCCGAAGCGCATGGCGAACGCACCTCCAATTGCCAGGCGACAAGCTTTCTGCCGCTGGCCGACACCTACTACGGTTTCACGCACGGCTACATTCCGGACCCCGGCGACTACTAGGCCAGCCTGTGGGAACAGGCGGGGTTGCCGGACGGCCCCTCCACCTGGCAGGAACTGTATGACGGCGGCGTGTACATCAAGGACAACCTCGGCGTGCCGCTCGGCCTCGGCCTGAGCCCCGAGCTGGACAGCCGCATGGCCACACGCGCGGCCATCTGGTCCTGGGGCGGCAGTGTGCAGGACGAGAACGAAAACGTCGTGCTCAACTCGCCCGAGACCATTGAGGCCGTCAAGTTCTACGCGCAACTGCAGAACGACGCCATGACCGAGGAAGTCTTCGCGTGGAATCCTGCGTCCAACAACCAGGGTCTGATCGCCGGTGAGTTGAGCTACATCCTCAACTCCATCTCGGCCTTCCGCAGCCTGCAGAAGATCGACCCCGACGCAGCGGCGGACATCAAGTTCGTGCCGGCGCTGGCGGGCCCGGCCGGCGCCTTTGCCAGCAGCCACGTCTGGCAGATCTACGTCTTTCCCAAATACGTCGAGGGCGACCAGCTGGAAATGGCGAAGCAGTTCATCCTCGACCACACGGCCATTTACAGCGACGCCGTCTACAACTCCGAACTCTACAACTTCCCCTGCTACCCGAGCACGGTGCCGGAACTGGACGGCTGGCTGACCGAGGACCCCTTCGGTTCCAACCCGCCCAACAAGCTGGAGGTGCTGAAGACGGTCAACGACTGGTCGGTCTACATCGGCTACCCGGGCACGGCCAACCCGGCCGTGATGCAGCTCTTCGGTGAGAACGTTGTCGTCAACATGGTGGCCAGCGTGGCGCTGGGCGAGAAGACGGCCGAAGACGCCGTGGCCGAGGCCCATGAATACGCCGAATCGGTCTACGCCGACTGGCGCGCCAAGGGGCTGGTCGGCGGCGGCGACGGCTGACCGGCGCGATCACGCAGTCATTACGGAAACAGCGGGACGGGCCTGACGGCCCGTCCCTTTTTTGTTTCTGGTCCCGGCAGCGAGAGCGCAAGCTCGAAGCATCCCGCAGGGGCCGCGAGGGCCCCAGCCCGAAGCATCCCGCAGGGGCTGCAAATGGCAGGGGCGATCTGTCGGACCGCCCGCATCCACAAAACGCGCCGCCACTGTACGGGCGACTTATCAAGTCGCCCGCATCACTCCGGCGCCCACATATATGGAGGGCGGCATGGTATGTCGCCCGTATACCCTGGCATCGGCAGGGGCGATCTGACAGATCGCCCGCCCCGTCGGTATGTCGCCCCTGCGTCATGGCGCTGACAGACGAGCAATCATTAATTCCAGATGGTGACGCTTAAGCGGCGATTGCCGGTACACTAATGTACTGGTTTGATGGCCATTTCCGTCTGACCTGCAACAGCATTTATCGGGAGGGTTTCATGAATCGTTTTGGAGTTCTTTTGCTGGTGGTGTGCCTGTTGGTGGCGGCGCCGCTGACCCTGGCCCAGGACGACGTGAACATCACCATCCTGCAATGGAGCCACTTTGTGCCCAGCCACGACCAGTGGTTCGATGCCTGGGCGGCGGAGTGGGGCGAGGCCAACAACGTCGGCGTTCGCGTCGATCACGTGGACATCGAGCAAATTCCGCAGACCCTGTCGGCCTCCATCAGCGCCGGCGACGGCCACAGCATTTACGAGATGATCGTGCCGGCCTTCGCCTTCGTTCAGGGCCTGCACCCGCTGAATGACATCAACGCCGCGGCGGTGGAAGCCCATGGCGCGCCGGCGGAGACCTGCCCGGATGGCAGCTATCTGGCCATCGCCGACATGTACTTCGGTTTCGCGCACGGTTACCTGCCCGGGCCGGGACATTACGTGAAGAGCCTCTGGGAAGCGGCGGGTTACCCCGACGGCCCCGCCACCTGGCAGGACCTGCTGGAGGGCGGCCGGGCCATTTACGAAAGCAGCGGGATCCCGGTCGGCATGGGTATCAGCCCCGAGCCGGACAGTCAGGCGGGCATTCTGGCGGCGATCTGGTCCTTTGGCGGCAGCATTCAGGACGAAAACGAGAAGGTCGTGTTCAATTCGCCGGAGACGATCGCGGCGGTCGATTACTACGCGCAACTGTATCGGGAGGCGATGACCCCCGAAGTGCTGGCCTGGTCACCGGCCTCCGATAACCAGGCGCTCATCGCCGGTGAGGCCAGTTACATCCTGAACCCCATTTCGGCCTATCGCACCCTGCAGCACATCGACCCCGAGGCGGCGGCGGATATCGGGCTGGCGCCGGCGCTGGCCGGGCCGGCCGGCCCGATCGCCAGCACCCATGGCTGGCTGGTCTACATCATTCCGAAATACGTTCAGGGCGATGAACTGGAGGCTGCCAAACAGTTCATCCTCGATCACACCGCCAACTATCGCGACGCCGTGCTGAATTCGGCGCTCTACAATTTCCCTTGTTTTCCCTCCACAGTGCCGGACCTGCAGGCCCTGCTGGAGAACGACCCCTTCGGCTCGGTGCCGGCGGACAAGCTGACCGTGCTGAGCCGCGCCGGCGAGTGGTCCGTCTTCCCGGGCTATCCGGGCCCGTCGAACCCCGCCGTGCTGCAGTTTTTCAGCGAGAACTGGCTGGCCAACATCGTGGCCGGTGTGGCGCTGGGCGAGAGGACGGCGGAGGATGCGGTGGCCGAGGCCCACGCCCGCGCCGAGGTCATCTTTGAGGAGTGGCGCGCGCTGGGACTGGTCGGCGGCGGCGGTTGACCCCGCCAGGCCCCTGATCGTCGGCGCAGCGCGTTCGGTACTGTTGTCCGCCAGCGCTGACGGGAGAATGCCACAATGCTGAGGACCGCCATTGCACTGGCGACGTGTTTGACCCTGCTGGCGCCGCTGGCGCGGGCCCAGGAAGCGCCTGAACTCTCCATACTGCAGTGGAGCCATTTCGTGCCCGAACACGACCCCTGGTTCGACGCCTGGGCGGCGGACTGGGGCGCGCAGAACGGCGCGCGCGTCCGCGTCGACCATATCAACTTCCAGCAAATTCCGCAGGCGCTGGCGGGCGCCATTGACGCCGGCGAGGGCCACAGCCTGATCCAGTTGCTGGTGCCCGGCGCCGCCTGGCTGGAGGGTCTTCACCCGCTCAACGACGTCAACGCCGCCGCCGCCGCGACCTTTGGCGAGCGTGTGTCGACCTGCGCCACCGCCAGTTATTTGCCGGTGGTCGACACCTGGTACAGCTTCGCGCTGGGCTACCTGCCGGGGCCGGGCAACTATCAACAGGGCCTGTGGGCCGCGGCGGGTCTGCCGCAGGGGCCGACCACCTGGCAGGAGCTATACGAGACCGGCCGGACGATTTACGCAGAGGCGGGTGTGCCCCTGGGCCTGGGCATGAGCCCGGAAATCGACAGCCAGGGGGCCGTCTACTCGGCGCTCTGGTCCTTTGGCGGCAGCGTACAGGACGAAGACGAGCGGGTCGTGCTGGACTCGCCGGAGACCGTCGCCGCCGTACGCTTCCTGGCGCAATTGCAGCGCGAGGCGATGAGCGCCGAGGTCTTCGGCTGGACGCCGGCCTCCAACAACCAGGCGCTCATCGCCGGTGAGGTCAGCTACATCATCAATCCGGTCTCGGCCTACCGCAGCCTGCAGAAAATCGATCCCGAGGCGGCGGCGGACATCCACTTCACGCCGGCGCTGGCGGGGCCGACCGGCGCCTATGCCGGCACCAATGGCGTCATTGGCTACGTCATCCCGCGCTACGTCGAGGGCCGCGAACTGGAACTGGCCAAAAAGTTCCTGCTGGACCACGCCGGCGCCTACGGCGACGCGGTTTACCACTCCGAACTGTACAGCTTCCCCTGCTTCCCGGCCACGGCGCCGCAACTGGACGCCTGGCTGGAAGATGATCCCTTCGGCTCGCAGCCGGCGGACAAACTGGCCGTGCTGAAGGGGGCCGGCGAGTGGACCGCCTACGTGGGTCATCCTGGCCCGGCCAACCCGGCGGTGGCGCAGTTCTTCGCCGAGAACCATCTGGTTAACATGGTGGCTCGCGTGGCGCTGGGAGAAGTGACGGCGGAGCAGGCCGTCGCCGAGGCCCACGCGCGCGCCGAGGCGATCTTCGACGCATGGCGCGCAAAGGGCCTGGTCGGCGGCGGCGAGGGCCAGTAGAACTCGCGGGCGACATGGTGTACTGGCGGGCGACATGATTTACTCGCGGGCGACATGATATGTCGCCCGCCTCGTCGCCTCTACGGCAATAGTCGGACGTGGGACAGGGGTTGGGGTGAGGGCGAGAACCCGGGCGAACGTCCCGCAGCCTTACCCCATCGCCCGCGCCGTCGGAATTTCACAGGCGGTCAACATGGTATGTCGCCCGTCCAGCAATCTGCAATTGGTGTACGGGTAGCGAGAGCGCAAGCTCGAAGCATCCCGCAGAACCCGCGGCGCGGCTGGCCGCGTGAGGTGAAGGTCCCCGCTGGCAAGCGCGACGGTGGCGGGACTATAATGGCGCAGGCAGAAACACCGGCCTGCGCCTGATACCTGTGTCCGCAGACAACCGGGTGTTCGACTTGCACAGGAATACAGCATGAGCGAAGTCAACCTGAAGGGCGTTGTCAAGCGCTTTGGTGACGTGCAGGCCGTCGCCGGGGTGGACCTGCACATAAACTCGGGCGAGTTTCTGGTGGTGCTGGGCCCTTCCGGTTGCGGCAAAACGACCCTGATGCGCACCATCGCCGGCCTGGAAAAGCCGGAAGAAGGACAGATCAGCATCGGCGCGCGCGACGTGACGGCCCTGCCGCCGCGCAAGCGCGGTATCGCGATGGTCTTCCAGTCCTACGCCCTGTATCCGCACATGTCGGTGGCGGGCAACATCGGCTTTCCGCTGAAGGCCCAGGGACGCTGCCCCGACCGTGCGGAGCGCGAGCAGCGCGTCTACCAGGCGGCGCAGATGGTCTCGATCGAGCATTTGCTGGACCGGCGGCCGCGGCAGCTCAGCGGCGGCGAGCGGCAGCGGGTGGCGATCGCCCGCGCCATCGTCTCGCAGCCGGAGGTGCTCCTGCTCGACGAGCCGCTCTCCAACCTCGACGCCAAGTTGCGCGCCTACGCGCGCGACGAACTGAAAGGCTTTCAGCGCAAACTGGGGATCACGACCGTCTTCGTCACCCACGACCAGATCGAGGCCATGGGTCTGGGCGATCGCATCGTGGTGATGCGCGACGGCCTCGTGCAACAGGTTGGCCCGCCCCAGGCCATCTATGACCGGCCGCAAAACACCTTTGTGGCCACCTTCCTCGGTTCGCCGGGGATGAACCTGCAACTGGTTTCGGACCAGGTGCAGCGCGGTTTCCGGCCGGAACATCTGTTGCCACTTGGGGAGTTGCCGCCCGGCGCGGCCCACGAGCCCTTCTCCTGGCGCGTCACGCGGGTGGAAAACCTTGGCTCGGACCGGCTGCTCTACGGCCACCTGGCGGACTTTCGCGGCGAGATGCAGTTGACCGTCTCGCGCCTTCCCAGCAACGTGACGATCGAGATACCGCTGGACACGGTCTGCGAATTCGGCGTCGCGCACGACCAGTTGCATTTCTTCGACGTCGCCAGCGGCGAGCGCCTGGAGGAAGGGGTCGCGGCGTGAACGCGATCATGTCCCGCTGGATCGATGACAGCCGTCTGATGGGAATCGTCTTTCTGGCGCCTGCGACCCTCTACATTGTGCTGCTGGTGGGCCTGCCCTTCGTCACGGCGCTGCTTTTCAGCGTGAGTACGGCGACGGTCGGCGATGCCTCCTTCAACTACGTCGGTCTGCGTAACTTTGCCAACGTGTGGCAGACGCCCGCCTTTCGCGACGCGCTGGTCAACACCTTCTCCTTCACCGTGGTCGCCCAGATCTGCACGATCATTCTGGCCAATATCCTGGCGCAGTTGCTGACCACGCCGCTGCCGCAGCGCCGCAGCGGGCGCATCGGCATGTGGATTGCGCGGATGCTGCTCATTCTGCCCTGGGCCACGCCGCTGTCGCTCTCGGTGGTGGGCTGGCTGTGGATGTTCGATTCCAAGTACAGCCCGATTGACTACATTTTTCGCGAACTCGCGCTGCTGGGCCCGGGCACGGTCTGGGGGCCGGCCAACAACCTGATCTGGCTGGGCAAGCCCCTGCTGGCCAAGGCCTCCATCATTTTCGTGCACGTCTGGCGCATGACGCCGCTGGCGACGGTCATCCTGATGGCCGGCCTGTCGTCCATCCCCACCGATCTGCTGGACCAGGCGGAGGTGGACGGCTCGCGCTATTTCCGCACTCTTTTCCAGGTGAAGCTGCCGCTGATCATGCCGATCATGCTGATCTCGCTGCTCTTCGGCTTCATTTTCACCTTCGGCGATCTGACGGTGGTCTACATCCTGACGCGCGGCGGGCCGATCACCCACACGCTGACCTTGCCCATGTATTCCTTCCTGGTGGGCATCGACGGCGGCAACCTGGCCCAGGGCGCGGCGGTCTCGCTCTTCATCTTTCCGGTGCTGCTGCTGGTTGCCGTCGTGCTCCTGCGCACGGCCAGCCGGGCGGAGATCCGCTGATGGCCACCCTGACAGCCACTCCGACTCCGGCCGGCGGCCCGCGCCTGCTGCGCGTCCTGCGGGGGACGCTCTACACGACAGCGGTGTTGTTCTTTTGCCTGCTGGCGGCCTCGCCCTTCCTGGTGATGGGCGTCGTCACCTTCCAGACGGACCAGGACCTCTACAGGCGCGGCGCCAGCCCCTTCGATTACGAGGACATGCCGACCCTGGAGCACCTCGACAACCTCTTCAACGACACGCGCTATCTGTCCTTTGTGCGCAACTCCACGGTCACCGGCATCGCCGTCGTGGTCGTCACGCTGGTGCTGTCGCTGCCGGCCGCCTGGGCGCTGGCGCGCCTGACCGGACGCTGGGGCGAGCGCGCCGGCATGTTGATGTTCATCGTTTACCTGGTGCCGCCCACGCTGCTCTTCATTCCGCTCTTCCGCATCATCGTGCAACTGGGCTTGCGCGACAACCTGCTCTCGCTAATTCTGGTCTACCCCAGTATCTCGGTGCCCTTCAGCACCTGGTTGCTGATGGGCTTTTTCAAGTCCATTCCACCCGAACTGGAGGAAGCGGCGCTGGTCGACGGTTTCACGCGTTACGAGGCGTTCTGGCGCGTGGTGCTGCCGCTGGCGCGGCCGGGGATCATCTCGGTGGTGGTCTTCACCTTCACGCTGACCCTGCACGAGTTCATCTACTCGCTGGTCTTCATCTCGGCATCGGAGGTGCGCACGCTGAGTACCGGCGTGCCGACCGAGCTGATTCGCGGCGACGTCTTTTTCTGGCAACCCCTGCTGGCCTCGGCGCTGCTGGTGGCCATTCCGGTGGGGTTGGTCTACAACCTGTTTCTGGACCGCCTGGTACAGGGCTTCACACTGGGGGCCGTGAAAGGCTGATTTGCGGCTGGCGACATGATACGTGGCCTGTACGGGCCGCGAGAGCGCAAGCTCTCGCTACCCGTATAACAAGCTGAAATGCGTGTGCGGGGGATTAACAAAATCGCCCGCCGCTGCGTGTGGCGCAAGGGCGGGCGACCGGTATGGCGGGCGACAGGATTTGTCGCCTCTACTCCTCGCTCATCAGCGCGTCGCGCATGACGATGAAGGCCAGCAGATGGCCGAAGATGATGTGGCCGAAGAAACTGGAGTCGATGGACAGTTGTAGCACGTCGCCACCGGAGACGGCCGGGCCGATAATGTTGCCGCCGACGATCCACCAGATCAGACCGTAAATCAGGCCGCCGACCACAATGTTCACCAGAGCGCTGCCGAGGTTCACGTTGTCGACGAAAACCGCCGTGTAAAGCGCGCCGGCGATGGCGCTGATTATGATGTGCAGGATGAATCCTATGAAAGCGTCAGCGCCAATCATGCCGCCGACCATATCCAGCATGCCATTGCCCATTTCCATACCGCTCATGGCGCCTTCGGCATCCATGACAGGCACCATGCCCGCTCCTATGAAGGCGAGGAAGATGTACCCGGCGATGATGCCCGGGACGATCCCCTTTCTTAAGGCTTCGTTGTTCATGACGTTCCTCCCTGGGATTAACTTCCTTTTTGGCCCGTCACCCGCCACCAGTCCCTAATTTCAGCATATTCCCCCATAATTCTTTGGTTGCTTGTGCCAGGCCGGTTGCGGGGACTATACTGCGTTTTGCGCGCGCGCGAAAGTGCAGCCATCACAAACTGACGGTACGCCTGAATACACCTGACAAAACCTTATCCTGGCTGCGGAACAGCGGGGCCTCACCTCAGGAACGGTGTTCGAGCCAGGGTTCGGGCCGGTCAAGTTGCACAACATAGCAGGACGCGCCCTGGGGATCGAAGAACAGCAACCAGCGTCCGACCCCGCCCTCTTCCTGCGGGCCCATGATGATCTTTCCGCCCGTTGACTTCACCTGTTCGGTTGCGGCGGCGACGTCGGCAACCGAGAAATACGGCACCCACATGGGCGGCACGTTGGCGGCCATGCCCTCGTCCATCACCAGCATGCCGCCGTTGGCGCGTCCGCGATTGTAGATCGAGACATAGCCCGGACTGCCGTCCTCGCCGTCCCGTGAGTCCTGGAACTCCCAGCCCAGCAGGGCGCCATAGAAGGCCTTTGAGGCTTCGGGATCGGCCGTGTAGAGCTCGTTCCAGCAGAGCGCGCCGGGCGTGTTGACCAGGGTCGTGCCGATGTTGCCGCGCGCCTGAAAGAGGCAGAGGGCCGCTCCGGCGGGGTCCACAATCACCGCGATGCGCGCGCCCTCCGGGACGTCGAAAGGTGGCTGGATGATCTGGCCGCCGCCCTCCGTCACCGTCGGCAACAGCGCGTCGACGTCATCGACGCTGACGTAGTTGTTCCAGGCTGAGGGGATCTCGCTCATCTCCGGCGGCAGCCAGGCGAGCCCGGCGATCCTGTGCCCGTCCTGGCTGAAGGTGGTATAGATCGTGCCAAAAACCGTGTCTTGCGTCTCTGACTCCCAGCCCATCAACTGCCTGTAGAAGTCCACGGCCGCTTCGCCGCCGTGGGTGCTCAGGTCCGCCCAACAGAAAGCGCCATGGGGATAACGGGTGACGGTGTACATCATTGCCTCCTGCATTTGGGATGCCTTCAAGAGTGCGGTCCGCGCATGACGGGCGATTTTATGGTCTTGCGGGCGACATTAGGTTCCTGCAGGCGATTTGATTTACCTGCGGGCGACATGATATGTCGCCCGTACAACAATCCCAAATCCCTCTACCCTGTAGGGGCGACTTATCAAGTCGCCCGCGCAGGTCGCCGGTCGTCGGGCTTCAGGCCTCATGTTCAAGCCAGGGTTCGGGGTTGTCCAGTTGCAAGAGATAGCAATGCGCGCCCTGCGGGTCCGCGAAGAGCAGCCAGCGCTTGCCGTCACCGTCGTCCCGCGGACCGACCTGCACTTCCCCGCCCTGTTCCACGATGCGCCGGGCCGCAGCCTCGATATCCGCCACCGAGAAGTGAGGCACCCACACTGGCGCCGTCTCCGCGGCCATCTCCTCCCCCATGGC
Source organism: Anaerolineaceae bacterium (assembly GCA_026708325.1). Taxonomy (GTDB): domain Bacteria; phylum Chloroflexota; class Anaerolineae; order Aggregatilineales; family Phototrophicaceae; genus JAGWBD01. The sequence goes on along the minus strand of JAPOVC010000018.1, from coordinate 52,806 downwards.
CAGGATGCCGCCGTTTCTGCGCCCCCTGTTCAACAGGATGGTGTATATCGGGACCTTTGGGTCAGCTTCAAAGGTCCAGCCAAACAGGGCGCCGTAAAAGGCCTTTGAGGTCTGCAGGTCCGCGGTCCACAGTTCGTTCCAGCAGAGCGCGCCGGGCGTGTTGACCAGGCCGGCGCCGATCTTGCCGCGGGACTGAAAGAGACCGAGGGCCGCGCCGTCGGGGTCCACAATCAGGGCGATGCGCGCGCCCTCCGGGACGTCGAAGGGCGGTTGGATGATCTGGCCGCCTGCCTCCGTCACCACCGGCATCAGCGCATCAACGTCATCGACGTTGACGTAGCAGTTCCAGGCGGAGGGGATCTCGCTCATCTCCGGCGGCAGCCAGGCGAGCCCGGCAATCGTATGCCCGTCCTGGCTGAAGGTGGTACAGGTCGTGCCAACAACCGTGTCTTGCGTCTCTGACTCCCAGCCCATCAACTGCCTGTAGAAGTCCACGGCCGCTTCGCCGCCGTGAGTGCTCAGGTCCGCCCAGCAGAAAGTGCCATGGGGATAAGAGGTGACGGTGAACATGTTTGCCTCCCGGAATCGGGATGCCTTCAGGAGTGCCATACGCGCATGGCGGGCGATTTGATGGTCCTGCGGGCGACATGATATGTCGCCCCTAAGGGATGCTTTATCATATCGCCCGCCTTAACCTGCAACGCCCGATGCGGGGACGTACCCGCCCGCGACAGCGCGTGATGCAGGGGCAATTGCCGGAATCATGTCACGTGCTCAATCCAGGGCTCGGGTTCATGCACCTTGATGAGGTAGCACTGCGCGCCCTGGGGATCGCTGATGAGCATTGCCCTGCCGCCATCGCTGTGTTCTTCAAGGCCGGAGAGAAGTTCACCACCCAGTCCCACGGCGCGGGCGGCGGACAATTCTATGTCCGCCACGGAAAAATACGGAATCCACCCCGGCGACCTGTTGGCCGCTGCCCCGTCATCCATGGCAAACAGGCCACCATTGGACCGCCCGTTGTTGCGGATCCAGTTGTACGCGGGCCTTTCCGGGTCGTACACCAGGTCCTCGAATTCCCAGCCCAGCAGCCCGCCGTAAAAGGTCCTGGAGGCTTGCGGGTCCGCGGTCCACAGTTCGTTCCAGCAGAGCGCGCCAGGCGTGTTGACCAGGCCGGCGCCGATATGGTTGTTTGCTTGCCAGAAGGATATGGCCGCTCCCTGCGGGTCCTGGCACATCAGCAGGCGACCGTTGTGGAAGACATCGAAGGGTTCCTGCAGTACGGCGCCGCCCAGGTCACCAACCCGGGGCGCGAGGGCATCGACGTCATCGACCGTGACGTAACTGTTCCAGGAGGGCGGTAGATGCGCCATCTGCGGGGGCAGTTCGCTCAGGGCCGCCACCCTGTGGCCATCCTTCAGGAAGGTGTAATACGTCAACCCCCCGCCCATGGGGGCTTCCTCGATGTTCCAGCCCATGAGGCTGGCGTAGAAATGCCGGGCATTGGCATCGCTGCTGCTGCAGTCCACCCAGGAAAAGGCACCATGCGGATAAGAGGTGACGGTGAACACAGGTTCTTTCCACGCTGATGGCTAAAGACGGCCCGAAGCATCCCTTGGGGACGTTTGATCAAATCGCCCGCCGCAACCCGCAACGCCCGATGCGCCGATGTACCCGCGGGCGTTATGAGTTTCCTGTGGGCGACATGAAATGTCGCCCATACAACGAACCGGAATTCCTGTACGGGTAGCGAGGGCTTCGGGCCGAAGCATCCCGCAGGGACGATTGATTAAATCGCCCGCATCCACAAAACGCAAAGCTTCTGTACGGGCGACTTATCAAGTCGCCCGCATCACCCCGGCGCCCACATGGTGCAGGGCGACATGGTATGTCGCCCCAACGGGATGCTTCGGGTTGGGGCCCTCGCTACCCGTACAACAAACCGGAATCCCTGTTCCGGCAATTGCCGGCGTCAGGCCGTGTGTTCGATCCAGGCTTCAGGCTGAGCCAGCTGGATCACGTAACAATGCGCGCCCTGGGGATCGCTGAACAGCACAAAGCGACCGACTTCCCCTGCGGGCAGCGGGCCGATCTGCACGTTCCCGCCCAGCGCCTTCACGCGCTCCGCCGCGGCGTCGATGTCCGCCACCGAGAAGTAGGGCATCCACACCGGCGGCATCCAGGCGGACATGTCCTCGTCCATGGTGAAGATGCCGCCATTCATGCGGCCGTTGTTCTGGATCATCTGGTAACCGGGCGTGTTGGGGTCCTGCATGAAGGTCCAGCCCAGCAGCGCGCCGTAGAAGGCCGTCGAGACCGCGGGGTCTTTCGTGTAGAGCTCGTTCCAGCAGGGCGCGCCGGGCGTGTTGACCAGTTCGGCGCCGATGTGATTGCGGGGCTGCCACAGGGAAACATGCGCCTCGTCGGGGCCCTGCAGGGTGAGCATGCGACCGCTGTCGAAGACGTCAAAGGGGCCGGCGACGACCTTTCCGCCCAGTTCCGCGATGCGCGGCTCAAGGGCGTCGACGTCGTCCACGGTGATGTAACTGTTCCAGACGGGCGGGACGCCCTCCATGTCCGGCATCATGCCGCTCAACGCGGCGACGTTGCGACCTTCCTGCTGGAACATGTAATAGCTGCCCATGCCCTCGCCCATGGGGATCTCGTTGATATCCCAGCCCATGAGGTCCGCGTAGAACTGTTTGCCGGCGGCGGCGTCGCTGGTCATGCAGTCCGCCCAGGAAAAGGTGCCGTGCGGGTACTTGGTGACGGTGAACATTGAACTCCTCGTTGTACACTTCGGCTACGGTGAAACACTAAACACATGTTCTATGCTATGGATGTACGCAGGGATGTCAAGCGTGAATGCAGGGCGCTCCGGCCCGGCGGCGGGATTTAAGGCCTGCGGACGATTTGATCAACCGTCCCTGCGGGATGCTTCGAGCTTGCGCTCTCGCTACCTCTGCGTGGAGTGGGGATAGTTGTACGGGTAGCGAGGGCCCCAACCCGAAGCATCCCGCAGGGGCGACAAATCATGTCGCCCGCGCACGTCGCAGTCGATGTGCGTTCCGACGCTATTGCGACTCCTCGCCGAGGTCGCGCAAGGCCACCTGAACGCCGGCTTCGGCGAGGGCGGCCTGCAATGCCGGCCATTGTTCCGGCCTCACCAACACGGCGGTGGGACCCAGTTGCGCGCCGAGATAGCGGCGCAGGGCGGGCGTCTCAAAGATCTCCGTCAGCGCCTCCGCCGATTCCGCTCGCAACAGGACCTGGCGCTCGAGCGTGACGCGGGCGAGGGGGCCTTCCAGCCAGTTCTGCAACAGGCGGGCGACGCCCGGCGGCAAGGGACGTTCGCCGGAGACGCGATGCAGAAATGCCTGTATCTGCGCGGCGTTGATGCCCTGGCGTTCGGCCTGGGCGATGCCCGCTCCGTCGAGCAGATAGACGCAGGGGTCGCCGGGCTGGCTCCAGGACGTGAAACGCGCGATCTGGAAGCGGTCCAGGCGCGAGAAACGGCGCGGCACGCGCAGGGCGCCGTCGAGGCCGATCTCAATGGCATCCTGCGGCTCCACCAGTTCCGGCCAGGCGCCCATGTCGAGAAAGGCGCGGCCCCAGGCGGTGAGGCGCGCGGCGCCGTCGGCGAGGTCGATCATGCCCAGCCAGTGCAGGGGGCCCTGGACCAGCCAGCGAATGAGCGCGCCCTCGACCTGGTCCCAGGTATCAAAGCCGCGCAAATACTCGCCGCGCGCATCGCGGATGTACCAGCTGTCGTAGTCGCCGCCCGGACGCTGAAAATCGGGGTCGGCCAGCTTGACAGCCGCGACCAGGTCCGACAGCGACCACCAGTCGTCCGCCGGCGTCAGCTCGCCGATGAAATTGAGCAGGGCGCCGCGCGCCACGGTGGGGTCATGCCCGACCAGACCGTCCTCCTCCGGCGCCAGGCCCGGCACCTGCCACAGGTCCCGCAGGCTCTGGCTGTCCCGCCAGGCCCGCGCCAGTTGACGCAACTGGGCGCCCCGCCCTTCGGCCAGCCAGTCCCGCGCCAGGTCACGGCTGACCTGGGCCCGCCCCGCCGACGTGGCCATCAGGCCGGCAGCGAGGCCCACTCCGGTCAAAAATCGCAGGCGAGCCGGCTCCGGCGCCAGCAGCCATGGCGTCAGCGCGGCGCCATCCGGCGGCGCCAGCTCGCCCTCCTGCAGGGCGGCGCCGCGCAACTGCAGCCATGCGAGCAGGGTTGTCATGTCATCGACGATGCGGGTGTCCGCCGGCCGCGGGTCCTCGACCGCGTCGAGCGCCGTCACCGTCGGCAGGGAGGCAGCGGCCGCGCCGGAATCCAGGGCCGTCAGATGCGTGGGCAGCACGTCGATGAGGTCATCGGGCACATAGACGACCAGACGCGGGCCGGTCTCCGCGCTCTCGTAGGCCTGGGCGATGAGTCCGCGGTAAAAGAGCGCCTCGGCAGGGCTGGCCGGCTGTTGCGCGATTTCGGCGACGTGGCCGGCGCCGGACTGACGGATGTCGCCGTGAATGCGGGTGAACATGTTGGCCGGCATGCGGCCGCCCGAGGCCAGCAAATGTTGCAGGGCGCCCCGCTGCCCCTCGTCCAGCGCCGTCCAGACAGCTTCGACCCGCTCCGCCACGCGCATGGCGCTGTTCAGTTCGGTGACCAGTTCCCCAGGCTCGAGATCGACCTGCGTCACGCCCCAGGTCTGCGCCAGCAGAGGGAGGAGGCTGCGCTCGCTGTCCTCAAGCGTGCGGTAGAGGGACTTCATGGCGCGCTTCAGCCCGGCAGCAGGTCCGGCTGCCGGTAGCGCTGCAGGGCCTCCTCGTCCACCTGGATGCCGAGACCGGGCCCCTGCGGCACGGGCAAACAACCCTCCACCAGGCGCGGCGGCGTCACCAGCAACTCGTCGCGCAGGGGGTTGGGGTTGCGGTCAAATTCGACCAGAGGTTCGTTCATCAGAGGTTGGGGCAGCGCTGTATAGGGAAAGGGCGGCGTGGCGGCGAGGGCGTGCAGGGCGGCAGCCAGGGCGACACCGGAACCCCAGACGTGCGGAATGGTGGCGATGCCGAAGCTGGAGGCCAGGGCATGAATTTTGACCCATTCGGACAGCCCGCCGGCGGCGCAGAGGTCCGGCTGGGCGATGTCCACACAACCCTGCTCGAAGAGACGGCGGAAGCCGTAGCGCATGAACTCGCATTCGCCGCCGGCGATGGCGACGTCCAGCGAAGAGCGCAGCAGGCGGTAGCCGTCCAGGTCCTCGGGCACCACGGGCTCCTCAAACCAGAGGACGTCCTGCGCTTCCAGGATGCGTCCCATGCGCAGGGCGCTGTAGCCGTTGTAGGCGTGGTTGGCGTCGGCCAGCAGGCGCGTACCCGGCCCGATGGCCTGGCGCACGCAGGCGACGCGCGCGGCGTCGTCCGCAATGGAAAGCAGGCCGACCTTCATCTTGATGGTGTCAAAGCCGGCGTCGACATAGGATCGGGCCTCGTCGGCGAGGGCCGGCAACTGACCGGCGGGGTCATGCTGATGTTCGGGACGATAGTAGCAACCCGTGGCGTAAGCGTGGACGCGATCGCGGAAGGCCCCACCCAGCAGGCGATGCACCGGCTCGCCCAGCGCCTGACCCGTCAGGTCCCAGAGCGCGATGTCAATGGCGCTGATGGCCTCGACGTAAGCGCCTTTCTGGCCGAAGTCGCGCGTCAGGGCATAGAGCAACTCCTGGATGCGTACGGGCTGGCGCGGGTCGCGCCCGAGGATTTGCGGCGCCAGCACGGCCTGAATGCAGGCCGCCACAGGTTCCGGCGGGCCATACTGGCCGCCCTCGCCCCAACCGACCAGACCGTCGTCGGTCTCGATTCGCACCAGCAGGCTGTTGCGTTCGGGAAAGGCGCTTTGTGAGGAAAGGAAGCGCGCCGCGCCCAGCGGGGCGCGCAGGATGAGGGGTTCAACGCCGGTGATGCGCATTCGAAGCTCCCGCTCGCTTCAGGGCAAGCATACCATCAGCGGGAAGGGCACGCAGGCAATGTGCGGAGAACCATGACCAGACCGGGAGAGCGGATGTCTGTCTTGCGCCCTCACCCCAGACCCCTCTCCCTGAGGGAGAGGGATCTTAAATCATCTCTGTTGCGAAGCGCCATCACATGACGAGCCACTTTTCGCATGTGTCGGGGAATCCCTTCCCGGTCAAATGATGGGAGATCCCCAGGACAAAAGGCCTTAACCCATGATCTATCCTGATTTCTCCCCCTCTCCCTCAGGGACAGGGGGTTGGGGGGTGAGGGCGCACGTCCCCCCCCCCCAGGACGGGTAAGGGGCCAAGGGGTGAGGGCGCCACAAAACTGTCACTCCCGCCACAAGCGTCCTCAATCACCTTTGGTTTGACATAGAACAAGTGTACCGCTATACTGAACTGAAATGGATGTTCTGTCAACCAGATCAGGGTCGGCGCGATGACCAAACGAAAAGGGCTTTCAGCACGGCAACAGCACATCCTGCGTTACATGGACCAGTACATGGGCGAGCACGGTTACCCGCCCACGATCCGCGAGATTGGCGCCGCCACCCACATCAACTCCACGTCGGTGGTCAACTACAATCTGAACAAGCTGGTGCAGGCCGGCTATCTGGAACGACGCGACAGGGTCTCGCGCGGGATGCGCCTGGTCAAGTGGGGCCGCGCCGCCGACAACCTGCTGCGCGTGCCGCTCGCCGGGCGCATTGTGGCCAGCGCGCCGGTCGAGGCTTACGCGGACGTCAGCGGCGACGTGCTGGAGGTGGCCCCGGCCACGCTGGGCAACCACCCGCCCGGGGAGGTCTTCGCGCTGACGGTGCAGGGCGATTCGATGATCGACGCCATGATCGCCGACGGCGACCTCGTGCTGCTGCGCCGCGCCGACACCGCCCAAAACGGCGACCTGGTGGCCGTCTGGCTGGCGGACGAGGAAGCCACCACCCTCAAGCGCTTTTACCACGAGGGCCAGCGCGTACGGCTGCAACCCGAAAACCCGACCATGGACCCCATCTACGTCGACGCCGCCCAGTGCCGCGTGCAGGGGGTGGTCGTCGCGGTCATCCGCCACAGTCACTGAGCGTTGCAATTCCCCATCTGAATCCTCGTTCAGGGAAGGGGGAGACCTGAGGTCTCCCCTGTCAGAAATCCCGGCGCCTGCCACGGCGCTTGCCAATGGTTGGGCGGGCGAATTGATAAATCGTCCCTGTGGGATGCTTCGAGCTTCCGCTCTTGCTGCCCCTGCGGGATGCTTCAAGCTTGCGCCCTCGCTACCCGTACAGGGAATCCGGTTGGTTGTACGGGCGACATACCATGTCGCCCGCTGCCTGTCTGACAGGGTCTTACGGAATCCACTCGCGTTTCACATGAAAGCTAACGTAAAGCGCTTCATTGTTACACCATAGAGCCTTTTGCATTGCCTGGTATCATCAGGTTATATGTGTATTATTTGACAATTCTGCGCTAGATGTTATCGTTTTGTATGCAAAGGCTCGGTTGACAATCGAAAATCCTGGCAGCCAGGAGGTGGCCACCCTTGCAGCATCGCGTCGCGCCCTTCTCCCCCTTTACCTGCCTGTTCCCGCATTCCCCCGCCCTCCCTGAACCCAACTCGCCGACCTCCGTCGGCCTCCGTCCGGTCCACACGGGCAAAAGGCCCGTCGTCCGCCACGGTCTCTGATGACTGTCGTCACGCGCGTCCGGTCGGGGACAAGTGCCGGGCGTTCCGGACTCTGGTTGACAAAAAAATTCGCGTCGTCGCTGCCAACCCCGGGCACGAAAGGCCGGACAATTCCTCGCAACCGGACGCTGCCGAATGCTGATCGCAGCAGAACGGACAAGAAGAGACTTGCGCTACTGTTTTGTTGCCTTCTGTTTTTGGTTCTGTCGTCAGGCGCCAACCCGGTAGCGGCAGCGCGCTACAAGCTGCGGCAACAGGGCGACAACAACGATTGTTTCTGCTGCACCCCGTCGGATGAGTCGGCAAGAAGCTCGATGCGCTCCCCGCCCTCAGCCATGCCTCCCGGCTGTTTCCAGCGTCTGGGCGCCATCGGCCTCATGTGCCGCATGGAGGACCAGTCTACGCCCGTGCTCGACATCTGGGCCGTCACGCGTGAAAGTCAGGGGGTCTTCCTGTTGCGCGTATCGCAGTCGCAGGTCGATGCCGTCCAGCCCGAAGGCCGCGTTGCCGGGACTGCTGACGAATACGTCACCGTGTGCGTGAAGGAAAGCCGGGAAATCGAAGTGTCCATGGGCCCAGGCCCCGATGGCAAGATTCACAACGTCAACCTGCGTGGCAGCGTGCACGGCCCCGTCCTCGGCACCTGGGATACCTACGCCCGGTTCCCCGCCAGGCAGGAAACGATGCCGCCTGACGCCATCCTGCACGTCGTCCGTTACGGCGAGACCCTCTCCCTCATCTCCCTCACCTATAACGTCCCCATTCAAAGCCTCATCGAGCGCAATGACCTCGGCGACGGCGCCCTGCTCCGCCCCGGCCAGGAACTGGTCATCCGCGAGGGCGCCAGCCCCTCTACCCGCCAGCTGCCGACGCTGTCCCCCCAGGACCCGCGCCCGGATGGCTCCCTCGTGCACGTCGTCCATTATGGCGAAACCCTCTCCCTCATCTCCCTCACCTATAACGTCCCCATTCAAAGCCTCATCGAGCGCAATGACCTCGGCGACGGCGCCCTGCTCCGCCCCGGCCAGGAACTGGTCATCCGCGAGGGCGCCAGCCCCTCTACCCGCCAGCTGCCGACGCTGTCCCCCCAGGACCCGCGCCCGGATGGCTCCCTCGTGCACGTCGTCCATTATGGCGAAACCCTCTCCCTCATCTCCCTCACCTATAACGTCCCCATTCAAAGCCTCATCGAGCGCAATGACCTCGGCGACGGCGACCTGCTCCGCCCCGGTCAGGAACTAACCATCCGCGACGCCCCCTGAGCCGCGTCGTCAGCGCCTGTCTCACGGTCCCTGCGTCTCTCCCGGAAGGGCGCAGGCCCCGCCTGGCAAAAAAGCGCTTTGGGGGAAAACCCGCGGCCGGGCGGGCCAGCAGCGCGCCGCGCTGGCCTGGCGCGCGCCTTTCGTGTACACTGCCCCGCGGCACAGGCAACACGCGGAGAACAAGGGCATGGCGACCAGTTCGCGCACCTGGTTTTACAGCACACCCGAAGCGCGACCCTACTACATTGAGGAACGCGTCAACCACACGCTGTGGAAGAACCGGCTGCAGACCCTTTTCATGCGCTGCGTGCAGGTCAGCGACCCGGTGCGCATGGAAGGCAACCAGGGCGGCAGCCGGGTGGTCTTCGAGTGGCAGCCAGGCGCCTGGTTCCGTCTGCGCATGCAGCAGGAAAGCCGCGAACTGATCGGCGTGATGCGCCAGATTCTGATGCTGCGCCCCACCCTCTCCTATGATGACCCGCAGGGCATGCACGTCGTTGAGTGGCACTGCGACGGCGGCGAGGGCCGCTGGCGCGAGATCCAGGGCGACCCCCACTTCCAGGGCCTGCGCCTGCTGCGGGCGGGCTGAGCCCATGGGCAGCACTGTCATTCGCCTCGGTGCAGAGGGCCTGCGCACCACGGTCGTCGCCGACGCTCACGTCTACCACGTCGACGAGCCGCTGGACGCCGGCGGCAGCGACACGGCCGCCGACCCGGTGAAGCAATTGCTCGGCGCGCTGGGTTCCTGCATGGCGATTACCGCCCGCCTCTACGCCCAACGCAAGGGCTGGCCGCTGGAAGGCGTGGAAATCACCCTTGATATCGAGCGGCGGCGCGGCGCGGACTACCCCGGCTACGGTGGCGACTCGTCCTTTGTGCACGAGGTCAGCCAGCAGATCACCCTGCAGGGGCCGCTGGATGAATCGCAGCGCCGTCGCATCCTCGAAATCGCCGGGCGCTGCCCGGTGCACCGCATCGTCGAAAGCCCGGCCTTTTTCGTCGACGCTGACAAGGACCCCTGACGCGTCCGGCATGACAAGACAATACGACCTGGAAAGGGACCTGCGCGAGGCAGAAGCCATGGTCGCCGGTCTGGAAAACTACCTGCGCGGCGATTCGCTGTATGGCAGTGTCGGTGGCGGCTTCAGCTTTCAGCGCATGCCGGCCCTGACCGTGGGCGCGCTGGAATTGCGGCTGCGGCGCCTGGGGCAACTGGCCGGCGCCAGGGTCGCGGGTTTGCAGGCGCAGCACGACGCCGTCCGTGAAGAGTGGCCGCTGCATTACCGGCGCAAAGTCGAGCGGGAGGCGCATTCGCGCCTGGATACCATGGGGCGCTACCTGCAGGACATGGTGGGCGAGCCGGCCCAGGCCGCCCGCAACTGGCAGCCGGAACTGCTGCGGCGCAGCATCGTCGAGGAGTTGCGTCGCGTGATGGCGCGCGCGCAGCACCAGGACGACGCCCTGGAGGCGAAGGCGCGGCGGATCGATGCCCTGCTGCTGGCCATCGCCGACGAGCCCTGCGCTTTCCTGTGGGACGCGCAGCTGGAGACCCTTTACCCCCACGCGGACTTCCCCTGGTTGTATCGCCGGCCACGGGCGCGGAATTGAGGGAGGAACAGGCCATGGCGGACGCCCTCGACAAGGCGCGCGCGGCCCTGCGCGACGGGGACGCGCAAACCCGTGTCGGCGGCCTGCACATGGTGCAGTCGCTCTCGCTGCGGGCAGCGCTGCCGGAGGTCGGCGAACGGCTGCGCTTCGACGTAGACCTTGCCGTGCGCTACCAGGCGGCGCGCACCCTGGTGCAGTTCGCGGACCCCGCCTCGCTGTCCTCCCTGCTGCAGGGCCTGCGCGACGAGGACATGTACGTGCGCGTGCAGGTGACTTCCGCGTTGATCCACATCGGCGCGGCGGCGGTGGAGGGCCTGACGGAAGCGCTGGGCGACGGCCGGCCGGCCGTACGACGCGCGGCGGCCATGGCCCTTGGCAAGATCGGGCATCGCGACGCGGCCGCCCTGCGGGCCCTGGCCGCAGCGCTGAAGGACGTCGATGCCGCGCAACGGCGTTTCGCCGCCCAGGCGCTTGGACGGTTGGGCGCGACGGAGGCGGTTGAGGCCCTCGGCGTCGCCCTGCGCGACCCCGACACCAGGGTGCGCGACGCGGCGGCGACAGCATTGCTACAGCTGGGCGACGCGGCGCTGCCAACCCTGCGCGCGGCGCTGGATGACCCCGATCCGGAGACGAACTTCGCGGCGGCGCGGGCGCTGGCCAAACGCAACTGACCCCTGTTCTCACATTGTGTGATATCCGTTAATTCCTGGGCGCTATAACCTGCTAAAATGCGGCGCAGAGTTGCGCAAGCATTAAAAGCATTTGCATTGAAGCCGTACTGCCTCAGAAGTATCACATCCCGTTACTTCAGGGATTCCTGCCCCTGCCCCCGTTGCGGGTCCATGGCCATGTGCCCTGCGGGCGATCTGATTAATCGTCCCAACGGGATGCTTCGAGCTGGCGCTCTCGCTACCCCTGCATTGACGCTGCGTTTGTGTGAGGAGTGAAAGCGATGCCGACCGGAAGAATGACGATACTGCTGATGCTGTTCTGTCTGTTGTTGGCGACACCGCTTCTGGCGCAGGAAAACCCGCTGCCAACGGCCTGCGGCCTGCCCCTGACCGGGGCCATCGTCCAGTCGACCAGTTACAACCTCACTTCCCATTGCGAGCGATGGGAATCCCTGGTGGTCGACAAGGGCGCCCACGTCACCATCCATCACAACGGATACTCGTTTCAGATCGCCATTGGCGATGGCATGGTGACCACCTTGACCCCGGCCGGCCTCCGCATTGACCGGAGCAGCGGCGTCATCCATTACATCGCGGGGCAGGTGATCGGCGACAACAGCTGCGAGCGCATGCTGGGCGCCATCGCCTCCATCTGCCTCGTCGCCGCACCGGAACGCGCGCACGAGATCTGGGGGACCGGGCATTTCGAGCGGAGTCGTTACCTCCTGCGCGTCACACAGAGGGAGGTGGACGCCGTCGCGCCCGGCCAACACATCGCCAGCTCCGATGACGGTCGCATCGCCATGCGCGTCGAGCACGATGGCCACATCACCCTTTCCATGGGCCCGGACCAGGAAGGCAAGGTGCACCACGTCACCCTCGAACACACGCTATCCGGTCGCATCATCGCTTCCGCCGTCACCTATGACGGCCCGCCCGGAGAACAGACCCGTCCCCGCCGCAGCGCCGCCGTCATCCCTCAACCCGCGCAGATGGACGGTTCCATCGTTCACGTGGTGCAGCCGGGTCACACGCTCTTCGCCATCGCCCGCGCCTACGACGTCACCCTGCAGGAGATCATCGAACGCAACGCGATCGCCAATCGCGGTCTGATCCACGTCGGGCAGGAGCTGCTCATCCGGGCCGACAGGGCAGCACAATGCGCCCGATACGAGGCGGTCGCGCACGTCGCCGGGCAGGGAGAAAACATTGTCGGAATCGCGCGCGCGTATGACCTGAACCCGACGACACTGGCCATACGCAACGGCCTGCCTGACCTGGGCCGGCGGTTGTCGGTCGGTCAAGGCCTGATCATCCCGGAGCGCTGGACCCTGGACGGGGTGGCGACCGAACTGCCGGCGTACTGCGCCGACATCGGCCCGGTGATCCACTTTGTGCGCTCCGGCGACACGCTCGAGGCCATCGCCATGGCCTACGCGGTGGATATGCTGGCCATCATCGAGGGCAACCGGTTGCCGGATGACGGCGTTGCATTGCAGCCCGGCCAGGGGCTGGTGATCCGCGAGGCCCTGCCCTCCGCAGCAGAAGACTCTGAAGCCGGTGCCGGGGAGTCCTGATATGCGTGACGGCGGGGCCCCGGACCGGTGTGGACCCGTGTATGGCGGCGCGGACGATCGTCGCCCGTGATGTCCCTGAAGTCAGGCATCGCCTGCCTCTACGCCTGCCTGCTGGTCCTGCCGGCCGCCGCGCCCGCCCAGGCGAGATCGTCCTGTTTCCAGCGCCTGGGCGCCATCGGCCTGATTTGCCGTCATTACGAGCCGAAACTGGCGATTGAGGTCCGCGGGCTCGCGCCAGGGGAGGAAGGCAGGCTGCTATTGCGGGTGACGCAGACCAGGGTGGCGGCCGCAGGGAGGGGAAGCCTGGTCCAGGCCACGGCGGATGGCCGCGTCGCCCTTTACCTTCAGGCAGATGGCAACGTCCGCGTTTCCATGGGCCCCACGGACGAGGGCAAGGTCCATCACGTCCTTTTCGAACAACACCTGGGCGGCGCCGTCATCGCCACCTACGACAGCATCGCCGAAGCGCCAGACATCCCGGCCGACCCGGTCGCGCCGGAAGGGGACGGGAGCGGCGGCGCCAGGTCCGTCCCGTCTCACTCCGCAAGGCGCGTCGCGCGGCAACCCGCCCGCGAGGACGGCAGCATCATCCACGTCGTGCAACCTGGCCAGACGCTGCTGGCGATCGCGCTGGCCTACGGCGTCGGGTTGCAGGAGCTGGTTGCGCACAACGATCTGTCTGGCAGCCTGTTGCCGGTCGGCGTGGAACTGCTGATTCCTGCGGCGCCGGAGGAGGAGGAAGCGGAACAACCCGGGCGCTGCGCGTTCTACGGCCCGGTGGTCTACGTCGTCCGGCCGGGGGACTCACTCTACAGGATCGCCCAGGCCTTTGACGTGAAGCGGGAGTTGCTGACCATCCGCAACCAGTTGGCCGACAGGGGAAATCTGTTGCATCCCGGGCAGGAACTGGTCATCCCTGGCGTCACGCGGCCCGAAACCCGCGGCAGGGAAGTGCCCGCCGAGTGCGTTGATGACAGCCCGATCCTGCACGTCGTGCAGGCGGGTCAAACTCTCGACCTCATCGCCCACGCCTACGACATCGAGCCGGAGACCCTCATGGAACGCAACGAGCTGCCGCCTGGCGGTCGCCGGCTCCGCGTCGGCCAGACTTTGGTCATCCGCGAGGCGAATGCGGCGGAGGCGGCGGACGACGAGACCCCGACAGGCAACTGAGCCGCCGTCGCCTGGGTGGGAAGCCACCTGGCCGGGCCACGCTGCAGGCAAGGGGACGCTCCATGATGTAAGATATTTGTATCTGGTACGCTACTACAGGAAGTTATTCCTGAATAGTTGGCGAATAGTAAAATACTGAGTACACTTGTGCTCACCAGTGTGAGCCCAACGAGGACGATTGCAGCATCGTCCATCGCGTACACCGGGCATGGGTGAAAGGATGACCTGTGAACCTGAAGCGAGGAATGCTTGCGCTACTGGCCTGCATCCTGTTGGCCGGCGGCAGTCCGGCGCTGGTGCAGGACGTTCTGTTGGCGGCTTCCTGCGGTCTGCCGGCCGCGGGTGTGTTCTCGGAGACCGTGACCTACACGCTCACGGAAGACTGCGTACAGGACGGCCAGCTTGAAGTCGCCGCGGACGCGATCATCACGATTAACGGCAACGGCCACAGCATTTCCGGCCCCGTGGACGGCAGCGCCATTTTCTCCGGTCTGGACGGCAGCACGCTTCACCTGTCGCAACTGACCGTCGATGGCCTGAACATGGAGCGCGGCTCGCTGGTCAACACCAGCGCTACGTTGACGGCGACGGCGGTGACCTTCACCCGCAGCCAGGGCGGGCCCGCCCTGGAGGCCGAATCCGGCGCGCAGGTAACCCTGAATGACGTGCTCTTTCTGACCAACACCAGCAGAGGCGCGGACGTTGACGGCAAGGGCAGCGCCCTGAACGTCGCCAGCGGCGCCTCCGTCAGCATTGAGGACGTCGTCTTCCGGGACAACCTGTTTGGCGGTGCGGCGGTGGTGATCCGCGATGGCGCAACCGCCTTCGCGGCCAGTGGCTGCCTGAGTTTTTCCGGCAATATCCCCTACAACGTGGTCGGCTCCTGGAGCCCGGATTCCAGCGGCCCCTGCAGCGGCCAGGTGGGCAACGAGGGTCAGGCCGCGGCGCCCGCCCCCGAGACCCTGGCCTGTGGCATTCCCGGCAGCGGCATTCTGGACGAGTCCGGCACCTACACCCTCAAGGGCGATTGCGAGCGCTTCGGCCAGTGGCTGCTCTCGGACGGCGTGGAAATCTCCATCACGGGTGACGGCCACTTCATCCGCGGCGCGATCCCCGGCATCAATATTGTGACGGCGGCCAATGCCTCGCTGACCATGGAAAATCTGACCCTGGATGGCATCCGCACGGTCAATTTCGGCAGTTTGAATGGCATCGACGTCGCCATGCGCAACGCGCCCAGCCAGGCGATTCTGAACATGGGCGAGGCCAGCTTCACCCGCGCGCTCTTCGAGAACAATGTCAACGTCGAGCCGCGCTATTCCGCCAGCGTCCTTTTCGCCTGGTCCGAATACCGCACCAGCGTGGCCAGCTTCACCGACGCCATCTTCCGCGGCAATCAGGGGGGCGATGCCGCCCTGGTGAACTTCCGCGATGGCGCCACCATCCATTTGAACGGCTGCATCTCTTTCGAGAACAACGCGCCGGCGGACAAGTTCTGGATCATTAGCGACAGCAGCACGGGGCCCTGCGGCCTGCAGTTCGGCCCGCCCTACATCGCCCAGGTGGCGGAGAGGCAGGAACTGGCGCAGGCGCAGGCCGGCGATACTTTCGAGGCATTTCGCCTGATCGAATTCCCGGGGCAGTCCGCGCCGGTGCCCACGGCCGCGCCGACGGCCACACCGGCGATCACCGCCACGCCGGAAGCGGATGACTGCTTCCAGAATCTGGGCGCCATTGGCAAGCTGTGCCGCGTCGCCGGGCAGTCGGTGACCACCATCGACGTGTACCGCATCGAGGCCGACAGCACGGGCACTTTCGTACTGCGCGTGACGCAGACGGAGGTCGACAACACCGGGAATGGCAACCAGGTCAAGAGCACGTCGGACGGCCGCGTTGCCGTATTCGTCGAAGATGATGGCAACATCACCTTCGCGAAGGGCCCCAACAGCGAGGGCAAGGTGCATCACGTCACCCTGCAGGACGACCTGAACGGCGTCGTGGTCAGTACGGTTGACCGCATTGGCGGCCCGCCAGGCACGGTTACGACTTCACAGGGGTGAGGGAGCCTCTGGCGTAAGGTGCGTCACATTGCTACACTGACGACCGGTCAGCGGACAATCATCGGGAGCGGACGTGGGCATCCTGATCGTCATCATTCTGGTCGATATACTCGCGCTGGCGCTGGTGATGCGCCTGGTGCTTACGGAGCCGCCACACCGCCCACCTTCCACGCACCCCTTCGTGCTGGCGGAGCGGGCGCAGCAGCAGGCGGACGAGGAACAGAACTGAAGCCCCGAAAGACGAACGCCCGGCCTGCGTGGCCGGGCGTTGCCGTTAAGCCAGGGGGCGCCGACTCAGGACTTGTCGCCGCTGCCAGGCGCCGCCTTCTCCTTTTTCGCGGCGGCGCCGGCGTCCTTTTTCTCCGCCTTCGCGGAGCTCTTGTCCTTTTTGTCCCTGCCACTTTCGCCCGCCCCGCCCGACTTGCCGTTGGCGGACTTCTTGCTGTCGTTGACGTAGAAACCGGAGCCCCTGAAAATGATGCCGGCCGCCTGGACAAGGCGAGTCACCTTTTGCCCGGTTTCAGGACAAAGCTCCAGCGCATCGTCGCTGAAACGCTGACGGATATCAAAGGTGCTGCCGTCTTCACGACGGTAGGTGTAGACGGGCATCCTGCGTTACCTCATGGTTCCCGGTTTCTCATCCGGGCCCATGATAGCCTGGGAAGGGGCAGGCTGTCTACGGACGCCCGGGCGTTGCGGACTGCGCCACAATGTTTGGGTTTCAGGCAGGTAAAGGTTAAAATCCCCCATCCATCCCGTCAGGAATGAACGCCCGCAATGACTGCCGACGAGGGGCCGGAACTTACTCCGGAAACCTGTACCAACCGCGAACTTAGCTGGATTGAATTCAACCGGCGGGTGCTGGCGCTGGCCCAGGACCCTGCCCTGCCCCTGCTGGAACGTGTGAAATTTCTGGCGATTTTCAGCACCAATCTCGATGAGTTCTACATGGTGCGGGTCGCCGGCTGGCACAACCGCATGCAGTTGGGGCTGGGTACGCAGCGGCCGGATGGCATGCAGCCGCGCCCGCTCCTGCGGGAGATTCGCCGCCGCGTGACGACGCTGATGCTGCAACAGCGCGCCTCCCTGCGGGCGGTGCTGGCGGAACTGGCGGAAAACGGCGTGTGCATCCTGCAGACCCATGATCTGGTGGAGAGCGAGCGCAGGGCGCTGCGGGCCTGGTTCAGCGAAGAGGTCTTCCCGGTCCTGACTCCTTTGGCGGTCGATCACGCCCGGCCCTTTCCCTTCATCTCCAATCTCAGCCTGAACCTCGCCATCTGGGTCCGGCGCGACAACGGGAGGCGGCGCGAGCCGGAGTTCGTGCGGCTGAAGGTGCCGGACGTCCTGCCGCGCCTGGTGGACCTGCGCCAGGTGAGCGGGGGAAGGGGCACAACCCGGCGTGGTGGTGAGAACTTCCTGTGGCTGGAAGACATCATCTCGGACAATCTCGACCTGCTCTTTCCGGGCATGACGGTCGTGGGGCGGCATCCCTTCCGCGTGACGCGCAACACCGACGTGGACTACGAGCATGAACTGGAAGACCGCTTTCTAAACATCAGCACGCTGATTGAGGAAACCCTGCGCGAGCGCGAATTCGGCGACGTGGTGCGGCTGAGCGTGAACATGGCCATCGACGATCGCACCCTGCGGCGTCTCGAACGCGAATTGCAGGTGGACCCGGAACACGACGTCTACAGGGTGGATGGTTCGCTGGGCACGGCGGACCTGATGGAACTGCAACAGGTCGACCGCCCCGAGCTGCGCCACGCGCCCTGGGTGCCACGCATCCTGCCGGCGATTTCCGAGCCCGGCCACAACATTTTCAGCACGATCAGCCGCGGCGACATCCTGCTGCACCATCCCTACGATTCCTTCCTGCCGGTCGAGGAGTTTTTCCGCAGCGCGGCGAGCGACCCGCAAGTGCTGGCCATCAAGACCACGCTGTATCGGGTGGGATCGAACTCGCCGGTGGTGCATGCCCTGGCCGAGGCGCGCGAGAATGACAAGCAGGTCACGGTTCTGGTGGAACTCAAGGCGCGCTTCGACGAGGAAAACAACATCGAGTGGGCCCGCATGCTGGAACGCAAGGGCGTTCACGTGACCTATGGCGTGGAGGAACTGCCGCTGAAGACGCACGCCAAGGTCACGCTTGTGGTGCGCCGTGAGGAAAAGGGCGTGCGACATTACGTGCACCTGGGGACGGGCAACTACAACGCCTCCACCGCGCGCCTGTACACCGACCTGGGTCTGCTCAGCAGCGATCCGACCCTGGGCACCGACGCGCTTAACCTCTTCAATCGCCTGACCGGCTACGCGCCGGGCACACAGTACAAACGTCTGCTGGTCGCGCCGGAGTATCTGCGGGACCGCCTGCTGGCGCTGCTGGAAGGGGAAATCGCGGCAGCGCGGGAGGGGCGGCCGGCGCGCGTCATCTTCAAGATGAACCAGCTGGAAGAAGACGTCGTGATCCGCAAGCTTTATCAGGCCTCGCAGGCAGGCGTGCAGGTCGACCTGCTGGTGCGCGGGCTCTGCTGTCTGGTGCCCGGCCTGCCCGGCATCAGCGAAAACATCCGCGTACACAGCATCGTGGGGCGATTCCTGGAGCACAGCCGCATCTATTACTTCCGCAACGCGCCGGCGGCGCAGCGGGTCTACCTGGGAAGCGCGGACCTGATGCGTCGCAACCTTTACAACCGCGTGGAGGTGGTGTTCCCGCTCTTGCAGGCCGACCATCAGGAAAGCGTGCTGACCATGCTGATCACCTCAATGGCTGACAACTGCAAGGGCTGGAGTCTGGGGACGGACGGACTCTACACGCGCATCCGGCCCGGCCCGGATGACCCCGAAATCGACAGTCAGTCCATTTTCATGAAACACAGTTTCGGTGACCCGCGCCTGCTGGAGCGGGCTACAGACAAGGCTGCCCAGGGGGCTTCAGAATGACGGAACTTTGCGTATTCGAGGGCGACGGCGTCGGCCATGAGGTTATTCCGGCGGCACTTCAGGTGCTGCAACACGTGGCGCCGGACATTCGTATACTTCCGGCGGCCGGCGGCTGGTCATGTTTTCAGGAGCAGGGAACGCCCCTGCCGGAGGAGTCGCTCGCGCTTGCCAGGCGCTGTCGGGCGGTGCTCTTCGGAGCGGTGGACTCACCGTCCTGGCCGGTAGAGAACTATTTCTCCCCGGTGGTGCGCCTGCGTCGCGAATTGCAGGCCTTCGCCAACCTGCGGCCCACGCGCTATCTGCCGGTGCCGACCGCGCGCGCGGGCGTGGACCTGGTCATCGTGCGCGAGAACACCGAAGACCTCTACGTCGGCAACGAGACTACGGAGGACGGCGGGCGGACCGGCGTGGCGCAGAAGGTCATCACCCGCGGCGCATCCGAACGCGTGGCGCGCCTGGCTTTTGAACTGGCCAGCCGCACCGGCCGTAAAAAGGTAACGATCGTGCACAAGTCCAACGTCATGCCGCGCTCCGACGGTCTCTTTCGCCAGGCGGCGCTGGAGATCAGCGAGTACTTCACCAGCATCGAGACCGACGAGTTGCTGGTGGATACCGCGGCCTACTGGATGGTGAAGGAACCGATGCGTTTCGACGTGGTGCTGGCGCCCAACCTCTACGGTGACATCCTCTCGGACATGGCGGCCGCCTGGGGCGGCGGGCTGGGCATGGCGCCCTCGATCAGCGTGGGCGAGGACGTGGCCATCGCCGAGCCGGTGCACGGCACGGCGCCGGACATCGCCGGACGCGGCATCGCCAACCCGACGGCCAGCATCCTCAGCGTGGCGCTCTTGCTGCGGCACCACTGGCAGCGAACGGAGGACGCCCGCCGCGTCGAGCAGGCCATCTATGAGACGCTGCGTCAGGGCGACCACACCGGCGACATTCACAGCGACAACGCGCTGTCGACGCAGGAATTCACCGATCAGGTCTGCGCCCACGTGGACTGAGCGCGGCGCACCGACCGAATGAACAAGGGATTTGAGCGACCATGAAGCGGGACGAGCCACGAGACCGGCGGAGCCTTTTGCATCATGTACTGGCCCTGGGGTTTGGCGCGCTGGCGCTGCTGCATCTGGTCAACCCGACGGCCGGCCTCTTCGAATTGTTGCCGGACAACCTGCCCGGCGTGGGAAACCTGGATGAAGGCACGGCCACGCTCTTGCTGACCAACGTGCTGGCCTGGTACGGCTTTCAACCAGGCTACCGGGGAAATACACTGGGCAGCAGTCGGCGCAATTTGCTGTCGCAGTTGCTGGCGCTGTTTGCCGGCGCGCTGGCTGCGCTCTACCTGGTCAACCCGACTGCCGGCTTCCTTGAGTTACTGCCCGACAACCTGCCCCTGATTGGCAACCTGGACGAGGCCGGCGCCTCACTGTTGCTGATCAACGTGCTGGCCTTTTACGGGATTGATCTGAACCGTTTCGGCCGCCGAAAGCGCAAAAACGGCGGGGAGAGCCACAGTGGCGGCGCGCTTGCGTCAGGAACCGACACCCCGATCAGGCAAGATTTTCCCTGATCGCCCTGTCACCCCGCGACGATGGCTCAATCCGGCCGGCGCGGCTCATCCATCAGTTCTTCCAGCGTGGGCGGGTCCTGCGGGACGGCGGGACGGGCCTGGCGCCCTTCCAGTTCCGCGGCCCGCTGGCGCAGCGAGGGCGTCATGGTGAAGGGGAGTACGCCGAGCGGCGTGGCATCCAGGCTGACGCGCAGTTCCCAGTCGCCGCTGCTGCGCGGCAGATCCGGACTGCCCGCCAGGGGCAGGTGATTCTCGGAAAGGACGTCGCGTACCCCGGCGCGCAGCCAGATATCCTGTTCGTGGACAAGGCGCGCCGCGCCGCGCTGATCGCGGATCTCGAAACGCAGACGCGCGCTGCGCTCCGCCTCATGTTCCGGCACCAGCAGGCAAAGGTAGGGGCGCAGGCCGTCGTCGTCGCCGGAAAAGCGCAGGCCTTTGCGCATGGTCATGCCCTCCGGGCCGAGGCGCGAGCCGATCAGTCCGACATCCAGCAACGTCAGGTCGGGCGTCAGGCCGCTGCCCGAGAAAAGGCGCGCCCTTTCGCTGGCGGCGCGCGCCGACTCGCTGACCTCCGGCTTCTGTTGGCCAGACCTGTCTCGCCCCGGCAGGGCCGACAGGGACTCGCGCAGGCGGCCGGCATCCAGCGCGCCGGGTCTGAGAGTCAGCGAACTGCCCAGCGCCAGCGCGCCGCAGGCCAGCAGGGCTGCGACCAGCGTGGGGCCCGCCGCGCCGGGCAGCAGGGCCAAGCCCAGCATGGCAGCGGTGACGACGAGCCAGGGGAGATTTTGACGCCGCAGGCGCACGGAAGCCTCCTGGTCAAAAGCCTGACAGAAGTATACGCCAAAGGGCGCCGGCCCTGTAACCGACTGTGGCGAGGAACGCGCAAACTACCCACTGGAGAGTGCGGCGGGGCGAGCCCAGGTCAGGCCTGGCGACCCTGAAATTCCAGCAAATCGTCGAGGCTGACACTCTCCTCCCGGTTGCTGGCCTCGAAAGCCTGGCGCAGGTCGTCGTTCATTTCCCCGTCTTCCTGCAGGTGGACCCGCAGGCGACTTTCACCCTCTTCGGCCTCGGCCTCCACCCAAAAGAAGTTGTGCGCCGCCAGCAACCTGCCATCGGCATAGACCTGTAGTTGCCAGTCGCCTTCGGTGAGCAGGGCGTCATGAACGGGCATGCGGGCGGCGGGGCTGACGAGGTTTTCACCGGCGTCCAGATGCAGTTTGCGCTCGTGACGGAAGTGCAGCCGGTCGTCCATATCGCGGATTTCGAAGCCAATGGTGCCCGCGGCGGCCCGGGGCAAGCGCAACCCGACCCAGGGCTGGATGTAGTCGACGTCATCGCGCACGGGTTGCAGCCGGTGCACCAGGGTCTCCCGTTCGTGGCAAATGGCGAAGACGCCAATGTCATCGACGCGCAGGGCCATGGTGGCGGGGTCGTGGCCGGCGTTGCGCAGCGCGAGGTCGGCGTGGCCGGGGGTACGGCGCGGGCCCCTGCGACCCGAGTCGCGAGTGGCTGGCGCGCTGCGTGCACTGTCAGAGCTGGCGGCCCCTTGCTCCTCACGTTGCGGGCGGGCATCGTTCAGCAGCTTGATGCCCAGCCCCAGCAGCGCCAGGGAAAAGAGGTTGCCGTCGCCTTCCAGCAGCGCCGCGGCGCCGGCGACGGTCAGGAACAGGCCGAAAAGGGTACGCGCCATCTGTCTATTCCTGCCTGGACTGCAAGGGCGACAAACCGGGTCGCGCGCCCGCCGTCCTGCCACCGGAAGCGCGCAATCTGTAGAGAGTATACGCCGGGCAGGCCATCGGAGTCGCCTTCAGGCGTCGCGCAGGGCGCGGGCCAGCGCGGCCCACTCTTCCAGCGCCAGGGTCTGGGCGCGGCGGCGCGGATCGATGTTCGCGGCGGCCAGCAGGTCGGCGGCGGCGCCGGCGCGTATCCCCAGGCCGCTGCCCAGGGCGTTGCGCAGTTGCTTGCGCCTCTGGCTGAAGCCGGCGCGCAGCACGCGGAAAAAGGTTGCCTCGTCGGGGACGTCCAGCGTGGGCTGCGGATGCAGGTCGATACGGATGACGGCGCTGTCGACCTCCGGCCGCGGCCAGAAGACGGCCGGGCGCAGGCGGCCCACGATGTGCGGTCGGCCGTAAAACTGCACGCTGACCGCCAGCAGGCCCAGGTCGCCGGGGCCGGCGACGAGGCGCCGGGCGACTTCCAGCTGCAGGGTGAGCACGAGGCATCGCGCCCTGTGGCGGCATTGCAGCAAATGGCGCAGGATGGCGCCGGTGATATAGTACGGCAGGTTGGCGACGCAGACCCAGGGATGCGGCGCCAGCAACGCCGCCAGGTCCAGCGTCAGGATGTCGGCATGCAGCAGGCGCAGTTGCGGCGTGTCCGGCAAGGTGGCGCGCAGCAGCGGCAGCAGGCGCGCGTCGGTCTCGACGGCGATGACGGGCGCGCCGCCGCCCAGCAGGGCCTGCGTGAGCGTGCCGGTACCCGCGCCGATTTCCAGCACGGTCTCCTGCGGCGCAATGTCGGCGCAGGCGACGATTTTCTGCAGCGCGCCGGGGTCATGCAGGAAGTTCTGACCGAGCGCGCGACTGGGGTGAATGCCGTGCTGTTCGAGCAGGGCTTTGGGGTTCATCGCTTCTCTCACGCAGGGCAGCATAACACAGTGACACAACATCCTTTCTCACGACAACCGGTGCCACAGTGAATCCGAAACACTCAGTCAGGCCAGGGGGGCTGGCCGCAGTTGTTGTGGACGGGGATTCGATCCGTTCCTGCAATTTGTGTGGCAGCTTCACGCATGAGCCCTTCGTCAGGAAAAATCTGGTGCGCTGCCAGGAATGCGGTCTGGTTCGTGTCCGTTCACATCCGGAACAGAGCGAACTCAACGCGCTATACGGGGAAAGTTACTACCGTAGCAGGAACTCGCGACACCTGGGGTACACAGATTACGTCGCCGACGAGGCCAACATCCGTCGCACCGCTCGCCGACGGTTGCGGCAGCTACAGCGCCACGCAGTCAAGGGGAGATTGCTGGACATCGGTTGCGCCACCGGGTTTTTCCTGGATGAGGCGCAGAAGGCAGGCTGGTCTGTCACCGGTCTGGATCCTTCCGATTTCGCCGTGCAGTACGCCCGCAATCACTTCGGGCTGGACGTGCTGCACGGCACACTGGAAAACGTGAACCTGCCGGCGCAATCCTTCGACCTTGTCACCATGTGGGATGTAATTGAGCATGTGTCGGACCCGGCAGGATGTATTCGCCAGGTCAGGCGGCTCCTGCGCGATGACGGCGTGCTCACCCTGGCCACACCCAACGTGGAAAGCATTCCTGCCCGCCTGGCTGGCAGGGCCTGGGTTGGTTACAAGCTCTCAGGCGAGCACGTCACTTTCTTCTCGAAGCGCACACTCAGCCAGATGCTGGATTCCGCCGGTTTCACGGTGTTGCAGACCAGACACATCGGCAAGCACGTTTCCCTGGCCCTGTTTCGCAACCGTTTGGGGATGTACTTTCCGCTGATGGCCCGCCTGCTTAATGTCGCAGAAGACCTGGCCGGTTTGTCTACGCTATCCCTGTATGTCAACCCTTTCGATATCATTCAGGTCACGGCGCGCAAGGGGACGGGGAGCACCTGAATGCCATGCCAGGTCACATTCGCCGTCATCCGCTGACGATCATCCTGCTGCTGGCGATCGCGCTGCGCATGGGTGTGTTGCTGGCCCTGCCGGGGGTCTTCGCCTTCGAGCGCACGGGCGTCATCCAGGGATCGTCAGCCTACGACAGTTACGCCCGCAATTTGCTGGCGACCGGCATCTACGGCCAGCAGGCAGGGATTCCCGACGCCAAACTGCCGCCACTGTACAGCGTGGCGCTGGCCGGCCTCTACGCGCTGGCAGGGCGCGGCCATCTTCAACTGGGTCTGTTTCACAGCCTGCTGGATGGCGTTTCCCTGCTGCTGCTGGCGGCCATCGGTCGGCGCCTGTTCCCCCAGGGGGAGAGGGCCGGGCTGCTGGCGGCGCTGGGCTTCGCCTTCTATCCCTATCTCGTGTTCCAGAGCCTGACGCTGATCGACACCTCCCTGTACATCTGCCTGCTGCACGCCTTCCTGCTGCTGATGATCGAACTGCGCCGCAGGGAGTCGTCGGCGCGCGCCATCCTGCGCCTTTCGCTTGCGGGCGGCGTTGCGCTGGGGCTGGCCCTGCTGACGCGACCGGCCCTGTTGCCATTGGCGCCGCTGCTGGCCCTGTGGTTTCTGCTGCGGCTTGACCTGCGCCAGACGCTGCGACGACTGGCGCCGGTGGGGCTGGTGGCCCTGCTGTTGTTGTTGCCCTGGGCCCTGCGCAACCAGCAACTTTTCGACGCCTTCGTGCCCATGTCCACGACCTCCGGCGCCAACCTGTGGCAGGGCAACAACGCGGAGACCCTGCCCACCCTGCGCGCGGGCTTCGACGTGCAGTGGATCTGGATCCCGGCGCCCGACGGGCGTCTGAACGCGCGCGAACGCGATGCGGCGCTGGCGGCGCTGGCGCTCGACTGGCTGGGCGCAAATCCTGCCCTGATCCCTGAACTGCTGTGGGTGAAATTCCAGACCCAGTGGAGCATCGACGTCACCCCGCGCCGCAACCCGGTTGGCGACGCCCTGCCCGAGGGGGACCCTGTCAACGCCTACTCCTCGCCGCTCTTTGACCAGATCGGTCGACAGGTGCATCGCCTGTACTGGGGGGGGCTGCTGCTGCTGGCGCTGGCCGGCCTGGCGATCACCAGGTCGCGCTGGCGCGAGGTCTCGCTGCTGTGGCTGGTACAGCTGTCCCAGACCCTGGTTTACGTCATCTACCACCCGTCCACGCGCTATCGCGCGCCCACCGACCCCCTGCTCTTTCTCTTTTCGGCCAGCGCCCTGCTGGCAATCTGGCAGTGGTGGCAATCGCGACGTCAGGTTCCTGCCACCCCTTAGGCGACTCCTTGCCGTATCCCGCAGCAATCGCCGCCGCGGAGAGGTACACGTGTTACGAACAAATGTTCTATACTGTGCTAGTATCCCTCCACAGTTCGAAGGAGAAGGCACAGGGAATGTCCGACATCGACACCAGCAACGACGTCTACAACTTCATCCAGCGCTTCATCGCCGAACACGGTTTCTCCCCTACCCTGCGTGAAATCGCGAGGGCCTGTTACATGAGCACGACGACCGTCGTGCGCTACCTCGACAGGCTCTGCGCCGCCGGTCGCATCTCGCGCGAGCTGAACAAGCCACGCAGCATTGCGCTGCTCGACCTGCAGCACGATCGCTGAAGGCGCGCAGGCGGCGCCCACACCCGACACTGAACCGCGCAGCGCGGTCGGCCAAGCCCACGCGACAGCCACTGCCGAACCGCCTTCAGCCGGATGGTGAGCCTGCCGGTCAGCGTACCGGGAGCGGGCACGAACGCCCCTCCCGGTTTTACCGGTCGATGCAGGTCCCGTCCGGGACCCATTGCAACAGTCTGGAATAACGCGGGGGCAACATGCCTTATGACGCGGAAACCCGCCGCGCGGCCCTGGCCTGTCTGGCGGCGCAGGAGGGCAACTACCGCGAGGCCAGCGCGGCGACGGGGATTTCGGTATCCACCCTGCGGCGCTGGGCGCGACAGGAAAGGCAGGGGTACAGGAGCGGAGCGGCGGCGCAGCAAGACGCGAACTGGCCTGCGCCGGCCCCACCCGGCGATCCGCAGCAGCAACTTGAGCGTCTGGTGCTGGTCGACTTGCTGGAGGACGCGCGCCAGCTCGCCGGTTCGCTGCAGGAGGTCATCGACGACGCGCCGCTGGGGCAGCGGGCCACGGCGTTGAACCAGTTGCTGGACAAGATCCTGAAGATCATGGCCTTGTTGCCACGGCAGGAGGAAGTGCTTGTACGCGTCGAATTCCAGGGTGAGGACGGTGCGGCTCATGAGGCCCCACCCTGGGCAGGAGCAGATTCTGGCCAGTAGGGCGCGCTTCAGGGTGGTGGCCTGCGGCCGGCGCTTCGGCAAGACCGAGCTGGGCAAGCTGGCGCTCGTCTGTCGCTTCCTGCAGGGCGCGCGTTGCTGGTGGCTGGCGCCGACGCTGCAAATGGCTGACCAGGTCTGGCGCGACCTGAAGCAGACCCTGGCGCCGCTGCCGGAGGCGCGGGTGAGCGAGTCCGCTCAGCGCATCGACCTGCCCGGCGGCGCCCTGCTGGCCATTCGCAGCACCCACCACGCCGACCATCTGCGCGGCGCCGGGCTGGACTTCGCGGTGCTGGACGAGGCGGCCTTCATGGAGGAAAGCGTCTGGCCGGAAGTCGTCCGCCCGATGCTGCTGGAGCGGCGCGGCGGCGCCCTGTTTCTGAGCAGCCCCAACGGCCGTAACTGGTTCTGGCAGCTCTATCAACTGGGCCGGGAACAGACGCAGACGCAGTGGCAGTCCTTCCGCCATACCTCGGTCGACAACCCCCTGGTGGACGCGGAAGAGCTGGCGGCGATCCGCCGCACGACGCCGGAGCGCGTCTTCCGCGAGGAGTACCTTGCCGAATTCCTCGGCGACAGCGGCCAGGTGTTCGACAACCTGCACGCGGCGGCCAGGGCGCCCGCTGACGCGCGGCCGCAGGCGCAGGGCCACTACGTCGCCGGCGTGGACTGGGGTCGGGCGCGCGATTACACGGCGATCGTCATTCTGGACGGCGAGCGGCGGGCAGTGGTGGCGCTGGACCGTTTCCGTCAGCTGGGCTGGGCGCGGCAACGCGGACGTCTGCAGGCCCTGCACGCCCGCTGGGACCTGTCGCGAATCGTCGCCGAGAGCAACAGCATGGGCGAACCCAACATCGAGGCGCTGCAACAGGCGGGGCTGCCGGTGACCGGCTTCCAGACCACCGCGCCGGCCAAGCGCGCCCTGATCGAAGCCCTGGCGCTGGCGATCGAGAGCGGTCAACTGGCGCTGCTGCCGAACGAGGACCTGCTGAACGAACTGGCCAACTACACGTTGCGGCGGCGGCCGGACGGCAGTTACCGCTATGGCGCGCCGCCGGGTCTGCATGACGACCTGGTGATGGCGCTGGCCCTGGCCTGGCACGCCCTGCAGCGCAGCGGGACGGCGCTGGCTTTCGCCTGAGCGCGCATCCCTGACAACGGCCGCCCGTCCGTCGCGCCCGCCTCCCTCATGGAGAAAGGCGCGCGGGCCCGCGCCCTGCATGGCTGTCCGCGTCCGCACCATCCACGCCAGCCGCGTGCGGACGGCAGCGCGAGGCAGCCACCCGATTCCCGTCCAACACAATGGCAGGGGCGATTTGTCAGGTCGCCCGCCCTGCCCGACACAGATGTAGGGGCGACCTGGCAGGTCGCCCGCCACTCCAACTCCATCACTTTGGACACTCCCGGGACGCCAGGACAAATGCGGCTTCTGCTATGCTGTTGCCCGGACAACACGGGAGCGGACCATGAGCGACATGCAGGGCAAGGTAGTCCTCATCACCGGCGCGACCAACGGGATCGGGCGGGCGGCGGCGCTGGCCCTGGCCAGGCGGGGCGCGACGGTCGCCGTGGCCGGGCGCAGCCAGCAGCGCCTGGACGACACGCTCGCCATGCTCCGCGCGGAAAGCGGTGTCGAGGCGGTCAGCGGCCTGCTGGCGGACCTCTCCACCCAGGCCGGGGTGCGTCAGCTGGCCGATGCCTTCCGCGAGCAGCACGATCGCCTTGATATCCTGCTCAACAACGCCGGCGCGAATTTCCGCGAGCGCGCCGACACGGCAGACGGCCTCGAGCGGACCTTCGCCGTCAACCACATCGCCTACTACCTGCTGACGCGCCTGCTGCTGGACCTGCTGCAGGCCAGCGCGCCGGCGCGCATCGTCAACGTCTCGTCAGAGGCGCATCGGCAGCAGCGGACTTTCGACTTCGACAATCTCGACGGACGAAAGCGCTGGGGCATGTTTGGCTTCGGCGCCTACAGCCAAAGCAAGCTGGCCAACGTCCTCTTCACGCGCGAACTGGCGCGGCGTCTGGAAGGGTCGGGCATCACGGTCAACAGCATGCATCCGGGCGTGGTCAACACGGGGCTGTTCCAGAACGTCGGTGGCATCGGAGGGCTGGTGCTCGGGGCCCTGGCGCCGGTCTTCATGAAGACGCCCGAGCAGGGCGCGGACACGTTGATCTGGCTGGCCACGGCCGGGGAGATGGAGGGCCGGAGCGGTGGCTACTATGACCGTCGCCGGCTGCGCGAGCCCTCTGCGGCGGCGCAGGACGACGACGCGGCGCGGCGCCTCTGGGCGCTCAGCGCGGAGTTATGCGGGTTATGTGCGGGTTAGCTGTGGACTAGATTGGTGCAGGCAGGCCTTGTGTAACAATGTATACTGTTCGTCCAGAGCAGAAATCCTGAGTCCCAACTTGCTGCCCAAGGTATGGTGTCATGTTGTTTCCAGAGACTGAGCGCGTCATCTATGAAAACAATCCTCTGGAGCAAGTGATTTGCCAATTGCGCTTTCCGACAGTTCTTAGAATTGAAGCGGAAACTCCTGCAGATTTTCAGGAAAGAATCCGTGGGCATTTCCCCCAATATCAGGAAAAGTCCGAATTTGCTGCGATTTTACCACCGGAACTTGTGCAGATTCTCAGCCAGGACGTCATACAGTCCTTGAAACCGAGCCAAAAGGTGTATGAGTTTGCGACTAACGAAGGTTCGTTGATTGTGAGACTGTCATCCGGTTTCGTCTCACTAACGAGCGGCAACTACGAAAGGTGGGAACAGTTTTTCGTTGGAATACAGCTGGCTCTGGATGCGCTCAGGGAAGTTTATTCTCCAGATCCCTACACCAGAATCGGTTTGCGTTATCGAAACCTGATACAAAAGGACAAATTAGAACTTGAGGATGCTGAATGGCCGGAGCTACTTGGTGAAGACCTGATCAGGGACTTGGCAACACCTGGCTTGGGTGAGGCCATCGAAGACATTGCCTACAGAATACTGCTGACGATAGACGCTGGTCCGGCGAAGGTACACATACAGCACGGGTATGCAAGGCACCCTGAAACAAACCAGCTCATCGGCTATGGCATAGACAGCGATTTCTTTGTAGAGGGAGAAACGGATGTCGACGCTGCAATTGACCAACTCGTCGAATTCAATCAATACAACAGACGCCTTTTTCGCTGGTGTATCTCCGACCGGTTACATAATGCCATGGGGCCACGGCCAGTGGGGGATTATTGAACGTACTGACACCCACAGTGTTTACCTTGTCTATCGTGCCACAGGACAGGATGCGTTTGGGTTGCTTCATGCCGGTACATATCGCGTTCAGCCCATGCCAAATCGTTGGCATCCATTCAAACAAAATGTCGCCGCGCCGGCACAAGCCAAACCAGTCTCTGCCAAAGCAAAAAAGCATATCAGCCTTGCAAATCGCTACGCCAAACCCGGAGTTAGCTACAGCGACGAAGAAATCCGTGCGACACTAAAGGAAATACGATCGCAGTGGGAAGAAGACTTTGACGAGCAACGCGATTCGAATCCCTGAACGGTGTGTCATTGACACAGTTGCCCTAGTTCAATATCTGACAGTGTATGAGAAACTGGGAAAGCAGGCCAAGGCAGTCTTTGCTGCGGCGGAAGAGGGACGTTCCAGCCTCATTATTTCACCAATACTGATTGGCGAGTTTTACTACTGGAATGGGAAACACGACCATTTTGATAACATTCAGGAAGTCTTGGACGAGATCGAAGCCAGTTCGTGGTTTGAATTTGTCCCCCTGACAGTAAAGCAAGCACGTGAATTCCTAGAACTACGCGCAATTCCGGAGATGCATGATCGCCTTATAGCCGGGCACGCACGCAAGCTCGGTTTGCCACTGGTGACAAATGACCCCATGATTATAGATTCAAACTACGTTCCTATAATCTGGTAGCGCAATTTTCTCTCGCCCGACTAACGCACCTTTTCCCGCAGCGGCACGATGTTTGTCGCGGCACCGTCGTCGGCCTGGGCCGCCGTGCGCGCGTACTTGGCCATCACGCCGGTCGTAAAGTGCGGCGGCGGCGCCCGCCATTCCGCGCGCCGCCGCGCCAGTTCCGCGTCATCCAGTTCGACGTCAATACTGCGCGCCTCGACGTCCACCGAGATGATGTCGCCCTCCTGCAGCAGACCCAGCGGGCCGCCCAGCATGGCCTCCGGCGCCACGTGGCCGATCATCAGGCCGCGCGTGCCGCCGCTGAAACGCCCGTCGGTGACCATCATCACGTCCTGCCCCAGGCCCTGACCGACCAGCGCGGCAGTGGTCTGCAGCATCTCGCGCATGCCCGGGCCGCCGACCGGACCCTCGTAGCGGATGACGACCACGTCGCCGGGGCGAATCTCCTGGTTGTCGATGGCCACGAAAGCGTCTTCCTCGCTGTCAAAGACGCGCGCCGGGCCGCGATGCCGCAGCGGTTCGATGCCCTTGAGCTTGACCGCCGCGCCGTCGGGCGCGAGGTTGCCGCGCAGCACCGTCAGGCCGCCGGTCTCCTTTAGTGGCTTGTCCAGCGACACGATGACGTCCTGGCCCGGCCTCTCCTGGGCCCCGGCCGCTTCCTCACCGAGCGTGCGGCCGGTGACCGTCGGCGTGCTGCCGTCGATCAGGCCGCCGTCGATCAGGCGCTGCGCCAGCAGACGCAGGCCGCCGGCGCGGTACATGTCCAGCGCGACGTAGCGACCGGTGGGGCGCATGTCGGCGATGACCGGCGTGCGGCGGCTGATGGCCTCAATGTCGTCGAGGGTGAACTCGATGCCGGCCTCGCGCGCGAATGCCAGGGTATGCAGGATGCTGTTGGTGCTGCCGACCGTCGAGGTCGAGGCGGCGATGGAGTTCTCAAGGCTCTTGCGCGTCACCAGCCGGTCGGGCCGCAGGTCCTCGGCGACGAGGCGCAAGACGATCTCGCCCGCCTGGCGCGCGACCTCGTCCTTCTGTTCGTCGACGGCCGGGATGTCGGCGAAGCCCATCGGGCAGAGACCCAGAATTTGCGAGATGTTGGCCATGGTGTTGGCGGTGTACTGCCCGCCGCAGGCGCCCGGCCCCGGACAGGCGACGTCCTCCACCTGCTTGAGCCGCTCCGCCGGGATCTTGCCCGCGCTGTAGGCGCCGATGGCCTCGTAGACGCTGACGATGTCCTGCGGCTCGCCGTCGAGGTCGCCGGGCAGGATGGTGCCGCCATAGAGCACCAGGCCGGGAATGTTGAGGCGGATCAGACCCATGATGGTGCCGGGGATGGTCTTGTCGCAGGAGCAAAGGGCGACGATGCCGTCGAAGTAGTTGGCGCGCGTGACCAGCTCGATCGAGTCAGCGATCATCTCGCGGCTAATCAGCGAGGCCTTCATGCCGGCCGTGCCCATGGTGATGCCGTCGTTGATGGTGACGGTGTTGAATTCCAGCGGCGTGCCGCCTGCGGCGCGGATGCCCTCCTTGACCTTGGTCGCCAGGCGGCGCAGGTGGATGTTGCAGGGTCCGACCTCGGTCCAGGTGTTGGCGATGGCGATCAGCGGCTTCTCGAGGTCCTCGTCGCCGAGGCCGGTGGCCTTGAACATGGCGCGGGCGCCGGCGCGGCTGACGCCTCCTACCAGGGTGCGGCTGTTCTCGTTCAGCGCGCGTCCATTGACGGCGGTCGAATCGGCCATGGCGACCATCCTTTGACAGGCTCAATCACAGGGCCGCCATTGTAGCGCAGGAAGGGGGTGGCGCTCACCCTCCCCGGCCCATTTATTTCCTCATCCGCTGCAGGGATTCCTGTCAGAGAGAGAAAGGCCAATTCTACTCCCTGAAGCCCCTCTCCCTGAGGGAGAGGGGTTGGGGGTGAGGGCCAGACACTGCAACGCCGGTGTGTTGCCAGGAATTGGGCAATGACGTGGCGCCCGGGCTACGGGGCCGCCTGACGTTCCCCGTTCAGCAGCAGGGGAATGGCCTGGTTCCAGTGCGCGTCGCCGGCCTTGTTCAAGATCGGCTCGGCGGAGTACTGGGCCAGATAGACGCGGCGCATGCGGTCGGTCGTGTTGGGGCCGCTGCGGTGAAAGGTGCGACTGCTGAAGACCACCACGCTTCCGGCCGGCACCAGCGCCGCCACGCCTGGGTCATCACCATGATAGCCTACCTTGTCGTTCGAACTGTCCTCGACCCTGTGGTCGAAGAGGTCATCCGGCTGCATACCGGCGCGTTCGTAGGGCAGCACGTACACCGTGCCGTTCTCGACCGTCATGTCGTCCAGCGAGCACCAGCAGGACAGGTAGGGCCGGTGATAGTGACCGATGTAGCCCGAATCCTGGTGCCAGGCGAACTTCATGCCGCGCTCCGCCGCCTTGACGACGTACTGTTCGTTGAAGAGGAAGACGTTTTCGCCCAGCGTGGCCCGCCCGACCTCCGCCATCAGGTCGCCGAAGAGAAAATCGCTAATGGCAGCGCTGGTACGCCACTCGTTGCTGATGAAGTAGCGCTGGCGGTAGTGGCTGATGCCGTCGGTCGTGATACCTTTGGCCTCCATCCTCGCGTCCCGCTCGGCCAACAGGCGGCCGCATTCCTCGCGCAGGCCATCCAGCACGACTTCGGGAATCACACTTTCGAGAATGAAGTAACCCTCGCGGCGGTATTGTTCGCGCTGCGCTTCCGTGACCAACATGGCTCTCCGTTGCCCTCCCTGGCGGACGATGCGGCGTTCATTTGGCGGCGGCGCCGGGCTCCGGCGCCGGCTGCCGCTCGCCCTTCAGCAGCAGCGGCATGGACTGATTCCATTCCCTGTTCATGATCGGCTCGGCGGAAAACTGCGCCAGGTAGGCGCGGCGCATGCGCTCGCTCGTGCCGGGGCCGCTGCGATAGAAAACGCGGCTGCTGAAGGCCACCATGCAGCCGGCCGGCGCCAGTGCCGCCACGGCGGGGTCGTCGCCGTGGTAGCCGACCCTGTCGTTGGAACTGTCCTCGACGCGGTGCTCGAAGAGCTCGACCGTCATGTCATCCAGCGCGCAGCAGCAGGAGAGGCAGGGCCGGCGATAGTGGCCGAAGTCCCGTTGACTGAAGAACGTAATGCCGTCCCCCGCCGCCGTGATGACGTACTGTTCGTTGAAGAGGTAGACGTCCTCGCCCAGCGTGGCGCGCCCGACCTCCACCATCAGGTCGCTGAAGAGAAAGTCCCGAACGAGCGGATCGGGGCGCCACTCCCTGTCGGGGCTTTCATTCCTGCGATAGAAGTCGAGGCCGAACCCCGCGATGCCCCTGACCTCCCACCGCCTTTGCCGCTTCGCCAGCAGGCTGCCGCATTCCCCGCGCAGACCCTCCAGCGCGGCCTCGGGAATCACGCTCTCGAGAATGAAGTAGCCCTCGCGGCGGTATTGTTCGCGCTGCGCATCCGTGACGATCATGACTGTTCCGCCTACTGCCTGCCCCAAATCGGCTGAGCCGGGTCAATGTTAGCGAACTTCCGGCATACCAGGGAATCGCTCAGGGTCAAACCGGCTCCGCCAGGCGCATGTGTCGCAGGAGGCGCGGAGGTGGCCGGGCCCTCACCCCCCGACCCCCTCTCCCTTAGGGAGAGGGGGCAATTGCCGAAGTAGAAGGAGCTTTCAGAAAGGGGTGAAGCCAGATCCTGTGAAGAGCGAGCGACAGTGGGTCGGGACGCGGTTGTCAGGGGTCTGAAGCGGGGATCAACCCACAAGGCCAAGGTCCCTCTTCCTGAGGGAGAGGGATTTAGGGTGAGGGCCAGCTTCACACCGCCTCCGGGGCACGCATGTGTCGCAGCGGCGCGCGCAGGTGGCCGGGCCAGATGCGCAGCAGACCGAAGCAGCTGCGCAGGGCCAGCCAGAGCAGGAGCGACAGCCAGACCAGCAGGAAGGCCTGCGGCGCGGAGGTATCCGTCAGCAGCAACGCGGCCCCGGCGATCGCGGTGGAGACGATCATGCCGTTGCGCAACCAGGCGTAGTCGCCCGTGCCCCAGTGGATGCCGTCGGTGACGAAGGCCAGGGCGGCCAGGGGCAGCGTCAGCGCGGCGACCGGCCAGGCGGACAGGAAGGCCGCCGTGGCTTCCGGCGGCACGAAGGCCTCCAGCACCAGGGAGGTGGCCAGCAGAGAGATCAGGCAAAGGGCAATGCCGGTCGCCAGGCCCTGCAGAATGGTGACGGCGGCGGCCCGGCGCGCATAACGCAGTTGCGCCGCGCCGAAGAAAAAGCCGACCAGGCTCTGGGCGCAGGTGCCGAAGGCGTCCGCCAGCCAGCTGCCGAAGAGCCACAGGGTGCGCATGGCCTGGTGGGCCGCGCCGGCTTCGGGGCCGATCTGGTTGGCGACCCGGGTGGAGAGCAACAGGAAGACGGTCAGCAGGCCGCTGCGCACCACGAGGTCGCGACCGGCCCGCAGCAGGACCTGGATGTCGTGGCGGTCCAGATGCCAGCAGAGGCCGGGTCGCCGCCGCAAATGCCGCAGCAGCATGGCCAGGCCCAGATACTGCGCGATGACGCTGGCCAGCGCCGCGCCGCTCACGCCCAGGGCCGGCAGCGGCCCGACGCCATAGATGAACGGCAGGTCCAGCGCGATGTTGATCAGGTTGACCACCACGGCGATGCGCAGCGGCGTGCGCATGTCCTGCAGACCGCGCAGCGCGCCGAAGCCGACCATCGTCAGCAGCACGGCCGGCGCGCCCAACAGACGCAGCCGGATGTAATCGACGGCCAGGTCATGGACCTCCAGCGCCGCGCCCATGAATCGCGCCAGCAGGTCCGGGCCGATCAGGCCGGCCAGCAGCATCAACGTGCCGGCGATGCCGGCCAGCAACAGGCCCAAGCTGGCGATCTCGCGCGCGCGCAGCAGTTGACCGCGCCCCAGGGCCTGCGCCACCTCGGTCATGGTGCTGATGCCAAGAAAGTAGAAGAGCCACAGCAGCATTGAAATCGCCGCGCTGCCCACGCCCAGGGCCGCCAGCGGCGGCGCCCCGAGGCGCGCCACGAAGGCCGTATCGACCAGGCCGGTGAGCGGCTCGGCGATCTGCGAAATGACGACCGGCAGGGTGAGCACGAGCACCGTGCGCCGGGGCCGGGTCAGAAAGGGATGTTGCGCAACTGCGTTCACAGGCAGGCCGGGTGTTGACACTGGCGCGAGTTTTCAGCACTATCGCCCTTCTGTCAACAGCACCAATGCCCGCTGACAAGGGAGACCCCCAATGGCCCTGCCTCCTCGCAGTGAAGTCCCCGTCGAAGAAACCTGGAACGCGGAGAGCGTCTACGACTCGCCGCAGGCCTGGGAGGCGGAGCGCGAGTCTTTCGCCGCGGCGCTGGAAGGCACCGCGTCCTGCCCCGGCACGCTGGGTCAGGGCAGTGCGCAACTGGCCGCCTGGCTTGCGCTGAAAAACGAACTGGGACGGCGCATCGAGAAGCTGGCCTTTTACGCCTTCATGTCCCAGGCGGTGGATACGGCGGACCAGGCCGCGGCCGCCATGGTCGGCCAGGTCGAGAGCCTTTACGGCCGCTTCCTGGCGGCCTGCTCCTTCGCCGAGCCGGAGATTCTGGCCCTCGGTGAGGAGAGGGTACAGGCCATGGTCGCCGAAGAGCCCGCGCTGCAGGCCTGGGCCCACTGGCTCGACGATCTCTTCCGCAAGGCCGCCCACGTGCGCTCGACGGAGGTGGAGGAGGTACTGGCCCTGACCAGCGAGCCCTTCGCCGCCATCGACACCACCGGCGAGCTGCTGTCCGGCGCCGACCTGCGTTTCGCCCCCGCCAGAAACAGCCAGGGCGAGGAGGTCGAGGTGGCCCAGGGCACGCTGCAGACCATCCTCGGCGAGGGCGACCGCGCGGCGCGGCGCAGCGCCTGGGAAAGCTACGCCGACGGTTACCTGTCGCTGAAAAACACCTTCGCCAGCAACTACAACGCCGTGGTGCGCCGCGACGTCTTCAACGCCCGCGCGCGCCGCTACGGCTCTTCGCTGCAGGCCGCGCTCTTCCCCGACAACATCCCGCCCGAGGTCTTTCACAGCCTGATCGACACCTGCCGCCGCCACATCCCGACCTGGCACCGCTACTGGGCCGTGCGCCGCCGCGCCCTGGGCGTCGAGACGCTGCATCCCTACGACATCTGGGCGCCGATCGCCAAAGACCTGCCGAAAATCCCCTGGGAGACGGCGGTGGACTGGATCGCGGAGGGCATGGCGCCACTGGGCGAGGACTACGTGCGCGAGATGCGTCGGGGCTGCCTGGAGCAGCGCTGGGTGGACCGCGCGCCCAACCAGGGCAAGACCCAGGGCGCTTTCTCCTTCGGTTCCTACGACACGCACCCCTTCATCCTGATGAGCTACGACGACAGCCTCGGCGCGCTGAGCACCCTGGCGCACGAACTGGGCCACTCAATGCATTCGCTGCTGGCGCGGCGGCACCAGACCTTCCACGACAGCCAGTACACGATTTTCGTCGCCGAGGTGGCCTCCAACCTCAACCAGGCGCTGGTGCGCGACCACCTCTTCCGCAACAACGACGACCCGCAGTTCCAGATCGGCATCATCGAGGAGGCGATGGACAACCTGCATCGGTACTTCTTCATCATGCCGACCCTGGCGCGTTTCGAGCTGGAAGCACACGAACGCGCCGAACGCGGCCAGGCGCTGACCGCCGACGACCTCAACGAACTGATGGCCGACCTTTTCAGCGAGGGCTACGGCGACGAAATGCACGTGGACCGCGAGCGGGTCGGCAGCACCTGGGCGCAGTTCCGCCACCTTTACATGAACTTCTACGTCTTCCAGTACGCGACCGGCATTTCGGCGGCGCACGCGCTTTCGCGCAAGCTGCTGGATGGCGAGGCCGGCGCGGCGGAGGCCGTGCTGGAGTTTCTCAGGACGGGCGGGGCGGAGTATCCGGTGCCGGCGTTGCGCGCGGCGGGGGTGGACATGGCCGGCCCCGAGGCGGTCGAGACGACCTTCGGCATCCTCGCGGACTATGTGGACCGGTTGGATGAATTGACGCAGTAGTCAGCCGCGACGCTCAGGTGGCAGGTTCGTCCACGCGGCGGGCCTGTTTCGATTTCGGGTTCGTTCCGTGTTCATATTTCGCTCATCTGTGCTATGCTTTCAGTCACCAGTCTAGGATCAGGATCATCAAGTGAGCACAGTCCGTTACCGACCCATTCAGACAAGAGTGAAGCATGAAATTCTTGCTGAGTACCTTGCCAAGTGGGGAGAAATTATAATCACAGGTCTGAAGGACCACGCTAAATCATATATTGAGGCCGGATACCCATTTAAAGCACGTTTTGCCTATGTAGACTGCTTTGCGAACAGCGGAATGAACGCTCCAGATATAGGAGGTAATGAGCCGACCTTGGGATCGGCAATTCTTGGTATACAGGCTTTGGATGAAATCAAAAACAAATCGCAAAGAATTATCGGTTTCGAACTTCCTGTGATTTCATTTCTCATAGAAAGGGACAAACAAGTTTACGGTGAACTACTGGAAACCCTCCTCTCTTTGGGTTACGGCTCCAGAATCCGCGAAGGACTGGAACTTTCCGCCCTGAGCCCGGATGACATTGTTCTCATTAATGACGATTACCAAAATCATCTTGATAGCCTGCTCACATTCACTGGCAAGAATTTCACTTGGGCGTTTTATCTTCTTGACCCTTATGGGTCGCAGGGAATCCCACTTAGTGCCGTTGAACGTGTCATTTCTCAACCAAAAACTGATGTGATGATCAATTACCCTTTTCTTGAGCTACAAAGAAAAAGTCGTTCTGCTGTAGATAACGTGCCTGCACATATTCCTCACAATCATCACCACGACCAAATGTACGGAGGGAGGGAGTGGCGCCAGATCGCTGCGAAATACTATAGAGATTTGACCAAAGAGTGGCGTCCAATGATGGAGGGCGAACTGATAGAACTTTACCAGTTAACCCTGCAAGAATTGGATCCTGAGTTAGCTCTCAAGACAATTCGTTTGCTTTTTACTGACAAAGATCGCACGATGTTTTATCTGTTGCTTACTACACACGATCCAACGGGAGCTCTGGCACTAAATGAAATTCTTGACAATGCCGAGAGCAGAGAATACGAGCTTCGGGAGGAACACAAAAACGTTGTCAAAAAGCAAGGGCAATTGTCGCTGTTTGAATCAGGTATGGATGACCCGGCCAAGCCCACGGCCAAGAATCCTGACCATACACACATTGCCAATCTAATTTATGAACGCTGCAAGGAAGAACGCATTTGGTTCCGCGAAGTGCTGCGCCGGATGAGCGATGATCCATATTATTATGGTGACATCAGGGAAGCGATGAAGAAACTCAAGAAAGACAAAAGGGTAAGTTACAAAATCCTTAGAAACAGTATGGACATGTCATTCAGTTAACGCATTTGGATATTTTGGAAACTCATCGCGCCATTCGTCCCATTCCAGATTGCCCTTGAAGAAGACCGGGATGCCCTGGGCGTCAAGCAGGTCCAGCAGCGACTGCGTCCAGGCGGGTTCCGGCTGAAAGAGGCGGCGGCCGTTGGACGCCGCGCCGATGATGGCCCACTCGAAGGGCAACTGCTCCCGCTCTTCCAGCCAGCGCGCGAACACCGGCGCGGCATCGAACCACAGCGGCTCGATACTCAGGAAGCGCACGCTGGCCTCGACAGCCTCCATGTGGCGCAGGTAGGCCGACAGCGCGCGTGCCGCGCCCTTCGCGCTCATCATGTGCCCCGCCGGCAGGCTGACTCCCACCCACACATTGGACGGAAAGTCGAATTCCGACAGGCGTAAAGGATACTTGCTGAGGGTCTGAAAGGTGTGCCAGTGCGCCTCCCCCATCACGTCGAGCACCTGGTCGATCTGCTCGCGCGGCACCCAGTGGCCGAAGAGGTCGGCCATGCTGCCGACAAAGATGCCGGCCGGTTCGCGCAGACGTAAGGGGTCTTTCAGCGCGTTGGGCCGCCAGTAGTGATGTTCAAAGCCATGGACATAGGAGTTGCGGGCGATGCGTTCGGCGACGGTCTTGGCGTAGCATTCGGTGACCGAGCCGTCCGGCATCTCCCAGGTGCAACCATGCAGACAGCCGCCCGTCGGGTTCCAGGTGTAGCCGGGCAGCACATTGCCATCCGCCCGGCGGATGCGCGTCCACTCGATGCCTTTCGGTTCTTTCTGCCGGTTCATCGCTTCACCTTGTTGGTGAATGGCACAAGTGTTCTATATTGTCAAGACTTTGTCAAGTTTTTTGGTTCAACCTTGTTCAATTTTCTTTCACCCACCCTGGGCCCAGGCGGCGGCCATCTCCCTGAAGTCCTGCATCAGCGCGCGGGTGTGGGGGCCGGGCGGCCCGATGGTCGTGTCGTCCACCTGGCGCACCGGGCAGACCTCCTTGCTCGATGACGTGATGAACACTTCATCGGCGCGCAGCAGTTCATCCAGCGGCAGGGGGCGTCGCTCGACCGGCATGCGCAGTTCCGCCAGTTCCAGCAGCGCCTGGCGCGTGACGCCATAGAGGATTTCATCGCCCGGGGTCACCAGGCGGCCATCGATGACCGCGAAGAGGTTGGTGGTGGTGCCCTCCAGCGCATGCCCCTGGCGATTGACGTAAATCGCTTCCACCGCGCCGGCCAGTCGGGCGCGACGCTGGGCCAGGATGGCCGACACGTAGTCGATGGTCTTGGCTTCCGGCATCCGCCGCTCCTGGCGGTTGGTGACTAGCTTGACGCCCTCGCGGTAGCGTTCGGCGGGCTGGTCCGCGAAGGGGGTCACCAGCACCAGCAAACGCGAGTTCCCCGCCGGCGTGATGTCGTCGGGGCTGTCGCCGCCGGTGACCACGAGGCGCAGCCGGGCCTCGCCCCTGCCCGGGTAGCCGTTGCGCGCCAGGGTTTCCAGCGTTACGTCGCGGATCTCCGGCAGCGAAAGCGGCAGGTCCAGCAGAATCAGATCCGCCGAGCGTTGCAGGCGCTGCAAATGGGCGTCGAGGCGGAAGGGATGACCGCCATAGCTGCGGGTGAAATCGAAGATGCCGTAGCCGCGCAGCACGGCGAGGTCGGCGGCGGGCAACTGCGCCGCCTCGCTGTCCACGTAGTCGCCGTCCACGTACCAGATGTTGCCCATGGCGCCGCCTTCCCTGTGAATGCTGCGCGATTGTAGCGAGGGCCGCAGCCCGAAGCATCCCGTGGGATAGCGAGAGCGTAAGCTCGAAGCATCCCGCGGAATAGCGTGGGCCTCAGTGCCCGCGGGCGACATGATATGTCGCCCGTACAACAATCCGAAACCTTTGCAGGGGTAGCGAGAGCGCAAGCTCGAAGCATCCCGTTGGGACGACTTATCAAGTCGCCCGGCCGGCCCGACGCATCCCGCCGGGACGATGCATCAGATTGCCCGTATCCGCAAAACGCACGCTCGTTGCAGGGGCGATTTATCAAATCGCCCGCCGTAACCCGCAGCGCCCGCGGGCGACATGGTATGTCGCCCGTACGTCATTCGGTGCAGGGGAAGGGGCGGACCGGACGCTTCAGTCCGGCAGCAGTTCCCAGCGCAGGTCCGGCGTCAGGGCCCGCAGTTCGGCCTGTACGCGCGCCAGTTCCGCCGCGTCATGGCGGTCGGCGACGAGCACCCGAAGCTCGCGCCGCCCGGGAGCGGCCTCGCGCGCAGCCGTGGCGACCTTCGCCTTGTAGCCCAGACGACCGGCCTGCGTCGCCGCGCGCAGGGTCTCCCAGAGCGCGTCGACGTCCGCCAGGTCGACGGTGGCGCGCCATTCGGCGGCGTGGCGCGTCGGTCCAGGCCGGAGGCCGGGGGACGCCTTCGCCTCCAGCCAGTAGGCGCCTCGAATCTGTGAGGGCTTCGCCTGGTCGTCGTGCGCCATGCGCGCCCGCTGCACCAGATTAATGAGATCGAGTTCGGGGCGATCGCTCATCGGCCGTCCCGCCTTCCCTTCGCTGTCAGCGGCCAGACAGGGCCGTGCAGAACCCACGTCATGCATCAGTCAGGAGAAAGGATGCACCATGCTGGACAGTCTTCGCAAGCGTTTGTCGGGGCGGAAAGGGCGCCAGGCCCTTTTGCAGCCGCAGCCCCTGACGCAACTCAACAGCGGTCTGTGGCCCGAAGGGGGCGACGAGGCGGCGCGCGCCCGCGTCTACCAGCAGTCGCCCTGGGTCTACATCGCCATCAACCGCATCGCCGAGGCGGCCGCCCTGGTGCCGCTGCAGGTCTTTCGTCTGGAGGGCGAGCGGCGCCTGGCGGTGGAGCGTCACCCGCTGGAACGCCTGCTCGACGCGCCCAACCCGCAACTCAGCCGCTTCGCGCTGATGGAACAGACGGTGGGCATGCTGGAACTGACGGGCAACGCGTACTGGCTGTTGAGCGGCGCGGGCGCCGCGCCCGACCAGATCTGGCCGCTGCGGCCGGACCGCATGCGCGTCGTGCCGGACAGCGCCGGCCTGGTGCGCGGCTACGTCTACGAGATCGACGGGCAACGCATCCCGCTGGAAGCGGCGGAGGTACTGCACTTCCGCCGCTGGCACCCCGCCAACGACTACTACGGCCTCTCGGCGCTGGAGGCCGGACGCCTCGCCATCCGCAGCGACGGCGCGATGGCGCAGTGGAACCACAATGCCTTCGGCCAGGACAGCGGCGTGCCGGCCGGTATCGTCAGCATCCGCGACTTCGTCAGCGACACGGACTTCGAGCGCATCAAGCGCGAGTGGCGCCAGAGCTATGGCGGGCCGCAGCGACGCACGGCCTTTCTGCGCGGGGGCGGCATCAGCTGGCAGAACATCGGCCTGAGCCACAACGAACTCGACTTCCTCAAGGGACGCGAGGCGCAGCGCAACGAAATCCTCAACCTCTTCGGCATCCCGGTCGGTCTGGTCAGTGAAAACGCCACCGAGGCCAACGCGCGCGTGGCGGAGCGGCTCTTCATCGAGCGCACGCTGTGGCCGCGCCTGGTGCGCATCGCCAGCGTGATCACGCAGCATTTGCTGCCCTTCTGGCCCGGCGAACACCTGGCGCAGTTCGAGGACATCCGCCCGACGGACGCCCAGGCGCGGCTCGACGAGATTCGCACGGCCATGCCGGTGCTCAGCATCAACGAGTTGCGCGAGCGCTACTACCAGTTGCCGCCCGCCCCCTGGGGCGCGCTGCCGGCGGGCATGCCCGCGCCCTCGCCAGGGGAAAGGGCCGCTGAAGCGACGCCTGGCGACGCGGCCCTGCAGGAACTGGGGCGCTGGGAGCGCTTCACGCTGCGGCGTCAGGGCGAGAAAGGGACGCGTCCCTTCGAGGTGCGGGCGCTGCCGGCGGAACTGGCCTTCGAGGTTGCGGCGCAGTTGCAGGCGGCGGATGACCGTCAGGAGCTGCAGGGGGTTTTTCGGGAGGCGCGGGAGAGGCTGCGGAACAGCCAACTGCGGGTCGGGGCGGGGCCTGGCGGGCTGTCAACGCGACGGCGTTCTTCGCTCCGGCGGGCGCCCGAATCCCGCGCCCTCGCCCGGCAATGCTGCCGCCCCGCCGGGCTGCAGGTCCCGTCGGGGCGGCAGGAACGGAAGAGGAT
Organism: Anaerolineaceae bacterium; assembly: GCA_026708325.1. GTDB lineage: Bacteria > Chloroflexota > Anaerolineae > Aggregatilineales > Phototrophicaceae > JAGWBD01. Next base: position 9,774 of record JAPOVC010000018.1, on the reverse strand, counting down.
CTAGTCCGACGGTTTCGGCACGATCTGGCCGGCCAGGATGTGGAGCGTCGGGACAGCAAAGAGCAGCGTGGCTGCACCGGCGATCAGGATGATGATGCCGGCGCCGATCGCCAGTTCAGCCAGTGCAAAGCCCATCACCGCCATGTTGAGCGCGCTGCGCAGCGCGACGCCATCGATGAAGGAAGCGCGCCTCGGGTCTTCCCGGTCCAGCGAGGAGTAGGGCCCCCACCGGCCGAGCGTGTGTTCCTTAATGACGTCCGCCTGCGCGCGCGCCGTGGCGGCGTCCGTGACGAGCACGCCCGGAATCGCGGCGTCGCCACTGGTCATCACTTCCTCGGCGCTGAGTTCGCGTTCGATGTCGGCCCAGGCTTCCGAGCCGCGCACAACCATGAAGAGGCCGGCTGCGACCAGTGTAATCCCCAGGACTGCGATGGAAAGCCAGGGTCCGTGGCGCCTTGCGTTGTAGTGCATCGTTCTCCTCTTTCCTCCCTGTTCCCTGCCCGGTCTGCCGGGCGTTCGGTGCCGGAGACGACTGCCCCTGTTCCCGGTCTCCTGCAGTCCCGGCTCGCGAGATCATGCCGGAGCCGAAAGGCCCGAAACATGGTTCGTGGCGTCCCCTTGACTTCAGCCTATGCGAAGCCGGATTGGTATTTCGTTAGAAACCGGGGCAGCGCCCTGACGGGACTGCAGGTGAGGGTTTCGTCGCCCAGGTGTGCGCTCCCCAGGAGGGCTTGCCACCTGTGCGGGTCAGGCTGGCCAGGACTTCCGCGGGCCAGGCCGGACCAGGTCAGGGCAGATCGGCGGGGTCGGGCCCGAGCTCCTGCAGCAGCGCCTGGTGCAGATGGCCGTTGCTGGCCAGGAGTTCCGCGCCCGTCAGACCTTCCTCGCAGCCGCTGTAGTCGCTGACGCAGCCGCCGGCCTCGCGCAGCAGCAAGAGTCCGCCCAGAAAGTCCCAGGGATTCAGGCCTGGTTCGAAATAGCCATCGAGTCGGCCGCAGGCGACCCAGGCCAGCTCCAGCGCCGAGGAACCCAGCCAGCGCATCCCCCGCGTCCGCGGCAGCAAACGCAGAATCGGGGCGTTGCGCGCCGCGCCGTGGACGGGATGCCGCGAATAGCCGCAGGACAGGATCGCGTTTTGCAGGGAATCCGTCTGCGACACCTGCACGGGCGCGCCGTTCAGGGTCGTCCCGCCGCCGCGCCGGGCGCTGAAGAGCTCGTCCGCAACCGGGTTGAGCACCAGCCCCAGCAGGGGCCGCAGCTCCCGGTCACACAGGGCCATGCTGACCGAGAAAAAGGGGAGCGAGCCGGCGTAGTTGCTGGTGCCGTCGATGGGGTCGATGTACCAGTGAAAGTCGGCGCTGGCCGGGGCGCCGGCGTGGCCGCCTTCCTCGCCGACGACGTGATGCAGCGGGAAGGCCTCGCCCAGCGCCGCGACCAGGTAGGCCTCCACCTCGCGGTCCGCTTCCGTGGCGATGTCGAAAACGGAGGACTTGCTCACTTCCTGATGCCCTTGCCCGTAGCGTTGCAGCGCCCGCGCTCCGGCCTGGCGAATGATGACGCTGGCGGTTTCCAGTGCGGCGTCGAGGTCCATGGGCTCTCCTCCTGCTGGCGGGCCATTGTAGGCGCGCCGCGCGGGATGCGCCATTCGCGCCGGACCTGCGCCCGCGCTAGATTCCTGGCAGTGACAAAAAAAGTTTGATTTGGGGGAACAAATGCCTGCCAGAGCGTACCCACGCCACGCCCTGTTCTGCCTCACACTGTTGCTGACACTCGCCCTGCTGGCGACCCCGTTGGCAGCGCAGGACGGCCTCGCCGACGCCGTGGCCGCCCTGGCCGGATCGATGGCGGAGCACAGCGTTGGCGAAAGCGACGTCAGTATTGACAACATGGGCCACAACATCGTCGGCACCCTGGCGCTGCCCGACGGCGAGGGGCCCTTCCCGGTCGCCCTGCTGCTGCACGGCTTCACCGGCACGCGCCATGAACTGCCGGTACTCGGCACTGAAGACTCGATGTTCAGCCGCGCCGCGCGCTGGCTGGGCGAGCGCGGCGTCGCCAGTCTGCGCATCGACTTCCGCGGCTCCGGTGAAAGCGACGGCGCCTGGGAGGACACGACCTTCAGCGGCCAGGTCTCCGACGCCATCGCCGCGATCGACTATCTGGAGATGCTGGAGGGCGTCGACAGCGGCAACATCAGCATTATCGGCCTGAGCCAGGGCGGCCTGGTGGCCGCGGCGACGGCCGGCCGCGACGACCGCGTCAGCAACGTCGTGCTCTGGTCGGCGGTGTCCAGCCCGCCCGTGAGTTACGGCATCCTGCTGGGCCATGACACCATCCTGGCCGCCGCGTCCGGCGGCGACGAGGTAACGACCATCATGCTGCCCTGGGGCGTCGAGACTTCGCTCAGGGGCCACTTTTTCGAGGAAATCTTCCTGGTGGACCCGGTGGCCGAAATCGCCGGCTACGGCGGCCCGCTGCTGGTCATCGTGGGTGAGCGCGACACCACCGTGACGCCGCAACCGCAGGCCGGTCAGGTCTTCCTCGATTACCATGAGGGCGAGGAGGCACTGGTGATGCTGGATGGCGACCACATCTTCGACGTGCTGGCGGAGCGGTCGGAAGTGATCGACGAGGCGCTGGCCTACAGCCTTGCCTGGCTGCAGGGCTAAGCAGCGAGCATGCCTGCCCCGCACCGGCGCTGACCTGATCGCCTGCAGTTCAGGATAGCCCTTCAGGCCCTGTTCCCCCCCGGGAGCGGGGCCTGTTTCACGAGTCGCCGCCCCTTCTCCGAATGCAGCACACCCGTGACCCACAGAGCTGAACAAGGCTGTCAGGCTTGTGCCGTAGCAGCGCCTCCGGGACGGGCCCACAGGCCCCTACACGGACAACGGTGTCGCTGACGCGCGGTCGCGCCTGCGGGCGTCCGACGGCGCCGACCCCACACCCGCATGACCCCCGCCCCTGCACCATCGTTGCCAGCCGCGTGCGGACGGACCGAGGGGAAAGCCAGGCGTTGGACGGCCCCGGTCCGCGCGTCATTTCTGCCAGCAGGGGCCAACAGGGAGAAAGCATGCAAACAACACTGAAGGCCCTGGACGCCAGGGGACGCATCGGCGGCTACCTGGTGGTTTGGGGCGGCCCCGAAGAACGCGACCTGCAGGGCGAATACTTCACAGCGGAAACGGAACTGGGCCTGGGCTGGTATCCGCAGCGCCCGCTGCTCTATCAGCACGGGCTGGACGGCGCCCTGAAGGCGGCCGTGATCGGCGCCATAGACACGCTGTTGCCGGACGAGACCGGCGTGTGGGCCGAGGCGCAGCTGGACCTGCGCCAGCGCTGGGCGCGCGCCGTGCAGCGTCTGATCGAGAAGGGCGTGCTCGGCTGGTCCTCGGGCAGCCTGGCGCATCTGGTCGAGGTGGCGGATGACGGCAAGATCCGCCGCTGGCCGATCGTCGAGGGCAGTCTGACGCCCACGCCGGCCCAGCCCCGCCGCAGCGACGCCCGAACCCTGAAGAGCGCCTGGGAGGCGCTGGGCATGGATGCGTCCCTGCTTGCCGAACCCGTCACCACAGAAAACAGGGAAACACAGGGAGAGGACATGAGAGAAAACAGCACGACGACGCCGGCGCGCAAACGCCTGCCGCTGGCCAGCGCCGACGAGGCGCTGAAGCTGACACGGGTCAGCAGCCCCTACGACTCGCTGGCGGCCATGGACATGTTGCACGGCTACATGCTGCTGAGTGCGACGAAGCAGTTCCGCGGCGTCAGCGAGCGCTACGGCAACGCCCTGGCGCACAAGCTGCAGCGCGAGGGGCTGAGCGCGGTCAAGGCCGACGAACTCAGCCACAGCACCCAGGCCGGCTTCGGCGACGAGTGGGTGCCGGACCTGTGGAGCAGCCAGATCTGGCAACAGGCGCGCCTGGAGAACGCCATCCTGCCGCTCTTCCAGTCGATCGAGATGCCTTCCAACCCCTTCGAGTTGCCGGTTGAGGGCGCGGACCCGAGCGTCCATTTCGTGCCGGAGACCAGCGACGAGGCGCATCTGACCCTCGGCAGCGGCAACCCCATCCCGGAGAGCAAGATCGGCAGCGGCAAGGTGCAACTGAACGCGAAGAAACTGGCGCTGCGCGTCGGCTTCAGTGCCGAACTGGTGGAAGACTCCATCGTGCCGGTGCTGGCCATCTACCGCGAGCAGGCCATGCGCGCCATCACCGACAGCATCGACCACGTGCTGCTCAACGGCGACACGGCCGGCAGCGGCAACGTCAACAGCAACGGCCAGACGCCCGACAGCAGCAGCCGCTACAGGGCTTTCGACGGTCTGCGCAAGCTGGCGCTCGTGAGCCACAGCGGCGGCCGCGTCGACGCCAATGGCGCGCCGGGTCTGGCGCTGCTGCGCTCGGCGCGCTTCAAACTGGCGGCGCGTCACGCGGCCCGGCCGGCGGACCTGGCGTGGATCGTCGACAGCGGCACCTACGCCAAATTGCTGGGTCTGGATGAATTCCTGACCATGGACAAGGCCGGGCCGCAGGCCACGGCGCGCAGCGGCCAGATCGGCTTCATGGACGGCGCGCCGGTGATCGTCAGCGCGGAGATGCCGCTGAGCGAGGGCGCCGCCGGCAAGGTCAACGCCACCACGACCAGCAGCAACACGAAGGGGACGGCGCTCTGCGTGGCGCGGCCGGGCTGGTACGTGGGCTACCGCCGTCGCATTGCGGTCAGCCTCGACTACCTGCCCTACTACGACAGTTACCAGTTGACGGCCACGGTGCGCCTGGCCTTCGTCAGCCGGGACAAGGAAGTGGCCAGCGCCCTGACCAATATCACGGTCTGAACTGGCTGGCTGGTGACATCATGCGCCGGGGCCGTGGTTTAAGCGTCCCCGGCGCGTGCGGTTCAGGCCTCCGGCGCGTACCTGGCGATGAGTTCCCGCGCCAGGGCGCGCAAGGCCTCGTCGTCGGGCATGTCGGTGCCGAAACGACGCGGGATACGCTCAACCATGAACCCGACGACACGATCATTTTCCTGCGGGTCACGGCGCACAATGACGTCTGGATCGTCGTCGGCAGTGTCGTAGTCAGTATGGCCAATGTCGCGCCTCAGATTGACATAGAGAATCTCGCCAAAGGCATGGTATTTCCAGGTGACGGCCGGATTGTCATCGAGCACCCGTCGCGACATCAGGCCGCCGGCCTTGCGGCAGACCGGCGCGTGCTGCGCGACAAGCCGGTCAGCCAGTTGGCGCAGGGTTCCAGCAGTGGGCGCGTCCCTTTCCAAATGGCGCGAGACGTACTTCAATGAAATGCCAACACAGCGCTTGTCCCAGTCGCTGTGACGCAAAAACACGTCGGGGAAGCCATCGAGGCTGAGAAAGTAAGTGCTGCCGTCGTATGGCTCCAGCATGACATGCAGAACATCCCGGGCAGTATCGTATTCGAATGAGAGTGTCGGGTTGGGATGGGGATGTGTACGGGAATACATCAGCGTTTCTCTCCCAGAGGTGGCGAATAGGCCGTCGAGACAAATCCCGTCCGTTGCCCGCCGGCCTCAGGTGGATACAGGTACTTTACCACAACCAGGATTTCGTGGTCCCTCGCTGACATTTCAGCAGACAGTTTGGGAGGAACCACCTTGAAATAGTGGATGAAGTTCCCGGCGGGGTCTTCCTTTTTCACATGGTCGGGAGCGCTGACAGCCTGAATGATCAGGTCCCGCAACGCGAGCATCTCGGGATGCCCTTCCTGGATATGCGCCCACTCTTCGCGGGCCAGCAGAACGGGCGCGCCATCCGGGTCGACGGCGAACGCCTGGGGAATATCGGGGGGAGCGGCGGCGAGGCGCTGCCAGAAGTCGGTCATGCAAGCGGCGATGCACTGGCTGAATGCTCAGGACGAAGGGCGCTAGCTTATCGCATCAGCGCTCCGTGTTGCCATCGTCGAACACGCCGGAGGGATGGCAGCCGCGTCCCGCCGCCCGCGCTTCGGCCTCCAGCGCGCGGAAGCGGTCTGCGAAGCGCGTGTTCGGCTCCCAGACGAAGTTCTCGGCGAAGCCGTCGCGCACCAGGACCTCGTTGACGAAAACGCCGTCCGCGTAGATGTAGCGCAGCAGGCGGCCGTAGCGGTCGGTCTCTTCGGCGCCGCGCACCAGGGTGACGTCGCGGCCGCCGACCAGGCGTCGGTTGGCGGCCGTCGCGGCGTTAGAGCAGGGCTCGTCGCGCTCCGGCGTGTTGATGCCGATGTAGCGCACCCGGCGATTGCGTCGGTTGAGCGATACCTCGATGGTGTCGCCATCGATGACGCGCAGGACGCGCGCCTCTTCACCGACGACAGGGGTAGGGGTCGGCGGCAGGGTGGCCTGTTCTTCCGTGGCGGTGAAGAGCGCCAGAAACATCATCAGGACGAGCAATAGAATCATGCCGACAACGCTACCTCATGGCGCCGCATCCTGCCCGGTTCCGTTTTGCCGCCGCCACCCCTGCGCCAATGGGCGGCAATGCAGAGCCAACAGCACATGGCAATTTGGACGGGTTTGGACCGGGACGCAGCAATCCGCCATGCCGACGCCCGCGAGTTCAATATTCCGGAGGCGCAAACTGCGCGACGAGGTGTTCGGCAAGGGCGGCCAACTGCGCGTCCGTGGGCCTTTCAGCATTCAGGCGACGGGTAACACACTCGGCGCTGATACCGGCCAAACGCGTGGCGGGGCCGTCGTAGGCCCGGGAAATACCCGGCTGCCCTTCAATTTCCTCATAGACGAGATTGCAAGCGTCAGGTTCGAGGTGGATGTCCAGAATGTCCTGGAAGTCACTGTATTCCCAGGTGGCGTTCCGCCTGCCGTTGAGCGTTCCACGTATGGTGTTGATTTTGGGATACATCAACGCAACTCCCTTGCGCGCGCCGCCCGGGCGGTACTGACCAGGCCGGTGCGCGCGCCATCCCGTACGGGAGGATACACATACTTTACCACGACCTTGAGCCAGTGTCGTGAAAGAGCGCCAAAGCCATCTTCAGGAATTTTGGCGAAGTAACGGATGGCCCCGCCGTGCTCGTGCTCGGTCACATCCGGAGACTCAATTGCACAAATCAGCAGATGCCTCAGCCCCGTCATGTATGCACGTTTTGCCAGAATATGACGCTCCCACACCCTGCGAGACATGAAGACGGGGTGTCCGTCCGGGTCAACAGCGATCTGTTCGGGCAGATCAAGTTGGGCAGTGGCGAGGCGACACCAGAAGTCGGTCATGCGAGCGGCGATGCACTGGCTGAATGCTCAGGACGAAGGGCGCTACCTTATCGTATCAGCGCTCGCTATCGCCAGCACAGGGATTGCTTCCGGGGAAGCTCTTGCTCACCCACCCTGCAGACTCTCGTGGCGCAGGAAATCAAAGTCGACGCCGAGCTGCGCCTGCTGCACCGACTCGCGGTAGAGACGCTCGTAACCGCGGGAGGCCGTCGGCGCGAGCGGCGCGGCATGGCGGGCCTCTTCGCCGCGGCGTAGCAGTTCGCGCTCGTCGACCAGCAAATCCAGACGCCTTCGCTGCGCATCCAGGCGCACGCGGTCGCCGCTGCGCACCAGACCCAGGGGCCCGCCAAGCGCGGCCTCGGGCGCGACGTGCAGCACGATGGTGCCGAAGGCCGTGCCGCTCATGCGCGCGTCGGAAATGCGCAGCATGTCGCGCTGGCCGCCCAGCTTGCGCGGGATCGGCAGATAGCCGGCCTCGGGCATGCCCGGCCCGCCCAGGGGACCGGCGTTCTGCAGCAGCAGGCAATCGTCCGGGCGCACGTCCAGCGCCGGGTCATCGATGCGCGCGGCCAGGTCGGTCAGCGAGGAGAAGACGACGGCGCGCGCCTCGGATTGCAGTAGCGCGGGACTGGCGGCGGAGCGCTTGAGCACACTGCCGTCGGGCGCAAGGCTGCCATGCAGGGCGATCAGCGCGCCCTGCTCTTGCAGGGGATCGTCCGGCGGGCGGATCACGTCCTGCCAGTCCGGCCACTCAAAGGGTTTCGCCAGTTGCTCGCCAAGGGTCGCGCCGGTCACGGTCAGGCAGTCGCCGTGCAGTTGCCCGCGCAAGGCCTGCAGTACGACCGGCAGCCCGCCGGCGCGATGGAAGTCTTCCATGTAGGCCGCGCCCGAGGGCTTGAGGCCGACCAGCACGGGCGTGCTGTCAGCCATCGCGTCCAGTCGATCAAGTTCCAGTTTGATGCCGAGCCGCCCGGCGATGGCGGTCAAATGAATGACGGCGTTGGTGGAGCCGCCGATGGCCTGCAGCACGCGCAGGGCGTTGTCGAAGGCCGATTCCGTCATGATCTGCGAGGGTTTCAGGCCCTTGTGGGCGAGGGCCACGGCCTGGATGCCGCTGCGCTCGCCATGGCGCAGGCGGTCGGCGTGCACGGCGGGGATGGCCGCCCCGCCCGGCAGCATCATGCCCATGGCCTCGCTGAGGCAGGCCATGGTGCTGGCCGTGCCCATCACGCCGCAGGTACCTGCGGTCGGCGCCAGCTGCCCCTCGATGTTGTCAATGGTCGCGCGCTCCAGTTCGCCGCGACGGTAGGCCGCCCAGAAGCGACGGCAATCGGTGCAGGCGCCGATGCGCTCGCCCTCGTGGCTGCCGGTGAGCATGGGGCCGGCGGCCAGCACGATGGCGGGCACGTCCGCGCTGGCGGCGCCCATCAGCAGGGCCGGCAGGGTCTTGTCGCAGCCGCCCATGAGCACCACCGCGTCCAGGGGCTGGGCGCGCAGCATGGCCTCCACGTCGAGCGCCATCAGGTTGCGCAGGAACATGCTGGTCGGGCTTAGAAAGATCTCGCCGAGAGAGATGACCGGGAATTCCAGCGGCAGACCGCCGGCCTGCCACACGCCCCGTTTGACGGCTTCCGCCAGTTCGCGCAGGCCGCGGTGGCAATTGTTCAGTTCGCTCCAGGTGTTGAGCACCCCGACGACGGGCTTGCCCAGGCTCTGCGCTGTATGGCCCATCGCGCTGGCGAAGGAGCGCCGCAGATACTGCGCGAACTCGCGGTCGCCATATTCCGTCAGTCCACCGGCGAGACCCGGCGGCCGCTTCTCCGCCATGGCCGCCTCAGAAGGCCAGCGAGACGAAGCGCGTTTCCAGGTACTCCTGCAGGCCTTCCTGACCGCCCTCGCGACCGAAGCCGCTCTGTTTCATGCCGCCGAAGGGCGCCTGCGCCACCGCCGGCACCAGATCGTTGACACCGACAATGCCGAACTCCAGTTCCTCGGCGACGCGCACCATGTTGCCGACGTCGCGCGTGATCGCATAACCCGCCAGACCGTAGGGCGTGCCGTTGGCCTGGGCGAGGGCGTCGTCCAGCGAGCGGTAGGAGGACACGGCCATCACCGGTCCGAAGACCTCCTCGCAACTCAGACGCATGTCGTCGGAAATGTCGGTCAGAATCGTCGGCCTGTAGAACCAGCCCTCGTCCATCCCTTCCGGACGACAGGCACCGGTGACCACCTTCGCACCGCGCTGCAGGGCATCCCCGACAAAGTCCTCGACCTTGTCGCGGCCGGCTTCGGTGACCATGGGGCCGACGGTGACGCCTTCATCGAGGCCGTTGCCCAGGACCAGTCGCTCGGCGGCGGCCTTGCTCGCCTCGAGAAAGTCCTCGTAGGCGGGCTGCTCGACGTAGAAACGCGAGGGCGAAATACAGACCTGGCCGTTGTTGCGGAACTTGGCCGTGACGGAACTCTCGGCCGCCTGTTGGATCGCAGTGCTCGCATCGCCAAGCCCGAAGGCTGGCAGCAGAGGTGGTGCGT
>JAPOVC010000003.1 GCA_026708325.1 Anaerolineaceae bacterium | reverse complement strand
CCGCGCTCGCCCGCGCCCGGCCCCAGGTCGATCAGCCAGTCCGCGGAGCGCATGGTCTCCTCGTCATGTTCGACCACCAGCAAGGTGTTGCCCAGGTCGCGCATACCCCGGAGCGTGTCGATGAGGCGGGCGTTGTCGCGCTGGTGCAGGCCGATGGAAGGTTCGTCCAGCACGTAGAGCACGCCGGTCAGACGGCTGCCTATCTGCGTCGCCAGGCGGATGCGCTGCGCCTCCCCGCCGCTCAGCGAGCCGGCGAAGCGCGAAAGCGTCAGATAGTCCAGCCCCACATCGTTGAGGAAGCGGGCGCGCGCGCTGATTTCATTCAGGACCTGGCGCGCCACGAAGCGGTCCCGCTCGCTGAGGGCGGCCCCATTTTGCGAGGCCTGTTCACCGCGCAGGCCCTGCACCCAGTCGAGCAAGGCCTTGACGGTCATGGACGTCGAGTGATGGATCGTCTTGTCGGCGATCGTGACCGCCAGCGCTTCCGGCCGCAGGCGCTGCCCCGAGCAGGTCGGACAGGGCGTGCGCACCATGCATTCTTCAATGCGATCGCGAATGAAGTCCGACGCCGTCTCGCGATAACGGCGATTAAGATTGTTGACGATTCCCTCAAAGCTGGTGGTCCAGCTGCGCATCTGGCCCTGACTGTTGCGATACTGCACTTCCAGGCGACGCTTGCCGAGCCCGTACATGACGGCGTCCTGCTGTTCCGCCGTCAGGTCGCGCCAGGGCGTGCGCAGGTCGAAGTCCATTTCCCGCGCGAGGGCCCGCATCATGCCCTGGGTCCAGCCGGAAGATTCGGTCAGATTCCAGCCGTTGGCATCGATGGCCCCTTCGGAAATCCCCAACTCCGGGTTCGTCACCAGATTCGCCGGGTCGATCTCCAGTCGAAACCCCAGACCCTGACAGTCCGGGCAGGCCCCTTTGGGCGTATTGAAGCTGAAGAGCCGCGGTTCCAGCTCCGGCAGGCTGCCATGGCCGTTGACGCAGGCCAGATGCTCGCTGAACAGGATGTCCTTTGGATGCTCCGCGTCCGTGACGTCATTGATGACGACCAGCCCCTTGCCGAGCTCCAGCGCAGTTTCAATGGAGTCCGTCACGCGGGTGACGAAACCGCGCGCGTCCTCCGTGCCCGGGTCGTCATGGTGACGAATAATCAGGCGGTCCAAGACGATCTCGATGTTGTGGATCTTGTAACGGTCGAGCGCGATTTCCTCTTCCAGTTCGCGCACTTCCCCGTTGACCCGCACGCGCTGGAAGCCGGCCCGGCCGATTTCCTCCAGCACCCGTTCGTGATGGCCCTTGCGGTTCTGGATCACCGGCGCGAGGATTTGCGCCCGCGTTCCATCGGGCAGGGCCAGCACGGCATCCACGATCTGCTGGGCGCTTTGCGCCATCACCTCGTCGCCGCAAACTGGACAATGCGGCACGCCAATCCGCGCGAAGAGCAGCCGCAGATAATCGTAGATTTCGGTGACCGTGCCGACCGTGGATCGCGGGTTCTGGCTGACGCCGCGCTGGTCGATCGAGACCGCCGGACTCAGCCCCTCAATCTGGTCGACGTCCGGCTTTTCCATCTGCCCCAGAAATTGCCGCGCGTAAGCGCTCAGGCTTTCGACGTAGCGCCGCTGCCCCTCGGCAAAGATGGTGTCAAAGGCCAGTGAGGACTTGCCCGAGCCGGAGAGCCCGGTGATGACCACCAGACTGTTGCGCGGGATATCGACGTCAATGTCCTTGAGATTGTGTTCGCGCGCGCCGCGCACCACAATCTTGTCCAGCGCCATGCCAACTCCGCCGTAGTCTCTTCGGACCCTCAATTTTACGGGCGCCAGGCCTGGCTGACAAGCGCGGAAGCCCGCCCGCCCATGTCCGCCGCCTGACCTGAATCGACAGGAATTGAGAGGGTCGCCATGCTATAGTGCCGGCAGGTTTCTCGCTCCCGGAGCAGATTTCATGCGCGATGTATTCGTCCTCGGCGTCGGCCAGACTCCCGTCGGGGAGTGGTGGGACCGGAGCCTGCGCGACCTGGCGGCTGACGCCCTGCAGGCCGCCGTCAGCGACGCGGGCGTTGATCTGCCCCAGGCGCTTTTCGTCGCCAACATGCTGGCGGCGCGCATCAGCAACCAGACGCAACTGGGCGCCCTGATCGCCAGCCACGTCGGCTGGCGCGGGCTGGAGGCGACCACCGTGGAGGCGGCCTGCGCTTCCGGTGGAGTCGCGATTCAGGCGGCCGTGCGCGCCATCGCCAGCGGCATGCTGGACCTGGTCGCCGTCTGCGGCGTGGAGAAGATGACCGACGCCACCGGCGGCCCGGTCACCACGGCCCTGGCCACCGCCGCCGACGCCGATTTCGAAGGCGCCCACGGCGCCACCTTCGTCGCGCTCAACGCGCTCATCATGCGCCGCTACATGCATGAGCATCGCATCGCCCACGAGGCCTTCGCGCCCTTCGGCCTCAATGCCCACGCCAATGCCGTGCACAACCCCAACGCCATGTTTCGCCGCGCCATCACCATGGAGACCTGGCGGCGCGCGCCGGTCATTTCCGACCCCGTCAACCTCTTTGACAGTTCGCCCGTCGCCGATGGCGCGGCGGCACTGATCCTTGGCTCGGCCGAACTGGCGCGCGCCTCCGGCCAGGCGCCCTTGCGCGTTATGGCCAGCGCCTGCGCCACGGACAGCGTCGATCTCGCCAGTCGGGATGACCCGATCGACCTTTACGCCGCCCGGCTAAGCGCTCGGCGGGCCTGCGATCAGGCCCGTCTCGGGCCAGGAGATATGGATCTCTTTGAGTTGCACGACGCCTTTTCCATCATGGCCGCGCTGAGCCTGGAAGCGGCCGGCTTCGCCGGGCCGGGTCAGGCGACTCAACTGGCCGCAGACGGGGAAATTTCGCCGCAGGGCCGCATTCCGGTCTGCACGCTGGGCGGTCTGAAGGGACGCGGCCACCCCGTCGGCGCGACCGGCGTCTATCAACTGGTCGATCTTGCCACCCAGTTGCGCGGCGATGCCGGCGCGGCCCAGGTGCCGGGGGCGGCCATCGGCATGGCGCAGAACATCGGTGGCACCGGCGCCACGGTGGTCACCCACATTCTGGCCGCCGACGACTGAAGCGCGTTTCACTCACACAAGCGGAGGAAGACCTGTGACCGAATTGCGCAGTCGCCGCTGGTTCGCCGATGAGGACAAGCCTGGCTTCGTCGGGCGCAGCTGGCTCAAGAACCAGGGCCTGCCCGACCATGTCTTCGACGGCCGCCCGGTCATCGGCATATGCAACACCTGGTCGGAACTGACGCCCTGCAACGGCCACTTCCGGGTGCTGGCCGAGTTTGTGCGTCGCGGCGTCTATGAGGCCGGCGGCCTGCCCCTGGAATTCCCGGCCATGTCGCTGGGCGAGTCCCTGATGCGCCCGACCACCATGCTCTACCGCAACCTCGCCAGCATGGAAATCGAGGAGACCATCCGCGGCAATCCGCTGGACGGCGTGGTGCTGCTGACCGGCTGCGACAAGACCACGCCGGCCTGCCTGATGGGCGCCGCCAGCGTCGATTTGCCGACCATCGTGGTCAATGGCGGTCCCATGCTCAACGGCAAGTTTCGCGGCCGCGACATCGGTTCCGGCACCGACGTCTGGCGACTCAGCGACGACCTGCGCGTCGGTCGCATCAGTATGGAGGACTATCAGGACGCTGAAAGCTGCATGTCGCGCAGCGACGGCCACTGCATGACCATGGGCACCGCTTCCACCATGGCCTGCATGGTCGAGGCCCTCGGTCTGACCTTGCCCGGCGCGGCCGCCATCCCCGCCGCCGACTCGCGGCGCCGACGCCTGGCGCATCTCTCCGGCGGGCGCATCGTCGAAATGGTGCGCGAAGACCTGCGTATGTCGCAGATTCTGACGCGGCCTGCTCTGGAAAACGCCATTCGCGTCAACGCAGCCGTCGGCGGCTCAACCAACTTCGTGGTGCACCTGCTGGCCATCGCCGGTCGCCTGGACCTGCCGCTGGAGCTGGACGACTTCGATCGCCTGGGCAGTAAGATGCCCTTGCTGGTCAACCTGATGCCCTCCGGCGACTACCTGATGGAGGACTTCTTCTACGCCGGCGGTCTGCCGGTGGTCATCCGGCAACTGAAAGACTCGCTGCACATGGATGCCCCGACGGTCAACGGTGGCACGCTGGCGGAGAACACGGCCAACGCCGAAAACTTCAATCGCGAGGTCATCGCCGACCTCGACGAGCCCTTTCAGCGCGGGGCCGGGCTCAGCATCCTGCGCGGCAACCTCTGCCCGGATGGCGCCGTCATCAAGCCCTCGGCGGCCTCGCCCGCCCTGCAGCAACATCGTGGCCGGGCGGTCGTCTTCGAGGACATCGACGACTACCACACTCGAATCGACGATCCCGACCTCGACGTCGCGCCCGACAGCGTGCTGGTGCTCAAGCAGGTTGGGCCAAGGGGCTTCCCCGGCATGCCCGAGGTCGGCAACTTCAACCTGCCGAAGAAACTCTTGTTGCAGGGCGTCGAGGACATGGTGCGTATTTCGGACGGTCGCATGAGCGGCACGGCCTTTGGCGCGGTCGTGTTGCACGTCGCCCCGGAATCCGCTCTGGGCGGCGCTCTCGCGCTGGTGCGCAACGGCGATGAAATCGAACTTGACGTGCCGGCGCGGCGCCTGCAACTGCTGGTCAGCGACGAGGAGTTGCAGCGCCGCCGCCAGGTCTGGCAACCACGACCTGTCGAAAGCCTGCGTGGCTACAGCAAACTCTACGTTGAGCACGTGGAGCAAGCCGATCGGGGTGCGGATTTCGACTTTTTGCGCGGCGGCTCCGGCGCGGAGGTTGTACACAGCGGCCACTAGCGCAGAACCAGGGGTTCAGCCGCGGGCCGGCGCAAGTTCGCCCAGGGCGATGATATCCGTCAGGTACTCGGAGAGCGTCACGTCCCGCAGGTTGCGTACAATCGAGATCCAGCTGCGCCCGGGCTTCAGCCGGATAGGCTTGTCGCTGCCCGTGTGACTGAGTTGCAGGGCGACGGTCGTCGCCCGACTGAAGCGCAACCAGTTGCCGCTGAACCAGCGACCATCCCGCATCACCAGCGCCGGCCCGGAGTCCCAGAGTTGCACTTCCAGCGATTCATCGTCCGCGCCGGGGACGAAGAGGTCCGGCCGACGGGCGTGCGGCACCTGCAACACAATCAGGTTGTCCGCCCACAATTGCATGCCATCCAGGGCATCGAAATGGGGCACGCCGTCCGTGTAGCGAAGCCAGTGACCATGCCCGGAATCGTATTGCCACAGGGCGTTGCCCTCGCCCCACCAGTTGATGCTGACTTCCGCCAGCGCCTGTCCACCGATATCGGGTTGATCGTCGAAGGCGAAGCCGCGCGCCTTGTAACCCTGATTGATGCCGCGCGCCGTGCCCAGGCGATAAAGCTGTTCGGTGTCCAGGTACAGGGTGTGCTCGTAGCCGACGCCGAATTGCTCGTAACGGCAGAAGCCGGCGTCCTCGCAATTGTCGCCCGTCAGGGGCGAAAAGCCGTACCCGGCATGTGGCGAACTCCAGAGAATGCGCTGGATCGGAATGCTGGTGCCGGAATAGGCAAGAAAGGCGCTGTACATCGTCATCAGTTCCAGGTCCAGCAGGCGGGCGCTGCGCACCGAGCCCACGTGCCGCGGCGCCTGGCTGCGATAAATTGCCGCAAAGCGCGTGATTCCGCTCTCGGATTCGACCTCGAACACCAGATCGGCCTGATTGACGCCCGACTGCGGCCGCACAATCGGCGGAAAGTTTGAGATTTTGACGATCAGGTTGCGGCGTTCCATGGCTGCCTGATCCGGATATGGCAGGCCGGTCATGGAATTGTAGTTCCGGGGGTATTGTTCGGGCCCGCTCGCACCCGCCCCGGCGCCGGGCGTCTCCTGCACCATGACCTTCGCTCCCACGGGCGCAATCGCCATCAGGGTCAGGGCAATCAGGAAAAGACGGGCCGAACGCATAAAGGGAGACCTCCACCGAGGGACGAAGTCCGGCGGCAGTATATAGGCTGCCAACCCCCATTGCACAGGGAAAATTGCGCGGGTCGGGCTATACTCCTCCGCCTGCGCAAGGAGGAGAACCATGTCTGATCGACGCCTGCTGATTTCTGTCGCCCATCCGGATGACGAGACCTTCGGCTACGGAGGGCTGGTCGCCAAGTACGTGTCGGAAGGCGCGGACGTCTACGCCATCGTCTCCACCAATGGCGACGTGGGCACCATGGACGACTCCTTCGTGGAACGGCACGGTTCGAAAAAGGCGGTGCGTCTGGCGGAACTCGATTGCGCCAGGGAGATGCTGGGCTTCCGCAAGATCTTCCTGCTGGGTTACCGCGACAGCGGCATGATGGGATCGGAGACCAACAACCATCCCGACTGTTCGTGGCAAGCGCCGCGCGAGGAACTGACCCGACGTGTCGTCGAGGTCATCCGCGACATCCGCCCGCATGTCATCCTGACCCACAATCGCTACGGCGGTTACGGCCATCCCGACCATATCGCCATTCAGCGCGCCACCACCGACGCTTTTGACATCTCCGGCGACGCCGACTTTCAGACCGGGGACCAGTCTCCCTGGCAACCGCAAAAGCTCTATTACAGTTCCTCCCCCACCCTGTTGCTGCGCTACGGCATCCTGATGATGCGCCTGCGCGGCAAGGACCCGCGCGCCATGGGCCGCAACAAGGACGTCGACATGGTGGCGATCCTGGAAAACATCGAGCCTCCCAACGTGCGCATCAACGTGCGCCAGTGGTCGGACGTTTGGGATGCGGCCAGCCGTTGCCACGCCAGTCAACTGGGCGGACGGCGCAACCGTACGCCCCGCTGGATGCGCCTGCTGCTGCAGTCCCACGTCAGCTATACCCGCATCCAGCCGCCGGCCGGTCACCATCGCATCGACGAACGCGATCTCTTCGACAACGTAACTTTGGGGGACACTTCGCCCTGACCGGGCGCGTTTGTCTGGCAATGTGAGTGTTAAACCCGGGACGCCGGCCCTCAACGCATTGCAGCGCTTCCCGGCCCCGTCAGGCGCGAACAGCCTGACCCCGGTCGGCGCGCGACCAGCGCCGGTGAAAGGCCTCGCGCCAGGCGGGAAACTCACTCTTCACGATGGCAGCGCGCATGGAGTGCACCAGGCCGACGAGAAAATGAATGTTGTGCAGACTGAGCAACATGTAGCCCAGGATTTCCCGTGACTTGATCAGATGGCGCAGGATGGCGCGCGAGTACTCGCGGCAGGCCGGGCAGTCGCAGTCTGCGTCCAGCGGGCGCTCGTCGCGCGCAAAGTCTAGTCGGCCGACGTTGATGCGGCCGCTTGCCGTAAAGGCGGCGCCGTGCCGGGCCAGGCGCGTCGGGATGACGCAATCAAAAATGTCGATTCCACGCCAGACGCCCTCGACCAGGTCGTCCGGTTCGCCCACGCCCATCAGATAGCGCGGCCGCTCCTCGGGCAACATGGGCGCCGACAGCGCCAGCGCTTCCAGCATGTCAGCCCGCGATTCGCCGACGGAGAGCCCGCCCAGGGCGTAGCCCGCAAAGCCGGTTTCCTGCAGTTCCCGCGCGGAGCTTTCGCGCAGGTCAGCGAAGACGCCGCCCTGCACGATGCCGAACAACACCTGGCGGCCATCGTCGGGATGCGCCTCGCGACAACGCCGCGCCCAGGCCCCGGTACGGCGCACCGCGCCTTCAACGCGCTCGCGGTCGCGTGGCGGCGGACATTCATCGAAGCACATCATGATGTCCGCGCCCAGATTACGCTGGATTTCGATCACCTTCTCCGGCGTGAAACGCAGGTGACTGCCATCGATGTGGCTGCGGAAACTGACGCCTTCGTCATCGATGCGGTTGATGTGCTGCAGGCTGAAGACCTGATAGCCACCCGAATCGGTGAGGATGGGCCCCTGCCAGTTCATAAACCGGTGCAGGCCGCCCAGGTCACGGACCAGTTCATCGCCCGGTCGCAAATGCAAATGATAGGTGTTGGCCAGCACCAGGCTCGCGCCGGCCGATTCCAGGTCACGCGGAAAGACCGCCTTCACCGTCCCGGCGGTCCCCACGGGCGCGAACACCGGCGTGGCGAGCGGGCCGTGGGCGGTATGAAAGATTCCGGCCCTGGCACGGCCCTGTGTGGCAATGACCTCGAATGCCGCTGTCATACGCCTCCGGCCCTCGCTTACCCTGCAATTATAGCGTTGGCAAACGCCCACCCTGCGTTGCTGGCAGCGGCCCCTGGCCATCGCTACACTGCCGCCATGTGCGAATCCGCCTCTACGCTTCCCCCTGGCACGACCACCTGGCTGGAAATCGACCAGTCCGCCATTCGCAGCAACCTGCGCATGCTGCGCGGCCTGACCGGGCCGCAAACGCGCCTGATGGCGATCATTAAGGCAGACGCCTACGGGCACGGCGCCCGCGCCACGGCCCGCAGTGTACTCGCCGCCGGCGCGCAGGCGCTGGGGGTCGCCAGCCTGGGGGAGGCGCTGGAACTGCGCGAGGCCGGCATCGACGCGCCGATACTGCTGCTGTCCTACGTGCCGCCCCAGGCCGTGCCGACTGCGATCGGGCACAATCTCACGCTCACCCTATTTGACGCGGCGCAGGCCCGCGTCTGCGATCAGGCTGCCCGGGCCACGGGTCGCCGTCTGAAAGCGCAGGTCAAACTGGACAGCGGCATGGGCCGTATGGGCGCGCTGGTGGGGGATGCCCCCGCCTTGCAGGAGCAACTGGCGGACCTGTCCTGGCTGCAACTGGAGGGTTGCTACACGCATTTCCCGCAGGCGGACGAAGACTGCGCCTGGACGAGGGAGCAGTTGCGGCGTTTTCTGGCGGCCGTGGCGGCCATGCGTCAACGTGGGGCGCAGTTCTCCACCCTGCACAGCGCCAATTCGGCGGCGACCCTGACCATGCCCGAATGCCACCTGGACCTGGTGCGCCCTGGAATCGCGCTCTACGGCCTCTCACCTTCCGACACCGTCCCCCTGCCCTCCGGCTTCCGCCCTGCCCTGACCTGGAAAACGCAGGTCGTCCAGGTCAAGGACCTCCCCGCCGGTCACAGCGTGGGCTATGGCCGGACATGGACGGCGGCCTCCGCGGCGCGCATGGCGGTCCTGCCGGTGGGCTATGAGCACGGCTATCGCCGCGCGCCGCACGAATCCGCCAGCGTCCTGTTACGGGGCCAGGTCGCGCCGGTGATCGGTCGCATCAGTATGGAAAAGACGACGATCGACGTGTCGTTGATTCCCGGGGCGCGGGTTGGGGACGAGGTCGTGTTGCTGGGCCGCCAGGGTAAGGCCTGCATCAGCGCAGAGATACTGGCCGCCCGCTTCGGCAGCAACAACTACGAAGTCGTGACCGGCCTGTCGGCGCGGATGCCGCGTCTTCAGTTGAGCACCTGCTGAACATAGTCCACGATCACGGCGGGCGACGTGCCCACGGTGAAGGTCGTTCGCAGCCGGCCATCGCGATCGATGAGGAAACTGGAGGTGCTGTGGTCCAGCAGTCCCGGCTGGCTGCTGTTGGCCAGGTAGAGGCCAAACTCCTCGCCGATGCGCCGCACTTCCTCGCGGGCGCCTGTCATGCCGAGGATGGCCGGATCGAAAGTCGCCAGCCAGTCCCGCAGGCGCAGCGGCTGGTCCACCTCACCGTCCACGCTGACCATCACAAGGTTAACGTCTTCCGCGCTGTCGCCCAGCGCCGCCTTCACCCGCGTGAAGTCCTTCAGGGTCAGGGGGCAGTAGTCCGGGCAGCGCGTGTAGCCAAAGACCAGCAAGGTGGCCCGGCCCTTCAGGTCGGTCAGGCCCAGGGGCTCACCGTCCGTGCCGAGCAATTTGAATTCCGACAACTGGCGCGGCGGGTCCACATGCGTCGCGCCGTCAAAAAAGGAAGCGGAATCCACCTGCGCCACCGGTCCTTCGCTGAAAGATGGATTGGCAAGGCGCCAGACGATGAAAAGCAGCGAACCCAGGGTGATCGAGAGACTCAGGACAAGAGCGACCAGGGTCGCCGGTCGCACAATCCTGCGTCCCCCCTCCCTGTTCGCCATGTGCCCTGTCTCCGCCTGTAGCTGTGACTCTTCCTGATTCCAGCCTACGCCCGCAGGCCTCCGCTTGCAAGGGGGCTGTGCATCGGCTACACTGCTGGCAGTTTGGGTCTGTCGCGAGAGTGCGCCGCCGTGCGCCACCGAAGGGGCAAGTGGTCCGCAGGCTGGGCTGGCCACGAAACTCTCAGGTTCAGGGAGCGACTGACCGCAATACTCTGGAAGTGTTTTGGCTGACAGGGGCGCACAGCAACGTGCGCCCCTTTTTTGTGCAGGAGGCTGCGGGAATGGGAAAGTGGAAGACGCCGGCGGACCTGAAATATCAGGGTACGGACGAATGGATCCGGCTGGAGGGCGAGGAAGGCATCGTTGGCATCACGGACTACGCGCAGGACCAGCTGAACGACATCGTCTTTCTTGAGCTGCCGGCCGTCGGCGACAGCTTTGCCCAGGGCGACTCTTTCGGCGTGGTGGAATCGGTCAAGGCGGCCTCGGACCTGCACCTGCCGGTCAGCGGCACGGTCACGGCGGTCAACAACGCCGTCGAGGAAGAGCCCGAACTGGCCAATGCCGACCCCTATGGCGATGCCTGGCTGGTCCGCGTGCGGCTCAGCGACGCCGCTGAACTGACGGGCCTGATGGACGCCGCCGCCTACGACGCCCATTGCGACGCCCGCTAAACCGCCATGAGCTATGTCCCGCACACCGAGACCGAACGCCAGCAAATGCTGGCCACCATCGGCGTCAGCGCCGTCGAGGACCTCTTCAGCGCTGTGCCCGCGCGCAATCGCTTTCCGACGCTGGACCTGCCCGATCCCCTCAGCGAACTGGAAGTGCAGGCGGAGTTGCTGTCGCTCTCGGAATCCAATGACCACGGCCAGGACTTCGCCATGTTTCGCGGTGGCGGCGCCTGGCACCATTACATTCCCTCGGCGCTGGGCCACATGCTGTTGCGCGGCGAGTTTCTGACCGCCTACACGCCCTATCAACCGGAGCTCAGCCAGGGGACCCTGCAGGCGATCTTCGAATACCAGAGCATGATCTGCGCCCTGACCGGCATGGACGCCGCCAACGCCAGCCACTACGACGGCGCCACCAGCTTCGCCGAGGCCGTCTCCATGGCCGTCGACGTCGGCCGTGGCCGGCGCAACAAGATCCTGTTCAGCCCCTGGATCAACCCGCAGTATCGCGACGTCGCCCGCAGCTATCACCAGGGGCGCGAGTTGCTCTTCCGTGGCGACGAAAGCGCCTCGACCCTGAATGAACTGGTGGACCAGCTGGACAGCAATACCGCCATGTTGGCCGTCGCCTACCCGGATTTCATCGGCCACGTCGCGGATTTCCAGGGCCTGGCCCAGAGGGTGCACGAGGCTGGCGCCCTGCTTGTGTTCGTTGTGAATCCCGTCGCCCTGGGCCTGTTGAAGAGTCCTGGCGAACTGGGCGCCGACATCGTCGTCGGTGAAGGCCAGCCGCTTGGCATCCCTCTGTCCTTCGGCGGACCCTACGTGGGCTTCTTCGCCACACGCACCCGTCTCGTGCGCAAAATCGCCGGCCGCATCGTCGGCGAGACGGTAGACGAAGACGGCCGCCGCGCCTGGGTGATGACCCTGCGGCCCCGCGAGCAGGACATACGGCGGGAAAAGGCCAGCAGCAACATCTGCACCAACCAGGGCCTGATGGCGCTTGCGGCCGCCGTCTATCTGGCGCTGATGGGCAAACAGGGCCTGCGTCAGGTGGCCGAACTCTGCTGGCACAAGGCGCACTACGCCGCCGCGCAAATCGCCGCGCTGGCGGACTACCAGATCATCACCCGGCCACCCTTCTTCCACGAATTTGCCCTGCGCTGCCCGCGCCCGGTTTCGGAAATGAACGCCGCCCTGCGCGAACGCGGCATCATAGGCGGGCACGATCTCGGGGAGGAAGACCCGCGTCTGCGCGACTGCATGTTGCTGGCCTTCACCGAACTGAACAGTCGTGAGGAAATTGACGCCCTCGTCACCAGCCTGCGGGAGTTGCAGGGCTCATGAGCGAAGCGACCATTTACGAAAAGAGCGTCAGCGGCCGCGTGGGCGCGCGCCTGCCCGTCTGCGACGTTCCGCAGACGCCCCTGCCGCAGGAATTGTTGCGCCGGGAACTGGACCTGCCGGAAGTCAGCGAATTGCAGGTCGTGCGCCATTTCACCCGGCTCAGCCGTCGCAATTTCTCGATCGACACGGGTTTTTACCCCCTCGGCTCCTGCACCATGAAATACAACCCGCGCCTGAACGAGGACGTGGCGCGCCTGCCTGGATTCGCCGCCCTCCATCCACGCAGTGACGAGGAAAGTTCCCAGGGGGCGCTGGAGCTGATGCATCGGCTGCAGGGCTGGCTGGCCGCGATCAGCGGCTTCGCGCGCGTCACCCTGATGCCCGCGGCGGGCGCCCAGGGCGAACTGGCCGGTATTCTGATGATCCGTCGCTATCACGAACGGCGCGGCGACTCGCAGCGCCGGCGCATCCTCGTACCGGACAGCGCGCACGGCACCAACCCGGCAACCGTCACCATGGCCGGTTACGAGAGCGTCGAATTGCCCTCCGACCACAACGGCAACGTCGATCTGCTGGCCCTGCGCGCCGCCTG
Source organism: Anaerolineaceae bacterium (assembly GCA_026708325.1). GTDB lineage: Bacteria > Chloroflexota > Anaerolineae > Aggregatilineales > Phototrophicaceae > JAGWBD01. The sequence goes on along the minus strand of JAPOVC010000003.1, from coordinate 139,226 downwards.
CGACGAGACGGTCGCCGGCATGATGATCACCGTGCCCAGCACGTTGGGCCTCTTCGACGTCAACATTCAGGAAATTGTGGACGCAGTCCATGGCTGCGGCGGTCTTATGTACATGGACGGCGCCAACATGAACGCGCTCATGGGCATCGTCAAGCCTGGCGAACTGGGCTTTGACGTCATGCACTACAACCTGCACAAGACCTTCTCCACGCCCCACGGCGGCGGCGGTCCGGGCTGCGGCGCGGTCGCGGTCAACGAACGCCTGGCTCCTTTCCTGCCTGGCCCCAATGTGGAACTGGTCGCCCAGGCCGGCGCCGACATGCCGGCCCGCTACGGTCTGCGCATGCCGCCGCAGTCGATCGGTCGCCTCAAGGCCTTCCATGGCAATTTCGGCATGCACGTGCGCGCCTGCGCCTACATCCTTTTCCATGGCGCCCGGGGGATTCGCGATATATCCCGCCACGCGGTGCTCAATGCCAACTACCTGCGCGCCTCGCTGCAGCGCAGCTTCAGGATCCCCTATCCCCGCATCTGCGCCCATGAATTTGTCATCGAAGGCCGCTTTGAGGGCATCGAGGAAGTGCATGCGCTGGATATCTCCAAACGTCTGATGGACTATGGCTTCCATCCGCCCACCAACTACTTCCCGCTGATCGTGCCTGAAGCGCTGCTGATCGAGCCCACCGAGACAGAGGACAAGGCCACGCTGGATGAGTTCATCGCCGCCATGCGGCACATCGCGCAGGAAGCGCGCGAAGACCCCGGCCTGCTGCTCAGCGCGCCCCGCACCCTCGATATCTCCAGGCTGGACGAGGTGCGCGCCGCGCGCCAGTTGATGCTTTGCTGCGTGCCGATTCCGGACTGGCCCGCCCAGGGTTGATGCCAGGGCCTCCATGGCGGACTTCTGGTTTGTCTCCGCGCCCTTGCCAGGCCACCTCGACTGGGGTGGCCTTTTGCGCAGCGCGCAGGCGCTGCTGGCAAGGGGGCACAAGGTCTCCTGGCTCAGCGGGCCGCAGGTCGCCCGCACGCTGATCCGGGCCGGCCTGGACTTCATCCCCCTCAGGGAGACCGGCTGGCTCTGGCCGCCGCCGCCGCTGCCCGATGTCACCCGGCTGCCGCCGCAGGAAGCGGTCATGCTGCGCTACCGGCGCGCGTTGGACACCTGGCTGAGTGTGGACCGGGTGGCCGCCGCCAGCGAGGAATTGATCGGGCGCGGGCGAAACGGCGACACGCCGGACATGATCGTCGCCGACCCCTTCCTCAGCGCCGCCGCCCTGGCCGCCGAAGCGCTTGACCTGCCGCTGGTGGTCGGCGGCTGGCCGGCCCAGGCCGCGCTCGACGAGGAGCGTCTGCTCGCCGTGCAAAAGACCCTCGGCGCGGACAGTCGCGCCCGCCTGCGGCAGTTGCTGGAGCGCTTCGACCTTCAGGGTCGCAATTTCTCGCGCGGCGCCACCCCCTCCGTCCTGAGCCCTCTTTTGCACCTTTGCTTCTTCACCGAAGACTGGTACGCGGAGGAGCGCGGCAGCCTCCTGCCGCAAAACGCCTACGTCGGCGGAGCGCCACCCATCCCGCCGGACGAGCCGCCCTCCTGGCTCAGTGCCATCCCCGCCGATACGCCGCTGGCCCTGATCACCCTTGGCACCACCTTCACCGGCGATCTCGGTTTCTTCAGCTGGGCGGCCCAGGCTGCCGCCCGTCTGGACCTGATCCCGATCGTCGTCATCGGCTGGCACCCGATCGCCGCGGAGCGCAAGGCGGAACTGATAGACGCGCTGCCGGCGCGCGCGCGCCTGCTCAACTGGGTGGACTTTCATCACGTCCTGCCCCGGGCGCGCCTGGCCATTCATCACGGTGGCATGGGCACCACCCACGCCGCCCTCGTGCACGGCGTGCCCCAACTGGTCGTGCCCCACGCCGCCGACCAGCGCGCCCAGGCGCGGCGCGTCTCCCAGGCGAAGGTCGGCCTCAACCTCAGCGCGCACGACGTGCGCAACGGCGCGCTCTTCACCGGCGCGCGCGCCCTGCTCAATGACGCCCGCGTGCAACAATCCGCGCGCGACCTGGCCAGGGAAATGGCCGGCGGCGGCGGCCCTAAGCGGGCGGCCGACCTCCTGCTGGACGCTCTGGAACGCAGCCGGGCGTCGTGAACCCGCCGGCGCGCGGCAGTTGACATGACTCTTTCAGGCGCTCTGCTGCGGGAAAAGGCGCTGGAACTGGGCTTCAACCTGGTCGGGATCACCGCTGCCCGTCCCTCGCCGACCCTCGCAGCCTACCGGCGCTGGATCGACCAGGGCATGCACGGCAGCATGGCCTGGCTGGCGCGACCGGACCGCCGGGCGCGCCGACGCGACCTGAACGTCATTCTGCCCGGCGTGCAGACCCTGCTGGTCGTCGGGCTGGACTACGCCCAATCGCCGGGCCTGGAACATCTTCTCAACGACAGGACCCGCGGCCGCATCGCCGCCTACGCCTGGGGCCTGGATTATCACGATGTGATGAGCGAGCGCCTTGAGCAAATGGCGGCATGGCTCCATGCCGAGAGTGGCCGGCGCAGCAGCGATCGCGTCTACGTGGATACCGGCGCCATCCTGGAGCGCAGCCACGCGCAGCAGGCCGGACTGGGCTTTTTCGGCAAGAACACCATGCTCATCCACCCCCGTCGCGGCAGCCACTTTTTCATCGGCGAAATTCTCACCAGCCTGGAAATCGACGACCACGACCGGCCGCAACAGGGTGTCGGCTGCGGCACTTGCACCCGTTGCCTCGATGTCTGCCCGACCGACGCCTTCCCGCGGCCCTTCGTACTCGATGCGCGCCTCTGCATCAGTTACCTGACCATCGAACACAAGGGCTGGATCGACCGCGATTTGCGCCCGCTGACCGGCAACTGGATCTTCGGCTGCGACCTCTGTCAGGATGTCTGCCCCTTCCAGCGCTTCAGCGTGCCCACCCGCGAAGCGGCCCTGCTGCAAGCCGACCCCGACCGGATCGCGCCTTCCCTGACGAGCGTGCTGGACATGGACGCCGACGAATTCCTGCGTCGCTGGCGCGGGACGCCCCTGCAGCGCACGGGTCACGAACTGCTGCTGCGCAACGCTTGTCTGGCGGCGGCCAACGGCAATGTCAGCGCCGCTGTCCCGGCCCTGAAGCGACTGCTGGATGCGGCCAGTCCCCTGCTGCGGGGCCACGCCGCCTGGGCGCTGGCGCGCCTGGACGAGACCGCTGCCCGCCCCGCGCTGCGCTCCCGTCTGACGCAGGAACGCGACCCGGAAGTGCGCGAGGAACTGGACCTGGCCCTCGCCGGGGCCTGAATTCCGGCCCGCAACCGGGTAAACTGAGACTGATTCAGGGAGGCCCCCAATGGAGAGCAAAACTTTTCACATCCCCGGTATCAGTTGCGATGGCTGCGTGCGCGCCATTCGCAGCGAACTTGGTGAACTGGAAGGCGTGCAGGTCCTCGCGGCCGATGTCGAGGGTCGCAGCGTCACCGTCGCCTGGCAGGCGCCGGCCAGCGAAGTCGCGATTGTCCAGTTGCTGACAGAAATCGAATACGCGCCGGACCCGGCCTGAAATCAGGCCCCCAGGCGCAACTTGCGCAGCCGCAGCGAGTTGCTGACCACGAAGACGCTGGAAAAAGCCATCGCGGCCGCCGCCAGCATGGGCACCAGCGCCCCCAGCATGGCGACCGGGATCAGCACGATGTTGTAGATGAAGGCCCAGAACAGGTTCTGGTAAATGGTGCGCATCGTCGCCCGACCCAGCTGAATGGCGCGCGCCACCGCCATCGGGTCCGCCCCCGGCAGGGTCAGGTCCGCCGCCTCCATGGCGACGTCCGCGCCGCCGCCGATGGCCATGCCCACGTCGGCCTGCGCCAGGGCCGGCGCATCGTTGATGCCGTCCCCGACCATCGCCACGCGTACACCGCCCGCCTGCAGCGACTCGATCGCGGCGGCCTTGTCCTGCGGCAGGACCTCGGCCCGCACTTCCTCAATGCCCAGTTGCGCCGCGATGGCCTGCGCCGTGTTGCGGTTGTCGCCTGTGAGCATCACCACGTCCAGTCCGGCGGCCCGCAAGGCGCTGACGGCCTCGCGGGACTCGGGACGCAGAGCATCCGCGATGCCCAGCACGCCCGCAACCTGGCCATCGGCCGCTACCGCTACCGCAGTCTGCCCCTGTTCCTGCAGGGACCGGGCCTTCTGCTTCGCCCTGTCGTCCAGTGCGATACCTTCCGCCTCCAGCCAGGGAAGACTTCCCACCAGCACTTCGCGGCCGTCAACACTGGCCCGTACCCCCATTCCCGCCTCGGCTGTGAATTGGTCCGGCTCTCCCGGCTCTATCCCACGCTGCTGCGCCGCCTGCAACAGGGCCCTCGCCAGGGGATGCTCGCTGCCGCGTTCGGCGCCTGCGGCCAGGCGCAGCAGTTTCGCCTCGGTCCATCCCGGTTGCGACAGCAGGGCCATCAATTGGGTCTCGCCCAAAGTCAGTGTGCCGGTCTTGTCCAGCGCGATGACCTGCAGCCCCCTGGTGTTTTCCAGCGCGGCGCTGTTGCGAAAGAGGATGCCGTTCTCCGCGCCCAGCCCGGTGCCGACCATGATGGCGGTCGGCGTCGCCAGGCCCAGGGCGCAGGGGCAGGCGATGACCAGCACGGCCACGGCGTGGGTCAGGGCCTGCGCCAGACCGACCTGGCCGATGGTCAGCCAGCCGACAAAAGTCAGCAGGGCCAGCACCAGCACGATCGGCACAAATACGCCCGACACGCGATCCGCCACGCGCTGGATGGGCGCGCGCGAGGCCTGGGCCTCTTCCACCATGCGAATGATCTGCGCCAGGGCGCTGTCCGCCCCGAGGTGACGCGCTTCGATCACGAGGCGGCCATGCACGTTGAGGGTGGCGCCGATGACCTCGTCGCCCGGCGCCTTGTCGACCGGCAGACTTTCGCCGGTGAGCAGGGATTCATCCACTGCCGATGCCCCTTCGCGCACCAGGCCATCGACCGGGATGCGACCGCCTGGCCGCACCAGGACCTGGTCGCCCGGCTGCAGGTCGCTGACCGGTACCACATGTTCCTCGCCGTCGCGCAGCAGGGTCGCCTTTTGCGGCGCCAGTTGCATCAAACGGCGGATCGCATCGCTGCTGCGGCCGCGGGCCCGCGCCTCCAGCAGCTTGCCCAGCGTGATGAGCGTCAGAATCACCGCCGCGGTCTCGAAATACTCACCCGTATCGGGCAGCAGGCCGGTGAGGGCGGCCACGCTGTAAATGTAGGCCGCCCCGGTGCCCAGCGTTACCAGGGTGTCCATGTTGGCGCTGCCGTTGCGCGCCGCGCGCAGCGCCCCCGCCAGGTACTGCCGGCCCAAAGCGACCATCACCACCGTTGTCAGCAGCCAGAAGACCGGCGGCCAGCCGCTCCAGGCCAGCCAGGGGAGTGCCCCCGCCAGGTCCGGCGCCGCCTGTGTCAAATGTCGGGCCATGCTCAGCACAGCTAGCGGAACGGTGAAGACCACTCCGATCCGCACCAGACGCGTCTGTTGCTGAATCGCCGCTTCACGCGCCTCCCGCTCAGCGTCTTCCGGGACGGCTTCGTCCTGCAGGTCCAGCACGCCGTAACCTGCCTTCTCGACCGCGCCGACCAGTAAATCGCGATCAACACCCTCCGGGCCGGGCAGGATGCTGGCGCGCTCCGTCGCCAGATTGACGCTGACTTCCTGCACGCCCGGCTGACGTCCAATGGCCCGTTCCACGTTGCGCACACAGGCGGCGCAGGTCATGCCCGTGACGGGCAGTACGATTTCCTTCGCGCTCATTGTTCCCGCATCCATTTCACTCAAACTGCTTCAATGTAATAGGGCGTCATGCCTTCTCGTACAGTTCGACCAGCACGCCGCCGCTGCTCTTCGGATGCACGAAGGCGTAGCGCGTACCGTCCCCGCGTTGCCGCGGGCGCTCGTTGATGAGTTCGATGCCGGCGGCGTCCAGGCCACGCATGGCCGCCTCAATGTCCGTCACCGCCAGACACAAGTGGTGCATGCCCGGTCCCCTTGTCGCCAGGTAACGCGCGATGCCGCTGTCCTCGCTGGTGGGCAACAGCAGCTCGACGTGGGCGTTCTCCGTCTCCAGAAAGGCCACGTCGACCTCCTCGGAGGGGATGGACTCGATGCGCCCCAATTCAAGACCCAGGGCCTGCTGCCAGAAGCCCAAAGCGGCGTCCATGTCACTGACGACGATGGCGATGTGGTCGATGGCGATGCGCGGCATGCCCCCTCCCGGCCAGTTACAGCCCGTCTGTTGTTATACTACCATTCGCCTTGTACGAATATCGTATGTGAAGCATGGATTCCGGGGAAGACAGCGCCCTGCTGCGACTGACGGACGAGCAGCGCATGCTGCGCGCAACGGTGCGCGACTTCGCCCTACGGGAGATCGCTCCGGTCGCGGCCGAACTTGACGAGACCGGCGCTTACCCCGCCGAAACCGTAGGGCGTATGGGCGCCCTGGGCCTGATGGGCATCGAGGTGCCTGAGAAGTACGGCGGCGCCGGCATGGACGCCCTGGCCTGCGCCCTGACGATTGAGGAACTGGCGCGGGTCGATGCCAGCCACAGCACCATCGTCAGCGTCAACAACTCGCTCTATTGCGGCTCGATCCTGGCCAAAGGCAGCGAGGAACAAAAACGCCGGTTTCTGGTGCCGGTCGCCAGTGGCCGGCAGACCGGCGCCTACAGCCTCAGCGAGCCCTCTTCCGGCAGCGATGCCGGCACCATGGCCTGCCGCGCCGAACTGAATGCGGCCGGCACCCACTGGATGATCAACGGCCGCAAGAGCTGGGTGACCAACGGCCCGGTGGCTGAACGACTGGTACTATTCGCCGTCACGGATCCGGCAGCCGGCAACAGGGGCATCACGGCCTTCCTGATCGACGCGACGCAGTCGGGGCTCACGCGCGGCCGTGTGGAGCCCAAGCTGGGGATTCGCGCCAGCGCAACCTGCGAACTGCATTTCGAAGACTACGCCTGCCCGGTCGACTGCGTGCTGGGCGAACCCGGCGCGGGCTTTCGCATCGCCATGAGCGTGCTGGACGCCGGACGAATCGGCATTGCGGCCCAGGCGCTGGGCATCGCCGGGGCGGCCTTCGCGGCCAGCGTCAGCTGGGCCCGGCAACGCGAGGCCTTTGGCGGGCCCATCGCCCGCTTCCAGTTGATCCAGCAAAAGATCGCCGACATGAAACTGCGGATCGAGGCCAGCCGATTGCTGCTCTACGATGCCGTCGCTGCCAAAGAGCGCAGCCGACAAACGGGCGAGCGATACACGCTGCAGGCCAGCATGGCCAAGCTTCACGCCAGCGAGAGCGCCGCCTACGTCACGGATGAAGCATTGCAGATACACGGCGGCATGGGTTACAGCCGCGAACTGCCGCTGGAACGCTACTGGCGCGACGCGCGCATCACGCGCATTTACGAGGGCAGCAGCGAAATCCAGCGTCTGGTCATTGCACGCAGCATTTTGGGGGTGCGCTGATGCGAGCAGCCGTTCTGACGCAACATGGCGGTCCGGAAGCCCTGACCGTCGTAGACGACCTGCCCGTTCCCGAACCGGGACAGGGCGAGGTGCGGCTGCGTATGCGCGCCGCCGCCCTGAACCGCCTGGACCTGTGGGTGCGCGGCGGCTGGCCCGGACTTGTCCTGGATTTCCCGCACGTCATCGCCGCGGACGGCGCCGGCGAGGTCGATGCCTGCGGGCCGGGCGTCTCGGCCTGGCGGGCCGGCGACCGCGTATGCGTCGACCCCGCCATCGTCGCGGCCGACGACCCGGCCATGCGCAGCGGCCTGGAGAACCAGGGCCGACTCAGAATCCTTGGCGAACAACTGCCGGGCACGGCGGCGGAATACGCCATCGTTCCGGCGCGCAACCTGCTGGCCCTGCCCGACCACGTCAGCTTCGAGCTGGCGGCCGCCGCCGGTCTCGTCTACGTGACGGCCTGGCACTCCCTGATCACGCGCGGGGAGTTGCTGCCGGCCGATACCGTGCTCATCGTCGGCGCGGGGGGCGGCGTCAACACGGCCAGCATCCAGCTGGCGAAGCTGGTGGGCGCGCAGGTGCTGGTCGTCGGCAGTACGGAGGAACGTTGCCAGCTGGCGCGCGACCTGGGCGCCGACTACACAATCAACCGCGCGGAATCGCCCGACTGGTCGCGCGAGGTCTGGCAACTGACCGGCCGCCGCGGCGCGGACGTCGTGGTCGACAACGTCGGCAGCGCCACCCTCGGCGACAGCCTGCGCGCCGTCCGCAACGGCGGTCGCATCCTGGTCGTGGGCAACACGAGCGGGCCGCGGGTCACGCTGGACCTGCCCCTGCTCTACATGAAGCACGTCTCGATCATCGGCAGCACCATGGGGCCGCACCGCGACTACTGCCAGGTGATGAAGCTTGTCTTCAGCGGCGCGCTGAAGCCGCACATCGGGGCGACACTGCCGCTGGAACGGGCGCGCGAGGCCATGCGCCTACTGGAAGACTACGTTGTGCCGGGAAAAATCGTGCTGCAAATGTGACACAGGGGAGGCTGTCGGCATGGATAGCGCCCACAGCGAGACCGAACTGAAACTGCATTGCGAAAACCTCATGCCGGTGCGACGCCGCCTGGAGAGCATGGGCGCGCGTCTGCAGGGCGAGCGGGTGCTGGAACGCAACCTGCGCTATGAGGATGCCGCCAACTCTCTGGCGGCGCGAAACATCGTACTGCGCCTGCGCCAGGACAGGCGCGCCCGGCTGACTCTCAAGATGCCCGGCGCCAGCCCGCCCGGCAGGGACGCCATCCTGCAGCGCTTCGAGGCCGAGGTCGAGGTCAGCGACTTCGACACCGTCGCGCTGATCCTCGAGCGTCTCGGTTACCAGGTGCAGTTGCATTACGAGAAATACCGCAGCACCTGGGCCCTGGGCACGGCCGAAATCGCCCTAGACGAACTGCCCTGCGGCAATTTCGTCGAAATCGAGGGCGACGCCGCGCAGATCGAGCACGCGGTCATGGCCCTCGCGCTGGAAGCGGCGCCGCGTCTGCCCATGAGTTACGCCGTCATTTTCGACGAGATTCAGGCCTACCTCGGCCTGCCGCTGCACGAACTCAGTTTCGACGCCTTCGCCAACATCGCCATGCCCCCCGGCTTTTACAGTGATCTGGCGACCCGGTACGGGGCCCATGGACAATCGTAAACTCCGCCATGCCCTGCTCGCTTTTGTCCTGCTGCTGGTCCAGCTCGGCGCCCTGCAGCAACTGACGAACATCCCGCCCGAACTCGTCGCGCAACTCAGTCTTGTTCTGCCGCTGGAACTGGTGTTGACGCTGGCGTGGGCATTGATTTTCGCCTGGCTGGCCGTTAACCTGTGGCGCGGGCTGCCGGCCCGGCGGCTTTGGCAGGCACTGACGGTTTACGCTGTAACGGGCGTCCTGCGCCTGCTGGTTTTCGCTCGCGCTGACTATCATCATGGCCGAACGCCCGTCCTTTTGTTCGCGCTGTTACTGGCCGCGCTCGTCCTGTTTCGTTACAGGACGGAAAGCCGACGGGAGCCGGGGACATGACTTCCAGTCCTGATGGCAAATCCGGCATCGACCTGCTGCGCCAACGCCGCGAGCGTAGCCAGCTGGGTGGCGGTGAAGAGCGCATTCGCCGACAGCACGACTCCGGCCGGCAAACAGCTCGCGAACGACTGGACGTCCTGCTCGATTCCGGCAGCTTTCGCGAGCTGGACGCCTTCGCCGAACACCGCAGCACAGATTTCGGCATGCACGACCGGCGCACGCCGGGCGACAGCGTGGTCACCGGCTGGGGCACCATCGACGGTCGTCTGGTCTACGTCTTCTCCCAGGATTTCACCGTCATTGGCGGCACCCTGAGCGAGGCCCACGCGGCCAAAATCGTCAAGATCATGGACATGGCGATGAAAGTCGGCGCGCCTGTCATCGGCCTCAATGACAGCGGCGGCGCGCGCATTCAGGAGGGCGTCGACAGCCTCGGCGGTTACGGCGAGATCTTCCTGCGCAACACCCTGGCCAGCGGGGTCATTCCGCAGATCAGCGTCATCATGGGGCCCTGCGCCGGCGGCGCGGTTTACAGCCCTGCGCTGACGGACTTCACCATCATGGTGCGGGACACCAGTTACATGTTCATCACCGGCCCCGACGTCGTGCGCCAGGTGCTGAACGAGGACGTCAGCTTCGACGAACTGGGCGGTGCAGCGGTGCACGCCTCGCGTAGCGGCGTCTGCCACCTGGTCGGCCAGGACGAGACCCACGCCCTGCTGATGGTGCGGGAACTGCTGGGCTACCTGCCGCAGAACAACATGGAAGACGCGCCCTTCGTCGCCAGCAGCGACGATCCCCTGCGGGCCGACACGGGGCTCGACAGCATTGTGCCGGTTGACGCCAACCGGCCCTATGACATGAAGGACATCATCCACCGCATTGTGGACGACGGCCTCTTCTACGAGACCCAGCAGGACTACGCCGCCAACATCATTTGCGGCTTCGCGCGTCTGGGCGGTTTCAGCGTGGGCATCGTCGCCAACCAACCCATGGTGCTGGCCGGAGTGCTGGATATCAACGCCAGCGAAAAGGCCGCCCGCTTCGTGCGCAGCTGCGACGCCTTCAACGTTCCCCTCGTCACTTTCGTCGACGTGCCCGGCTACCTGCCTGGCACCGACCAGGAACACAGCGGCATCATCACCTCCGGCGCCAAGCTGCTCTTCGCCTACTGCGAGGCCACCGTGCCCAAGCTGGCCGTGACCACGCGCAAGGCCTATGGCGGCGCCTATCTGGTGATGAGCAGCAGCCATTTGCGCGGCGATCTCAACCTCGCCTGGCCCAGCGCCGAAATCGCCGTCATGGGGCCGGAGGGCGCGGTCGAAATCATCCACCGGCGGGAGCTGGACTCGGCCGACGACCCGACGCGGCGCAAGGCGGAACTGGCCGCCGATTACCGCCGCCGCTTCGCCAGCCCCTACGTCGCCGCCGCGCGTGGATTCATTGACGACATCATCGAACCTTCCCAGACCCGACCGCGCCTCATCAATGCCTTGCAGGTGCTGCAGAACAAACGCGATTCCAACCCGCCGCGCAAACATGGCAACATCCCGCTTTAGTCAGGCAATCGCCATGGCCGAACAGACCAACATCAACAAGGTGCTCATCGCCAATCGTGGCGAAATCGCCGTCCGCATCATCCGCACCTGCCGCGACCTCGGCATCCCGACCGTCGCCGTCTGGTCCGATGCCGACCGCACCGCCCTGCACGTGCGTTTCGCCGACGAGGCCGTACACATCGGCGAACCGGCGCCCGCCAGCAGTTACCTGCGCAAGGACGCGCTCATCGAGGCCGCGCGCCGCACGGGCGCCGATGCCATCCATCCGGGTTACGGCTTTCTCGCCGAAAACGCGGACTTCGCGCAGCAGGTACTGGATGAGGGCCTGGTCTGGATCGGGCCGCCGCCTTCCGCCATCGCCACCATGGGCGACAAGCAGGCCGCGCGCAGCGCCGTCACGCGCCACGGCGTGCCGCTGATTCCCGGCAGCGAGGCCGGCCTGCGCGACGAGGACCTGGGCGCCGAGGCCGAACGCATCGGCTACCCCCTGCTGGTCAAGGCCGTCGCCGGCGGCGGGGGCGTGGGCATGCGCAAAGTGCTGACGGCCGAAGACTTTGAGGACGCCCTGGCCACCGCCCGTCGCGAGGCCAGCAGCGCTTTCGGCAACGGCGACGTCTATCTGGAACGCCTTTTGACCGGCGCGCGTCACATCGAGTTTCAGATCCTCGCCGACACGCACGGCAACACCATCCACCTCGGCGAGCGCGAATGCTCGATTCAACGGCGCCACCAGAAACTGGTCGAGGAAGCGCCTTCCGTCTTCATGGACGCGGACCTGCGCGAGCGCATGGGCGCCATGGCCATCGCCGCCGCGCGTTCGGTCGGCTATGTCAACGCCGGTACGATAGAGTGCATGGTCGATCGCCAGCGAAACTTTTACTTTCTGGAAATGAACACGCGCCTGCAGGTCGAACATCCGGTGACGGAGTTGATCACCGGCATTGATCTGGTACGTGAACAGATTCGCATCGCCCGCGGCCGCCCGATGACGCGCGAGGACAACCTGTACACGCCCTACGGTCATGCCATCGAGTGTCGCATCAACGCCGAAGACCCCTACATGAACTTCATCCCTTCAACCGGGCGCATCACCACGCTCATCACACCCACCGGCCCCGGCGTGCGTGTGGACAGCGGCGTCTACGCCGGCTTCGAGATCACCCCCTGGTACGACAGCATGATCGCCAAGCTCATTTGCTGGGGTGAGGACCGCGCCGAAGCCATGTTGCGCATGCGCCGCGCCCTCGGCGAATACACCATCATGGGGCTGAAGCACAACATCCCCTTCCATCTCAACCTGCTCAACAGCTTCAGCTTCATCGCCGGCCGGATCGATACCGGTTTCGTCGACGAACGCTTCAACATGAAGACCTACGATCGCAGCCCCACCAGCAACGAGACCGAGACGGCAGCCATCGCCGCCACGCTCTTCGCCCATCGACGGCGTCAGTTGGCGGCGCAGGTCGTCACCGCGCCGGAGCGGGATACCAGCAACTGGAAATGGGTCGGCCGCTGGGAACGCATGCAGCGATGAAGTACGTCACGGAAGTCAACGGCCAGCGCTTCGAAATCGAGGTCGGCAACGAGGGCCAGTTGCGGGTCAACGGCGAGCCGCGCCAGGTCGATTTTCTGTCGCTGGGCCCTTCGCTGTATTCGATCATCATGAACAACCGCTCCCTGCAGGTGGTGATCGACGGCGAGCGCGGCCACTTTGACGTGCTCATGAACGGCCACCTCTACGAATCGACGGTGCTGGACGAACACGCCATGATGCTGGCCCAACGCAGTGGCGGCCTGTTGAAGCGTTCCGGCGACGTCAGCGCGCCCATGCCCGGGCTGATCGTGCAGGTGCCGGTCGAGACCGGTCAGCAGGTAGGGGAAGGCGATACTCTGGTCATCCTGGAATCCATGAAAATGCAGAACGAACTGCAGGCGCCCGTCAGCGGGACGGTCGAAAGCATCAACTGCCACGAGGGTCAGACGGTCGACAAGGGCGATCTGCTGATCGTCGTGCGCCCATCAGACGATTGAGCCGGACGCCCGGCGCCTCAGGACCATGTCCCTGCCCTACTGGTTGAGCGCAAGTCTTGCGCCCTTGCCGGGCCTTCTGCTGGTATTCGCCGGTCTGGGCATCCCCTGGGCCCTGGTCATCCTGCCGCGCGATGCCTGGGCCTCGAGGACAAGCGTGATTGCGCTCGCTGCTGCCTTCGGGCCACTGCTGCTCACCCTCTGGATGTTGCCGCTGGGCATGGTCGGCAGTCTGCAAATGGAGCCCGTACTCGCCGGCGTCCTGACCCTGACGATCGTCGGCCTTGTGCTGGCCTGGCGCAAACGCCGCCAACCCGTCCCCGTCGGGACCGGTCCTGCGCCGCTGACCGGCCTGGAGAAACTTCTGCTGGCCCTGATCGTGCTTTCTCTGCTGCCGCGCCTCTACAGCATCGCCTGGTGGCCCTTCACCGCCTACGACGCGCTTTGGGTCTACGGTTACGAAGGGCGTCTCTACACCCTGTCCGGCGCTATCCCCGCCAGCATCGGCTACTATCCGCAGTTTTTGCCGCTGCAATTCACCTGGGCGCAACTGCTGGCCGGCGGCGTCGACGATCACGCCGCGCGCGCCACGCTTTTCTTCACGCACCTGGGCTGCGCGCTCGCCGTCTACCTGGCGGGGATGCGCCTGTTCAGCCGGCGCGTTGGCATTATCGCCGCCGCGCTCTGGACGCTTTACCCGCACAGCGGCGAGTGGGCGCGCTTCGGCGATCTCGAAATCGTGCTCACCATGCTCTTCACCCTGGCGGCCACTTTCTTTCTGCAAGCCTGGACGGCTGAACGGCATCGTCAGCGGCACGCCATCATCGCCGGCCTGCTGCTGGGGACGGCCCTGTGGACCAAGCCGACGGCCGGAGCCTTCATCCTCGGCTTGGCGCTGATGCTGGCAATCGAGCTGTGGCGCGTCCGGGGGGACTGGCGCGCATTCCGACCGCGCTTCCGGGTCGCCCTGCTCACCGGATTTGCCTGCCTGCCGCATGGCGCCATCTGGTACCTGCGCAATCTGGCCCTGGGCCATAACGCCATCGACTTTCCGGATGCGCTCTGGCTGGAGCGGGCGGCGCGCAGCGGCGCGGAATTCGGCTGGCCCCTGCTGGCCCTGGCCTGCCTCTTGCTTGCGTTGGGGCGGGCCCCTTTCACCAGTCGCAGGCGCGCCCGCCCATTAATCGTCGCGCTCGCTACGCTAACTGCCGCGCTGTTGCCCACCCTCATCGGCCAGTGGCGCCTGGAGGGTCTGGCGGCGGTCGCACCCGCCCGTCGCCTTGTGGCCCATGAGTGGGCGCTGCTGGCAGCGGGAACGTTGTCGCTCTGGCGCGCCCTGAGACCGCTGTTGCCGGAGTCCGGGCCGCTTCGCGCAGAGATCGCGACCTGCGCCTGGGCCATGATCCTGGCGCTGCCCTGGTTCGTCACCTGGCTCTGGTCCTATAGCTATCACTACCGCCTGTCCTTCGCCATCGTCCCGTTGCTGATCCTTCCCTGCGCCCTGGCGTTGCATCACTGGCTGGATCCGACGCGTCTGCGTTACTGGTCTGCCGGCACCCGAATGCTGGCCCCGCTTGCGCTTTGCTGCCTGGCCCTGCCCGGCATCTTCAGCACGTTGAACGATTCCGCAATCGGCTTCGAATGGCTGCAGGCGGGTCGTTACCCGGACGATTCGGCGAAGCTCGCGTCAGGCAACCGGGCGCTGCTGGAACTGGTTGTTCGTTTACGCCAGTTGCAGCGGGACTACCCGGAAGACGAAATGGTCGTCGCGGCGCCGGGCGTGCGGCGCCTGCCCTTTTTCTTCCCCCACAGCGATATTCGCGTGGCGGCCAACCCGACGCGCCTGCGGGACCTGGATGACGTGGACTTGTTCGTGGATGGCGTGCCGGAGAATCCGCTGCAGTGGAACGCGAACGCGCCGGGCAGCAATCAGGTACAGGGCGCTTTGGCGTTGGCCGGTTCCCGCCTGGACAACGTCATGCGCCGCGAGGGCTTCAGCGATGACGGCGACTTTCGATACCAGGTGTACGCTGTGAATGCCGACCTGCGTTTCCAGCCAACGCCCGCCGACCGCGATCCCCGCGAGGCCGTCGTTTTCGGCGACTTCGCCCGCTTCCGGGGACACGCCCTGGACGATGTTCTCCTGCGGCCCGGGCGGGAACTGACGCTGGCGCTGTTTTGGGAAAGCATGAACAGGGCGACACAGGACTACTCGATCTTCGTCCACCTGCGCGACGGCGAGGGCAACCTGATCGCCAACTGGGACGGCCCGGTCGGCCTGGATGCCGCTGGCCGTTACTACTCAACCCTGCTGTGGGAACCGGGCGAATTCATCCGCGATGAACGACTGCTGCGCATCCCGGCGAATGTGGACTTCTCCGCAGTTGAAGATCCGGGTCTGTGGATCGGCATCTACGACTGGCGCGACGGCGAACGTCAGGCCCTAACCATCGAAGGTCGTCCGGCCGGAGACAGCCAACTCCTTGATCGACGCCTGATCGTTCAGGTTGACCCGCCGCCATCACCAGGAGGGCAAGGCGTCACAGCTGCAGCAGGGCCTCGGCCAGCAACTGACGACATTCCCGGCTGGTGAAGCGTTCCCAGGCGGCCGGAAAGGTCTCCCGCAAGTGAGCGCGTTCATCTTCCAGGTCCCGTCGATACGCGTAGAGGAATTCACAGGCCGCGAAATCCAGCCCTGGCATCAGGCGCGGCAAGAGCCCCCTGGCGACGTTGATGTCGTTCAGTCGCCCCAGGTGGTCCTGCATTCGTTTGAGTTCCCGGATGTATTCCCTTGCCTCCGGCCCCAGCAGGGCGTCGAAGGTCGAAAGGGCATAGCGCAGGCGCTTGCACTGAATGCGCAGGGCGTGCAGCCGTGCGCTGTCGGCATCCGCGAGGTGGGGGCCATAGGCGAGCACACGCGTCAAGCGCTGCTGCACCAGCAGCGGCAGGACATGACGCAGCTGCCGGGCGACGATTCTGCCGGGCCTGCTCCTTGCGGTTCCTGCGCCAGGAGAGACCAGGAAGTCCGTATATTCGATTAGGAACTGTTCCCAAGACTCGCTGTAGAGCGCAAACAGCAGCTTGCCGCGCAAGCCCGTCCTTTGCCGGTCCAGTGCTTCCAGACTTTGTTGCAATTCCGCTGCATCGTCCCGGTCGAGGGCCAGCAGGTCCTCGCGCAGCACGTCCAGGTCGCGCACCGGGCCCGATGCGCGCATGACGCTGCGCATGGCCTCGTTGTGTCGTCGAATGACCCGCCCGCGGTACCAGGGACGCAGCAGGCGCATGATGCTGCGTGACTTGCGCATGGCGACCCGCAACTGGTGCAGGTCTTCGATGTCCGTGCCGCTGCGGCTGCCCTCCTCGCGCGCCAGCACGTTGCGAAACTCCACCAGCAATACCACCCGGCCCGCCTCCGTTACCGGGTCCTCGCTTCGCAGCTCTCTGACGCCGGCCGTCAGCCGCCCTTCCAGTTCCTTGCGCAGTTCCTGGCCGCCGATCAAGACCCTGTGGTTCCACACTCTGCCAGTCCTGTTCCCAGTATAGCCCTTCCTGACCATGTCGGGGCGCGGGGTCACGCTATACTGCGCCGTGTACGGTGGTCGGCCATGGCCGACAGAACCCTGAAGGGATGCCATGAGTGCGGGCAGCGTTGAAAATCGGGTTGCTCTGGTGACCGGCGCCTCCAGCGGCATCGGTCGCGCCACGACCCTCACCCTGCTGGGCGCCGGCATTCACGTCATCGGCATGGCGCGTAATTCGGAACGACTGGCGCAACTTGAAGAAGACGCCCGCGAGTTCCAGGGCGATGTGCTGACCATCGCCGGCGACGTGACGCAGCGGGAGGATGTCGCGCGGGCTGTTAAGGAGGGTGTCGCCCGCTTTGGCCGCCTTGACATTCTGGTTGCCAATGCCGGCGTGGGTTTGCGGGGCGACCTGGTTGGCGCAGAGTGGGCCGCGCTGGAAAGTCTGTTACGCACCAACGTCGACGGTGTCCTGCACAGCATTCGCGCCGCCGTGCCCGCCATGCGCGAGAGCGGTGGCGGACACATCATCACCATTTCGTCGCTGGCTGCCCCGCTGGTCGTACCCTACAGCGCCGCCTATGCCGCCAGCAAGGCCTTCCTCAGCAGCATGGCGCATTCCCTGCGTCTTGAACTGGAGGACGAGGGCATTCTGGTGACGGACATGCTGGTCGGGCGCACGGCCACGGAATTCGACTCGCGTCGCCTCGGTGCCGGTGCCCGCGAGGCGGGCAGCAGCCTGCCGGTCATGTCGGCAGAAGAAGTCGCCAGGGGAGTCATGCGCGTCATCGACCGGCCGCGGCGATCCGTCACCCTGCGCCTCTTCAACCGCCTGATCCTGCTGGCCGGACGCCTGGCGCCGGATCTCCTGGGCCGCATGGCGCGGCGCCAGTACCGTTAGGCTGCCCGTGGCCAAACGACTCAACGCCACTCGCCTCCTGCAACAACGCCGCATCCCCTTCACCGCCCTGAGCTACGACGCCAGCCGCTTCCACGATGCCGAAGTGGTCGCCGAACTACTGAAGGTACCGGCAAGCGTGGTCTACAAGACCCTGGTGCTGGAACCCGCCGGCGGCGGCAAACCCTTACTGGCCCTGATCGCCGCCGACCGCGCTCTGGACCTGAAGCGCCTGGCTGCGCTGAGCGGCCAACGCAAGCTGCGTCTCGCCGCGCGCGAGCGGGCCGAACAACTGACCGGAATGCAGATTGGCGGCATCAGCGCCCTGGCCCTGTCTCACCGCCGCTGGCAGGTCTGGCTGGATGAGGCTGCGCGCGAACATGAGGAATTGCTCCTCAGCGCCGGCGAACGCGGTCAGCAACTGCGCCTGGCCACGACGGCGCTCATCCAGCTGACCGGGGCGCGCGTGGCGGCCATCAGCCGCGCGCGGCTCTAAATCTCTTCGTGCAATTGCGAGCGCGGGTAAAATGGACCCGCTTACTAGCGCGAAAGGACGTGCGCCAGGTCATAGTACCAGTCGCTCATGTGGCGCTCGTTGACGATGACCTCGCCCAGCGGGACCTGACAGATCTCGCGGCCCTGCATGCCCAGCATCACGCCGCCCTGTCCGTCGCGCAGGGCTTCCAGGGCGCGCATGCCCAGGATGGATGCCAGGCGTCGGTCAAAGGCGGAGGGGCGCCCGCCCCGCTGCATGTGTCCCAGGATCGACAGGCGGATCTCGAAGCCCACATGCGGATGTGACTCGAGGTATTCGGCCAGTCTGGTGGTGGAAACGGACGCGCCTTCCGCGATGACGGCGATGGCGTGCGACTTGCCGCGCGTGTAGGAATCGATCAGCGAGTCGGCGATCTCCTCCATGGTGATCTCGCGCTCGGGCGTGACCACGATTTCCGCGCCGCCCAGAATGCTGCTCATCAGCGCCAGATAGCCACTGTTGCGACCCATGACCTCGACGAGAAAGGCGCGCTGATGGGAAGTCGCCGTGTCCCGGATGCGGTCCAGCGCGTCGATGATGGTGTTGAGCGCCGTGTCGACTCCGATGCTCATGTCCGTGCCCCAGATGTCGTTGTCGATGCTGCCGGGTACGCCCACAACCCTGAAACCCAGGTCGTGCAGGGCCATGGCGCCCGCCATGCTGCCGCCGCCACCGATCACCACCATGCCTTCAATGCCCGCCTCATTCAGACGGCGCAGGGCTTTCCTCTGCCCGGCCAGCGTACGAAATTCCTCATCGCGGGCGGTCTGCAAGACCGTGCCGCCCCGCTGCAGGATGCCGTTGACGGCCGCGCTGTCCAGGGGTTGAAAGTCGCCGTTGAGACAGCCGCCAAAGGCCTGGCGCACGCCCAGCACCTCGATGCCGAACTCAAGGGCGGTACGCACCACGGCGCGAATGGCTGCATTCATGCCAGGGGCATCGCCGCCGCTGGTCATCACCGCGATGCGCTTCATTGCCCTTTGTCCCCTTTTGCAGTGAGAATTCGCCGAACCCTGCCTTAGTCTTGCCGGCCAGCCGCCGCCGACTCTTTCTTCTCCAGGCCCAGGTCACCCGCTCCCACGATTTCACGCAGGGCGTCCATCATCTCTTCGCAAACGCCGACACGAGTCTCGAATTCCAGTCGCAGGGGTTGCCCGGCCGATTCCACGACGACGCAGAAACTGTCCTCGCCTGGCCATGAGCAAATGGTATTGACGATGCGCTCCAGGCGCCTTTGATCGCGCCGCGCATCATCGCTGCGTGAAAGGCGCACGGTCAGCAGGCGGGTGGTGCCGGCCTCCGGGGCATCCGCAGGTGCGAGGTCAGGGGCAGCGCCATCGTCAGGGTCCTGTTCAGTTTCTGCTTCGCCCTGCTGCGCCGGGGCCGGAATTTCCGCTTCAGCTTTCTGCGCCACCGCTTCATCCGCAGGCGAGAGCGATGCTTCGGCCTTCGCCTCCATGCCCTCGTCCGGCGGCGCGAACTCATCGCTGGCTGAAGGGGCACTTTCAGGGGGTGGCGCGAAGTCGGCGTCCGTTTCAGGAGGCGGAGCGAAGTCATTGACCGGCGGAGGGGCGTAGTCATCGGGCGCCGGGGGCGGCGTTTCCAGAGGCGCAGCCAGGTCCTCGTCCTGAATCTCCAGCACCGTGAAGTTGTCCTTGACCTCGTCCGCGATGACCTGCGGCGCGGCGCGCGAACTGTCCAGCTTGCCGCGCACGTGTATCACGCGTCCCTGCCCCACCAGTCCCTCACATTGCTTCCAGGTGCGCGGGAAAATCGTCACGTCGATCGTCGCCGCCGACTCGCGCCAGTCCTCCAGTTGCGCGATGCACATCCGCTCGCCGCGCTTTGTGAGCAGGGTGCGAACGCCGACGACTTCCCCGGCCACGATGACCGGACGGTCGTGGAGCCCGTAGCCCGCCGCCACAAGTTCGCCGATGTCGCGCGTGCCGGCCTGCTGCAGGGCCTTGCGAAAGCGGTCCACAGGGCGTCCGCTGAGGTAAATCCCCAGCAGCTCCCTTTCCTGTTCCAGCAGTTCACGTTCGCTGAGGACGCTGTGTTCCGGCAGATTGCCCAGCATCTCGTCGGACATCCCGGCCTGCTCGCCAAACAGGTTCGCCTGGCCCACTTCACGGTCGCGATGCCAGCGGGCGCTGAAGCCCAGCAGGCGTTCGCTGGCGGCCAGCAATCGACCCCGCTCGCCGAAATCGCGCAGGGCGCCCACCGTGGCCAGGCTTTCCAGCGAGCGACGACCCGTCTGGCGCAGGTCCACCCGTTTGCAGAAGTCCTCAAGGTCGTTGAACCGGCCGTCCCGCTCCCGCGAGTCGATGACCTGCTGCAGTGAGCCGGCGCCGGCCCCGCGGATGGCGGCCAGGCCGAAGCGAATGCCGCGTCGACCGCTTGCGTCGGCCTGGATGTCGAAGTCCAGACGGCTGTGATTGACGTCCGGTGGCAGGACCGGGATCCCCAGGCGGCGGCATTCTTCCATGTAGCCGGCGATGCGGTTGGCATCATCCCGATGCACGCTCAACAGGGCGCACATGTATTCTTCGGGGTAGTGGCACTTGAGGAAGGCCGTCTGCAGGGTGATGACGGCGTAGTCCGTCGCATGGGCCTTGTTGAAGCCATAGTTGGCGAAAAAGGCGATGTCGTCAAAAATCTTGCCGGCCACCCCTTCGTCGATGCCGTGCTGCGGCCCGCGCTGCAGGAAAATCTCGCGGTGCTTCACGAGGTCTTCCTCACGCTTGTAGGAGACGGCCTTGCGCATCGTGTCGCTCTCCGCCAGTTCGTAGCCGAAAAGCTGCGAGGCGATCTCCATGATCTGTTCCTGATAAACGATGATGCCGCTGGTCTCCTCAAGAATGGGCTTCAGCGACTCATGGTGGTAGGTGATGTCCTCTTCCCCGCGCAGGCGTCGGTTGTAGGTGGCGATGTAGTCCATCGGCCCGGGCCGGTAGAGCGCGATGCCGGCGACGATGTTCTCGAAACGCCGCGGCCGCATGTCGCGCAGCATGAGCTGCATGCCTTCGCTCTCGACCTGGAACATGCCGACCGTCTCCCCCCGCCCCAGCAGGGCGAAGGTCTCGTCCAGCATCCTTTCGGCCTCGGCATCCCCTTCGACCATCTCGTGGCGGAAAGGGATGTTTTCCATGGTGTAGGCGATGCCCTGATGCTGAAGGATCAGATCGCAGGCGCGGCGCAAAATGGTCAGCGTGGACAGGCCCAGAAAATCGATTTTCAGGAGGCCGATCGATTCGCAGGTCTCCATCGTGAACTGGGTGACCGCGCGAATGTCGGCGCTGTCGCTGCCGCGCGTGGGCCGGTGCAGGGGAATGGTCTCCACCAGCGGCCGGTCGCCGATGATGATGCCGGCGGCGTGCGTCGACACGTGGCGGCTGATGCCCTGCAGCGACTCCGCGGTGGCCAGAATGCGCTGGACCTCCTCGTCGCGGCTCGCCAGGTCCTTGAGTTCGGGCGTGGCCTCCACATACTCCGGCAGGGGTTTGGGACGGGGCTCCTGGGGAATCAGCCGCGCGATCTGGTTGACGCGCTCCAGCGGAATCTCCAGCGCGCGGCCCACGTCCCTCACCGCCGCCCGCGGCCCCAGGGTGCCGAAGGTGATGATGGCGGCGACCTTGTCCTCGCCGTACTTGCGCGCCGCATAGCTGATCATTTCCGCGCGGCGGTCGTCCGGATAGTCCAGGTCGATGTCCGGCATGCTGATGCGGCCGGGATTCAGGAAACGTTCAAAGATCAGGCCGTCGCGAATCGGGTCGATTTCCGTGATGCCCAGACACCAGGCCGCCAGGCTGCCGGTGCCGGAACCGCGCACGTTCCACCAGATGTCGGCCTCACGCGCGAACTCGCAGAGATCCCACACGATAAGGAAATAGGTGTCGAAGCCCATGTCATGGATCAGGCCCAGTTCATGGTCCAGCCGCGCCCGCAGACGGGGGTCGTCTGTCGCCCGCTCGCCAAGGCGCCAGCGCAGTCCCTTTTCACAGAGATGTCGCAGCCAGCTCTGCGCGTCATGGCCGGGGGGCACCGGAAAGGCGGGGAGCTGGTAGCCCTTCATGTCCAGGTCCAGCTGACACATTTCCGCGACCAGCAGCGTGTTTTTCAACGCCTCGCCATTGTTGATCTCACCGAAGGCGTCCCACATTTCCTGCGGTGACGCCAGGTGATAGCTGGGGTCGGACATTCGCATACGATTTTGTTGCGCCTTTTGCGACCCCGTCTGGATACACAGCAGGGTGTCGTGCGAGTCGTGATCGCCCTCCATCACGTAGTGCACGTCGTTGGTGGCCAGCAGCGGCGCGCCGAGCCCCACGCGATTCTCCACCAGCCAACGATTGACCTGACGCAATTCCGGAATGTCGTGATGCTGCAATTCCAGGAAGAAGTTCTCGCGGCCAAAGACGTCCTGATGCCAGCCGATGAGGTCGCGGGCAGCGTCCTCCTGACCCTCCATCAGCAGCGAAGGGATTTCACCAGCGAGACAGCCCGTGGTGGCGATCAGGCCTCCGGCATGCCCCGTCAGAAAATCGCGATCGATGCGGGGGTTGTAATAGAAGCCCTCCAGCTGGGCGGCGGAGGCGATTTGCAGCAGATTGCGGTAGCCCTGGTCGTCGCGCGCCAGCAGCAGCAAATGCGCGGCCTTGCGGTCCAGCGCCGGGTCGCGATCGCGCATGCCTCGCGGCGCCACGTAGGCTTCCATGCCGATAACCGGATGAATGCCTTTGGCCCTGCAGGCGCGGTAGAAATCAATCGCGCCGAACATCGCGCCGTGATCGCTGATCGCCAGCGAGCCCATGCCCAGTTCAGCGGCGCGCGCCACCAGATCGTCGATGCGACCCAGCCCGTCCAGCAGCGAAAACTGACTGTGGACGTGAAGGTGCACAAAGTCCTTGCCGGCCATGAATCTCCCGGATGCGCGAGTCGCGCGCGAGTATACCATCAGAGTCCCCCTGCCCGCGTCGCTTGACCCTCACCTGCCTTTCCGGCAGAGTCGACGAAACCTGGCTGGCGGAGGCGCTGCATGCCGGAATTGCCTGAAGTCGAGATGGTCGCACGCGGCCTGCGCGAGCCATTGACGGGCCGCCGCGTCACCGGCCTGTGGAGCGACTGGCCGCGGGTCATGCACAGCCCGGAGCAGGAGGAATTCGCCGCCCGAATCGACGGACAGGTCTTTCAATCCATCGTGCGCCGCGGCAAGTATCTGCTCTGCACGCTGGACACAGAAACGCTCATCGTGCACCTGCGCATGACCGGCCGGCTCTACGTCGCGGCCGACGAGGCCCGCTTCGACGCCGATCGCTGGGTGCACTTCCGTTTGCAGCTGGATGGCGGGCGGCAGCTACGCTTTTCGGATGCGCGCAAGTTCGGCCGCGTCTGGCTGACACCGGACCCCGCCACGGTCACCGGCGCGCTGGGGCCGGAACCCCTGTCGCGGCAATTCACTTCACGCTGGCTGCGCGGGCGTCTGGAGGAGCGCAGCCGGGCCATCAAGCCACTGCTGCTCGACCAGGCTTTCCTCGCCGGCGTCGGCAACATCTATGCCGACGAAGCGCTCCATCGCGCCCGCATCCATCCCCTGCGGCCGGCCAACAGCCTCGACCAGGCCGAGGCAACGGCGCTGCATCGCGCCCTGCGTGCGGCCCTGCGCGCCGGAATTGCACACGAGGGTGCCAGCATCAACTGGTATCGCAAGCCGGATGGCTCACGCGGCGACTCGCAGAGTCACTTTCGCGTGTACGGCCGCGCGGGGCAGCCCTGTCCGCGCTGCGGCGCTCCGGTCGAAAAGACGGTGGTCGCCCAGCGCGGCACGCACTTTTGCGCGCGCTGTCAGCCGCCGCCCTGAACGGGTTGGAATTCCACTGGTTCCACCTTTAACCGACCTGATTCATCCCGCTGCAGTTGACCGGCGGGACGCTGCGGGTCGTGCGGGAAGAAAAGCAGGGCCTCGCGCTCCAGCGCCCAGGCCCGCCAGCGCCGTTTGGTCTCCAGGGTGATCAGCGGCTCGACGTCATAGGCCGTCATCCAGCCCAAACGTTCAAAGTGCAGGGCGTAGGTCGCCATGTCCGCCAACTGGACTCCGCAATGACCTTCACTCTCCAGCACGATGCTCATGTGCCCCGGCGTATGGCCGGGCGTCACCACGCCGCGCAGGCCCGACGCCAGCTCGCAGTCGCCATCCAGCAGCCGCAACTGGCCGCTGGCGCGCAGGGGTTCGAAGTTCTCCGCCAGGTAGGTCGCGCGGGTGCGTTCGTTGGGGCGGCAGGCGTCCTCATATTCGCGCCGTTGAACCACATATTCCGCGTTGGGAAAGACCGCGGCCAGGTCGCCATTTTCATCGTGGCAGGTGTTCCCCGCGCAGTGGTCGGCGTGCAAATGGGTGTTGATCACCAGATCGACGTCGCCAGGCGCGAGGCCCGGGCTCGCCAGGCCCTGGCACAGGTCACCATGCGGCCTCGTCAAATGAATCTGGCGCTGCACTTTCGCCGGCAGTTTGTGGCCGTAGCCCGTGTCCACCACGATGTTGCGCCCCGCGCTCTGCAGCAGCAGGCAGTTGCTGGTCATGGGCACCAGCAAGTCTTCTGTCGGTGTCATATGACGCGACCATAGGGCCCGCGGTACCAGGCCAAAGGGGCCGCCGGGGTCGACCAGATAGTGGCTTTCCTGTATGAGGTGAACCCTGATGTCGCCGATTTGCAGCATTGTCGCGCCGTTTAGCTGGCCCGACTGCGTGCGCGCTGCACCTGGCGGTCCCGCTTCATGTGGCACTGCTTGTACTTGCGTCCGCTGCCGCACCAGCAGGGTTCATTACGCCCCAGTTTCTGCCTCGCCGTCTTGCGCACCGGCGCCGGGCGCGACGCGGCGCCCGCGCCGTTTTCGACGCCTGGCCGCCAGGCGCGGACGTTGCGACGCACGGGCTGCTGCTGCGCTGTCTGCACGCGAATGTTGAGCAGGTCGTAGGCGGCGCGATCGCGGACCTGGTCCTGCATCTCTTCCCACATCGCGAAGGCCTCGCGCTGGTATTCGACCAGCGGGTCGCGCTGGGCGATGGCCATCAGCCCGATCCCCTCGCGCAGCACGTCGAGATCGGTCAGATGCCGGCGCCAGAAATGGTCCATGGTATTGAGCAGCACCAGGCGCTCGGCGCGGGTCATCAACTCCGTGCCCAGTTCGGCTGTCTTGCGGTCGTAGACTTCGGCACTGGCCCGGGTCAGATTTTCTTCAAGCTCTTCAGGGCCCAGGTCGCGAAGGACGTCCGGCGTGATGTGCTCGGGCACCGGAAAGATGGTGAAAAGCTGGCGATGCAGGGTCTCGGGGTCCATGACGGACTGTTCCTCGTCCCCGCCTTCGTATTCGTCCAGCAATTCCAGAATGGCGGCTTCAAGGTTTTCAAGGTAGGTCTCGCGCAGGTCGTCGGCGCGCAGGATTTCCGTCCGCTGCCCGTAGATGCGCTCACGCTGCCGGTTGACGACGTCGTCATACTCGAGCACGCGCTTGCGCACGTCAAAGTTGTGGCCCTCCACGCGCACCTGCGCCTGGGCGATCGACTTGCTGATGATGCCATGCTCGATCGGTTCGTCCTCGGGCATATTGAAGCGCTGCATGAAGCTCTTCACGCGGTCGCCCTGAAAGCGCTGCATGAGTTCGTCTTCGAGGCTGAGGTAAAAGCGGGAACGGCCGGGATCGCCCTGCCGACCGGAGCGGCCGCGCAACTGGTTGTCAATGCGCCGCGCCTCATGGCGTTCCGTGCCGACCACGTAGAGGCCGCCGCAGGCCAGCACCTGCTCCCGCTCGCCGGCGCAGACCTGCTCCGCCTCCTGGACGGCGGCCTGCCATTGTTGCTCGCTGGCTGCGGTGATTTCGACTCCCTTGCGGCGCAGGTTCTCCCGCGCGATGCCCTCCGGGCTGCCGCCAAGCAGGATGTCGACGCCGCGCCCGGCCATATTGGTCGCGATGGTCACCGCGCCGGAACGCCCCGCCTGGGCGATGATGCTTGCCTCGCGTTCGTGCTGGCGCGCATTCAGCACCTCGTGGCGGATGCCGGCCTTCGACATCAGCTTGCTGAGCCGCTCCGAGGTCTCAATGGACACCGTACCGACCAGCACGGGCTGTCCTGCCTCCTGCCGGTCACGAATGTCCGCGACGACCGCGCCGAACTTGGCCGCCTCGTTCACGTAAATCAGGTCTTCCTGGTCGTCGCGAATCACGGGCAAATGCGTCGGGATGGAGACGACCTCAAGACTGTATATTTTCTCAAACTCTTCGGCTTCGGTCAGCGCCGTGCCGGTCATGCCGGCCAGCTTGTCGTACATGCGGAAAAAGTTCTGGAAGGTGATCGTCGCCATCGTCATGTTTTCGCGACGGATCTGCACGCCCTCGCGCGCCTCAATCGCCTGGTGCAGACCTTCCGCGAAGCGGCGCCCGTGCATCAGGCGGCCGGTGAATTCGTCCACGATGACGACCTGGCCGCGCTCGACGATGTACTCCTTGTCCTTCTGGTAGAGCGCGCGGGCGCGCAGGGAGTTGTCGAGGTAGGGAACCATCTCGGCGTTGTCGGGGTGAAAAAGTTGCTCGACTCCGAGGCGTTTCTCAACCTTTTCCACGCCCCGCTCGGTCAGCCAGGCGACGCGGTCCTTGATGTCGACGACGTAGTCGCCATCGGGTTCCTCGGCCTCGACGCTGTCGGCGCCGGAGGGTTTCAGGTTGCGCACGATTTGCGCGAAGGTTCGATAATACTCCGAGGGTGGGTCCGCCGGGCCCGAAATGATGAGCGGCGTACGCGCCTCGTCGATCAGGATGTTGTCCACCTCGTCGACGATGGCGAAGTTCAGCTGACGCTGCACCATCTGCTCCGCCTGCATCACCATGTTGTCGCGCAGATAGTCGAAGCCGAATTCATTGTTGGTGCCGTAGACGATGTCGCAGCCGTAGGCCTCGCGCCGCGTCACCGGGCGCAGGGTCTGGACGCGTTCGTCGTCCGAATCGTGGTCCGGGTCGTAAAGGTAGGAGCCCTCGTCCGGCCCGCCGGCGGAGTTCTGGATGACGCCGGCGCTGAGCCCCAGCAGATGGTAGATCGGCCCCATTTGCTGCAGACCGACCTTGCTGAGATAGTCGTTGGGCGTGACGAGGTGCGCGCTGACCCCCGCCAGGGCGTTCAGCACCAGCGGCAGGGTCGCCACCAGGGTCTTGCCCTCGCCGGTCTTCATCTCGGCGATGCGCCCCTGATGCAACACGATGCCGCCGATCAATTGCACGTCGTAGTGGCGCAGGCCGATCGTGCGTTGCGACGCCTCGCGCACCAGCGCGAAGGCCTCGACCAGCGACTCATCCGGCCCGGCGCCGTCCTGCAACGCCTGCCGCAAGGCGTCCGCGCGAGCCCGCAAGGCGGCATCGTCCAGGGCCTGCATCTCCGGCTCCAGCGCGTTGATGCGTTGTACGGCGTCCTCGTAGCGCTTCAGCGCGCGCTTTTCCGGATCGCCCAGCACAGACCTGACGACTCGCCTGAACATGGCGCCTCACTGCCTGCCGGTGACATGCCGATTATAGCACAGGGCCGCTCCTCCCCTTCCGCTGCTACAATGGGCCTTCGTGAGAATATGCTCAGGGAGCTGCCATGCATTACACACGAATGGGCCGCACCGGCCTGCAGGTCAGTCGACTTTGCCTCGGCGCCATGACTTTCGGCCTGACGGCCGACGAGGCGACCTCCCATCGCATTCTCGACGCCGCCTTCGATGCCGGCATCAACTTTATCGACACCGCCGACATTTACTCCCGCTGGGGGCCGGGGCACGTCGGCGGCGAATCCGAGACGGTCATCGGCTCCTGGCTGCGCGGCCGCAGCCGGCGCGACGTCGTCATCGCCACCAAGGTGCAGGCCCCTATGTGGGATGGCCCCAACGGCGCCGGCCTCAGCCGCCTGCACATCCTGCAGGCCGTGGAGGACAGCCTGCGCCGCCTCGGCACGGACTACATCGACCTCTACCAGACGCACTGGCCGGACGACGAGACTCCGCTGGACGAGACCCTCGCCGCGCTGGACAACCTGGTGCAGCGCGGGCTGGTGCGCTACCTCGGTTGCAGCAACTACCCGGCCTGGTTGCTGATGAAGGCCCTGTGGACCAGCGACGCCGGCGGCCTGGCCCGCTTCGATTGTCTGCAGCCCCACTACAACCTGCTGCACCGCGACGAGTTCGAGCGCGAACTGGCCGCCGCCTGCCTCGATCAGGGCGTGGGCGTCATCCCCTACAGCCCGCTGGCGGCCGGCTTCCTGACCGGCAAGTTCACGCGGGAGAACAAGTCACCGGACAGCACGCGCAGCGACGGCGCCCGCATCCAGCGTCTGCTGGCCGATGAGCGCGCCTTTGCGACCCTCGACGTCCTGCGTGAAATTGCCCAGGCGCATGAAGCGCATCCCGCGCAAATCGCCCTCGCCTGGCAACTGGCGCAGCCGGTCATCACGGCGCCCATCATCGGCGCGCGCCGCGTCGACCAGTTGCTGGACGTCGTCGGCGCGACGGAAATCGCGCTGGCCGCCGACGAGATCGCCCGACTCAACGAGGTGTCGGACGGGTTCTAGACCAGGCTACGACCAGTCCAGGCCGGCCTGCTGCCACATGCGACGCATGTGCTCGACGACCAGTTGCGCGGCCTCATAGGGGTCTTCGATGGCATTGGTGCGCGCGCTGAAGGGCTCGCAGGTGACCGGGCCGTCGTAGCCCATGGCCTCCAGGCGCTGCATGAAACCCGCCAGGTCGATGACGCCGGTCTCCGTGGGCAGGCGCCGGTCACGGTCCATGTAGGTGTCCAGCGTCAGGCCCAGGGGCGCGTCATTGACGTGCACCGCCACGACCTGCTCCTCACGGAGCGAGTCCAGATCGCCCACGCTGCCGCCGGAAGTGTGCAGGTGATAGGCGTCCAGCAATATGCCGGCGTTTCCCGTGCCGAGGGCGTCGCAAAGGCGCAACATGCCGGGCATGTCATTGATGAAGGGGATTTTGTCGGGCGGCGAGAAAGTCCTGGGCCCGATGAACTCGAAGCCCACGGAAATGCCGAAGGGCAGCAACGTTTCGCAAATGCGGCCGAAGCGCTCCCGGTGCCACTCGAAATTTTCGTCGAAGGGTCGCGTCTCCGAATGCGGCCAGCACACGGTCGTGGTGCGCAGCGCGCCCAGTTCCTGCGCCACCCGCGCCAGGGCCGGCAAGCGTTCCAGGTCTTCTTCCCAGTCATCCTCCGTCCAGTTGACCGGCAGCCCCCAGTTGCCCGGCCGCGCGTTGTGGCGCGCGAAAAGGTCGCGCAGGCCGTCGATGCCCCGCTCATCAGCCAGTTGCGCCGCCTCTCGAATATCGAAGTCGACGCCGCCGTAGCCGCAGCGCTGCGCCAGCGCCAGGGTCTGCTCCAGACTGTGGTCCCTGATGCCGATTGCACCGGTGTTGAGACTGCTGAACATGGTCGCCCCTGTGTACATTCTCGAATCGCCGCGCCAGTATAGCGAGGACGTAAGTCCGATGCATCCCGTGGGATAGCAAGGGTCCCGACCCGAAGCATCCCGCGGGATAGCGTGGGCGGGTGCCCGATGCATCTCGTGGGATAGCGTGGAAAGGCGCCCGGCATAACAAATGCCAGTTTGCGGGAATGTCCAACCTTGAGGCCATGCGGCGGCATGCAACCTGGTCCGTCGGCCAGTGCCTGCGGAACTCCCGGCCTTCTCCTGGTGCTGCAGGGGCGACACATCCTGTCGCCCGCCCTTCCCGGTTTGCAGGGGTGACCCGTCATGTTGCCCGCCACGCCCGGTTTTGTAGGGGCGACATATCATGTCGCCCGCCCAACCCTGCACCGCAGGGGCCACAAATCGTGTCGCCGGCCCCGCCTCCCGACGGCGGGCGCCGGCCGCGGCAATGCCATGCGCCATGCCGAAAGTTGCGTTACATTTCCTGCTGCCTGCACCAATCCGGAGGAACGCATGACTGCATCAAACGGGCGCACGGTGGAAGCCGTGCCGATGACCGAGGAACAAAAGTTTTTCTTTGACCTGCGCGGCTGGATCCTGCTGCCGGCGGTGCTGAACGACGCCGAGATCGAGGAGATGAAGGCCGAGGCCTACGGCGGGGCCAAAAACAATTTCGAGGGCAAACTGCAGGAAACGCTCGATCATCCGGCCATCGTCGGCATCCTGGCGGAGCTCCTGTCCGAAGAACCCTTTGTCTCGGAGGAAAGTTACAGCTTTCGCTGTGAAAGCTCCTTCATCACCATACGGCCGCCGGGCTGGAGCAAAATGGAACGCAGCGACGGCGGTCTGCCGCACGTCGTGCGGCCGCCCCAGCAGGCCAACGCCATGCGTTACCAGGTGGCGGGCAAAAAGATCTTCGCCGGTCTGACCCGCGTCGTCTGGGAGCTGGAAGAAGTCGTCGAGGGACAGGGGGGCACTACCTTTCTGAGCGGCTCGCACAAGGCCCACTTCAACTACGGCGGGCCGGACCCCTGGCGCCCCAACGTCGAGGAATCCCCCTGGGAAGGCAGCATCCGCGACGCCATGGATGGCTACAGCTGTCCGGCGGGTTCAGCGGTTATCTTCACAGAGAGTCTCGTCCACGCCGCCAATGACTGGACCAACCCCAACAACCCGCGCTGCGCGGTCTTCAATTGCTACAACTCCCTCTGGGCACAGTGGCATCGCCTGAACCTCGCGCATGAAACCATCGAAACCATGCCGCCCAAACGGCAGTCGCTCTTCCGCGGCACCTGGCAACTGGGTCCGGGAGGCAACCAGGCCTACTCCATCGATAACCGCTCCCTGTAAGTGCCCTGGCGGGGCTGCGCGACAGACAAGGAAACAAGGGAAGGAAAGCGAACGGGCAATGAGTCCGGAACACGGACCCACAGGAGGCAAGGATGGCTGGTTCGTCCATTGATTTCGTCGAAAAGCGACGGCAACTCGACGAGGATGGCTTTTGCCTGCTGGAGAGCATCATTGACGACCCGATGCTGGAACGCATGCGCGAGGTCACGGATGAGGTGCTGGCCCACACCGACGCGGCGCACTTCGACGCGAAACTCTCCCAGGGCAGCGTGATTCCGGTCTTTGGGCATCCCGGCATGGCGGAACTGATTGCGTATCGCCCGCTGCTGACGGCGCTCAACAATCTGGGTTACGACGACCCCAGGTGGGGCTCCGGTTTCATCATCAGCAAGCCGCCTCACAGCCCGCCGCTTTTCTGGCACCAGGACGGGCGCTTCTGGGACGAGCCGGCATGCTACACCACGCAGACCCTCCAGTGCTTCCTGATGATCTACCTCGTGGATACCAGCCCGCATAACGGCTGCCTGCGGGTGATCCCCGGCTCCCACATCAACCGTCATGCACTGCACGACAAACTGGCCGACGCCCATGGCGATGCCCTGGGCAGGATGGAAGACCCGGAGAATCTGGCCTTCCAGCGGGCAGAGGGCGAGGTCGACGTCCCGGTCCGGGCGGGGGACGTGGTCATGGGCAGCGCGCAGTTGCTGCACGCCGCGCACGGCAACCAGTCCGATCAGCGCCGGACCAACATCACCCTCTGGTACTACCCGGCCTACGCCGCCATGCCCGAATCCATACAGGCCTTTGTGGCGCAGGAAGGCTGGCCCGACGACTGGGTCGAGGCGACCCGCGATCTGCTGGAGCCGCTGCGCCCTGTTTACGAGGGCGCGGTTCCGGCCATCCGCCACAACAGGATTCCAGGGGAAGCGCTGAAGTGACGGCGGGAACCCGGCGGCGCTCCCTTTCGGTCCACGCCACAGAGAGGCACTGACACGCGGGAGGTGTGCCATGTTGACCGCCGAAAAAGCCCTTGAGAAGCGCGAGGCCATGCTGCGCGACGGCTATGTCCTCATCGAGAACATCCTGCCGGAGTCCCTGCTTGAATCATTGCGCTCGGAGACCGAACGACTGATTGCCAGTCACGTTGAGGCCCCCGAACTCCGCTATCAGGGCCAGCACATCGATGAATTTGCGGTGGACAACCCCGTCATCGACAGACTGCTGACCTGGAAACCCGCGCACGATGCTCTCGCCGCCATGGGATTCGGGGATTTCAAATCCGAGGGCAAGGTCATCATTCTCACCAAGGAAGCGGGCGGTCCGCCGCTCTACTGGCACCAGGACTGGATCTTCTGGAACGACCCGCTGAGCCTCGCCCCCTGGCCGCAGGTTGTCGCCCTGAACTACTATCTGACCGACACGAGCGTGGAAAACGGCTGCCTCAGGGTCATCCCTGGCAGCCACCGCAGGCGTTTTCCCCTGCACGACCGGATTGTGCCCGCCCATGAAGAGGGCGCGCGTTACGTCGGAGAGGACGATCCGGTCATGTTCAGCGAGGACCCGGACCAGGTGCAGGTGCCGGTCAGGGCCGGTGACCTCGTGTTGCTGGATGCCCGCACCCTGCATGCGGCGGGCAGAAACCGCACCGACCAACGGCGTACTCTCGTGCTGGCCTGGCATTTGCGCCCGATGGACACGGTCCCCGATTACTGGCAGGACGAGATTCCGGCGGCGATAGCCGAGAGGGACCCGGCGGCCGAATACGAGAGTTTGCGAACGCCGGGCGAATACCTGAAGCCATAGGTCGGGAATTCGCTATGTCCAGCCGGAACATCCCGCAATCCGGATGACTGGAGGAGAATCCCCCATGCTGACCCCCGAAACAGCCCTCGAGAAACGGGAGTTCATGCTGCGCGAGGGCTACGTCCTTGTCGAGAATGTGTTGCCCGGTTCCTTCCTTGAGGAACTGCGCGCGGAGACCGAGCGACTCATCGCCGGCCACGTCGAACCCTCGGACCTCCGCTACCAGGGGCAACACATCAACGTCAGGGCGGAAGACAATGCGCTCATCGACAGCTTGCTGACATGGAAGCCCACGTATGAAGCCCTGGCCGACCTGGGCTTCGGCGATTTCAGGCCGCACGGCACGATCATCGTCCTCACCAAGGAGGCCGGCGGACCGCCGCTCTACTGGCACCAGGACCACATGGAATGGAACGATCCCCTCAGCCTTGCGCCCTGGCCGCAGAAAATCGCGCTCAACTACTATTTAAGCGACACGTCAAGGGAGAACGGCTGTTTGAAGGTCATCCCCGGCAGCCATTGGAAGCGCGTTCCCCTTCACGACCGGCTCGTGCCCGCACACGAACAGGGCGCCCGCTTCATCGACGAAGACCACCCGACCATGTTCAGCGACGACCCCGACCAGGTCTACGTGCCCGTCAAGGCCGGCGATCTGGTGTTGCTGGATGGCCGCATCCTGCACGCGGCGGACAGGAACCGCACCGACCAACGCCGCACCCTCGTGCTGGCCTGGCACTCGCGCCCGAGGGACACTGTTCCGGCATTCTGGCAGGGCGAGATACCCGCGGAAATCGCAGGGCGGGACCCGCAGGCCGTATTCGAAGGCTCGCGCATCCCCGGGGAGTACCTGCGGGACTAGCGCGTTTCAGGCCCCTTCCCTGCCCCGCCGCCGCGCCCGCAGCGCCCGGTGAATCAGCCAGGGCAGCAGCGAAAGACCGCCGATCAAGGCGTAGAGCGGCAGAATCTGCTGGCGCTGGTCTTCCAGTAGCCCGCCGGCGTAGACGAAGATGAACGAGGGCGGCGTGCCGCAGATGATCGACACCAGCAGGTATTGCCGTAAGGTGATGCTTCTGGCGAAGCCCGCCGCGTAACTGATGAAGTCGTAGATCGCGAAGAGAAAGAGCCGCGCGTAGACCAGCGCGCGCCAGCCACCCAGTTGCCCAACAAACTCGTCGATGCGCGCCAGCCCCGCCTCACCGGCGAAGCGGCGCACCGCCGGACGCCCCAGATGGCGCGCAATGAGGAAACTGAGCGTGCCGCCCAGCACCTCGCCGATGACGGTATAGATTGTGCCCGGAAGGACGCCGAAGAGCAGGCCGGCCGCCAGTTGCACCGGCCCGCTGCTCAGCGGCGCGAATACGTAGGCCGCTGCCTTGAGCAGGATGTAGAGCAGGGGCGCCAGCGGTCCGGCGCTCAGGATCCAGGCCCGCAGCTCCTCGATGCCCACCCAGTCGATCACCAGGATCAGCAGACCTGTCAGCGCCAGCAGAAAGACGGCGCCAACGGCCAGGGCCCGCGGCGAGACCGGGCTGCTGTCCTGCAGGGCGGGCGGGGTCACTCGTCGAAGAGTTCGCCCACGCTGCGACCGGCGTGCGCGCGCAGGATGACCTCGCCCAGCAGGGGCGCGACGGACAGCACGGTCATGTTGGGCAGGCGGCATTCCAGGGGGACCGGCAGGGTATTGGTACAGATGATGTGTTTCAGGCCCAGTTGCGCCAGACGCTCGTAACCCTCCGCCGGCATGAGCGCATGCGTGAAGGCGAAGTAGACGTCGCGGGCGCCGTGCTCGCGAATGGCCTGGACGGCCTGACAGGCGCTGCCGGCGGTGAGCACCTCATCATCTACCAGCAACACGTTGCGGTCGCGCACGTCGCCGATGATGGAGAGCACGTCGGGGCTCTCCTCGTTGTCGACGCGGCGTTTTTCGACGATGGCGTGCGGCGTGCCGAGGCGCTCGGCCCAGTTGCGCCCCTTTTTGGAAAAGCCCAGGTCGGCCGAGACCACCACCAGATTCGGAATGGCCATGTCATCCACGTGGTCGCTGAGCAGGTAGAAGGCGGTCAGGGCATCGCCGGGGATGTCGAAGAAGCCCTGCAACTGGCCGGCATGCAGGTCGATGGTCATGTAACGGTTGGCGCCGGCGGCCTCAATGAGGTTGGCCACCAGGCGCGCTGCGATGCCCACCCGCGGCTGGTCCTTCTTGTCCGAACGGCTGTAGGAAAGGTAGGGTACGACGACGTTGATGCGCCCGGCCGAATCGCGTTTGAGCGTATCGACCATCAGCAGCAGTTCCATCAGGTTGTCGTGTACCGGCGAGGCCATGGTCTGCACCAGGTAAACGTCGCGGCCGCGCACGCTTTCGTTGAGTTGAATGAGGATGTTTTCGTTGGAGAAAACGGTGCGCGTGTATTCGCCCTGGTGCACGTTCATGTAGTCGGCTATTTCCCGCCCCAGGTCCATTGAGGCGGAACCGCTGAAAAGCGACAGCGCGCCGGTCATATTGAAACCTGGGGGCCCGGGCGAAAGTGGACCGGTCTCGCGCAAATAGCGGGTACCAGGGACTTTCTCGACCTTGCCAGTCAGCGACATTGCTTCAGGTGTCCTCCTCGCCAAAGCGGTCTGTCAGGCGCTTGCCGGTAAACGAAAAGGCCCGCTGCTGCCAGCGGGCTTTCGCTTCTCTGCGCATCCGAAATCAGGCGATCTGCCCGGCCAGACCCAGCTCGTCGATGAGACGTTCGCGCGGTTTGAAACCGGTCACCCGGTTGACCACTTCGCCCTTGTTGAAGAGGATCAGGGTCGGAATGCCCATGACGCCGTACTGGATCACGACGTCAGGGTTGGCGTCGGCGTCCAGCTTGCCCACCTTGAGTCGGCCCTCATAGTCGTCGGCCAGCTGGTCCACGATGGGCGCAATCATCTTGCAGGGGCCGCACCACTCCGCCCAGAAATCGACAAGCACCGGCGTATCCGCGCCCAGCACTTCACTGGCGAAGTTGTCGGTGGTGGCCTCGAATGTTTTGCTGCCCATCACTGTGTCCTTCCTGTGGCTGACTTTACAGTTCCATACCTGAATGGTAGCATGCCTTCACCCTCCCTGACAAGCGTTCCCGGGTCGAATTTGCTGCTGCATCTGCCAATATGGACGACACGACACTGCATCCCCTTACGCGCCGTCAGGAAGAAATCCTCGCCCTGATCATCGAAAGCTATACCGCCAATCCGGAGCCGGTCAGCTCCCGCTACCTGCAGGACGCCTGCGAGCTGGGGGTCAGTTCCGCCACCATCCGCAACGAAATGGCGCTGCTGGAGGAAAAGGGCCTCATCCGGGCCCCGCATACCTCCGCCGGTCGAGTCCCCACCGAGGACGGCTATCGCTATTTCGTCAGTCGGTTGATGACGCGCGGCTCGCTCACCGCGGTCGAGGAAAGCCGCATCACCGAAAGCATGCGTACGCCACCGGCGGCGACGGAACAGTGGATGCGCCTGGCCGCGACCCTGCTGGCGCGTACCGCCCGTTCCGCCGCGTTGGTGACGGCGCCAATCTCCGAAGCCAGTCGCTTCAAGCACCTTGAACTGATTTCAATTCAGGGCCGCCTGGTGCTGATGGTGCTGGTGTTGCACAGTGGCAACGTACACCAACAGATGCTGACCCTCGTCGAATCCCCCGGCCAGACCGCGCTGGCGGAGGCGGCGCGACGTCTGAACGCCGTCTGCCTTGACCAGGGGGCCAACGAAGTGCGCATGAAAAGCGCGCAACTGGGCCTGTTCGAGCGGGAAATTGCCGAACTGGCGGCGGACGTGATGGAGCGTTCCGACACCAATCAGGTGCGCTTCATCTATCGCGACGGGCTCAGTGGAGTCCTCAGCACTTTTCAGGACAGCGAAGGCGCCGAACAGGCCGTGCGCGTATTCGAGGAGCGCGCGGTCCTCAATCTGCTGCTCTCGGAGGTGCTGGCCCGCAATGACGTGCAGGTGTTCATCGCCGGGGATGGCCGCTGGGAAGAACTGAATCATCTCTCCATGGTGCTCAGCCGCTACGGTATTCCGGGCCAGGTCAGCGGCGCGTTGGGCGTGGTCGGGCCCACCCACATCAATTACGGCCGCGCCGTCAGCGCGGTGCGGCATGTCTCCAACGTCATGACGGATGTGCTGGCCAGGTTGCTTGAGGAAGGGGACGAGGCAGCGGAGGACGTGGCGTAGCGCACCTGGACGACACTTCTTGCGAAAAACCTTTCATTTTTTTACGCGATTCTATGACCGGCCGGCCAAACTTTTCAGTATATTGTCCGGGTTGGCGAGGAGCAGTGAGGCAGCATTGTGAGCCAGGAGCAACTGCGCGAGGACGACGCACCGCAGCCTGAAGCTGGCGACGCAGGGCATGGCGCCAGTGACCAGGATCCGGCCGCTGATGCGGGTGACCCCCTGGCGGCGTTACGGGCCGAGCTGGAGGACGAACGCAAGCGCGCCGACGCGAGTACCCTTGGCTGGCAACGCGAACGCGCCGACTTCAGCAACGCGCGCAAGCGCTTCGAACGTGACCTGCTGACTTCGCGCTTCAACGCGAAAGTCGACACGCTGCGGGCCCTGCTGCCGGTGCTCGATGACTTCGAGCGCGCCACGGAAAACCTGCCGGCCGTCGAGGACGGCAACGAGGAATTGCAGGTCTGGCTGGAGGGCATGGAAGCCATCCGGCGCAAGTTGCTGAAAGCGCTGGCGGACGCCGGCGTTCAGCCGCTCGATCCGCTTGGCGAACCCTTCGACCCCAATCTGCATGAGGCACTGGGCCACGACAGCGACACGGACATGGAAAGCGGACTCGTCAGCGCGACCCTGCAGAAGGGTTACATCTGCGGCGACCGGGTGTTGCGCCCGGCGCTGGTGCGGGTCGCGGGCTGACGACTGAAATCAGGGAGGACCTATGGGACGCATTATTGGCATTGATCTCGGCACGACCAACTCGGTCGTGGCCGTGATGGAGGGTGGCAAGGCCACCGTGATCCCCTCGGCGGAAGGCGGCGAACTGGTGCCTTCGGTCGTGGCCGTAAACCCCAGGACCGACGAACGCCTCGTCGGCAAGGTGGCGCGCAACCAGGCCGTCATTAACCCCGACAACACGGTTTTCTCGGTCAAGCGCTTTATGGGACGCAAGTTCAGCGACCGCGAGGTGCAGGACGCCATCAGGCGCGTGCCCTACAAGGTCAGCGCCGCGGCCAACGGAGACGTGCGCGTGCACATGGGCGGGCGCGAGTACAGCCCGCCGGAAATCTCCGCGATGGTGCTGCAGAAGCTCAAGGCCGATGCGGAAGCCTGGCTGGGCGGCAGCGTCGACCAGGCGGTCATCACCGTGCCGGCCTACTTCAACGACAGCCAGCGCAACGCCACCAAGGACGCCGGTCGCATTGCCGGCCTTGAGGTGCTGCGGATCATCAACGAACCTACGGCCTCCAGTCTGGCCTATGGCATCGACACCGGCAAGAACGAGACGATCGCCGTTTACGACCTCGGCGGCGGCACTTTCGATATCTCGATCCTCGAGGTTGCCGACGGCGTCTTTGAGGTCAAGAGTACCAATGGCGACACCTATCTCGGCGGCGACGATTTTGACGAGGCCATCATCGACTGGATTTCCGGTGAATTTGAGCGCGAGAACGGCATTAACCTGCGCAAGGACCGTCAGGCCCTGCAGCGCCTCAAGGAGGCGGCCGAAAAGGCCAAGATCGAGCTTTCCAGCGCCGTCAATACCGACATCAATCTGCCCTTCATCACCGCCGACGCCAGTGGCCCACGGCACCTGAACCTCGATCTCTCCCGCTCGCGCCTGGAAGAACTGGTGCACGGCCTGATCCAGCGCTCAATCGCGCCCTGCCAGCAAGCCCTGAAGGACGCCGGCCTGGGTGTGCAGGACATTGACGCTGTCATTCTCGTGGGCGGCATGACCCGCATGCCGGCCGTGCAGGAAGCGGTGCGCGGGTTCTTCGGCAAGGACCCCGGCCGCGGCGTCAATCCTGATGAGGTTGTCGCCATGGGCGCGGCCATCCAGGCCGGTGTGCTGGGCGGCGACGTCAAGGACATCCTGCTGCTGGACGTCACGCCCCTGACCCTGAGCGTCGAGACCCTGGGCGGCGTGGCCACCAACATGATCGAGCGCAACACGACCATCCCGACCAAGAAGAGTCAGGTCTACTCCACCGCCGCCAACAACCAGACCCAGGTTGAAATTCACATCGTTCAGGGCGAGCGACCGATGGCGGTCGACAACAAGTCGCTGGGCAAGTTCATCCTGGATGGCATCCCGCCGGCGCCGCGCGGCATGCCGCAGATTGAAGTGACCTTCAACATCGACGCCAACGGCATCCTTGAAGTCTCGGCCGAGGACAAGGCCAGCGGCCGCGAGCAGCAGATCACCATCACCGCCGGCAGCGGCCTGAACGAGGATGAAATCGAGCGCATGGTCGAGGAAGCCCGCCAGCATGCCGACGAGGACGCCCGCCGCAAGGAAAACGCCGAATTGCGCAACACGGCCGACAACACCCTCTTCACCGCGGAGAAACTGCTGGAAGATTTCGACGAGCAACTGCCCGACGATACGAAGGCGCAGGCGCGCGAGAAGATGGACGCCCTGCGGCAGGCCATGGAAGGCGACGACAACGACAACCTGCGCGCCGTCAATGACGACCTCGCGCAGTTCATCCAGGCCCTTGGCGCGCAGATGGAACAGCAACAGGGCGCCACGGAGCCCGAGCCCGCTTCCGCCAAAGACCCGAACCGCGACGACGAAGACGTGGTTGACGCCGAGTTTACGGAAGCCTGATATCGCCGCTCCGGGGCTGGTCCAACCGGCCGGTCCCGGGGTCACGCTACAGGGTAAATCATGCCCCGCGATTGCTACGAAGTCCTCGGCGTCAGCCGAAATGCGAACCAGAGCGAAATCAAGAACGCCTTCCGCCGTCTGGCCCGCGAATACCATCCGGACGTCAGTTCGCACGCAAACGCCGAAGAACGCTTTAAGGAAATCAACTCGGCCTACGAGATTCTTTCTGACGAACAAACCCGCGCCCGTTACGATCGCTTCGGGCACGCCGGCGTGCAAAACAATGGCGCTGGCGGTCCCGGCTTCTCCGGCTTTGGCGGCCAGGGATTCGCCGGCTTTGACGAGATTTTTGAGGAATTCTTCACCGGCTTTGGTGGCGCGCGCAGCGCGAGCCGCCGGGGACCGCGGCCGGGCGCAGACCGCAAGGTCATGGCCGCCGTCAGCTTTGAAGAATCGATTTTCGGCACCAGCGTGGACGTGGAAGTCGATCGCCTGCGGGCCTGTGAGTCCTGCAGCGGCAGCGGCGCCGAGCCCGGCTCGCAACCCGTCCGTTGTCCGGACTGTCGCGGCGAGGGCAAGCAACGCAGGGTACAGCAGACCTTCCTCGGCTCGATGGTGACCGAAACGGTCTGCAGCCGTTGCCGGGGCCGGGGTGAGGTCATCAGTTCGCCCTGCAACGCCTGTCGCGGGGCGGGACGCCTGCAGCGCCGGGACGTCATCAACGTGGATATTCCCGCCGGCGTGCGGGAGGGCCTGCAGGTCCAGGTTCACGGGGAAGGCGACGCCGGCGAACCCGGCGCGCCCGCCGGAAACCTTTTCGTGGCCATTCGCGTGGAAGCCCATCCCTGGTTCAAGCGCAACAAGGATGACATCATTCTGGATATCGACATCAACGTGGCCCAGGCCGCCCTCGGTGACGCGGTGCGAGTGCCCACCGTGGATGGCGACGTCGAGCTGACCATCCCGGCCGGCACGCAAACGGGCAAGTCCTTCCGCCTGCGTGGCAAGGGCGTGCCGCGCCTGCGCAGCGATGGCAGCAGCAGCGGGCGCGGCGACCAGCTGGTCTACGTGCAGGTCGCCATTCCCGACCGGCTCAACGACGAACAACGCCAGCTCTTCGAAAAACTTGGACACACCCTCGGCAGCGACATCACTCCCCAGGAACACGGCCGCGGCTTCTTCGACCGCGTGGCGGACTTCTTCTCCGGCGATCAGGGCTAGCCGTGCGCTGGCTCGAACTGTCGCTCTCTGTGGCCGGGGAGGCCGCCGAGGCGGTCGCCGGCCTGCTGGGGCGTTACGGACATCAGGGCGTGGTCATTGAACAAAACGGCATTCCGCCGGATGCCTGGGACGAAGGCGCGGCCGAAGCTCCCGACAGCCTGACCCTGCGCGCCTGGTTCCCGGATGGCGACGATTCCCCGGCGCGACGCCGGGACGTCGAGGCCGCCCTGGGTCACATGAGCATGATGCTGCCCCTGCCGCGGCCGACCTGGCGCGTCGTCGAGGACGAGGACTGGGCCCACGCCTGGAAAGTCCATTACCGTCCCCTGCGCATTGGGCGCAGGCTGCTGGTGCGGCCGGCCTGGTCGGAGAGCGAGGTCGGGGACCACGAACTGGAAATCGTGCTGGACCCCGGCATGGCCTTCGGCACGGGCACGCACCCCAGCACACAACTTTGCCTGCGGGCCCTGGAAGACCACCTGAAGCCGGGCAGTGAGGTGCTTGATCTCGGTTGCGGCTCGGGCATTCTGGCGATCGCCGCCGCGCGCCTCGGCGCCGGCAGCGTGCTGGCGCTGGACAACGATGCGGTGGCTGTGAGCGCGGCGCGACAGAATCTGGAATTCAATCCCGGCGTTTCCGGGGTACACGTTGAGGAAGGCAGTCTGGGGGAATTGCTGACGCGGGACAAACGCTTTGACCTGATCGCGGTCAACATCCTGGCGCGCGTCATCACGGCCTTTTGCGAGGAGGGACTTGGTGAGGTCCTGCGTCCCGGCGGCTGCGGGATCTTCAGCGGCATCATTCAGGACCAGGCCGATGACGTTTCAGCGGCCCTGCGTCGCGCGGGCATGATGCCTGTCGCGACACTGCGCCAGGGCGACTGGGTGGCGCTGGTTACCTGCCGCGCGTCTGCCGCCTGAAGGGGCGGGGCCATGATCGGTGACGAACGCGCTGCCCGTGTGCAGGGGATGTTTGACCGCATCGCCCGTCACTATCGCCTGCTGAACACCCTGATGACAGCCGGCCAGGACCGACGCTGGCGGCGCCACGTAGTCGACCGGGCCGCCCTGCCCCGCAAGGGACGTCTGCTGGACCTGGCCACCGGGACCGGCGACATCGCCAGGGAAGCCCTGCGCGCCCGGCCGGACCTGCGGGTCACCGGCGCCGACTTTTCGACCGGCATGATGCAGGCGGGCAGACAAATGTCAGACGCGGCGCCCATGCACTGGGTGGCAGCTGACGCCATGCGCCTGCCCTTCGCGGACGATTGCTTCGATGCCGTCACATCCGGCTATCTTGTGCGCAACGTCCTTGACATCCCGGGTACGCTGCAGGAACAAATGCGCGTGCTGCGCCCCGGCGGCCGCCTGGTCATTCTTGAAAGTTCGCCGCCAGCGCCGTCGCTACTGCGGCCCTTCATCGAGTTGCACCTGCGCCTGGTCATTCCGCTGTTGGGACGCCTGATAGCCGGACCCGCAGGGGCGAGCGCCTACCGCTATCTGCCGCGCACGACCCAAGCCTTTCACACGGCGCAGGAACTCGCCGCGATCATGCAGGCCGCGGGCCTGACCGCGGTGACCTGGCACCGCTTCATGTTTGGCACCATGGCGGTACACGAGGGGGTCAAACCCCCTCGCTGACTCCCCGCCAGGCGGCCGCGTTCAGCCAGTATTGCGTCGGTTGTCGCGGAAGCGATAGGTGATGCGACCGCGGGTGGGATCGTACATGCTCATCTCCACCCGGACGCGGTCGCTTAACAAAATGCGGATATAGTTCCGTCGCATCCGGCCCGAGAGGTAGG
The DNA here is from genome assembly GCA_026708325.1 of Anaerolineaceae bacterium. Taxonomy (GTDB): domain Bacteria; phylum Chloroflexota; class Anaerolineae; order Aggregatilineales; family Phototrophicaceae; genus JAGWBD01. The sequence goes on along the minus strand of JAPOVC010000003.1, from coordinate 96,671 downwards.
ACAGAATGCGATGTCCATTATCCAGTTCCACCATAAACTGGGTGTTGGGCAGGGCCTCAACGACGGTGCCCTCCACCTCAATCTTGTCTTCCTGCTTGTTGCTCTGGGTCTTCTTTGCCATACCCCTCCCGGGGGCTGTCGTCTTCTGGCGCCGGCGCCCGCATGACAGCGGGCATTCGAAGGTCTACCCTAACGAAATACCTGTTTGCGTTGGCGTCGCCGCGCGCGGCGGATCGCCTTTTTCTTCTCGATGCGGCGCAATTCGCTGCGCGAAATGTGCCAGCGTTTGCGGCGCACCGTGCTCAAAATTCCGGCGTTTGTCACGCGCTTGCGAAAGCGGCGCAACAGCGATTCCTGTGATTCACCCGGTTTCAGTCGAACTGTTGCCACAGACCTGATGCCCTCCCTTCGGCGATATTACTGACCAAACCTTACGCTTGAATCTCCGCTACAATTTCCTGCTCGTCAACGCCTTCACCCTCTGCCTCCAGAGCTTCGGCCTCGGCGGCTAGGCGGGCTGCCTCGGCCTCGGCGGCAATGCGACGCCTTTCCTGCCAGGGCTCCAGCTCGGCTGGCAGGACGGCCTTGAGGCTCAGGCCCAGACGCTGCCTTTCCGGCTCGATGTTGACCACGCGCATCAACAGGTCCTGTCCTTCATGAACGACCAGCGAGGGATGCTCCGGTGGCGGGTCGCCGATCTGGCTGAGATGCAGCAGGGCCTCGATGCCCGGCTCCATGCGAATGAAAGCGCCGAAATCCGCCAGGCGCGATACCTGGCCTTCCACCAGCTGCCCCACGTGATAGAACTCGGTAATGCGCTCCCAGGGGTTCTGCTGCAGACGTTTCAGACTGAGCCCGATGCGCCGGCCCTTCTCGTCCAGACGCAGGATGAAGACCTTGATTTCCTGTCCGACCTTCAAGACTTCGCCAGGATGACGGACGCGATGCCAAGCCAGTTCCGAAATGTGAATCAGGCCATCCGCGCCGCCAAGATCAACAAAGGCGCCAAAATCGCGCAGACCGCTCACCACGCCCTTGTGCACCTCGCCTTCGTTCAGGCTGGCGAGCAGGGATTCCTTCAGCGACTCGCGCTGTTCGCGGCGCGCATCGCGCTGGCTGAAAACCAGTCGCCGTCGCTTCCAGTCCACCTCCAGCACCTTTACGGGGATCGTCTTGCCGATCATCGCCCGTAGCTGGTCCCGTCGTTCTTCCTCACCAAGTCCGCGCGGCAGGCCGACGGTATGGCTGGCCGGAATGAATCCGCGCAGGTTGCCAAAGGGAATGATCAGGCCGCCCCGGTTGGCTTCGCTGACCTGCCCCATGAAGATTTCGTCGTTTTCATTCAGTTGCTCCGCCCGTTGCCAGTCTTCAGACTGACGGGCCTGCGAGGCAGAAAGCAGCAAATTGCCGTTTTCATCTTCCGGGCGCAGGACCATGACGTCCAAGGGTTCGCCGACCTGACAGCTCAACCCGCCGGCGATGCGGTCCAGATCGCGACGTTCCACCACGCCGTCACGTCCCAGACCCACGTCTATGATCATGCCCAAATGGTCAATTGCCAATATGGTGCCCTGCAGGATATCGCCGCGCTCGGGTTCCTCACGCGCGAACGATTCTTCCAGCATTGCCGCGAAATCCACTTCTCCCGGTACCGTACTGCTTTGCTCCCTGACCTGCATAGAATCCGTTTAATCTCCCCCGAAGTGTCGGACCCGTCCGATGCTCTGATTCACAAAACGCGGCCTTCTGTGGGCCGCGCACGTCACGTGCTTCTTGCAGTGCAGGTTCGCTTCTTCAAGAATGCTGTGCAATACCCCGCCTGGCCGCGGCGCAGTATAGCGATGCGATTGCTGGCTGTCAATCCGCTGCAGGTCAGGCCAGGGAGGTCGATCAGGAACCCTCACCCGCTTCTTCTTCGCGGGGCCCGGCAGAATCCGGTCCAAGCCCGGACGAACTGCCCCCTGCGTCCCGCTCAAGGTCCGTGCCCCAGCGCTGGGTGAAACCGACGCGCCGCTTTTCCGGTTCCAGATGACTGATGCGCAGGCTGAGCCGATCGCCCTTCTTGACGTAGGAATGGGGCTCGCTCAGCGACCCGTCGCCCATTTCGCTCAGATGCAGGAGGCCCTCCAGCCCGTCATCGAGGGCCACGAATGCGCCGAAGTCCACCACGTTGGTCACCATGCCGTCCACCAGCTGGCCCTCGTGATAGCGTTCGGTGGCGTCATCCCAGGGGTCACTGAGCAGGCGCTTGCGACTCAGCGCAATGCGGTTGCGTTCGTGGTCCAGATTGAGGACATAGACCTCGATCTGCTGGCCGATGCGCAGGACGTCGCGCGGGTGATCGACACGATGCCAGGCCAGTTCGCTCACGTGGATCAGGCCGTCGGCGCCGCCCAGGTTGACGAAAGCGCCGAAATCGCGCAGGCCGGTGACCTGGCCCTGAACGCGGTCGCCTTCCTTGAGTTCCTCCAGCAGCCGCGCCTTTTGCCGCGCCCGCCATTCGCGTTGTGCCTCGCGTTCGCTGAAAATCAGCCGGCGCCTGTCCTGGTCCACTTCGATGACCTTGACGCCCAGTTGCTTGTCGCGCAGCCCTTCCCAGGCCTCACGTCGGTCGCCCGAATAGCTGACCGATACCAGATGTGAACTGGGGACAAATCCTTCAAGCCGGTTCCAGCGCACGAGGATGCCGCCGCGGTTGTGGCCGACTACCGTAACGTCGACCGCCGTCTCGTCCTTCAACAGTTCCCGGGCGGTTTCCCAGTCGTATTGCTGCAGGCCCATGTTGATGGAAACGATCAGGTTTTCGTCCTGGTCGCGCGGGTTCATCACGTAGACCGGGACCTCCTGGCCGACCTCCAGGGTGGCGCGGAAATTCGGGTCCAGGCGTTCTATGTCCTGATACGGAACGATGCCATCCCGCTTGGTGCCCATGTCGACGATGATTTCGCGATCGTCGATTTCCAGTATGGTGGCGTTGCGAATTTCTCCACGGCGAGGAGGGGCGTAGGAAAGCGAGGCCTCCAGCAGTTCCTGAAATTCTGCGCCATAGTCCACGCCATCCGCTGGTGACTCAGTAGAGTTCATCGAGGTCCGCCATTCTGATCGTGATTCGAAAATGCGATTTCAGCGACTTCTCCCTCCGCCACTGCTACCAGTATACACGACACGCCCGACTTTGGCCGAATATGGTCTTGCAGCCAGGGCGCCGCAGCGCGTCAAATCTCCGGTTCGGCCATGCCGATTCCGCGCAACCCCCGGTCCAGTTCCCAGGGGTAGACCACCCAGGCATCGGTGATGGCGCCGTAGAAATCCGGTTCGGAGTGACTGAAGAGCGAGCGCTGCGGATTGTAATGCAACACACATGTCCAGGGCGTGGCGCCCGCGCTTTCGGCCCGGCCGCGCACGGTTGCGCTGGTACGGCCGCTGCCCCAGACGTCATCCACGATCAGGGTGCGGCGGCCGTTGAGCAGGTTGTTGCCGGGAAACTGCAGGAAGCGGGGCCAGGCCATCAGACCGGCGGTTTCCGTCGCCGGAAAGTCGACCGCCGCCGTCAACACGTGGCGAATGTTCAGGCTTTCGGAGAGCAGGCCGCCAGGAATCAGGCCGCCACGCGTGACCATCAGCATCGCGTCAAAGGTGCCGACGGAACGGATCTGCGGAATCAGCGTGTCGATCAGCCGGTCCACGTCCTCCCAGGTGACCAGTTCCTTACGCAGGTCTCCGTTCACGCCTTTTCCTGTCCCTGGCTCGCGTTCAAAGCCTTTGTGCGATGGCCTTCGCCTGGGTGAAGAGCGTCAGATAGTCCGGTCCGCCAGCCTTGCTGTCGGTGCCGCTCATGTTGAAGCCGCCAAAGGGCTGCACCCCCACCATGGCGCCCGTACATTTGCGGTTAATATACAGGTTGCCCACGTGGAAATCATCGCGAACGCGCGAAAGGCGGCCGGGGTCCTCGCTGTATACCGCGCCAGTCAGCCCGTAATCTGTGCTGTTGACGATTCGCAGCGCGTCCTCAAAGTCGCGCGCGCGCACGAGCGCTACGACCGGGCCGAAGATCTCCTCCTGCGCGATGCGCGCCGTTTCGGGCACCTCGCCAAAAATGGTCGGCTGGATGAAATAGCCGCCCTCCTCGGTTTCGATCGGGCTGCCGCCCAAAAGCACCTCGCCTTCGTCAGAACCCGTCTCCAGGTAACTCTTGACCTTGTCGAACTGGTTCGGATCGATGACCGGGCCGACCGTCACGTCCGGCCCTTCGTCCGGCGCGCCGACCCGCAGGGATTTCGCGCGCTCCAGAATCCTGGGCACAAGCTCATCGTAGACGTCATCCACGATGATGACCCGCGAGCCCGCCGAGCATTTCTGACCCTGGTAGCCGAAAGCGCTGGTGACGATGCCTTCCGCCGCCTGGTCCAGCCGCGCCGTCTCGTCCACGAGTACGGCGTCCTTGCCGCCCATTTCCAGAATGGATCGCTTCAGCCAGGGCTGGCCGGGCAACACGCGACCGGCCTTTTCGTAGATTTCGACGCCGACGTCGCGCGAGCCGGTGAAGCAAATGAAGCGGGTGCGCGGGTGTTCCACCATCCGCGCGCCCACGACTTCGCCCGGGCCGGTCACGAAATTCATGACGCCCGCCGGCAGGCCGCACTCAAGGAAGTATTCGGCGACCTTCCAGCCGAGCAGGGGACTCTGCTCCGCCGGCTTGTAGACGGCCGTGTTGCCCGCCACCAGGGTCGCGGAGAGCAGGCCGGTGCCGATTGCCAGCGGGAAATTCCAGGGCGGAATGACGGCCCCCACGCCCAGCGGAATGTAATTCAGGGTCTGTTGTTCGCCGGGCCACTCCGTCAGCTCGTCGCTGCGGTCCGCCAGGTCCAGCATCTGTCGGGCATAGTATTCCAGAAAATCGATGGCCTCGGAGGTTTCACCATCGGCTTCAGACCAGGCCTTGCCGATTTCCAGCGACATCAGGGCGTTCAGTTCGTGTCTGCGATCACGCATCAGCGCTGCCACGCGCAACAGGAGCCGGGCCCGTTCGCCCACCGGAGTCAGGCGCCAGCTGGCGAAGGCCTCCTCGGCCGCGGCGACGGCCATGTCCACGTGCTCCACGCCGCCATCGGCGAAATGTGCCAGCGCCTCGTCCGGTCGCGCCGGACAAACCGTGGCGAAAGTTTCGTCCAGGTAAATTTTCTCGCCGCCAATGATGAGCGGCAAGGTCTGGCCCGCCTCGGCGCGCACCTTATCCAGCGCAGCGCGGAATTTCCTGACATCCTCCGGATCGCTGTAGTCCAGAACAGGTTCGTTACGAAACTCGGTCAGCATGACTATTCCCCATCGTGCAACCAGAATGTGTTCATTTTACCATGCCCGCCAGCGAATCGCCGCTCAATTCGGCAGTTGGCGCAGGACGGCCAGCAGATGCGCGTCCAGCCTGGCGCACAACAATTCGGGCGTGATGTCTCGCACGCCAAAGGGCGCCCAGCCCGGATAGACTTCGGGTGGCCCGGGCAAACACTCCGCGAGGCACATCAAGTCCCACCAGGCCATGTCGCCATGGTCCGCGCCGCCCGCGCGTCGGTAATGTTGCAGAAAGCGATCGGCGGCCTCAGGCCCGTACAGCGCGATCAGGTTGCCGCGACAGTGCGCCAGATCGACAGCGGCGACGCCACGGCAGGCATTGACCCAGTCCACCACTGCGCTCAGGTCCTGCCCCTGCCACAAGAGATTGACCGGGTGGTAGTCGCGGTGGACCAGGCAGCGCGGCGCCGGTGGCGGCTCCCCGGCGATGAACGCAATGGCCCGCTCCCAGGCCTGCGGCGCTTCACTCCAGGCGGGGACCTCGAGAGCAGGTTGCGCCCAGGAGAACCAGTCCCAGCCAAAGTCATCGGCCGTCAACCGGTGAATATCGACCAGCGCCTCGGCCTGCTGCCGCAGCCAGTCGTCCATACTGGCAGGGCACAGAAGGACGCGACCGGGCAACCAGCTCATCAGCAGCAGGGGCAGGCCGCAAAACGTCCCTTCGGCATCCCAGGCGACGGGTTCGGGCACCGGCAGACCCGCGTCGAAGACGAGTCGCAGGGCGGCGACTTCGTGCGCCACCAGGTCCGGCTCCGCCCGTAACCAGTCGCTGTTGTCATGGACGCGCAACACCAGGCGGTCCCCGCCGACCTCCACCCGCCAGAGCGTCGTGGAGCTGCTGCCGGACATGCGTGCATGTCCCCACACCCGCCCGCCGGTGACGGTCGTTAGCCAGGCGCGCAGGCACTCATTCATCCGGCAAGGCAGCACTGGCGGGGTCCACCTCAACCAGACCCGTGTCCCCCCGCTCCAGCACGGCGGGCGCGGGATCCAGCAGAAGGGCGAAGGGCCAGTCTCCGGCTGCTTCCCGGGGAAACTTGCCGACCTTGTTGACATCGGGCAGTCGGCCCTGCAACACGGCCGGCTGCATGAAGGCGACCGCCTGCGGCAAACTGCTGAAGGCCAGCAGGCGGCGTTCGCCCTGAAGGTCGAGCGTCAGGGCCTGCCAGCGCAAGTCGTCGCCAGGCGCGCGGTCCCAGGGCGGCCGTTCGGGCGTTTGCCGCAGCAGCAGATGCAGGTAGCGCCCAGGCCGCCGGACAGGAACCCCGTACGCAGCCCGGACCCCAATACCTGAGCCCCGTACCGCGCAGTCTTTCGCTTCACGGGGTCGTTCGCCGCGCAGGAGCAGGGAGTCGCCCTGCGTTTCCAGCAGGATGCGTTCGAAGCCCGCCGCTTCCAGTTCGAGTTGCTGCCCGGCGTCAATCTCGCCGCGACGCCAGCCGATGATCAGGCGGCCGCCCGGACGCAGGTTGCGCAAGGCGCTTTCCAGAAAATCGGGCGCCAGCGCCTGGTCCAGGGCGACAATCGCATCGTAGCGAGACCCGCCTGCCGGCAGCGTCGCCAGTCGATGAATGTTCAGGTCCTGGCGCTTCTCGCTGAAGGGCCCGGCGCAGTGGCCGCCCAGGTCCAGCAACTGCAGCGTGCTGGCGGAGGGCGGCAACTGCCTCAACATTTCTGCGATCAGGTCAGCGGGCATTGCCCCGTGACGCCAGCTGCACCAGGCGCCGCAACTCTTCCCATTCCTCGCGGAAAAAGTGCAGGGTCACGCCGCCAAGTTCCAGGTGCCAGACGGTTTCGCCGTCGGGCTCCTCGGAGACCCAGACGGCGTACTTCCCGGTTTCGGCCAGCGCTTCGACCGGCAGCTCGTCGGTCACGAACGGCCCCTGCTGCGGCGCCGGCCGCCCCGGTCGCGTTCACGCGCTTCCTCGGCCGTCCAGCCTTCCAGCACGGCCTGTCGACTCAGGCGTACCTTGCCCGTCGGGTCGATGTCGATGAGCATCACCATGATTTCGTCGCCCAGCTTGACCTCGTCCTCAACGGACTCCACGCGGTAGTCCGCCAGTTGCGAGATGTGCACCAGGCCATCCCGACCGGGCAGGTACTCGACGAAGGCTCCGTAGGGCTCGATGCGGTTGACCGCGCCGGTAAAAATGCGACCCAGTTGAAGTTCTTCCTGGTTCGCCTGGTTGCGACGCCCGCCACGGCGATCGCCGCCGCGTCCGCCACGGTCCCGGCCACCGCCACGCCCGCCGCGTCCGCCACGGTCGCGCTCGCGCGCCTCCTCGGCCGTCCAGCCTTCCAGCACCGCCTGGCGGCTCAGGCGTACCTTGCCCATCGGGTCGATGTCAACCACCATCACGTCAATGTTGTCGCCGATGCTGACCTCGTCTTCCACCGACGCGACCCGATGGCTGGCCAGCTGCGAGATGTGCACCATGCCGTCCTTGCCCGGCAGGATTTCCACAAAGGCGCCGAAGGGCTCGATGCGGGATACGCGGCCCGCGTATACAGTGCCGATCTCCGGGTCTTCGGTCAACGCCTTGATGCGTTCGATGGCCTGTTTGCTGGCGGTCCCTTCCACAGCCGAGACGTGCACCAGGCCGTCTTCCATGACGTCAATTTTCGCGCCCGTCTCCTCCTGAATGCCGCGGATGGTCTTGCCGCCCGGCCCGATCACCGCGCCAATCTTGTCCTGGGCGATGGAAATGGTCTCGATTCTTGGCGCGAAGTCGCTCAGTTCGGCCCGCGGCGCGGCGATCGCCTCCTGCATGACGCCCAAAATCTGCAGGCGCGCGTCCCGCGCCTGCCCCAGCGCGCGTTCCATGACCTCTCTGGAAACCCCGCTGATCTTGATGTCCATCTGCAGCGCCGTGATGCCCTGCTCCGTGCCGGCCACCTTGAAGTCCATGTCGCCGAGGTGGTCTTCCATGCCCTGAATGTCGGTCAGCACCGCGACCTGGTCGCCTTCCTTGATGAGGCCCATGGCGATGCCCGCCACCGGGCGCAGGATGGGAATGCCGGCATCCATCAGCGCCAGGGTGCTGCCGCAGACGCTTCCCATGGAGGTGCTGCCGTTCGAACTCAGCACCTCGCTGACAAGGCGCACGGTATAGGGGAATTCGTCCTCCGGCGGCAGCATGTTGCGCAGGGCGACTTCCGCCAGCGAGCCATGGCCGACTTCACGTCGGCTGGTGCCGCGCAACATGCGCGTCTCGCCCGTGCTGTAGGGCGGGAAGTTGTAGTGGTGCAAAAAGCGCCGCGAGTCCATGGCGCCCAGGTCATCCAGCAGCTGGGCATCGCGCGGGGTGCCCAGGGTGGCAATCGTCAACACCTGGGTCTCGCCGCGCTGAAACAGACCGGAACCGTGCACGCGGGGAATCAACCCGACTTCGGCGGAAAGCGAACGAATCGTGACGCTGTCGCGTCCGTCCGGACGTACGCCGTCCTCGACGATGCGATGCCGCACGGCGTTCTTCAGGGCCTTGTCGATGCCGCCCGCAATGTCCCTTGCGTCGACCTCACCGGCTTCGACGCGGTCCGCGTATTCCGCCATCACGCGCTGATCGAGGGCCTTCATGGCCGCGCCGCGCGCATCGCGTTCCGCATGTTGCTGCACGATCTCCCGCACCTCGGCGTAAACGGAGTCGTAAACGGCGTCGCTGAGCGCGGCGTCGCCGTCTTTCACCTCGTAGGGCGACTTCTCCTTGCCGACCTCTGCGCGCATTTCGTTTTGCAACGCGATGACCGGCTGAATGGCCGCGTGGGCCATGTCCAGCGCTTCCAGCATGACGGCTTCGGGCACCTCGTGGGCGCTGCATTCGACCATGTTGATGGCGTCCATCGTTCCACTGACGCGCAAATCAAGGCGGCTGTTTTCCATCTCCGGGATGGTCGGGTTCACCACCAGTTCATCATCGATCAGGCCGATGCGCACGCCCGCGACCGGCCCGTCCCAGGGAACGTTGGAGATGGTCAGCGCAGCACTGGCCGCCACGTTGGCCAGCATGTCGAGAAAGGTCTCCTGGTCGTGACTGAAGGTCGTCAGAATGACCTGCACGTCGTTGCGCATGCCGGCCGGAAACAACGGCCGCAGGGTGCGGTCCGTGACGCGCGCCACCAGAATGGCGCTCTCCGCCGGGCGCCCTTCACGGCGAAAGAAACTGCCAGGGATGCGACCCGCCGCGTAGAGCTTTTCTTCAAAGTCCACTTTCAGCGGGAAGAAATCGAGGCCTTCGGGCGGTTTGCCCATGGTGGCCGTGCCGAAAACTATGGTGTCGCCCATGCGCACGGTCACGGCGCCGCCCGCCTGTTGGGCGAAGCGACCCGTCTCGATGCCTAGCGTCCTGCCTCCGACTTCGGTTGACCAGGACCGGATACCGGCCCCGTTGTCTGCTGTACTCATATTGCCTCCTGTTGGATTTCAGGGGCCCGGAAGACAGGGACTGGAGTGTGACGCCGGCCTGTTCTGTCGGCGGCATACTCCAGGTCCTGCGCCCCGGGCAACAACGAAAGAAGGATGGCCCGGCCGGACCATCCCGGATACACAGATTCTGAGCTCCCTGCCCTGTCGCTAGCGTCGCAGGCCAAGCCGCTGCAGCATTTCGCGATAGGCATCGGGGTTCTTGCGGTTCAGATAATTCAAATGTCGCCGGCGTTTGCCAACCAGTTTCAGCAGGCCGCGACGGGAAGATTCGTCGTGGTTGTTGGCCCGCAAGTGCTCCGTCAACTGGCTGATGCGCGTCGACAGGATCGCGATTTGTACCTCCGGCGATCCCGTGTCGTTTTCGTGTCGGGCGTAGTCGTTGATCAGTGCCTGTTTGGTTTCCCTGTCCATACCCGTTTCCTGTTGCCTGTCACCGGACACGCCGGGCAGTGGCATGTCGGTCAATGTCAATGTCCCAGTGTAGCGGATGCACCTGCCCTGAACAAGGTCGGTTCTGCTGCCTCAGGGGACGCTGCGCAGGGCATTGGCCACCCGGTTGACCGTATGGTGTGTGCGAAAGAGGCTGAACTCGTCCGGGTTGTCAGGGATACGATTCAGAATGTTCTCGGACAGCAGAATCGAAAGCCACAGGTCGATGTCATACCCCATGACCCGCCCTTCCAGCGCTTCATGGCTGATCGTCTCGCCGCTGTCGTACAGCGCCAGCAGCGCGCTGACCATTTGGTCCCTTTGCGCCAGCACCGTATGACAGACCAGGCTTTCCGTCTGCAGGGAAATGCCCTTGGTCAGAAAGGCGCTGCGGGGATTGGGATAGTCATTCAGCGAGATGGCGTCGTTGGCCACCAGATAATCGATCGCCCGCTGGAAGTTGGTGCCCCTGTCATGCTCCAGCAGGCGCTTGTGCAGGCTCCCCAGCGGGCACCACAGGAAACGTCGAAAACTGGTGAACTGTTCCACGCTGACGATGATCCGGCGCACCATGGCTGCCGTTTCCGGCTCCATCTCCTCAAGCCGCTGAAACGGGATCCCGCCCCATTCGAAACTGTGCAGTTCCTGCGCCCGTCGTGGCAATTGCAACAACTTTTCGGAGCCGGAACGCAGACTGATGACGGGCACCATGTCCTCGGGATTGAGACGGTGCGGTATCAGTTCCCGTCGCAGTATCTGCTCGCGCACAAGCCTGTCGATCCAGTCGGAGCGCCACAGATCGCTCAGGTTGCAGCCGGGCTGCCCCAGTTCGCGGTCCATCGCCAGGCCCTTGATAAGAAAACCGTAGTTGACGTATTCCCAGCGACGGACCTGAAGGGTGCGCTCCACCCGCAAGACGATTCGGCTGGTGACCAGGCGCGTCTTGCCCACAATCGGATTGTCGGGGTTGAGCGACACCTCGCCCTTCTCGGGCGCCGCCTTGAGGATGCCCATTTTCACAGCCTGGGTCACCAGGTCCTCACCGCGGGACAGCGAGGAAACCGCAGCGACCTCAAGCAATTGCTCCACCAGGAGTTGGGGCGAGACGGAATCCCGGTCTTCGCAGGACGTCAGACGGTCCAGCTGGATAATGATGCTACTCCACTGTGAGGGCAGAAAGGCGGATGTGTCCTCTTCCCTCTCGGACAACATCGATTCGGTCCACAGCGAGCGGTGCGTCTTGAGGTTCGTGAAGTCTTCCACGTATTCGACGGCGATGCCCGGGTTGCTTTCCAGCTGCCGGCTGGTACTGCCGCGTACACCCCAGACGATGACCTGTTTGCCACGGGAGCGCAGGCTGGTGAGCATGTCGTTGAAGTCACGGTCGCCACTGGCGACGATGTAGACGTCGGCGGCGTCTTCGTGGCCGGCGTCGGTCGTGACGTCGCGCGCGATCCGCATGTCCGCGCTGTTCTTGCCGGGCAGGCTGTTCACGGCGTCAATATTGGCCATGAGCAAGCGCCGTGGCGCATCATCCGCGACTTCGTTGCCAGCCTCATCGACCAGGGGCGGCAGGCTGCCGCGCTGGTACCAGGGCGCATAGGCGGCCATCTTGACGACCTGGCCATAGGCATTGGCCTGGGAGATGAAGCGCTCGATCAGATGGTCCAGATTGACCGTAAATCCCTGTTCATTGAGACTGATGGTGATGTTTTCAAAGTCGATGTAAACGGCGACATTGCGCGTTTGTTGCAATCCCGGCAGCGTGGTCAGGGGCTGAAAAACCACAAGGTCCTGCAGGTCCGTCCCTTCCAGCACATTTTCTATGCCCCACACGCGAATTCGCGCGCTTCTGGCGGACTGGACCTCACGCAACAGGGGCACCAGGTCCTCGCTGTCGGTGACCAGAATGACTTCATCGAGTCGATCGCTGTCGGCGGCCGTCAGGAGCGAAAGCAGTTCTGCGGACAACAGGTCGCGCGGAGTCTGCGGCAGAATTGTGTAACCGGCATCGCGAAAAATGCGGGAAACGCGCGGTCCCTCGCCGTAGGCGGCGCCAGCGTCCGGCTCCACGATGGCGAGCGCGCGCAACTTGTCCGGACCCATGAGCCCGGCTACCAGGGTGGCGTTGCCTTTCAACCCCACGGCCAGTTCTTGCAAATCTACGGCGATGCCCCGCCGCTGCAGGCGTTGTTGCAGGTCTTGTACGTCAACTATCAAAAAAGCGGTCATTTCTTCCCCAAAAAAAATGAAGGCCCGTTTGCGGCCGCGCCGGGAGCGGAACCAATCAGCAGTCCGCTACAGCAACTATTCGCCCTTCATCCCTTCGCGTCTGATTGTGCCAAATATAACAAAGGGCGACACATTTGACAACGGTCAGATTCCGGCGCAGAGCAATTTGAGGCGAAAAGACACCGGAAAACGATGACCTTTACCAGCGCGTCTGTCTACTCTGTACAGCGCTCCGGCTCAGTAGGCGCGCGCAAACAGGGCGATTTCTCCGTCACCGGCGTCAGTCAACAGACAGGGACCGCGATCATCCGCCTGGTCAAAGGGGAAACAACGAATCGTGGCGCCGGTCTCGTCCTTGACGCGCCGTTCATCGTCGTCGTCGCCAGCCCAGTAACCGCGGGCCCAGCCGCCGGCCTCGATGATTTCGCGCAGGTCCGCGTAATCGCGGGCATCGTGAATGTTGTCATCGCGAAAGGTCGTCGCTGCATTGAGCATGTTGCTCTGGATGGCCTGCAGGCCTTCCACGACGGCCTGGGTCAGGCCGGACCGGGCGACACTCGTCTTGCCTTCCCGCCCGGGGATGTCGCGCCGCGCCAGGACGACCGAATTGCTGGCCACGTCGCGCGGGCCCAGTTCGAGGCGCAAGGGTACCCCGCGCAATTCCCAGTCATTGAACTTGAAACCTGGCCGCAGGCCTTCACGGGCGTCGAGGTGTGTGCGAATGCCCGCGTCGTCCAGTTCTTCCTTCAGGGCCTGGGCGCTGGCATGGACAGTCTCACGCTCTTCATCGCCACGGGTGATCGGCACGATCACGACCTGCCAGGGGGCCAGCCTGGGCGGCAGTCGCAAGCCGGTGTCGTCGCCATGGGCCATCACCACGGCGCCGACCATGCGCGTGCTCAGGCCCCATGAAGTCGTCCAGCACAACTGTTGCTGGTTGTTCTCGTCCAGATAGCGAATGTCGAAGGCATGCGCGAAATTCTGCCCCAGGTTGTGGCTGGTGCCCGCCTGCAGGGCGCGTTTGTCGCCCATCATGGCCTCAATCGTGTAGGTGCGCAGCGCGCCGGCAAAGCGCTCGATGTTGCTTTTGCGCCCGCTGATGACCGGAATCGCCGCCTCGTTGATGGCCACGTCCGCATAGATTTCCAGCATTTGCAGGGTCTCTGCCTCGGCCTCATCGTCCGTTGCGTGGGCCGTGTGTCCTTCCTGCCAAAGAAACTCGGAAGTGCGCAGGAAGGGTCGCGTGCGCAATTCCCAGCGCACAACGTTGGACCACTGGTTGATCAGCAGCGGCAAGTCCCGCCAGGACTGAATCCATTCGCTGAAGGCCTCGCCAATGATGGTCTCGGACGTGGGCCGGATGACCAGCGCTTCTTCCAGTTTCTTGCCACCGGCATGCGTCACGACCGCCAGTTCGGGGCTGAAGCCTTCGACGTGCTCCGCCTCGCGCCGCAAATAACTCTCGGGAATGAGCAGTGGAAAGTAGGCATTGCGGTGACCGGTGGCCTTGAAGCGCAGGTCGAGCGCGTCGCGAATGCCTTCCCAAAGCTCGTAGCCGTAGGGCTTGATGATCACCGATCCACGCACCGGTGACTGCGCCGCCAGGTCCGCCCGGTAGACAATATCGTTGTACCACCTGGAAAAATCTTCGCTCTGGGGTGTGACCTGCGCTGCCATGAAGTTTCTCGTCCCTTTTGAATTGCGGATCATGCGGAGCCCAGTATACATGAATTCGCCTGCAGGGGCTTCGGCTGTATAATCCCCGCGGCGACGGGAGGGAGGCACCATGCGCTACACAAGACTTGGGAACAGTGACATAGAGGTTTCGGTCATCGCCCTGGGTTGCTGGCCCTTTGGCGGCGTATTCGCCTGGGGCGAACAGGATGATGCCGACTCAATCGCCACGGTGCATGCCGCGCTGGATGCCGGCATCAACTTCTTCGACACGGCGGAAGCCTATGACAAGGGCAAGTCCGAGCAGGTGCTGGGAGAAGGCCTGCGGGGACGTCGCCACGAAGCCGTCATCGCCACCAAGCTGGGCGACGACAGTTTGCATCCGGCGGCTGTGCCGGCCGCCTGCGAACGCAGCCTGCGCCTGCTGCAGACTGATTACATCGATCTCTACCAGATTCACTGGCCGAACCATGACATCCCCCTGTCCGATTCCCTCGGCGCCCTGCAGCGTTTGCAGGAACAGGGCAAGGTACGCGCCATCGGCGTCAGCAACTTCGGCCCGCTCGACCTGTCAGAGGCGGTCGCCGCCTGTCAGATCGTGACCAACCAGGTCAATTTCAGCTTGCTGTGGCGCGTCATCGAACGCGAAATCAAGCCGCTCTGCGAAGAACACGACGTCGGCATTCTTTGCTACAGTTCGCTGGCCCAGGGCCTGCTAACGGGGCGCTACGCCGCTATTGAGGACGTGCCCGGTTACCTGAAACGCACGCGTTGGTACAGTCGCACGCTGCCGGATACCAAACATGATGATGAAGGTTGCGAAAGCGAAATCTTCGCGGCCCTGCCCGAAATCAGGGTGCTGGCCGAGTCGCTGAACACCACCATGGCCTGTCTCTCCATGGCCTGGCTCCTGCAGCAGAGCGGCGTGACTTCCATCCTGGTCGGGGCGCGCAAACCGGAGGAAGTCTCCTGGAACCTGCCGGCGCTTGACCTCACCCTGGACGAGACCACGCTGAGTCAACTGGCCGAAATCACGGAGCCCGTAAAGGACAAGCTGGGCGACAACGCCGATATGTGGTTCAGCGAATCGCGGATGCGCTGAGCCAGGCCTCAGTAGGCCCGGTCCCGCCGCAGCAGAATGAGCCAGATCGTGCGCAGAATGATGCGCACGTCCAGCCATACTGACCAGTTTTCGACGTACCAGAGATCGAAATGCGTGCGCTCCGCAATGGAGGTGTCGCCGCGCAGGCCATTGACCTGGGCCCAGCCCGTCATGCCCGACTTCTCGCGGTGACGTTCCATGTAGCGCGGGATCTGGTCGCGAAAGCGCATGACGTAGACCGGCCGCTCGGGACGCGGCCCCACCAGGCTCATGTGCCCCAGCAGGACGTTGATCAGTTGCGGAATCTCATCCCAGTTGCTTCGCCGCAGAAACCTGCCGAGGCGCGTTCGGCGGGGATCGTCCCTGACCGTCCAGCCCGGACCGCCGCGCTCGGCATCGGCATGCATGGAACGGAACTTGATCATGGGAAAGGACTGGCCATCCAGACCCATGCGTTCCTGAATGAAGAAGGCCGGCCCGGTCGATTCGAGGCGCACCAGCAAGGCCGTCAGCAACAGGACGGGCGAAAGCAACACCAGCCCGCAGAAGGAAACGCAGATATCCATGGCGCGTTTGAGACTGAGCTTCCAGCCGCGCAGGGCAATGTCCCGCACGGTTAGCAGGGGCGTGCCGCCCATTTCGTCGACGTTGAGGTCACCCGCCACCCAGGTGAACAGGTCCGGATAGACCTTGATGTCCACCTGACCGCGCCGGCACAGGTTGATGAGTTCTTCCAGTTCGTCGCGCTGCGCCTCCGGCAGGGCAACGATGACCTGTTCCACGTCAAAGTCGTCAATCAGCCGGGGTATGTCCGCGAAACTGCCGATCACGTCGAGACCCGCGGCGTGAGAGGGGCCGTTGCGGTCGCGTGCCACGACGCCGATCAGATTGTAGCCCATGCCGGAGTCGGCACGGATTCGTGCCGACATGTCCCGCGCCACTTCGCCGGCGCCGATGATCAACAGGGTCTCGTTGTCCAGCCCGCGGCGACGCAGCCAGGCGCGCAGCGTGCGATAAAGGCTTCTTCCGAACTCCACGAGCACGATGCTGAACAGCAGGACGTAGAAAAAGAGGCTGCGCGGATAGTCCACCTGATACTCGGTGGCATTCAACAGCAGGTCCAGCACCAGACCCTGCAGACCGTAGGCGAGTACCGCTCCCAGCAGGGTTGCGCCCAGGATGCGGCGCATCTGGTCCAGGGTACTGACCGAGCGGGCCAGGTGGTAGAGCCGCGAGGCGTAAAACACCAGCAAAATCGTGCCCACGTGCAACAGCAGGGTGGGCCCGAACTGCTCCAGCCTGGGCGGATTGGTGGGGATGCTGAACAACTCGAAGGCGTTGCGGGCCCGGTAGGCCAACGCAAATGCCGCCGACAGCATGATGACGTCCAGCACCAGGCGAAGCAGGTTTAGAAGCAGTCGGATGCGACCCGTGCGAGCAGTCCGCTGCGCCGTATTCAGACGGTCGGTTGCCGGATTTCCGCCAACATCGCCCGGCCGCCCTTCAGCAGCAGGCCGGTCATGACCAGGCTGTGTAACCACAGCGGCGTCGACCTCCGGTAGTGTTTACGGTAGAAGATCAGCATGGCGCGTTGAAACTCGTGGCTGGCGCGCCGACTCTGGCGGCTGGCCGCGCGCTTGACGTGCTGCACCACCACCTGCGGCTGATAGTAGACCTTCCAGCCGGCCGCCTTGATGCGCCAGGCCCAGTCCAGGTCCTCGCCATACATAAAAAAGTCTTCGTCCAGCAGCCCCGCCTGCGCGATGGCCTCCCTGCGCACAATCATGCAGGCGCCGACCACGGCGTCAACTTCCAGTTCCTGCCCGGGGTCGGCGAAGGTCATGTTGTAGCGACCGAACTGCCGGTGACGCGGAAACAGACGTGCCAGCCCGGTAAATCGATACAGTGACAGTTGCGGTGACGGGAAGCTGCGGCGGCAGGCCAGGTCCAGACTGCCGTCCGGCAGCATCAGTCGCGGTCCGGCGATTCCAATTTCAGGACGCGCGTCCATGTAGTCCACCAGCCTGGCCAGGGCGTCGGGCGGGACTTCGGTGTCCGGATTGAGCAACATCGCGTGACGCGGCGCATCCTCCCTTACTCGGCCCGCGTCCTCGTAACCCAGCTGACGAAGACCCAGATTGTTGCCCGCCGGGTAACCACTGTTGACCGGGTTGGCGATCACGCCCACCTGCGGGAATTCCTGGCGCAACATGGCGACGCTGTCATCGCTGGAGGCATTGTCCACCACCACGACGCGAAAGCGCTCCACGCCTTCACTGGCCAGCACGGTCTGCAAACAGCGCCGCAGCAGGTCCCGCGTATTCCAGTTGAGTATGACGATGCCCAGGTCCGCCACAAGTCCTCCCGCATGTCATTCTAGCATGGGCCGGAATCAGCGGCCAGCGCTCAGGGTGACGCAGTAGGAAGGGTGGTCAGGGCCACACCACCCAGTGCGGCTCGCAGGGCATGGCGCTCGTCCCAGGGGTATTCGGTCTCGCCGAAGCACATGCTTTGTTCATGGCCCTTGCCGCAGGCCATGACGAGGTCACCGGGCCGGGCCAGTTGGCAGGCGCGCAACAACGCCCTGGCCCGGTCGGGTTCGCGCAGAAAGCTCTTCCCTTCCTCACCGCCCGCGCTGCTGCAGGCCTGCGCCATGGTCGCCAGAATGGCATCCAGCGATTCGCTACGCGGGTCTTCGGCGGTGAAGATGCTGATATCGGCCAGGCGTGCCGCGATCGCGGGCATCAGTCGCCGCTTCTCCTGGTCGCGCAAGCCGGCGCAGCCAAATACCACAATCAGCCGACTGCCGGGAGCCAACAGCGCCCGACCGACCTGAAGGGCCTTCTCCAGCGCGTCAGGCGTGTGGGCGAAGTCCACCAGGGCTGTAAAGTCCTGGCCGGCCACCACCCGCTCCATGCGGCCGGGTATGGACCCCACCTCGGCGATGCCCTCCACGATGTGCGCGTCGCTGACTCCTGTTATCTGCATCGCGGCGGCGGCAGCGGCGAGGCAGTTGCTGACGTTGAAATCTCCCGCAAGCCGGGTCGTGACATCCAGCGACCGGGCGGCCGCGCGACCCGCTGCAGTGAAGCGCGTGCCACCGGGCCTGTGTTCTAAAGACTCCGCCTGCAGGTCAGCTTCCGCCCTGATGCCAAATGTGAGCGCCCTGCACTTCAGCCCTTCCATCAGAGAGGCCGTCTGGTCGTCATCGGCATTGAGCAGGGCGACCCCCTGCCCCGGCGGCAACAGCCCGAACATGCGCATCTTGGCCGCGCGATAAGACGCGAAACTGCCGTGGAAGTCCAGGTGCTCATGCGTGACGTTGGTCAGGACAGCGGCCGCCAGGACAACGCCGTTCAACCGCCCCTGCGCCAGGCCGTGACTCGTCATTTCCAGGACGGCGTGGGTCAGGCCATTGGCGACCATCTGCGCCAGCAGGGCCTGCACCAGTGGCGCGCCCGGCGTGGTCACGTGCAGACCCGTGTCGGTCCGGCTGCTTCCGAGGTCGGCGGCGACCGTGCTGATCAGGCCGGCGCGGCCATCGCTGGCGCGTTGCAGAATGCTATGCAGCAAGGTGGCCGTCGTGGTTTTGCCGTTGGTCCCGCTGATCCCGATGACGCACAATTTGCGGGCCGGCCAGTCATGCCAGGCCGCGGCCAGATAGCCCGTCGCCTCCGCCGCGTCGCGCAACATCGCAAAGGGGAGGCCTCGCGTATCAACCTCCCTTTCGAGCGCCAGCGCCGCGGCTCCGGCGGCGATCGCCTGGGGGATGTAATCGTGACCGTCGGCAACCTGACCCCTGCGCGCCACGAATAGCCCGCCAGGCTGCAACCTGCGGTGGTCTTCCTCAACCGGGGCGCTGATGATGGCGTCGCCAGTGCTCCGCAACAGCGTGTCGGATGGCAACGCCTGCAACAAATGCGAAAACTTTTTGGCCATAAACAAACAGTGGGCTCACCGGCGTGCCGGCAGCCCACTGCCCCATTTCGACCGACGGATCAGCCGAGACGCTGCGACATCTCTCCCAGACCGCTGCGGACGCTGCCGTCCACGACCTGGTCTGCCGAGCGGACGATCAGCCCGCCCAGAATGGAGGGGTCGACCTCGAAGGCGACGCTGTCCGCGCCGATCTCCTCCTGCACCTTTTGCTGCTCCGCATCGTCGAGCGGCATGGCGCTGACGACGGTGACGTCGCCGGACAGGGTCCGGGCCGAATCCGGCACCTTCGCAAAAAAGTCATTGATGAGCGCCTGCTGCCGCGCCTCGTCCAGCGAAGCGCCGATGAGCTGCTGGGCCACGGCGATGGAGATCGCCGCCACCTGGCCGCGCAAACCGGCGAGCTGCGCGTCGCGTTCCGCCTGGGCCGCCAGACGCGCGTCATTGCGGATGGTCTCCGCCTCCGACCGGGCATCCTGCTGCACCTGTTGCGCCACTTCCTCGCCTCGCCCGCGGGCCTCGTCAACGATGCCCTGAGCCTCGTTGCGGGCCTGCTGCAAGACCTTTTCCGCCTCGGCCTCGGCGTTCATGCGCGCGTTGGCCGCCTTCTCGGCGTCTTCCAGGCCCCGCTGAATGCGCGTGCGCCGGTCACGCAGAACGGCGATGAGGGGATCGTAAACGAAGCGCGTCAGCAGGACGTAGATGACGATGAAGGCGATGATCTGAATCAGCAGGTAGCCGAGATTGATTCCTAAAGCTTCCACAGTCGTTTCTCCCCTGCCAGGTCAGGACAGCACGAACAGGATGATCAGGGAAACGACCAGGGCGTAGATGGCCACGGCCTCGGCGAAAGCCACACCCAGAATCATGTTGGTCTGAATGGTGCCGGTGTGGTCCGGGTTGCGCGCCATACCCTGCACCGCGCCACCCACGGAGAGCCCGATGCCGATGCCGCCGCCCAGCGCGCCAATCATGGCCAGACCCGCGCCGATCGCCTTGCCTGCCACCAAAACTGCCTCTTCCATCTTCCTCACTCCTTCCAGGATCGTGTTTGAATGTCGTCGTCAGGTCTTGCCTAATGCGCCCCGGCAGCCGCCTCCTCGTGATGCTCCTCGTCGTGGTGATGGCTGACCGTCGCCAGACTCATGAAGATCGCCGTCAGCAGGCCGAACACAATGGCCTGAATGAGGCCGACGAAAAACTCAAGCAGAAACACGGGCCAGGGGGCGATCACCGGCAGAAGGAAGCTGATCACGAAGAGCAGGATCGAGCCAGCGAACATACTGCCCAGGAGCCTGAATGCGAAGGACAGAATCTTGGCCATTTCGCCGATCAGTTCCAGCAGGCCCACGGCCACGTCAATGCCGCCCAGGGGCGACTTGAAGAGCGTCGAGAAGTTGAAGAACTTGGTCAGGTAACCGATGCCCAACGCCCGGAAACCCATCACCTGGATCATCACCACGGCGATCAGGGCGAAGGCGAGGGTCATGTTCAGGTCGGTGGAAGGTACGCGGACGTAGGGCAGAATCACCCAGGGCACGGCGGGGTCGCCCGGCTCCACGTGGTGGTAATCGATCTCCTCGCCATGATCGTCGCCCGCCGCCTCGTCGGCGGCGTCGGCGGCGTCGGCGGCAGGAATGCCGGAGAGGCAGCCGGCGTCCGCGCGGGCCTGCAGGGCTTCATCGCTCATGGTCGCGGCCGCCTCCGGGCTGACCCAGGCGCACTGACCATTGAGGTAGTGGACGCCGCCAAGGGTCGCCAGATCAAAGCCGTCCAGCAATTCGTAGTGCCCTTCCACCTTGTGGACGTGCGGGTGCAGGAAGCCGATGCTGTCGATGCCCGGTATGAGGTGCAACCAGTTCGACAGCAGCACGAGGATGAATATCGTCATGAACATCTTGAAGATCGGGCCGAGGTAACGTTCGGGCGCGATGCTCCCGATGAAGCCGTAGAGCCCCTCAAAGGCCATCTCGAAGAAGTTGTAAAAACCGCCGCGCGGCACTTCGCCGCCATCCCGCGGCCGGCGTCCGCTGACCACGCGGATCAGCAGCAGGATGACAATCCAGACCACGATCGACCCCACAAAGGTGTTGGTTATCGGCAGGCCGAAGACCTCGCCCGCCGGGTATATCTCGCCAGGCAACTGGATCACCGGCACGACCGGCGGCCAGTTGAACATCACCACGAAACTGGCCAGCACCAGGACCAACGCGATCCAGCGGCGCTTGCCACTCCAGTTCAGGGTCACTGTTGTCCTTCCTCCTTTTGCGCCGCCAGTATGAGACGCGACTGATGTTGTGAATAACGGTATATCGCCCAGAGCGAAAGCGGAATGCTCCCCAGCAACAGTACAAAAACAAACAGCGGTTTGGTGCCCAACGCCTCGTCCAGCGCCAACCCGATCAACACCGAGCCACCGGCGATCAGTACCAGCAGGGCGCCCACCTGCGCGATCACCTTCGCCCCCAGCAGAAGCACCGGTGCGCGCTCCGGTCCGCCCTCACTCATGGCGAGCGTCCGGACGGGGACAGGCTGAGAAGCCTATCACAGACGAACCCCCGTTTCCAGCGAAGGCCGGCGAGGTACCCGAAGACCCGTCAGGCCTGGAACAACGCCAGCGCACCCTGCACCGCCCACTCAAAGACCGGCTGCGCCGCCACCGTCCCCAGCAACAGGACGACCAGGCCGGGCAACGCCAGCGCCCAGCCCGAAGCCCGCGACAACGCGATGGGCTGGTCTTCGTCCGCGCTGCGGTCGACGTACATCACCTTGATGACGATCAAATAGTAGTAAAGCGCGACGATGGCGTTTAGCACGCCGACGATCGCCAGCCAGGTCAGGTCCGCCTGCACGGCCGCGTTGAACAGGAAAAACTTGCCGAAGAAACCCGCCGTGGGCGGAATGCCGCCCAGCGACAACAAGGCGATGGTCATCATCAGCGCCAGCCAGGGGCTGCGTCGATTCAACCCGGCCAGATCGGCGATCGTTTCGCTGCCGGTGGCCTCGCTGAAGAAGACCACCACGGCGAAGGCCAGCAGGTTGGTGAATGTGTACATGAAGAGGTAGAAGCCGACCGACGCCACGCCCTGCTCCGTCTGCGACTGGATGGCCGCCACGCCGATCAGGGCGTAGCCGGCCTGGGCGATGGAGGAATAGGCCAGCAGGCGCTTGATGTTGCGCTGCGACAGCGCCAGCACGTTCCCCAGGGTCATCGAGATGACGGCCATCAGCGCCGCCAGACTGACCCAGAAGGCCTGAATCTCGTGCCCGCCAACCACCAGCGATTGCGGGAACACCGCGATCAGAAAACGCACCAGCAGGGCAAAACTGGCCGCCTTGCTGGCCACGCTGACGAATGCCGTCACCGGCGTCGGCGCGCCCTCGTACATGTCCGGCGTCCAGAAGTGGAAGGGCGCCGCGCCAATCTTGAAACCGAAGCCGACCACCACCAGGGTCAGCGCCGCCAGCACCGGCAACACCGCCTCACCGCTGGCTGCGGGCAAGACTTCCGCCAGGGCGTAAATGCTGGTCTGTCCGCTGAAGCCGTAGAGGATGCTGAGCCCGAAGAGCATCAATGCCGAGGCAAAGGCGCCGAACAGGAAATACTTCATGCCGCTCTCGGCGGAGCGCAGGTCGTCGCGCCGAAAGGCCGCCAGGATGTAGAGCGGGATCGACAGCGTCTCCAGGCCGAGGAAGACCATGACCAGGTCGGCCGCTGCGCTGACCAGACAGGCGCCCAGCGTGGCCACCACCAGGATGAGATAGAACTCGCCCTGGCGGCCATGCGCCTTCGTGTCGATCGACATCAGCGCCGTCAGGGCCGCGCCCAGCAAAATCATCACCCGGAAAATCTGCGCCAGCGTATCGTGGCGCACCATCCCGCCCCAGACGAGCTGGCTTGCGGGGTCCGCCGGTGGCGCCCAGACGAGGGGCGTCGCGGCCAGCAACAGCAACCCCAGCACCGTCACCCAGGCGATGTTGCGCCGGCGTTCGGTCGGCAGATAAACATCCAGAAAGAGGATGACGATCGCCAGAATCGTCAGCCCGACTTCCGGCACGATGGCCGGCAGGCTGCCCAGGAAATCGAAGCCGGCCAAGTTATGCCCCTCCCAGGATAGCCAGCACCGGCCCGACGCCACTGGTGATCATGGGCGCCATCACGCCCGGCAACACGCCCAGAATCAGCAGCGGCGAACCCAGCAGGACCAGCACCACGCGGTCCGTGATGGAAATGTCGCCCACGTCAGGGTACAGCGCCGCGTTAAATTCGCCGAGGAACACCTGGCCGGTCACGCGCAGCACGTAGGCCGCCGTGATGACGATGCCCAGCGCCGCCAGCACCACGATCACCGAATAGTAGTTGCTCAGTACCAGGCCGCCGGCCTGCAGCGTGATCTGCTCCGAGGCGGCCCACATCCCGGTGAAGATCGGATACTCGGCGATGAAGCCGCTCAGGCCGGGCATGCCCATGCTGGTCAGGCCGCCGATCACGAAGGCCAGCCCGACCCAGGGCATGCGTTTGATGAAACCGCCCAGACTGGGGATGTCACGCGTGTGCGCCTGGTCGTAGACCATGCCGACGCAACCGAAGAAGAGGGCCGTCATCGCGCCGTGGCTGAACATCTGCAACCCCGCGCCGGTCATGCCAATCACGTTCATGGTGGCGAAGCCCATGCTCACCAGGCCCATGTGGCTGACCGAGGAGAAGCCGATGACGTACTTGAAATCGCGTTGGCGGAAGGCGATGAAAGCACCGTAGACGACGTTGATGAGCGTGAGAAACACAATCCAGGGCAAATGCACCTGGGCGCCCTCCGGCAACAGTTGCACACCGGCCCGCAGCGCCGCGTAGGCGCCGAGTTTCATCAGTACGCCCGCATGAATCATGGAGACGGCCGTCGGCGCGGCCACGTGGCCGTCCGGGCTCCAGTTGTGGAAGGGGAAAACCCCCGCCAGCACGCCGAAGCCGATAAAAATGAAGGGGAACCACAACCTGGCGAAGGTCAGGGTCTCGACGCCGCCGTAGCCCGGCACGTCGAAGGCGCCCGCCTCGGCCGCCAGCGTCAGGTTGACCATGTCGAAGCTGAAGGAGGTTGAAGCGGGCGAAACGATGCCGGCCGCGATGGCCCCCTGCAGCACGGCGGCGCCTTCCGGCGTGCGGAAGAAGCCGTCCGCCACCAGCACCATGGCGATCACGCCCACCAGCGCCACGACCGAGCCCACCAGGATGTAAAGCGTCAGTTTCATGGACGCGTACTGGCGCAGTTCCACCCAGCCCCAGGTCGCAATCAGGAGATACATGGGGAAGATGGCCAGCTCGTAGAAGAAAAACAGCGTGAACATGTCCAGCGACACGAAAACGCCGAAGACGCCCGCCACCAGCAGCAGGAAGAATGCCATGAATTCGCGGGTGCGGTCATCGATGCGCCAGGAGACCAGCACGCCGGCCAGCGCCACCATGCCGGTGAGCAGCACCATCGGGGCGCTCAGCCCGTCGACGCCGACGTGATAGCCGATGCCCAGCGAGGGCACCCATTCGTAATGTTCCTCGTAGGCCAGACCCTCGGCGAACATCTGCGTGGCGGCCATCGGGCTGCCGCTCGCCAGCAGGGCGTCCTGGTTGACGGTGACCTCCGCCACCTGGGCGTTGTAACCGACGTAGACCGCCAGCGAGAGCAGCATCACCGCCAGCGCCGCGGCGACGGCCACTCCGCGTATCAGATCGCGCTGCTCGCCGTTCAGGAACAGGATGATGACGGCCGCCACAACCGGTATGAAAACGATGAGGCTCAGGACCGGGAGTACAAGTTCGCTCATCCAGCCAGGCCTCCAAGCAGCCGCGTCACCGACTCGTTGATGACGGGCAGGATCCAGTTGGGCGCCACGCCCGTGACCAGCATCAACACCAGCAGCGGCGCGATCGCCAGCACTTCGCGGGTTTCAATCTCCAGTTGCGTGTCGCGCCAGCGCATGTTGAAGGGACCGTGCAGCACACTGCGGATGCCCTTCAGAATATAGGCGCCGGTAAAGAGCAGGCCGATCATCGCCAGCGCCGTCAGCAGGGTGAAGACCGGCCACGAGCCGCGAACAATGAGGAATTCGCCGACGAAGCCGTTGAGCCCGGGCAGGCCCAGACTGGCCATACTGGTGAACAGGAAGATGCCGCCATAAATCGGCGCCTTCACCCAGAAGCCGCCGTATTGCGTCAGGTCACGCGTATGGGTCTTGTGATAGATGGCCCCGGCCAGCAGGAACATGCCCGCCGAACTGAGACCGTGGTTGAACATCTGCAACACGGCGCCATTGGTCGCCAGGATCGCATCCTGCAGGCGCTCCGTGCCGCCCGCGATGAACTGCTCGCCCCAGGCCTGGGCGGCGACGGCCAGACCCAGCACCACAAAACCCATGTGGTTGACCGAGCTGTAGGCCACCAGACGTTTGATGTCGTTCTGCGCGAAGGCCGCGAAGGCCCCCAGCACCACGCCCAGCATGGCCAGCACGGCGAAGAGCGTGGCCGCATTGGTGGCCGGCAGTCCCAGTATCTGAATCTCCGCAACCCACACGTCGGGGAAGAGCGGGATGACCAGGCGCAGGAAACCGTAAGCGCCCAGCTTGAGCATCGCCCCCGCCAGCAGCATCGAGCCGGCGGTCGGCGCTTCGCTGTGGGCATCCGGCAACCAGGTGTGGAAGGGCCAGACCGGCACCTTGATGGCAAAGGCCACGAAGAAACCGATGAAGGCGAAGCCCTTGACCGTCTCGATCGGGATGCCGAGGAAAGTGGCGCCAACCGTGTTGGCCAGCACCGGCCAGGTCTCGGTCAGGGTCACCATGTCGAAGCTCGGCGCGCCCAGCTGCGCCGACACCGCCCAGCCCACCAGCTGCGTGGCCAGCAGGAAACCCAGCGACCCGCCGAGGGAGTAAATCATGAACTTGACCGAGGCGTACTGCCGTCCGGGACCGCCCCACTGGTTGATGAGGAAGTACATCGGCACCAGGCTGAGTTCCCAGAAGAGGAAGAAGGTCAGCAGGTCCAGCGTCACGAAGACGCCCATCAGGCCGGTCTGGAAGAAGAGCAGCAGCGCCATGTGCATGTTGACGCGGTCTTCAATCTCCCAGCTGACCAAAATCGCCAGGGGAGTCAGAATGCCGGTCAGCAGCACCAGCACGGCGCTGATACCGTCGATGCCCACGTGCCAGGAAGCGCCCAGCAACTCGAACCAGGGCGTGCTCCGCTCCAGCGCGTATCCCGCGCCGGGGTCAGCAAGCTGGTATTGGCGGAAGGCCAGAATCGCCAGCGCCGCCAGACCCAGGCCGAGGACCAGCGCCACCCAGCGGATCAGGCGTTTCTGTTGCGGCAGGACCAGGAGCAGCAGGGCCGCCAGCGCAGGCAACACCACCAGCGCCGACAGCAGGTCCAGGCCGAAGACGGAATCAATCATGCCAGTCCAGTCTCCACGTCATCCGGCCGTCACCATGGCGCCGGCCGACGCGGCGAAGACGATGCCAATCAGTATCGCGGCGATTGCGATGTACAAAAGGTACTGCTGCACTCGCCCGGTCTGCAGGTGCCGCAGCCGCAGGCCCAGGGCGACGATGCCCTCCGGAATGCCGTCGCCCACCCCGTCGATCAGCCAGGAGTTGAGCACCTTGAGCAGGTCGCCAATCCAGGTGAAGACGCGCCCCACCAGGTGCAGGATGCCGTCGATCAGGCCGCGATCGAGGAATTCGTCGACTGCCCTGTGGGCGAACCAGAACGAGGGTCTGACGAAGACCCGCTCGTAGAGTTCATCGAGGTAGTACTTGCGGCGCAGTGTTTCGTGTACCTCCGCGCCCAACACCCGGATTAGCGGGTCCGTTTCACCCGCCCGCAGGGGCCTGCGCCAGTACATGCGGTGTCCCAGATACAAGCCGCCCAGCGCCACGATGAAGGATGTCGCCACCGGAACCAGCATGAAGGGCGGCGCCGACACCTGCATGTCCGGCACCGCAGCGAAGAACTCCGTGGCGCTGTTGTGCGGCAGCGTCTCAATGACGAAATGGTGGAAACGGTTGCCGCCCACCGCCTCGGGCGAAAAGAGCGCGCCAAAGAGGGGAAAGTCCTCCGGCACACCGAGGAAACCGGCCAGAATGGCGAAGACCGCCAGACCCAGCAGGGGCAGCGTCATCGTCACGCTGATGATGCCCCGCCCCAGGCCGGCATGCCGCGCGGCTTCCGTGCGTGGCTCGCCGCGGAAGGTCAGGCCCAGCTGGCGCATCGTGTAAAAGGCCGTCAGGAAGGCGGCCAGGGCCAGCAGGATGAAGACCAGGGCATGCGGCAGGTAGCCGTGCGTGACGCCCAGCCAGGCGTCCGCCAGAATCTCGTCCTTGGACCAGAAGCCGGCCGTGAGCAGCGGGAAGCCCGCCAGCGAAAAACCGCCAATCAGGAAGGTGATGAAGGTGACCGGCATGCGTTGTTGCAGGCCGCCCATATTCATCATGTCCTGCGGGTCGAAGGGCCCGTGATGGTCGTCTTCATGGCCATTGTGGTCGCCAAGGTCGTCATGATCGTCATGATGCCCGTGCTCGTGGACGTGGTGCTCGCCATGCTCCATACCGTGAATGACCGAGCCGGACGCCATGAAGAGCAGCGCCTTGAAAAAGGCGTGGGTGATCAGATGGAAGGCGGCCGCCACCCAGGCGCCTATGCCCAGCGCGGCCATCATGAAACCCAGTTGCGAAATCGTCGAATAGGCCAGCACGCGCTTGACGTCGTTCTGCGCCAGGGCGATGGTCGCGGCGAAAAGCGCCGTGCCGGCGCCCACCAGGGCCATCAGCAGCAGCGGCCCGTTGAACAGGCCGTGGTGTGGGTCCGCCCCCGCGACGAAAAGCGGGAAGAGGCGGATGATGGCGTAGATGCCGGCGGAGACCATGGCCGCGGCGTGGATCATGGCGCTGACCGGCGTGGGACCTTCCATCGCGTCCGGCAGCCACACGTGCAGCGGGAACTGCGCCGACTTGCCGATGGTGCCCGCGATCAGAAAGACGCTGATCAATGCCGCCGCGCTGCCGCCCAGAATGATGGCCGGCGTCGTGGCCAGTTCCTGCAGCACGGCCGGGTTGTAGAGAATCTCGCGGAAGCTGAGCGTGCCCGTCTCCAGATACAGGTAGACGATGCCCAGCAGCATGATGACGTCGGCCACGCGCGTGGTGGTGAAGGCCTTGACGGCCGCCGCGCTGGCGCTCTCTTTCTCGAACCAGAAGCCGATGAGCAGATAGGAGCAGAGGCCCATCACCTCCCAGCCGACGAAAAGCAAAAGCAGATTGTCGGCCACCACGAGGGTCAGCATGGCGCCGGCAAAGAGGGAAATCAGGGCGAAGAAGCGCGACTGCCGCGGGTCATGCGCCATGTAACCGATCGAATAGATGAAGATGCCGAGCACCGCGATCGGCACCATGAACAGCATAATGACCGTCAGCGGGTCGACCAGTACGCCCATGTCGAAGGTCGACAGGCCGGTATCCAGCCAGGCCGTCGCATCGGCGAAGACCTCCTCGCCGAAGTGATGACCGTAACCCCAGCCCAGCGAGACCACGTGCAGGCTGATTGCGAGCGCCAGCAGCACCCCCGCCATCCCGATGATCACGCTCAGGACGCGGCTCCAGCCGCGCACGACCGGCACTTCCATACCCTCGTAATCGGGGTGATGACCGCCGTAGGCGTGATCGGTGGCGGGCAACAGTCGCGCCCGGTTGCTGATCAGCATGATCAGGAAAAAGGCCAGCAGCGGCCCGGCCGGAATCAGCCAGGGCAGGGTGTTGGGGTCGCCGAGGTTGATCTGCATCGTCGTCTCTACCACCTCAGCAGGTTCACGTCTTCGACGATGACCGAGCGCTTCGTGCGATACACGAAGAGCAGAATCGCCAGCCCGACGGCCGCTTCCGCCGCGGCAATCACGAATACGAAGGCGGCGAAGGCCTGGCCGCTCATGTCCTGTGGCGCCAGATAACGCCAGAAGGCTACCAGGTTAATGTTCACGGCGTTGAGCATCAGTTCAACCGACATGAGGATGGCCACGGCATTGCGCCGCGCCAGCACGCCATAGATGCCGATGCAGAACAGCAGCGCCGCCACCAGCAGATACATCCAGAGCGGAATCACGCCCCCTCGTCCTCCTCGTCGCGGGCCACCACGATCGCGCCGATCATGGCCGCCGTCAGCAGGATCGAGGCCACCTCAAAGGGCAGCACAAATCCGTCACCGGCGACCAGTGCCTCGCCAAGCTCCACGGCGCCGCCAACGGTCGCCGACAGGCTCGTCACCTCGCCCGGCGCGCCACGCCCCCAGACCGGCAGGATGATCCCCACGGCCAGCAGCAGGAAGAGCAGAATGACGGTGATGGCCGAGAGCCACCACTGCCGGTTGCGCACCTCTCCCAGGCTGGTCATGCTGCGCGTCAGCATGACGGCGAAAACAATCAGAATGGCGATTGCGCCGATGTAGACCAGCACCTGCACCGCCGCCAGAAAAGGCGCGCTGAGCAACACAAAGTAACCAGCCACGCCCAGCAGACTCAGGACCAGCCAGAGCGCACCATGGACGAGGTTGCGCGTGGTCACCACGCCCAGTCCGCCGCCCAGGACCAGCACACTCAGGATGGCAAAGGCGATCGTTTGCGCATTCAGCTCGATCATGCCCCGGCCCCCTGCCCGGCTGCGGCCATCATGCCTCCGCCATCCCGCCGGCAGGGGCGGCCTCGCCCTTCACGACCGCCAGCGCCTCGTCAGCCTCGCGCAGGGTACGGCCGTGGCGCTGCAGCAGATGCATGAAGATCGCGCCAAGCACCAGGTTGCCGGCCAGCAACACCAGCGTTTGCGGCAGGTTGGCCAGCAGATCGTTCGCCAATTCCGGCGCGGGACGCAGACCCAGCGCGTCGATCAGGCGCAACAGGAAAGACTGCAGCAGAATGAGCACGATGGAAAGCGGCACCATGAACTTCCAGTTGATGTTCATCACCTGGTCGATGCGAAAACGCGGCACTGTATTGCGGATGAGCAGCATGAAGAGGTAAACGACCGCCGTCTTCAGCCCCAGCCAGATGAAGCCCAATGCCGGCACCTGGTCGACGAAGGGGCCCCACCAGCCGCCCAGGAAGAGCACCGCCGTCAGCACGGCGACGGTGAAGACGTGCATGAATTCGCCAGCCATGAACATGCCAAACTTGAAGCCGGAATATTCGATGTTGTAGCCCGCGATCAGTTCGGACTCCGCCTCCAGCAGGTCAAAGGGCGAGCGGCCGGTCTCCGCCAGATTGGCGACGAAGAAAATGATGGCCGCCAGGGGCGACATGACGATGAACCACATGCCGCCCTGGGCGCGCGTGAGGTCCTGCATGCCCATGGAGCCCGCCATCAGCACCGGCACCAGCAACGCCAGAATCATCGGCACCTCGTAGCTGACGATCAGCGCGATGGTGCGAAAGGCGCCCAGCAGGGCGTACTTGTTGTTGCTGGACCAGCCGCCGATCATGACCTTGACGGCGCCGATCGAACCCACGGCGACAAAATAGAGGATGCCGATGCTCAGGTCCGCGCCGATGTGCAGGGGCGTGAAGGGGACGATCGCCCAGATGAGCACCACGGTGGCAAAGGTGATGATCGG
Organism: Anaerolineaceae bacterium; assembly: GCA_026708325.1. Lineage (GTDB taxonomy): Bacteria > Chloroflexota > Anaerolineae > Aggregatilineales > Phototrophicaceae > JAGWBD01. The sequence goes on along the minus strand of JAPOVC010000003.1, from coordinate 65,888 downwards.
CGCCAGGTTGAAGAGGATACGGTCCGCGCCGGATGGCGTGATGTCTTCCTTGGTCAGCATCTTGAGCGCGTCGGCCAAAGACTGCAGCAGACCGTAGGGACCGACGCGATTGGGGCCAATGCGGTCCTGGATGCGGGCCGCAAACTTGCGCTCGATCCAGATGAGCAGGATGACCGTCAGCAGCGGAACCGTGGCCACGATGACGACTCCAAGCAGCAGGGACAGCAAGTTGGCGAGGTCGGCGTTCCAGCCGGCCCGCACCAGACAGGGCGACAGCGTGTTGATGAAATCGACGCAGCTCGTCAAGACCTTGCTCCCCGCTAGACCCATTCCAGGGCGCGTTTGCGCCAGGCGTAAATCAGGGCGTCGGTCAGCAGAAAGATGAACAGGAAACCGGCCCCGTAGGCGAACCAGTCAAGGCGTTCGTAGGCCACGGCCCAGGGGAAAAGGAAAATCATCTCGACGTCAAAGATCAGAAAAACGAGGCCGTAGATGTAGTACTGCACGCGGAACTGCACCCAGGTGTCGCCCACAGTTTCGACGCCGCTTTCGTAGGTCTGTTTCTTGAGCGCGTTGGGTTTCTTGGGGCGTACCAGCCAGGCACCGATGATGGGCAGCGCGGGGAAGACCCAGGCGATGGCGAAAAAGACTCCCACAAAGGCCCATTCGTTCAGCGTTTCCATTGCCTTGCAGGGCCCCCGTTTCCGCCCGCCCTGAATTGCCGCGTGGCCGGATTGTGCCAAAATGGACAAGCGGGCGAAGTATAGCAAAGGCGTTTTGCAGTCGCAAGTCGCAACTGCGCGCCGGCGTGTACTCGCGCCAGCCCTGCCGCGCCTGTAGACTGGACGCCATGTATCGCATTGTCCAACCCGCCGCCGCGGACTGGGAACGCTTTGTACAGGGACATCCACGGGCGCACGTGCTGCAATTGCCCGCCTGGGGCTCGCTCAAGGCCGCCTACGGCTGGCAGGTCGTCCGCGTCGGCCTGACCCCCCTGGACAGCGATGAACTGGTGGCCGGCGCCCAGATGCTGCTGCGTCCCCTGGGCCGGGTGGGAAAGCTCGCCTACCTGCCCATGGGCCCCTTGCTCGGCGCTGACGACCAGTGGGACGCCCTCTGGCCCGCCCTGCACCGTCGCGCGGGCCGCCGCCGGGCCTTCATGCTCAAGTGGGAACCGGGCCACGAGGCGGGCTACAGCGCGCAGCAACTGGAGGCCTGGCGCTTTCGCAGCAGCGACCACAGCATCCAGCCGCCGCGCAGCCTGATCATCGACCTGCGCCAGGACGAGGACGGCATTCTGGCGCGCATGAATCAGGGGACGCGGCGCAAGATCCGCCTCAGCCACAAACAGGGCGTGCGCTGTCGCCAGGCCGGTGCGGCCGACCTGCCGGCCTTCACCCGGCTGTTGGGCGAGACCGGCGAGCGCAATGCCTTCGGCGTGCACGAGGCGGACTACTATCGCCGCGCTTTCGAACTGTTTGTGTCCGGGGGCAACGCCGCCCTGTGGCTGGCGGAGCACGGGGGACAGGTGCTGGCTGGCGTCATGGTCTTCCGCGCGGGCCGCCAGGCCTGGTACCTCTACGGCGCTTCCGCATCGCAGCAACGCAAGCTGATGGCAAGTTTCGCCGCCCAGTGGGCCGCCATCCGCTGGGCCAGGGACCAGGGTTGCCACAGTTACGATCTCTGGGGCGTGCCCGATGCCGGACGGGTGACGCTGGAAGCCGGCTTTCAGAACCGCCGCGACGGCCTCTGGGGCGTCTACGGTTTCAAACGGGGCTGGGGCGGGGAACTCCGCCGCAGCGCAGGCGCCCTCGATCACGTGTACAACCCGCTGCTGCATCGCCTCTACCGCGTCGCTCTGGCCCTGCGTCGTCGCGGACAGGCGCTGGACTGAATGTTACGCCGGCAGGAGGTCCAGGATCGCGCAGGCTGGAATGCGCGTCTGCGCGAGTTGCCCGGCGCCCACGTGCTGCAGACCTGGGAGTGGGGCGAGTTCAAACGCGAGACCACCGGCTGGCAGCCGCTGCGCCTGGCCTTCCTGCAGGGCAGCGAAACGGTGGCCATGGTCTCCATCGGTCAGCGCCGAACCGGGCCCCTGCGCGTCATGTACGCGCCGCGCGGGCCGGTACTCGCCTGGAGCGATGTCGCCACCCGCGCGGCTGTGCTGGACGCCCTGCAGGACATCGCCCGACGTCAAGGTGCGCTTTGGCTCAAGGTCGACCCCGACCTGCCCGTCGCCAGCGGCCTGCCAGGCAGTGAAAATGAGCGTACGCATCCGCCCGGCCTGGCTTTGGTGGAGGAGTTGGGGGCGCGCGGCTGGCGTTTTTCGTCCGACCAGGTGCAGTTCCGCAACAGCATCCAGATCGACCTCAACGCCAGCGAGGATAAATTGCTGGCTTCCTTCAGCCCCAACACGCGCCGCAAGATTCGCCTCGCCGAACGCCGCGATATTCAGGTGCGCGTCGCCGGCGTCGACGATCTTGACACGCTGTATGCACTGTACCGCGTCACTGGCGCCCGCGACGGCTTTCTCATTCGCCCCGCCGCCTACTATCGCCGCGCCTGGGGCGATTTCCTGCAGGCCGGCCTCGCCCATGCCCTGATCGCCATGTACTGTGGTGTCCCCCTGGCGCAGGTCATCCTCTTTCACTTTGGGGAGCGTTGCTTTTACTTCTACGGCGCATCCGCGGACGAGGAGCGCCGGCGCATGCCCAACCACCTGCTGCAATGGGAAGCCATCCGTTGGGCGCGGGCGCAGGGCTATCGCCTTTATGACTTGTGGGGCGCGCCCGACGTCTTCGATGAAAGCGACCCGCTTTGGGGCGTTTACGGCTTCAAACGCGGTTTTCGCGGACGGGTCACGCGCGGCGTCGGGGCCTGGGACTACGCGCCTTCGCCCCTGGCCTACCGGCTTTGGGCCGCGGCATGGCCACGCTGGCAGCAACTGCGCCGCCTGCGTTGACCTGCAGCAGCAGTTCCGGGATGTTAAACAGATAGCGCAGGCCCAGCCAGTAAAGCACGGCGACCTCGCGCAGGGTATTCCACACCAGGGGGCCAGGCGGCGGGTGGGCCGCAGGACTGGTGAGTACGGGCTGACCGAAGCGTTCGAAGAGCAGGCGGGCCCGCAGCAAATGGTAGCCGTCGCTGACCAGGATCACCCGCTGCCAGCCGCGGGCCTCAATCAGCGCCGCGCTGAAGCGGGCGTTTTCCTCCGTGCTGCGGCTGCCTTCTTCCAGCAAAATGGCGTCCGCCGGGATTCCCTGCTGCTGCAGAAAATCGCCACAGACCGCTGCCTCACTGCGGCTGCGACCCGCGCCTGTGCCGCCGCTGCAAATGACCTGCGACGCCAGGCCGCGATGAAACAGTTCGGCCACCTGTTGCAGGCGTCTCGTCATCGACCGGCTCGGCCGGTCTCCGGGCTCCAGACCGGCGCCCAGCAGCACGATGACGTCTGCCGGCGCGGCCTGGTCGACACGGCTGTAAAGAAACACGGCCAGCGCCGGCAGCAGGATGGCGAGCGATACCAGCACCAGGACCATACGCGCCAGCCGGCGCCTCACTTCAGCCAAGCAAATGGCATGGTCACGAATTCCCACTCAAAGTTGTTGTTTCAAGTTGCAAGAGCAGGGAAATTCATTGCCGTACTCAAGGATCCAACCGCGGCCGCCACATTTGGGACATGATTTCTTCGTTTTGTGTCGTTTACTACCTTGCCGTGGCATCCCACGCATCTCGCGGGAACGCGTGAATGTACTTCGATTTGCAGATTTCCGGACCGTGACTGATGGTCTCGAAGTTGGAACTTCTTGACGCGCCGACCTGCCAAAAAGTGACGAGATTAACCGGACAAGTTGCCTTAACACTCACTAAATCCGCAAGTCGGGCAACTGCGACAACCCTCGGCGTGGATCAGCGAATAGGTGCCGCATTCGGGACACATGTCCGCGTTGCGAAAGTGGCTCTCCAGCGTGGCCGTGGCGGCGGTCACCGCCTGCGACTCGGCATGAATCGGCAGGTCCAGCTGGCGCGGCTCTTCCTGCTCGAAGAACTGCTCATTGAGCACCGAGGCCACCACGTCCGGCAGGGAGCGGATGCGTTGCGGACCCATGCCGGCCGTGCGCGCGCCACCGATTCCGCTTAACTGGCCGACGACCAGGCGCAGCATTTCCATGCGATTGGCCGGCGCGGTGGTGCGCAATTGCAGCGAAATCATGCGGCCCAGACCTTCGGCATCGGCCTGCAGGTCGCTGCCGGCCTTGCCGACCATGATGAAGACTTCGAAGGGATTGCCCTGCTCGTCACGGTTGATGGTGATGTAGGCCGTGCCAAAGGGCGACTTGCGGCTGACCGTCACGCCCTGCAACTGCTTCGGCCGCGGGTAGACCTTGTGCGGCGTGGTGACCTGCTCGACGGGCGTGTCATGGTCGCCATCCTCATCGGCCAACATCAGCACCTGCTCGTCGCGGCTGCCGTCGCGGTAGATCGTGCCGCCCTTGCAGCCCAGGTCGTACATGTACTGGTAGAGTTCCTCGACCTGCTCCACCGTGTAATCGCCCGGAACATTGCAGGTCTTGCTCAGACTGCTGTCGACCCAGCGCTGAATGGCCGCCTGCACCTTGATGTGCTCCTGCGGCGACAGATCCATCGCCGTGACGAAGTACTCGGGCAAGCTGTTGGCGCCCGGATTGTCCCGGAACCACTCCTGCACCAGCGGCACCTGCTCCTCGTGCAGTCCCAGGCGGCTCTTGCGGAAATACATCCAGGAGAAGAAGGGCTCGATGCCGGTGGAGGTGTTGACCATCGTGCCGGTTGTGCCTGTCGGCGCCTGGGTCAGCAAGGTTACGTTGCGAATACCGTTCTGCAGCACCTTGTGCCGGATGTCGGCGGGCATCTGCCTCATGAAGCCGCTTTTCACGTACTGTTCGCGGTCCAGTTGCGGGAAGCTGCCCTTCTCAATCGCCAGGTCTATGGAGGTCTCGTAGACCTCGCGCGCCAGGAAACTGTAGAGCCGGTCGATGAAGCGCACGGACTCGTCGCTGCCGTAGCGAATGCCGAGGCGAATCATCAACTCGGCCAGGCCCATGTTGTTGAGGCCCACGCGCCGCTCGGACAGCTGCTGCTCTCGGTTTTCCTCATAGAAATAGGGCGTGGACTCGATGACGTTATCGAGGAAACGTGTGGCATGGCGCGCGGTCCGTCCCAGGGTCTCCCAGTCGACGTCGTGCGTCTCCGGGTCGTAAAACCTGGCCAGGTTGATGGCGCCCAGATTGCAAACGCCCCAGGCCGGCAAACTTTGTTCACCGCAGGGGTTGGTGCTGATCAGGCTGGCGAAATTGTGACTGTTGGACATCCGCTCCGTGCGTTCACGGAACCAGACGCCGGGCTCGGCGCTGGCCCAGGCGCTGCCGATGATGGCGTTCCAGATCTCCCGCGCCTTCACCGTGCGGACGTGCTGCACCGGCCGGCCGGCCGCCTGCCATGCCTCCAGGTCGCCATCCCAAAGCTCGTCGTAGCCCTCCACCGAGGTATCCGGGAACACCAGGTCCCAGTCGGCGTCGGCGCGCACAGCCGCCATCAGGCGGTCGGAAACGCCCACGCTGATGTTGGCGTTGGTGATGTGACCGGCCTGCTGCTTGCTTTCGATGAAGCCGAGGATGTCCGGGTGCCAGTCGTTGAGAATGAGCATCAGCGCGCCGCGTCGACTGCCACCCTGTTCAATCAGGCCGGTGACGAAGCTGTAGAGCGCGCCCCAGGAAACGGCGCCGCTGGAGCGACCGTTCACACCGCGCACGTAACTGTGGCGCGGCCGCAGGCTGGAAATGTTGATGCCCACACCGCCGCCACGGGACATGATCTCCGTCATCTGCGAGAGGGTCTGCATGATGCCTTCGCGCGTGTCCTTCGGCGAAGGCACGACGTAGCAGTTGTACCAGGTCAGTTCCTGGTCCGTGCCGGCCGCGGTCAGGATGCGCCCGGCGGGAACGAATTTCCAGTCCTCCAGCGCCTCGCGGAAGTGACCCCGCCACAGTTCGCGCAACTCGGGCGTGGTTTCCGCCGCGGCGACGCCGGCAGCGACCCGATCCATCATGTCGGCCGGGTCGGTCTCCAGGGGTTTGTCAACGTTTTCGATGTCACGCTCGACGAGGCTCTCGTCCAGCAGCCGCACCGTGACCTGCGGCAGGTCGAGTTCGACGATTTCGCCGATTTCCCGCTGGCCGGTCTGGCCGTCGACCACCACGATGACCGTGTCGCCAACAGCGAGTGACGAGCGCGCGACATCCTTCAGGGCATAGCGATCCAGAAATATTTTATAGCCCAACTCGTTGAGCATGCCGCCCCTGATGTCAATCGCGCCAGCGACCATGAGTTCGCTCCCCCTTTTTCTCATGGGTCCCGGACCAACCGCCTGCGAAGGTTAAGGTACCCGGGGTTCAGTCGTTCAACCCCGTCAGAATTCTCTCACATTGCCGCATCCTGCCGGTCCCATAGTCTAGCAAGTGCGGGCAAAAATGAGCAAGCATTTCCTGGGGGCAATTTGCACTAAATCTCTTGCAACCTTGCACGTTTCGGACCATTTTTTTCGCCAGTGCCTCGTCAGGAACGCGGCTGGAATCCGAGGCTGACCTGGACGAGTCAACCTTTACAAAAGTCTGTCGTTGACGCGAGTTATTGCGTTTTGGGCGCCGTCCCGGCAACTACCTGCGTTTGCGCAGGAAGGTCGGAATCTCGATGTCGTCCTCGTCGTACACGACCGGCGAATCCGGCGAGGGCGGCGGGGCAAAGGGTGTCCTTTGCTCGCCTTCTCCATCGCCGGCGGGAGTCTGCGCCGTCTCGACGCCGCGGGCCGGCCTCTGCGGCGTCGGCCGCGCCGCCATGCCGCGCGTCGTCCGCGCCTGGTCGAAGCCGGTGGCAATCACGGTGATGCGGACCTCATCGCCCATCGTCTCGTCCACCTGGGCGCCAAATATCATGTTGACGTCGGGGTGGGCGCTTTCCTTGATGATGGCGGCCGCCTCGTTAATCTCGAAGAGGGTCATGTCGCCGCCACCGGTGATGTTAAAGAGGATGCCGCGCGCCCCGTCAATGGTGACGTCCAGCAGGCTGCTGGTAATGGCGTTTTCGGCCGCCGTGCGGGCGCGATCGTCGCCTGCCGAACTGCCCACGGCCATCAACGCCGCGCCGCCCTCGGACATGATCGTGCGCACGTCCGCGAAATCAAGATTGATGAGCGCCGGCACCGTGATGAGTTCCGAGATGCCCTGGATGCCCTGGCGCAACACGTCGTCCGCCAAGGAAAAGGCCTGCTGCAGGGTCGCCCGTTTGTCGGCAATCTGCGCCAGGCGATCGTTGGGAATGGCGATCAGGGTATCCACCTGGGCCTTGAGCGCCGCAATGCCGTCCTCGGCCACCTTGGCGCGCCGCGCGCCTTCAAAGGTGAAGGGACGCGTCACCACGCCGATGGTCAGGGCGCCCATTTCCTTGGAAATCTGCGCGATGACGGGCGATGCGCCGGTACCGGTACCACCGCCCATGCCGCAGGCGATGAACACCATGTCCGCGCCGCGCAACACTTCGTAGAGTTCGTCCTGGCTCTCTTCGGCAGCCTTGCGTCCGATTTCCGGATTGCCGCCGGCGCCGAGGCCCTTGGTCAGCTTGTCGCCAACACGGATGCGCGTATTGGCCTGTGACAGCGACAGCGCCTGACTGTCCGTATTGACGGCGACGAATTCGACGCCGCCCAACCCTTCATTAATCATGCGGTTGACCGCGTTGCTTCCCCCGCCACCAACCCCGATCACCTTGATCTGGGCCAGGTTCTCGCCACTCCCAAACTCGGGATTTACGCTGTCCATGGCTGACTTCCTCCGGCACGTAGCGCAGTAACGGGCCATTCACCCGCATCCGGTCGAACATTATACACGCATAGCAACAGGTTTACAAAAACGATTTCATTGCTCATTGTTTTCCGGCAAAAGGCGCCGAAACAGCCCCCCAAGCCAGTTCCCAAGCCCCTCACCAGGCGCCAGGCCCACGCCGCTGCCGCCGCGCGCCTCGGCCGATTCCATTTCCAGCCCCAGCCCCAGCAGACCCACGCTGGTGCTGTAGGCCGGCCCCCGCAAGGCATCCGCCATCCCCGTCAGGCGTTCCGGCTGGGCCATTCTTACCGGAAGCCCAAGGGTCTCCTCGGCCACGCCCCGGATACCGGGCAACTGCGAACTGCCGCCGGTCAACACGGCGCCGGCGCGCAGGAAACCATCGTAACCCGTTCGCCTTATTTCGCGCTGCACCAGTTCGAATATCTCGGTAATGCGGAACTCCAGCACCTCAGCCAGTTCGTTGCTGTGCACTTCGGTCGGCAAGCCTTCGCCAAAAGGTTGCACCGAAAAGGTCTGCATCAGGTTGACGGAACGGCGCCGGGCATGCCCGTGCTGAATCTTGACCGCCTCGGCTTCTTCGAATGGCACGTGAATCCAGTGCGTAATGTCGCCGGTCAGATGGTCGCCACCGACGCCGATCACCGCAACGTGCCAGACCGTTCCTTCTATAAAGATGGCCAGGTCCGTCGTGCCCCCGCCGATGTCAATCACGATGGCGCCCATTTCGCGCTCTTCCGGCGTCAGCACGGCATGGCCCGACGCCAGGGCATTGAGCACGAAGCGATCTACCTTGAGCCCGGCGCGCACCACGGCATCCTCAAGATTGGCGATGCAGGAAGAGAGCGCTGTGATGATGTGCGCTTCAAGTTCCAGGCGAAAGCCGTGCATGCCGACCGGACTGCGTACGCGTTCCTGACCATCGATGGAGTATTTGCGTGGCACCACGTGCAGCACCTCGCGATTGTGGGGAATGGAAATGGCGCGCGCCGCTTCCAGCACCCGACTCATGTCTTCGCGATTGACCGCTCTTTGCCCGGTGATGCCGATCATGCCCCGGTTGCTGCTGGAGGCGATGTGATCGCCGGCGACGCTGACGAAGGCGCGATCGATGACGTAACCGCTGTTGCGTTCGGCCCTGTTCACCGATTCCGTGATCGCCGCTGCCAGGGCATCAATATCGCTGACGATGCCCTTCTTCATGCCGCGGGCCGCTTCAATGCCCACGCCGACGATGAAGATGTCGTCCTCCCGCACCTCACCGACGACCGTGCACACCTTGCTGGTGCCGATGTCCAGGCCAACGACCAGCTCGCCCATAGCGACGCTATTGACTCCCTGCCACGGTGTAGTATGGCGAATGCGGGTTGGCGACGTTTATTTCCAGTGGCTGGACGCCCCGTCGCGACAGGTCGCCGACAAGCGCTTCATACACCAGCATGCGGTCCGCCATCCCCGCGCCCGAACCCAGCCAGACCTGCCAGCCGCCCGCGGCAGTATACCCCAGCCCCTTGTCAGGGTGGAAAAACAACTCCTGCAATTGCGGCAGCAGGCCCTGCACCTGCAGGGCGCCATTGACGATCGCTTCATCCAGCGACACGTTCGGCGCGGGCAGCCCCGCCGGGCTGGCCAGGGCCCGGACCACCAGCAGGTCCGCGCGCTCTTCCCGCTGTAACATGACCCGCCCCTGAAGGTCGATCCAGTTCGTAACACCACTTTCTTCCCAGGCCAGCGCCGGTTGACGCTCTTCCAGCGAAATCCGCAGCATGTCCGGCGGCCAGCCTGGATGCACGCGAGCGTCCGCTACCGATGAAGAGCGCAGGATATTGTCACGGACGTCGTCGGCATTGATGAAAAAAATGTGTTGGTCGGCGACGTCGGCCAGGGCAAAGACCTCTTCCCGCGTCAAATACTGCTGTCCATCCACTTGCAGTGAGCGCACGTAAAAGGCGTCTGCATTGAAGAACACCAACAGTACGGCGACTAGCAACAGGGCGATGAATGCGCTCAGCAGACGCCAGCCAGGAAAGGCAGTGCCGCGCAAGCCTCCATGCTGCAATTCACCCTGCGCCATGCCGGCCAGCGGCCCGCGCCAAATGCCGGGCTGCCGTACACCGCGGCGTTGGCTGTCTCGCGATCCCGCGCCTGATGCGCGCTCCAGCATCGGCCCTGCCCACGTCTGGTGAAGGATCAATTGTAGGCCAGTCGACGGGGACTGTCCAGAATCACCAGCTGGCGCCCAGAAGCTCGATTTCCGGCTCCAGCTCTACGCCCTGCTCGCGCAATACGACCTCCTGCACCCGCGTCACCAGTCGTCGATAGTCGCCCGCGCTGGCCTTTCCCGGGTTGATGAAAAAGTTGGCGTGCAGGGTGGAAACCTGCGCCGCGCCGCAACGCAGGCCCTTCAGCCCGCTGGCCTCAATCAGGCGGCCGGCGAAATCGCCCGGCGGGTTGCGAAATATGCTGCCCAGGCTGGCGCCGGGCGGTTGACTGCGCTTGCGCGCGACGTTGAAGGCCGCCATCCGCGTCGCGATGCGCGCCGGGTCGTCCGGCCGCAGCGCAAGGGTCGCCTCCAGCAAAAGCCAGTCACGCGATTTGCGGCGTTTCAGACGGGAATTGCGATACTCATAGGCGAGGTCGGCCGCTGCCAGCGTCCTCAGGGTGCCATCGGCTTCCAGCAGCCTGGTCTCCAGCAGCATCCCCGCCATGTCCCCGCCATGCGCGCCGGCATTGTTGATCACCGCGCCGCCCAGGGTTCCGGGAACGCTGACGGCCCACTCAAGGCCGGCCAGGCCGCGCGCCTGGCACTGTCGCGCCAGGGCCATCAGACCGCTGCCGGCGGAGGCGCGTAGCCAGGCTTTGCCGAACTCCACCTGCTGCACGCGATTGATGAGCACCAGACCGCGCAATCCCTCGTCCGCGATCAGCACGTTGGCCCCGCCACCCAGCGCGCGAAAGGGAATCTCCCGCTCGCCGGCGTGGCGCAACGCGGCGACCAGTTCCTCACCTGAGTCGCGGGCAATGTAGAGCCAGTCGGCGGGCCCGCCCAGGCGCGCCGCCGTATAGCGCGCCAGTGGCACGTCGCTGTGCATTCTCTCGGCCTGCAGACTCTCAGACGCCCCCGTCGCCACCGGCATCTCCCCTGCGTCGGGCCAGAAATCGCTCGCCGATGCGCGGCGCGTCGCCGGCGCTCAGGACCAGGACCAGCGCGGGCCCTTCCACTTCCCGCAACAGGACTCTCAGCGCGTCCGCGGCGGTGGGCATATGCCGCGCCCGCGGATGGGCCAGCGCGGCGGCCAGCGTCGCCGCGTCCAGTCCGGGCAGCGGGTCCTCGCGCGCCGCATATATGTCGGTGACCAGCAGCTCATCGGCATCCCCGAAGGCCGTGACGAAACCGGACAGCAGGGCCCGGCTGCGACTGTAGGTGTGCGGCTGCCACAACGCCCACAGCCGATGGCCCGGCCAGCGCGCCCGCGCCGCCGCCAGGGTCAGGCGTATGGCCGTGGGATGGTGGGCATAGTCATCGACCACCAGCACGTCATCGACCGCGCCGCGCAACTCCAGACGCCGTCCCGTCCCGCGAAACGCCGCCAGCGCGCTCGCTGCCACGGTGAAGGGCACATTCTGCTGGCCGGTGAGCGCCAGGGCCGCCAGGGCGTTGCGCACGTTGTGTTCGCCGGGCAGGCGCAGGGTGACCTTGCCGGCGACCCTTCCGCCATGCAGCACTTCGAATTCGCTGCGGCCGTCATGGCGCTGATGCAGGCGCCGCGCCCGCCACCCTGCCTCCCGCCGACTGCTGAATCCTTCCACAGGCAACCCCTGCGCCCGCCGCTCCGCCGCCAGTTGCGCGGCTGCCGGGTCATCCATGCAGGCGATAAGCGGGCCGTCCTTCGGTAACAATTCAATGAACCGGCGATAAGCGTCAAGCATGGCTGCATGGGTCGGAAAGCAGTCGGGATGGTCGTATTCGGCGCTGCCCAGCACGGCGACCTGAGGCCGCAATCCGAGAAACATGTGGTCGTATTCGTCCGCCTCCACGACAAAGGCCGCTCCCCTGCCCGCCGCCGCGTTGTTGCCCAGGTCAGGCGACACGCTGCCAATGATGTAGCCCGGCTCCCTACCGGCGAACTGCAAAATATGGGCGGCCATGGCACTGGTGGTGGTCTTGCCGTGGGTGCCGGCCACGGCCAGCACGTCCCGATCGCGCATCAGGCCGGCGATGAAATCCGTGCGCCGCACGACTGGTATGCGCTGCGCCCGCGCTTGCGCCAGTTCGGCGTTTTGTTCCGGAATGGCGGAAGAGGCCAGCACCAGGCGGGCCGCGCCGACGCGGCTCGCGTCCTCCCCCTCGTGGATGCGCGCACCTTCCTGTTGCAGGCCTTTCGTCAGGTCGTTTAGCTCGCGATCGGAGCCGCTGACGCGATAGCCTTGTTGCAGCATCACGCGGGCGATGGCGGACATGCCGGCGCCGCCAATCCCGACGACGTGCACCTGTTCACCCGGTTTAAGCCCTGACACCGGGTCGTCCCCACCCCGTTTCACTGCCGCGAAGTCAGGCATCCTGGCCGCCCAGCGCCAGCAACTCACCGGCCAGTTTGCGGGCCCCGTCGGGACGAGCCAGGGCCGTCGTCGCGCGTCGCATCTCCCGAAGCCGCTCCTCGTCCCGCAGCAGGGCGCGCAGGGTCGGCAGCAGGCTGGTCTTCAGGCTGGCGTCATCCAGGGTCAGCGCCGCGCCGCGCGCCTCCAGCCAGTCGGCGTTGGTCTTTTGATAGCGCCAGGCCCAGGGATAGGGGACGAGTATTGCCGGCAGGCCGGCGTGCGGAAATTCCGCCAGCACGCTCGCCCCGGCGCGGCTGAGCGCCAGGTCCGCCGCCGCCTGGGCCAGTCCCATCTCGTGGTGCAGGTAGGGGAAGGCGTGCCAGGAGGCGGCATCCGGCAACTCGGCGCGGCGGGCCTTGACCTCCGGCCAGTCGAGTTCGCCGCTGACGTGCAGGACCTGAATGCCTTCCGCCAACAGGGAGGGCAGGATCGACAGCAGGGCGCGGTTGATGCTGCGCGCGCCGCGGCTGCCGCCGAAAACCAGCAGGGTGCGGCGTTGCGAATCAAGACCGAAGTGCGCCTGACCCGCCGCCCGCGTCGCCGCCATGAATTCCTGGCGCAGGGGATAGCCGGTCACGACTGTCGGCACATCCGTAAACCAGCGCCCTGACTCAGGCACGGTCAATGCAACCCGGCTGACGAAGCGGCGCAACAGACGGATCGTGGCGCCCGGCTCTATATCCGGCAAAAACACCAGGGAAGGCACGCGCAGCAGCCAGGCGGCCAGCGCCACCGGCAGATTGCTCCAGCCGCCGGTCAACAGCACGCTGCGGGGCCGGCGCCGCAACAGCAACCACAGCGCCATCAGCAGACCCATGGACAGGCGCAGCAGACTCATGAAGCGGCGCGGCCAACTGACGCCGGCCACGGGCCCGGCGGCGATGACGTGGCAGGCTGCGAAAGGCAGGTTCGCGCGCGTGACCAGTTGGTCCTCCAGGCCACCGCTGCCAGCGAAGTGAAGCTCGACCTGCGGGTGTAACTCAGGAAGGGCCGCGGCGACGGCCAGCGCGGGATAAACGTGCCCGCCGGTCCCCCCCGCTGCGATCAGGATTCGCAATCAGTCCTCTCCGTTCCTGCAAGGCGGCCTGACGGTAAGGCAGACGACTGACGCTCAGCAGGAGGCCGGTTCCCGCCATCAGCACGACCAGCGACGAGCCGCCGAAACTGACAAAGGGCAGAGGCGTCCCGGTCGACGGCACCACGGCCGTGATGACGGCGATGTTGAGCAGCGCCTTGACCGCGATCCAGACCGTGAGGCCGGCTGCCAGCAGGGCGCCAAAGGGATCCCGGGCGCGGCGCGCCACGTAAAAGCCGCGCAGGACCAGCAACACGTAGAGCAGCAGAATGAAAGTCATGCCCAGCACGCCCAGTTCCTCACCGATCACGGCGAATATGCTGTCCGTGTGAGTCGCGGGCAGGAAGCCGAACTTCTGGCGCCCGTTGCCCAGGCCCACGCCGGTCCAGCCGCCATTGAGAAAGGCGATGATGGCCTGCTGCACGTGATAGTTGGCCTGGGTCAGGTCGGTCACGCCGGCCAGGTAGGTCGTCACGCGGTTGGGTACGTAATCGGGCAGCAGGCCCAGCCAGGTGACCATCAGCATGACCAGCGATGTCAGGCCGAATGTGCCCAGCAACTGGCGCAGGTCCGCGCCGGCCAGGAAAAACATCACGGTCGACGTGACGATGATGATGGCCGCCGTGCTGAAATCCGGCTGCATAAAAATCAGCCCGGCAACGATGCCTACCAGCACCGAGAAGGGAAGAAGGCCATAGCCGATGCTGCGGATTTGCCCGCGACGGGAACTGAGCCAGGCGGCCATGTAGAGGACGATGACCAGTTCGGCGGCTTCGCCGGGCTGAAAGGAACCGGCAATCAACGCCCGCCGCGCGCCGAAGGTGTCGTCACCGAACAACCAGACCGCCACCAGGAAACCGATGGTGATGAGCAAAAGCCACACGACCATGCGCCGCAGGACACGGTAATCCAGCAGCGCCAGCACCACCAGAAACACGCTGCCGATGAGAATGTTGCGGATGTGGCGCAGCAGGATTTCGACTTCGCTGCCGAAACTCTGGTAACTCCAGTCAAAGGTGGCGCTGTAGACCATCAGGGTGCCGGCGAACAGCAGCATGCCGACCAGCAAGAGCAGCCAGCGATCGATCCCGCGGGCCAGTTCACTCCAGCTGTAGCCGCGCCGGATGCCGCCTGCGGCCGGCGCCATGACGGCCACGCCGGCCTGTTCCTGCTCCAGCGTGAGGTTGTCGGCGTCCTGCAATTCAGCGTCGGACAGCATCGCTCACAGTGCCTCGACCAGTCGGCGAAAGTGGGCGCCACGTTCGGCGAAATCGCGGTAGGCATCGAAACTGGTGCCACCGGGTGAAAGCAGCACGACGTCGCCGGCCTGCGCGCGCCCGGCAGCCAGAGCGACCGCCTCGTCCAGCCCCGCCACGTTGCAGACCGCCGCGCCCGCTCCGCCCAGCGCCAGCGTCATGTCGCGAATCGCTTCGCCAAAGTGCCCGAAGGTGATGATACAGCGCGATTTCTGCAAGGCCAGTCGCAACATGTCTTCCCAGGGCAACTGCTTGTCCACGCCACCGGCCAGCAAAATCAGGGGGCCGTCGTAGCTGCGCAGGGCCGCCACCACGCGCTCCGGCGCCGTGGCGATACTGTCATTGACCCAGGTGACGCCCTCCAGACTGCGCACGGTCTCGAGGCGATGGGGTACGCCGCGAAAGTCGCGAATGGCCTGGGCCATCGCCGGCGCCGCGACCCCCGCCGCGCCCGCCGTGGCGCAGGCCGCCAGCAGATTCATCAGGTTGTGCGGCCCTGGCAAGGGGCTGTCCGCCCTGGCGCAAACGCTTTGGGCCTCGCCATTTTCTGCGCAGCGGCCGGCCAGCCACAGGTCTTCGTCCTGGCACCAGGCGCCGTCTCCCGGCGGTCTTTCCCTGCCAAACCAGGCCAGCCCCACCCGCACCTGCGATTTCAGCGCGCGGCTGCCACCATCATCGTGGCCGAGGATGGCGCAGTCCTCTCCTCCCTGAAAATCCAGAATGCGGGCCTTGGCTGCGGCGTAGGCCTCCATCGTACCGTGCCGGTCGAGGTGATTGGGCGTGACGTTGAGGACCACCGCCAGTTGCGGGCTGCAGGTCATCAGTTCCAGCTGGAAACTCGACAGCTCCATGACCACGACGTCCCCGGCCTGCATGCGGCCAAGATCATCGAGCAGGACATGGCCGATGTTGCCGCCCGTCCACACCTGCCGACCGGCCGCCTCCAGCATGGCCGCCACCAGCGACGTGGTGGTGGTCTTGCCGGCGCTGCCCGTGATGCCAATGACGGGCGCCGGGCAGCGTTCCATGAAGAGCTGCGCATCATTCGTGAGCGGTATGCCGCGTCGCCGCGCCTCCCTGACCATGGGCGTGTCCAGCGGGACGCCACCGGACAGGCACATCAGGTCCGTTTCGTCGAGCAGGTCCGGCGAATGATCGCCGCTGACAAACTCGACCCTCGCGCCCGGCGGCAGTTCGTCCAGGGCAGGCTCAAGGGGCCGGCGGTCGCTGACCGTCACGCTGGCGCCCCTGGTCGGCAACCAGCGCGCCAAAGCGCGCCCCTGCCGCCCGTAGCCAAGCACCAGTACCCGCTTTCCCTGCAGGGAATCCATCGACAGGTAAGTGCCTCAGATCAACGCCAGCGCCACACCAAGCATCGCGCTCAGCAAGCCAACCAGCCAGAAGCGTTGCACGATTTGCGTCTCGCTCCAGCCACCCAGTTCGAAGTGGCCGTGCAGCGGTGCCTGGCGAAAGAGGCGACGGTCCACACCTCGATATCGTCGCGACCAGCGCGCCGAGGCAACCTGCAGAATCACGCTCAGCGTCTCGGCCAGGGGCACGATCGCGATGATCGGCAGGAGCAGCCACTGCCCGGTCATGACCGCCACCGTGCCCAGCGCCGCCCCCAGCGCCAGCGAGCCGGTATCGCCCATGAACATCTGCGCCGGATGCGCGTTGTACCACAGGAAGGCGAAACAGGCGCCGACCACGATGAAGCAAAACTGGGTCAGGAACACCTGGTTCTGCAGCCAGGCGATGATGCCGTAGGCCGCGAAGGCGCTGGCCGAAATGATGCCCGCCAGCCCGTCAAGACCGTCGGTGAAATTGACGGCATTGGAAGTCCCCACGATGAAAAAGGCGCAAAGAGGAATGAACAGGACCGGACTCAGGGGAATCGACAGTTCAACCAGCGGCAGGTTGACCGAATTGGCGTAGGAAACGCCGCCCTCCCAGGTGGAAATGAAGACCGCCACGGCGACGGCCATAACCACCTGGACAGCGAACTTGACGCGGCCCGACAGCCCCTCCCCCAGGGGCCCGCGCGAGCGCAGGATGCTGGCGCGGTCGTCGATAGCGCCCAACACGCCGAAGGCCAGCAACACGATCATCGGCAGCAGGATGCTGCGGCCGCTCACCTGACGCACAACGCTGGCAAGGTTGAGACCGGCCGTAAGCACCACGACCGACACAATGATTAGCACGCCGCCCATGGTCGGCGTCCCTACCTTGCGTTGCTGCCTTTCGCCCAGTTCGGCGCGGATCTGCTTGCCAATGCCCAGACGTCGCAGCAACTCGATCAGCGGCCCGCCCCAGATTACGCCCAGCAGGAAAGTGATCGAACCCACCGCCAACGCAAAGGGAAGTCCCATGCCCGCCCTGTCTTTCGCCAGATTCAATTCTAGCGCATCTGGCGCATCGGCCACCATTGCCAGGCGCGCCAGGCCGCTTTTGCCGGCCGGCGCCGGTCAGCGACTAGTGCTGGATGGCCTCAACGGCGCCTCCGGCAGCGACCAGGTCCCGCCGTACGTCATCGGGAGGAATGTTCATCAGAATGACCAGGCGTTGCGCCAGGCGCTGGAAGACCGGCGCCGCGGCCGCCGCGCCCCAGTACTCGTTGGGATGGTCCAGGCGGATGAAGACGATGACCCGGGGATCGTCCGCCGGCAGAAAGCCGATGAAGGAGACGATGGACGTGCCCGCTTCGTAGCCCAGGGTGGTGGGCACCTGGGCTGTGCCCGCCGTGCCGGCGACCGTGTAGCCCGGCAGATCGGCGCGACTGCCCATGCCCTCGCGGGTGGCAGTCACCATCATTTCGGTCACCTGTCGGGCCGTTGCGGAACTGATCGGCCGCCCCAGCGTCGATGGAGACGATGCGCGCACCTCGTCGCCATCCAGCAGGCGTCGAAAGACGTGCGGTTGCATCATCAGGCCGTCGTTGGCGATGGCGGCAAAGGCCGTCAGGATTTGCAGGGGAGTGACGGCCACGCCCTGGCCGAAACTGTTGGTCAGCAACAGGCTGTCGTTGTAGTCCTCATCGCCCGGCACGAACAGGATGCCGGGAAGTTCTCCCTGCAGGTCGATGCCCGTCGGCTCACCAATGCCGAATTCCCGCAGGCCGCTGTAAAAGGTCGCCGGTCCCATTTGCATGCTGATGGTCGCGGCGCCAACGTTGAGCGTCTCCACCAGTATGGTGGTCAGGTCGACCACGCCATGGGCCTTGCGGTCCCAGTTCTGCACCTGCACGCCGCCGGCCTCGATGTAGCCCCGGTCCAGGTAGGTGTCGTCCATCCGGTAGGCGCCACGCTCCAGCGCCACGGCGAGGGTCAACACCTGCATCAGGCTGCCGGGTTCGAAGAGGCCGTTGATCGCCGCATTCTGCAGCAGGGTATCGTCGCGCACCTCGTACCAGGCATTGGGGTCGAAGGTAGGCCAGCTGGCCATGGCCAGCATTTCGCCGCTGCGCGGGTCCATGACGAGGATGTTGCCGCGGGCTGCGTTGGTCAGCGCCACGCTGCCTTCAAGTTCGCTCTCGGCCAGGTACTGAATTTCGCGATCGATGGTCAGCACAATGTCGGAGCCGCGGTCCTCGTCATGGTCCTCCGGCACGTCAAAGGGGATATTGCTGAGCATTTGCTCCTGCTCGCGACCGGCCAGTTGCCCGTCATAGAAGCCTTCAACGCCGTAGTAACCCTGCAGGTCGCCGCCCACGAAGCCCACCACCTGGGCAGCCATCGACCCCTGCGGATAGTAACGTCGCGGCCTCGCCTCGATCGTCACGCCCAGAAGGTCCAGTTCGGCCACCTGCCGCCCCTGGTCCGCGCTGACGCCCGCCGACAGCAACACCCAGGGGACTTCGCTGGTGATGCGATTGAAGGTGTCCAGTTCGTCCAGCCCCATGATGCCCGCCAGTCGTATGGCCGTTTCACGCGGCTGCGAGACCAGATTGGGACTGATGCCAACGCGGTATTCGAGCGAGTTCACCGCCATCGCCTGCAGGTCGCGGTCATAAATGTTGCCGCGCACGGCCGCCTGGCGCAGTGTGCGCTGGTAGCCGGATGCGCGCACACCTTCCAGATAACTGGTCACGGCCGGGTCCAGCTGAAACTGGAAGGAGACCAGACGCAGCATCAGCAACACACTGGCCAGCAACAGGCCTGCAATGACGATCGGCAGGCGTTGCCGCAGCGTATCGTCAGGCAGGTTCTGCCTCATTCGCCCTCCGCGGAATCAGGCTGACGGTTGAAAGCGTCCAGTTGTTGCTGTATCCAGCCGGCCAGCGTCTCATCATAATCGGCAGCCGGGGTCGCCTGTTGCGCGTAAATCTGCGGCGCCACCGCCGTCCGTCGCGGATCGTACTGGTCCACAACGACGTAGTCGATGTCCTCCGTGTTCGCCAGACGAAAGCCCATCTCCTCCGCCCGCCGCCGCAATCGCGGCACGCTGCGCAGGCTGGCGATCTCCGAACGCAGGCTCTCGTTGAGTTGCTCCAGTTCATTGCGTTCGGCAATCAGGATTTCCAGTTGACGGCCGGTCGTGGCATCCAGCGCCGCCTGGGACAAATAGACCAGCGCGCCCACGATGACCGCCATCAAAAGCCCCAGCGAGGCCAGCACAACGGCCTGGCGCTGCCGTCGCCAGGAACGACGCAGGGCATGCTCAAGGAGGACGCCCTGTCTCACAGCTTCTCCGCCACACGCAGTTTCGCGCTACGACTGCGGGGATTTGCACCCCGCTCCACAGCGTCGGCCACAAGTGGCCGGCGCCGCAAACGACGCAAACGGGCGCGCTGGTCGCAGGCGCAGACCGGCAGCTGCGGCGGGCAGATGCAGTCGCGCTCCTCCTGCTGCAGCCAACGCTTCACAATCCGGTCCTCCAGGCTGTGAAAGCTGATGACGACCAGTCGTCCACCCGGCCGCAACAGGGACAGGGCCTCCGGCAGGGCCCTGCCCAGCGTTTCCAGCTCGTCATTGACGGCAATGCGCAGGGCCTGGAATACACGCGTCGCCGGATGAATGCGCCTGGGCCAGGGCCGGGGCGTCGCGCGCGCAATGGCGCGGGCCAGTTCGCCGCTGCCGCTGAAGGGGCGCTCGCGCACGATCATGCGGGCCAGACGCCTGCTGTGGCGTTCCTCTCCGTAGCGCCGAAAGAGTTCTGCCAGCGCTTCCTCACTGCTGTCGTTGACCAGAGATTCGGCGTCCGGAATGCCGGAGGCGGGATCGAAGCGCATATCCAGCGGCCCCTCGTGGCGCAGGGCGAAACCCCGTTCGGCGCGGTCCAGTTGCAGGGAGGAAACGCCCAGGTCGAGCAGGATGCCGTCGACCTCACGCCAGCCCAGACTGCTGGCCGCCAGGCGCATGTCCTCATAACTGCCATGCCGCAGGGTCACCTGCCCCTGCCAGGGGGACAGTCGCTCGCGCGCCAGCGCCAGCGCATCCCGGTCCAGGTCCATGCCGAGCAGGGCGCCGGCACCGCCCGCCAGCAGCGCCTCGCTGTGACCGCCGGCGCCAACCGTGCCATCAATGAGACGTCCCGCCGGCAGTAGCCACTGCAGCACGGAATCCACCAGCACCGGGGCGTGCGGCGACGGCGCCTGGCGAAGCGCCGGCGCGCCGCCTTCCCCAGGTCTGCTGTCAGAGGACATGCCCGCTTCCGCTATACTGGAGGGACCGGTTCCATAGCGTTGGTCTGGCGCACACGCTGACTATACCATGACCTTCAGCCCCTCTTCCCACATCCGCACCATCCTTGAAAACCTGCCGCAAAAGCCCGGGGTCTATCTGATGAAGGGGGAGCGCGGCGAAGTCCTGTATATCGGCAAGGCGCGGCGCCTGCGCAACCGCGTGCGCAGTTACTTCAACAACAGCGCCGAACACAGCGAAAAAACGCGACGCCTGCGCGACCGCATCCGCGACATCGATTTCATCGTTGAGCGCAACGAGGTCAAGGCCCTCATCCTTGAGGAGACCCTGATCAAGCGCCACCTGCCGCACTTCAACATTGCGCTCAAGGACAACAAACGCTATCCCTATATCCGCGTCTCCTGGCAGGACGACTTCCCGCGGGTCGACGTGACTCGCCGCCTGGTGCGCGATGGCAGCCGCTACTTCGGCCCCTACGTCGCCATGTGGGCCGCGCAGGATACGCTGCAGACCCTGCGCAAGGTCTTCCCCTACCTCACCTGCGACCGCGACATCGACGGCCAGGACGAGCGCGCCTGCCTTTACCACGATATCCAGCTCTGCAATGCGCCCTGCATCGGCGCGGTCGGCCGGGAAGCCTACAGGGCGATGATCGCCGGCCTGATGGCCGTGTTGCGCGGCCGCTCGGAAGAAATCGTGACTCGTCTGCGTGGGGAGATGGACGAGGCCGCCACGGCGCTCCAGTTTGAGCGCGCCGCTTCCCTGCGGGACCAGTTGCGCGCCATCGACATGATCACCCAGAAGAATCGCACGGTCGGCCACAGCCTCAGCAATCACGACGTCATCGCCCTGGCGCGTGACAAACACGACGCCGTCGTGCAGATTCTCTTCATTCGCAACGGCCGCCTGATCGGCAGCGATTCGCACGCGCTTGAGGGGACCGCCGACGACAGCGACGAGATCGTCGTGCGCGCTTTCCTCAAACGCTTTTACAACGAGGCCAGCGAAATCCCCAAAGAGGTCATCCTGCCCAACCACGTCGAGGAAGCGCGCATCATCGAACAGTGGCTGAAGGACCGGCGCGGCGGCAGCAAGGTCAGCATCACCGTGCCGCAGCGGGGCCGCAAGCGCGAACTGGTGAGCCTCGCCCGGGAAAACGCGGCCGAGGCCCTGCACATGTTGCGGGCCCAGTGGGAAGCGGACTCACTGCGCCAGGAAGATGCCCTCGCCAGCCTGCAGGCCGCCCTGCAACTGCCCCGCCCGCCCAACCGCATCGAGTGCTTTGACGTCAGCACCACCCAGGGCACGGCCATCGTGGCCAGCCGCGTCGTTTTCGTGCGCGGCGTGGCCCGCAAAAGCGAGTACCGCCGTTTCAACATCCGCTCGGTCAGCCACCGCGGTTCTGACGATTACCAGTCAATGCGCGAGGCCCTCACGCGCCGCTTCGCCCGTTACGTCCGCGCGCGGGAGCGGGACGACGCGCTTCCGCCCGTCGGACGCGACAACGAGGAAACATGGCGTCTCCTGCCGGACCTGCTGATCGTTGACGGCGGACGCGGCCAACTCAACGTCGCGCTGGAGGTGTTACGCGAATTCGGTCTGGAGGACACGCTGCGGGTGGCGGGGCTGGCCAAGCGTTTCGAGGAACTGTGGATGCCCGGCGCTCACCGGCCGCTGCTGCTGCCCCCGCGCGACCAGGCGCTCTTCCTCGTTCAGCGCATCCGCGACGAGGCCCATCGCTTTGCGATCACCAGCCACCGCAACCGGCGCCGCAAACAGGGCATGGCCAGTCGCCTGGAAGCCGTGCCAGGCATCGGCCCCGCCAAACGCAAGGCGCTGTTGAAGAACTATTCGAATTCCATCGACGCCATTCGTGCGGCCACCATCGATGAACTGGCGGCCCTGCCTGGCATCACGGAGGACCTGGCCGCCGCCATCCACGCGGAACTTGACTAGATCGTGTTGGGGTCCACGATGTAGCGCCACCAGTTGAGCGCGACGCCGTCGCATTCGCCGGCGACGTGCGGCAGGTGTCGCATCCACCAGAGATAGTACAGCCGTGCCACGCTGTTCCACTCCCCGCTGCTCATCGGGCGGAAGCGATTGCCCGTCAGGAAGGGGAAATGGTACCAGTCGTCGGCATTGCTCTGGACCACCCGCGGGTTCGACCTGTCGTAGTCCCGTTCGGCATTGGGCGGAAAGTGGATGTTGCCGACCTCCGCCTGCCCCGGGTGCGAGGCCTCGCGCCGTATGAAGCGCTTCCACAGGTTGTCCTGGTCGCCGAAGCGGCTGTGTACGGTGTTCAAATGGCCTTCAGCGCGGTGGCCATAGCTGTGGAGCATCTCGGTCAGCGTCCGTTCCATGTTGTAGACCATGAAGACGAAGCGCCTGCCTGCATGGTCGGTACCCCCGACTGGCGGAGCGTTGGAATACGAAGCGCCCGGACCCGCCATCACGGCTTCCCAGTTGCCACCGAAGGGCGTTTCGATCTGCCAGACTTCATCGATCTGGCCGGTTCTGACGCGCTCGAAAATGTTGAATTGATTGAAGTACGCGTGATGGTCGATGAGCCAGGGATTCCGCTGTGGTGCCCCGCCCCCCGCCCGGTAGTTGCGCAAGACTTCCAGATAACTGTGCTCGTCGTAGCGGAATCCGTCCTGCAGGACTGGCCAGTGGGCAAAATCATCAATGTGGATGTTCTCAACAACCTGGTAATTCACGTAACCGTAACTGGCGTGGCGCAGGTCGCGAATGTGATTGGCGATCAGCCAGCCCGGGTTGTTCAGACGCATGTATTGCTGCACGGTAATGTTGCCCATGCTGCGCAGGCGTGGATTGAGGGTGACGACCAGCAACCGGCGCGTAACGGGTTCCGGCCTCAACGAAGGGGCCGGATTCGGCCCGTAGTTGGGCCGCCAGGTGCTTTGTGCCAGCCGGGAAGACGCTCCTCCCCCGGCGGAACCACCCGGCAAACCGGCCAGGGCGCGCGTCGCCGCAAGCCCGGGAACAGCCGCGCCTGCCAGTTTCAGAAACTTTCGTCTGTCCACACCCGTTTCTTTCATAGACTCAATAACGAATTGATGCTGCCGTGAATGTCGGTCATTTTAATCTGGAAACACTTAAGAACGCAAAGAGGAATCCGGAACCGGGATCCCTGCCGCGGCAGTTTTCTCGCAGCGGCAAAGATTCCAGGGCGGCCCGCCAAGGCACTGGAGACCTTGCGTCCAGCATCGGCAAATGCAGTGTGTCTGATTGCGGGCGAAGGCGGACTAGATCGTGTTGGGGTCCACCACGTAGCGCCACCAGTTGAGCGCGACGCCGTCGCAGGAGCCTTCCACGTGCGGCAAGTGCCGCATCCACCAGAGATAGTAGAGCCGTGGCGCGCTGTTCCATTCACTGCTGCTGATCGGGCGGAAGCGATTGCCCGTCAGAAAGGGGAAATGGTACCAGTCGTCGCTGTTGCTCTGGACCACCCTCGGATTCGACCTGTCGTAGTCCCGTTCGGCGTTGGGAGGAAAATGAATGTTGCCGACTTCCGCCTGCCCCGGGTGCGAGGCCTCCCGGCGCGTGAAGCGTTTCCACAGATTGTCCTGGTCGCCGAAGCGGCCGTGGACCGTATTCAGATGCCCTTCGGCCCGGTGGCCATAGCTGTGCAGCATCTCGGTCAGGGTGCGTTCAAGATTGTAGGCCATGAACACGAAGCGCTTTCCCGCATGATCCGTGCCCCCTACGGGCGGGGCATTGGAATAGGACGCACCCGGTCCGGCCATCACGGCCTCCCAGTTGCCGTCATAAGGCGGGCCGATATGCCAGACCTCATCGACCTGGCCGGAGCGGACGCGCTCAAGGATGTTGTGATCGGCAAAGAAGGCGTGGTGGTTGATGTGCCAGGGCAGATGCCTGTTGCGCGTCCGCACCGTTTCGATGTAGCTGTGTTCGTCGTAGCGGAAGCCATCCACCTTGATCGGCCAGCGGGCAAAGTCGTCCACGACGACTCTTTGCGCAATGACGTAATTCACATAGCCGAAACTGGCGTGCCGCAGGTCGCGGATGTGGTTGGCGATCAGCCAGTCAGGATTGTTCCAGCCAAAGTATTGCCTCACCGTGACGTTACCGTAACTGGGCAGACGCGGGTTGTTGATGATGACCAATAGCTTGCGGGTCACCGGCGCCGGGCGCAGGGAAGGGTCCGGGTTCGGCCCGTAGTTGGGTCGCCAGGTACTCTGCGCCAGGCGTGAATTCGCAGCGGAACTGGCCGGGATACGCGCTTTGCCGGCGAGGGCGCGCGTCGCGGCAAGACCGGGAACTGCCGCGCCTGCCAGTTTGAGGAAAGTCCTGCGATCCATAGCTTTCCTGATTGTGAATGTGCGCTTGTGTAATCCTTCTGTGATCCCGGAACAACTTAACCAGGGAGACGTGAGGTCTGCAACAAATAGCCCAGTCGCAGGGCGGCCCGCTCCAGCAATTGCGATGCATCCTCCAGCGCCTCTTCCAGCGACATCGGACGCGGCGTGATCGGCAAAACGGCCTGCATGCCCGCCGCATGCAGTTTCGCGTCGTGAACCGCCAGACCCCCCACCAGCGCCACGGTCGGCACGCCCTGCGCCCGCGCCATGCGCGCCACGCCGATGGGCCCCTTGCCGTGGATGGTCTGCTCGTCCATCTGTCCCTCGCCGGTGATGACCAGATCGGCGTCTGTCAGCGCCCCTTCGAAGCCGCTGTGCGCCAGCACCAGTTCGATGCCCGGCTGCAGTTCTGCATCGAGGAAGGCCATCATGCCCGCGGCAAAGGCGCCCGCCGCGCCGCCGCCGGGCACCTGGCGCAGGTCACGGCCGGTCTGCTCGTGAATCACCGTGAAGAAATGGGACAACTGCGCTTCGAGCGTTTCGACCTGCTGCCCGTCGGCGCCCTTCTGCGGCCCGAAGACCGCCGCCGCGCCCTGTTCGCCCAGCGTCGGGTTGTCGACGTCGGAGGCCAGTAGCAGGGTGTTGTCGCGCCAGCGCGGGTCCATGTCGCCGGCATCGACGCGGGCCACCCGGCCCAGTTGCGCCCCGCCAGGCCCGATGGACTCGCCCTGGGCATCCAGCAGTTGCACGCCCAGAGCCTGCAGGCAGCCGGCCCCGCCATCCACCGTGGCGCTGCCGCCCAGTCCCAGAATGACGCGCGTCGCGCCCGCCTCCAGCGCCGCCTCCAGCAACTGGCCCGTGCCATATGTGCTGGCCCGCAGGGGGTCCAGTTCCTCCGTGGCCAGCAGCTCCATGCCCGAGGCCAGCGCCATTTCGATCACAGCTGTCTCTCCGTCCGGCAGGAGACCCCAGTCGGCCTGCACCGGCGCGCCCAGCGGGCCATTTACGACCAGACTGCGGCGTTCGCCACTGCCCGCCAGCATGGCGTCCAGCGTGCCGTTGCCGCCGTCCGCGACGGGCTTCAGCTCCAGGTCCGCGCCCAGGCCGGACTGCTCCAGTCCCCTGGCGATGGCGTCTGCGGCCTCCTGCGCCGTCAGACTGTTCTTGAAGGCGCCAGGCGCCACGATGATTCGCATGCTCATGTCCGCTCCCTCTCCGGCGTCTGAGTATGCCAAATCCCCTGGCCGCTGGGTATACTGCCGGAATCACCTTAATGAACGCTGTGAGGGTCGCGTATGAACGCAGTCCTTGACGAACTGCTGCAACGAAAGCTGCTGGCCGGTATGCGCGGACATTTTCCGCCGGACCGGGCCCTGCCCCTCTGCGCCGCGCTGGTGGAGGAAGGCATCAACATTTTCGAGTTCACCATGAATTCCACCGAACCGGTAGCGGCCATGCAGGCGGTCAAGGCGGAGCTGGGCCCGCAGGTCTTCTGCGGCATGGGCACGGTGCTGAGCGCCGACGACGCCCGCCAGGTCATCGAAGCCGGCGCCGATTTCATTGTTTCGCCGGCCTTTCAGCCGGAGGTCGTGCAAGTGGCGCTGGATGCCGACCTGCTGGTCGCGCCTGGCGTGATGACCCCCAGCGAGTGCGTCCAGGCCTGGGACATGGGCGTCGACCTGCTCAAGTTCTTTCCGGCCGGCCCGCTTGGTCTGGACTATTTCCGCGCCCTGCGCGGGCCCTTGCGCCACATGCGATTCCTCGCCAACGGCAACATCAACCCCGACAACCTGACCGGCTTTCTCGACGCCGGGGCGGCCTGCTCCGGTCTCTCTGGCTGGCTGACCGGCGACGGCAGTTGGCCCCTGGACGAAGTCCGCGCGCGCGCCCGGCAGTTGTTGGCGGCCCTGCAGCGGCAGTCAGCCCTTGCAAGCTGAAGGCGTGACCCCCGCAAGGCATTGCGCTGCCACGCCGCTGCGCCTGGTCATCAAACTGGGCAGCAGTGTGCTCACCAGCGGCACGCGCCGGCTGGACCGCGCCTGCATGCTCAATCTGGTGCAGCAGATCGCGCAACTGCAGCGCCTGGGGCATGAAACCGTCGTGGTGACCTCCGGCGCGCAGGCGGCCGGTCGCGAAATCCTCGGTTTCCCCGAACTGGACCGCTCCCTGCCCTCGCGCCAGATGCTGGCCGCCGTCGGCCAGGGACGCCTGATGCAGATCTACAGCGAGCTCTTCGCCGACCACGACATCATCGTCGGCCAGGTGCTGCTGACGCGCAGCGACCTCAACCACCGCACGCGCTATCTCAACGCCCGCGACACCCTGCTGACCATGATCGACCGGCGCATCGTGCCGGTCGTCAACGAAAATGACACGACCGCCGTGGAGGAAATCCGCGTCGGCGACAACGACAACATTTCCGCGCTGGTCGCCAATCTGCTGGAAGCTGACCTGCTGGTCCTGTTGACCGACCAGGCCGGCATGTTCACCGCCGACCCGCGTCGCGACCAGGACGCCAGTCTCATTCAGCAACTGGAGCGCGTCGACGACTCCGCCCTGGCGATGGCCGGCGGCGCCGGCAGCCGCGAGGGCACCGGCGGCATGGCCACCAAGTTGCAGGCCGCGCGTCTCGCCAGCAACAGCGGCGTCAACACCGTCATCGCCCCTGGCCATGAACCGGACGTCCTGCAGCGCATCCTGCAGGGCGGCAACGTGGGCACGCGCATCCCGGCCAGCGTCGACTCCCTGCAGAGCCGCAAGCGCTGGTTGCTGGCCGAAGTCCCGCGCGGCGTTCTGCACATCGACGCCGGCGCGGTCCACGTGTTGCGCAACGGCGGCGCCAGCCTGCTGCCCGTCGGCGTGACCGGCGTTGAGCGGGAGTTCCGGCGCGGCGAGGTGTTGCAGGTGCGCGGGCCGGATGGCAGCGACATCGCGCGCGGCCTTAGCAGTTACGACAGCGCCGACCTGCGCAGCCTTTGCGGCCAGCGTTCCAGTCGCATCAGCGCCATTTTGGGCTACAGTTACGGGGACGCCGTGATCCACCGCAACAACCTCGTCCTTTCCACCTGAGACAGAGAGAGCGCCATGATTGAGGCAGTGGCACAGGAGGCCGTCGACCTGCAGCAGATGGGCCGCCAGGCGAAGGCGGCGGCCGTTGAACTGGCACAGTGCTCGACTGCGCAGAAAAATGAGGCCCTGCTGGCCATCGCCGACGCCCTCGCCGCGGAACGCGCGGAGATCCTCGCCATCAACGCGGAGGACATGGCCGCCGCGCGGGAGGCCGGCGTGGACGAACTGTACATCCGCGACCGGCTGAACCTTGAACGGCGCATGGACAGCGTCATCGCCGATGTGCGCAAGGTGGCGCAACTGCCGGACCCGGTCGGCGAACGCTTCGACGAACGCGAACCGCGCGAGGGCCTGCGCGCCTGGAAACAGCGCACGTCCCTCGGCGTGCTGGGCGTCATCTATGAGGCGCGGCCGCAGGTCACCGTGGACGTCGCCGCGCTGGCGCTCAAGACCGGCAACGCCGTCATTTTGCGCGGCGGGCGCGAAGTGCTGCGCAGCAACATGGCGCTGGTGCGCGCCCTTTCCCGCGCCATGGAAGGCGTAGGCCTGCCCGCCGCCGCTTTCCAGTACATCGCCAGCAGCGATCGCCGTCTGGTGGGCGAACTGCTGCGGATGCACGAATACGTCGACATGATCATCCCCCGCGGCGGCAACGGCCTGCACAACTTCTGCCGCGAGAACAGCACCATCCCCGTCATCACCGGCGGCATCGGCATCTGCCACCTCTACGTCGAGCCCGGCGCCGACCTGGATGCCGCGCTGCAGGTCATCCACAACTCCAAGACGGTCAGTCCGGCCGTCTGCAACGCCCTCGACACGCTGCTGGTGCAACGCGACCTGGCGGCGGAGTTCCTGCCGCGCGTCGTGGAAAACCTGGCCGCGGCCGGCGTGGAATTCCGCGCGGAGCCGCGGGCCCTGGCCTGCCTCGACGGGGACGAACGCGTCAGCCCCGCCGGCCCGGAAGATTTCGACACCGAGTGGTACGCCCTCACCCTGGGGCTCAAGGTGGTCGATTCGCTGGACGAGGCCATCGACCACATCCGCGCGCACAGTACGCAGCACTCGGACGGCATCCTGACGCAAAACATGGCCAGCGCCGAACGCTTCTGCGCCGAAGTCGACTCGGCGGCCGTTTACGTCAATGCCAGCACGCGTTTCACCGATGGCAGCGCCCTCGGCCTTGGCGCCGAAATCGCCATCAGCACCCAGAAACTGCACGCCCGCGGCCCCATGGCGCTCACCGAGTTGACGACCTACAAGTGGGTCGTCATCGGCGAAGGCCACGTCCGCCTGTGAGCGCGCCCGCCCTGGTGGTCGTCAACGGCCAGGCCGGCACCGGTCTGGCCCTGCGCCAGTGGTCGCAGATCGAAGCGGTCCTGCGCGAGGCCCTGGGTGATCTGCAGGTCCTGACGACCCGCAGCGTGGCGGAGATGGTGCCGCAGGTGCAGGCCGCCTGGGACTCGGGATCGCGGCGTGTGATCGCCGTCGGCGGTGACGGCACGGTCCATCATTTGCTGGAGACGCTGGTCCCACTCGCCCAACGCGATGCGGACGGCCCGCCGCTGGAACTGGGCATCCTGCCCGGCGGCACGGGCAACGCCTGGGCGCGCAGCCACGGTCTACCGCTCTCACTGATGAAAGCTGCGCGGCAACTCATTGGCGCGCAACCCACCCCGATCGACCTGCCGCAGGTCACGCTTGACGGGCAGCGTCGCTATTTCCTCAGCATTTCCAGCGCCGGCATCAGCGGCGAGGCCGCGCAGAAATCGGATGTCCCCGGCAAGCGCCCCTGGTCCTACGCGCAATACGCCATCGGCACGCTCCTGCAGCGGCGGCCGCTGACCATGCGCGTCGAGGTGGACGGCGAGCTCTGGGCCGACGGCGAGTACTGGCTGGTGGCCGTCGCCAACTGCAACAGCTTCGGCAGCGGCATGCGCATCGCGCCCGACGCCCGCGTGGACGATGGGCTCTTCGACGTCGTCCTGATCGATGGCGCTTCACGTCGGGAGGTGCTGGTCGCCTTCCCGCGCGTTTACTTCGGCGCTCACGTCAACCATCCGCGGGTACACATTCGCCGCGGCTCCGAGGTGCGGGTCAGCGGCGACCGCCTGGGCATGGAGACCGACGGCGTCCCCGGCCAGGCCGACGAACTGCATTACACCCTGCAGCCCGGCGGCCTGCAACTTTTGGTCAATCCGGACGAATTTCGCCCCGCCTGATCACGCTAGTCCAGGTGGAAGACTTCCTGCAGCGGCACCATGCTTTCGTCGGCGTGGCGCCCGTCGAGAGTCTCGAAGTAGGGCGCCATGTCATTTTGCCAGCGCTCGTTGACCTCGCGCCCTGCCATGCCGTCCAGCGCCGCCTGGAAGTCGGGCGTCTCCAGATAGCCGATCAGCAGACCATCGTCGCGCAGGAAGAGCGAGTAATTGTGCCAGCCCGTCTCGCGCAGGGCGTCCAGCATCTCGGGCCAGACCTCTTCGTGGCGCGCCACATACTCCTCAAGCCGGTCCTGACGGACCTTGAGCAAAAAGCAGACTCGCTGCATCGTGTGCGCTCCCCCGCCCCTCAGCGGGCGCCCGCCGCCTGCAAACAGGCCTGCATGTGACCGCGGGCCTCAGCGCCGATGATGCAGCAGTTCTCGAGGCTGTGGCCATTCCTCTTCGTACCGATCACCTCAAGGTTCACCGGGCCGTCGTAACCATGCTCGTGCAGCACACGGACATAGCCCACCAGGTCGATGTCGCCGCGGCCGTTGGCCTGGTCGACCGGGTCGCCGGGGCCTTGCTGCCGCCCCTTGCAGTCGCGGATGTGCACGTGCTTCACCCGTGAGATGACCGCCGCGATGGCCTCGACCGGGTTCTCGCCGGCGCGATGGATGTGCGAGGGGTCCATGTCGACGCCGAAGGCCGGCGACGTAATCGCCTCCATCAGGCGGATCGTGGTCGGCGTGTTGTAGATCGCCGCGCCGACGTGGGCCTTGACGCACAGGGTTACGCCGTAGTGTTCGGCCCGGTCGGCCAGCTTGCCGATCATGTCGACGCTCTGCTGAAAGGTCTCTTCATCGCCGGTGACGCCGCCGGGGCCGCAGTTGACGACGGGAATGCCGATCTCGACAGCCGCCTGGAAGGCCTTTTCCATCAGTTCAAGGTCCTGGCGCGACTGTTCCATCGCCGTGACTTCCAGGCCGTAGTCCTGCGCCAGCTGGCGAATCTTCGGCGCCGCCTCGCGCCAGTTGTCCAGGTCCAGATGATCGGCCATTTCCGGAATGGCGCCCAGCTCGATGCCGTCGTAGCCCGCCATGGCCGTATATTTGAAAGCGCTTTCCACGTCCTGGTTGCCGAATAGTACCGAGTTCACACCCAGCTTCATGCCCGTCTCCCCATCCTGTTAGCGAATGCCATTGACTGAAACCACGCTTCCTTCCTGTAGCGACACAATGGCCGCCGCCAGCACCTTCTGCGCCGCCAGACCCTCCGCACCGGAACCGTCGATGTCCTCCGGGCTGGTCCCGTCGCTCACCTGCTCCAGAAAGCGGTGGATGCGATCGGCGAAGGTGCTGGTGAAATCGCCAAAGCCGCCGAAGACCGGGTCGGTGTACACCTGCTTGACCAGGTCGCCGGCCGGGTACAGCGTCGCCTCGCGCCACATGTCGTCCAGCACGAAGCGGCCTTCCGTGCCGCCCACCTCACAGCGCTCCATCGGGTGGCCGCGCTCAATATCGTAGCTGGCCGTCAGGTTGCCCACCGCCCCGCTCGTGAAGCGCATGTTGAAGGAGGTGGTGGACCAGATCTTGCGGCCCGGCGCTTTCGTCGCGAAAAGTTGCACCTGCTCGATATCGCCGCAGAAGTAGCGCATCACGTCCACCGTGTGCGGGTTGAGCGCCTTGACCTGGAACCAGGGCGAACTCTCCGTCGGATTCATGATCCACATGCTCATGCGACAGAAGAGC
The DNA here is from genome assembly GCA_026708325.1 of Anaerolineaceae bacterium. Classification (GTDB taxonomy): domain Bacteria; phylum Chloroflexota; class Anaerolineae; order Aggregatilineales; family Phototrophicaceae; genus JAGWBD01. Next base: position 34,081 of record JAPOVC010000003.1, on the reverse strand, counting down.
TGGTGACCGATGCGTCCTTCATCCACCCAGCCCCTGGCCACGCGCGCCGCCGGCGTGAAGCGGTGATTGAGGTTGATGCCGTAGCACAGCCCCCGCTCACGCGCGGTGGCGACCATTTCCCCGGCTTCCTCAATCTCGTTGGAGATGGGTTTTTCGCCCAGCACGTGGCAGCCGGCTTCCAGCGCCTGCATGGTCGGCTCGTAATGGTCGCTGCCGTACTCCACGCCGCCGGTGGTGACGTGCGCCACGTCCGGCGCAAGATCGCTCAGCATGGTCTTGGCATCAAGGAAGGCTGGCACGCCGAAGGTTTCCTCGGCGGTATTTGCACGCTCTGGAATCCGGTCACAAACACCCACCAGTTCCGCAAGGGGTTCCGCCTGCAGGAGCGTCGCGTGACGCCGGCCGATAGGCCCCATCCCGATGACGCAGACTCGCAGCATCAGCTGAGCCCGGGAATTTCGTAGCCGAAGTCGCGCATGGCCGGCTCGAAAAAGTCAAAGTAGTTGACGCCGTCGTCGTGCTTCCAGCGGTCGACCGCCTCGGGTCGCACGATGATGCGGCCCATGGGGTAACCCAGCCAGTCTTCCAGACGCTTCAGGGTGGCCTCCTGGTCCAGCACGAAGTCCTCGAAGCGCAGCTCCAGCCAGTGCCGCGGCTTCGGGCAGGCGCGCACCAGATCGTACTGGTACTTCCAGCTGATGGCGCGCCTGAGGCGCAGATCGTCGGTCACGGGATAATCGATGCCGAAGCGGCGCATGTCGTCGGTGCCGTGGCGCCCAAGGATGCAGTCACGCGGGTTGCGCACCCAGAAAATGTACTTCGCGTCCGGAAAGCGGCGCACGATCCAGGGATAAACCAGAGTGGTCTCCGGGATTTTCCAGCCGCGGTGCGGGATCCTTTCGTACTCGTGACTCAGAATCGCAGCCAGATAGTCGTCCAGCAGGTCGGTGAACTCCTGCGGAATGTCGGCGTCGATGAAGCGGCTGAAGTCCCACTCCAGCCCGCCCACCCAGTCCACGTAACTCGCAGCGACGCGACAGGCGTCGTACATCTTCTGCGGCGGCATCATGTCGCCCGAGCCATTGAGCAGGCTGCCCATGTAGACGCCGCTGGCGTAGAGCGTGTGCGAGATCGCGCGGGTGCCCGAGTGTCCGCGCCCGATGATGATCACCAGCGACATGTCAGGGACGTTCCACGCTGACGACTTCGCCGCTCAGCCAGGACTCGATGGCGGCCTCGATGACGAACTGGGCCTTCAGCGCTTCCAGGCCCGAGCCGTCGATTTCCTCCGGCGCGACGCCCTCAATGTTTTGCTCGACCCAGCGTCCGATGCGCGATTTGAAGGTCTCGCCGAAATGCTTCATGCCACCGACGTAGTTGTAGACTTCAGTTTCGATCGACATGCGCGGGTAGAAGGTCAGTTCCTCGCAGGCGTTGGTGAGGGTGAAACGACCCTTCATGCCGACCACGTCCAGCGCTTCCAGGCCGTAGCTGCCGCGGCCCCAGTCGCCGTCGTAACTGCCGCGCAGGGAGCCGATCATGCCGTTGGTGAACAACATGTTGACCTGCGCGTTGGACCAGATGGCGCGGCCAGTCCCTTTCTTCATGAATGCCTGCACCTTGTCCACGTCGCCGGCGAAGTAGCGCATCACGTCGATGGAGTGCGGGTGCAGGGCGCGCATGTGGAACCAGGGCGAGCTCTCCTTCGGGTTGTTGATCCACATGGACATGTTGATCATGTTCAGGTCGCCGAGGCGGCCGTCCTCAACCCAGCCCTTCGCCATCTCCGCCGCCGGCGTGAAGCGGTGGTTCAGGTTGACGCCGTAGCGCAGACCCTTCTCGCGCGCCAGCGCCACCATCTCCTTCGCCTTGTCAATCTCGTTGGAGATGGGCTTTTCGCCCAGCACCGGCAGGCCGGCCTCCAGCAATTCCATCGTCGGCTCGTAATGGTCGCCGCCGTTCTCCACGCCCGCCGTGGTCATGCTGGCCGCGTCGATCTCCAGTCCGGCGGCCAGCATCTCCTGCACGGAATAGAATCCCTGGCAGCCGAAGCGCTCGGCCGCCAGGTCGGACCTCTCACGAATGATGTCGCAGACGGCCACGACCTCGGCGTCGTCGCGCTCGCTGTAGACGCCCGCGTGCTGGTTGCCGATTCCCCCCATCCCGACGACTGCTACTTTCAGTGTCATGCGTCCGCTTCTCCCTTGTTTGCGCTTTCTTCCAAAGCCTTGCGGGCCTCGGCCTGCAGGCGTCGACCTTCATTGATGTCGCCGATGTAGAGCGAATCGTAGGCCTGCTGCGAGCTCGTGAAGGCGCCCACGCCCTCCCTGCCGTGCCAGTCTCCCTGGGTCAGCATGGGGTTGGTCAGGCCGGTCTCCGCCTCGCGTTTTGCGACCCAGCTTTCCATGCGCCGGCGCAAGTCGGCCACGATCTCCGGCTCCTGCTCCGCCAGGTTGACGTTCTCGTCCGGGTCCTCGACCAGGTTGTAAAGCTCGACCGGCGGCTTGAAGTGAAAGTCCGGTTCCAGGGCGACCATCAGCTTCCAGCCGGGCGTGCGCCAGCCATGCTTGCGCATCCAGGTGCATTCACTGATATAGAACTCGCTTTCCAGCGATGTCTTTTCCCCATCGACGAGCGGCATCAGGCTGTTGCCGTCAAACTGCTGGTCGGACGGCCAACTCAACTCGCCCGGTTCGATTCCGGCGAGGTCCATAATGGTGGGCACCAAATCCTTGTGCTGGTTGTAGCCGCTGAGGCGCGTGCCGGCAGGAACGCGACCGGGATAACGGATCAGCAGCGGTACGTGCAGCACGTTGTCGTAAATGCCGTGATGATCGAACCAGCATTCGTGATCGTAGAGCGTCTCGCCATGGTCGCCGTTGATGATGACGATGGTCTCGTCGTAAATGCCATGGGCTTCAAGCGCCTTAAAGATGGTGGCGATGGCCGCGTCCATGTAGGCGATAGCGCCGTCGTATTGCGCGATGACGAAGTCCTTGTCGCTGATGCCCACCGGCATCCAGCTTTTGAAGAAGGAGGCGAAGGGCTTGAAGGCCATCACCGGATCCATCGAGCGGTTGTCCGGGTCGCATTCGTCGCCGTGGTAGAACATGCGCTGGTAGGGTTCCGGCGGCAGGTAGGGCGCGTGCGGGTCCATGTGGCGCAGAAAAAGGAAGAAGGGCTGGTCGCCGGCGACCAGACGGTCCAGCTCCGGTATGGCGACCTCGTTCAGGCTCTGCGCCTTGAGGCAGGGACCTTCCTCGCGGGTGCCCCAGGCCTTGTAATCGATATACTTGTCGAAGCCGCGCCCCGACGGGTTGCCTCTGAATCCGACGCAGGTCGAGGTGTAGCCGAGGTCGCGCAAATGCTCGGCGATGGATTTCGCTTCCGGACGCATCGGGCCCTTGTGGCGCAGGGCCACGACCTGGGTGCCGAAGCAGTCCATCCCGGTCAGCATGGAGGCGTAGGCGCAGGTGGTCGGTATGTGGGCGCTGTAGGTGTTTTCGAAAAGCGCCCCCTCACTGGCAAAACGGTCAAGATGGGGTGTCGTCAATTTCGGATAGCCGTAACAACTCATGTGATCGGCGCGAATCGAATCGATCCCCATCAAGATAATGTTGGGACGGTCACTCATGAATCCCCCCGCGAAAGCAGACTGGCATGGCCACGCCGTCAAGGGCCGGCAACGGCGACAGCGCCGGTCAGGATAGCGTCATTTGTGGACAATGCAACCGATTGGAGTATGAGATGTCGCAACTGTCCGGCAAGACCGCCCTCGTCAGCGGCGCCGCCCGCGGCATCGGCCTGGCGATCGCCGGCGCGCTGCACGATGCCGGCGCCACCGTGGTCCTGGCCGATATCGATCGGGTTGAGGCCGAAAAGGCCGCTGAAAGACTGGGCCGAAACGCCCTGGCCCTGCCGCTGGACGTCACTGACGTTAACCGTTGCCGTTCGGTTGTCGAGGACGCCGTCGCCCGGACCGGGCAGCTGGACATCCTCGTCAACAACGCCGGCATCGCCCCCATCCACCCCATCGACGAGGTCGACCAGGCCCTCTTCGACCGCATCGTCGCCATCAACCTGCGCGGCGTCTTCTTTCTCTCCCAGGCCGCTGCGCAGCACATGCGCGCCAGACAGTGCGGGCGCATCATCAACATCAGCTCGATTGGCGGCAGGACCGGCGGCAAGGCGCATCTCCCGGTCTACGTGGCCACGAAGGCCGGCGTCTTCGCCCTGACCAAGACCTTCGCCAGCTACCTGGCACCCCACGGCACGGTCAACTGCATCGCGCCCGGCCCCACCGAGAGCGCCCTCACCGACGCCTGGGACGACCCGCAACTGATGGAACAACTGCGCGGGGAAATCCCGCTGGGTCGCCTGGGCGTCCCGGCCGACTACGGCGGCGTGGCCGTCTTTCTCGCCTCGGCAGCGGCTGACTTCATGACCGGCGCCACCATCGACGTCAACGGCGGCATGCGCATGGACTGAGACCTGTCTCAGTCGAGGTCCTGCGGCGTGAAGGGCACCGGCAGTTCGATCAACTCCAGCGTGATTCCGTCCGGGTCCAGCAGGTAGCAGGTCAGGCCGCCGCTGTGCCGCCCGTGCGTAATCGGCACCGGCGCATCCGAACGGAACTGCACGCCCGCCGCCTTCAGCCGCGCGAACTCGGCCTCAAGATCGTCGACCTGCAGCGCCAAATGCGCCGCGCCGGGCTGGTTGGTGGCCGCATTCAGCGGCTCACCGCGCGGGTTGACGTATTCGATCAGTTCCAGCACGTGTCCGGAGGGCGAAGCGCCCTGCGGCATGTCGGCGACGTTGAAGAGCGCCACCTTGAGCAGGGCATCCTTAAAGCCGATCTGGCTGCTGGTGTATTTCTGGTCGTGAACCATGCGGTGCACCAGGCGCAGTCCCATCTGGTCGCGGTAGAACGCGATCGAGCGCTCCAGGTCCGATACGGTGAAGCTGAAATGAAAGTAGCTGATCAGGGCCATGGCTTCTCCTGTGTCTGATACGCGCGTGGTCGTTTCGATCAACCTTTGCCTGTAAAACGGAGCGGTCGGTTGGTCTTCAACATGTGCCGGATGCAGGCCTGCGTGTGGGCTTCGCGCACAAGGTCCATGAAGGCCCTCCGCTCCAGTTCATGCAATTCCCCTTCGTCCAGCCAGCCTGGGGATTCAGTCGCACCGCCGCTGAGGACGAAAGCCAGGCGCCGGGCTATTTGTGCGTCATCCGCGCTCATGTCCCCCGCAGCCACCATGCCCTCCACCTGCCCGAGCAAAACCTCGTAAACTTGCCGGCCCGCCGCATACACCGCTTCCAGCCGCGGCGCGCGGTAACCGTCCGCCAGGTGGAGCGCTGCCCGCTTCGCCTCGTACAGCAGATGGGCGCGCTTCATCAGCACGCGGTCAACCGGGCGCAGCAACAGCCGCTCGCGCGTTTCCGGCGCGGCCGCCACGAGCATTTCGGCGTCCAGCAAGTGCGTGAACAATCGCTTCAACAGCGGCGTGGCGTCTGCATCCGGGCAATTGCGCATCAGCGGGATCAACCAGCGTTGCAGCATGGCAGTACAACCGCCCCCGGCTGGAATCAGCCCGACGTTGAACTCCACCAGGCCCAGCAGCAACTCACTGTGCGCGACGATCCGGTCGCAGGCGAAAAGCAGTTCGGCGCCGCCGCCCAGCGCCATGCCTTGCGCCGCCGCTACGACCGGCGCGGGCGCCTGACGCAGGCCGCGCACCAGTTCTTGCAGGCTTTTGACGCTGCGCTCCAGCGCGTCAAACTCCCCGTCTTCGATGCGCTGCAATGCCAGCGCCAGGTTGTAGCCGATGCTGAAGCGCGCGCCGTCGTTGCCGATGACCAGCGCCTGATATCGCCCGCCGGCGATCTCCTCCAGCGCCGCGTGGCCGCCCTCGATCAGCGCGTCGTCGATGCTGTTCTGCACGCTGTGGAATTCCCACAGCGCCACGCCGTCGCCGAGGTCGCGCAGGGAAGCGCTCCTGTTGCTCCGCAGGACGGTTAGCCCTGTCGCCTGCAACGCCCGCTCATCTCCAGGCAGCGGAAGGTATTCGCCCGCCTGCGGGTCATAACAGGCCTCCGCCTCGCCAGACGCGTCCCGTCGGTAAAACGCCGGGCAATCGTTGGCCAGCATGTCATGTACCCAGGACGCCACGGCCTGATTCTGCGCCTCACAAAGGGACACACCGGCGGCCACGCCCAGGGCGTCCCAGAGCTCGAAAGGTCCCGCCTCATGGTTGAAGCCCTGGCGTTGCGCCTGGTCCACCGCCAGGGGCGAGTCCGTCACCTCCGGTACGCAACTGGCCGCGAAGCTCAGGGTGAAGGCCATGTGCCGCCGCAGAAATTGGCCGGCCCGGTCCTCCGCCGCCAGCAGCCTACGCAGTCGCGCGCCCAAATCCCGCTCCGATCTGGCCGCTGTCACACTTTCGAACTGCGGCGCCTGGGTCGCCTCATGCGCCAGCGTTTGCAGGTTGAGTTCCAGGCGCTCGCGCTGACCCCCCTCCCCCCGGCGCTGCATCCAGAAGCCGCGCCCGCTCTTGCGCCCCAGCCAGCCCCGCGCAATCAACTGTTCATGGAGCGCGACCGCGCCGGGATGCCCCGGCGTCGCGCGCGTCGCCGAATCGGTCAGGGCGTCGCGCAGGTTGCGCGCCACCGCCTGCGCCACGTCGAGGCCCACCAGGTCCTGCAGCCCAAAGGTCGCCGTGCGCGGGCGGCCGATCAGCGGGCCGGTCAGGAGGTCCACTTCGGCGACGCTGTAGCCCTCGTCCAGCGCCAGCCCGATGGCCTGCGTACCCAGCATGGATAGAAAGCGGTTGCCGAGGAAGCCCGGCACGTCGCGGCAGACGACCACGTCCTTGCCCAGCCCCCGCGAGCAGAAGTCCCCCATGAAGCGCAGGAGTTTCGCGTCCGTGTCTTCATGCGGAATCAGCTCCAGCAAGGGCAGCCAGCGCGGCGGGTTGAAGAAATGCGTGCCCAGAAAACGTTTTGTGAAGTCCGCGGGGGTTCCGGCGGCGATCTGCGCCAGCGGGAGGCCGGAAGTATTGGTCGAAATGACGCAGTCCGGCCGGCAGACCCCCTGCAAACGACGCATCAGCGCCCGCTTGGTCGCCAGGTCCTCGACGACCGCCTCCAGCACCCAGTCGACCTCCGCCAGCCAGGCGAGATCGTCCTCCAGGTTCCCGATTCGGATGCGCCCAATATCGCTGGCGCTGAACCAGGGTGACGGACGCGCCCCCAGCGAACGCTGCAGGTTGTCCCGGGCCAGGGCATTGCGCTCCGTTGCCGGAGAACCGGCCGCCGTGCCCGCCGCCGGAATGTCCAGCAGGGTCGTCTCCAGACCGGCTCCGGTCAACAGTGCCGCCAATGCGCCGCCCATCGTGCCCGAACCAATCACGGCGACCCTGTGGATCTTGCGGTAGGTCATTGCACCCCCTGCAACTGCGACGCTATTGTCGCGCGCCTGGCGACTCTCGCCAATGGTGGACTCCCGCTTTCGTCAGAATTCCGCTTCACGCCGCGCAAGGCCCAGGCTACAATCGCCGACGCCTTAACATGCTTGACGGAGGCTTGATGGCAACGCGCTGGGGCAGCTACGATCTGATTTTCTTCGACTGCGACAGCACCCTTTCCGCCATCGAGGGTATCGACGAACTGGCGCGGCTGAAGGGAAAGGGCTGGCGCGTCAGCGTGTTGACCGAACGCGCCATGAACGGTGAACTGGACCTGGCCGGCGTCTACGGCAAGCGCCTGCAGGCGATCCGTCCCACCCGTGGTCAGGTGAACGCCATCGTCGAGCGCTACCAGCAGACCCTGGTGCCGGACGCCCAGGCCCTGCTGGATGCCCTGCAATTCCTCGGCAAAGCCGTCTTCATCATCAGCGGCGGGCTGGCGGAGCCGGTGCGCGGTCTCGGGCAACGCCTTGGCATTCCCGCCGAACGCATCCGCGCCGTGGAGCTGGAGTACGACCGCCTGGCCGGTGAATGGTGGCGCTATCACGAAGCGCAGACACAGCACAACCAGGCCTGGCTCGATTACCAGGTCGGCCCCCTGACCGTCTCCAGCGGCAAACCGGTGATGGTAAGCGAACTGGCCGGCGATCGCCCCGGCCGGCGCCTCATGATCGGCGACGGCGTCTCGGACCTCGCCACGCGCGAGGTGGTGGACCTTTTCGTGGGCTACGGCGGCGTCGCCGCGCGCGATGCCGTGCGCGAGCACGCCGACGCTTTCATTCATTGCCCCAGCCTGGCCCCACTCCTGCCCCTCGCCGCGGGCCCCGCGGGCTGGCAAAGGCTGCGGGGCACGGCCCATCAGGCCCTCTTCGAAAAAGGCCTGCGACTCTCGCAATCGGGCCAGCTCAGCCTGAACCGCGACCCCTTGCGCCAGGCATTCGCAGGAGCCTTCGCCAGTGAGACCACCTGAGCCCATGAAACCGCATGCCGTCATCTTCGACATGGATGGCCTGCTCGTGGATTCGGAGCGCATCTGGCACATCGCCGAAGATGAAGTCTTTTCGAGCCGCGGCCTCGACTACACCGACGAGTTGCGCGCCAGCATCATCGGCATGCGAATGGACGAATTCATGGCGAAGCTGAGCGACCACTTCGGCATGCAGGAACCGCTCGAAGCGTTGACCGCCGAGGTCAACGCCAACATGTTGCGCCTCATACCCTCCATGGTGAGGCCCCAGCCGGGCGCGCCCGAGTTGATCGACTTTGTGCAGGCGCGCGCCTGGCCGCTCGCCATCGCCTCCAGTTCACCCCTGGCCATCATCGAGGCCACCCTGCAGTCCCAGGGCTGGGACGAGGTCTTCCGGCTTCGATGCTCGGCCGACGACGTGCCGCGCGGCAAGCCGGCCCCCGACGTCTACCTGCTGGCGGCTCGCCTGCTGGGCGTTCAGCCGGAACATTGTCTGGCGCTGGAAGACAGCGCCAACGGCGCTCGCGCGGCAACCGCCGCCGGCATGACCTGCTATGCCGTGCCGGACCGCAGTCACAGCCAGGCTGCCGACCTGGAAAGCGTGACTCCCTACGTCTTCCCCGACCTGCACGCCGTGCGCGCCTGGCTGACATGACGCCCTGTCCCGTCGTCGTTGCCACCGACCTCGCCGATGACGGAATGGAACTGCTGCGGCAGGCGGAGGACGTCAGTCTGAAGCAGGCCCGCCCCGGCGAGAGCAGTCTCCGTCAACAGCTTGAAAGCGCCGAAGGCCTGATCGTGCGCAGCGACGTCCAGGTCGATGCCGAACTGCTGGAACATGCGCCGCGCCTGCGGGTCATCGGTCTTGCCGGTACCGGCGTCGGCAACATCGACGTCGATACCGCCACCCGTCGCGGCATCATCGTCACCAGCACGCCGGGCACCAGCGCCATCGCGGCCGGCGAGCACACCCTCGCCCTGCTGCTGGCGCTGGGCCGCAACCTGGTCGCCGCCCACAACAGCCTGCAGGCCGGTTACTGGCCCCTGCAGCGCGCGCGCCAGGCGGGCGTCCAGCTGGCCGGCAAGACCATTGGAATCCTCGGCTACGGACGCGTCGGCCGCGTGGTGGCGGAGCGCTGCCTGGCCTTCGGCATGCAGGTACTGGTCCATGACCCCTACATTGCCGAGGACCAGCCCGGCGATCGCCGCCTGCAACCGGTCGGCCTTGACGACCTGCTGGGGCGCAGCGATTTCATCAGCCTGCACGTGCCCCTCACCGACGAGACCCGCCACATGCTGGATGCCGCGGCCATCGAGCGCATCCGAGCGGGAGCGCGGCTCATCAATACCGCGCACGGCGCTGTCTGGGATGAACAAGCCGTCGCCGATGCCCTGCGCAGCGGACAACTGGCCGGCGTCGCCACCGACGTTTTCCCGCAGGAACCTCCCTCCGGCAGCCCCCTCATCGGGCTGGACGCCGTGCTGCATACGCCCCGCATCGGCGACAACACCCGCGAGGCGAATCTGAATCTTTCCACCCAGATCGTCGCCCAGGTGCTGGACGCCCTGCGCGGTCATGACTATCGCCACGTGGTCAACATGCCCTTCCTGCCCGGCACACCCTGGGCCGAGGCGCGCCCCTACATGCGCCTGGCGGATTGCATGGGACGCATCCTGCACGCCCTGGCCCGCCAGCCCGTGCGGCGGGTCGCCGTCGAGTACCGCGGCGAAAGGCTGGATGACCTGATCAAGCCGCTGACCGTCGCGCTGCTGCACGGCATTCTGAAACCGGTGCTGGGCGACCAGGTCAATTACATCAACGCGCCGGTGCTGGCCAGCGCCCGCGGCCTGCAGGTGATGCAGACCCGGGGACTGAGCACCGGCGATTACGCCAGTCTCGTGTCCTGCCACTTCACCCTGGAGGGCGGCGAGGAAATCACCATGGGCGGCACGCTGCTGGACGGGCGCGAGCCGCGCATCGTGCAGATCAACGAGTACGACATCAACTTCGTGCCGCTGGGCCAGTTGCTCATCATGGGCAGCCGTGACCAACCCGGCGTCATCGGTCGCGTCGGCACCCTGCTGGCCGATAACGACGTCAATATCGCCAGCTGGCAGACCGGTCGCGCCAGCCCCGGCGGCAACACCCTGACCGTGCTCACCCTCGACCAGCCCCTGACGGAAGGGCAACTGCAGGTCCTTCAGGCGCTGGAATTCGTGCGACACGCCCGCCAGCTGGAAATCCGCCTGTGAGGCGGCGGCAGCAACTCGCTGTCGCCCTGTGGCTGGCCCTGCTGATCGTCTACGTCCTGGCCGGAGTCGACCTGGCGCCCTTTCACGGCGACGAGTCGCTGCAAATCCGCTCAAGCGTCGACTACGCCACGCTCTTCATCGATGGCGACAGCGCCGCCCTCGGCGTCCGGCCCGACGACCCGCGCAGCGCCAGTTCCGACCGGCGTCTGCTGCAGGGCAGCATCAATCCCTGGACCATCGGCTACGCCTGGCACCTTGCCGGCCGCAGCAGCGAGGACCTGCCGCCGGAACCCGGCTGGGACTGGGCGCTGGATTACGACACGAACCTCGCTCTCGGCCTGCGTCCGTCGCCGCCCTTGCTGCTGACCAGCCGCTACCCGTCTGCGCTGTTTTTCGCCCTCAGCGTTCCCCTGCTCTACGCCATCGCCTGGCGACTGGGCGGAATCGCTACGGCCCTGCTGGCCAGCGGGCTTTACACCCTGCACCCTGCCCTGTTGCTGAACGGGCGCCGCGCCCTGACGGAGGGCCCCATGCTCTTATTTGGGCTGCTAACCATCTGTTGCGCCCTGATGATTCTCCGGCATGGTGAGCGGGCAGGCTGGCGCTGGTGGTTGGCGCTGGCCCTCTCCGGCGGGCTGGCCCTGGCTTCCAAGCACAGCGCCCTGCTCTTCCTGGGCGGCGCGCTGGCCTGGCTCTGCCTGGCGGCGCTGCTGCGACGGGAGCGCCAGGCGTTGCCAAAAACCGCCAGACGATGTGTCCTCTGCGGCATTCTGGCGCTGACGGTTTTCCTGGCCCTCTCGCCCGCCCTGTGGCCCGACCCCTGGGGTGTGCTGCAGCGCCTCGTGCAGGTCCGAAGCGATCTTCTGGAAGTCCAGGTCCGAAGCTTGCAGCCGGGCGGCGTCGGCATGACTCTGACCGAACGCCTTGACCAGGTCCTCACCCAGCCCTTTCTGCGACCAGCGATGTTCTATGAGGTCGCCTCCTGGTCGGATTACGAGGCCATCACTGCCGAAATCGAAATCTGGCGCGCCTCACCGCTCTCCGGCATGCCGGTGAACCCGCTGACCGGAGGCGCACTTTCCCTGCTGACGCTGGCCGGTCTCGCGCGAATCGGCCGCAAGCCCGAACAGGCCGGCCTGCTGGCCTGGCTCGCCCTCACCCTGGTCGTCCTGCTGCTTAACCCCCTGGCCTGGCAACGCTACTACCTGCCGCTGCTGCCCCTGACCTGCTTGCTGGCGGCAGTGGGTATGACAGGTCTTCTGCGCAGGGCTACACTCTGGCGCAGCAAAGTGAAGCGGAAAATGTGAAATGAACAGGGACGTTTCTGTAACCAATCTTGTTTGCGAGTATCAACACAACCCCCTCGGAATCGATGCGCCGCGCCCGCGTTTCAGCTGGCAGCTCGTGACGGGGCGGCCGGGCACGATGCAGAGCGCCTGGCAAATTCAGGTGCACGAAGAGGGAGTGCTGCTCTGGGACTCCGGCAGGGTCAAATCGGGGCAGTCCACGCACGTAAGTTACGGCGGGCCGCCCCTCCGTTCCCGTCAACGCTGCAACTGGCGCGTTCGCGTCTGGACGGGCAGCGTCGCTGTCTCCGCCTGGAGCAGGGCCGCCAGCTGGGAGACCGGTCTAATGCAGACCGCCGACTGGCAGGCCGACTGGATCGACCCGGAAGGCGACATTGACCCGCAGGCCTTCAAACCGGCGCCCTTCCTGCGCCGCGACTTTGACCTTGACGCCAACGTGCGCAGCGCGCGCCTTTACGCCACGGCGCATGGCCTCTACGAACTCTGGCTGAACGGCCAGCGGGTCGGCGACCGCTGGATGACCCCTGGCTGGAGCGCTTACCACACGCGTCTGGAGTACCAGACCTACGACGTAACGGACCTGCTGCGACCCGGTGCCAACGCCCTTGGCGCCATCCTGGGGGATGGCTGGTGGCGCGGCAAGCTCAGCCTGGACTCGAAACGCAACAGTTACGGCGAGCGCCTTGCCCTGCTCCTGCAGCTGGAAATCACACTGGCCGACGGCAGCCAGGTCGTCGTGACCAGCGACGATGAGTGGCGGGCCACCAGCGACGGCCCCGTCCGCAAGTCCGACTGGAAGGACGGCGAAATCTACGATGCCCGCCGGGAAATGCCCGGCTGGAATGAACCCGGCTTCAACGCCCGGGGCTGGCACGCGGCGCGGGTCGTGGATCACGCGAAGGACCTGCTGGCCGCCTCGTCATCGCCGCCCGTGCGGCGGGCGGAGCGATTTACGCCCGTGGTCCTGAAATCCCCCGGCGGCCAGACCATCCTCGATTTCGGCCAGAACATAAGCGGTCACGTGCAATTTCGCGTGCAGGGTCCGGCGGGAACGCAGGTGAAGCTTTCGCATGTCGAGGCCCTGGGCAAGACCGGCGAGGTAGAACCGGCCCAAACTTTTCTCAACGCCGACCGCCTGCTGCAGGAAGTGCACTACACCCTGCGCGGCGAAGGGGAAGAAATTTACGCACCGCGTTTTACCAGCCAGGGTTTCCGCTATGCGCGGCTGGAAGGCTGGCCTGGCGAACCTCGGCCGGAGGACTTCGAGGCGGTCGCCATCTACTCCGACATGCCGACGACCGGCCACTTCGCCTGCTCCAACGAGGCCCTGAACCAGTTGCACAGCAACGTATTGTGGAGCATGAAGGGCAATTTCATGGACGTCCCCACGGATTGTCCCACGCGCGAACGCGCCGGCTGGACAGGAGACGCCCAGGTCTTTGCGCGCGCCGGCGCCACCCTGATGGACTGTGCGACCTTCTTCAGTCGCTGGCTGCGGGACCTCACCGCCGAGCAGAAGGCGGACGGGTTGGTGCCCAATCTGGTGCCCAATCCCTACCACGATGGCAAGGGCATGTTTCTCGTCAGGTCGACTGAAGGCTCCGCCGGCTGGGCCGACGCCGCCATCATGGTCCCCTGGGCGCTGTACCAGTCATTCGGCGACCGCGAGGTGCTGGAGCGGCAATACGACAGCATGCTCGCCTGGTACGATTTCATGCGTCGCCGCGCCCGCAAAACGCACTGGCTGCGGCGCCTGTCGCCGCACAGTCTCCTTTCTCCGGGTCGCAGGCGGCGGCTGCAGGTGCTGCAGGACCGCGGCTATCACTGGGGCGAATGGCTCGAACCCGACGACGCCTTTCCCTGGATATTCTTCGGCCTCATTAATCGCCTGTTGTTTTCCGCGCCATACGTCGCCTCCGCCTACCACAAGCACTGCGCCGACCTGATGGCGCAGAGCGCGGAAGTGCTGGGCAAGGCGGACGAGGCGCGCCAGTTTCGCGATGAGGCCAGCGCCATTCGTGCGGCGTGGTCCGAAGAATTCATCGCCGCTGACGGCAGGCTGAAACCCGACAAACAGGCCTCCTACGTGCGCGCTCTGGCCTTCGATCTCGCGCCCGCAGAGCTGCGGCCAAAACTGCTGCAGCAGCTCTTGCGCAAGCTGCAGGAGGACGATTATCACGTGGGCACCGGTTTCCTGTCCACCGGCATGCTCTGCGAGGTGCTGGCCGCGGAAGGACACGCCGACCTGGCCTGGAAGCTGCTGCTGCAGGAGAGCATCCCCTCCTGGCTTTACGCGATCAACAAGGGCGCGACCACCATCTGGGAAACCTGGGAAGCCGTGCGTGAAGACGGGTCCGGTTTTGGGTCGCACAACCATTATTCCAAGGGCGTGGTCGTCGAGTTTCTCTATCGCCGCGTCGCCGGCATTGAGATCGCCGCCCCCGGCTACCGTCGCATTCGCATTCAGCCCTCTCCCGGCGGCGGCCTGACATGGGCCAGAGCCTCCATCCAGACTCTCTACGGCGAGGTCAGTTCTTCATGGCGCATTGAAGGCGGCGACTTTCGGCTTGAGGCGCGAATCCCGCCCAATACCACGGCCGAAGTCTGCCTGCCCGATGGTTCCGAACCCTTCTCTGTGGCCTCCGGGCTTCACAGCTGGCATTGCCGCCTGGGTTGAGGGACTTCTGTAACTTGCACGCAGGGGGCAGGCGTTGTATACTGCCGCGCCAGGTCGATTGACGACCCGGACTTCCTGCAGGCAGGAAGCAACGTCGGCAACGAGAGGACAGGCGAATATAGCCACAGCGGAACTGCGCACCAATCACAATATCCGGGCCCGCGAGGTTCGAGTCATCTCGGACAGGAACGAGAACCTGGGCGTCATGTCCATCAACATGGCCCTGGGGATGGCGGAGGAACGCGGCGTGGACCTCGTCGAAGTCTCGCCCGCCGCACGCCCGCCCGTCTGTCGCATGATGGACTTTGGCAAGTTCCAGTACGAGCGGCAGCGTCGCGATCGTCGCGCGCGCAAGCAGCAGAAGACGGTCGAGGTCAAGGAGATCCAGTTGCGGCCCAAGACCGACATGCACCACCTGGGCTTCAAGGTTCGCGATGCGCGGCGTTGGATCGAAAAGGGCATGAAGGTGAAGGTGCGCGTCAAGTTCCGCGGGCGCGAACGGGAGTATCCGGAAATCGCGCGCGACCGCCTCAGGGGCATCGCGGAAGAGTTGCAGGACGTGGCGGTGGTGGAACTGCACCCGGGAATGGAGGGCAACAACATGCTCATGGTGCTGGCCCCCATCGCCGACAAGTCCGGCAGATAACGACAAGGCAGACATGGCGAAGAAGACCAAAACCCGCAAGTACAAGCTTAAGACCCACAAGTCCACGGCCAAGCGCTTCAAGGTCACCGGCAGCGGCAAGGTGATGCGCACCAAGGGCGGCAAGAGCCACCTGCGGCGCCGCAAGTCGAGCCGCACCAAGCGCCAACTGGACCGTATGCAACCCGTCAGCAAGGTCGACGTGCGCCGCATCAAGACCATGGCGCCCTACCTGGCCCGTTACCGCGCCAACCCGCCGGCCTGAGTCGGCGGCGCGTCCCGTAGTCATTTCGCCCGGGCCATCGCGCCCGGGCCAGTATGTCAGGAGAAATTCAAGTGCCCAGAACCAGAACCGGCCCCGTCCGCCGGCGCCGCCACAAGAAGATCGTCAAGATGATGAAGGGCCAGTGGGGGACGCGCGGCCGCCTCTTCAAGCGCTCCAACGAGGCCATGCTCAAGAGCCTCTGGTACGCCTATCGCGACCGCCGCAGGCGCAAGCGCGACATGCGCCGCCTGTGGATCACGCGCATCAACGCAGCCTCACGCATGAACGGCATGAAGTACAGCCGCTTCATGTACGGCCTGAAGCAGGCCGGCGTCGAGATCGACCGCAAGATGCTTTCCGACATCGCCGTGCGCGACCCCGACACCTTTCGCAAGATCGCCGTCATCAGTTCCATGAACCAGTAGCCGGTCGCGCCGGGCCGGCCTGAACGGCCCGCACACTCACGCCGGAAGCAAACAGCCCCTGCCAGCCACCAAAGGCCCGGCGGGGCTGTTTCATTAAAGATTTGGCCCTCTAGAGCTAGAGGTTGATCATCTGCCCCTCGAGGCCGTGCGCCGCTTCCTTAAGCGCCTCGCTGAGCGTCGGGTGTGCGTGTACGTTGCGCGCGATCTCGTTCGGAGTCAACTCGGCCGCCTGCGCCAGCGTCAGTTCGGGCAGCAACTCGGTCACGCCGTGGCCGATCAGATGCGCGCCCAATATCTCCCCGTAGCGTTTGTCGCTGACCAGCTTGACGAAGCCGTCGGACTCGCCCATGCCCAGCGCCTTGCCGTTGGCCTGCCAGGGGAATTTCGCCACCCTGACCTCGTAACCGGCTTCGCGCGCCTGGGCTTCCGTGTAGCCGAAGCTGGCGATCTGCGGCTGGCAGTAGGTCGCCGAGGGCATGAAGCGGTAGTCCAGCGTGACCGTCTCCGCACCCGCGATGTTCTCGGCGGCGATGATGCCCATACTCTCGGCCACGTGCGCCAGGGCCTTCTTCATGGTCACGTCGCCCACGGCGTAAATGTGCGGGACGCTGGTCTGCATGCGCTCGTTGACGTCGATGGCGCCCTGTTCCGTCAGCGCGACGCCGGTGTTTTCCAGGCCGTAGCCCTCGACCCGCGGCGCGAAACCGATGGCCTGCATGACGGTCTCGGCTGCCAGCGCCTGCTGCTCGCCGGCCGCGTCCGTAAGCGTGACCCGCGCTTCCTGCGCGTCCTCCTCGATGCCCTCCACCCGCGCGCCGACCAGAATGTTGATCCCGTCGCGCTCGAACTGTTTGTGCAGCTCGGCGGAGATCTCTTCGTCCTCCAGCGGCACGATGCGCTCCATGTACTCCACCAGGGTGACCTGCACGCCGTAGTTGTGCAGCACGTAGGCGAATTCCACGCCGATGGCGCCCGCGCCGACGATGATGATGCTCGCCGGCAGGTCGGCGCTCATGATTTGCTCTTCGTAGGTGACCACCCGCTCGCCGACGGCCGTGCCGGGAAGCAGCCGCGTCGTCGCGCCCGTGGCAATGACCCCGTTCTTGAAGTTCAGCGTCTCCGTTTCGCCGTCCTCCAGGGCGACCTCAAGAGTATGGGCGTCCGTGAAACTGGCCCAGCCGTCGAAGCGTTCGATGCGGTTCTTGCGCATCAGGAACTGCACACCCTTGACCAGGCGATTGGCGACCTGGCGGCTGCGTTTGTGGGCCGCGCCGTAGTCCATGGTCGGCTCGCCCTGGATGCCGAAGGCGCGCGCGCGCTTCGTGATGATATGCGCCAGTTCGGCGTTGTAGAGCAGGGCCTTGGAGGGGATGCAGCCGACGTTGAGGCAGACGCCGCCCCAGTAGCGTTTCTCGACGATGGCGGTCTTGAGGCCCAGCTGGCTGGCGCGGATGGCCGCCGGGTAGCCGCCCGGCCCGGCCCCGATCACCACGACATCGAATTCCTGCGCCATGCGCGTCCCTCCTGTCTGCGTCGGGCCGCATTATAGGCGCCGCCAGTCGCGCGGGACAGGGTGGCAAATTGGGTAAGTGAGTATAGACTTTGCTGAGAAAAGAAAATTTCGGCGTTTCCGTGGAATTCCATAAACTTGCGTTATCCACATAAAGAGAGTGGAAATGGGAAAAGTTTCCGATGGCAGGAAAGACCAGCCGAATAACATTCACAGTCAAGAATCATGTACCTCATATGAATTGAGCAGCGCTGCCACCTTCGACGATTTGCAAGTCGGAATGAGAATGTATGGCATCGTGAGCCAAGTCAAAAGATTCAGCGCTCTCATTGATATTGGAGTTGGTCAGAAAGCATTTGTAAGCGTTTCAGAGATAAAACGGTGTGGTGCGCGAAGTGCCAAAGAATTGCTCAAAGTGGGGTATGTGGTTTTTGTAGAAATCAAGAGAATCGACACCATTGGAAGGCGTGTTTCCGTTTCGCTGCCACTTACAGCAATGAAAGACGCTAAGGGAAACGGATCCAAGGGATCCTTTCGAAACAAGAGGTCCGGTTTTCAAAAGGAACGCAGAAGATCAAGAAACAAAAAAGTCAAGAAAAGGCCCCTCTCTCCGATGCCAAATCCTCAGTTTCTGAAAAGCCAAACCACAAGAACAGCCAAGAAAATTGTGTTACCAATCAAGAACCAAGCGGGTTTCAGCAACAGTTCAAATGATTGGGATGACCTAGCATGGAAAAATCGATTTGGGAAGAAGAGGAAAAACACAGGCTTCTGAATTTCGATAGTGATTTTCCATTTGACCCATTCCCCATGATTCTTGCATCACAAGTGGCTCTTCTTTCTTGCAGCAATGCCTTGAGCAATTTCATTCGCTGACCTGCAAGTCATGGCAAGTTCGCGTGAAATGTAGAGTCTGGACTCGAGAGCGGTGTGTGGGTGACCGAAAGCAAAAACCGCTGGGACGAGATTCGCAAGGTTCAGATCGAATCTGGCTCCGCCTACCACATTCTTGGAGCGGTGTTGCTGGTCTTGTTCGGCGTCTGGCTGGGAAGTCGCCTCTTCAATGGTGATTCAGGTTATGGCAGCAACTTGTTCGCCGAGCTTCTCGGCATTTTTGTCACAGTTTTCATCATCGATTATCTCAATCGCCAGCGAGAGGAACGACGGCGCAAGCGAGAACTCAAGGACCGACTTTTGCGTGAGGCCAATAGCCTCGAACCCGAAATCTCAAGATATGCCTTTTACGAGATGCGTGATCTCAATCTGATATTTGGTGAGAACAGTATTTTGCAGGGAGAGAATTTATGGTCCACGAAACCCGAAAATGTGGATCTCTCCGGTGCCAACATGAAAGGTACTGGACTTTGTAACGCAGACTTGAGCAATGCATTCTTGATTGATGCAAATCTGGAAAACGCGAACTTTAGAATTGCCAAATTGAAAAATGCCAGTCTAGGTATGGCAAGGCTGGTCAACGCAGAATTGGGGAACGCAGATTTGTCCAACGCAGAACTGTTGGGTACGGATTTGACTGGCGCAAACCTGAGACTCGCCAAGGTAAGAAACGCCTACCTTGTTTTCCGTCCCCCGAATACGAGTGAAATCAGGGCTGGCCCAAATCTTTCCGGTCTTCCGGAGACATCATTTTGCCAGATGGCACTTTAGCGCCTCCAGATGCCGATTTAGGTCGATTTGTTTTTCCGGACCATCCGGACTTTTGGCGGTCCGATGACCCTTACAGCCCGGCTCACCCGGACTTCGATAAGAATCGCTCTCCATGGGAACTGATTGGCAAGGAGAATGAGGCCTAACCTTCCTCCCCCTCCGACTCCTCCTCCCGCCGCCGCCGACCCAACGTGACCACCCTGAAGGCCTCGCCGTGTTCGGCGCCGATGGGCTTGCCCATCTCATTGCTGAATCCCTCGATGAAGCCCACAACCTCCTCGCCCACCTGCGACTTGTGGCAGAGCAGCGCCTTCACCTTGCGCTCCCACTGCGCCGTCACGTCCACGTGCAGCGTCGGTTCCATCGAGAAGCCCAGGTAGAAATAGTCCACGTTGTGCGGCTCCAGGCCCTCCTCCAGCAGTTCGGGGAAGATCGGCCGCGTGCCCGCGCTGGGGAAGACCGCGTACATCGTCGCTTCGGAGGTGGCGCGGTGGTCCGGGTGGTTGATGTAGAAGTTCTGCGGCGGGATGATGGTCGTCGGGTCGGTGGTCATCACCACCTGCGGCTTCAGTTCGCGAATCAGGCGCGTCAGCTCGCGGCGCAACTCCAGCGTCGCCTGCAGCGTGCCGTCCGGATGGCCGAGGAAGCGCACGTCGGATACGCCCAGTACCTTCGCGGCGGCCAGTTGCTCCTGCACGCGCAGCTTCACCAGCTCCGCGCGCACCGAGTCCGGCTCGTTGCTGCCGGAGCCGCCCTCGGTGGTGATGCAAAAGGTCACCTGCGCCCCGTTGTCCGCCCAGCGCGCCGCCGTGCCGCCCATGCCGAATTCGATGTCGTCCGCGTGTGCCACCACCACCAGCGCGCGTTCGGGGGTGTAGAAGTCTTCCGTCATCGGTCCTGTTTCTCCATGTCTGCGTCCATGCCGGACTCAAGGCCGTCCATCATACAGCGCATGAAGGCGTCCGCAAGCGCGCCGTCCAGGATGCGATGGTCGAAGGTCAGCGAGAAGTAACACATCGGCCGCGCGATGACCGCGCCATCGCGCACGACCGGCCGCTGCTGCAGCGCGCCGACTCCGAGGATGGCGGCCTGCGGCGGGTTGATGATCGGCGTGCCGACCAGGCAGCCGCCGGCGCCGTAATTGCTGATGGTGAAGGTGCCGCCCCGCGCCTCGTCCGGACGCAGTTGACCGGCGCGGGCGCGTGTCGCCAGGTCGGCGATCGTCCGAGCAATGTCGGGCAGCGCCAGGCGGTCGGCGTGGCGGATGACCGGCACGATCAGGCCCTCCTCCAGCGCCACCGCGATGCCGATATGTCGTTCGTGATGCAGGAAGATGCCGTCAGCTCGCCACTCGGCGTTGAGCAGCGGGTGCTCGACCATGGCGCGCGCCGTCGCCGCCACGATCCAGGCGACGGGTGTTACGCGCAGATCAGGATGTTTCGACTGCAGCGCTTCCCGCCCCGCCAGCACAGCGCCCATGTCCGCTTCGTAAACCGCCGTGACCTGCGGCGCGGCCTGTACGCTGGCCAGCATCTGCTCCGCGATGCGGCGGCGCATGGGCGTCAGCGGCAGCAGTTCTCCTGGTATCCGCGACGCGGGCGGCGCAGGCGCTTGCGGTTTGCTCGCCAGGTGGGCCTCGACGTCCTTGCGGGTGATGCGGCCGTCACGTCCACTGCCGCGGACCTCGGCCGCGTCCAGGTCGTGTTCGGCCAGCAAGCGGGCCACCGCCGGCGACAAGCGCCCCCTGCGCGCGGCCGGCGCCGGCTGACGTTCATCGACCTCATCGCCCGGGTCGCCGATGTCGGCCAGGAGCGTGCCCACCGCAACGGTCTCGCCCTCCCCCACGTGGATGCGCAACACCACGCCAGCCGCGGGCGATGGAATCTCGGTATCGACCTTGTCGGTGATGATCTCCAGCAGGGGTTCGTACTCGTCGACGGGGTCGCCTTCGCGCTTCAGCCAACGGCTGACCGTGCCCTCGATCACGCTTTCGCCCAGTTTCGGCATCTGCAGGGAGGTGGGCATTGGAGATTTTCGTTCCTAATACGCCGCCAGATCGCGGATGGCGGCGAGGATGTCGTCCGGGCCCGGCAGGAAGTAATCGAACATGCCGCGATTGAAGGGCGCGGCGGGCACGTCCGGCGCGGCCAGGCGCTTCACGGGCCCGTCGAGGTATTCGAAGGCCTCGTCGACCAGCAGGGCGGCGATCTCCGCGCCGAAGCCCATGGTGAGGTTGTCTTCGTGCACCACCAGCGCCTTGCCCGTCTTGCGGACCGAACCCAGCACCCCCTCGCGGTCCAGCGGGTGCAGCGTACGCAAGTCGACGACCTCGACTTCCAGGCCGTCCTCCTGCGCGGCGCGCCCGGCGGCGATCTCCGCGTAATGCGCCATCAATCCCCAGGCGAAGAGCGAGAGGTCGTCGCCTTCACGGGCGATGCGCGCCGGACCCGGCAGCAGCGGCGCGTCCTGCTCCGGCACCTCGCCGCGAATCTGCCGGTAGCCGTACTTGGTCTCAAGGAAGAGCACGGGGTTGGGGTCCAGTATCGCGCCGTGCAGGAGGCGGCGGGCGTCGCGCGGGGTGGAGGGCACCACGATTTTCAGGCCGGGGATGTGGGCGAAGAGCGCCTCCACGCTCTGGCAGTGGTAAAGGCCGCCGCCGGGCACCGCGCCGTAGGGCACGCGGATCACCAGGGGCACGTGCCAGCCGCCCGCCGAGCGATAATACATGCGCGCCGCCTCACCCACGATCTGATTGAAGGCCGGGTGGATGAAGTCCGCGAACTGGATCTCGCAGACCGGCCGCAGGTCCGCCAGCGCCGCGCCGATGCCCACGCCGACGATGCCCATCTCCGTCAGCGGCGAATCCATGACGCGCCGCGCGCCATACTTCTCGTAAAGACCCTGCGTTGCGCGGAAAACGCCGCCGCGCCGGCCGATGTCCTCGCCGGTGACGAAGACCCGTTCGTCCTGCGCCAGCGCCTCGTCCAGCGCGCTGCGGATGGCCTCGATCAGGGTCATGTCGGCCATCAGGCGAGCCCTTCCGGCAGCGGCGCCAGCACCGGCGAATCGGCCTCTTCCGGCGCGGGTTCGGGAGCGGCCTCGGCCGCACGCTGCGCCTCGTCCACCCGATTGCGTGTCTGCGCCTCCAGGTCGTCCACCAGCGTCGGGGTCAACAGGCCCCGCTCAAGAAGTGTCTGGCGGTAACGGACCAGCGGCTCGACCTCGCCGGCCGCGGCAACCTCCTCCCGCGAGCGATAGCTGCGGTCGTCGTCGTCGGAGGTGTGCGGCGTCAGGCGGTAGGTATGCGCCTCGACCAGCGAGGGGCCTTCGCCGCGGTAGGCCCGCTGTACCGCCGGATGCATCGCGTCATAGACCGCCAGCACGTCGTTGCCGTCGACCGACTCACCCTGCGCGCCATAACTGGCGGCGCGCGTCGCCACCGAGGGGATGGCCATTTGTTCCGTCTGCGGCACGGAAATGGCGTAGCGGTTGTTTTCGACCAGGCAGACCAGCGGCAGGCGTTGCACGCCGGCCCAGTTCATGCCCTCGTGCCACTCGCCCTGGTTGGTCGAGCCCTCGCCCAGGCTGGTCAGGGCCAGGCGCGGCTGCGAGTCGTCCTGCGGGTCCACCAGGCCGGCCCGCTGCCGGTAACGGACGGCGAAGGCCAGACCTGCGGCCTGCGGCACCTGGGTCGCCACCGTCGACGAGCCGCTGATGATATGGCGGCCGCGGTCGCTGAAGTGGCAGGGCATCTGACGACCGGCGCTCCAGGGGTCGTCGCGGCGGGCGAAGAGGCCCAGCATGAAATCCAGCGCGCTGCAGCCCAAAGCTATGGCCATCGCCAGGTCGCGATAATAGGGGACGACGTAGTCCACGCCGCGATTGATGGCGAAGGCCGCGCCCACCTGGGCCGCCTCGTGCCCCATCGCGCTGACGTGAAACTGCACCCGGCCCTGGCGATGCAGCGCCCAGGCGCGTTCGTCCAGGCGCCGGCTGAGCAGCATCAGGCGATACATCTCCAGCAGCGTGTCGTCGGACAGGCGCCCGGAGGGTCTTGTCCCGGCCTCATTCGGCATGCGCGCTCCCTTCCCGGGCGGAAGCGCCGGTCGGCAGGCCTTCCGCCAGTAGCTCCGCCACGTCGCGCAGGACCGGTCCGTCGACGTCGCCCTTCGAACTCTCCAGCATCTGCAGGCAAAAGGGGCAACCCGTGGCCACGATGTCCGCGCCGCTGGCCGTTGCCTCGGCGTAACGTTCCGCCCCGACCGTGCGGGTCCCCGCTTCCTCTTCCTTCCAGAATTGCGCGCCACCCGCGCCGCAACAAAATGAGTCGCTGCGATGGCGCGGCATCTCCACCACCTCGCCCTGCAGACTGCCCAGGGCCCGACGCGGCGCATCAAATACGCCATTGTGCCGCCCCAGGTAGCAGGGGTCGTGAAAGGTGATGCGCGCGCCCGGCCGGGCCGGCGGCTGCGGCAAACGGCCTTCGGCGCCCAGTTCGTCCAGCAACTGCGTGTGGTGCAGGACCTCGTAGTCGCCGCCGAACTGCGGATACTCGCTGCCCAGGTTGTGCAGGCAATGGGGACAGGTGACCACGATGCGCTTCGGCGCCAGTTCGTTGAGGGTCTCCACGTTGCCGCGCGCCAGCTCCTCATAGAGGTATTCGTTGCCGGCCCGGCGCGCCACGTCGCCGCTGCAGTTTTCGCGCTCCCCCGTCACGGCGTAGTTGACGCCGGCGGCATGGAGCAATTTCACCAGGGCCCGCGCGGTCAGGGCGGCGCGCGGGTCATGGCTGACGGCGCAGCCCGTCCAGTAGAGCAGTTCGCAGCCAGGGTTTTCCGCGACCGTCGGCACGGGGAAATCCAGTCCGTTGGCCCAGCGCATGCGCTCGTCGCGCGCCGCGCCCCAGGGGTTGCCCTGGCGCTCCATCCCGTTGAAGGCCGCCTGCAGTTCCGCCGGGAAGCTGCCTTCCATCAAGACCTGGTCGCGTCGAATCTCAAGGATGTCGTGCATCGGCTCGTTGCCGACCGGGCAAATGTCAGTGCAGGCGCCGCAACTGGTGCAGGCCCAGAGCGCGGACTCGCTGATGACCGAGCCCAGCAGCGGCCATTCCGAATCGGCGCCGGCGGCCAGAGCCACAAATTGCCCGCCGATCTCGTAGCGTTTGTTGATCTCCAGCGCCGCCGGCGAAAGCTCCTTGCCGGTCGTCGTCGCCGGGCAGACGTCCTGGCAGCGATTGCACTGAATGCAGGCGAAGGCATCCAGCAACTGCGACTGGTCCAAATGCTCCAGCTTCGCGGCGCCGAACTGTTCGCGCGCTTCATCCTCGAAGTCCAGCGGGTCCAGCGCGCCGGGCGAGCGGCGTCGCGGCCGCGTGAGAAAGTTCAGCGGCGCCATGAAGAGATGGGCATGCTTGCTCTGCGGAAACCAGGGGGTGAAGAGCGCGATGGAGCCCAGCGCCAGCCACCAGAACAGGTGCTGCAGCAATTCGCTGCCGCGGGCGTCCACGCCGGCGAAGAGCGGCGCCGCCAGCGACGCGAAGGGCCGCGCCAGGTCCCCGCCCTGACCCGCCACGGCCAGCGCGTCGCCCAGAAAGCGCGCTCCGACGTGCAGCAGGATGAAACCCGCCACGATACGCGAGTCGCGGTGGATGGCGCCGGCGCGCACCTTCGGGTGCAGCAGCACATTGGAGGGGAATTGCAGTTCCTCACGCCAGGGCCACAATACTCGCCGCAGCACAAACCACAGCACGCCGACCAGCACCGCCACGCTCAGCAAATCGGCGGCCAGACGGTAAAGCTCGGCGAGCAGACCCTCGCGCGCCGGGAAATGGTAGCCAGGCAGATAACCCTCAAGCAGGTCGCCGAGGTTCACAAGGGCGTAGAAGCTGAAGCCCCACACCACGCCCAGGTGCAGCCAGCTGGTCAGTTTGCGCATGCGCAGAGTCTTGCGTTGCAACAGGGATGCCGACAGGGTGTTGCGCAGGCGCGTCACCAGGCCGTCCAGCGCAAGTTCCCTTTCGCCGCGTCGGACGACGCGCCACATGTCGCGCAGCCCCGCAAGGGTCGCCGCGGCGGAAAACAGGGCCAGCACCAGGAACAGCACTTGTTCGCCCGCTGTCAGCATCGCGACCCTTTCCCGCAAAGATGGGCAGTGTACCACCAACAGGGCCCCCGCGCCGGAGCGTAGGGACGCCGTACCTTGGCACTTACGCACGACACGCGGAAAGCGCGGGCGTTTGCATAAATCGCCCCTACACCGTGCCGCAGCGCACAAGTACACTGCCCGCAAGACTCTTCGAATGCGGGGAAAGCTCCATGGCGATCAATTTCAAACCGGTATTCGCCGGCGAACAGCAATTGATTGATTACGCCGCGCAATTCAGCGTTGACGACCTGCGCAACGCCAGCGTGGACAGTGTGAACTGGATCACCGGCATGGTGGCCGGCCTGACGGACGAGGAGATCACCTTCGCGCCGCAGGACCCCGACGCCGACGACCCATTCGCGCCGGAAGACGAGCGCGAAATCGGCTGGGGCATGGGCCACCTGGTGGCGCACGTCACCGCCAGCTGTGAGGAATGGGCGGCCTACAGCTCGTTGCTCGCGCGCAGCGTCCCCTACCCCGCCGAGCCGCGCCTGCGCTTCGAGCCCCCCTGGCGCGACATCGACACGACGGCGAAGGCCCTGCAGCGCCTGCAGGAAAGCCTGCGTCAGCGCCTTGGCTATCTGGAAGCCTGGCCCGACGACCCCAACCTGGAACTGCGGCGTGACCTGTCGCCGCGCTTCATCGCGCGCTTCGGCGAATTCAACGCCACGACCTGCTTCCTCTTCGGCCTGCAACACGAGGTCGGCCACTACGGCCAGTTTGAGGACGTGCGGGCCCAAATCGAGGCCGCCAGAGGCTGAAACCGGCATGCCCATCCGGCCCCGCCTGCCGCGGGGAATGCGCGATTTTCTGCCGGCGGACATGCTGCGGCGCGAATACGTCTTCGGCATCGTGCGCGACGTCTTCGAGCGCTATGGCTTCGAGCCCTTGCAGACCCCGGCCCTTGAGTTGAACGAAATCCTCTCCGGCAAGTACGGCGAGGATGCCGAGACCCTCATCTACCACGCCCAGCACCCCGGCGGCCGCGAGGCCCTGGCCCTGCGCTACGACCTGACCGTGCCCCTGGCGCGCGTCGTCGGACAGCACCAGCAGCACATCACCCTTCCCTTCAAACGCTACCAGCTGGCGCCGGTCTGGCGCGCCGAGCGCCCCCAGCGCGGCCGTTACCGCGAATTCACCCAGTGCGACGCCGATATCGTCGGCGTGGCCGGCATGAGCGCCGATGCCGAAGTGTTGGGCGTCGTGCACAGCGTCCTCAGCGAACTGGGCTTTCCGCAGTTCACCATGCGTATCAACAATCGCAAGCTGCTGACCGCCATCGGTCAGTTTTCCGGCGTCCCGGACGAGCGCCTGGGTGACCTCTGGCGCAGCATCGACAAGTTCGAGCGCATCGGCGCCGCGGGCGTTCGCGGCGAACTGGTCGAACGCGGCATCGACGCCGAGGCCGTCGCCCGCGTGATGGAGCTCATCGCCGGGCAGGCGGGCGAAAGCGACCCGCTGGAGCGCCTCGACCAGGCCATGGGCGGCCTGGCGGCGGCGCAGGAGGGCCTGCGCGAACTGCGCGACCTGGGCGCCACGCTGGACGCCATGGGCATCCCGACGCAGGCCTGGACGATCGACTTCACCATGGTGCGCGGCCTCGGCTATTACACCGGGCCCATCTTCGAGACGGTCATCGAGGAGCCGAACCTTGGTAGCATCAGCGGCGGCGGGCGCTACGACAAACTCATCGGCCTCTTCCGCCGCGACAGCCTGCCAACCACCGGCGTGTCGCTGGGCATCGAACGCATCATCGACCTGATGGACGCGCTCGACCTCTATCCCGCCTCACTGGGCGGCACGGTCGTGCAGGCCCTGGTTGCCGTCATCGACGAGGAGACCCGGCCCCAGGCGACGCGTCTGGCCGCCGACCTGCGCCAGGCCGGCATTCATTGCGAATTGCACCTGGAATCGCGACGCCTCGGCAGGCAGTTGCAGGCCGCCGATCGTCGCGGCATCCCGCTGGTGTTGTTGCAGGGCGGCGACGAACTGGCGCGCGGCCAGGTCCGCATCCGGCGTCTGGCCGATGGCAGCGAGCGGACGGTGTCGCGCAATCTTGCAGTCGCGGAAGTGGCGCGCCTGCTGGCCTGAGCGACTCTTCAGGTCAGGACACCCTCGCTTTCCAGCATTTCACAATTGAAGACGGCGCCAAAGTGCCCGACCAGGCGCGCGCTGACCTCCTCCACCCTCAACGACGCACCCGTCTCGGCGACCATATTGCTGACGCCATGCCCCTGGATGCCGCAGGCCACGATGCCCCGA
Organism: Anaerolineaceae bacterium; assembly: GCA_026708325.1. GTDB lineage: Bacteria > Chloroflexota > Anaerolineae > Aggregatilineales > Phototrophicaceae > JAGWBD01. The sequence continues at coordinate 6,500 of JAPOVC010000003.1, read as the reverse complement.
TACCAGTCCAGCGCGTTGCAGACGTTGAGCGCGAAGCCGTGCAGGGTCACCGCGCGCGCCGTGACGCGCACGCCGATGGCCGCCAGCTTGCGCTCGCCCCGTGCATCGCCGACCCATACGCCGGTGCGCCCGGGGTACGTGTTGGCCTCAAGGCCGTAGTCCGCCAGGGTGCGGACCAGCACGCTTTCGAGGCGCCGCAGATAGCCGTGCACGTCGAGGCGCGGCGCCTGGGTGCGACGCGGCAGTCGCAAAATCGGGTAGCCGACCAGTTGCCCCGGCCCGTGCCAGGTGACGTCGCCGCCGCGATTGGTCTCCACCAGCTCGATGCCGCGGGCCGCCATTTCCTGCGCCGACCACAAGACGTGCGCCGACTGACCGGCGGAGCCCGTCGTGAAGACCGGCGGATGCTCCAGCAAGAGCAGGCGATCGGGCGTCTCGTCCTGGCCGCGGGCGACGGCCAGCCGTTGCTGCAGGGCCCAGGCCTTGCGGTAGGGCAGGAAGCCTGGACGCCAGACTTCGCAGATTCCGCCTGGCTCAGTTGCCGTCGTCAAGGTCGAGACCGTAGACCGCCAGCGAGAATCCGTCCGCCTCGGCCTCGGGGCCGAAAGTCGGCACGATTGCTTCTTCCACGTTCAGGATCAGCGTGCGATAGCCGGTGCGATGGGCCCAGTCGCGCAGCGCGGTCAGCAACTGACGCGTCAACGGCCGCGGCGACCAGCAGAAAATCTCCGCGTTGCGTTCGGCGTAGAGTTGCTGGCGACAGCAGACCAGCGCTTCGTGGCCCGAGGCGTCGAACTGCAGGCGGTGAATGCGCTGCCGCCTCAGCTCCTCGAGCGCGCCCCAGGTCTCCGGCCACAGCGTCTCCCACTGCTGACGCGCGCTGCCCACGCGACCGATCGGCATGGACCAACCGGCGATCTTGCGCGGCGCCGGATCAATCCAGTCGCTGCTGCGATAGAAACCCTGCCCGACGCGCGCCGGCAGGCTCACGCGAATGATGCGCGCGCGCAAGCTGAAACCGCGACTGGCGTATTCTTCCTGCAATTCCGGCAACACCAGCGGCAGCAGCAGCCGGTTCACGCCATGTTCCTTCATTTGCTCGCGGGCGGCCGCCAGCATGGTGTTCAGGATCTGCCTGCCGTCACGGTCGGGCAGCACGGTGGGGTGTTCCATGCTGAGGTGCCGGCCATAGGGCTCCGGCTCATCGCCCTCGTAGAGCACGGCGCTGGCGACGACCACGCCCTCGTCCTCGGCGACCAGCGGCGTGCCGGCGCCATGCAGCAAGTGGCTCAAATGCAGCGCGCCGGTCTCCACCGACATCCAGGGGCCGCCATGCTGCCAGCGCTCGTAGATGCTCAGCGCCTCGCGCTCGACGTCCTGCACGCGGCCCTGCTCGTCCAGTCGTTGCCAGACGGGAATCTGCGCGCAGTGCAGCTCTGAAATGGCAGCCGTGTCGTCGAGGGTTGCCGGGCGCACCTTCATTGACAATAATCCCGCAAGTCTGGATGACTCATTGTAACAAATTCGCCCGCGTTCTCACGCATCCCGCAAAGCCATGACCAATCGTTTGCTGGCAATCGACATCGGCAACAGCAACGTCCATTTGGGCCTGTGGCAGGGCGGCCGCTGGGCCCACACCTGGCGCGCCCGCAGCGAGCCGCAACGCATGCCGGACGAACACGCAGTCTTGCTGCGCAGCCTGCTGCAGGGCGTCGGCCTCGACTACAGCGACGTCGACGGCGTGGTCATCGGCAGCGTCGTGCCGGCGCTGACCGCCGCCTACAGCGAGCTGGTGCCGCGCTACCTCCGGCGTGACCCGCTGCTGGTGACGCACGAGACCGACAGCGGCCTGCGCATCGACATCGACCAGCCCTGGCAGGCCGGCGCCGATCGCATCGCCGCGGCGGCCGCGGCCCACGCGCTATACGGCGCTCCGGCCATCGTCATCGACTTCGGCACGGCCACCACTTTCGACGTGATCACGGCCGACGGGGCCTGGCGCGGGGGAGCCATCGCGCCCGGCATCGGCATTTCGCACGACGCCCTGGTGCAACGCACGGCGCGCCTGCACGCCATCGACCTGGAGCCGCCGCCGCAGCCCCTCGGCCGCAACACGATCCACGCCATGCAGTCCGGCATCTTCTGGGGCTACGTGGGTCTGGTGGAGGGTCTGGTGGGTCGCCTGCGGCCATCAGCGGGCGACGATGCGCGCGTCATCGCCACCGGCGGCCTGGCCGAACTCTTCAGCCAGCACCTCCCGCTGATCGACCTGGTCGCTCCCCTGCTGGCGCTGGACGGTCTGCGCCTGATCTACGAGCGCAATCGCTGAGCGTTGCCTTTCAGGCGTTGGCCGGGGCGGGGCGGGCCACCACAAGCAGTCTCGTCGTCGCCAGGTCCTCAGACGTCCGGCCCTCAAAGCGAAAGTCGAGCGGCAGCCCGTCGCTTTCGATCAGGCGCCGCGCTTCATCGTCCACCACCCTGCTCTGGTCCACAATCTCCAGACCGGCTGCCGCAAAGACCGCCAGATAATCGCTGGCCCGCAGACGGTTCATGAACATGAAGCGATTGCCCGCCAGACGCTCCCACTCCGCTTCGCTGTAGCGCAGAAAATTTATCCGCGAAATCGAGGAGTCCTGGTGCTGGAAGTGGTCGCTCAGGTCGATGAGATGGACGCAGACCCCGTCGGGCTTCAGGACTCTGGCTGCCTCGCGCAAGATGTCCGCCAGTGCATCCGGCGGCACGTGTTCCAGCACGTTTCGCGACAGGTGGACGTCGATGCTGCCGTCGGCCAGATCGAGCGCGGCGGCATCCGCCGGCGCCCGGTAGTCGATGCTGCAAAGCTGCATCAGGTCTTCAAGCAGCCTGGCGGCCGGACGCTCCAGGTCCAGCGCCAGCAGGCCAGCCAGACGTTCCGACGTCGGACCCGCCTCGCCGGTTACGGGCGCCAGCTGACCGGAAAGCCAGGTCTGGTTGGCGCGCAGGTACGCCAGGTCCGCGAGCAGGATTTCCGGCCGCAGGTAGCGGTACAGGTCGACCGTGAGTACCTGTTCCGCGCCCAGCAGCCACATCAATACGGGAATGGCCAGCGAGCGCCCGCTGCCGACTTCCAGGACGCGCACGCCCGTCAGGGGACGCTGCACCTGAATGGCGGCGGCCAGTTGGCAACCGCCGTCGATCTGCTTGACCGGCGTCGGGTTGCGCAGCCCGCCGGCCAGGCGCTGCATCCGGTAGTAGCAGAAGTCCGCCAGCGGCCCGGGCAGCGCCGCGATCAGGTTCTGGATTCGGGCCTTGGTGGTCCATTTCATGGCCGCGCGTTGCCCCTACCTGTGCGTTTCAACCGCGCGGAATTATAACGTTGCGGGGTGGCCAATTGTCTTCGGGAATATGCAGATACAGGACGCTTGGCCAGCCGGGCCCGCAATGTCTATGCCAGGGCCCACCCTTCGGACAGGGTCTCTGCCTGTTCAAGGACAGTTAGTGTCGCCTTTTCCTGCTTGTCCGGCGGGTAGCCATACCTGCGCAATATACGTCTTACCAGTCTTCGCAGATTTGCCCGGACGTTCTCACGCAAGGTCCAGTCGATCGTGACATTGTTTTGAACGGTCTTGACCAGTTCGCGTGCGATTTCCCGCAAGGTGTCGTCGCCCAGCACTTGCACAGCGCTGTCATTGGTCTCAAGGGCGTCGTAGAAGGCGAGCTCGTCTTCTGACAGCCCAAGTTCCTCGCCGCGGCTGTTGGCTTCCCGCATCTTGCGCGCCAGTTGAATGAGCTCCTCAATCACCTGTGCGGCTTCAATGGCGCGATTTTGGTAGCGCAACAAAGTCCTTTCGAGCATTTCGGCGAAGGAGCGGGCCTCCACCACATTCTTGCGGCGCCGGGTCGCGAGTTCCCCCTTTAGCAGCTTTTGCAGCAACTCAACGGCGAGATTGCGATGAGGCATACCGCGCACCTCAGCCAGAAATTCGTCGGAAAGGATGGAGACGTCGGGCTTTTTCAGTCCGGCCGCGGCAAAGATATCGACGACTCCATCCGGCGCGATCGCACGCGAAATGATTTGGCGCACCGCAAGGTCCAGTTCCTCTTCAGGACGAAAGTCAATCGTCGCCCGTTTGGCCAGGGCGGCCTGAACACTTTGAAAAAATGCCACATCATCACGAATGCGTTTCGTTGCTTCGTGCGGGACGGAAAGCGCAAAGGCCTTGGAAAGGTCGCCCACAGCCTTGATACACCGGTCCTTGCCATCCTCCAGGGTCAAAATGTGATTCTGGGCAGCCATCAGCAAGGCAAGCTGTTCTCCCTCGGACATCCCGGCCTTCCAACGGGACCAGTCAAAACCATAGAACAGGCCACAGCAGATTTCGTACTTTTCCAGCATGACTGCAACTGCTTCACGCTGATTCAGTGCCGTGTTGCCCGTACCGCCACTGTCCGTATAGGTCGCCAACGCGCTCCTGAGCTCATTGGCGAGCCCCAGGTAATCGACGACCAGACCGCCCGGCTTGTCCTTGAAGACCCGGTTGACACGCGCGATGGCCTGCATCAACCCGTGACCGCGCATCGGTTTGTCGACATACATGGTGTGCAAATTCGGCGCGTCAAAGCCTGTGAGCCACATGTCTCGCACGAGCACAACACGCAATGAGTCTCCTGGGTCACGGAAACGCCTTGCCAGCGCTTCGCGCCGCGCCTTGTTGCGAATGTGCGGCTGCCAGTCGACCACGTCAGAGGCTCTGCCTGTCATCACGATCTTGATTTGGCCCCGGCTGTCGTCGTCGTGCTCCCAGTCCGGCCGCAACTTAACCAGTTCGCGATACAAATCGATGCAGATGCGCCGACTCATGCAAACGATCATCGCCTTGCCATTCAGTATCTCAAGGCGTGACTCGTAATGCGACACGATGTCCTGGGCTACCTGCGCCACCCGCTTCTCTGCACCGACCAGCGCTTCCTGTTGCGCCCATTTCGACTTAAGCCGCTCCTTGCGTTCCAGTTCCTCGCCTTCAGTCGCTTCCTCGAAATCCGGATCGATTCGGGGCCTTTCATTCTCATCCAGTTCGAGTTTGGCCAGACGATTCTCGTAGTAGATAGGGACCGTGGCGCCATCATCCACCGCGCGCTGGATGTCGTAGACGCTAATGACGTCGCCGAAGACCGCGCGCGTGCTGGCGTCCTGCTTCTCGATCGGAGTCCCGGTAAAGCCGATGAAGGACGCGTTGGGCAAGGCATCGCGCATGTGCCGCGCAAAGCCGTCGATGAAATCGTACTGGCTGCGGTGAGCCTCGTCGGCGATGACCACGATGTTGCTGCGTTCCGACAGGCAGGGATACTCAGCCCCCTTGTGCTCCGGAAAAAACTTCTGGATGGTAGTGAACACCACGCCACCGGATTCAACCGAAAGCCGCGCCTGCAGATCCGCGCGGCTGGCGGCCTGCCTTGGCGGCTGGCGCAGAAGTTCTTCACAACGCGAGAAAGTGCTGAAGAGCTGGTCATCCAGGTCGTTACGGTCGGTCAGCACCACCACCGTCGGGTTCAGCATGGCCCGCTCGCGGATGATGCGCCCGGCATAGAAGGCCATCGTCAGACTCTTGCCCGAGCCCTGAGTGTGCCAGACCACGCCGACCCGGCCATCGCCCGGCGCCCCGCCCGCCTGTTGGCCGGCTTCCACGTCCCGCAGCCCAACCGCCCGCAGCGTCTCGCGCAGCGCCATCTCGACCGCGTGCACCTGGTGATAGCCCGCCATCTTCTTCGACAGCGCGCCGCCATCGTCCTCAAAGAGGATGAAGTCGCGCAGCAGCGACAGCCAGCGTTCGGGCTCGCAGACGCCCTCCAGCAGCACCTGCAACCCCGGTCGCAGCGCATCATCCGGCGCTTCGTCAGGGAGCGGGCGCCAGGCCTTGAACCACTCCCAACCCGAGGTGAGCGTACCGACCCGCGCCTCCAGGCCGTCCGAAACGATCAGCGCCATGTTCATGCTGAAGAGCGTCGGCAGTTCCGCCTTGTAGGTCTGCAACTGCTGCCAGGCGCTGCGGACCGTCGCGTTCTCGTCAGCCGCGTTCTTGAGTTCGATCAGCAGCAGCGGTAATCCGTTGACGAAGAGCACGACGTCCGGGCGACGCTGGTGACCATGCTCGACCACTGTAAACTGATTGACCGCCAACCAGTCGTTGTTATCGACGTCCTCGCAATCGAGAACTTGCACATCTTTCCATTGTTCGGAGCCATCGTCGTCGCGGAATCCAACCTTAACACCATCCACCAGCATTCGATGGAAATGGCGGTTGCGCGCTTCGAGCGTGCTGCCTTCCGGCCGCTCAAGCTTGCGAAGGGCGTCAAATATTGACATGGCGGGCAACCCGGGATTGAGCCGCTCAAGCGCCTCGCGCAAGCGCCCTTCCAAAACGACGTCCTCGTAGATCCCGCGCTCTGCGCCAGGCTCGCCAGGGGCGATGTCCGGCCCGTGAGCCACAGCCCAACCAAGGCTGGATAGCCAGTCAAGGGCG
>JAPOVC010000020.1 GCA_026708325.1 Anaerolineaceae bacterium | reverse complement strand
GTCGTGGCCCGGCTGCGGCGGGCGCTGCGCCTGCGCAAGCTGGGTCATACCGGAACGCTGGACCCGCTGGCGACCGGTGTGCTGGTTCTCTGCGTGGGCCAGGCCACGCGCCTCAGCGAATACGTCATGCGTGGCGACAAGCGCTATCTGGCCGTGGTCCGGCCAGGCGTGAGTACAGCCTCCTACGATACGGAAGGCGAAGTGCTTGACCGGCGCGATGCCTCCGGTCTGCAACGCGAGGCAGTGATGCAGGCCCTTGACCGATTTCGCGGCGACCAGGAACAGTTGCCGCCCATGTACAGCGCCGTCAAACAGGACGGCCGCAAACTCTACGAACTGGCGCGCGCCGGTGTGACCGTGACCCGGCGTCCCCGCAGGGTGACCGTGCATGCCCTGGAGCTCGTCGACTGGACGCCGCCGACCTTTACGCTGGAACTGACCTGCAGCGCCGGAACCTATGTGCGCAGTCTGGCGCATGACCTTGGCCAGGCGCTGGGGACGGGCGCACACCTGGCGGCGCTCACGCGTACGGCGAGCGGGGCATTCCGGCTGGAGGACGCCACGGCGCCGGATGACCTGCTGGCCAGGCCGAACTGGCGCAGCCTGCTGGTGTCAGCGTCGCAGGCCCTGCCACAAATCCCGCCGCTCTGCCTCGATGAGGCGGCCCGTGACCATCTCTTGCAGGGCCGGGCGGTGGCGAGGCGCGAGGGCGATCCCTCGTCCGCGCTTGCCCTGGCCCTGACGCCAGCGGGCTCCTTGCTGGCCATTGTTGAGGACGACGCTTCGCTCTGGCGGCCGCGCAAGGTCTTCCCGCCACAATGAGCGCGGCCACGTCGCTCGCTGACCTAAGTTCGCGCCCCTCGCGCGGACCGTCGCTGGTCACCATCGGCGTGTTTGATGGAGTCCATCTCGGCCATCAACGACTGCTGGAGGGGCTGGTCCGGCGGGCCCGGCAGTCGGGCCTGAGGGCGGTGGTCGTCACCTTTTACCCGCACCCGGTCCTGGTCCTGCAAGGCCTGCACGGTCGCTATTACCTGACCCGTCCCCGGGAAAAGGAGACCTTGCTGCGAGAGCAGGGGATCGATGAGGTGCATACTCTGGCCTTCGATGACGCCTTGCGTCGGGTCAGCGCGGAAGATTTTTGCCGGCAACTGCGCCAGGGCCTGGGCATGCGCGAGTTGTCGGTCGGGCAGGACTTTGCGCTGGGCCATCGGCGCGAAGGCAACGTCAGGCGCCTTCGTGAACTGGGCCGGCAAATGGACTTCGAGGTCCAGGTCAACGACCTTGTCAGGGACGGAGGGGGCAAAATCGGCAGCACGGCCATTCGCAAGGCGCTGGAAGCGGGGGATTTGCCCGGCGCCCGTCGCGGACTCGGCCGCAGTCACGTCGTCGCGGGCGAAGTCGTGCGCGGCGCCGGACGGGGCCGCCAAATGGGTTTCCCGACGGCCAATATCGCCGTGTGGGAGCAGCAGGTCATTCCGGCCAATGGCGTGTACGCCAGCCAGGTGTGGCTGGGCGAGACACGATTCCGCGCGGCGACAAACGTGGGCCGGCGCCCGCACTTTGATGGTGAGGCGCTCACGGTCGAGCCCCACATTCTTGATTTCGATCGCGACATCTATGGCCAGTGGTTGCGGGTCAGCTTCGAAGCGCGCCTGCGCGACGAACGAAAATTCGACAGTCTGGACGCCCTGGTGATGCAAATCGCCGCGGACGCGGAGGCCAGCCGGGAATTGTCTGGCAACCTGGACTAGATCGCGCGCCTGGGGATGCGATAACCCAGACGACGCAGAAACTCGTCGTCCTTGCGCCAGTCCCTGCGCACCTTCACCCGCAGTTCCAGATAGATGCGGGTTTCCAGCATCCCTTCCAGTTCCAGACGCGCCGCGCGACCGAGGTCCCGGATCATGCGGCCGCCCTTGCCCACCAATATCCCTTTCTGGGACTCGCGCTCGACGTAAAGGATGGCGCTGATGAAACTGCGTTTCGCGCTTCGCTCGCGGTATTCGTCAACCTCCACGGCGACGGCGTGCGGAATCTCCTGGCTGGTGGCCAGCATGACTTTTTCGCGCACCACCTCGGCGGCGATGAAGCGCAGGTTGACTTCGCTGACCTGGTCGGCGGGGAAGTACCGCGGTCCTGGTGGCAGCATGCCGCGCAGGCGGGCCAACAGATCGGCGACCCCCTGATTGTGCAGCGCGCTCAACAGGTGTGCGTGTTCATGCGCGACCAGCGCCCTGTGCGCGTCTCCCGCAGCTTCGACCGGGGGGTCAGGCAGCAGGTCCGCCTTGTTGAGCGCCAGCACAACAGGAACGTCTCCATGGCGCCGGCGGATGCGTTCGGCAATGCTGCGGTCTTCGTTGTTGGGCGAACGGGACACATCCAGCAGCCAGAGAACAACGTCGGCATCGCGCAGGGCATCGCTGGCGGCGCGCACCATATGCTGGCCCAGACGGTGGCGGGGCTCGTGTAGTCCGGGCGTATCGACGAAGACGATCTGGACCTCCGCCTCGGTCAGGATACCCAGTTGCTGACTGCGGGTGGTCTGTGGCCGCGGCGAGACTATGGCGATTTTCTGGCCGAGAATGGCATTGATGAGGGTGGACTTGCCGGTGTTGGGTCTGCCCACCACCGCCACATAACCGGAGCGATGGTCCGCCGGCAGCACCTCGTCGAAGGGGTCGTCAACTGTGTTCATGGCGCCAGTCGGCAAGGGACGGGTACAGGGGCAGAAACTGGCGCAGGCGCCCGGGCAGGGAGTCCGGTTCCTCGGCGATGACGGCCCGGGGCCTGGCCATTGGGGTGGCGTCGCCGGCTGACTCCGCGGGCCAGACGAGGACGCGGGGCGTTTGCGCCAGGTCCAGCCGACTGACGCGCAACTGGTCTTCCACACCGTCGTCGCGAAGGCCCAGCACTTCGGCGCGGGGATGCAGGTTGCTGTGATGCAGCAGGAAGTCCCAGGCGGCCTCGCCGCTCAACAGTTCCCCGTATTCCATCACGACCAGTTCCGGCACCAGGCAGTGTTGCGGCGTCTCGAGGCAGACGAGGCCGTAACGCAGGAGCAGGGGGCCGCTGGCCAGCGTTTCGACGGCTGAATCCCCCAGCGTGGACAGCAGGGTCACGCCCGCCAAACGCAGAACATGGCCATGAAAAGGGTCTTCAACTGTCTGCCGCGGGAGGTCCACGCTCAGTGGTCGTCGTGACCGTGGTAACGGGGTTCGTCAATGTCGTCGAAAACGGCATCGGGGCGAGCGCTGGCGAACCAGGCGATCACACCACAGATGAAGAGAATCGCGCCGGCGGCAAACAGTACGCCAAGGTCACTGCCGCCGCCGCTGCCCGTGACGCCCAACGCGGCGCCTAGCACCATCAGGGTCAGTCCCAGTCCGGCCACAAAGGCCAGCAGGGTCGCCAGGGTCAGGGCAGGGGGCTTGCTGGTCACGGCGATTCCTCACGACAGTCGTCGCCCGTATTTTGCCGCCCGGCGCCCGCGAAGTCAAGGCAGCGCCGGCGTGGAGTGAGACCCCTGCATGTGCTATACTGCCGCGCCGTTGGCGGGCGGGCATTGGACGGGCTGGAGGCAGCATGGCACGTAGCAAGGTGACCATCGTCGGGGCGGGCAACGTCGGCGCGACCTGCGCGCACTGGATCGCGGGCAAGGAACTTGCCGACGTGGTGCTGGTGGACATTGTTGAGGGCATGGCCAGCGGCAAGGCCCTCGATCTGGGGCAGGCAGGCCCGGTGATGCATTTTGACATCGCGCTCTCCGGCTCCGTCGATTACGACGCGACGGCGGAGTCGGACCTGGTGGTCATCACGGCCGGTGTGCCGCGGCGCAAGGACCCCGTAACCGGCGACTATCCGAGTCGCGACGATCTGGTCCGTACCAACCAGGGGATCGTCGGCGAGGTGACACGGCGCGTGGCGCAACTCTCGCCCGACGCGATATTGCTGGTGGTCTCCAACCCACTGGACGCCATGTGCCACGTGGTGCTGGAAGAGAGCGGCTTTCCGTCGCAGCGCGTCGTCGGGCAGGCCGGGGCGCTGGATACGGCGCGTTACAAGGCCTTCATTGCGCAGGAGCTGGGCGTCAGCGTGCGCGACGTCCACGGCATGGTGCTGGGCGGCCATGGCGACACGATGGTGCCCCTCCCGCGGCACACCTCGGTCGCGGGTATTCCAGTGCGCGAACTGATGGACGAGGAGACCTTGCAGGCCATCATCGAGCGTACGCGCCAGGGCGGCGGAGAAATCGTTGGTCTGCTCGGCTACAGTGGGTTCTACGCGCCCTCCGCCGGCACGGTAGAGATGGTCGAGGCCATCCTGCGGGACCGGAAGCGGGTCATTCCATCGGCCGTACTGCTCAATGGCGAATACGGCATTGAAGGCCTTTACGTCGGTGTACCGGCGGTGTTGGGCGCGGGCGGTGTGGAGCGGATCATCGAGATGCAACTCAACGACGAGGAACGCGCGATGCTGGAGCACAGCGCCGCGGCCGTGCGTTCCGTGGTGGACGTGCTCGGTTACTGATCGGGACGGCCCAGCCTGGCGTTGAGGAAGGCGGGCCGACCCCTCAGGAAGTCCGCACTGTCCTGCGCCCGGCGACCTGCCAGTTGCAGGCGAAGGGGACGTATCAGACCGGCGCCCGTCCCGATTCCCGGGTCATCCGGCAGGGAGACCACCTGCCCTGGCGCGGCGTCGCCAGGCACGACCTCGGCCTGAAGAATCTTCAGTTTTCTACCGTCCCAGGCGGTATGGCTGCCCGGCCAGGGCGTGAAGGCGCGAATCTGGCGCTCGATATCCTGTGCCGGCTGCGACCAGTCGATCCAGCCGTCCTCCTTGCGCAGTTGCGGCGCCAGCGTGACCCCGGCCTCGTCCTGGGGCTGAGGCTCCAGACGTCCCTCCAGCCAGTCCGGCAGGTTTTCGATCAGCAGTGCCGCGCCCAAAGTGGCCAGACGATCGTGCAAGCTTTGGGCGGTCTCGTCGGGCGCCAGTGACAGTGCCCGCTGCGCCAGCACAGGGCCGCTGTCGAGGCCGGCGTCCATCAGCATCAGGCTGACGCCGCTACTGGCATCCCCGGCGCGTATGGCCGCCTGGATGGGCGCCGCGCCCCGCCAGCGCGGTAACAGGGAGGCATGCACATTCAGCGAGCCCCGCGGCGGTATATCCAGAACGCGTTGCGGCAAAATCAGGCCAAAGGCTGCCACGACGTAGACGTCGGCCGGCCAGGCGCCGAGGGCGGCGATGGCCTCTTCCCGTCGCAGGCTGCGAGGCTGCAGCAGGGGCAGGTTGTGTTTCAGCGCCAGAGCTTTAACGGGCGAAATGCGCGCCGCCAGTCCCCGGCCGGCCGGGCGATCGGGCATGGTGACCACGCCCCGGACCCGGTGACGGGCGATGAGCGCGCTCAGGGCGGGCAGCGCGAATTCCGGCGTACCCATAAAAACGACGTCAGCCATGGCAGTTCCCGGCAAGTGCGGACGGGGGCATGGTAAACTGCCGGCTGCTGCCCGGCAAGGCAGCGCGTTGGCCGCACCGGAGAGGTCCTGAATGCGAAACGGGTCGACGCAGTGGGTGGTGGCAAGGCCCCTGAGCGGTTCTCAACCGGACGCCTGGCGACACGTCCACCCTCTGATCGCGCAGATATTGCACAATCGGGGGCTGTCGACGCCCGCGAGTGCGCTCACCTGGTTGAACGGCCTTGGCGCAAGGGTTGACCCCTGGGCCATGAAAGGCATACAGGCCGCCGTTGCGCGCGTTCGCGCCGCGCTGCGCAGTGGCGAGGCCATCGTCGTGTACGGGGACTTTGATGCGGACGGCGTTACCGCCACCGCGCTGCTGCTGCAGACGCTGAAGGCCCTGGGGGGCGCGAGTGCGGGCCTACATTCCGGACCGCGAAAGTGAGGGTTACGGCCTCAACGGCCCGGCGCTGTCGACGATGGCGCAGGCCGGCGCGCGCCTGGTCATCACGGTGGATTGCGGCATACGCGCCGTCGACGAGGTGGCGGCCGCCAGGGCCGCCGGCCTGGACTTCATCATCACGGACCATCACACGCCTGGCCCCGAAATGCCGCCGTCCAGCGTCATCATCAACCCGAAACAGGAGGGCGGAGACCCGGCCGCCGTCCATTTGACGGGTGCGGGCCTGGCCTTTCGTCTGGCGCAGGCCCTGCTGCGCAGCGCTCGCCATGACCGGATGGCCGTTCGGCTGAAGGAAAGGGAGTTACTGGACCTGGTTGCTCTCGGGACGGTGGCTGACATGGCGAGCCTGGCGGACCCTCAGAACCGGGCGCTGGTGCGCGAAGGGTTACAGGTCATCAACGAAGCCCGCCGGCCGGGCATCGACGCCCTGCTGCAGGTTGCCGGCCTGACACCTGGCAAGGTTACGGCGCGCGATCTGGCCTTTGTGTTGGGCCCTCGCATCAACGCCGCCGGCCGCCTTGAAAGCGCCATGCTGGCCAGTGATTTGCTGATGAGTGAAGACCCTGCCGAAGCGGCCCGCCTTGCCCTCCGCCTGCAGGCCCTGAACGACAAACGCCGGGCCCTGACTCACGCCGCCCAGGAGGACATCAATCAGGAGTTGGCCGGGCAGACCTCAACCCCGCCCCTGATTCTGGCAGCGCGGGAGAATATTGCCACAGGCATTGTCGGCCTGGTCGCGGGAAGGCTATGCGAAGAATGGCAGCGTCCGGTCGTCGTGCTGGCCCGCGGCCCGCAGGAAAGCCGCGCATCCTGTCGCAGTGTGGTGGATTTCAACATCATCAGGGCCCTTGACCAGTGCGCGGACCTGCTGCTGCGCCATGGTGGGCATGAACAGGCGGCCGGTTTCACCATCCGCAACGACAATCTGCCCGCCCTGCAGGAACGTCTGTCCGGTCTGGCGCATGACGCAGGGACCGGGAATCCGCGGCAGGCAACGCTGGAAATCGATGCCGAAGTTCGTGCCTGCCAGCTCAGGCCGGCCCTTCTTGAGGAGCTGGCGACCCTGGAACCCACAGGGGCCGGCAACCCTCCGCCGCTGTTGCTGCTGCGGGCGGCCCGCGTTCTCGATCGCCGCCTCGTGGGACGGGGCGGCCACCATCTCAAGTTGCGCCTTGCCGGAGACAATGGAGAACGACTGGAAGCCATCGGTTTCAGACTGGGAGAACGGGCGCGGCAGTTGCCGCAACGGGTTGACCTGGCCTTTCACCTGGAGCGCAACGAGTGGAGGGGCCGGCAGCGCCTGCAACTCAACCTGCAGGACATCCGTCCGGCCCAGGCGGACTGAGGCAGGCCCTGCCCTGTGGTAAGATGTCCGCGACGTTCGCTGCAATGTGGAGCATGATGGCGGATAAGGAAAAGGACGGCGAACGCCGGCCCTTCAATTATGGCGGGCAGGCGGTCATCGAAGGCGTGATGATGCGTGGCGCGCACAGCGCGGCCGTCGCCGTACGCAACAGCGAGGGCGAAATCGTCGTGCACGAGACGCCGCTCAGCCGTCGGCTGTACCGGGGTCGCATCATTCGGACTCCCTTTGTCCGCGGTGTGGTCGGCCTGTGGGACGCCCTGGGCCTGGGCACGCGCGCCCTGATGTGGGCCGCGGACGTGGCGGTCGGAGAAGAGGACGACGTCGACTTCAACGGGCCCATTGGCTGGCTCACGATCGGCCTGTCGCTGCTGCTGGGTATGGGCCTCTTCTTCCTCGTGCCGACCCTGGGCGCGGCCGGCATCGGCAATCTGCTGGGCCTGACGCCGGACGGTACAGCACCGATCGGTTTCGCGGCCTTCATCGTCAACCTGATCGAGGGGCTCATTCAGATCACCATGTTGATCTGTTATATCTGGGCCATCGGCCGCATTCCGGATGTCAAACGCCTCTTTGGCTACCACGGCGCCGAGCACAAGACCATCAACGCCTGGGAAGCCGGCGCCGACCTGACGCCGGAGGTGGTGGACGGCTTTCCGATCGAGCATCCGCGCTGTGGCACGGCCTTTCTGCTGACCGTCGCCTTCGTCAGCGTGCTGGTGTTTTCGCTGCTGGGTCGGCCGCCGCTACCCCTGCTGGTCCTGTCGCGCGTGGTGCTGATTCCGGTGCTGGCGGGTATCGCCTACGAAGTGATCCAGTTTTCGGCGCGCAACTTCCACAGGCCGCTGGTGCGCGTGCTGGTGCGGCCCAACCTGGCGCTGCAGCATTTGACGACGCGCCAGCCGGAGCGGCACATGCTGGAAGTGGCCATCGTCGCCTTTGAACGCGTGCTGGTCTCGGAGGGTCTGCTCGACAGTGAAGCAGCGCGGATCCCCGAGGCCGACCCGGCCGCCGTGTCGCCGACGCTGGTGGCCGGCGAAGGGACGTGAAGGCACTTCCAGTCCTGCAATCCCCGATTTCACAACAAATCGCGGTGTTGGCAGTTGAGGATTGAGTTGGCGTGCTGCGTAACATGCACGTCGCCGACACCCGGTCTCAGTTCAATCGGGACAAATCCACCCTTGACCCGGGGACCCGCATGGATGTCGCGAAAAGGGCCCGGGAAACCGGCCAGGGGCAAGCGATCAGGACGGTAGCAACTCCCAGCTGAGCGGCGCCGCGACCTTGTCTCCAATGCAGCTGGAACGGTAGGTCGTGTTGCCCGTCAGGCGGCGCAGTCGGACCTGGCTGGTTCTCCCCGGCGCGTCAAAGGTTACGACCCAGCGCTCCTCACCGTCACTCTGCAGGTCCAGCAACTGCAGACCGTCGATAGCTGCCAGGTCATCGCGCTGGCGCAGCAGGGTAGCGGCGGCCTGGGCAGGTTGCGGCCAGGCGCTGCGCCCCCGCAGCCAGCGGGGCGCCAGCTGGCCGGCCCTGTGCCGGTCGAGCACGTCGTCCAGCGCCTCCAGCGGCATGCGGCCGTAACACAGGCCCTCGGGCAGGAATACCATGGTCGGCGCAAAGCGATGGCCGCCAACATGAGAGCAACGCCAGGCGCGTTCTCCGACCCGTTCGCGCAGGGCCGCATACACGGGCATGCCGGCCAGTGCGCAGCACTGGTCCCGCTTTCCGTGCGTGCATATCAGGTAAAGAGGCTCCTCGTCCCGGCAATCAGGCCGCTCGCCCCGCGCCAGGCCTGCGAAATCCAGGGACAGAAGGTCCTCGTAGCGTTCAAGGGTCAGGGCGTAGAGCGCCGGGAGCCTGGCATCGCCGACGGCGACGAACAGGCGCAGGCCGGCGCGCGCAGGTTGCTGGCGAATGAAGAGGATGCCTGCTTCAGGCGACCCCGCCAGGAAGGCCTCGATGTGCTCGCGCACGGCCGTCGGCAGGTCGCTGTCGGCCAGGGCCTGCGGCCCCCAGGGCGCATCCACCTCCAGTAGCAGCCAGATGCGACGGTGGGGCGCGGAACCGATCAGGCTGTCGCCCGCCTCCAGTGAACTCGCCGTGCAGGTGACGTGGTCCATCACAGGGCAGCCTCCCCACATTCTTCTTCAGCCAGATGTTTCAAATCGTAGAGTTTGGTCAACGCTTCCAGCGGACTGAGTTCGTCAACGCTCAGGTCGAGCAGGGCCTGTTGCAGGGCGCCGGGCATCGCCGGCCCGACAGCGGGTGGCGCAGTGGCCTCTGTCGCACCCTGGCCGTTTGGAGAATCACTGCGTTCCCCTGTTTCCAGCTGGCGCAAGAGTTCGTCAGCGCGCTGAACGACCGGCCGGGGCAGACCTGCGATGCGGGCCACGTGTACGCCGTAGCTGCGGTCTGCGCCGCCGGGCACCACCTGATGCAAAAAGACGATGTCCTCGCCCCGTTCGACGACGGCGACGTTGTAGTTGCGGGTGCGCGGCAGAATCTGCGGCAGGGCGGTCAATTCATGGTAGTGCGTGGCAAAGAGCGTGCGGCAATTCAGTTGCGGATTGTTGTGGATGTATTCGATGACGGCCCGTGCGATGGCGAGGCCATCCCAGGTGGAGGTGCCGCGGCCGACTTCATCCAGAATGATCAGGCTTCTTTCGCTGCTGCCGGCCAGAATGCGGGCCGTCTCGACCATTTCGACCATGAAGGTGCTGTGGCCGGCGTGGATTTCGTCCTGGGCGCCGATGCGCGCGAAGATGCGGTCCACCAGGCCGATGCCGGCCTCGTCGGCCGGCACGAAACTGCCGGTCTGGGCCATCAGGGTGATCAGCGCAACCTGGCGGATGTAGGTCGACTTTCCGGACATGTTGGGGCCGGTAATGATGTGGATGCGACCTTCATCGTCAAAGGAACAGTCGTTGGGTGTGAAGCGCAGGCCCTGCTCCAGATTGCGTTCCACCACCGGGTGTCGCCCGGCGACGATGTGCAACTGCCCGTCTTCACGGATATGCGGGCGGCAATAGCCTTCGCGGACGGCGACTTCGGCAAGGGAGAGGAAAGCATCAAGATGCGCAATCGCCCGGGCCGTGCCGGTCAAACGCGGCGTGAAGGTCGCCAGTTGTTCGCAAAGCTCCTCAAACAGGCGTCGCTCCAGCGCGAGGATCTGTTCCTCGGCGCTGAGTACCTTCGCTTCGTATTCCTTCAGCTCGGGCGTGATATAACGCTCGGCGTTGACGAGGGTCTGCTTGCGAATGTACTCCGGTGGTACGCTCGCTTCCCAGGCCCTGCTGATTTCGAGGTAGTAACCGAACACCTTGTTGTAGCCGACCTTCAGGCGTGGAATGCCGGTGCGTTCCCGTTCGACCTGCTCAAGCCCGGCGATCCAGTCGCGGGCGTCGCGGGTGGCCTGCAACACGGCATCCAGTTCGTCGGAATAGCCGGGCAAAATGACGCCGATGGAATTCAGGGTGGCGGGCGCGTCCTCGCTTACGGCGCGCGAAATCTCCAACGCCGCTTCCTCGCAGGCGTCGAGGCGTTCCGTCAGCGGTTTCAGCGCGGGCAGACTGGCGATGAGCGCGACAAGGCGCGGTACGGCCAGCAAGCTGCTGCGCAGGGCCAGCAGGTCGCGCGGGCCGGCGCGGCCACCGGGCAGGCGACTGGCAAGGCGCTCCAGGTCCGCGACCTGGCGCAGCGTGCCCTGCAGATCCTCGCGCAGCGCGGCGTCGCCGGTCAGGGATTCCACGGCGTCCAGGCGCGCCTTGATGCGTTCCGGTTGCAGGAGCGGCTGGTTGATCCATTGTCGCAGGCGTCGCGCGCCCATGGCCGTTACCGTTCGGTCCAGGACCTGCAGCAAACTGCCACTCCTGTTGCCGTCCTGCAGGGACGCAACAAGTTCCAGATTGCGGCGGGTGAAAGTATCCAGCACCATAAAGGACGCTGTGTCGTAGACGCGGATGCCCGCCAGCCGGTCCAGGCTCTCGCGCCGCGTCTTGCGCAGATAATGCAGGATCGCGCCCGCGGCGCAGACCGCCTGCGGCTTGTCCTGCAGGCCGAAGCCGGCCAGGGTCTTCACGGCGAACTGGCTGCAGAGCGCCTGTTCAGCGCCGCCGAATTCAAAGCGCCAGTCGGGCAGGGGACTCAAATGAATGTCCCCGGGCAGGGAGACGCCCCGCTGCGCCCAGCTCTCGGGCAACAGGACTTCACGGGGCGACAGGCGCGCCAGTTCCTCCAGCACCTGCAGGCCACAGTGTTCGCCGATCAGGGCCGTCGCCGCAAATTCACCGGTACTGATATCAACCCAGGCCAGGCCGGCAGCGCGCCAGTCGCCACTGTCCGCATTGCCGTCGGGCCAGAGCGCCAGGAGATAGTTGGGCCGGTCCTCGGCCAGCAGGCCATCTTCGACGACCGTGCCCGGCGTGATGACGCGCGAGACCCGTCTTTCGATGATGCCCCTGGCCGGCGCTTCGCCCACCTGGTCGCAGACCGCGACGTGGTAGCCCTGTTCGATGAGGCGGGCGATGTAGTTTTCGAGCGCATGATGGGGCACGCCGGCCATCGGTATGCGGCTGTCGTCTTTTCCCGGGCTGACCGGGCGACTGGTCAGGGTCAGGTCCAGAACGCGGGCGGCGATTTCCGCATCGTCGTCAAAGGTCTCGTAGAAATCGCCCAGGCGGAAGAAAAGGATACAATCGGGATATTCGGCCTTGATGTCCAGGTATTGCTGGCGCAGGGGTGTGATTCTGGTCATGGTGGTTCCCGTGTTTGCCAGGAATCATTGTAGCCAGCGCCCCTGTACGCGACAAGCGGCGGCCAACCACGCCATGCGCCGCGGGAGGGCAGGTTGCGCATCATCGCGGTGGATCTGGGCGGCACCCGCATCCGGGCGGCCTGCCTGGACGAGAAACTGAACATCCTGCAACGCCGGGAGACGCTGACCCGGCCGGCAGAAGGTCAGGCCGCTGTGCTGGGGCGCATCGAGGATCTCGTCGCTGCGGTGTGGCCGGGGGAGACGGAGGTTTTCGGCATCGGTGTTTCATCGCCGGGGCCGCTGGACCCCTACCGGGGCGTTGTGTTGGCCCCGCCCAATCTACCGGACTGGCATGAGGTTCCACTGGCCGGCCTGCTGGAAGGCGGCTTCGCCGTACCGGTGCGCCTGGGCAAGGACGCCAACGTCGCCCTGCTGGCGGAAGTGGCCCATGGCGCAGCGCAGGGCTGCCGCCACGCCATCTACCTCACGCTCAGCACCGGGATCGGCGCCGGCATTCTTTGTGACGGGCGCCTGCTGCTGGGGCACAGCGGTCTGGCGACGGAGGTGGGCAGCATGATGTTGCTGGTCAACGGTGTGGCCAAAAGGCTGGAAATGGAAGCCGCCGGCCCGGCACTTGCGCGCTAGGCCAGGGGTTGCCTCGCTTCCGGCGAAGAAAGTCTGTTGCGAGCCATGTCCGACGGGGACCTGCGACGGGTCGACGCGACGATGGTGGGGCAGGCGGCACAGCGGGGCGACCCGCTGGCGCTGGCGCTGGTCCGGCGCGCGGGCCGCCTGATCGGTCTGGGGCTGACCAGTCTGTTGCATCTCTTCAACCCCGAAGTCGTGGTCATTGGCGGCGGCCTGAGCCAAATCGGCGCGCCTTTGCTCGATCCCCTGAGGGACACCGTCCGACGCGAGGTGATTTACGAGGGTTACACCCGTAGCCTGCGAATCGAAGCGGCCGCCCTTGGCGCCGACGTCAGCCTCATCGGGGCCGCCGCGCTGCTGCGGATTGACGGGGGGCGGGAACTGCAGGACTGATTGCGTCATTCTCCCCCAGGCGTCCGGTCCGCTCAGCAATCCTCTTCAGACCAGGCATACAAATCCACAGTCGCAATGGCGCGCAGTTCCCTGCCCTGGCACAGGTGGGCGTTCTCTGCCAAAGCAGTCGCCAGAGCAACGTAGCTTTCGCTGTCGTGTGAGGTTTGCAGCAGCCAAAAGCGGGAATGTCCGCGGGCGCCAGCCAGCCAGCCTTCCGACCCTTCGTCGTCGAGGTAAAGGACGGGCAAGGGCAGGGACTCCAGGTAAAAATCCCGGACAAGCGTCCGGACAAAGTCGTTTTCGAATTCACCGGCCAGCAGCGCGTCCCCCTCAATGGCCGAAGAAAGAAGTTCCCGCTGAACAATGTGCATGCGGTCGCGATAGGCAGAGTTGCCGAAGCTGTATTTCAGCCAGGGGTCATTGATGGCGTGGATGCCAGTCACGATCAATGAGACAAGCAGCCATTCGGCCACCCGGAAACGCCGCTTTCGCTGCCGTCGGATCGTCCAGGCAAGCAGCAGCGCCATCAGGGGCCAAAGAGGCATCAGGTAACGAATTCTGCCGGGAGTAATCACCTGCACCAGTTCGTTGGCGATCAGCGCCAGCGCCAGAAACAGGGCAAGGACGAGGGCCAGCAACCAGACTGGCTCCTGTCCGACGCCTCGCAGTTGCCTCGACTGGTGCACAGGGATTGCGATCAACAGCGCCAGCAGGGTCCAGCCCGCAACGCCAGGAAAGGCGAAAACGTTGCCAAATGCAAGGTTCAGGGACACTGTGAGTACGTCCGGCGCGTTGAGAACGCTCAGCTTGAGATTGTCATCTACCAGACTTTCTTGCAGTCCTGTAAGCAGGCTGGGCAACTGGGGAGCGGCCAACAGGGCGGCGAGGGCCAACAGCGCCAGTGGCCGCCAGAAAGCGCGATGGTCCCTGCTGAAAGGCAGATGGAAAAGGGCGACAGCCCCGATCAGCATGGCGGCGAAATAGTGGAGCCAGGCAAGACCGCTGGCCGCCAGCAGCAGGCCGACATGATGGACGGGCGCGGCGGGGCGTCGGTGGAAGCGGAGTCGCCAGTAACACCACAGCAGCAGGGTCGAACACAGCGCGACGGACGTGAAGGCCCGTGCGAACCACATGTAGGCAATGAAAAAGCCGGATGTCGCCAGCGCGAGGATGGCCAGCAGCCCGACGGAATGATGAAACAGGTCTCGACCAAGTCGCCAGGTCCAGGCCAGGGCCAGCATGCCGGCCAGCAGCGGCAGGGCGCGCACGGCGGGCTCGCTCCAGCCGGCGATTTGCACCCAAAGGGATACCAGCAGCGGCCAGCCAAAGGCCTGTTCGGCAGAGCGTTCGACCAGCAACGCCTGGAAGTCGGCGAAGGAGAGTGGCTCTCGCCGGTCGCTGCCGGCCAGTTTCAGCGTGGCCAGTTCGTCTTCCTGAAAGGCGCGGTTGTCCAGCTGGCTCGTGGCGAAAGCCATCGCCAGCAGCAGCAGCGGCAGGGCCAGCAGCCAGGGATGGCCGCGCAGGGCAGGGAGCGCCCGCGTCACAGGCCAGGCCGCCGTTGCAGGAATGGTGACATCGACCGCAATGTTAGCACAGTTGCCAGGAACGACGGCCGTGAATGCGACCACTTGAGACTCAGGCGTCGGCCGTTACAATTCAATCATGCTGCTGATACCGGATTACCGTGTTCGCCAGCGGGACCTGCTACTGGAAATCATCCGGGCGATGACCTCGCGCCTGGACCTTGCGGAGGTGCTGCGCCTGGTGCTCAAGGCCTCCGTCACCATGGTAGGGGGCGAGGGACCGGGCCTTGTTGCGCTGCGCAATCCGGACAGCGGCGCCTATCGCATTCAGGCCACCCTGAATATCGATAGCGACCGGATTTCCCGTCTGGAGAGTCAGTTGCAGGAACTCGTCACCGGCATCCAGGAAGGGCTGGACTACCAGGATCTGGAGGAGACCTTGCGGCGCATGACGGCGGAAATCGACCCGCGCATGCGCCAGCTGTTTCCCATGCCCCTGGTCATCGCCGGCGAGCCCGTCGGTATTCTGATCGTTCTCCGGGATTTCCCGGCGGCCATCACGGTCGACGACCGGCAAATCCTGAGAAGTTTTGCCGATCACGCCGCCATTGCCGTGCACAATGCCAGATTGTACGAAAACATTGACCGCGAAAGGCAGCGACTGAACGCCTTTGTCTCCCACAGCGCGGATGGCGTCATGATTCTCGATGCCGAGCGTCAGGTCCTGCAACTCAATCCCGCGCTGGCTGGCATGACGGGCTGGAGCGAGGCCGAATCTCTGGGCCGGCAGGAGGAAGAGGTGCTGGTGTGGAGCACGGTGTCGCCGGGAAACCTGCACGAAATGATGGACGGTGGCTGGCCAGTCCCCCTGCAGGACAGGGCCGCACCCCTGTACGTTGAGGGCGACATTCTGCGGCGGGATGGCCAGGTGCTCAGTATCGCGATAACCTATGTGCCCCTGCACGGGGAGGGCGGTCAGCTGGCAAACATTTTCGCCAACGTTCGCGACATCACCCATTTCCGCCGGGCCCAGGAATTGCAAAGTACCTTTGTCTCCGGCGTGTCCCATGAACTCAAGACCCCCGTCGCCCTGATCAAGGGCTATGCCGGCACCCTGCGTCGGGAAGACGCCAACTGGGGCATGGCTGAACTGCGTGAAGGGCTGGAGGTCATCGAGGACGAGGCCGACCGTCTGGCCGGCCTGATCGACAATTTGCTGGAGGCCAGCAGGTTGCAGGCGCAAAAGATGCAACTGGACCTGGGCCCTGTGGACCTGGTCGCGCTGGCGAGCCGCGTGGTCAAGCGCTTTCAGATGCAGGGCACGGCCCATGACTTTCGCCTCGCCTTCCCGGAAGAGTTTCCCGTGGTTGAGGCCGACGAGGCGCGTTTGCGGCGCGTGATGGACAACTTGCTGGGCAATGCGGTCAAGTACGCGCCGGAGGGCGGGCAAATCGAGGTGGGCGGCCAGGCAGGCGCCGGCGCCGTCACGCTCTTCGTGCGTGACGAGGGGATCGGCATCAGCCCGGAAGAACAGGAAGAGATCTTTTCACGTTTCTATCGCGTCAATGACGCGCTGGGCCAGCGTACCCAGGGGACCGGTCTCGGACTCTACCTGGCGCGGGCCATTGTCGAGGCGCATGGCGGGTCCATGGGCGTTGAAAGCCGTCCCGGCAAGGGCGCTACCTTTCATTTCACACTGCCGCGCGACATACGCAGGACCATTGACTCAACAGAGGAGCCATAATGCCAGCGAGCATGCCCGTCACCTGCCCTGCCTGCAAGTCCCTGGTCGAGGCCGACGTGGAGCAAATCATTGACGTCAGGCGGCAGCCGCATTTGAAACAGGCCCTGCTTGCCGGCCAGTTGAATCTCATCCAGTGCAGGGCCTGCGGGGCCAGCAATGCCTTGCTGACGCCGCTGCTTTACCACGATGCCGATAACGAACTGCTGCTGGCCTACGTTCCGCCTGAACTGAATCTGCAGGGCATGCAACGAGATCAGGTGGTGGGCGACCTGCTCAAGCAACTTACGGGCAGCATCCCCAAAGAGGACTTTCGCGGTTACATGTTCCAGCCCGGCCAGGTCCTGACCATGCAGGGCCTGATCGAACAGGTGCTGGAAGGAGATGGCGTCTCGAAGGACGTGCTGGAAACGCAGCGTCAGCGCGTCGACCTGCTGGGCCGTATGGCGCAGGCAGACCCGAAGCGGCTGCGCTCGCTTGTGCGGAAACACGATGCGGAAATCGACGCTGTGTTTTTCCAGGCCGCCCTGGCCATGATGCAGCAGGCGGTCCAGGAGGGTCAGGAGCCCCTGGTCAAGGCGCTGGCGGCCATTCAGGAGGCGGCCGCCAAACACTCCACTTTCGGCCGCGAACTGACGGCCCAGGCGGAAGAACAGGACAGAATCGTGAAGGACGTGGCCGAACGGCTGCGGGCATTGGGAGAGAAGCCAACCCGCAGGGACATCCTGGCGCTGGTGCTGGAGCTGGCGGCGGACGACCCACGGCTGCAGGCCCTCGTCGGTCTGGTACGACCGGTGCTGGACTACGCCTTCTTTCAGGAACTCAGTATGCACCTGGGACGGGCGCCGGTGGCGGAACGCCCGCAACTGGAAGCGCTGCGCGAGCGCCTTGGCGAACTGACGCGGGAAGCCGATGCCCAGGCCCAGGCCGCCTTGCAGCGGGCGGCTACCGCGCTGCAGGCCATCGTCGCCAGCCCGGATACCGACCGGGCCATTCGCGAGAACCGGTCGCTGATTGACGAAAACTTTATGGCGGTGCTGGCGGCAAACATCCGCGAGGCCGAGAGTCGGGTGGACGTTCAGGCCAGCGGCAAACTCAAGAGCATCCACCAGAAGATCATGACTCTGGTGCGCCAGCAGATGCGCCCTGAACTTCGCTTTGTCAATGAAATGCTGGAAGCGCCGGATGACAGGGCAGCTCTGGCCATGCTGGAGCAGGGCGCGCGGGATTACGGGGATGCCCTGCTGCCGGCGATGACCGCCGTGGCGAACCTGTTGCGACAGCAGGGCCAGAATGAAATGGCGCGCCGGCTGGACGTCCTGCTCAAGGCTGCCCGCAACACAGGGAAGGGCAGGGTCAATTGACGCTGTCTGTGGGCCAGCCCCAGATCCAGGTGTCCCTGAAGTTGCAGGTTGTCATCATGTTGTCGAAACTGACGGCGGCAATTCCGATGGTGCCGGAGGGTAGCGCAACCGGCTGCGCGCCGACATATTGATGGTTGGCGTAAAAATACAGGTTTTCGCCATCCGCAATCACCAGCAAGTGATCGGCCGAATCGCCCGGCAGCAGGTCAGCCCGCAGCGGTCCAGGTGCAAAGGCGTCAACATTGCGACGTGAGAGCCCGGCGCTGCCGCTGTTGTCCAGCCACGCCAGGGTGTAGGTCTCCGCGCCCTGTGTTTCGAGCACCAGGCCGCAACCGGCGATGCCGTCGCCGGACCCCGTTTGCGCCTCGACCACGCTGCCCAAAGCGAAGCGGGCGAAGCTGGTTTCACCACCGAGACGCAAGGTGCTGACGCCTGCACGATTGCTGATCACGAAACTTTCCGGCACATTCATGGCGAGAGCGCTGATGGCGGGAACCAGGCGATGTCGCCGGAGTTGACGAAGGATCAACGCGTGCTCCGTTCCCGGCAACCAGTCGGGCACAATGGCGCCGGCATGGGTCTGGGCCGGAACTGTGAGCTTCAGACCGCCGAACCATGCCGAAACCTGGCCGCCATCGGGACTTCCGGTGGCGGCGTACAGGCCGGTTCGGCCCGGACCGGAGGGCAGCCCGTCGACGATTCGACCCAGCGATTTACGGTTGAAGAAAAATTCGATGGCATCGCCATAAAAGACC
This sequence comes from Anaerolineaceae bacterium, assembly GCA_026708325.1. Lineage (GTDB taxonomy): Bacteria > Chloroflexota > Anaerolineae > Aggregatilineales > Phototrophicaceae > JAGWBD01. Next base: position 134,662 of record JAPOVC010000020.1, on the reverse strand, counting down.
TGCCCGAGACTTTCCGGCTTTTCGCCGGGCTGAATGGCGGCATGGGGCGCCAGGCCGCGTAGCACGCGGATGCCATCAGGAGTGTTGATCAGGTACTGCCAGCGCCCCTGGTCATCCACCATGAAGCGCGCCCAGTCCCTGACGCTCTGCCAGTGCGTGACAATGCCGACGCGCCAACCCCGGTTGCCGGCCACCTCGTTGACGGGAACGTGCAGGGCCCAGGCATCCCCGGGCAACTGCAGCTCCCGCACGAGGACGGCGTTGGTGGCCGGGGGTTCCAGCGAGAGCACGGCTCGCCCCTCGCCAAGGAAACTGTCCACCGAGTCGGGTCGTGTTTCCCAGGCGGAGGCATTGGCGAAGTCCGCCTGCCAGGCGAGGGTCGACCAGCCTTCCTGCAGGACAAGTTCGTAGGTTCCGGCGGCCCTGCCGACGTTGCTGATGCGCACCCTGTAGCTGCCGTTGGCGGCCGGGCTGAAGGCTTCGATGACGGCGTTGCGGCTCAGCGGCCAGTTGACATCGTCGTTTGAGGCGACAAGCACATCATTGACATCGAAAATGTCGAGGCGGGGGTCGATGCCACCGGTGACCGCATACGCGGAAAGCGACAACATACTGCCGGCGCGGGCGTCAAACTGCCAGTCCCGGGCGTCACCGGCGGCCAGTTGACCCGTCACGGGCCGGAAGTGGTCAAGGACGTTTGCCTGCTGGGCCAGCAGCCCGCCGGGCAGCGCGATCAAAAGCAGCAGCGGTAACAGGCGGGCGCGGCGCAGCAGGCCTTCCACACGCATCCCGGAGGGATTCAGACCAGTTCCGGCATCCATGCAGGAAATCGCTCGTGCAGGTGGCGCAGACAGGCGATGAAGTCCTCCCTGCTCATCTCGCCGCCCTGCATCCAGCGCAACTGTTCGGCGCTGTGCAGCCGTTTCTGTTCACCGGCAAGACGGAGGTCTCCGCCCTCATTGCGCTTGCGCCTGCCCTGCAGGGCGACGAAACTGCCATGGTTGCGCAGGGCCTCGAAGTCATCCTGCGACATGAATGTGTAGACCGGTATGTGGCGGTCCTCCTGCTCAAGCGCAAGGGCGACCATGTTCCAGCCCTTTGGCACGCGGGCGCGTCGGTTGATGCGAAAGCGCCAGGTGAGGACGTTGATCTCCTGCGCCGTATCCAGCGATTCCTGCTGTTCTTCCCGCCGCAGCAGGCGGATGCCCTGGTCCGTGACCGACACGCTTCGTCCACTGGGCCAGCGCTGCTTGAGCGGGCCCTCCAGACGCTGCGCCGACAGGGCAGCGAGCCCGAAACCCGCCACGATGGAAATGATGACGGAGCCGTCGAAGACGATCAGCATTTGCCCCAGCAGAAACACAGCGAGCCAGACCACCACGAAGATCAGTAACATGGCGAAGCGCAGCCATCCGTGTTCCGGATCCAGCGCAAAGCGTCGTTCACCGGGAAGGCTGACAGGAAGTGAATCATCCATGGTGTTTGTTCGGCCCCTGTCGCAGATGCAGGCGGTCGGCGATCACAGCGTGGCGCTGCTGAACACAAGATTGAAACGGCGACAAAAAATGACGATGCTATTATACAGTCCGGGGTCTATTCCCGCCGGAATCGCATAGTTCTGGTTGCCCACGTTGCCCTTCAAACGGCCAAGATCGAGAGCCAGACCGCCTTCATTGAGTTCGGCAGGGCTGCGCGGCGCCGGGCTTGCGGAAAGCATGACGCGCAGGTCCGGTCCATTGGCGGCCCGAAAGTTCTCCAGGCGCAGCACATGGCTGCCGTCCGGCCGCGTGTACACCAGGGCATCCCCCTGCGCCCAGTGCAGCGGGTCGATGCGAACGAAATTGCCCCGCGCCAGCAAAATGGACACCGATTGTTGTGCTTCCTCAATGAGGACGGGGGGCTGCAGGGCGGCTTCAAGCATGGAGCGGGCCATGGCCGGGTCTTCGCGCGCCAGTTGCAGCAGGCTTTCCTGCTCGAATTCACCCAGTTGGCGGAAATCGTCCAGCATATCCGCCCTCAGGCCGGGAAAGGCCTCGTCAACCACGTCATCCATCACCAGCGGGCGCCAGAGGGGGAAGCTCCAGGTCAGGGCCACCAGCAGGGCGCCCGCCAAAACGACCAGCAGTCGACTTCGCATCAGGCCGGGGGCGGGGCCAAATTGCCGGGTCGCGCCAGGGCATTGGCACCGACCGGCAAACCGGGGATGGGTCGTACAGGACTCGAACCTGTAACCTCTTGAATGTAAGTCAAACGCTCTGCCAGTTGAGCTAACGACCCGCGCCCACAGTGTACACCCCGGCAGACTTGCCTGGCAATGACGCCGGGGCGGCCCAGGGCGAATTTACGCCAGCCGGCACGCGACATCGGGAGTTCCTCGCCCGCGGTCGCGCACGCCGATGCCCGTTACTCCCGGCAGAGCCGCAGCCAGACCTCCTGTTCGCCGGTCGCCAGATATTCGTAGGAACGGTAGCAATCCGACACCGAGAAATCGAAGTAAAGCAGATCGCGCCGGTTGTCGGCCGGATGCTGCGGGTTGAGCTCAACGACCAGGTAGTGGTTGCTGGCCGTGCACCAGATCTCGAGCGTTGAACTGGACGTGATCAGGTGATTGGTGAAGGTGGTGCAGCGTGCCCCTGTGAAGAGGCTGGTGCCCTGTTCACCGCTGCGGGCCTCCAGCAGGCCGTCCCGGAACCAGACGATCAGGGACGCGCCATTGTGCGGCGCGATGCGCCAGTTCCACTCATCGTCGTCGCTCGCCCTTTCGTCGGAAGACTCGCCGGAGTGCCAGTTTTCCATAACGGGCATCGGCCAGGTCTGGGTCGAATAGCCGCTTTCCACGGAGGTGTTGCCGACGTCCACCTCGGTTTTCACCCGCACCTCGTATTCCAGGGTGTCGTCGAAACCGGAAATGGTGAAGTTCAGCGGGTCGGCCGCGTCGACCTCGATGTCGCTGCTCCAGGTGCCGTCCTTCAGCCGCCAGTTGGCATGGTAACGGTCCGCGTTGGACGGCCCGGACCAGCTGACGAAACCGACGCTGGTGATCTTCAGTTGTGACGGCGCCCTCGCCGTCGGCGGCCTCCATGCTTCGGCCACGGGCGGATAACTTTCGATGTCCTGGTTGTTGACGGTGCGCAGCGTCACGATGTAGTCCTCGACAGCGTCGAAGGCCGGAATGGTGAAGCGCTCCGTGGTCACCTGGTTGTCCTCGTTCCAGGCCTCGTCGGCCTTGCGCCAGTTGACCAGATAGTGCGTCGCCTCGGTGACTGCGTTCCAGGTGACCACGCCGAACTCCGATATTTTCAGGCCGTCGGGCGATGGCGGTACATCTCTGGTGGTGAAGGAGCGCGCGCTTTCAGCGCCCGCCTCCGTCACTGTCCGCACGTTGGCGCTGTAGTCCGATCCCGGGTCGAAATCCGGAATATCGTATTCGGGCTGAACCACCGGAATGTCCTGCATGTTGGTGGTTGACTGAATGGTGAAGGTCTGGGCCTGGGATTGCGTGCCGCCCTGCTGGTTCCAACCCACCTTGTACTGGTCGGCTTCTTCGACCGGGTCCCAGGTTACGCTGCCATCGTCGTTGATGCGCAGATTCTTCGGCGCGCCGGGCGGCGTCCAGACCACGTTGTCCGACGCCGGCCCGGCGACGTTGGCACCGTTGACGGTCTTGACCGTGACGGCGTAGCTCTCCGTGGTGTCAAAGTTGGGGATGCTGTAGGACGTGCCGGTCACTTCGTGGCTGGTAGGCGAATCCGTGCCCTTGAACCACTCGATGATGTAGCCCGCTGCGTCCGTCACGGCGTCCCAGGTGACCGTCGTGCCGCCAGGGGCGAAGGCGATATTGTCCGGCGGTGAGAGGACCGGCAACGCTGTCGCCGTCGGGATCACGTCTTCTTCTTCGGCAACCGGCTCCGTGTAATTGTAGTCTCTGGCGCGCCCCGCGATGAAACAATCGTCAGGGGTCATCCCGGTCACGCCGTACCAGTAGGTCTTTTCCGCGTCCCAGTCCGCGATCTGGTAGGAATTGGTGGAAACGGTGTAGTACTCGGTTTCGAAATCACAGCCCAGGGCTTCGCCCTCCCCGATTTCACAGGCCATCACCTCATAGGTATAGCCTTCACCCAGGTCATCGAAGGTGATCAGACCGGTGTCACTGACTTCGAGGAAGGTGAAACCGACGTCGTCGTACTGGTCGCAGTCATCGGCCGTCAGCGGTGTGGCGGTCAGCGAGAGCAGAAACAGGGCCAGCCACCACGGGGCAACACGAACAAACCTGCGCCGTACCGCCATGGCTCTGCTCCCGCAACCAGCAGGCAAACAGAGAGTAATTGTATCAAATTACACACAACACTGCAGAGATAATTAATAAAGCATACATTCGGTCCGCAATGATCCAAGTAACTCGGGGATTGCCCAACATTGTGTCCTTAACGCTCACATTATAGACACACTTTGCATGGTCCCTCGCATTCGTTGGCGCTGGCCTGCGCGCGGGCGCGCCCAGGCGCGTCGGCACAGGGTCCGCGGCGCGAAAATCCTGCCAGCCGCCGAAGGCTACTAGAGTTTCGGCAGCGTCAGGCGGTCCTGGCGTTGGTACTTGCCGCGCTTGTCGGCGTAGGAGGTCTCACAGGCCTCGTCGGACTCCAGGAAGATGACCTGGGCGATGCCCTCGTTGGAGTAGACGCGGGCGGGCAGGGGAGTCGTGTTGCTGATTTCCAGGGTGACGTAGCCCTCCCACTCCGGCTCCAGGGGCGTGACGTTGACGATCAGACCGCAGCGCGCGTAGGTGGACTTGCCCACGCAGAGCGTCAGCACCTGGCGGGGAATGCGAAAGTATTCCATGCTGCGCGCCAGCACGAAGGAGTTGGGGGGTATGACGCAAATGTCGCCCTGGTGGTCGACGAAGGAAGCGTCGGAAAAGTCTTTCGGGTCGACGATGGCCGAGCGCACGTTGGTGAAGACCTTGTACTCGTCGGCCACGCGCATGTCGTAGCCGTAGGAAGAAAGGCCATAGCTGATGACGCCCTCGCGTCTTTGTCCGTCGACAAAGGGCTCGATCATCCCCTCTTCCAGCGCCATGCGGCGGATCCAGTGATCGGGTTTGAGGCTCATTGGAGGCTCCCTGCCATTGTGCCGGCCTACATGGTCTCCGGCGCGCTCATGCCCATCAGCGTGAGGAGGCGGCGAAAGACGAGCTGCGCGGCGCTGTAGAAGCGAAGGCGCGTCGCCGCCAGTTCCGGTGGCACGTCCTCGCCCAGCACCCGCACATTTTCGTACATTGGATGGAACATGGTGGCCAGCTCGTGCGCGTAGAAGGCGATGCGATGCGGCTCCTGCGCCAGGACGGACTGTTCAATGACTGCCGGCAATTCCAGCGCCTTGCGCAGGAAGCGTCGTTCCGCCGCACCCAGCAGCGAAGAATCAGCCCCGTCGTCATCAAGCCCCGCCTCTCCTGCCCGGCGCAGGATACCGGCGCAACGCACGTGCGCGTTCTGAATGTAATAAACGGGGTTGTCGTTGTTCTGCGCCACCGCCAGGTCGAGATCGAAATCGAGACGGGCGTCGGCACTGCGCGCCAGCAGCAGATAGCGCACGGCATCCGGCCCGGTTTCGTCGATCAGGTCGTCGAGGGTCTCGTAGTCGCCGCGGCGCGTGCTCATCTTGCGCTCCACGCCGCCCTGCATCAGGCGCACGAACTGCAGGATCACGACGCGCAGGCGCGACGAGTCCTCGCCCAGGGCATCGAGCGCGGCGCGCACGACCTGATGCTGCACGTAGTGGTCGGCGCCGAGGATGTTGACGGCCAGATCGTAGCCCCGCGCCAGCTTGTCGCGATGATAGGCGACGTCCGGCAGGGTGTAGGTGGGAGTGCCATCGCTGCGCAACAGTACGTGGTCCTTGTCGACGCCAAATTTCGAGGCGCGGAACCAGGTGGCCGGCGCGCGGCCGCGGGCGCGTCCCCGTTCCTCTTCGCTGGCGCCTTCCCATTCCGCGGCTTCGTAGAGCTGGCCCCCGTCCTGCAAGTCCCCAAGCACTTGTTCCAGAGCGCCGTTTTCGTACAGGCCGTGCTCGTTGAAAAAGCGGTCATGGCGAATGTCGATGCGATCCAGGGTCGCGCGAATCGCTTCAAAAATGCGCGCTTCCGCGTACTGCTGAAAGCGGATTCCCTGGTCCCTTGCCAGCGCGTCGCCGTGCCTGGCGACCAGGTCCCGGGCCATTTGCACCAGGTACTCGCCATGGTAGAAGTCCTCATCCGGCAGGTCGACCTGGCGGCCGAGGGCCTGCAGGTAGCGCAGCCGCAGGCTTTCGCCGAGCATCTGCATCTGCCGCCCGGCATTGTTGAAATAGTATTCGCGCTCCACGTCGTAGCCGGCCGCAGCCAGGAGCCGCGCCAGGGCGTCGCCGACGATGGCGCCGCGGCTGCGGCCGATGTGCAGTGGGCCGGTGGGATTGGCGCTGACGAATTCGACCAGGGCGCGCTGGCCGGCCCCGGTCTCCACACGGCCCAGGCTATCGCCCTCCCGCAGAATCTCCTCGACCTGGCTGCAGAGCCAGGCCTCGTCCAGACGGAAATTCAGGAAGCCGGGCGGGGCCACTTCCACGCCCGCAAGGAAGGGAGCCGCCGGAAGATGATCGGCAATGGCATGGGCGATGTCCAGCGGCTTGCGGCGCATCGGGCGCGCCAGTTGCAACGCGATGGCCGAGGCGTAGTCGCCAAGTTCGGGCCGGGCGGCCGGCCGGATCTCTACGGCGGGCCACTCACAGGAGGGCAGGGCGGCCGCGGCGGTGGCCGCCGCAAGCGCCTCTTCGACCAGGCGGGCATGTGCAGCGGGCAAAACGATCAAGCCATTCTCCCTTCTTGTGGAGCAGGGCCGCATTCTGGCTCAGCGGACCGCAATGTGCAACGGTGATCAAAACGGGCGCCTGGCTGCTTCGTGGTCCAGGTAGCCCGCGCCGGACCGGACCTGCCGGCCGCAGCTACAGCAACGCCAGTCCTCCGCTTCTCCAGGCTCAAGCCCGACCCCGGCGCAGACGGGGCAGCGCAACAATTCGGCGGGTGGACGGGCCCCCACCGGCGTCGCAGCCCCCCGTTTGCGCGCGAAAATGCGTTGATAGTCGATTTGCCAGGGTTCGCAACGCATCGTTTCGGCGCCATTGCCCCGCAGCAGCCGGGCCAGTTGCTCATGGTCCCAGGTCTTGCCGGGCATCAGGCGGGTGTTGACGCGATTGCTGATGAACAACAGGCCGCCGGGACGCAGGACGCGCAGCAATTCGGCCAGAACGCCAGCGGGCCGGCCCATGAATTCGAGCGCTTCGAGGCAGGTGACCACGTCGAAGCTTTCGTCCTCAAAGGGCAGGCTCAGGGCAGGACAGCGCAGCAGCAGACAACGCCCCTCCTGGCCGCACAACTTGCGCGCCGCAATGCCCAGCATGCCGCGGCTGAGGTCTGCAGCGACGATCCGGCCCTGGAATTCCGGATTCTCAAGCAGGGCCAGCGGCAGACGCCCCGTTCCTGTCGCGACGTCTAGCACCATCGGCGCGCGCTGACCGGCGAGTTCGTCCAGCAGGGGCCTGGCCAGCAGGGCCTGTTCATAGAGAGGCTGAAAGTTCTTGGTGTCGTCGTAGCGGCTGGCGAAGCGATCGTAGAGCCAGACCACCACACGCCGACCCAGGTAGACTCCCTCGCTGGCGATCAGAAGCCACCAGACCAGCCAGACGAGCGCCAGCGCCACCAGGGCGGCGACGGCAGTCAGCGCTGCCTCAGGCATCAAAGCCCGACCCGTCCAGCCGGACGGGCGCACCAGGGTAATTCATGCGGAATGCCGGTCGTGGTCTAGTTGAGCCGCCAGCTGCCGCTCTCCTCGATAAAGCGGAAGCCTTCACCGTAGAGGCTGTGCATCACGTGTTCACCTGGCGCGGCGACGAAGCGACCGTCTTCATAGCGGAGCGTGGGGTGGTATTCGTAGCTTGTGACGAAACCGAATTCATCCGTGGTGGCCCAGCCCAGCAACTCGCGCACGTCGCTGTTGTCGCGCCAGAGCCGGCCGAATCCCCGGATCGGCTGCAGCAGGGAGTCATCGGGCGGCACGATGTCGGGGTCGGATTCCAGGTCGCCCTCCTGAAATACGTCTTCATAAACAAACCAGTCCCCGCTGCCTTCGCCGGTGACCACCAGGACCCAGATTTGTCCCGTTGGTTGCAACCAGAACATACGGCCCCGCTCGAAGATTTGCTCGGCCACCTGAATCTGCCGCACGGTTGGCGTCGGTTGCGTGAAAAAAGGCGTGCCCGGCAGAGGCGCAGGGGTGGCGGTGGTCGCCACCGCAGGCGAAGAAACCGCCGTTGAAGTCGCCGTTCGCCCGATGGTAGTCGGGCTCGCCTGTTGGGCCTGGTCCGGCCCGGGAGTTGCCGCACCAGGATCCGCCTGGGCGACGAAGCCCTCTGGCGTGGCCGTAACCACCAGCACAATTTGCGTCGGAGGAGGGCCCTGACAGGCGCTGACGAGAACCCCGATCAGCATGACGCATAACCAGGCCCGTCGATGCATGGTAATCTCCAGAAAAATTCGAACCCGGTACCTTCGAATTCGGATCTGATGACCTGTTGACATTTTAGCAAAGGCGGAGACCTTTGCAAACAGTGCCGGGGTGGGAGGCAAGTGCCATGCGGCCTCTGGCTGTCACACTCGATAAACAGTCCCGGACGCTGATCATCCGTTGGGATGACGGTGTGACCTGCCACTATCCCTGGGCGCAGTTGCGCGAGGCCTGTCCCTGCGTTGCCTGCCGCGGCGGCCACCGCTTTATGGGTTCGGCCCATGATCCGAAGGACCTGCTGGAACTCCGGCCGGCGCGTTCATGGCAACTGGTTTCGGTCGATTTTGTAGGTTCCTATGCCTTGCAACCGGGCTGGGATGACGGTCACGCCACCGGCATTTACAGTTGGGCCTACCTGCGTCGCCTTTGCCCGACGGCCAGCCGGACCGCTGCCTCAGGGAGCGGCCAGTAGTTCATCGATCAGGGGGCTGGCGCTGAAATTGCAGCGGGCGGCCTCGGGTATGAACCCTTCGCGAATCGAATCCAGGGCGGCACCCGGGTTGTAGGCGTTGTAGACCAGGCGCGACACTTCCGCCATGAGCGGGAGGGAGCGCTGGAAATCCAGCCATTGGGGCCGTTTAAGCAGCAGCACGATGACGTAGTCGCCGCCGGGTGTCCGAAAGAGGGCGGCGTTGCTGTGCGTATCGGCGATCCAGCCATGCTTGTGCGCTACCTCGGTCCCGGACGGAACGCCGGCCCGCAACAGGGCGTCCACCGTATTGTTACGCATCACCAGCAGCGCTTGGCGACACTCGCGCTCTTCCAGAGCGGCCGCCCGGAGGGAGGTGTCTCCGCCACCGGCGCAGTAATACAACGACGCCAGCTGCTGTCCGGCGTCGCGCGCCGTGATTCGATTCCAGGGGTCGGCTTCCGCCACGGCATCGGCTTTCAATGTTGCCGGAATCTTCGGGAAGACTGCCGGGGGTTGCAGGGGTTGTCCCGGAATGGTGTAGGGCGTGAGCAGGTAGCTGCCGCTCATTCCCAGGTTTTCCAGCAGGGCGGTTACCTGCGCCGCACCCGCCCAGGTGTCGCCCCCGCCGACCTGCGCCAGCAGGCGATTGGTGGCCACGTTTTCGCTGCAGATCATGGTGTTGGCCACGTCGACGGCGAGGTCGCGCGACAGCGGGTCCTGCAGCGTGGCGAAAAGGGCGGTCAGGATGTTGATTTTCTGAATGCTTGTGCCGCTGAATGCCAGATGCTCGTGAAAGCCGACAGCGCCGCCGCTCGTCAGGTCCACGATGTAAAGCGCTGCCGGCTGCCCGCTTTCTCGTTCAAAGCCGGCCTCCAGCACCAGGTCCCATGCCTGGCGGGCGACGGCGACCAGATCGACAGGCGCCCCCCGCTGACTGCCGCCCTGGCCGTCCACCGTACTGACCTGACCCAGCGATGGCGTAGGCGTCAGGGTCGGCAGATGCAGTACGGTCTGCGTGAACAGGGGCAGGCTGGCGAGGTCGCCCTCAATGTCCAGCAAATCAAGGGCGATCCAGGCGCGGCCCGTCGGCGCGCGCGCGTCCAGCACCTGGACCCAGGGCAGGAGACTGTGGCGGGCCGTGAGTCGGAAGCGCTCGCCGGCCTGGCCCAGGGCGATGCGGGCATATTCCACGCCGGGCCCCTGACGAATGTTAACCGTGCCGGCGAGAGCGCCGTAAACGGCCGCCCGCGGCGCCGGCGTCGAAGTCTGCGGCGTCGGTGTCATCGACCCCGTGGCGGGCGCGGAAGCGGGCGTCGCCCGCAGCGGGTTGGCCGGCACGATCAGGGTTGAGAGGGGCAGGCTACGGCTGTCTCCGTCGAGAGTCACCAGGTCGGCGTAAACCCAGCCCATCGCCTGGCCGCTTGCATCGCCAAGCAGGTACCAGGGGTAAATTTCGCTGCGGGCCAGCACCGGCCAGCGTTGGCCGTGGAAAATCTCACCCCGCAGTTCGGACTCAAGCGCGGCGGCCGCGCGCAGGTTGGCCTGGCCCAGCGCTTCGGCCGTCACGGCGACGGGAGACTGGGACAAGACCGGCCAGGCCGTCAGAAGGGCGAGCGTCAGCAGCAGCCCGCGACCCATGGTGCGTTCCTCCCGGACAAGACTTCAACCAGGGTTCATGGTAGGCAGGCCGCCCGCGACGCGCAAGGCAGTCGTTGACAGCGTGGCGAACCCTGCTACAATGCCCGCGTCAGCCGAAGTGGCGGAACAGGCAGACGCGCTACGTTCAGGGCGTAGTTCCCCTCGGGGAGTGTGGGTTCGACTCCCACCTTCGGCAAGGCCAGGCAGTCCCGCAATGGGGGACTGCCTTTGCGTTACTCCCGGTCCGGCAGGGCGATGATGGTTGGCTCGTCGTTGATGAAGTGCGCCAGCAGCAGGGCCGGCGCACTGCTCCGGTTGTGCAGGCTATGGGCGACTCCCGGAGCCACGAAGAGCGTGCTGCGGGCCTTCGCCAGCACCTGTTGCTCGCCCAGGTCCACCAGCAACTCGCCTTCCAGAACCGTTAGCGTTTCCTCAAACTCGTGATAATGCGGCGGTATCCGCTCCCCTGGCAGCAGGCGCTGTTCCCAGACCACGACGCTGCGGGCGCCGCAATCGCGGGAGACGATGCTGCGCGTCAGCAGGCCGCTGCGTTTCGTGCGCCACGCCGCCTGGCGTTCGTGCTCAATATGGCTCATGGGGCCTTTCCTGCTGTCCTGTCGCTCCGGTTATACTGTGATTCATGAACGGACGTCCAGGCGCTCCGGTTCCCCGCATCAATGGCATTCAGGTGGTGTTTGCCGTCATTCTGACGGTGGCGCTGACCCTGGCCATCAACTTCAGCACGCGCATCAGCGCCGGCAGACCGCTGCAGGAAGCCCGGCGCCAGGTGCTGGCCGAAATCGAGACCCTGCGGGCAGACCAGGTGAATCTCGTCGCCGAACGGGACCACGCCCGCAGCGATTTCTACGTGCAGCGCTGGGCCAGGGATGAAGGGAAAATGGTGCGACCCGGCGAGCGCCTCGTCATTCCGGTGCCGACGGAAAACACCCTGTACATTCCGCCGGTCAGCGCCAGCGACAGGGGCGCCCCGCTGCGCGTCGAAGTGCAGACTTTGCCCCGTCGTGCGCCCAACTGGCACCTTTGGTGGGCGCTGTTTTTCGATCGGCCTCCGCCGGACCTTGAAAGCTAGTCAGCCGGCTGCACCCCCGCCGGCGCAAGCACCTCCAGCCTGACTCCTGCGGCGGTCTGCAGCAGGGTGCCCGGCAGGGCCTGCGCGCGACGCAGCACGCCCAGTGCATGGCGTACGCCATCCGGCGCGGTAATGCTGCTGGTCAGGCGGCCGGCGACGCGCCCCTCATGCAGCAGCTCCGCCGGGGCCTCCACCGCGGCGGCCGGACGCAGGCGCATCATCATCTTCGCCAGTTGCCCGCGGCTTTCCATGCGGGCGATGATCTCCTGGCCCGTGTAACAGCCCTTGCTGAAGCTCACCTCGTCCCACAGCCCCAGTTCCAGGGGAATGAAGTCCGTCGTCAGTTCACTGCCCGCTGCCGGCAGCCCGGCACGCACCCGCAAGGCATTGAAGAGCAGCGAACCGGCGGGCAGCGCACCGGCGTCGCACAGCGCCTGCCACAGCTCCACCGCGGCCGCCACCGGCGCGAGCAGGGACAGACGCGGCACGCCGGGCGCCTTGCGCGGCGCAACCCGAAGGGCATGGCCGGCCAGCTCGGCGCGACTGAGCGTGCAGCTGTTCCGGCACGCTTGCGGAACTTGCAGCAAGGCAGGGGCCGCGGGGCCGATCAGGTCGAAGAGAATGAGGTCGGGTGCAAGATCAGTGATCTGCACGTCATCATTGAAAAAGATGTTGCGTTGCAGGTAGTCCCGCAGCGGCACTGTCCGTCCGGGCCCGCCAAGCAGCAGGAGCCCCTCCGGCTCGCGCCAGACTTCAACCCGCTCCAGCACCCGACCGTGCCAGCTCGTGAAAATCGTCGGGCAACCCTGGTTGAGGCCCGGGGCCAGCACGTCATTGGTCGACAGGCGCTGCAGGAGATCGGCCGCGCTGGCGCCGGAGAGACGCAGGCGCGCTTCATGCGAGCGGTCGAGCAGGACGGCTGACTGCAGGGCGGCCTGCCAGGCCCCTTGCGGATCGCCGAAATGCAGCGGAATGCCGTCCGGCGCAAAATGTGCGCCCTGGGATTGATGCAAGGTCCGCAGGTCCATGGTCAGGGCGACATCAGGGCTTCGCCGACGTTCAGCTGCTGCGCCAGGCCGGCGGGCAGCTCAGGGTCTTGCAGCGAGGTCCAGCGCCAGCCTGCGGGAGCGGCCGCGGGAGCGTCATCGAGCCGGAAGACCCAAGTGAAATGCAATTCCTGACCCTCCGCGCTAGGCAGCGCCTCGACCAGGGTCGGCGGCAGAAAGGAGCCGGCGTGACCCAGGGGATTGTGCAGGCAACCCCGGGCATTCCAGGGCAGGTCCGCCAGGCAACGCAGGGCGGCCTCGTGCGGCGTTTCAGGCCTTCGCAGGGGACGCCAGGGCAAAGGCGCGCCTTCGGTCCGCAACAGCGCCCGGTCCCCTTCCATGACCAGCAGCCGCGCCATGTAACGCCTGTCGCGAAAGCCACCCCGATTAGACTGCCGCCGTTCCCGCCGTTCCTGCAGAATGTTGCACAACCTGTCGCGGGACGAGGCCAGATCGTCGTTGACGATGACTTCATCCGCGAGAGCGACGTACTGCATTTCCATGCGTACGCGGCGTATGCGAGACTGGATGTCCGCTTCCCGGTCGCCGCGCCCCTGCATTCTCAAAGTCAACTCCCGGGCCGAGGGCGGTTCAATGAAAATCAACACACTGTTTTCGGGATAGAGCATCTGCAGGCAGGTGGCGCCCAGCACGTCCAGATCGGCGATCAGGGACTCGCCCGCCGCCAGACCGCGTTCAACGGCCAGGCGCGGGACCCCGTAGTAGCGGCCAGGATGGACTTCCTGCCATTCCAGCAACTCGTCGTTCGCGATCATTTGCCGAAAGCGCGGCATGGAGACGAAATGGTACTCACCGGCCTCCGCTTCACCGGGGCGCGGCGAGCGTGTGGTACAGGTCGCCAGGTGCTTCAGCCAGGACAATCGCCGGAGGGCATCGTTCATCAGGGTGTTTTTGCCCGCGCCCGGTGGTCCAACCACCATAAAGAAGATGCCGCGACCGTCGCTCAAACCCTCTTCCTTTCGGGCTGCCATGGCATGTTTCCAGTGTAACAGAAAGCCGTTCGCAGAACAGCTTGGCCTGTGAGTTCCCCCGGCCAGGGTGTAGACTGTAGGCGGCGTGCAGGACGACGGGGCAGGGATGGGCGCAAGGATACTTGACGGCAGGGCGTTGGCGCAGCGTCTTCAGGCGGAAATCGCAGCGGACGTGGCCCGACTGCGCCAGGAGCATGGCCTGGTGCCCCGCCTGGCGGCCCTGCTGGCCGGGGACGACCCGGCCTCGGCGCAATACGTACGCATGAAGCGCCGCGCATGCGAAAAGGTGGGCATCGAATCGCAAACCCTGGAACTGGACGCCGACAGCGACCAGCGCTCGGTGGAACGGGCCCTGCGCGCCTTCAACGCCGATCCGGCCGTCCATGGCATCCTGGTGCAGTTGCCGCTGCCGCCGCAGATTGACGAACAGAAAACCCTGGCGCAGGTGAGCCTCGCCAGGGACGTGGACGGCTTCCATCCCCTGCACATCGGTCAGCTGGCCATGAAGGGGCGCGAGCCGGCCTTCACGCCGGCGACGCCTTCCGGCGTGATGGTCATGCTGGAAGACGCCGGCGTGAGTCTCGCGGGCGCGCACGCCGTTGTACTGGGCCGCAGCAACATCGTGGGGCTGCCGCTGGCCCTGATGCTGCAAAAGGCCAATGCCACCGTGACCCATTGCCACAGTCACACCCGCGACCTGCCCGCCCTGGTGCGCCAGGCGGACGTGCTCATCGCGGCCCTGGGGCGGCCCCTGTTTGTGCAGGCGGAGTGGTTGAAGCCGGGGGTGGCGGTCATCGACGTCGGCACCAATCGCGTTGAGGACCCCTCCAGCGAACGCGGCTGGCGCTGGGCCGGGGACGTGGACTTCGAGCGGGCCAGGCAGGTGGCGGGCGCCATCAGCAGGGTGCCCGGCGGCGTGGGGCCGATGACCATCACGATGTTGCTGCGACACACCCTGCTGGCCGCGCAACGCAGCGTCGGCCTGCACTCTTGACGGTGGCAAATATGGATGGGGCCGGTCCCGTTTGCGGACCGGCGTGGAGAGGTTTTCATGACGGATTTCGGGACGATTGAAAGGCTGCGCGCCCACGTGGCGCTGGAAAGGGACACCATCATCGCATTCTTGCGCGAACTCTGCGCGATCCCCAGCATGGACAGCCAGATCCGCGAGGTGGGCGAGCGCGCCGAGGCGGAAATGCGGCGCGTCGGCTTTGACGAGGTGTGGTGGGACCGCATGGGCAACGTCGTCGGGCGCATTGGCGACGGGCCGCGCAAACTGCTTTACGACAGTCACCTCGACACGGTCGGCGTCGGCAACTTGGAGGAGTGGGACTGGGACCCCTTTGAAGGCGTGGTGCGCGACGGAGTGCTCTATGCCCGCGGCGCCTGCGACGAGAAGGGCAGCACGCCGGGCATGATTTACGGTCTGGCGCTGGCGCGTGAACTGGGCCTGCTGGAGGGATTCACGGCGTACTACTTTGGAAACATGGAAGAGTGGAACGACGGCAGCGCGCCGGACGCCCTCTACAACGTGGAGGGCCTGCGGCCGGACCTGGTCGTCATCGGCGAACCGACCAACATGCAGGTCTACCGCGGCCAGAAGGGGCGCGTTGAAATGCAGGTGGATGCCCGCGGCCGCAGTTCGCACGCCGCTTCCAATCATCTGGGCGACAACCCGATCTACAAGTTGCTGCCGGTGATGGAGCGCATCCGCCGTCTGGAGCCGGAATTCCGCAACGATCCCTTTCTCGGCGACGGTCGCATCACGATCACCGACATCCACGTGGACACCCCCAGCATCAATGCCGTGCCCAACCACGCCCGATGCTTCGTCGACCGGCGTCTGACCTTCGGCGAGGACCCCCACGAGGAACTGCGGCGCCTGCAGGCGATCGTGGGCGAGCGGGATGACATGGAAGTCTCGATATTGCGTTACGAGGTGCCCAGTTACACCGGCTACGTGTACCCGCTCGACAAGATTTACCCGGCCTGGGCGCTGGGTGAGGAGCATTCCCTGGTGCAGGCGGGTCTGCGCGCCGGTGAGACGCTGTGGGGCCCGATGGAAAGGCCGGGGAAGTGGAACTTCTCCACCAACGGCGTGTTCTGGGCCGGCAAGGCCGGCATTCCCTCGATCGGTTTCGGCCCGGGTGAGGAAGAACATGCCCATACGGTGCTGGACCAGGTGCCCCTGGAGGACGTGCTGCGTTCCACCGAGTGGTACGCCCTGCTGCCCGCCACGCTGCGACAGGCGGAGACGTGACCGCCGTACCCGTTAGGGGTACAATTTTCGCCCTGTTTGAGCGGGATCGGGAGAGGCAGTGATGCAGACGGACTTGCGCGGTCGTGACATGATCACCACCCAGGAATGGACGCGGGACGAAATCGATACCCTGCTGGACGTCGCCTGGGACCTGAAGCGACGACGCGCGACCGGCGAGCCCCACGCCCTGCTGCGCGACAAGGTGCTGGGGATGCTTTTCTTCTTCTCCAGCACGCGCACGCGCATCAGCTTCGAGGCCGGCATGGCCCAGCTGGGCGGTCACGCGCAGTTCATCGAGAGCCAGACCACGCAAATCAGCCATGGCGACACCGCGAAGGAAATCGGCGAAATCGTCGGGCGCTATACCGACGGCATCGCCATCCGTCAGTGCGACTGGGACTTTGGCAACCGCTACATTCGCGAGGTGGCCGCCGCCAGCCGCGCGCCGGTGCTGAACATGCAGTGCGACGTCTACCATCCCTTCCAGATTCTGGCCGACCTCATGACCATCATGGAGCGCTTCGGGCGTGATCTGCGCGGCCGGACCATGAACGTCAGCTGGGCCTACGCCGCCAGTTACCAGAAGCCGATTTCGGTGCCCCAGAGCCTGATCCTGCTGATGTCGCGCTTCGGCATGAACCTGCGCCTGACGCATCCGCCGGAGTACAAACTGATGCCGGACATCCTGCAACAGGCGCATGACAACGTGCGGCAAAATGGCGGCTCGCTGGAACTGATCGACGACTTCGATGCCGGCTTCCGCGACGCTGACATCCTTTATCCGAAGAGCTGGGGCGCGCTGTTGACGACGGATGACGATGAAGAATCGGCGCGCATCGGGCGGCAGTATACGGACTGGATCACGGACGAGAGGCGCATGGCGCTGGCGCAGGACCACGCCGTCTACATGCACTGCCTGCCGGCGGACCGCAACATTGAGGTTACGGACGGCGTGATCGACGGGCCGCAGAGCATCGTCTACGACGAGGCCGAAAACCGCCTGCACGTGCAGAAGGCGACCATGGCGCTGACGATGCGTTAGCGCCAGGCGAGTGCCAACCCAGGTGTAAGGAGGGGCCTCATGGTAGGCAAGCTGGCCGTGGTCGCCGTCGGTGGCAACTCGCTCATTCGCGACCCGCGCCGGCCCGACATCGACAGTCAGTGGGACGCCGTTCACGAGACCTGCCGCAACATCGCCGCCATGATCGCAGCCGGCTGGAGCGTCACTCTCACCCATGGCAACGGCCCCCAGGTCGGCACCAACATGGAACGCTTTGAAATCGCGCAGCGGCACGGCCTCTACGAGGTCCCGCTGGACATGCTGGTGGCGCATACCCAGGCAAGCATCGGTTACATGCTGCAGCAGGCGCTGGACAGCGCGCTGCGGCGCCACGGCATCAACCGCACCATTGTCACGGTGGTGACGCAGACGACGGTCGACGCGGCCGACAGGGCCTTCGCCAACCCGGACAAGCCCGTGGGCGGCTTCATGAGCGAGGCGGAAGCCCGTCAACGCGAGGCCGAGGGCTGGACGCTGCGCGAGGACGCCGGCCGGGGTTGGCGGCGCGTCGTGCCCTCCCCGCTGCCGCTGGTGCTGCAGGAGACCAACGCGATCCGCATGCTGGTGATCAACGATTACATCGTCATCGCCGCCGGTGGCGGTGGCGTACCGGTCGTGCGCGATTCCCAGGGCGATCTGCGCGGGGTGCGCGCGGTGATAGACAAGGACCGGGGCGGCAGCCTGCTGGCGCGCGAACTGCGGGCCGATCTTTTCATCATCTCGACCGGCGTGGAAAGGGTGGCGCTCAATTTCAATCGACCCGACCAGCGGGACCTGGACACGCTGACCGTCGCCGAAGCCGAGCGTTATCGCGACGAAGGGCACTTCGCGCCCGGCAGCATGTTGCCCAAGATCGAGGCCTGCCTGGACTTCATTCGCCATGGCGGTCCGGAAGCCATCATAACCAACCCGCCCAATCTGGCGCGGGCCCTCCACGGGGAGGCCGGCACGCGCATCCTGCCGGCGCCACTGCCCGCATGAGCGGCGTGCGCGAATTGCGTTGCGTGCTTTGCGGCCACGGCCATGCGCCGGAGGCCCTGGATTACGTGTGTCCCGATTGCGGCGAGGTCGGCACCCTGGACGTGCTCTACGATTACCCCCGCTTGCGCGCGCAACTGGACCGCGACGCCCTGCTCGCCCCCCGGGCGGAGGGCATGTGGCGCTGGCGCGCCCTGCTGCCCCTGGGTGAGGAGGACCGCGTGCCGCCCCTGGCGGTGGGCGATACGCCGCTGCTGCCGGCGCCGCGTCTGGCGCGGGACCTGGGCCTGCGCGCGCTGTGGCTCAAGGACGAGGGACGCAACCCGACGGCCTCGCTGAAGGACCGCGCCAGCGCCATGGTCGTGGCGCGCGCCCTGCGAGGCGGGCAGAGGGTCGTCAGCACGGCCAGCACCGGCAATGCGGCGGCGGCGCTTGCGGGCGTCTGCGCCGCGCTTCCCGAACTGGACGTCATCATCTTCGTTCCGGCCGGCGCGCCGGAGGCCAAAATCGCCCAGTTGCTGGTCTACGGCGCGCGGGTGCTGCTGCTGGACGGCAGCTATGACCTGGCCTTTGAGCTCTGTTTCCGCCTGTCGCAGGAAGAGGGCTGGTATTGTCGCAATACGGGGATCAATCCCTACACGAGCGAAGGCAAAAAGACGGCGGCCCTTGAGATCGCGGCGCAGCTGCATTGGCAGGTGCCGGACGCTGTGGTGGTCAGCGTCGGTGACGGCAGCATCATCGGCGGCCTGCACAAGGGTTTCCGCGAGTTGCGCCTGCTGGGCTGGACAGAGCGGGAACCGCGCCTGATCGGCGTGCAGGCGGAGGGCAGTTCGGCCCTGGTACAGGCGGCCCGCGCGGGCATCGGCGCGGCGGCCATGAGGGCGCAGGCGGCCTCCACGATCGCCGACAGCATCTCGGCCGGGCTGCCGCGGGACCGGGCCAAGGCCCTGCGCGCCGTGCAGCAGAGCGACGGCGCCTGGGTCAGCGTGCCGGACGAAGCCATTCTCGCCGCGATTCCGCGTCTGGCCCAGACCAGCGGCGTCTTTGCCGAACCGGCGGCGGCGGCGGCCCTGGCGGGCCTGGAGAGCGCGATCGCCCGCGGGCAGCTGTCACGCGACAGTTCGGTTGCGTTGCTGGTGACCGGCAACGGGCTCAAGGACGTGGCGACGGCGCGCCGCAGCGTCGGCGCCGCCCAACGCGTCCCGCCGGACCCGCAGGCCATCCGTCGGGTCCTGCAGGAACGCGCGGCATGAGCGCCGGACCTGTCTTTTCGGTCGTTGTCCCGCTCTTCAATGAGGAGGAGAACGTGCCGACCCTGCTGGCGCGCCTGCGGGCCGTGCTGGACCAGACCGGCGCCCCCTGGGAACTGGTTGCGGTCGACGATGGCAGCAGCGACCGCACGCGCGAGCTGCTGGAAGCCGCGGCCGCGAGGGACGATCGCCTGCGCATTCTCGGCCTGGCGCGCAATTTCGGTCACCAGATTGCGGTGACGGCGGGGCTCGACCACGCCGCCGGCGAGGCCGTCATTTTAATCGACGGTGACCTGCAGGACCCGCCGGAACTGATTCTCGACATGATCGAGCGCTGGCGCGCGGGCCACGAGGTCGTCTACGCCATTCGCAGCGAGCGGGAAGGCGAGAGCCGTTTCAAGAAGCTGACGGCGCTGGTGTTTTATCGACTGATTTATCGCATTACCGACGTGGACATTCCGCTCGATACCGGCGACTTTCGCCTGCTGGACCGCAAGGTGGTCGACGCGCTGAATTCGATGCGCGAACACAATCGATTCATCAGAGGCATGACCAGCTGGGTGGGCTTCCGCCAGACCGGCGTGCGCTACGTCCGTCAGGCGCGCCACGCCGGCGAGACCAAGTACCCCCTGCGCAAAATGCTGCGCTTCGCGCTGGACGCCATCACCGGCTTCTCCTGGTTCCCGCTGCAGGTCATGATCTACTTCAGCCTCTTTCTGGGCATCCTGTCGGTGCTGGCAGTGCCGATCATTTCGCTCATGCGCGTGGTGCTGGGCCCCGGCTTCCTGGGCGGTCAGGTGACCACCATCGTCATGCTCCTGCTGCTGGGGGCCTTCCAGCTCTTCTTTTTGTTTGTCATGGGGCAGTACGTGGCGCGGATTTTCGACGAGGTGCGTCAGCGCCCCCTGTATCTGGTCGCGCACAGGACCGGTTTTGCGGCGAAGGATGCCGGGGTCCGACGTGGGCGCGATGCCGCCGCTACAGATACGGCGCCGGCCCCTGAAGAAACAACGCAGGAAAGTGAGGACGCCCCTTGATTACCGGACCGACCTTCGACGAGATGCTGCGCCCTGGCCGAATCGAGGCCGGGACCCGCCGCCGCGCCCTGCAGGTCCGTGAAAGGGACCCGCTGGATGCGCACAACCTCTTCAACATCAGCTGGCGCGACGCCGACGACCGCATCATGGCTTTCACCCTGCCGCCGCAACTGAGCGGCGTCGAGACCCCGATCGCCGTGCTCTACGGCCGGGACTTTCCCTCGGGCAGCCACAAGGTCGGCGCGGCCTATTCGGTGCTGCTGGAGCAGGTGCTGACCGGCGAGGTGGACCCGGCGCGGCACGTTCTGGTGTGGCCCTCGACCGGCAACTACGGCATCGGCGGCGCCTGGGTCGGCGGACGCATGGGCTGCGACAGTCTGGTGGTCTTGCCCGAGGGCATGAGCCGCGAGCGATTTGAGCGCATCGAAGGCTATGGCGCGCGCATCCGGCGCACCGTGGGCTCGGAAAGCAACGTGAAGGAGATCTACGACGAGACGAAGCGGCTGCGCGCGAGCGGCGATCACATCCGCATCCTCAACCAGTTTGAAGTGATGGGCAACTACCGTTTCCATCATTACGTCACCGGCAACACCATCGCGGAACTGGCCGGCGACCTGGCCCAGGCCGGCATCGGCGCCGGCGTGGTGTCGGCCTTCGTGTCGGCCATGGGCAGCGCCGGCACCATCGCCGCCGGCGACCGTCTCAGGCAGATCTGGCCGCAACACAAGATCGTGGGGCTGGAACCGCAGCAGTGCCCGACGCTCTACAACAACGGCTACGGCGCCCACGACATTGAAGGCATCGGCGACAAGCACGTGACCTGGATTCACAACGTTCTCAACATGGACGCCCTGATTTGCATCGATGACCTGGCCTGTGTGCAGGGCCTGCAGCTGCTGAGCGAGGCGCGCGCGCGGCAGGTGCTGGTCGACCGCTACGGCGCGGATCCCGCGCTGGTGGCGCGGCTTGGCACGCATCTGGGCATCAGCGGCGTGTGCAATATTCTGGGCGCCATCAAGACCGTGCGGCACTACGGCTTCGGCGCCGACGACCTGGTCGTGACGGTGGCGACCGACGCCCTCGATCGCTACCATTCGGTGATGGCTGACATGGCCCGGACCTACGGGGAACTGGATGAAGCGGCGGCGACCGGGCGCATCGAGCGCATTTTCCGCGGCGCCGGGAGGGACTGGGTCCTGCCCGGAACGCCCGACGTGCGACAGCGCTGGCACAACCTGAAGTACTACACCTGGGTGGAGCAGCAGGGCAAGTCGGTCGAGGAGCTGGATGCGCAACGGGACCCGGCCTGGTGGGAGGCGGAGCAGCGGGTGGTCGGCGACATCGATGCCCGTCTGCTGCGACTGCGGGCAGCCGGCGCCCCTGCCGCATCCTGAACGCGATAGTACGGAGACTGATGGCGATGAGCTGGCCGGAAGACCGGGTCCTGGTGGCGGCCATTACCCGGCGCGCGGACCTGCGCCTGACGCGCGATGAGGGGTGGTACCGGATACCCCTGGCCCGCATGCCGCAGGGCGTCCCGGCGGAATACCTCGCCTTTTTCACCGGCGCTCGGGTGATCGGACGGGAAAAGGGCGGCGTCTACGGCTACGCCCGGGTGAAGGGCGTGGAACTCCTGCGCCGCCGCGACCTGCTGCCGGGCGACCCGCGGCGGGCCGACGAGCTTTACTACCGCGTCCAGCTGGGCGAATGGTGCTGGCGCGAGCCGCCGCTGCTGAATCCGGAAGGGCGGGTCTTCGCCTTCATTCACAGCACCTGGGACCGCTTTTGCAGGGCGCGTTGCCTCGGCGACCTGACCAGCCGGAAGCCGGGATTCGTCGCCCGTGAGCCCTCCTTCCGGCGCGTCGCCCGTCGTCTTCCGCGGGCTGCGACCCTGTTCGACAGTCGGGTGGGGCGTCGGGGGGTTGTCGTGCCGCTTCTGCTGGATGACGATTGCAGCGCGCTGGCGCAGCCGGCGCCTTGACGGACATGCCCAGGCGCCTCGCACGCCGACCCACGCTCCCGGGGAGGCGACGCCCGTGCTGATCCACAACGCCACGCTGGTCCCCTGGGGCGACGAGCCCCGTCTTTTGACCGACCATGCCCTCCTGTTGCGGGACGGCCGCATCGGCGCCATGGGTCCGTCGGCGGCGCTGCGCCGACGCTACCCGCAGGCAGAGGCGCTGGACGCGGACGGCCAGTTGGTCATGCCAGGCAACATCTGCGCGCACACCCACTTCTACGGCGCCCTGGCGCGCGGCATGGCGCTTGCGGGCCCGGCGCCGGCCGACTTCCCGCAAATTCTCGAGCGCCTGTGGTGGCCGCTGGACCGCGCCCTCGATGCCGACACGATTCGCATCAGCGCGCTGGTCAGTCTGGTGGACGCCATCAAACACGGCAGCACCACGCTCATCGATCATCACGCCAGCGCCAACTGCATTGAGGGCAGTCTGGACCTCATCGCCGACGCTGTGGAGCAGGCCGGCCTGCGCGCCGTGCTCTGTTACGAGGTCACGGACCGCGACGGAAAGGAGCGGGCGGCCGCCGGCATCGCCGAGAATCTGCGCTTCCTGCGGGCGTCGGCCGGCCGCCAACGGGTGGCGGCGACCTTTGGCCTGCACGCCAGTCTGACCCTGGGCGACGAGACCCTGCGCCGTTGCGCCCGGGCGCTGCCCCCGGGCGTGGGGGTCCACATTCACGTGGCCGAACACGAGGCCGACCAGCAGGACAGTCTGCGACGCAGCGGGCTGCGCGTCGTGCCGCGCCTGGACCGGCATGGCCTGTGGCGGCCCGGCTCCATCGCCGCGCATTGCGTGCACGCCGACGCCGCCGAACGCGAATTGTTGCGGGAAAGGGGCGTCTGGATCAGCCACCAGCCGCGTTCCAACATGAATAACGGCGTGGGCGCTGCGGCGCTGGACGATATGCTGGCGGCGGGCATACCCGTCTGCCTCGGAAATGATGGCATGGGAAACAACATGTGGGCCGAATGGAAGGCGGCGTATCTGCTGCACAAGGTGGCGGGGCGCGACCCGCGTCGGGCGCCGGGCGACGCCATCGCGCGCATGGCCACGGGGAACAACGCGGCTCTGGCCCGTCAGTTCTTCCCGGGCTCGCGGCTCGGTGAACTGGCGCCCGGCGCGGTCGCCGACCTGGTGCTCGTGGACTACCGGCCCTTCACCCCGCTGCATGAGGGGAACCTGCCCTGGCATATCCTCTTCGGCTTCGAGGCCTCAATGGTGACGACCACGATCGTCCAGGGTCAGGTCCTGATGGTGGACCGTCAGCTCCTGACCCTGGACGAGCGCGCCATCGCCGCCGAAGCCCGTGAACTGGCGCCGGCGCTGTGGCGCCGCCAGGCGACGCTGGCGCGCGAGGCGCAATAAAGGGAAAGGCGAAACGGGAGAAGCGAAGCACATGGGCGAGACCGGTGAAACCTTCAGCATCGCGGTACTGGGCGGAACGGGCGCGGAGGGATCCGGGCTGGCGCTGCGCTGGGCGCGCGCCGGCTATCCGGTGATCATCGGCTCGCGTGTGGCAGAACGCGCCGAAACGCATGCGGCGGCGCTACTGGCTCGCGCAGCGGGCGCGACACTCCGTGGCGCCGAAAACCGCGCAGCGGCCGAGGCCGCCGACCTCGTCGTGCTTAGCGTGCCCTACGGCGCCCACCGGCCCACGCTGGAACGGGTGCGGCCCGCCCTGGAGGGCAAGATCCTGGTGGACCTGACCGTTCCCTTGCGTCCTCCGGCTGTGCGGCGCGTGCAACTGCCAACGGGCCAGGCCGCCGCGCTGGAGGCCCAGGAATATCTGGGGCCGGAAGTGCGCGTGGTGGCCGCCTTCCAGAACGTCAGCGCCGAAGTGCTGGACGACGAAGGCGCGACGGTCGACTGCGACGTGCTGGTCTGCGGCAACGACCCGGCTGCGCGCGAGACGGTCGTGACCCTGGCCGCCGCGGCCGGCATGCGGGGCCTGCACGCCGGCCAGCTGGCCAACGCCGTGGCCGTGGAATCGCTGACGCCGGTGCTGTTGTTCATCAATCGTCGCTATGGCGGCCGGCACAGCGGCGTTCGCATCACGGGTCTGGATGACGTATGAGAGCCGCGTCCCTGCAGTTGCTGGCCTTGCCGGGCATTCCCCTGGTCCGGCCCGGCGACGACCTTGCGGCCCTGATTCTGGCCGCGCTGGAGGGCGGCGGGCTGGCCCTGGTCGACGGGGACGTGCTGGCCGTCAGTTCCAAGATTGTTTCCAGGGCCGAGGGACGCTTCGTAGAGCTTTCGTCGGTCAGGCCGGGCCCGGAGGCGCTGGAACGGGCCGCCCTGACCGGCAAGGACCCCCGTCTGGTGGAACTGGTCCTGCGCGAAAGTCAGGCCATATCCCGTCAGGCGCCGCAGGTGCTGGTGAGCGTGCACCGTCTCGGTTTCGTCTCGGCCAATGCCGGAATCGACCATTCCAACGCCGGCGGTGACGACGACCTGGTCCTGCTGCTACCCTGCGATCCGGACGCCAGCGCCCTGCGCCTGCGCGCTGCCCTGGCCGCCGCCGGCTGCGCGCCCGGCGTGGTGATCATGGATTCGCATGGCCGCCCCTTCCGTCTGGGTACGGTCGGCGTGGCCATCGGCGTGGCAGGTCTGCCGGCCCTGCTTGACCTGCGCGGCCAGCCTGACCTGCATGGCCGCGAACTGCGCGTGAGTATGCAGGGCCATGCCGACATGATCGCCTCGGCGGCGCAACTGGCGGGTGGCGAAGGCGACGAGGGTCGGCCGGTGGTCCTGTTGCGGGGCCTGCAACATCCGCCGCAGGACGGTCGCGCCCGCGATCTGCTGCGTCCTGCCGCGCAGGACCTGTATCGCTGAGCGCCGATGCATGGATGACAGCCGGCGTCAGACCGGGAGTGATTTGCTGAATTTGCTCCATACGCGCCGCTCCCTGCGTCGTTACCGGCCCGAGAGACCGCCGCGCGCGCTTTTGCGACGAGTATTGCAGGCCGCAATCCAGGCGCCATCGGCCCACAACCGGCAGCCCTGGCGCCTGGTCGTGCTGCAGGAGGAGGACGACCGGGCCGGTCTGGCGCGGGCCATGGGGGAGCGCCTGCGCCAGGACCTGCAGGCCGACGGCGTTCCCGAGACTGTCATTGAAGCGGACGTGAGCCGCTCCTTCGAACGCATGACCGGCGCGCCCGTGCTCATACTGCTCTGCCTGAGCATGCGCGACATGGACGCCTACCCCGACCCGCAGCGCCGCGCCGCCGAACGCACCATGGCGGTGCAGGGCGTGGCCATGGCCGGGCAGAACCTGCTGCTGGCGGCGCATGCCCTGGGCCTGGGCGCCTGCTGGATGTGCGCGCCGCTCTTTTGCCCGGACGTGGTGGCCGACGCCCTGGAGCTGCCGGCGGACTGGCAGCCCCAGGGTCTGGTCACCCTGGGCTGGCCGGCGCAGACGCGCAGCAGGGGTCGCCATCCCCTCGACGAGGTGCTGCTGTGGCGTTAGGCGGGCAGGTCCTGTGTCTGGCCGGCGGCGTCGGCGGTTCGCGTCTGGCGCATGGCCTGGCCCAGGTGCTGGCGCCCGGGCAGTTGACCGTGATCGTCAATACTGCCGACGACTTTCATCATTACGGCCTGCGCGTTTGTCCCGACCTGGATACGGTCATGTACAACCTTGCTGGCCTGGCCGACCCGCATCGCGGCTGGGGGCTGCGGGACGACAGCGGCAACATGCTGCGGGCCCTGCAACGCCTGGGCGAGGAGGGCTGGTTTCAGCTGGGGGACCAGGACCTGGCGACTCAGGTCCTGCGCAGCCACTGGCTGGAGCGCGGCCTGCGCCTGACCGGGGTCACGGCGCGTCTGGCGGCCGCGCTGGGCGTGGAGCAGACCCTGCTGCCCATGTGCGACGAGCCCGTCGCCACGATGGTGCAGACCCGCGAAGGTGGCGAACTGGACTTCCAGACCTGGTTCGTGCGCGAGCGCTGGCGTCCCGCGGTGCGCTCGCTGCGCCTGGCCGGCATTCGCCGGGCGCGGATGACGGCCGAGGTCAGCGACGCGCTCGCCAAAGCGACCCTGGTGTTGCTGGCGCCCTCCAACCCCTGGCTGTCGATCCTGCCAATTCTGGCCGTGCCGGGATTCAGGGCAGCCCTGCGTCAGTCAGCTGCGCCCGTCGTGGCCGTCACGCCCGTCATCCGCGGCGCAGCCCTCAAGGGCCCGGCGGCCCGCCTGATGGCCGATTTCGGCCTGGCGCCGGCGGCAGCGACGGTTTGCGACCTGTATGGCGATATTCTCGACGCTTTCGTGTATGATGAACGCGACGCGGTGCCGCCGCCCGCCGGCCTGCGCCTGCTGGGCGCGGACACCGTGATGGACAACGAAGACGCGCGCGCGCGCCTGGCGCGGGAAATCCTCGACTGGTTCGCCACCTGGCGCCCGCCGCCCGTCCCTGAAAGGGTAGAGTCATGAGCACCTGGGCAATTGTGCCCGTCAAGCCGCTGCGGCGCGCCAAGAGCCGCCTGGCGGACGTGTTGTCGCCGGAGCAGCGACGGCTGCTGGCCGAACGCATGTTGCGGCACGTTCTCCAGGTCGTGCAAAACGCCCCGCAAATACTTGGCACCCTGGTCATCAGTCGCGACAGCGAAGCGCTGGCGATTGCGCGGGAATACGGGCTGCGCACCGTGCAGGAAGCCGGTTCGCCGGAATTGAACGCAGCGCTGGGGCGGGCTACGCAGGTCGTCGCAGGTTGGGGTGGGGATTCGGTGCTGGTGTTGCCGGCCGACCTGCCGCTGCTGGAAGCGAAAGACCTCGGCGCCCTCATAGACCGCGGCAGTGAAGGGCCCTGCGTGGTGATCGCCACCGACGCGCAGCGCGACGGCACCAATGCCCTGTTCATTCGCCCGCCGGGCGTCATCGGTTACGCCTATGGCGAAGGCAGTTTTTCGCGGCACCGTCAACTGGCGCACGCCGCCGGCATTCGGCTGCGGGAATACCATTCCAACACCCTGGCGCTGGACATCGACGTGGCGGACGACCTGCAGCAATACTACCGCTACATTGAGGAATTGCCCTCGCTGGCCCGGGAAGGAAGCATGCATGAGTGAGCGCGTGGCGCTCTACCTGCAGGACGCGCATGACCTGCAGGATGCGATACGTTACGTGCGCTACGCAGAAGCGGCCGGCTTTGAGGCGGTCTGGCAGGCCGAGAGCCGCCTGGTGCGCGACGCGATCGTGCCCATGGCGGCCTTCGCGGCCACCACCGAACGTATTCGCATCGGTTCCGGCGTCATCAACAACTGGACCCGCAATGCGGCGGTGATCGCCGCCACCTTTCTTACGCTCGACGACCTGGCCCCGGACCGCATCATTTGCGGCATCGGCGCCTGGTGGGACCCGCTGGCGAGCAAGGTGGGAATACGCCGCAGGAAAAACCTCAGGGCCATGCGCGAGGTCGTGGAGACGGTGCGCAGGTTGCTGGCGCGGGAACGCGTCAGTTATGCGGGCGAATTTGTGCAACTTGACGAGGTGGAACTCGACGTGGTGCACGGACGCAAGTCGCCGCGCAAGGTGCCGATTTACATCGGCGCCACCGGTCCGCAAATGATGACCCTGACCGGTGAGATCGCCGATGGCGTGGTGTTGAACTATCTGGTGTCGCCGGCCTACAACGAAACGGCGATGGGGCAACTGGAAAGGGGCGCGCTTGTCGCCGGCCGGCGCCTTGACGACATCGACCGGCCGCAACTGGTCGTTTGTTCCGTGGACCACGACCGGCAGCGGGCCCTGGACAGCTCGCGCAAACTCGTGACGCAGTATCTGGGGCAGCAACCGCACATCATGAAGGCCAGCGGTGTCCGCCAGGAACTGCTGGACGACATCAACCAGGTGCTCACCTGGCCGGCTACCGAAGAACAGATCGAAAACGCCATGCGCCTCGTGCCGGACGACGTGGTGCAGATGGTGACCGCCTCCGGCACGCCGCAGGAAGTGCGCGCGAGGGTGCGCGAATACGTCGCCGCCGGCGCGACCTGTCCCATCCTCTACCCCCTGGGGCCGGACGTCCAGTTGATGATCGACACCTTCGCCGACGGCTATTCGCGCTGATCTGACTGTCCGCAGACGTTTCAGGCGGCCGGTAGACAGATTTCACCCCTGCATTTGCATACCGAAACCAATTGGCGGATGGCCAATTCGCCGCTGTTGATTGCGTCCGGCGCCGAACCTGAAATGCCGCGACCCGCCGGCTACGCGACAGGACCTGCGCTCTTCGCTATACTGCCTCCCCAACGACCGCTGGCAACGAGGATCGGACGACGGGCATGTGGCAGGCCTATCACAGTGTAAGCAGCCTCGATGAAGCGCTGGCCCTGCTGGCGCAACATGGCGAGCGGGCCCGCATCGTCGCGGGCGGCACCGACATGCTCATTGAGCTGGAGCGCGGGCAGCGCCCCGACGTCGAGGTGCTGGTGGACATCACGCGCGTGCCTGGCCTGGACTCGATAGGGCAGCAAAACGGTCGCATCCGGCTCGGCCCGCTGGTCAACCACAATCACGTGGTGGGCAGCGAACTGTTGCGCGAAGTGGCGCTGCCCCTGGTGCAGGCCAGCTGGGAGGTGGGCGCGCCCCAGATTCGAAATCGCGCGACCATCGCCGGCAACCTGATCACGGCCTCACCGGCCAACGACACCATCACACCGCTGATTGCGCTGGATGCCAGAGTCACCTTGCGCTCGCACGCCGGCGAACGCCAGATCGCCCTGGCGGACTTCTACACCGGCCTGCGGCGCACGGTGATGCGAGCGGACGAGTTGATGACGGAGATCGAATTCCCGGCCATGCGGGCGGGACAACGCGGCATTTTTCTGAAACTGGGCCTGCGCCGGGCCCAGGCCATCGCGGTGATCAATCTGGCCATCGTGCTGGACCTGGACGGCGACCGGGTGAAACGCGCTTCCATCATGCTGGGCAGCGTGGCGCCCACGATCCTGCGCGCCGAAAATGCGGAGCGGGCCCTGGTCGGCCAGACTCTGGATGCCGCGACGATTGAAGGCATAGCGGACCTGACGGCCGCGGCGCCCAGCCCGATCGACGACGTGCGCGGCAGTGCCGTCTACCGCCGCCGCACGCTGAAATCCCTGACGCGCCGGGCCCTGCGCCTGCTTGCGGCGGGCGACCAGGCCGAAGGGCTGCCACAGGACCCGGCCATGCTGTGGGGGCCGCAGGGGGCCCTGGTGAAGGCGGGCCTGCCGGCCGCCAGACGGCACGGGGCCGAAGAGGAAATCGTAACGAGGATCAATGGCGAGGAATTTCGTTGCCGCAGCGGCCAGCACAAGACCCTGTTGCGCTGGTTGCGCGAGGATGCCGGGCTGACCGGGACGAAAGAGGGCTGCGCCGAGGGCGAATGCGGCGCCTGCACGGTCTTGCTGGATGACGTCGCCGTCATGGCCTGCATGGTCCCGGCGCCGCGGGCCCACGAGTCCGACATCGTGACGGTGGAGGGTCTGGCGCGCGACGGCGGGTTGCATCCGGTTCAGCAGGCCTTCATTGAGCACAACGCCGTGCAATGCGGCTATTGTACGCCCGGCTTTCTCGTGGCCGGCGCCAGTCTGCTGGCGGAACGTGCGCAACCCGGTGAAGACCATATTCGGCAGAGTTTCACCGGCAACCTCTGCCGCTGCACCGGCTATTACAAGATCATTGAGGCCATGAAGGCCGCCCCTGCCCTAAGGAAGTCCGGGCCGGAAGCCGAAGTTGGCCATGACTGAGCGTGGAATTGCGAGCCCTGAATGATGTCTGGTGAAGCGTTGCGGGCCATCGGCCAGTCTCACAAACGGGTCGACGCGCGGGACAAGGTGACCGGGGCCGCGCTCTATCCCGGTGACATCGACATGGACGGCCAGCTGTGGATGAAGATTCGCTACAGCGACCGGCTGCACGCCAGGGTGCGGGGCATCGATTGTCGGGCGGCGCTGGCATTGCCGGGCGTGCACGCGGTGTTGACGGCCGCCGACGTGCCCGTCAACGAATATGGTCTGGTGATCATGGACCAGCCCGTGCTCTGCGGTCCGGGCAGCGACATTCCGGGCAGCGACACGGTGCGCTGTTACGCCGACATGGTCGCCGCGGTCGTCGCCGACAGCGAGGACCTGGCGGCCATGGCGGTCGCGTTGCTGGAGGTCGACTACGAGGACCTGCCCGCAGTGACGGACCCCGAACTGGCGATGCAGCCGGGTCAACCGCAGTTGCATGCAAACTGCCAGAATAACGTTCTCTGCCATTATCGCGTCCGTCATGGCGATCTGGAGGCCGGACGCGCCGCGGCAGAAGTCGTGGTCGAGGGCGAATACGCCACCGGCTGGCAGGAGCATGCCTATTTGCAGCCCGAAGCCGGCCTGGGCTACATCGACGGGGAAGGACGGGTCACCGTGGCGGTGGCCGGCCAGTGGGCGCACGAGGAACAGGAGGCGATCGCCCATGCCCTGGCCCTGGCGCCGGAGCGGGTGCGAGTCATCCATCCGGCGATCGGCGGCGCTTTTGGCGGCCGCGAGGACATGTCGGTGCAAATCGTGCTGGCCCTGGCCGCCCAACGCACGGGGCGCCCCGTGAAGATCATCTGGAGTCGCGAGGAATCCATTCTCAATCATCACAAGCGGCACCCGATCACGGTTCGCGCCCGCTGGGGCGCCACCCGCGAGGGGAAGCTGGTC
This sequence comes from Anaerolineaceae bacterium, assembly GCA_026708325.1. GTDB lineage: Bacteria > Chloroflexota > Anaerolineae > Aggregatilineales > Phototrophicaceae > JAGWBD01. The sequence continues at coordinate 103,624 of JAPOVC010000020.1, read as the reverse complement.
TTCGCCGAGACCAGCGTCATTGGCGACGTTGGCGCCTACAACTACACCAGCAACAAGGTGATGGGCAACGCCAACCTGACGGTCAGCGGACCCTACGTCATCCCCAATTGCCACATCGACACCTGGGGGGTCTACACCAACAACATTCCCTGCGGCGCCTTTCGAGGCTTTGGCGCGCCCCAGGGTCTTTTTGCCGCCGAGGGCCAGATGAACCGCCTGGCCGCGGCGCTTGACATGGACCCGCTTGAGATTCGCCTGCTGAACTGCATCGGCGAGGGCGACCCCTTTGTGACCGGCGAGCCTTTCCCGCCGGGAGTCTCCATGCCCGAGGTGTGGCGCTCCTGTGGTCTGGAAAGTTTCTGGCAGGAGAGCGCCGACGGCGACTGGACCTTTCAGCCCTCAGAGCAGGACCCCGAACGTCCCTGGCTGCGTCGGGGCCGGGGCATCGCCGGCGGCTTCAAAAACATCGGCTTCAGCTTTGGCTTTCCGGAGCGTTGCGACGCGACCGTGGAACTCCGTGGCGGCCCGGAGATTGAGGAGGTGGTCCTGTACCACGCCGGCTCCGAGGTCGGTCAGGGCGCCCATACCGCCTTCCGCCAGATGGTCGCCGATGCGGTCGGCGTTTCGGTGGAACGGGTGAGCATGGTGCTGGCGGACACGGCGACCAGCGGCACGTCGGGCAGCGCCTCGGCCTCGCGCCTGACCTTCATGGCCGGCAATGCCATTCGCGGCGCGGCGGAGCTCGCACTGCGCAAGTGGGAGGACGAGGAACGACCGGCCGTGGCCGACTATAGCTATCGTCCGCCGAAGACGACCGCACTGGACCCGCAGACGGGCCGCGGCCGGCCCAATTTCGCCTATGGCTACGTGGCCCAGGCCGTGGAAGTCGAGATCGACCTTGAGACCGGTCTGGTGCAGTTGCTGCAGGTGGTCTCCGCCAACGACGTGGGGCGCGCCATCAATCCGGACCAGATCGTCGGCCAGACCGAAGGGGCCATTGTTCAGGCGCAGGGCTATGCCCTGATGGAGAATCTGCAGGTGCAGGATGGCCGCATTCTCAACCCATTTCTGTCCACCTACCTGATTCCCACTGTGCTGGACGTGCCGGAGCAGGTCAGGACTGTTTTGCTGGAGACGCCGGACCCGCAGGGTCCCTGGGGCGTGCGGGGGATGGCCGAAATGCCCTTCCTGCCGCTGGCGCCGGCGATTGCGGCTGCCATCCTTGACGCGACCGGCGCCCGGGTCGACCAGTTGCCCATGACACCTGAGCGGGTGCTGCAGGCCCTGGAGGACAACGGGGGACAGGACTCGTGAAGCGGCAGCGGTCCACCCGGCCATGAAACTGCAGCAGGCGCTGGGAATCGTCCGCGGTGACGTGGTCAGCTTCATTGGCGCGGGCGGCAAGACCAGCGCGCTCATCAATCTGGGGCATGAACTCGTCGCGCAGGGCTGGCGCGTCGCCGCGACCACGACCAGCGGCATCGCCGCGGATGAACTGGAACTTATGCCCTGGGCCCTGACCCCCGGCGAGGGGCGCGGCATGCTCTCCCTGGCGCTGGATGAGGCCGGTATGGTGTTCATTTACGATCGCATCCGCGGCGGGCGCGTCAGCGGGCCGCCGCCGGAATTCGTCTCCGCTCTGCTCGACAGCGTCGATTCGGACGTTTTGCTGGTGGAGGCGGACGACGCCGAAGGCCTGCCCTTCAAGGCGCCCTGCGCCGGTCAACCCCGCATTCCTCCCGAGACGTCGCTGGTGGTGCCGATGGCTTCGGTCAGCGTGCTGGGGCAGCCCCTGGACAACGCCCACGTCTACAACCCGCAGGCCATGATGGCGCGTTACGGCTTCAATGAGGGACAACGCGTGAAATCGCCCTGGGTCGCCCAGGTGATGCGCGACCCTCGTCTGGGGCTGGCGCGCGTTCCCGACAGGGCGCGCGTGGCCGTCCTGCTCAACCAGGTGCGCGCGCAGGGCATCCAGCGGGCGCGGGCCCGTCTGATCGCCCGCCTGATTTTGCGAGCGCCACGGGTGGAGCGCGTGGCCATTGGCTCGGTGCGCGGCAGCGACCCAGTCCACGAGGTGCAGCGTCCGGTAGCCGCCATCATTTTGGCGGCGGGGCTGTCCAGCCGAATGGGACAGCCCAAAATGCTGTTGCCCTGGGCCGAGGACAGCACCATCCTGGAGCACGTCATCATGCAGTTGCTGCTGGCGCGCGTCAGCCATATCCTCGTAGTGACCGGGCATTGTGCGGCGGAAACCGGGCGCCTGGCGCGCAAATTCGCGGTCAACACCGTCCACAACCCGCGCCACGCCACGGGCGAAATACTTTCCTCGCTCAAGGCAGGTCTGGCTTCGTTACCGGCGCACATCGGCGGGGCGCTGGTCCTGCTGGGCGATCAACCGCGGATCACGCCGCGAGTGATCAATCAGGTGCTGATGGCATGGGCCGAGGGACGCGGCGGGATCGTCGCGCCGGTGCATGCCGGGCGGCGGGGTCACCCGATCCTGTTTGAGCGACGCTATTGGCAGGACGTTCTGGAGTTGCCCGAAGGGGCGGCGCCGCGAGAGGTGCTGCGCCGTCATCGACCGGACCTGGCGTTGGTCGAGGTTGCCAACGACTGTGTGTTGAGCGACGTGGATACACCGGACGATTACCGCCGCGAACGCAGGCTGGCCGGCCTGTCCTGAGCCGGCTGCGAGACACGGGAGCAGCGCAAGCATGGATGAACACAAGTCCCCCTACGACGTGGCGGCCGATATCATTCGCTCGCGCAGCGGGCATCGTCCGCGAATTGGGCTTGTGCTGGGCTCGGGCCTTGGGGGTCTTGCCGACGCGCTGGAGCGTCGCGACGTCATCAGCAGCCATGACTTGCCTGGCTGGCCACATTCCACGGTGGAAGGCCACAGCGGCAATCTCGTGCTGGGTCTGCTGGAAGGCCAGACGGTGGTCGCGCAGCAGGGGCGCGTGCACTTTTACGAGGGCTATACGACGCAGCAGATCGTCTTCCCGGTGCGGGTCATGATTCGACTGGGAATCGAAATCCTGGTACTCACCAACGCCGCCGGCGGCCTGAGACCGGACTGGCAGACCGGCGATCTGATGTTGCTCAACGACCATATCAATCTGCCGGGCATGTCCGGCGCCAACCCGCTCACCGGGCCCAACAACGAAAGCTTTGGCCCGCGCTTCCCGGGTATGTCCCAGGCCTACGACCGCGACCTGCGCAGTCGCGCCCTGCGGGTGGCGGATGAGGCGGGCATCACGCTCCGTGAGGGTGTCTACGTTTGCGTGTCCGGGCCCAATTTTGAGACGCCGGCCGAGATCCGCATGCTGCGCACCATGGGCGCCGACGCCGTGGGCATGTCCACAGCCCACGAAGTCGTGGTCGCCCGCCACGCCGGCATTCGCGTGCTGGCCTGTTCCGGCATCACCAACGTGGCCATCGACGAGGTGAACAGCGACCAGGAGGCCAGCCATGAGGAAGTGCTCGAGGCCGGCGCGCATCTGGTGCCCCGACTGACGACCGTTCTGCGTGGAGTCCTGCGCGATCTGGCATGAGCCGCGTCGTCTTTCTTGTCGAGCAGTTGGCGCCCGGCCTGTTTATACTGCTCGCGCTGGGCCTGTTGCTGACCCTGCGACGCCTCCTGCGGGCGCGACGCAGCCTGCGCGCGACGCATTTCGAACTGGAACAGGAACTGGCGCGGCGGGCCCGCGGCGACGCCTGGGCCGCTCTGCTGCTGTTGCTGGAAGTGTCCCTGATCATCCTGGGCGTGCTGGTCGTGGTGGCCCCCGCCATTCGCGACGCCGGCGCTTTCGCGCCGGTTCGCAGGGTTTCCGACGGTCAGTTCAACACGCCGGTGCCTGGCTTCAGCAGCGAGGCGCAAATTGACGCCAGTGGCGTCAACCTGACGCCCGACGACCCGGCGTTGCGCGTGCTGGCGACGCCTACCCTGACACCCACGCCGGTCGGCACCATTGTTCCCAATGCGCCGCCATTCGTCGGCTGCAACGAGGCTGGCGCGATGCTGCAGGTCCCCGCCAACGGCATGCGTGTGTTTGAGCCAATCTCCGTCGTCGGCACGGCCTTCATGGATAATTTCGCCTTTTACCGCTTCGAGATCCGCGGCCCCTCCACCGGCGGCAGTTTTGCGCCGCTGGGCGACCACACGCAGCCGGTGCTCCAGCGTTCCGTTCTGGGGCAGTTCGTCCCGGCCTTTTACCTGCCAGGGGTATACCAGTTTCGCCTGTCGGTCTTCGACATCTACAATGCACCGGGGCCTTCCTGCAGCGTCAACATCTATCTGAGCGAGCCCCTGCCCACGCCCACGCCGCGGGGCATTTGATGCACCGCGTTTACGCAGTTTTTACGTTGGCCAGGCTATGCTGGGGGCTGCATCGCCTGGAGTAGGTCCCCCGCGGGGGTGAAAGCGACGGTCCATGTTTTTCGATTCCAACTACCTGCTGTTCGTTCTGTTACCGACGATGCTCATTTCCCTGCTGGCCCAGGGCTACGTGCGCTCCACCTTCGGCAAGTGGCAGCGGCAGCGCAACAGCGCCGGACTGACCGGCCGGGCCATCGCGCAACAAATCATTCGCCGGACCGAGGTCGGCGACGTGCGTTTCGAGCGCGCGACGCAGCGCAGCGCTGCGGCAGCCGGCGTGCGGGTGGAGCGGGGCGCGGGCGCTTTTGGCGACCACTACGATCCGCGCAGCCATACCGTGCGCCTTTCCGCCGAAACGGCGGACCGCCCCTCGGTGGCTGCCATGGCCGTGGTCGCCCACGAACTGGGTCATGCCTGGCAACATGAAGTCAGGTCGCCACTGATTCAGATGCGTTCCGCCCTGCTGCCGGCGGTGAGTCTGGGGCCGCAACTGGCCTTCGGCCTCATTTTTGCGGGTCTTCTGATCAACCTGGTGGGTCTGATCTGGCTGGGAATCGCATTTTTTGGTCTGGTGGTGCTTTTCAGCATTCTGACGCTGCCGGTCGAATTCGATGCCAGCCGCCGGGGTATGATTCTGCTGCGGCAGGCGGGCCTAATGCAGTCGACAAGCGATGAAAGGGGCACGCGCGCGGTGTTGCGGGCCGCCGCGCTGACCTACGTGGCCGCGGCTCTGACGGCTGTGCTGCAATTGCTCTACTACATCAGTATGGCGCAGCGACGCCGCTGAAGCTCTATTCCAGCCGTTGCCGTTCAAAGCGGCGACGCAGTCGGCGCAGGCGGCCGCGACGCGGGTGCAGGCTGCTGACGAGGTCGTCCATCTGTCGCTCCCAGTCGCGCACGCGGCGTCGCCAGCCGGCCCTGGCGTAAGTCAACTGGCGCCGCTGGCGACCGAGCGGGCGCGGCTCCCCGGTCTCGCGCCCTGTCCAGGTGAGCACCATGGAGGCCCAGGCCAGGCCGCCGCCAAAGCCGCAAAAGGCGATGTGGTCGCCTTCTTCTATGCGACCGGCGTCGATGGCTTCGCAGAGGGCGATGGGAATCGAGGCGGCCGAGGTGTTGCCGTAGCGTTCCAGGTTGCTGACGAAAATATCGGGCGAGACGCCGAGATTGCGGGCCGCGGCCTCGATGATGCGGAAATTCGCCTGATGGGGCACGACGAGGGCCAGATCAGCGATGTCCAGTTGCGCCTTTTCCAGCGCCTGGCTGATGCTTTCGCCCACAATGCGCGTGGCGAAGCGATAGACCTCGCGCCCGTTCATCTGCAGCTTGTCGAGACGGGCGCCAACCGGCGCCGCCCCAGGCTGCTGGCTCTCCGGGCTGGCCATGGCCGGCAGGATCAACAGGTCCCGGCCGGAGCCGTCGGAACGCAGTACGGCGGAACGAATGCCCCCGTCCGATTCGCTGGCCTTGAGCACGACGGCGCCGGCGCCATCGCCGAAAAGCACGCAGGTGCCGCGGTCGCGCCAGTCGATGATGCGACTCATCGTCTCGGCGCCGATGACGATCGCGCTCTCGATGCTGCCGCTGCGGATGGACTGGGCGGCCATGTTTAGTGCGTAGACGAAACCGGCGCAGGCGGCGCTGAGGTCAAAGGCGCCGGCGCGGGTGGCCCCCAGCTGGTCCTGGATCAGGCTGGCGGTGCTGGGAAAGACGTTGTCGGGCGTGGAGGTGGCGACGACGATCAGGTCGAGTTCCAGCGGCAGGATGTTGGCGACTTCCAGGGCGTTGCGCGCGGCGCGCAGCCCCAGAGACGCCGTCGATTCATGGCTGGCGGCGATGCGTCGCTCGCTTACGCCGGTACGGGTGCGAATCCACTCATCGCTGGTCTCGACAATCGCGGCCAGGTCCTGGTTTGTGAGCACCTGGGAGGGCACGGCCATGCCCCAGCCGACGACGTGGGCGTACGCCCCCTGGGGTTCGGGTAGCAGGCGTGGGTCGCGACCGTTACCGTGCGTCGCCATTGGGGTTGTAGTCGCCAAAGATCAGCACGGCGTTGTGACCGCCGAAGCCGAAGGAATTGCTCATCACGCGCTCCAGAGTTTTGCTGCGGCCCTGGTTGGGCGTGTAGTCCAGGTCGCAATCGGGGTCCTGGTTGTCCAGATTGATGGTGGGCGGGATGAAATTGTCCTGCATGGCCTTGATGGCGAAGACGGCTTCCACCGAACCGGCGGCGCCCATCAGATGACCCGTCACCGATTTTGTCGAACTGATCGGGATGTCCCCGGCGTCGTCGCCAAAGGCGTGCCTGATGGCGCAGGTCTCGCTGACGTCGTTGAGCGGCGTGCTGGTCCCGTGCGCGTTGATGTAGTCGATCTGTGAACCTGCCAGACCGGCGTTCTCCAGCGCCTGGATGATGGCCGTGGCGGCGCCTTCGCCGGTTTCCAGCGGCGCCGTGATGTGGAAGGCGTCCGAGGTATGGCCGTAGCCCAGGATTTCGGCATGAATGTTGGCTCCGCGCTCCAGCGCGTGGTCGAGGTCTTCCAGCATGAGCATGGCGGCGCCTTCGGCCACCACGAAACCGTCGCGATCGACGTCGAAGGGCCTTGAGGCGCGTTTCGGCTCGTCGTTGCGCCGCGAGATGGCGCGCATGTTGTTGAAACTGGCGATGGTAATGGCGCTGAGGGCGGCCTCGCTGCTGCCGGCGAGGATGGCGGTGGCGGCCCCGCGCCGGATGATTTCGGCCGCCTCACCGATACTGTTGTTGCCGGTGGCGCAGGCGGTTGATATGGCGAAGTTTGGCCCGCGCAGACCCCACTTCATCGAGACCTTGCCGGAGGGGCTGTCCGGCAACATCATGGGGACCATGAGGGGACTGACGCTGCTGGCGCCTTTCTCGAGAAACTGGCGAATGCTCTCAAAGAGCGAGCCGATTCCGCCGATTCCGGAGCCCATCACGCAGCCGACGTCGTAACGGTTTTCCTCGGTCACTTCGAGGGCGGCGTCTTCGATGGCCTGCTGCGCCGCATAGAGGCCCAGATGAGTCACGCGGTCCGTGCGGCGTACCTCGCGTCGGCCAAGAAAGGCCCTGGCATCAAAGTTGCGCACTTCACCGGCAAAATGGTTATCCAGCCCGCTGGTATCAAAACTGGTGATGGTGTCGATGCCCGTCACCCCGTTGCGGGCGTTACTCCAGGCTTCCTCGACGTCGTTGCCGGTCGGACAAATGATTCCCATCCCGGTCACAACGACCCGACGGCGATCTCCCATCGCTACCCTCCAGCCCGACCCGGAATTTGCTGGCGATTTCGCCAGGTCAGTGACCGATTATAACACAGCCAGGCCCGTCTGCCTGCAAGCGGGGCCCTGTGCTATACTGCCGTCCGGGCGCGGAGAGGCCGATGATTCTGGTTACCGGTGCGTCGGGTTTTGTAGGCCGTCATCTCGTGGCGCAATTGCTTGGTCAGGGTCTGGCCGTGCGCTGTCTGGTGCCACCGGGCAGGGACGTGGCCAGCCTGACGCATGCCGGATTGCCCCGGCCGGAACTGGCGGGCGGCCACCTGCTGGACGAAGAATCGCTGTATCGCGCGGTCACCGGCGTTCACGTGGTATTCCACCTGGCCAGCGCCCAGTGGTGGGGCCGAACGCGCGACCTGCAACGCTACGAGGTCGCCGGCGCGCGAAACCTGGTGCGCGCAGCCCGCGCGGCGCGGGTGGGACGCATCATCACGCTCAGTCATCTCGGCGCCGCCCGCGAGGCCGCCTGGCCCCTGCTGCAGGTGAAGGGCGCGGTGGAGAACACCCTGCGCCAGAGCGGTCTGGCCTGGACCATCGTACGCAGCGCGATGGCCTTTGGCGAAGACGATTCCTTCATCAACGCCATGCTGTTGTCGCTACGGGCCAACCCCCTTTTCTTTGCGATGCCTGGCCAGGGCGAGGTTGTCCTGCAGCCAATCCACGTGGATGATCTGGTGCAGGCCCTGACCGCCTGTCTCGACCGTATCGCCCTGGTGGACCACCTGCTGGAGATCGGCGGGCCGGAGTACATCTCCCTGCGCGACCTGTTGCGCACCCTGATGCGCCTGTGGAACATGCCACGATTGCTCGTCTCCGTGCCGCCCTGGCTGTTGCGTCGCATGGCCGTGCTCTACAGCCGCGTATTGCCACGCGTCATGCTGAACCCCCAGATGCTGGACCTTCTGGCCATAAGCCGGGTAACCGGGCTGGGGAACGCCTGGACGAACTTCGGCGTGCGGCCCAGGCGTCTGGAAGACAGCCTGCTGCACTGGCAACGGGACCACGGCTGGCGCAGACTCCTTCAATCGTCTCTGCGTCCCCATCCACGGGGAGTCCCGGGGTGAGGGAGCAGGACATTCGTCTGTTGCATACGCTGCAGGATATGGAGGCCGCCGTCGACCTGCAACGCAGCTACTGGGGGTCCCGCCCCGGGGCCGTCGTGCCGGGCCACATGCTCCTCACGATCGCACAACATGGCGGCCACGTGCTGGGGGCCTTCGAGCGTCAGGGGGGCCAACTGGTCGCCATTCTGGTGGGCATGCCCGGGCTTTCGCCCGTCGCACCCGGGATGAGTAGTCCCTACCTGCTGTCCAAGCGCATGGTGGTGCACGTGGACTGGCGCCAGCGCGGGTTGGCCCGACGTCTCAAACTGGCGCAACGGGAACGCGCGCTGTCCCAGGGAATCTCCCTGGTGCGCTGGACCTTTGACCCGCTGCTGGCGGCCAACGCCTGGCTGAACCTGCATCGCCTGGGCGCACGGGCGACGCGCTTCTGCGAAGACTATTTCGGGCCGGCGGGTGCGGGGGGACTGGCCGACAAGGGCAGCCCGGACCGCCTGCAGGTCGACTGGTGTCTGGACAGCGAACGCGTATGCGCGCTGGTGGCCGGCGAATGTCCCGACACGGATATCGGGGCCCTGTTCAGCTCCGGCGCGCCCACCCTGAACCCGGCCGTTTATGACGAAAGGGGACTGCCGCGTCCCGGGGGGCTTGACGCGCCGCCGACTGAGGGTCCGGCGCTGCTGGAGTTGCCCCGGGACTTCCCGGCCCTGCTGCGTCGCGATGCCTGCCTCGCGGACGAGTGGCGTGTACAGTTGCGCACGGCCCTGAGGGCCCTGTTCGCCGCCGGCCACGTGTTGCAGGACTGCGTCCGCGGGACTCTGGACGGCAGGGAACGACTGTTTTATGTTAGCGCGCCAGTGGCAAGGGAGGGCGAACCTTGACAAGAGCCGGTCTCAAGGCCATCACCATACGCTCGGTCCAGGTGTATCCGCTGGCCCTGCCGCTCGTGGAACGCCTGGGCACCAGCTTCGGCAATGAACCCTTCAAGGCGGCCCTTCTCGTCCGCCTGGATACGGAAGAGGGCGTCACCGGCTGGGGCGAGACCTCGGCGGAGATCAACCCGGGCTACAGCGCCGAAACGATGGGCACCTCGCTGCACGTGTTGCAGGAGTTCCTGGTCCCGCGTGTCCTTGGCAAGACTGTGGACAGTGCCACGGCGATTCCGCCACTGCTGGCCCAGGTGCGTGGCCATCCCCTGGCCAAACACGGGCTGGAGGCCGCCGTCTGGGACGCCCTTGCGCGACGCAACGACCTGCCCCTGGCGCAACTCTTTGCGCGTTACCTGCCGGCGGGCCACGAGCCCGGCGAGCGGGCTCTTGTTGGAGTTAGCATCGGTATCCAGGCGACCGTGGCAGATACGCTGCGCATCATCGAAAAGCGTTTGGCAGAAGGCTACGGCCGCATCAAACTCAAGATCAAACCGGGCTGGGACCTGAAACTGGCGCGCGGCGTACGCGCGGCCTTGCCGGACACCACGCTGATGCTGGATGCAAACAGCGCCTACACGCTCGCGGATGCGGAGCACCTGCGGCAGCTGGATGAATTCAACCTCCTGATGGTCGAGCAGCCCCTCGCCTGGGACGACATTTACGAACACAGCAAACTGCAGCCTGCCATGACCAGCGACATCTGTCTGGACGAAAGCATCCACAGCGTCAACGACGCTCGCCTGGCGATCGAACTCGGCGCCTGCCGCATCATCAACCTGAAGCCGGCCCGCGTCAGCGGCTATACGGAAAGCCTGGCGATCTATCGATTCTGCGTGGATCATGAAGTCCCGCTGTGGATCGGCGGCCTGCTGGAGACCGGTGTGGGTCGCGCGGCCAACCTGGCTTTCGCGTCACTTCCAGGAGTGACCCTGCCGAGCGACATCTCGGCCACCTCGCGTTACTATGACCCCGACATTACCGAGCCGGCCTTTGTGCTGGAGAGCGGCAGCAGCATACGCGTACCGCAGGGACCGGGCATTGGCGTGGAGCTGCAGCCCGATCGACTGCGGGAGGCGATGCAGCGCTGGCGCGACCGTTATCCCTATCGCGTTCCTGCCCTGCAGGGAGCGCCGCCCTTATGAAGGTTCTCGTGACTGGCGCCGCCGGATTCATTGGCTCGCACGTGGCCGAAAGGATGGTTGCGGCCGGTCATCGCGTGCGGGGGCTGGACAACTTCGACAGTTATTACGCCCGCCCCCTCAAGGTGCGCAACGCGCGGGCGGTACGCGCGGCCGGATGTGAATTGCTGGAACGGGACCTGACGGCCGCCGGTCTGGCTGAGCAGGTGGCCGGCAGCGAAATCGTCATTCATGCGGCGGCCCAGCCGGGCAATTCGGCGGCCACGTCCTTCGCCAGCTACGTGCGCAACAACCTGCAGGCGACCTGGTGCCTGCTGGAAGCGCTGCGGAGCTCAACCAGCCTGCAATTCTTCGTCAACATCTCCACGTCCTCCATTTACGGGCATGAGGCCACAGCGCCGGAAAGCGCCGCCGCGCAACCGGTCTCGCACTACGGCGTCACCAAGCTGGCGGCCGAGCAACTGGTGCTGGCGCGACAGCGGGAAGATGGTTTTCCTGCCTGTTCCCTGCGCCTGTTTTCGGTCTATGGCCAACGCGAGCGGCCCGACAAGCTCTTTCCGCGCCTGATCGGCAGCGCCCTGGGCGGGCCGCCCTGCCCACTCTACGAAGGCAGCCGCGAGCATTCCCGTTCCTTCACCTACGTGGACGACGTGATGGATGCCATTGACCGCGTCCTCGAGCGTCAGTCTGACTGCGACGGTGAAGTCATCAATATCGGCAACGACAGTGAATACCGCACCGGTGAACTCATCGACCTTGTGGAATCGCTGATGGGCAGCGCGCCGCGCCTCTCCCTGCAGCCACGTCGTCATGGCGACCAGTTGCGCACCTGCGCCGACATTGGCAAGGCGCGGCAATTACTGGGCTTTGCGCCCCGCACCAGCCCGACGGAGGGCCTGCGGCGGGAAATCGAATGGATGCGGCAACTCGCGCAGGAGACAGGTCTGAAAAACTGATGGAGAACTCTGGATGAATTTCGCTGAAGAGACGCTGGGCTTCGTGGGCTGTGGCGTGATGGGCGAGGCCATGATTCGCGGCCTGCTGGAAAAGGATACCCTGGACGCCAGCCAGATCATTGCGGCGGACCCGCGCGCCGAGCGCCTCCAGGAATTGCGCGAGCGCTATGGCCTGCGCGCCACGGCGGACAACGTCGCCGCCATCCGGGAAGCCACCGTGGTCGTTCTCGCCATCAAGCCGCAGGCCCTGCCCGAGGTCCTGCCGCAACTGGGCAATGCCAGCAATGCCCGGCTCGTGCTGAGCATCATGGCCGGCGTCCGGCTTGAAACCATCGACGCCGGACTTGAGGGCGTGGCCGTGGTGCGGGCCATGCCCAACACCCCGGCCCAGATAGGGCAGGGCATCACGGTCTGGACGGCCAATGGGGCCACCGACGAGGCCGGCCTGGCGCTGGCGCGGGAGTTGCTGCGCGCCTTCGGCGAAGAGCTTTACAAGCAGGATGAAGGCGCGCTGGACATGGCCACGGCCCTGAGCGGCAGCGCCCCCGCCTACATTTTCCTTTTCATGGAAGCGCTGATCGACGTCGGCGTGCACATGGGCTTCGCGCGGCGGGAGGCCGAGCGCCTGGTACTCATGTCGATGTCGGGTTCGGTCGCCTACGCCGAACGGTCCGGGCTGCATCCGGCCGAATTGCGCAACCAGGTCACCAGTCCCGGCGGCACGACGGCCGAGGCCCTCTATCAACTGGAGCGTGGCGGCCTGAGAACGGTGGTCGCCCAGGCGGTGTGGGCCGCCTGGCAACGGTCGGCGTCACTGGGGGGCGCGGCGACGATTCGCGGCCTCAATGGCAACGGCTGATCGCCGCAGGACGAGATTGTGAAACTATGGACATTCGCCTGGCGGCGGGCTACAATGCGCGCCAGGCGTGGCCCTGTGCGGGATGACCTTTTCCTGCGGCGGGGCGAAGAATCCCGGGAGAGCGATTTATGGCGGATGTGACGGGCACGATGTTTGACTCGCTGCTGGAGCAGGTGCGGTCTTATGACCGCCACTACGATGCCGTGCAGGTGGGCCTGGTTGAGGAAGTGGGCGATGGCATCGCGCGCGTCTCCGGCCTGGAGAATGTGCGTTTCAGTGAACTGGTGTCCTTCGCCAACGGCTCCGCCGGCATCGTCTTCAACCTGGAAGACGAGCACGTCGGCGTCATCATTATGGGCGAATACGACGAAATCAACGAGGGCGACGAGGTCCGTGCCCTGGACCGCATCGCCTCCGTGCCCGTGGGTGCAGGGCTGGTCGGGCGCGTGGTGGATGCGCTGGGCAACCCGCTGGACGGCCGCGGGCCCGTCGCTTCCGACGAATACTACGCCGTCGAGCGCATCGCGCCGGGCGTGATGGAAAGACGCAACGTCTTCCGCCCGATGCAGACCGGCATCGTCGCCATCGACTCCATGACTCCCATCGGACGCGGACAGCGTGAATTGATCATCGGCGACCGGCAAATCGGCAAGACGGCGCTGGCCATCGACACCATCCTCAACCAGAAGGAAGAGGACATGAAGTGCATCTACGTCGCCATCGGCAAGCGCAAGGGTGAGATCGCCCGTCTGGTTGCGCTGCTGGAGGAGGCCGGCGCGATGGACTACACCACCGTGGTCGTGGCTTCGGCCTCGGACCCGGCGGCCATGCAGTACATTTCGCCCTATGCCGGTTGCGCCATCGGCGAATGGTTCATGGAAAACGGTCAGGACGCGCTGGTGGTCTACGATGACCTTTCCAAGCACGCCTGGGCCTACCGCCAGGTGTCGCTGCTGATGCGGCGTCCGCCCGGACGGGAAGCCTACCCGGGCGACGTCTTTTACCTGCACAGTCGATTGCTGGAGCGCGCGGCCCAACTCAGCGAGGCGCGCGGCGGCGGCAGTCTGACGGCCCTGCCCTTCATCGAAACGCTGCTGGGCGACGTCTCGGCCTACGTGCCCACGAATGTCATTTCCATCACCGACGGCCAGATTTACTTGCTCAGCGACCTCTTTTACGCCGGTCAACGGCCCGCCATGGACGTGGGCATCAGCGTCAGCCGCGTCGGCGGTGACGCGCAAACGAGGGCCATGTCACGCGTGGCCGGGCGCCTCAAGCTGGACCTGGCGCAGTTTGCCTCGCTGGCGGCTTTCGCCCAGTTTGGCTCCGGTCTGGACCGCTCCACCCAGCAGCAGCTGGACCGCGGCCTGCGCCTGACCGAGTTGCTCAAGCAGCCGCAATACCAGCCGATGCGCGTGGCCGATCAGGTGGCGATCATCTATGCGGGCACCAACGGCCTGCTGGACGAGGTGCCTGTGGAGCGCGTCGCCGACTGGAAGGAAGACTTCCTGCGCAACTGGCAAACGAACTCGGCGGCGCTGTCGGGTAGCATTCAGGCGGACCCGGAGAACTGGGATGATGAGGTCGCCCAACAGGTCGAGGGCGCCATCAACGACTTCAACGCCCGCTGGACCCAATCGTAGCGGCGGCCACAGGAGATAGCCGGTGGCCACTGCCAGAGACATTCAGAAACGCATACGCAGCGTACGCAACATTTCGCAAATCACGCGCGCCCTTGAGGCGGTCTCGGCGTCACGGGTACGGCGCGCCCAGGCGCGCGTGCTGGCCAGCCGCGCCTACGCCGAAAAGGCCTGGGAGCTTTTGCTCAACGTACAGGCCGGGGCGGGCGGCGGCGCCACCATGCACCCCCTGCTGGAGGAACGCCCCGAGATTCGCAGCATCATGGTGGTGCTGATCACCTCCGACCGCGGACTGGCGGGCGCTTTCAACGCCAACATCATTCGCGTGGCGCAGCGCTTTGCCGGTCGCATGGACAAACCGGTGCAATACGTGACCATCGGCCGCAAGGGCCGCGACGCCATGGTGCGCGCCGGCGCTAACGTGGTGGCCGAGTTCAGCGACCTGCCCTCCGAGCCCGGCATCAGCGACATTTCCCCGGCGACGCGTCTGGCGATCGATGCCTTCCTGGCCGCCGAGGTCGATGACGTCTTCATCGCCTACACCGACTTCGTCAACATGCTGACGCAACGACCGGCTGTGCTGGGCTGGCTGCCGCTGATACCGCACACCATCGAGGACCAGGTGGCGGCGGAATACGTCAAGGACGTGCCCTCCCTGAGCGAAGGCGTGTCCAGCTACGAATACGAGCCGGGGGCGGAGGCCATATTGCAGGAAATTGTGCCGCGCTTCACCGAGTTGCAGCTCTATCAGGCCCTGCTGGAGAGCCAGGCCAGCGAACATGCGGCGCGCATGGTGGCCATGCGCAATGCCTCCGAGAACGCCTCCCAACTGGTGGGCGACCTTACGCTGGAATACAACAAGGCGCGTCAGACGGCCATCACGGCCGAGATTCTGGATATCGTGGGCGGCACCGAAGCCCTGCAGGACGCCATGGACGACATGGCCGATCGCATCGAGGAAAA
The DNA here is from genome assembly GCA_026708325.1 of Anaerolineaceae bacterium. Classification (GTDB taxonomy): domain Bacteria; phylum Chloroflexota; class Anaerolineae; order Aggregatilineales; family Phototrophicaceae; genus JAGWBD01. Next base: position 88,405 of record JAPOVC010000020.1, on the reverse strand, counting down.
CGCAGGTTTGAGCGAGCAAGGAGTTCCGATATGAGTGAGGTGCAGGGCCGCATCGCCCAGATACTGGGTAACGTGGTTGACGTCAAGTTCCCCGCCGGCGAATTGCCCGACATCAACGAGGCGCTGCGTGTTCCGCGCGAGGAGGGGGAACAGGACCTCGTGCTTGAAGTGCAATTGCACATGGGCGACAACCTCGTCAAGACGGTGGCCATGGACAGCACCGACGGCCTGCAGCGCGGCCTGCCGGTCATTGCAACGGGTTCACCCATTACAGTGCCGGTCGGCACGGCCTCGCTGGGTCGCGTGTTCAATGTTCTGGGGCGTGCCATCGACAATCAGCCGGAGGTGTCGGACGACGCGCCGCGTCGGTCCATCCACACGCCGGCGCCCGACTTTGAGGACCAGTCGACCACCATCGAGCAGTTTGAAAGCGGCATGAAGGTGATCGACCTTGTGGCGCCCATGACCCGGGGCGGCAAGACCGGGATCTTTGGCGGCGCGGGCGTGGGCAAGACCATCACCATTCAGGAATTGATCAACTCCATCGCGACCCAACATGACGGGCTGTCGGTCTTCGCCGGCGTGGGCGAACGCACCCGCGAGGGCACCCAGCTCTATGGCGAGATGGAAGAGGCCGGCGTACTGGACAAGCTGGCGATGGTCTTCGGCCAGATGAACGAGCCGCCCGGCGTGCGCCTGCGTGTGGCGCTCTCGGGCCTGGCGATGGCCGAACAGTTCCGCGACGAGGGGCGCGACGTACTGCTTTTCATCGACAACATTTTCCGCTATTCCCTGGCGGGTGCGGAAGTCTCGGCCCTGCTGGGTCGCATGCCCTCGGCGGTGGGCTACCAGCCGACACTGGCGGACGAAATGGGCCTGCTGCAGGAACGCATCACCTCGACGCGCAGCGGCTCCATCACCTCGATGCAGGCGGTCTACGTGCCGGCGGACGACTATTCCGATCCTGCGCCGGTCGCCGTGTTCACGCATCTGGATGGCACGATTGCGCTGGAGCGCTCGATCGCGGCGCGCGGTCTGTTCCCGGCCGTGGACCCGCTGGCCAGCACCAGCAAGATTCTGGACCCGCAAATCATCGGCGAGGAGCACTATCGTACGGCCCGTGAAGTGCAACAGGTCTTGCAGCGCTACAAGGACCTGCAGGACATCATCGCCATTCTGGGCGTGGACGAGCTCTCCGACGACGACAAGCAACTGGTGGCGCGCGCCCGCAAGATCGAGCAGTTCCTGTCGCAGCCCATGGTGGTGGCTGAGCAGTTCACCGGCCGCGAGGGCCGCTACGTGCCCGTGCGCGAAACGGTGCGCGGTTTCCGCATGATCCTTGACGGGGAACTGGACCATATTCCGGAGCAGATGTTTTACATGGCTGGCGCCATGGACGACGTGCTGCAGCGCTACGAGGAAGCCGGAGACTGAGCGATGACCATCCACGTCGAGGTCGTCACGCAGGAGCGCAAGGTCTTCGAGGAGCTGGAAGCCGACATCGTCGTGCTGCCCGGCAGCGAAGGTGAAATGGGCGTGTTGCCGCGCCACGCGCCCCTTCTGACGACCATGGGCTACGGCGAGTTGATTGTGCGCAAGGGCCCGGCCGAGGAGCGCTTCGCGATTTACGGCGGCGTCGTCGACGTGCGGCCGGACAAGGTCGTCGTGCTGGCGGACCTGGCGGAATCGTCCTTCAGCCTGGACATTCGCGCCATCGAGGAGGCGCGCGAAAGCGCCGCCCGCATGCTGCAGGAAGGCGTGCCGCAAGACCAGAACCGTGAGGCGCAACTGGCGCTGCGGCGCGCGGAACTGGGCGCGCGCATCCATCGCCGCATTCAGGGCCGCGGCAGCGTGTTGCGCATACTTGACCAGGACGAGGGTGACGCGGAATAGACTGCCGCAACCCTGTGACACAAGGCGCCCGGCGGTATCGCCGGGCGTTGCGTTCCCTGACGACAGCGAGTATAACCGGCTGCAGTTGGCACAGGACGGCGTGAATGGCGTTGTTCTCCCGTAAACTGGGTCTCGACATCGGGACGGTCAACGTCCTGATCTATGATCGCGGCGAGATCGTACTGCAGGAGCCCTCGCTCGTCGCCCTGACAACAGAAGAAGAGCGCATTGTGGAGATCGGCCAGCCCGCGCGGGAAATGCTGGGCAAGACCGATGACGAGGACATACAGGTCATTCGTCCCCTGCGCGACGGGGTCATCGCGGACTATGAAGTCACCGAGGCCATGTTGCGGCACTTTTTCAGCAAGATATCCGGTCGCGTGCGTCTCTTCCGGCCCACTGTCATGGTGGCGGTGCCCTGGGGCGTCACCAGCGTCGAAAAGCGCGCGGTCCACGAGGCGGCGCTGGCGGCCGGCGCGCGCGAGGCCTGGTTAATCCATGAACCCCTGGCGGCGGCCATCGGGGCGGGACTGCCGGTGGGCACGCCGGCGGGCGACATGGTCATCAATATCGGCGGTGGCATCACCGAGGCGGCGGTCATCAGTCTGAACAAGATTGTGCGCGCCGAAAGCGGACGTCTGGGCGGCCTGCGCCTTGACGAGGCGATCATGAGCTACGTCAGGCGCAAGTACAACCTGGGCATCGGACAACCCACGGCCGAGGCGATCAAGATTCAGATTGGGGCCGCCATCACGCCGGCGGAAGAGTTAACAATGGAACTGCAGGGCCGCGACAACGTCAGCGGTCTGCCACGTACCATCCACATCTCGACCGGTGAAGTCGTGGAGGCCATGGCCGAAGCCCTGTCGATGATCGCCGGCGTCGTCCGCAGCGTACTGGCTGAAACGCCGCCCGAACTTTCCTCAGACATCATCGACCGCGGCATCGTCATGACCGGCGGCGGCGCCCTGTTGCGCGGGCTGGACCGCTACCTGACACGGGCCACTGGCGTGCCGGTCTATCGCGCCGACAACGCCCTGATCGCGACGGCCAGCGGCGCCGGCCGGGCGCTGGAGGAGCCGGCCATCCTGCGCCGGGTGCTGCAAACGTCACAGACGTCAATCTGACAGATAGTAGGTCATGTGCTGCAGGTGCACGACCGGGTCGATGTGCTGGACCCGCACGCCCGCCGCCACGTTAAGATTGATGGGCGCGTAATTCAGGATGGCGCGCACGCCGTGCCCCGTCAGCTCGTCGGCCACTTCCTGGGCATTGGCCGCCGGAACGGCGATCATGGCGACGTGAATGTCCAGTCGGCGGATCACCGGGCCCGCCTGGTGAAAGTCCTGCACGCGACACTGGCCGACCTGCTGCCCCATTTTGGCGGGGTCGGTATCAAAGACGCAGGCGATGTGAAAACTTCGTTCGGTGAAGCCGCGGTAGTTGGCGACGGCGCGACCGAGATCGCCGGCGCCGACCAGCGCGACCTGCCAGACCCGGTCCACGTTCAGCACCTTCCTGAGTTGCCGCGTCAGGTAGTCGATGTGGTAGCCGGTGCCCTGCTTGCCGAAGCCGCCAAAGTGCGACAGGTCCTTGCGGATCTGGGCTGAACTGATGCCGAGGCGCTGGCCCAGCTCATGCGACGAGGTGACCTTGTGGTCTTCCTGGGCCAGACGCTCCAGGGCGCGCAGATAGACCGGCAGTCTGCCGATGACGATATCCGGAATCTGGGTGGCGGCTGGCGCGTCGCCGTTCATCGCGCTCCACAAGTGAAATGAATCACATGCTTGCGCTGGAAGCCTACCATGTTTGTCAGGCCGCTTCCACATTCCGGCGCGGCTTGCGGCGGGTTATACTGGGGTTGGTCGACCAGTGGGGGAGTGGCGGAACTGGCAGACGCGCATGACTTAGGATCATGTCTCATGTGAGGTGAGGGTTCGAATCCCTCCTTCCCCACAACTGCAAATTGATGCTCAGCCCTTCATCCCGCCCAGGGCCAGGCCGCCGCGCAGATGACGCTGCAGCAGGGACACTCAATCAGCGTGGAGACTCACTGTTTTCCAAGAGTTGACTGAGTTTGAAGTTAACACTACTGGCAGCCGGATCTGGTTCCGCGAACATATGGTTGAACAAGTAGTGGGGTGGCTCGGCCTCACCACTCTTGTTGACTCGAACAATGGCAAGAATGTGAACTTCACGTTCGTTTCTGCTGCAATTCAGTGAAGTTAGTAGTTCATTTCGTGTCAACGTTACTTCACCTGCATCTGCGCGGCGTCCCTTTACCTCTATCAGTCGCAGTGGCCCGTGTCCCTTTGGCACACTCTCAATATCGTACCCTCGTTTGCTTGCGCTGACGTCTTGAGGTTCATTGCCGAGTTCACGCTCCGCTTCCATGATGGCTTTCATCGCAGCAAGTTCAATCTCGCGACGTGCGACGGCGTCAGCACGATCTTTATCACTAAGCAACGCAACTGGAAATACCAAAGCAACACCAGCGACATGTGAACCACCGAGGCGAATGTCGGCATCGAGGTCGAAGGAAGACATACGTTTATTTAACTGCTCTTCGAAATGCACCTTTCTTTCTTCTGCCAGTCTGCGCCGTCGACGTGCGCTTCCGACTTCTTGTGGTGTACCTGCCAGCATTGCTACTTGTTCTCGATTGTGTTCCTGTCCAATGACTCTTGACTGATTTGCAATCTCATTTTGGAGATGTGTTGAAATTATATTTCGATCTCGTTGAATTTTTTCTCTGCGGGCACCTGAAACTTCCTCCCACCTAGGTTTAATTTTGCTTAGGGCAAGTTCCTCTTCTGCAAGGCCGATGAAATAGTCTTGATGGTCCAACCAGTGTTCCATGAGAAGCTTCTTGACTGCACTCTCCTCCGCTGGCAAGGCCTCACGGTAGTCAATCCAAGGAGCATCATCAGGAAAAATGACCTCCTCATCCTTGCAGATTTCTACGCACCAGGCACCTCGCTCAAGCTCTATGGGATGCCCTTTAGAATCTTGCTGACCGCAAATAATTGACTGTTCAAGGTAGACTAGCAATCGTGGCTTCAGGCAAATATTGTCTCCGTCGATCAATATAGCTCCTTTGTTTAGCCAACGGTCATTCGTCGCTAGCAATGATTTGACTGATGCTTGTAGCAATGGGTGAATGCTATCGATTAGTTGCACACCGCTGGCGCGAAATTCACGATAGCGCTGTGGTTCAAAACACAACATATCAACGGAAGACAGAAACCTTTGTTCGGAAGCCTGAATGCGTGCACTAATCTGAATGGGGACATGGTTGATTCCAAAAACGCCGTCTTTCCTCCCTTGCCTGTGAAGCGAAGCCCCCCACAATTTGAGTACTCGCGCAAAGAAGGCTTTAATGTGCCAAGGTTGAAGACTGGCGGCCAAAGCCCTTGTTCTCAAAATGTCCATTTCATGAATCTTGTTTTCTTCCAGCGTCGTAGTCACTAGGCGATTATCAATTTTGCTCAATTCCTTACCCGCAATCTCACGAATCATTTCTTGATTTGGGAGCGGCAAAATGTGTTCTGGTTTGCTGATAGCTTCCATCATGATTTCTTGGAGCGATTTCTCGCGAAATAGGTCTCCGAGAGTATCAAATACTTTTCCATCTAGCGCACCGTGAATGTTGCTCATCTTTTCAATCAATGTCCTATATACTTGGCCCTCTCTCGTACTGCTCGCAAGGAGATTCCACAAATAGCAAGGTTTCCTTTGTCCAATGCGATGAATTCGCCCAAATCGCTGTTCCAAGCGATTGGGATTCCACGGCAAATCATAGTTGATCATAAGATTGGTGCAGTGCAGGTTAATGCCCTCTCCCGCCGCGTCAGTGGCTACAAGAAACCGAATAGCGTCGTCTGACCAAAAGCGCTCTTGGACTTCGCGCCGCTGAGGAAAACTAATTCCGCCATGAATCTGGACAATGGCGTTGGGTTGGCCCGCAAAAGAACGGAGGCGGTCAACCAAGTATTCTAAGGTATCTCGAAAATCAGTAAAAATGATGAGCTTGCGTGAGTTTCCATCCTTATCCTTCAGTAAATCCTCATGTCCAAGTAAGGCTTCCAAGTCGTCCCACTTGCTGTCCTGACCGCTATCATTCACGGCGACTGCCTGTACCTCAAGGCTTCTTAGCACTGAAATTTCTTTTTTTAGTTCGTCAATGCTTGTCGCGTTTGTGGCGTTGTTGACAAGTTTTTCCTCTTCTTCCTCTGGATCCTGCAAATGCCCGTCGTCTAAATCCTCGAGTCTTTCCTCTTCATCTGCTGGCAACTCTGAATTGGAAAACTCCCCTGAAGAAATCCACTCCTCAAGGAGATTTCGAAGCCTTTCATGCCGCCTGCTCAATGTATTGGCAATTGCTTTAGGGGACGAGGCCAACCGGCGCTGCATAATGATCATGGCAAACCCGACGCTGTTTCGTCGCCCGCCTTGAAGTTGTTGTGCTCGATTGAATTCGTTGCGAACATAATTGGTGACACTTTCGTATAGGTCTTGGCCTTGGTCTGCAAGGTCGAAATCGCGAGTATAGGCGAAGCGATCCGGGAACAGCTTGCTGCCATCAAAATTTCTCAGTTCTTCTTTCTGCACTCGCCGCATCAAATCGCTGATTTCAAGAGGATCGCCTTCATCGCCTGCATCAATTCGTTGATTCTCAAAGTCAAATTTGCGATCTGAAAAGCGATCAGGGTCAAGCAATCGTAGAAATAGTTGAAATTCGTCATTGCGTCCGTTGTGCGGCGTGGCAGTCAGAAGGAGAAGATTGGATGTGCGCTCCCCAAGCAGCTGACCTAGCTGATAGCGCTGTGTATAGTTTGGCGTTTTACCAAACCATGGAGCGGACATTTTGTGTGCCTCATCGACAATTACAAGGTCCCAGGCCGTTTCCCTCAGCATTTCCCTGTATGATTCGCGTTTGATTTGGTCCATGCGAGCAATCAGAAAATTGTTGGCAGTCAATTCATCGGCGGAACTGTTTGTGAAGATTCTAAAGTCCAGGGAGAATTTCTCGCTTAGTTCCTCTTGCCACTGAAAGGCGAGGTTTCCGGGCACACAGATCATGCAACGACTGATGGCCCCTCTTGATTCCAGTTCACGAATCAACAGTCCAGCCATTATGGTCTTGCCGGCGCCAGGATCATCCGCAAGTAAAAAGCGCAAGGGGAGTTGCCTCAACATGTGGTTGTATACCGCGTCGATCTGGTGAGGCAACGGCTGGATGTGTGAACTGTGTACGGCTTGAAAAGGGTCAAATACATGTGCGTGTTTGATACGCCAAGCATCGGAGGCCAAGCGAAACAATTCGGCGTTTGCATTGAAATCGTAAAGGCGACCAGAGATGCACTCGAGCTGGCTTTCTTCTTCGCGGAAAACTGTTCGTTTTATTGGTAGGTGACTGTCTTGCCTTAGATATGTTATTTCGGCTCCAACTCGACCCTTCAATTTGACATGCAAGATTGTAACGATTTCATTCGCAGTGAGGCCGCGAACGCGCATGTCGGCCCTGAGATCTTCGAGATTCAAGTCCCCTCCTGTGGTGAGACGTAAAATGCCCAACGCGAAATTGGGACAAAGTGTACAGATTATGTGAGTGCTGGAGCAACCCCAATTATATGGGGCAAAAAAGGGAGCGAATTGAAGGCCTATGGAAAAAAAGGGCTCAGCCCTTCATCCCGCCCAGGGCCAGCCCGCCTCGCAGGTGGCGTTGCAGCAGGGCGAAGACCACCAGCGCCGGGGCGGCGGCAACCACCGAGGTCGCCATCATCTGCTCGATTTCGGTGTGGTAGGCGCCGATAAAGGCGAAGAGCCCCAGCGAGATCACCCACTGGTCCGTGCTGCCGGCCAGTACGAAGGCCAGCAGGTAGTGGTTCCAGCCATCCAGAAAGATGAACAGGGAAGTCGCCGCGAGGCCGGGCATGGCCAGCGGCAGCGTGACCAGACGAAAGGCCTGAAAGCGGTTGCAGCCGTCGACGAGGGCGGCTTCCTCGAAATACAGGGGGATGCCCTGCATGTAACCCCAAAGGACCCAGATGGCCGTCGGCAGCATGAAGGTGATGTAGGCGATCACGACCCCGCCCGTGGTGTTTAACAGACCGGCGTCGCGAAACATCAGGAAGAGAGGCACGATCAGGGCCGAGGCGGGCAGCAGCTGGCCGAGCAGCACGAAGACGATGAAGGGCATCCGCCCGCGAAAGCGGTAACGATTGAGGCTGTAGGACGCGAGCAGGGAGACCGGTATCACGACGAAGGTCGCCGTGACGTTGATGATCGTCGTGTTGCCGAGCCACAGCAGCAGGGGCCGCTCGTGGAAAATGGCGAGCCAGGGCTCAAGGCTGAATTGTTTAGGCAAAATCAGGGGCGTCTCATTGCCGAGGCTGTAGCCAAGGGGCATGAAGGAAGCCATCACCATCCAGTAGAAGGGGTAAACGATGGCGATGGTGGTGGTGACCAGCACGACGACGAAACCAAGGCTGTTGATGAACCTGCGGCGACGGCCTCCGTCCTGCAGCAGGCCCCCGTCACCAAAATATCGCACGCCCGGCCTTGCTACGCTCATGCCTCGGCCTTCTCTTCGTCGCGGCGCAGCACGATCAGATAGACGAACACCAGCAGGAGACTGAAGAGCAGCGAGATCACCGCCAGCGCCGAACCACGGCCGAGACGGTTGGAGCCAAAGGCTTCCTGATAGGTGTAGACGGAAAGGACACGGGTGGCATCGCCCGGGCCGCCCTGGGTCAGGGTCCAGGCCATGGTAAAGAGCTTGGAGGACCAGATCGTCAGGAGGGTGAGCATGGTGATGCTGACGGTGCGAATGCCGGGCATCGTGATGTAGCGAAAACGCGCCCAGGCGCTGGCACCGTCCACCTCGGCCGCCTCGTACTGTTCGGGTGGGATTCCCTGTAGACCGGCCAGCAGGATCAGGGTGACGGCGGGGAAGAGGCGCCAGCTGGTGGCGATGACGATGGACAGCATGGCGGTTTCACTGCTGTATAGCCAGGAGTGACCGACGTCCAGCACGCCCAGCAGGTTGAGCACCTCGTTGATGGGGCCGATCTGCGGGTTGAACATTACGTACCAGATGAGCGTCACGACCAGCCATGGCGTGGCCCAGGGAATGATCAGCAAGGTGCGCGTCAGCCCCCGCAGCATGGTCGTTCTGTTCATCAGCAGGGCGACGAAAAGACCGGTGAGAAAGCTGAGCACGACGACGCCGGCGCTGTAGGTGAAGGTGCGCCATAACGAGGTGGTCAGGCGGGCACGCGCCAGCAAGCGTTCGTAATTGCCGAAGCCGATGAATTCCGCGCTGCTGAAACGCAGCAAATGGGCGTCCGTGAGGCTGATCAGCGCGCTGTAGACCAGCGGTACATAAATGATGGCGATGATCAACAGGCCGGCCGGCGCCAGCAGCAGCCAGGGAAGAGAACTCCGCGAGGTGGTCATGCAGGTGCCATGATCAGGTCGGACAGGTCAGGACGGGACGGGCGCCATGACGCCCGCCCCGCATTGGCGATTTGCAGTCCCGCAGGACAGGCTCACTACTGGTCCTCGAGGAATTCCTCGACGTCGGCCTGCAGGTCGGCCATGGCTTCCTCGACCGGCCGGTCGTCATAGAGCACCTCGACCAGGCGGTTGTTGATGATGCGTACGATGTCGCCGTGATAGACTTCCAGCCCGGGCGCCGCAACCGGCGCGAACTTCGGCGCGTCTTCGGCGAAGGTCTGGAACCAGGGGTTCTCCATCAGGAAGCTGTCGGTCACCGCGCCCTCGATCGGATTGATGGTGCGGCTTCCGTTGGTCCACTGCTGACCCCACTCGGTGGTGGCGATGGACTTGATGTACTCGCAGGCGAGGTCCTTGTGGGGGCCGGCGGCCGCGATGCCGATCAGGTTGTTCGGGCCACCGGTCGGCCGCGCCGAGTCCGTAGGCATCGGGTGGATGGTCACGACAGCCTGCATCTCCGGCGAGGCGATGCCCAGGTTGGCCCAGTACCAGGGGCCGTCGATGGTCATGCCGACCTTGCCGCTGTTGAAGTAGGGCCACTGCGTGCCGGCGCCGTCGACGCCACGGGGCATCACGCCCGCGTCAAAGAGGTCCTTGAAGAATTGTACGCCGGCGATGACTTCCGGCTGGTTGAAGGCCGGCTCGCCATCCAGGGTCCAGTGGGCGCCGTGTCCGACGACCATGATCAGCACGCCTTCGTGCAGGCGGGAGTGCGCCGTGTTGGTCAGCACCAGGCCCCACTCATCTTCCTCGGGGTTGGTGAGCGCCTGGGACGCCGCCATGAAGCTTGCGAAATCCGTCGGAACGTCAATGCCGGCTTCATCAAACATGGGCTGGTTGACCCACAGCGCCAGCGTTCGCGCGGAAAGGTTCAACGCATACATATTGCCCATGTCATCGACGGCGTAGGTATCCTGACCGGCCACCTTCTCCACGATGTCCGTACCTTCGAAGCAGGCATTCAGGGGTTCCAGAACGCCCTTGTCCATGTATTCGAAGACGTTGAAACCGGTTACCTCAATGATGTCGGGCGGCGTACCGGCCGCAACCTCAAGGTCAATGCGGTCCCACAGCTGATCGATGGGGAAGGAGAAGCGTTCGATGGTGACGCCCGGATTGGCATCCATGAAGGCCTGGGTCGTGTCTTCCCAGAAAGATCCGTAACTGGGATCCTCCCACTGCCAGGACGCCAGGCGCAGGTTAATCTCCTCCTGGGCCGAGGCGCTGAAAGCGCCAACCAGCAACAACAGGACAAGCAAAAGAGACAAACGTTTCATGTTCACTACCTCCGCAAGGGAAACTGACGATTTGGACCCGGACAACGCGATCCGGGCCAGCCATTGATTTGTAACGCGAAATGGCTGGCCGGTCAAACCGGTAGGTGCCGGTGCGCCCTGCGATCCCGCTCGCGAACCGCGATAAATGCTGGCCGGCAACCGGCCATAGTCATGCGGGAGGGGCTGCTGCTATACTGACTCTGCGACGCCTAAGGGAAGCGGGAACAGGACGTGAACGTACAGACCGAGCAGCTTGAGAATCGCATGGCCCGTCTGACGGTCGTGGTTGAATCCGGCCGTCTGGACGAGGCGCGCAAGAGCGCCGCCAGAAAAATCGCAGGTCAGGTCCGCATTCCAGGTTTCCGCAAGGGCAAGGCGCCCTATCGTGTGCTCGCCAGCCACGTGGGCGAAGCGGCAATTCTGGAAACGGCGGTGGAAGACCTGGGGATGGCGCTCTACCCGGACGCGCTGGGCGAATCCGGCCTGGAGCCCTACGGGCCCGGCACCCTTGAGGACTTTGAGCAGGAACCGGACCCGACCTTCCGTTACACCTTGCCGCTGCAGCCAGTCGCGGACCTGGGCGATTATCGCTCAATCCGCAGGGAGTTTGAACGGCCGGAGGTCAGCGACGGCGACGTGGATGACGCGCTGCTGGCGCTGCAGGAACGCGAGGCGCTGGTCGAGGACAGCCCGCGGCCGGTCGCTGCCGGCAACCGCGTGCACGCCACCGTGACAGCCACCGTGCTGGACGATGAGGACGGGGCCGAAGAAACGGGTGAGGATGATGACGAGGGAGACGGAGAGGAGGCCGCCGGTCGTCAATTCATGGACGAGCAGCAGCTGGTCCTTTCCCTGACCCCTGAACGCGAGCCGGCGCCCGGCTTCACCGAGGCCCTGCTGGGCGCGGCCCTGGAAGAACAGCGCGATTTCGAATTGCAGTATCCGGAGGATGATGAACGGCACGGCACGCTCTCCGGCAAAAGGGTGGCCTTCAGCGTGACCGTGCGCAAGATTGAACTCGTGACGCTTCCCGAACTCAACGACGACTTCGCTGCCCGTATCAGCGCCAGCGACGGGGAAGGCGAGGGGGAAGTCGGGGCGACGAGTCTGCTGACCCTGCGGGTCCGGACCCGCGAGCGGCTCAATTCGGAAGCCGAAGAACAGGCGAGCTCGGAGTTCGCACAGGAAGTGCTGGAGACCATCATTGAGGGGGCGACCTTTTCCTGGCCGGAAGCGCTGGTGCAGGACCAGATGGAGCACCTGCTGCTGCGGATGGACCATGACATGCGCCAGCGAGGCCTGACCCTTGAAGACTACATTCGTATGTCCGGCAACACCCGCGAGGAACTGAAAGAACAGTCGCGCGACAATGCCGAAGCCCTGATACGGCACTCGCTTGCCATGGGCGAGTTGCTGCGGGCGGAGGGCATCGAAGTCAGCGAGGACAAGCTGGAAGAAGAGATCGGTCGCAGTATCGCGCGTTTCGGCGAACAGGCCGAGGCCTTTCGCAGCATGTATGACAACGAAGGCATGCGGCAAAACCTGCGCAACGAGTTGCAAACCCGCGCCGTCATGGAGCGCGTTGCCAGCATCGCCCGTGGCGAACTGGCGGAGGAGGATTCACCGGAAGCGGACGCTGAAGGAGATGGACCCTGACATGGACGCATTCAACGTAATTCCGATGGTGGTGGAGCAGGGCAGCCGGGGCGAACGCGCCTACGACATTTTCTCCCTGCTGCTCAAGGAACGGATCGTGCTGATGGGCACGCCCGTCAATGACCAGATCGCGAACCTGATTGTGGCGCAGTTGCTGTATCTAAACGGGCAGGACCCGGAGCGCCAGATCAACATGTACATCAATTCCCCGGGCGGAATCGTGTACTCCGGCATGGCCATTTACGATGCCATGCAACAGGTGAGCGCGCCGGTCAGCACCGTGGCGCTGGGCCTGACGGCCAGCTTCGGCACCGTGCTGCTGACGGCCGGCGCGAAGGGGCAGCGCTACGCCCTGCCAAATGCCACCATTCACATGCACCAGCCCCTGGGCGGCTCCCAGGGTCAGGCTTCCGATATCGTCATTCAGGCCAACGAAATCATGCGTCTGAAGGAGCGGCTGATCGAAATCTTCGTGTACCATACCGGCCAGGACCGCGACGTGATCGAGCGCGACCAGGACCGGGACCTGTTCCTGAGCGCGTCACAGGCGGCTGAATACGGCATCATCGACAAGGTGCTGACGGCGGCCAATGGAGCGCAGGAGCAGGGCAAGTGAGCGATGACGGGCAGCAGCCGCAGCGCTGCTCCTTTTGCCGGCGAGGCAGCGCGGACGTTCAGCGCCTGATCACCGGCCCACAAGGCGTTTGCATCTGCAACCATTGCGTCGAACTGTGTCGCCACATGCTGGACGAGGACAACAGCGGCGGGGCTGCTGCGCAAGAAGAACCCCTGTCGGCTCCCTTGCGCCCGCCGAAAGAGATCATGGCGCGGCTGGATGAATACGTCGTGGGCCAGGATCACGCCAAACGCGTGCTGAGTGTGGCCGTCTACAATCACTACAAGAGGATCCAGGCGGACGCCGCTCCGGAGGGCCTGGAGCTGGAAAAGAGCAACATTCTCATGGTCGGGCCAACAGGCAGCGGCAAGACCCTGCTGGCGCGCACCCTGGCGCGTATGCTGGACGTCCCCTTCTGCATCGTCGATGCAACGGCCCTGACCGAGGCCGGCTACGTGGGAGAGGACGTCGAGAACATCCTGCTGCGATTGATCCAGGCGGCCGATGGCAACATCGCGCATGCCGAGCGCGGCATCATTTATGTGGACGAAATCGACAAGGTCGCGCGCAAGTCCGGCGACAATCCCTCCATCACCCGCGACGTATCCGGTGAGGGCGTGCAGCAGGCGCTGTTGAAGATCATCGAGGGCACCACGGCCAGCGTGCCGCCCCAGGGCGGCCGCAAGCACCCGCATCAGGAATTCATTCAGCTGGACACGGCCAACATTTTGTTCATCTGCGCCGGACTGTTTTCCGGTCTTGCTGAGGTGGTCGCGACCCGTCTGGGCAGGCGCGGCCGGGTGGGTTTCGCCGTCGGGGCAGGGGAGGCGGCCGGTAAGCCGGTGGCCATGGACGAGGCCTCGCTGCTACGCCAGCTCAGTCCGGAAGACCTGGTGGCCTACGGCATGATCCCCGAGTTCGCCGGTCGGCTGCCGGTCATGGTCGACGTGGAGCCATTGGATGAGGCGGCGCTGGTCCGCATTCTGGTGGAACCCAGGAACGCGCTTACCAGACAGTACCGCCATCTGCTGAAACTGGATGGCGTTGACCTGGAGTTCCCGGAGGCCGCCTTGCAGGCAGCGGCTTCCATGGCGATGGCCCAGGGCACGGGCGCGCGCGGTCTGCGCGCCATCATCGAACGCTCGCTGCTGGACGTCATGTACGAGATTCCCGGCAATGACGCGATACGGCGGGTCGTCCTGACCGAAAGGGCGGTCCGTGGTGAGGATCGCCCGTCGCTGTTTGGCGCCGATGACAATGCCATGGTGTGGCTGCCCGACGGCCGTCTGACACCCGCCGCCTGAAACAGGTGGCGCCCCGAAGCAGGCCCGGACACAATGATTGACGAAGCCAGAATTCTGGTGCGAAGCGGGGACGGCGGCGACGGGCTCATTCACTTCCGCCGCGAGAAATACGTGCCGCGCGGCGGGCCGGCCGGCGGCGACGGCGGCCACGGTGGCGACGTCGTGCTGGTCGTCAACCCCAGGGTCAGCACGCTGTCGGGTTTTCAGCATCGACAACGCTTTCAGGCGTCGAGTGGCGCGCGTGGTGGCCCCAACAACCAGACCGGCGCCAGCGCAGCGGCGCTGGAGTTGGCAATTCCGGCCGGCACCCTGGTGCGGGATGCGGACAGCGGCGCGATCATTGGCGACCTGTTGCGTCCGGGCGACCGCCTGGAGGTGGCGACCGGCGGACGGGGCGGACGGGGCAACACTCGCTTCCGCTCTTCCTCGCGCCAGGCGCCCCGCATCGCCGAAAAGGGCGAACCCGGCCGGGAGCGTCAATTGCTGCTTGAATTGCGCCTGATTGCCGACGTGGGTCTGGTGGGCGTCCCCAACGCGGGCAAGTCAACCTTGCTGTCGGTGCTCAGCAAGGCTCGCCCGCGAATTGCCAACTATCCCTTTACCACCCTCGAACCCAACCTGGGGGTACTGCGACTCGACGACGTGGAGATCGTGCTGGCCGACATACCCGGGCTGATCGAAGGGGCGCACCAGGGCGTAGGGCTTGGGCATGCCTTTCTGCGGCACGTGCAACGTACGCGTATGCTGGTTCACCTGCTGGATGGCGCCAGCCCCGACCCACTGGCGGACTACAACCAGATCAACGTCGAACTGGCGCTGTTCGACGAAAGGCTGGCGGAAAAGCCGCAAATAGTGGTCTTCAACAAACTGGACCTGCCGGAGGCGGCGGAACGCTGGCCCGCCCTCGCCGCCAGGCTGCGCCAGGAAGCCGTGGATGCGATGGCCATTTCGGCCCTGACCCGACTTCACCTGCAGGACTTTGTCTCGCGCCTGTTGCAGACCCATGCCACGCTGCCGGAAACGCCTGCGGAAGCCGTGGATGCCCGCGCCATCCAGCCGGAACTGCCCGATTTCGATCCCGGTTTTACGATTCGGCGCAGCGTGGACGGCAGTTTTGTGGTCAGCGGCGCGCGCATTGAGCGGGCGGCCGCGATGACTTACTGGGACCACGACGAGGCCGTGCTGCGCTTCCAGCATATTCTGGAGACCCTGGGCGTCAGCGGAGGGCTGGAAAACGCGGGCGTGAAGGCGGGTGACACCGTCTATATCGGCGACTACGAACTGGAGTGGTCGGAGTGATGGTTCGCAGCAGGGTGAAAGCAGTGGATCGCGTCGGCGTGCTGGGAGGCACTTTCGACCCGCCGCATTGCGCGCATCTTGCATTGGCAAGGGCCGTCAGGGACGCCCTGAATCTGGGGCGCGTGCTGTTCGTGCCAGCCGCCGACCCGCCCCACAAGCGGGGAAAGGACATGTCCCCGGCATCGGCGCGCCTGGAGATGCTGGAGCTTGCACTGACAGGTCAGGCGGGCATGTGTCTGTCCCGACTGGACGTCGACCGGCCGGGCCCCCACTATTCCCTCGATACCATGAGGTTGTTGCGGCGCGACAGTCCTGACGCGAGTTTCTGGTTTGTGATGGGAGCGGACTCACTGCGCGATCTTCCCGACTGGAATCGGCCCCTGGACCTGGTCTCCCTGTGCCGCCTGGCGGTTGTGCCGAGGCCGGGGGTATGCGTTCGGCCCGACATGCATGAAGCAGTGCTGCCGGGCCTTGAGCGCAGTGTTGACATGGTCGACTGCGCGCCACTGCCGCACGCCTCGCACGACATCGTTGCGCGTCTGAAGGCGGGCGGAGACGTGAGCGACCTGGTGCCGCCGGCCGTGCTCGACTACATCGCCGCCAGGGGGCTCTACCGGGTGTGAAGAAGGCCGTCCTGACGCTCTTGCTGCTGCTGTATGCTGTGGCGATCCAGGCGCAGTCGCCTTTCGTGCCGACTCTGGTGCCGCCCACGCCTGTACCATGGCCCGCTGTGAGGGTCATTCCTGCGCCACTGGAATCGGCGGTTATGCGCATTGTCCGGGACGGCCGGTTGCGTGTCGGCATCCTCTACAATGCACCACCCTTCGGACTGCTGAACATCCGGGGCGTTATGGCCGGCGTCGAAGCGGACATCGCGCGCAGCATGGCCGACCTCTGGGGCGTCGAACTGGACTTTGTGCAGGTCACGCGCCAATCAGCCGGGGAAATGCTGCGTTCCGGCGAGGTGGACCTGCTGGCTGCAGCGCTCGTGAAGCAGGCGGACGACCAGCGGGAGCTGGAATTTTGCCAGAGCCACTACCGCGGCGCCCAGGCCTTGCTGATTCACGAAGGCGACGACGCGACGACCCTGGCGCAGATGGACGGGCGAACGCTGGGCGTCGTGGCCGGCGCGCGCGCGGAAGAGGCCTTGACGCGCTGGCAGGCAGGCAGTGGCCTACGCGTCAACGTGCGCAGCCATTTCACGCTAGATGACGCCCTGCGGGCACTGCGCGAGGGAGAGATCGATGGCCTGGTGGACAGCCGTCTGACCCTGGGCGCTGTGCTGGTGCCCGGCGAATTGCGCATGATCAGTGTGGTGCTGGAGCACGAATTGCACGCCCTTGCGGTGCGCAAGGGTGACCTTTCGATGCGCAACCTGGTCAATCGCAGTTTACAATTCCTGACCGCCAGCGGCCGCATGGCCGAAATCCACGACGCAAACTTTCCCGGCAGCAGCCTGCCGCATGATTTGATCGCCGTCTGGCAGGGCCTGGGTGACCAGGCGCCAAAGCCGGAAAGCTTTACGCAGACCCTGCCCTGGCCGCAGCAATCCGTCGTGGCCAGGCTGGAGCAGGGTCAGCCCCTGAGAGTCGCCGGTCTCGCTGCCGCCCAACCGGATGCGCCGGAAAGCGAAAGGCAACTGGCGACCTGGCGTCTGGCTTTGGCGCAACAGCTCGAGATGCGCCTGGGGTCCGGTCTGCAGGCCGTGGCGGGTCCCGCGCTGGAGCAACTCGCTACCGGAGCGGCGGACCTGGCCATTGGTGTGGCGCTGGACTGGGACCGGGCCAACGAGGTTGAATTCAGCGCGCCGCTGCTGCTGCACGGAGAACGCTTGCTGGTGCCGGCAGACAGCGACGTCGACAACTTTCGCGGCCTGCGCGACCAGTGGCTGGGCGTGCTCTCGAGCGAGCCCGGTCGTGACGCAAGGGCCCAGGCCCTGGCCGAAATCGCGGCCGTCGACGTCAATGTCTTCACCGTCGTGCGCGACGAGGACATTGGATGGCATTTGCTCATCGAAGGGGACCTGGATGCGGTCTTTGCGGACAGCCTGAAACTGCTGGCGCCATTGCAATCGCAGTCATCCCTGCTGAAGCTGGCCGCCCGCTGTCCGTCCTGCGATCCCTGGTACTCGCGCAACTGGCTCGGCCTTGCGCTGCCCGCCAATGATCCGGAATTCCGGCGCCGGCTGGAGGCGGCCCTGAAGGGAATGTGGCGCGACGGCAGCATGGCGCATTTGCTGGCGCCGCTGGTGCCTGAAGAAGACATTGCCTCCCTGGCGCTTCAGTCAGGCTTTTGAGACCCGCGGCCGAAGGTCACAAAGATGACACCGGCGATGATCACCATACTGCCGATTGCCTGGCCGGCCCCCGGCAGCTCGTTGAAGTAGATGTAAGCGCCGACGGCGCTGGTCACCACGACGATCTGGCTCATGACGCTTACGTAGGTCGCCGGCATGTACTTCAGGGCAAAGTTCATGCCGCCATGACCGAATATTTGGGCGGTGATGATGAGCCCGGCCATTCCCAGCCATGCGTCGTCGCTGTAGCCGGTCAGGGGGACTCCGGTCATTACGGCGACCGCCAGTGAGATCAGGGCCGCGATGCTGAACATGAGCCACAGGTAGGGCAGGAGCGAGACCTGGCCGCGGGCCAGACGGCCGAGATTGAGGTAGAAGGCGGACATGAACGCTGCCGTAAGGCCGAGGACAGCGCCCAGCGCGGCGTTGCCGCCGGGGGAGGTCCCGCTGTCGAAACCGGCGAGGGCGATAATCACGCCGCCAAACAGCGACAACAGGATTCCGGCCCACACTCGCCGTGTAAACACGGCCTTCAGCCACAGCACTTCGACCAGCGCCACCCACAACGGGCCGGAACCGCCAAACACCCCGGCCAGCAGCACGCTGGAATTGTTGAAGGCCTCAATCTGGAAGTAAAAGCGAATGGCCAGAACAGTGCCGGCCAAAGCGGCGAAGACCAGATTGCGCCGCGAGAGCCGGCGAAGTTCATGGCGGTAGAAGAGAAGAATCACCGGCGTTAACAGCGCGCTGGTGATCAATTGCCGCAGGGCAATGATGGCGGGCGTCGGCATGCCCGCCACGTGCATGGCGCGAATGAAAAGGGGCCCGGTTGAGCCCATGAGTTGGCCGATGACGATGACGACGAAGGGAAAGGCAACATGATACTTGCCCGCATTGATGCGCGCGGTCATGGCCGCGACGGCGGCGCTCATGAATCGCGTTGACCGTAAATGGCGAAGATCACGCCGGCAAGGATGATCGCGCCGCCGAGGATTTCAGGTACACCCGGAATCTGATGCAAAAAGAGGAAGGCCAGCACGCTGCCGTAGAGGATGATGGATTGGGAAGCAATGCTGATCAGGGTGGGGGACAGGGCGGCTACCGCAAAGATGAATGCCGGATGAGCGCCCAGTTGGCTCAAAACAGTGGCAATCAGCGCCCAGGTGATGCCCTGCGGACTGAAGCCGGCGGTATCGCCGAGTGCCGGGAGGACCACGACCAGGGCGACCAGGGCGGATATGGTAAACAGCATCCAGGTATAGGGCAGGAAGGGGATACGTGTTCGCAGCGTTCGGCCGATGATGAGGTAGGCGCAGGCGCAAATCACACTGAGCAGGGAGAGGGTCGCGCCCAGCACGGGTTGAGGCCCGAGATCCGAGATTCCGCTGGCGCTGCCAAGGGCGATGACTATTCCTCCAGCCATCGCCAGAGCCATACCCGCGTACATCGAACGTTGCAGGGGGACCTTGAGCAGGAAACGTTCCATCAGCGCGGTGATCAGGGGCATAAGGCTGGCAATGACGGTTGCCAGCAGGATGTTGACGTACTTGATGGCTTCGGTAAACAGCATGAGGTCGACGCAGAAACAGACGCCGGCCAGCAACAAGAGTTGCCAGACCCGTCGGGGCATGCGCCGGATGCGCGGCAACTGGCGCGGCAGGGTCAGGGGCGTAAAGACCAGGGCCGCGATGCCCAGGCGCAGCAATACGATGACGGATGAGGGCAGACCTTCCTGCTGGGCATGCCGCATGGCGATGAGACCGATGGAGGCGAGGAAGAGACCAAACAGCAACACGGCCAGGGCGACCGCCTTGCGCGACACCTGGGGCAGGGGCCGGGCCGCCAGCGTCATGCCTCCAGGCGCTCCCCGATTGGGCCAGTGGCGGCCAACGAGGCACAAGAGATCGGGGCAGACTGCGCTCCTGGCTGGTGAATGGAGATCAGGTTGCGGGAACTGGCGGGCGGCACCGGCACAAAAGGTGGACAGGCGGGAAGCGAATTATGCCTGCCGGATGCCAAAATTCGAAAACCAGATTTCATGAAGGGCCTTCTTGCCTGCGGCGCCCATGCTAGCACGTGAAGGGCCTTTTTACGCCGGACGTGGCTATAGTTGGCCATAAGAAAGACGCCCGACGGGACGGGCTATCGGACCATTAGGGCTCTGGTCATTTCCGCCCGGCAATTGTGGTAAACTCTGGATGCAGATGGTTACCGTCCAGGAAGGTGACATGAACGGAAGTCATGAACTTTCCCGTCGGCAAGTGCTCTCGCTGGCGACCGCAGCCATGGCGGCCGCAGCATTCAGACTGGAGGAGTCGAAAATGGCATTTGAACTGCCGGAACTGGGATACGCCTACGATGCGCTGGAGCCGCACATTGATGCGCGCACCATGGAAATCCATCACTCGAAACATCACGGCACCTATACCGCCAATCTCAACGCTGCGCTGGAAGGGCATGCGGACCTGCAGGGCATGTCGATCGAGGAGCTGCTGGCCGGCCTGGACAGCCTGCCCGCCGACATCCAGACGGCCGTGCGCAACAATGGCGGCGGCTACGCCAATCACAACCTCTTCTGGACCGTCATCGCGCCCGGCGGCAACGATGAAGGCAACGCCAGCGATGCCCTCAAGGCCGCCGTTGACGCCGCCTTCGGCAACTACGAGAATTTCGTCTCCGAGTTCAGCACCGCGGCAGCGACGCGCTTCGGCTCCGGCTGGGCCTGGCTGGTGGCCGCCAGCGATGGCAGTGTGAGCGTCACCTCGACGCCGAACCAGGATACGCCGCTCATGGATGGCCAGACGCCGATCCTGGGGCTGGACGTCTGGGAACACGCCTACTATCTGAATTACCAGAACCGCCGTCCCGATTACATCGCGGCCTTCTTCAACATCGTCAACTGGGCCGAGGTATCGAGCCGCTACGCCGCCGCAACGGGCTAATGAACGCCCGTTTCGGGGTTTCAAAAGACGCTACAATCGTGGCGTCTTTTTTTGCAGAACGGCGGCGAGGATGGAGACGGGCATGACGCAGCATCGGGTCGAGCGCGATTCCCTGGGCGAGGTTCAGGTGCCGGCCAACGCCTGGTACGGGGCGCAGACGCAGCGCGCGGTGGAAAACTTCCCGGTCAGCGGCCTGAAACCCTGGCCGGCCTTTGTGTGGAGCATGGCCGTCATCAAACGTAGCGCCGCAGAGGTCAACCGGGACCTGGGCCTGCTGGATGCGGAACGGACCGGCGCCATCGTCGCGGCGGCGGATGAGGTGATCGCGGGGCAACTGGATGCCGAATTCGTCGTCGATCCCTTCCAGGCGGGCGCCGGCACCAGCCACAACATGAACGTCAACGAGGTCATCGCCAACCGCGCCAACGCCCTGCTGGGTTTCGCCCGTGACGACGCGTCAGCGCCGGTCGACGCCAATGACCATGTCAACATGGCGCAAAGTACCAACGACACCATCCCGACGGCCATTCGTCTTGGCGTGCTTTGGCGCCTGGATGAATTGCTGACGGCCCTGGGGCGCTGCGCTGTGGCCTTTCGCCAGCAGGCGGCGGCTGCCGACGACGTCGTCAAGAGCGGGCGGACCCATTTGCAGGATGCCGTGCCCATCCGCCTGGGTCAGGAGTTTGGAGCGTATGCGGGCGCCATCGAGCGCAATGGTGAAAAAGTGCGGCTCGCCGCCGAGGGCCTGCGTCGTCTCGGCATTGGCGGCACGGCCAACGGCAGCGGGCTCAACGCCCACCCGGAGTATCACGCGCGCATGGTGGCGACCCTGTCGCAATTCACGGGCCTGACACTCTACGAGTCGGACGACCTCTTTGAGTCGATGCAGTCGATGCAGGACGCCTGTTTCTTTTCCGGCGCCCTGCGTGTGGCGGCTCAGGACCTGACGCGTATCGCCAACGACATTCGCCTGCTGTCCAGCGGGCCGACGACCGGCCTGGCCGAGATCACCTGCCCGCCGGTGCAGCCGGGTTCATCAATCATGCCGGGCAAGGTCAACCCGGTGCTGGCCGAAATGTTGAACATGGCCATGTATCACGTCATGGGCAATGACCTGACTGTGACTCTGGCCTCGCAGGCGGGCCAGCTGGAATTGAACGTGATGATGCCGGTCATCGCCCACAATCTGAACGAAATGATGCAGGTGATGACCGGTTCGGTGAACGCCTTTACGGAAAAATGCGTGGCGGGCCTCATCGTCAATCGCGAGACGGCGGAAGGTTGGCTGGCGCGCAATCCCGTGCTGGTCACGGCGCTCAACCCGGTGATCGGCTACCTGAAGGGCGCGGAGGTGGCCAAGAAGGCCCTGGCCGAGGGACGCGGCATTCGCGAGGTCGTGGTTGAACTCGGCTATCTGGACGAGGGTGAGGCGGATGCGGCGCTGGACGCTGGTGCCATGACCCGCGGCGGCATCCGCAACTGAATAATTGGCGAAGAAAGAAGCAGGGGGGACGATGCTGACGCGCGATGAAGCCTGGGAACTGGTGACGACCTATACGGCGAATCCCTCGCTGCGGCGTCACATGCTGTCGGTCGAGGCGGCCATGCGCGCCTATGCGCCCCGTTTCGGCGGTGACCCCGAGCTGTGGGGGACAGTCGGGCTGCTGCACGACTTTGACTACGAACAGAACCCGGACGTGGCGGTGGAGGGGCATCCGGTGGTGGGCTCCCGCATTTTGCGCGAGCGCGGCGTCGACGAACTCATTGTGCGCGCCATTCTTTCCCACGCAGAAGAGATCACCGGTGTCGCACCGGAAAGCGACATGGAAAAGTCCCTGCTGGCCGTGGATGAACTGACCGGCTTTCTCATCGCCGTAACGCTGGTGCGCCCCTCAAAAAGCATTCATGACGTCAAGCTGCGTTCCGTGCGCCGCAAGTGGAAGGACCGGGCATTCGCCGCGCCGGTCAATCGTCAGGAGATCGAACACGCCGCGGAAAACCTGGGCGTGCCGCTGGACGAACACATCGGCATCGTGCTGGCGGCGATGCAGGGCGTGGCGGGGGCGCTGGGCCTCGAAGGCGAACCTTCCTGAGGGAACAACACGCAGGATAAACCCACATGATGACACAGGTTGAAATGCTGGACCTGCTGGCCGCAATGCTGAAATGCCACGGTCCAGTCGGCGACGAGCGCGAGATCGACGCCTTCCTGCTGCGCGAATTTGCCGCAACGGGCGCGAAGACCTGGCAGGATGGCATGAGCAACATTTACGCCCATCTGCCTGGCGACGGCCCGCGCGTGATGGTGGTTGTGCACAAGGACGAGCTTGGCTTCATCGTTTCGCAGGTGCTGGAGGACGGCAGCCTGAAGGCCCAGGACCTGGGCATGTCGCAGCCCTGGAAATACGGCGAGGGGCCGGTCGACATCATCGCCGACGACGGCTCAATTGTGCCCGCCGTGCTGTCTTTTGGCTCGACCCACACCCGCAGCGGCCCCGTCGGCGAGTTTCGCCAGGGCAGCCGCTCGCCCAACTGGGGCGACGTCACCCTCTTCACCGGGCTGGAGCGCGACACCCTCTTGCAGCGCGGCGTCCACATTGGCAGTCGCGGAGTCGTCTCCCACGAACGCAAGGCCCTGATGCATTTGCCCGGCGATCACGTCGGCGGTTTCGGTCTTGACGACCGCGTGTGCATGGTCAGCCTGATCGACGCGCTGCGGCAGTTTGCCGAAACTCCAGGCGGACCGGACCTGTATTTTGTGGCGTCAACCGCCGAGGAAAGCGGCTATCTGGGCGCCACGCGCGCCGGGCAGGTGCTGCGGCCCGATATCGTCGTCGCGCTGGACATCTCACCACTGTCGCCCGACACGCCGACCGTGTTCGACGCGCGCCCGGTGATCTGGTACACGGAATCGGACGGCTCGTACAGCAGCAAAGCGGACTGCGACACCTTGCTGCGCCTGGGGAATGAACTGGGTTTCGGCGCCCAGCCCATCGTGTTCACCAGTCTGGCGTCGGATGCCGGCGGCATGCAAAGAATCGGTCTGGCGGACCGCACCCTGGCCTTCGGCCCTGCCATCCTCAACTCCCACGGCTTCGAAATCGTGAAGACCGATGCCGTCGCCAACGTTACCCGGCTGCTGGTGGCCTGGCTGCGCCAGCTCTGACGCGCTTTGCAAGGGTTCCGGTCCCGGAAGACCTGGCCGGCCCGCACGATGACTTGTGGAACCTGTGAACTGTCAGGAGGCGAACCATGATGACACAGGAAGAAATGCTGGTCCTGCTTGATGAAATGCTGCGCAGTCACGGGCCGATCGGCGACGAACGCGAAATTGACGCCGTGCTGCTGCGGGAGTTTTCCGCCAGCGGCGCGAAGACCTGGCAGGATGGCATGAGCAACATTTACGCGCACATCCCCGGTGACGGGCCGCGCGTGCTGGTCATCGTGCACAAGGACGAACTGGGCATGATCGTCTCGGACATCGCCGACGACGGAAGCCTGCGGGTCAAGGCCCTGGGTGGATCGCGGCCCTGGAAATACGGGGAAGGGCCCATCGACGTGATCGCCGACGACGGGTCGATCGTGCCTTCGATCCTGTCCTTCGGTTCGACCCATACGCGCAGCGGTTCGGTCGGCGAGTTTCGGGCCGGCACGCGGACGCCGGACTGGGATGACGTCACCCTGTTCACCGGCCAGTCCCGCGATGACCTGCTGGAGCAGGGCGTTCACATCGGCAGCCGCGCCATCATCGCCCATGAACGCAAACCCCTGATGCGTCTTCCGGGCGGCCACGTCGCCGGCTTCGGTCTGGACGATCGCGTTTGCATGGTGAGTCTGATCGACGCCTTGCGGCAGACCGTGCAAGAGCCGACCGGACTGGACCTTTACTACGCGGCATCCAGCGCCGAGGAGACCGGATACCTGGGCGCCATCCGCGTGGGCCAGGTGGTCCAGCCGGAAATCATCGTCGCTTTGGATATATCGCCACTGTCGCCGGACACGCCGACCGAATTCGACGCGCGGCCGGTCATCTGGTACACGGAGGCCGCCGGGGCCTACAGCACCAAGGCCGATTGCGACACCCTGATGCGCCTGGGCCAGGAGCTGGGCGTTGGCGCCCAGGGCATCGTGTTCTCCTGGCTGGCTTCGGATGCCGGCGGCATGCAGAAAATCGGTCTGGCGGCGCGCACGATGGCCTTTGGGCCGGCTATCCTCAATTCCCACGGCTATGAGATAACGAAAGCCGAGGCGATCGGCAACGTGACCCGACTGCTGGTGGCTTACCTGCGCCAAGTGAGATGACGCGGGCCACCGTCGGGCATTCGGGCAGCTGTGGTGATATGCGCTGTATGTGCCTGGTTGCGGGCATGGCGCAGGCTGGACGTGGAACGTTTTTTGCCAGGGCCGGTTTCGGTCGGGTGAAGGCAGGCCAGGATGGAACTGAAGCGGGAAAAGATGTTGGCGCTGCTGGCCGAGATGCTGGCCTGTCACGGCCCGATCGGCGACGAACGCGAGATCGATGCCGTCGTGCTGCGCGAGTTTCGCGCCAGCGGGGCCCGCACCTGGCAGGACGGCATGAGCAACATTTACGCCCACGTTCCGGGCGAGGGGCCGCGCGTGATGGTCGCCGCGCACAAGGACGAGCTGGGCCTGATCATTTCCCAAATTGAGGACGACGGCCGTCTGCGCGTGAAACGCCTTGGCGGCCCCTACCCCTGGAAGTATGGCGAGGGGCCGATCGACGTCATCGCTGACAATGGAGGCGTCGTCAGCGCCATCCTGTCCTTTGGGTCGACGCACACGCGCAGCGGCCCAATGGGTGAGTTTCGCCGTGGTGAACGGACACCCACATGGGATGACGTCACCCTGTTCACCGGCCTGGAGCCGGCGGAACTGTCGCAACTGGGCGTCCACGTCGGCAGTCGGGCCGTCATCGCGCGTTCCCGCAAGCGCCTGAAAGCTCTCCCTGGCGATCACATCGGGAGTTTCGCCCTTGACGACCGCATGGGGCTGACGGGCCTGGTTTTCGCCCTGCGCCATCTGGTACAACGCCCGGTGGCGGCCGACCTCTATCTGGTGGCGACCACCGCCGAGGAGACCGGCTACCTGGGCGCACGGCGCGCGGCCCATCTGTTGAGGCCGGATATTGTGTTGGCGCTGGACACCGCTCCGGTCACGCCGGATACGCCGACGACCCTCGATGCGCGGCCGGTCGTCTGGTACGACGAGGCCTCTCCCAATTCTCTCGGCGATTGCAATGCCCTCGTCCGCCTGGCGGATGAACTGGGTTTCGGGGCCCAGCCGGTAGTCTACGAGAGCGCCGGTTCGGATGCCGGCGGCGTGCGGCGCATCGGCCTGGCGGAGCGCACGGCGGCGCTGGGCTTCCCCCGCCTCAATTCCCACGGCTACGAAATCGCAAGGGCGGACGTCCTCGTCAACGGGACGGAATTGCTGCTCGCCTGGCTGCGACAACTTTAGCCCGCTGCGGTACCATGCCAGTCTTGTCTACGCAGCTGTTGACCACTGGCGCAACAGCCGCGCTACCCCTTCCACAAGGAGGCTGGTCCATGAATCAGGAAGAAATGCTGGAACTGCTGGATGAGTTGATCAGGGCGCACGGGCCCATCGGCGACGAACGCGAGGTCGAGGCCGTCATTCTGCGCGAGTTTGAAGCCACGGGCGCAAGGGTCTGGCAGGACGGGATGAGCAACATCACCGCGCAGGTCCCGGGTGGCGGGCCAAAGGTGCTGATCGCCGCCCACAAGGACGAACTGGGGATGATCATCACGCACATGGCGGACGATGGAGTCCTGAAGGTCGCGCCCCTTGGCGGTCCCTGGCCATGGAAGTACGGCGAAGGGCCGCTGGATATCATCGCCACCGACGGCAGCATCGTACCGGGGGTCCTGTCCTACGGCGCCACCCACACGCGCAGCGGGCCTGTGGGCGAATACCGCAAGGGGACGCGGACGCCCGCCTGGGAAGACGTCACCGTTTTCACCGGCATGTCGCGCGCGGAATTGCGCCGCGCAGGTGTTCGAATTGGCAGCCGGGCGGTGGTGGCCCGCAGCCGCAAGGGTCTGTTGCGCCTGGCGAACAACCACGTGGGCGGATTCGCCTTTGACAACCGGGTAGGCGTGCTGATCGTCATCGACGCCTTGCGCCAGCTGGTCAATGATCCCCCAGGTGCGGACATTTTTATTTCGGCGCCCACTGCCGAGGAGACCGGTTACCTGGGCGCCATTCGCGTGGCGCAGCTCCTGCAACCGGAGATCGTGATCGCGATTGACACGTCACCCCTGACGCCGGACACGCCGACGGAATTCGACACGCGTCCGGTGATCTGGGTAGGGGAACCGGGCAACAGCCGCCCCGATTGCGACACCCTGATTCGTTTGGCCGAAGAACTGGGCATCGGCTCCCAGGAAGTCGTTTATCCCTTCGCCGGGTCGGATGCAGGCGGAATCCAGCGCATCGGGCTGGCAGCGCGCACGATGGGCTTCGGGCCCGCCTACATCAACTCCCATGGTTACGAGGTCACGAAGGCGGAGTCCCTGGGCAACGTCACCAAATTGCTGCTCGCGTATTTGCGCCAGCTTTAGGCCTGGCTCAGAGTTGCGACGCGACCCGGGCCAGACGCTCCGCCGAACGTTCCAGGTCATCTTTCGCCGTTGCGATGGAGAAGCGGATATGGCCTTCGCCGGTGCTGCCAAAGGCGACGCCCGGCGTTCCGGCGATCAAGGCTTCCTCGATCAGAAACTCCGCAATTTCAATGCTGTCCCTGTCGCTGCCGGGAAAGGACGGGAAGAGGTAGAAAGCGCCCTCGATGTTGCGACAGTGGACGCCGTCGATGGCGTTCAGGGCCTCGACCATGAAATCGCGACGCGCGGCATAGGAGGCGCACATTTCCGCGACGCAGTCCTGCGGCCCGTTTAGCGCGGCGGCTGTTGCGTGCATGGTGAAGCTGGCGGCCGACGACACGGCCTGGCTGCTGAGTTTGCTGGCCAGAGCGATGATCGGCGCCGGCGCGACCAGCCAGCCCATGCGCCAGCCGGTCATGGCGTAGGCCTTGGACACGCCGTTGATCGTCAGGGTGCGTTCCGCCATGCCGGGCAGGGTCGACAGCGAGATGTTGCGCCGACCGTCGTAGATCAGATGCTCGTAGATCTCGTCGGCGAGGACGTAGAGATCGTGCTCCAGCGCCACCTCGACGACGGCGTTCGCCTCTTCTACAGTCATCACCCGCCCGGTGGGGTTGTTGGGCGAGTTGACCATCAGGGCCTTGCTCCTGTCCGTCACACAGGCCCGTATGGCGTCAGCCGTGATGGTGTAGTTGTCCGCCGGCGTCAGGCTGACCGGCACGGGCGTGCCGCCGCTAAGCGTAATCATGGGCGGGTAGGACGCCCAGCAGGGCTCAAGATAGAGGATTTCGTCTCCGGGGTTGGTTACCGCGCTGAGCGCCAGGTGAATGGCCCACTTGGCCCCCGGCGTGATGATGATCTGGCTCAGGGGGTCGACTTCGACGCCGTTTTCGCGCGCCATCTTGGCAGCGACTGCCGTCAGGGCCTCCGGAACACCCTTTGCGGGCGGGTAGTGGGTCGCACCGTCCTCTATGGCGGCAAAGGCTGCAGCCACGATGTGGTCGGGCGTGGCGAAGTCGGGATCGCCGCCTCCCAACCCGATCACGTCCTTGCCGGCGGCCCTCATTTGCCGCGCCTTTTCCGATACGGCCATGGTGGCCGACCCGGGTACGCTGCCAAGCAGCCGGGAAAGCTCCTTCATCCTGACTTCCTCCCCGCAATGGATACTGCGCGTCATTGTACAGCAAAGAGCCTGTTGCGTCAGGGCGTTCGGACACAACCGAATGGCCGGTCGCGATGCCTCGCGAATGTCACGGCCGGCGATCACAAATTCCTGCATCGAATTGTTAAGCCCGACAATCGAAACTGGCGGCCCGGCAATGGCGCTGCTGATGCGATTCCTGTACACTGGCCCGAACAGTCCAGTTCAGGAGGACACCCATGTCGGGACGGAGAACGCGGGCACTTCTGTTGCTGATGGTCTTCGTGTTGTACGCAGGGGTCGCCAGCCTCTCGGCCCAGCAGTCGCGAGAACTGCTTCCCGGCGATGTGCGAAGCGGCGCTCTTTCGCTGGACATGGGGGCGCAGGTCTACACTTTCAGCGGCGAAACGGGCGATCTGGCCAGCCTGGCAGCAGAGGCCGATGACGAAACCGTTCTGTCACTGCTGGTCACCGATGCCGATGGTGAAATGCAGGCTCAGGCCAGCGGCGTCGCCATGGAAGGGTTCGCCCTGCCCGAAGCCGGCCGCTATTACGTGACCGTGCTGGCGCCGGGTGGTCTGCCTGAAAGCGGCACGCTGGACTTCAGTTTGACCTTTGACCTGCAGCCGGCTCCTGTAGAGCAAGTTGCCACGGAGGAAGTCGCGGCGCCGGTATTCGCCCCGGGTGAAGTGGTGGCGATCAGCGGTTTGCAGTTCCAGTTGCAGTGGGAATCCCTGGCCAATCTTGACCTGGAGATTCGCGATCCTGTCGGTGGCAGCGTCTATTTCTCACGCCCTGTCGCGCCGAGCGGAGGCGTGTTTGGCGAAAACGTGAACAGCGTCTGTGAAACTCGCAGTGGCGCCCTCCCCACCGAAGTCGTGAACTGGCCGGGAGGCGGCCTGCCCACGGGCAGTTACGAGATTCTGGTCTACAACCAGACCTTGGGCGACTGCCCGACGAGCGGCGCGGCTGATTTTCGCGTGGACGTGCGTCTTGACGACACGAACGCCCCCGCCCTGGTCGGGAGCCTGGCGCCGGGCGAGACCTGGCTGGGCAGCGTACGGGTGGATACAGCCGGCATGCTTCAGGTGGGGGCCGGCGGTGTCGCCACCGACGAGACCCTGACCCCTGCCGGACTTGAGGAGCAGCTTGAGTCAGCGATTCCGCTTCAGGCCAATCAGGTCCAGACGGGTCTGATCACCTCGGCGGAGCCCGCCAACGTGTACAGTTTCACGGGCAGCGCCAACGAGTTAATCAGTGTCAGCCTCTCCGCTACGAGCGGCAGCCTCGATACCTTGCTGCAATTGCTGGATGGCAGCGGGACCGTGCTCAGCGCCAATGACGACCTTGAGGATGGTTCTTCGACCGATTCCGACATTCGCAATTTCCGCCTCTTTGCCGACGGGGAGTACCGGATCGTCGCCACGCGTTATGGCAAGGAACTGGGCGGCACGGAAGGACACTACGAAATCCTGCTGAGCACCGTCGAAGGGGAGCTGGCCGCGGACGCGTTCAGCCTCGGTCTGCCAGGGGGTGATCTGGAGATCATTCTGTCATGGAACAACAACGTGGACCTGCAGTTGCTGGTGCGTGATCCGGCCGGTAATTCCATCTATGACGACATTCCCCAGGTCCCCAGCGGCGGCCGTCTGGCCGCGGCCGGCAACGTAAACTGCAGTGGCACCGGAGGTAATCCCGTTTCCTATGTCTACTGGCCGGAAGGCACCCTGACGGCCGGACTTTACGAAGTGGAAGTCTGGCACCAGAACTCCTGCAACGACATCACGCCCATCACCTTTGCGCTCAATGCATTCGCCAATGGCGCGTCGGTTTTCAGCCACGTGGCGCGACCGGTGGCCAACCAGGTCTACGTCACCAGCTTCATCATTGGCGTAGACGGGCAGGCGCAGGCGGGTGCGGGCGGCTTCGTCGGCATTCGTGGCCAGGGCCTGGAGACTCTGAGCCTCGACTCCCTGGATTTCCGGCCCGAGTTTGACACAGCCCCGCTGCTGACCAGCAGCGAGCGCGTCAGCGGCAGTATTACCAACGAAAACAGCTTCGATCTCTATGCCATTGAGGGTGTGGCTGGGGACGTGGTGACCGTGAGCATGGTCGCCACCGCCGGTCGCCTGGACACAGCGCTGGCCCTGTTGGATCCCCAGGGGTTCCGTCTGGCGGACAATGACGACGCCATCGCTGGCGAAAACACGGATTCGCTCATTCGTGAGCACGTGCTGCTGGAAGACGGGCGCTATTACATCCTCGCCACGCACTACGGCATGGGTTATGGCGGGACGACGGGGTCCTATGACCTGTTGTACTCGCGCTTGAACCCTGGCTGAGTTGCGTTACAATACCGCGGCCCCGTTTGAGCGTCGGTCCCTGTTGCGACCGGGCCAGCGAGTTTGCCTGCCAGAGGGCGCTTCACGGCCCCTGGTTCGGACAAAAGGAGAGCACCGCTTGCGGTGCGGCGTCGCCATGACACGAGTCCTGCCTTGCCTGATCGCCACGCTGCTGCTGCTGGTTGCCTGTTCGCCGGAGACCATGCTGCGGGACGAGAATCTTCTGACAGATGAAGGCCTGTTGACGGGCGAACCCTGTGGCGTGCCCTGTTTTCGCGGCATCACCCCGGGTGAGACCTCCTGGGCCGATGCCCTGACCATCATTGAAGACGAGCCGGACTTCGACAATATCCAGACCCAGGGGCCGGCGGAGAACAGCAGCGTCATTCAGGTCTCCTGGCAGCAGGGTGCGGACGCGCCGGTGTGCTGCCAGATGGTCACCGAGAACGGCGAGACGGTTTCCCTGGTATTCCTGCGCACGGCGCCCACACATTCGCTGGGTGAATTGTTTGGGGTCCACGGGGAGCCGACCTGGTTGACCGGGCAGGAGATCACGGAGGACCAGGCAGTGGTGAGCCTGGTGTACCCGGACCTGTCAATGATCGTTTACGCCTTTGTGGCCGGGACCGCCGAGGGCGTAGTGAGCGCCGGCAGCGAAGTGGTCGGCGCGTTATACATGGAAGCCAGTTCCGTGGACCTGCTGCTGCAAACGACCGAGTTGCATCGCTGGGAAGGTTACGGCGGCTACAGCGATTACATGGAAGGAGAGTGGGAAGTCACACCCAGCGTGACCCTGACCCCGACACCCTGAGGAAAACGACAACAAGGAGCCAATGCATGAGTGAAGAAAACAAAGCCACGGTTTCGCTGGAAAGTCTCAAACCGGGGGGGCAGGTTCAGGGAACGGTGAAGCGCCTGGAACTGATCGGCGCTTTCGTGGACATTGGAGTCGGACGCGACGCCTTGCTCCACATTTCCCAGTTGAACCGGCCCAACGTGCGCAATGTAGAGGATGTGCTAACGGTTGGCGAAGTCCTCGATGTGTTTATCATGAAAGTCGACGCCGACGCGGGTCGCATTGCGTTGTCGATGTCTCGTCCGGTGGAAGTCTCCTGGAATGACCTGCGCGAGGGCACGATGGTGCAGGGCAAAATTGTGCGCATTGAGAATTACGGCGTTTTTGTCGACTTTGGTGGCGAACGGCCAGGCATGGTGCACGTTTCCGAGCTCACCAACGGCTTCGTGCGTTCACCGTCGGATGTGGTCAGTATCGGCGACGAAGTGGAAGCACGCGTGCTGAAGGTCAATCGCGGCAAGCGACAGATTGATCTGTCGATGAAGCCGGACGAGGAAGTCGGCAGCTTTGACGGCCTGGATGACGAGGACGAGGAAGAGATTCCCACCGCCATGGAACTGGCCCTGCGTCGCGCCATGGACCGGACCGAGGGCAATGAGGGTTCATCACAGCGCGCGGGGAAGCGCGAGAAGCAGCGTCGCTACCAGGAAGACATCATTTCACGCACCCTGCGTGAACATCAGTCCTGAAGCAGCAACGGCGTCAGGCGCAGTTCAGATCGCCAGCAGCAGGCGCAAGCGGGCCGCGGATGCCAGAAACATCAGGGTCATCGCCAGTTCGTGCGCGAGACACCAGAGACACCATGCCTGCAGAATGCCGCCCTGAACGTAAATCAGCCACATTGAGAACAGGAACCCAAACAGGCTGATTCCAAAGACCAGCAGACCGCCGTGCCCGGCCAGCAATTCGAAACGCGTTTCCAGCAGCAGCGTTGCGCCCATGACCAGCCAGGCCAGCGCCCCCAGCAGGGCAATGTCGACACCGGCCAGGCGCGACCAGACGCTGTTTTGCACCACTTCGCAGTTTATGGCGCCGCCTGCCGCGCAGACGACGTCCGCGTCGGCCAGCTTGACGTAGCTCAAATACACACTGATTGCCAACCCGGAAAGCACCAGCAGCAGGCTGATTTGCTTCAGTCTGGCCGAATCGCGCAGGAAACTCATTGCAGCAGAAGAACTTCGAGTTCAGTGCCCGCCGCCACCTGCGTCACCCCTTCCGGCACAATCAGCAGGCCGTCGGCCAGGACCATGGAAATCAGGGCCCCTGAACTCTGCGTGCCCGTGCTGCGCGCCAGCAGACGCCCGTCACGGCGTTCCAGAGCAACGCGCAGGAAACTGCGCCGCCCGTCGGACTCGATGTCCTCGCACACCGTGGCGCGGGCCGCCTGCAAATCATGCACCTGGCCCGTCAATCGTTGCAGGGCCGGACGCACGAATACCTGGAAGGTGACCATGGCCGAAACGGGGTTGCCGGGCAGGCCGAAGAATGGCAGTCCCTGTACGCGACCCCAGGCGAGAGGTTTGCCAGGCCGCATGTTGACGCGCCAAAAATTGAGTTCGCCGAGTTCCTCGAGAACGTCGCGGACCAGATCATGGGCTCCTACGGAGACGCCGGCAGTGCTGATGATGAGGTCCGGGTCCTGCCCAAGCGCGGTGTCGAACATGGCGCGTACCTGCTGCAGGTCGTCGCCGGCCACCGGTTGCCGCAGGGGGATGCCCCCCAGTTCACGGACCAGACCCTCTATCGTATAACTGTTGACGTCATAGATCTGGCCGGGGGCCAGCGTCTCACCGACGTCAATGATTTCGTCACCGCTGCTGACGATGGCGACGCGCGGTTGACGGGTTACGCTGACCTCCGCCTGGCCCAGGGCCGCCAGCATGCCCAGGTGTTGCGGACGCAGTCGAGTCCCCGCAGCCAGCACCCGCTGACCGGCGCGCACATTTTCGCCCACCGGCCGCACGTAGTCGCCGGCATGCAGCGTCGTCATGACGCGGAGCGTGGGCGCCAGGGTAGCGGGCGCCTCGCGAGTCCAGTTGGCATCCGTCCGTTCCACCGGCACGACGGCGTCGGCCCCGTCCGGCAGGGGTGCGCCAGTCATGATGCGGGCGGCTTCGCCCGCCCCGACCGGTCTTTCCGGCGAGGTGCCCGCCGGGATGTCCATGACGACCGCCAGCCGGACCGGATTCTCCGGGCTGGCGCCCTCCAGGTCTGCCGCTCTCAGGGCGTAACCGTCCATGCTGGAATTTGCAAAGGGAGGCAAATTGATGCTTGCGTAAAGGTCCCGGGCCAGAACGCGCTCCAGGCCACTGTCCAGACCGATGGCTTCGGCCGTCAGCGGTTGCAGGTCTTGCAAAATGCGTTGCAGGGCCTCGTCGACGCTTAGCATGGTCGGGCTCCGGATGAACGGGGCGCAGTATACCATGCAGGGCGAAGACAGATGCATCCAACGGCGTAATTCGTTATGCTGGTGCTTCCTGGGCAAAGCAATGCGGGGGCGCATGAATCTGGAAGGCCTGCTCGAAGGGCTGCCGGACCTGTCGCCACATGACCATTCGCTCGTGGAACGAGCCTGGCAACGCGCAGAACAACTTCATGCTGACCAGAGACGCAAGTCCGGTGAACCCTATTTCACCCATTGCGTCGCCGTAGCGCGCATCCTGGCGGAAATCCGTCTGGATGCCGAGGCCATTGCGGCGGGCCTGCTGCATGACACCCTTGAGGACACCGGCATCACGCGGGAGGAACTGGAGCGCGAGTTTGGGCGCAAGGTGGTCTCCCTCGTGGACGGCGTTTCGCGCCTGTCCAATTTGCCGCTGACGGATGCGATGCAGAGACGCAACGATCGCGACCAGCACTTTTTGCGAAAGATGATGCTGGCGATGGGCGACGACGTGCGCGTGGTCCTGGTCAAACTGGCGGACCGCCTGCACAACATGCGCACGCTGGGCTACATGCCGCCGGAACGACAGTTGCACATCGCGCGCGACACGCTCGACATCTTCGCGCCCCTGGCCAGCCTGCTGGGCATCTGGCAATTCAAATGGGAACTGGAAGACCTGAGTTTCCGTTACCTTCATCCTGAGGAATACCGTCGCATCGCCACCAGTATGAACGAACGCCGGGTGGACCGGGAGTTGTATCTTGAGGAGGTGTCGCAGCGCCTGCGTGAAGAGCTGGCGAAGTACAACCTGGACAAGGCGATAATCAGCGGCCGCCCCAAGCATATCTACAGCATTTACAGCAAGATGCTGCGCAAGGAACTCCCCTTTGAACAGATTTACGACATTCGCGCCCTGCGCGTCATCGTCGAATCCACGCCCGAGTGTTACCTGGTGCTGGGGATCGTGCACAACCTGTGGCGGCCCATCCCGGTTGAATTTGACGACTACATCGCTTCCCCCAAGGACAATTTCTACCAGAGCCTGCACACCGCCGTCCTCGATTCAGGGGGCAAGACGCTTGAAGTGCAAATCCGCACGCGGGACATGCACGAACACGCCGAATACGGCATTGCCGCGCACTGGCGCTACAAGGAAGGTGTGCGCGCCAACGACCGCGAATACGAACGGCGCGTCAGTTTCCTGCGTCGCCTGATGGAATTCGGGCCGGAGGAGGAAGACCCGGAACACTTTGTCTCCACGATGAAGAGCGACGTGCTCAAGGACCGCGTCTACGCCTTCACGCCCAACGGAGACATTTGCGATTTGCCGGCCGGCGCCACACCCATAGATTTCGCCTACCACATTCATACCGACATCGGCCACCGCTGCCGCGGTGCGCGCGTCCACGGCCGGCTCGTGAGTCTGGATTACATGTTGCAGACGGGCGATCAGGTGGAGATTTTGACCTCGCGCCATGGTGGTCCCAGTCTGGACTGGCTGAATCCCAACCTCGGCCACGTGCAGACCTCACGCGCGCGCAGCAAGATCAAGCAGTGGTTTCGTCGCCAGGACCGGGACCGGCATCTGGCGACAGGACGAGACGTACTGGAACGGGAATTGCGTCGCCTGGGGCTACTGGATTCGATGTCTTTTGAATTCGTGGCCGGTCTCTTTGAGTTCGAGAAATCGCGGGTCGATGATTTCCTCGCCAGAATCGGCGCCGGAGACATCAACAGCGCGCAGATTGCCGGGCGCATTCTGGAGACCGAACGGCAGCAGGAGAAGGAATCGCTGATTGAGCGAATGCTGGAAAGCGGGGAGCTGGCAGCGCCGGCGCGGCCCGCCACCGGACAGTCAACCGGCGCCATCAACATCATGGGCACCGGCGGCCTGCTGGTCAATCTCGCGACTTGCTGCAATCCCATGCCCGGCGATGGCGTCGTCGGTTTCATCACGCGCGGCCGGGGCGTCACGGTGCACCGCGAGGACTGCAGCAACATACGCAGCGTTTCCGAAAGGGAACGGATCGTCGAGGTGAGCTGGGGGCAGCACGCCGACGAACAGCGCTACGCCGTGCCCATTGAAGTCACGGCCTGGGACCGCGAGGGCCTGTTGCGGGACATCAGCGCCGTCGTGGCGGATGCCGGCGTCAACATGTCCGCCGTCAACGTGGTGACCTCGCGCAACATCGCCACCCTGCAACTGACGATCGAGATTCGCAGCGCCGGTCAATTGATGCGCATCCTGACCAGACTGGAAGCGATACGAAATGTCATCGAGGCGCGGCGACACAAGGGTCATTGAGTTGGCGGCCGCCGGCCCGCAATGAAGGTCCTGTTGCTGGAACCCTGGTTCGGTGGCAGCCACCGCGTCTGGGCTGAAGGCTACGTGCGGCATTCCGCGCATCGTGTCGAGTTGCTCGCCTTGCCGGCGCAATTCTGGAAGTGGCGCATGCAGGGCGCCGCCGTCAGCCTGGCCAGAATGATGCGCGAACGTGGTACGCAAACGGACGTCGTACTCGCGTCAGGCATGATGAACGTCGCGACTTTCCGCGCCCTTGCCTCCTGTCCTGCGCCGCTGGCCCTGTACCTGCACGAAAACCAGTTGACCTACCCGCAAAATGCGCGCCAACGCCATGGCTGGCAGTACGGCTTCGTCAATTACGTCAGCGCGCTGGCTGCGGACCGGGTGTTTTTCAACAGCGCCTGGCACCGCGACGTTTTTCTCGAGGAATTGCCGCGGATGTTGCGTCATTTTGGGGACTTCAACGAGGAAGAGAGCGTCGAGGGCATTCGCGACAAGGCCGGCGTACTGGCCCCGGGCATGGAATTGCAGCGCCACGATCGATTTCGTCCCTCCACGCAGAAAGGCCGGGAGGCCCCGCTCATCCTCTGGAATCATCGCTGGGACGAGGACAAGAATCCGTGCCTTTTTCTGGATGCCCTGCAGAGCCTGGCCGCGGACGGCGTTCCCTTTCGCGTCGCGCTGGCAGGGGCCAACTTGCGGCGGGAGCCCAGGGAATTCGAGGCGGCCCGGGCCTCGCTCGGCGACCGCATTGTGCAGTATGGCCACGTAGACGATGAAGGGGACTATTCCCGCCTGTTGTGGTCAGCGGACTATGTCGTCAGTACAGCGTGGCAGGACTTTTTCGGCATGGCGGTGGTGGAGGCCATGTATTGTCAATGTGTGCCAGTTCTGCCGCAGCGTTTGAATTATCCCTATCTGGTCCCGCCGGACTTGCACGCGCAATGCCTCTATCGACGGAACAGACTGGCTCCCCTGTTGTTACGCCACCTGAACGATCAGTTTGAAGTCGACAGCGATCGGCTGCGCGCCCACGTGCTGCAATTTGACTGGGAAACCCAGGCGCCCCTTATGGACCGGGCGCTTGAGCAACTGGCCGGGCAGGCATGATCTCCCGCTGATAGGGGACGACGGCGACCACTCGTTCGCGGGAACGCAGGGAAAGAATGTAGTCACTGCCGGCCTGACCGCGCCGCAGGCGTGGCGCCAACCCCAAACGCATGTAGCGGGCCTTGTTGCGGTTGGTGAGCACCAGCAGGTTGTCCTGTTGCCGGCCGGCCGTCGCGGCAACCAGCCCCCGGCTGCCCTGGGGCAGGCGCGTGATTCGGACTCCCTGGCCGCCGCGACCCTGGGAGGGGAATTCGTCCGCCAGGGCACATTGGGCCAGGCCATCCTCTGTGATGGACCAGACGTACTGGCCGTTGCGCAGCAGCGTGGCGCCGATCACCCGCTCCTTCCTGTCGAGCAGGCGCATGCCGCGCACCGCGCCGGCGGCCAGACCCGTGTGACGCACGTCATTTTCGTCAAAGCGAATGGCGCGGGACCCGGAGCTGGCGAGCAAGACTTCCCGGGCGCCGTCCGTCAGCAAGACCTGCAGCAGGGAGTCTCCCGGCGCAAGGTTGATGACGGAAAAGGCATTGGCCGAGACCCCAGGCAGATCGCTGATGCGGATTCGTTTCACCATACCTGCGGCCGTCGCGAGCAAAAGGGAGCCGTCGTCATCGGCCGGCGTCAGGGCGACGAGGGCGACGATGTCCTCATCTTCGGGCATGGCACAAAGGCTGCGCAAGGGCGCTCCTGCAGCAGGGTCTTCCGAAGCCGGCAGTTGCTGCACCGGCAGGGAGGCGCAGAGGCCGCTGGCGCTGAAGAGATACAACACCTGGGTCGTGTTTCCCTGAACCAGAAATCGTGGCGGGTCCTTGTCGGATGCGCTCACTTTTGGCGGCTGGTCTTCATGGCTGCGCGCCAGCGATCTTCCGACCGTCATGGAGAGCCAGGTCGCAGTGCCGGGCATGTCCTCGTCTTCCTCGCCATTGGCCTGGCCCGCGGCGATCAGGGTGCGGCGCGGGTCCTGAAAGGTGTCCCGCATTTCCCGCAGTTTGTCGGCGATCAGCGCCCGCATCTTTTGTTCGCTGGCCAGCAGGCCCTGCAGCCATTCGATTCTCTTCAGCAGTTCCCTGTGTTCCTCGCGCAACCTGCGCCTCTCAAGGGCTGCCAGCTGGCGCAATTGCATGTCAAGAATGGCTCTTGCCTGGGTTTCGCTGATCTTCAACTGGCGGCACAGATTGTTGCGCGCTGATTCAGCCGTTCGCGACCTGCGAATGATGCCGAGGGTCTCGTCCAGCATGTCGAGGGCGCGCAACAGTCCTTCCAGCACGTGGGCGCGATGGCGGGCCCGGGCCAGTTCATGCTCACTGCGGCGACGCACGATCTCCTGGCGATGCTGCAGGTATACCGTGAGTGCCTGTTTGAGGGAGAGCACGCGCGGTTCGTCATCGACCAGGGCCAGCATGATGATGCTGAAAGTCTCCTGCAACGGGGTCAGGCGATAAAGCTCGGTCAGCACAGCACGGGCATCGGCGTTGCGTTGCAATTCGATGACGAGGCGCAGCCCCTGCCTGTCCGATTCATCGCGCAGGTCGGCCAGGCCTTCCAGCCTGCCATTGCGCACCAGGGAAGCGATGCGTTCGGTGAGCGTGGACTTGTTGGTCTGGTAGGGCAGTTCGCTGACGATGATTCGTGACTTGCCGTGACCCATCTGCTCGACGTGCGCCCGCGCCCGCAGGACTATCTTCCCGCGGCCGCTGGCGTAGGCGGTCTCAAGGACATCCTCATCATCGCGATCGCTGTCACTGTGGCGAAAAACAATGCCGCCGGTGGGGAAGTCCGGCCCCTTGATGAATCGCATCAGGTCCTTGAGGGAAATGTCATCGGAGCCGCCGTCATGTTCGAGCATGTAAATCAGGGCATCGCAAACTTCGCCGAGATTGTGCGGCGGGATACTGGTGGACATGCCGACCGCGATGCCGGAAGCGCCATTGACCAGCAAGTTGGGAAAGGCCGAGGGCAGAACGACGGGTTCTGTCAGACTGCCGTCAA
Source organism: Anaerolineaceae bacterium (assembly GCA_026708325.1). GTDB lineage: Bacteria > Chloroflexota > Anaerolineae > Aggregatilineales > Phototrophicaceae > JAGWBD01. The sequence goes on along the minus strand of JAPOVC010000020.1, from coordinate 48,834 downwards.
AGTTTTCCCGGAAATCCACGGTGTCGCGTTCCAGATCGACCAGCAGGGACTGGCCAATGGCGGTCATGCGCGCCTCGGTGTAGCGCATGGCGGCTGCGCCGTCGCCATCCACACTGCCGAAGTTTCCCTGGCCGTCCACCAGCTGGTAACGGGTGTTGAAATCCTGGGCCAGGCGCACCATGGATTCGTAGACGGCAGCATCGCCATGCGGGTGATACTTGCCGAGCACTTCGCCCACAATGCGGGCGCTTTTCTTCCAGGGTGTGTCCGCGCGCAGGCCCATATCGTGCATGGCATAGAGAATGCGCCGGTGCACGGGTTTGAGCCCGTCCCGGGCATCGGGCAGGGCGCGCGCGACGATGACGCTCATGGCGTAATCGAGGTAGGCGCTGCGCATTTCCTTGTCGATGGGGACGGATTGGACGTGGCTGGCGTTCATGCGTCATCCTTGTGGCCAGGGGAATACGAACATATGTTCGCATCAGTTTTATGATTATACACAGCGTCACAAAGCCTTACCAGGAATCCGGGGCCTACTATGCTAAAATGCCAGCCATGAAAACCTGGTTGTCACTCTTGATACTTCTGGTCATTGCGGCCTGCGTTCCCCAGACGCCGATTCCGGTGTACGTCACGCCGACTCACCTGGTCGAACCTCAGGTTGTTGAACGGCAGGTGATTGCCAGGATCCCGGAGGCGTCGGAGACGCCCTTGCCCTCCCCGACGGCCACCGCGACACCTGTTTATACGCCGACGCCCGCCCCGCCAACGGCCACGCCCCTGCCATATCTGGACCCTTCCAGGATGGGCGTGCAACTGCACACCCTTCTGAGTCAGCAGGACTTCGATGCGGTCACGCGGCTGACCGATACGCTGGGTCTGGGCTGGGTCAAGGTCCAAATCGACTGGAAGTTGCTGCAGCCGAACGGACCGGGCGATACCGGAGTGGATTTCAGGCGGCAGGAATTGTATCTGGAAGACCTCAAGCGTCGCGGAAAAATGGTGCTGGCCAGCGTCGCCCGCGCGCCGGACTGGGCCAGATCAAGCCGTGAAGAAGCCGGGCCTCCGGACGACCCGCAGGTGCTGGCCAACTTCATCACCCTCATGCTGAACGAATTCGGCAATGTGATTGATGCAGTTGAAGTGTGGAACGAACCCAATTTGGAGCGTGAATGGAACGGTCGACCCATCTCCGGCGGCGAATACATGCGTTACTTCAGGGCGGCCCGGGACGCCATCAACGCCTATTCGCAACGCATGAAGTCCCACGTGGACGAACCACGGCATACTCCCGTCATTGTCGTGACGGCCGGACTGGCGCCGACCGGGAACAGCCCCTGGTCTGTGGACGACCGCCAGTACCTGCGGCAGATGTACAATGCCGGACTGGCCCGCCTGGAGGGCGTGCAGCTCGGCGCGCATCCCTTCGGCTGGGGCAATGACCCCGCTCACAGTTGCTGCAATACCGTTGCGGACCGTGGCTGGGACGATGCCCCGCAGTTTTTCTTTCTGGACACGCTGCGCAACTACCGCGACATCATGCTGGCCTATGGCGATAGTGACGCCCGCATCTGGGTGACGGAATTCGGCTGGCCCACCTGGGACAGTTTGCCAGGCGAGCCGCCGCAGCCCTTTGTGGCCTACAACGACAAGTGGGTCCAGGCAGACTACACCTTGCGCGCCTTTCAGATCGGGCAACAACTGGATTACGTCGGGCCGATGTTCCTGTGGAACATGAATTTCGCCTGGCTGCCCCATCTTGTCAGCAGCCGCGACGAGCGGGCGGCCTACAGCCTGCTGGTTCCCCTGCAACCCCAGGAACGCCCGCTCTTCTGGATGCTCTTCGACGCCGTGCGGCCGGAGAGAGATCTGGACAAGTACGACTAGAGCAGACCCGAGAAACAAAGAGGCGGCCAAAAGGGCCGCCTCCGGAATTGGACGGAAACTCTCAGACGCTCAGGTCCGCACCATTGCTCAGCGCGTCACCATCCTGGTCGTCAACCGCGGTTTCGACTTCCTCCACGACTTCGGCCAGGCCGCCGGCATCGTTGTCGTAAAGCTCGTCGACCTCCTGGTTTTCTCCCAGGTCCTCCAGCAGCAGGGCGCCCTGGGGGTCCATGGATACTTCAGGCGCCACCAGTTCGCGGTCCTGATAGGTATGGAAGCCGGTGCCGGCCGGGATCAGCTTGCCAATGATGACGTTTTCCTTCAGGCCATAGAGCTGGTCCTGCTTGCCCTCGATGGCAGCCCCCGCCAGCACCTTGATCGTGTGCTGGAAGCTGGAAGCAGAGAGGAAACTTTCCGTGCTAAGTGCGGCCCGGGAGATTCCCAGCAACACGGGCGTGCCGGCCGCCGGTTCCTTGCCGTCCACCAGCAACTTTTCGTTGATATCGAGGAGCTGCAGGCGATCGATCAGTTCATCGGGCAGCAACTCGCTGTCGCCGCTGCGGGTGACCTGGACCTTTGACAGCATCTTGCGGACGATGATTTCAAAGTGCTTGTCCGCGATGTTGACGCCCTGGTTACGATAGACCTTTTGAACTTCCGAGAGCAGATACAAGCGGGTGGCTTCCTCGCCCAGAATGCGCAGGATGCGATGCGGATTGCTGGCTCCCTCGGTCAGTTGCTGGCCGGGATACACCTCGGCGCCGTCATAGACATCGGGCGTGAGGCGGGCATTGGAGGGGATTTCATACTCCTCCTCCTGGCGGCGGCGCCAGACCACGGTAATGAGGTCGCCTTCAATGTTAACCGTTCCCTGCAGGCCGGCCGTCAGTGTCTGTTCTGCGTCATCGACCGATCGCGCCAGCACGTCGCCAGGGTTGACCTTCTCCTCATCCGCAACCATCAGCTCCCAGCCTTCCGGCAGCTGCTGTTCTTCCTTGTCCACCTGTTCGTCAATGACGGTCGCCATGCGCACACCGCCGCGACGTCCCAGACGAACGATGCCGCCGAAATCCACGATGACGGCTTCGCCCCGCGGTTTCTTGCGCGCTTCGAAGAGTTCCTCAACCCGCGGCAGACCGCTGGTGATATCACCGCTGGCCTGTGCGATACCGCCTGTATGGAAGGTACGCAGGGTCAGTTGCGTGCCAGGCTCGCCGATGGACTGGGCGGCCACGATTCCAACGGCCGCACCGATCCCGACCATTTCGCCTCGACCCAGGTCACGCCCGTAGCACAGGGCGCAGATGCCGTGAATCAGTGAGCAGGTCATCGGGCTGCGGACGTAGACGTCCTCTACGTCGCACCCCTGGATGCGGGTCGCGATGTCCTCGTCGATCAATTCATTGCGATCGACGATCAACTCGCCCGTCTCCGGATGATAGACCGTTTCGGAAGCGACCCGGCCGACCGTGCGTTCATGCATGGTCTGGCCGGCGATGTCCTGCTGGCGGCTGACGAGCAGGCCGGCGTCGGTCCCGCAATCCATACGGTTGACGATGACGTCCTGCGCCACGTCCACCAGGCGGCGCGTCAGGTAACCCGCATCGGCAGTACGCAACGCCGTATCCGCCAGACCCTTGCGCGCGCCGTGCGTGGAAATGAAGAACTCCAGCGCTGTCAGACCCTGGCGGAAGTGGCTCTTGATGGGCATCTCGATAATGCGGCCGAAAGGATCGGCCATCAGGCCGCGCATGCCCGCCAGCTGGGTGATCGGCCCAAAGCCGCCCTTGGTGGAACCTGAAAGCGCCATGATTGCGATGGGTCCGTAGGGATCCAGCGTGTCGCGAATCGTGTCCTGCAACTGGTTCTTGGCGCTGGTCCACACGTCGATGGTGATCTGGTAGCGTTCCTCTTCGGTGAGAAGTCCGCGCCGGAAATCCCGTTCGGCGCGCACGACTGTATCTTCGGCGCTGTCGAGGATGTTCGCGCGTTCCTCCGGGATCGTGAGGTCCGAAACCGCGACGGTCGTACCCGAGATCGTGGCATAGTGAAAGCCGAAATTCTTGATCTGGTCGACGACGTCGGTCGTCAGTTCGGAACCTACCTGCTGGTAACAAAGGGCGACCAGGTCGTTCAGGCCACGCTTGCCGAGGGTCTCCTGCACGTAGCGCATTTCATCAGGCAAAATGCGGTTAAACAGGGCCCGACCTACGGTCGTTGCCTCGGGTTCGTCCTGTGGCGGACGCTCTTCGTAGATGTTGCCCAGCAACACCGGAGTGTGCAGGCCAACCATTCCAAGTTGATAGAGGTATTGCACCTCGTCCATGTCGACGACCAGGCGACGTTCGTGCAAATTGGTGATCTCCAGCTGATCTTCCAGGCCATGTTGCCGCAGGTAAATGCGCGCCTCATAGGCATTGGCCAGGGTGCAGTCCACCTCGCCTTCGAGGACCGCGCGCACCGTGCGATCAATGGCCGATTCGATGACCCGCACGCGACCGGTGTCGTCTTCCTCGGTGACAGCCGGGTAAAGCTCGACGTTGTCGAGGCCATGCTGCAGGGCGAAGTAGTAGCCGTTGCTGCGCAGGGCGATCCCGACCCTTGCTTCCGTATTCAAAACGGAATCGATGGTGCGGAATTCTTCGGCGCGCTTCCTGAGCGCGAGGATTTCCACGGTGGGATCCATGGTGAGGTAATAGCAGCCCAGCACCATGTCCTTGGAAGGGCCGACGATGGGCGAACCGTCCGCGGGTTTGAGCAGATTGCGGGAACTGAGCATGAGCTCGCGAGCTTCCTGCACGGCCTTTTCGCTGAGCGGTACGTGGACGGCCATCTGGTCGCCGTCGAAATCGGCGTTGAAGGCCGAACACACCAGAGGGTGAATCTGAATGGCCTTGCCCTCAACCAGCAGCGGCTCAAAGGCCTGGATTCCCAGTCGATGCAGGGTAGGGGCGCGGTTCAGCAGCACCGGCCGTTCCTGAATGACTTCTTCCAGCGCTTCCCAGACTTCCGGCCGTTCCCGTTCGATGATGCGCCGTGCTCCACGAACGTTGCTGGCGTAGTTCTGGTTGACCAGTCGGCTGATGACGAAGGGACGATAAAGTTCGAGGGCCATGGTCTTGGGCAGGCCGCACTGGTGGAGCTTCAGGCGGGGCCCGATGACAATCACCGAACGGCCGGAGTAGTCCACGCGCTTGCCGAGCAGGTTGCGGCGGAATCGGCCCTTCTTGCCCTTGAGCATGTCGCTAAGCGACTTCAGTTCGCGGTGGCCGCGCCGGCTGAGTTCCTTGCCTCGCTGGCTGTTGTCCACCAGACTGTCGACGGCTTCCTGCAACATGCGTTTTTCGTTGCGGACGATGACGTCCGGCGCGCCCAGTTCCAGCAAGCGCTTGAGTCGATTGTTGCGATTGATGACGCGCCGGTAAAGGTCATTCAGGTCGCTGGTGGCGAAGCGGCCGCCGTCCAGCTGGACCATCGGCCGCAGGTCCGGTGGAATGACCGGCAACATCGTCAAAATCATCCACTCCGGCCGATTCTGACTCTTGCGCAGGCTTTCCACCACGCCAAGGCGCTTCGTCGCCTTTTTCTTGCGCTGCATGGAGCGCGATTCGCGCACTTCCTTCCACAGTTCGAGCGACAGGCGCTCAAGATCCATGTTGCGCAGGATCTCGTAGAAGGCTTCGGCTCCCATGTTGGCCTGGAAGACACGGCCGTAACGACTCTTCAGGTGGCGGAAGCGCGTTTCGGAAAGGAACTGCAAGACGGCGAGGTCCTGCAGTTCGTTGCGGGCGTTGTCGGCACTGTGTCGCACGGTCGCCATCTTCTCGTTCAGTTGGTCGCGCAGGTCCGTCAGTTCACGTTCCGTATCGCGTTCAAGTTTCTGCTGCCGGGCATCGAGCGCAGCCAGCTCCTCGTGCCTTTCGAGTTCGATGCGTTCCTGGATATCACCCAGCTGGTCGTTGATGGACTGCTGAATGTTGCCCAGGTGTTCCGCACTGACTTCTGCGCCTTCGGCGACGATCACCTCTCCTGTGGCTTCCAGCACGACCGGCGTCGCCGCGATGTCGCCCTGAAGTCCCTCAATGCGCCGGTGCAGTTGCTGCGCTTCCTGCATCAGCTCGTCGCTCAGCCGGGCCAGTTCCTCGTCGTGCCGGCTCTGGATCTCCGCCTTGCGTCCGTCAACGGATGCAAGGAATTCTTCGCGTTCGCGCGTAAGGGTCTCCATGCGCTCGTGCAGGTCGCCGCCCATCAACATCTCGCGCTGGGAAAGCTCGCGCTCGACACGCATCAGGGCTTTCTTGCGGGCGTCGTCGTCGACACTGGTGATGACGTACTGGGCGAAATACAGGACCCGGTCCAAATTGCGCCGGCTGACATCCAGCAGCAGCCCCAGATAACTGGGCACGCGGCGGGTGTACCAGACGTGGGCCACAGGCGCCGCCAGCTTGATGTGGCCCATGCGCTCGCGGCGCACGGAAGAGCGCGTGACCTCGACGCCGCACTTGTCACAGACGATGCCGCGGTAACGCAGGTTCTTGTATTTGCCGCAATAGCATTGCCAGTCGCGCGTCGGGCCAAAGATGGCCTCGCAAAACAGGCCGTCCTTTTCCGGACGCAAGCGGCGGTAGTTGATCGTCTCCGGCTTGGTGACTTCGCCGTAGGACCACTTTTCGATCTGGTCCGGAGAAGCAAGACTTATGCGCAGGGCGCTGAAATCCTTCGCTTCCAAGATGACCTCCTCTGAATTTCAGGATGCTTGCGCGGCGGTCAAATGGACCGGCCGCGCATGGTCTGCCAGCAGGGAAACGTTGGCAGCGTGCAGGGTATTGACGCGAGAAAGCGCATTCGACACGGGGCCTGCCCCGCGTGCCACTGCGCACATTGAATTCGGATTTGCCATGCCATTAAAGACACAACAAAACACTACCTGGCAGGGCCTGCCTGTCAAGTCCCGTTGGCCTCGCGGCTGTCTATGTGGTGTGTGCGATCAACAGACGCAGTGTAGCGTGTTCGGCCCGGTCTGTCAAGCAGGTGAATCGCTGGCTACCCTGGCGCGCATCCAGGCTTCCATGAAGTCATTCAGCCTGCCATCGAGCACGGCGCCGCTGTTCCCTTCCTCATGTCCGGTTCGATGGTCCTTCACCATTTGATAGGGATGCAGGACATAGGAACGGATCTGGTTGCCCCAGCCGGCGTCCACATTTTCGCCCTTGAGGTCCGCCAGTTCAGCTTCCTGTTTCAGCCGTTCCTCTTCCAGCAGACGCGTCTTGAGGATATGCAGCGCGCGTTCACGGTTCTGCTTCTGGCTTCGTTCGTTCTGACACTGCACCACGATGCCGGTCGGCAGGTGGGTTATGCGGATGGCAGTGTCATTTTTCTGGACGTGCTGGCCACCGGCGCCGCCGGCGCGGTAGGCATCCACACGCAAATCGGCCTCGTTGATTTCAATGTCGAGGTTGCCCTGAACATCCGGCCAGAGTTCGACCTTGGCAAAGGAAGTGTGGCGCCGGCTGGCAGAGTCAAAGGGGCTTAGCCGCACGAGACGGTGCACGCCAAGTTCGCTGTGCAAATAGCCGTAGGCATAGGGCCCGTCGACTTCCAGAGTGACGCTCTTGATGCCGGCCTCTTCGCCTTCGCTGCGATCGAGAATCGTCGTCCTGTAGCCGCTCTGTTCTGCCCAGCGCAGGTACATGCGCTCCAGCATACCGGCCCAGTCCTGGGAATCCGTGCCGCCCGCGCCGGCGTGAATGGCGAGGATGGCGCTCTCCTGATCGTGCGGACCGGAAAGCATGGCCTGAAAGGACATGCGCTCGACCAGGGGCTGAAGCGATTCGCATTCCTCCACCAGGTCATCCAGCAGGTCCTGGTCCTCCAGTTCAGCAAGTTCCAACGCGTCATCAATGCGCCGGGCGATGTCACGCCAGCGACGGACTTCGGCCTTCAGGGTGGAAAGGGACTGCATCTGTCGGCTGGCTGATTCAGGGTTGTCCCAGAAGGCTGTCGAGGCGGCAGCGACTTCGATTTCTTCTATGGCGCTCTCCTTGTTGGCGATGCCCAGGCGCGCAATGAGCCCGTCAATGGTCTCTTTCAGGGTCTGCAACTGGCTGACAAGCTGGTCCATGCGCTAGTTCTCGTCCAAAAGACTGTTGACAAAGATTTCCGGCGAAAAGGGCAGCAAATGACTGAGGCCCTCACCAAGCCCGACGTAGTGGACCGGCAGTCCCAGTTCAGCGTAAACGGCGAATACCATGCCGCCCTTGGCCGAACTGTCGAGCTTTGTGACGATGACGCCGCTGACGTCCACCATTTCCTGAAATGTGCGCGCCTGCTGCAATGCGTTCTGGCCCGTCGTGCCATCCAGCACCAGCAAGACCTCATGCGGCGCGTCCGGGACGACTTTCGCCGAGACGGAGCGAATGCGCCGCAGTTCGTTCATCAGGTTGGCGTTGGTGTGCAGGCGGCCGGCGGTGTCGATGATCAATACGTCCTTTCCCCGCGCCTGGGCAGCCCTGGTGGCATCGAAGACGACGGAAGCCGGGTCCGCGCCGGACTGGCCGGCGACAACCGGCACATCGATTCGTTCGCCCCAGGTCTGCAACTGCTCGATGGCGGCCGCGCGAAAGGTGTCGCCGGCGGCCAGAATGACTTCGCGCCCCGCCAGCTTCATGCGATGCGCCAACCTGGCGATTGACGTGGTCTTGCCCGTCCCGTTGACGCCCACCACCAGGACGACCGAAAGGGGTCGACCGCTAAGGTCCATCGGCGGCGGGGCGGACAGCAGACCCAGCAGTGTGGAACGCAGGCCGGCCAGCAACTCGTCGCTGTTGCGCCAGCGCCCCGCCCGAAGTGTATCCAGCACCTTTCCCGTCACGGTCAGACCGAGGTCCGCCTGGATCAGGAGCGCCTCGATGTCATCCCAGGTGTCTTCATCGACGTCGCTGCCGGCCAGCAGGTCGACGATTCGCCCAAAGAAGGAGCGCCGCGTGCGGGTCAGGCCACGGCCAAATACACTCAAGTTGCAATCTCCGTGCGGAGCATGGGTGTCGCTGGTCCGCAGTATAGTCGGGCGTTCCGCAGCCGACAAGACTCGCGCTATACTGACGCCAGCAGGGGGTATCCGGTGAATGACGGTCTGACGCACCTGGACGAACAGGGCAGGGCCCGCATGGTGGCTGTGGGTGACAAGCCGGACAGTGAACGCATGGCGCGCGCCGCCGGCTGCGTGGAGATGGAGCCCGCAACCTTGCAGCTCATTTGCGGGGGCGGGCTTAAGAAAGGGGACGTTTTTGCCACCGCTCGTCTGGCCGGCATCATGGCCGCCAAACAGACCGCGTCCCTCATCCCGCTCTGCCATCCGCTGGCGTTGACGCATGTTGACGTCGATCTGGAAGCGGACACAAAGGGAAGCGCATTGCGAATCGAGGCCCAGGTGCGTACGAAGGGCAAAACCGGCGTGGAAATGGAAGCCCTGACCGCCGTGGCCGTCGCGGCGCTGACGGTCTATGACATGGCCAAGGCCGTTGACCGCAGCATGCGCGTTGGTGAAATCCGTTTGCTGGAGAAGCGGGGCGGCCAGCGTGGTGACTATGCGGCGCCGGTGTGTCGCTGATGCAGATCAACGTCTTGCTCTTTGCGTCACTCGGGGACCTGGCCGGGCAGCGGCGGCTGACCCTGAGCCTGGATAGAGAGAGCGCGACCGTTGCCGACCTGCGTGACGCGCTGGGTCTCCGCCAGCCAACTTTACGTGAGGCCCTCGCCGCCGCCATCGCTGCGGTGAACGAGGAATACGCCACGGATGCGGAAGAGCTGAGTTCCGGCGATACGGTCGCCTTCTTCCCGCCGGTCAGTGGCGGCAGCGGGTATCCCGAGGTCTATCGCCTTGCGAAGGGTGCGATCGACCACGATGCAGTGGTCGCAGCCGTCACGCTGCCGGAGACTGGCGCGGTCTGTCTCTTCAGCGGCATGGTCCGTGGTGAAACCCGACGCGGCGACGCGCCCTCGCAAACGACGATGCTGGAATACGAAGCCTACGAATCGATGGCCCTGGACCGCATGCAGCAGGTCGGGGCCGAAATACGTCAACGCTGGCCCCTGGTTCAGGGCATCGCCATCTTGCAGCGCACTGGCAAACTGGCCGTCGGGCAGAACACCGTGCTCATCGCCTGTTCCTCCGCCCATCGGGACCAGGGATGTTTTGAGGCGGCGCGTTACGGTATCGATCGCCTGAAGGAAATTGTGCCTGTGTGGAAGCGGGAAATCGGGCCGGGCGGCAGCGTCTGGATCGAAGGCAAGTACCGGCCCGGACTTCGGGACAACAGTGAGTAGGATGCCCGTGCGCCGCGTGGTCGTGACCGGTCTTGGTCTTGTGACGCCTCTTGCGCTGGGGGTTGAGGCCAGTTGGGAGGCGCTTTGTGCAGGTCGCAGCGGCGCCGGCTTCATCACGCGCTTCGATCCTGAGTCCTATCGCGTCAAGATCGCTGCCGAGGTGCCGGACTGGGATCCCACGGAACACATGAGCGCGCGCGAGGCGCGGAGACTCGACCGCTATCAGCAAATGGCGCTGGTCGCCGCAAGGGAAGCCCTGGCGAACTCGGGACTTGAGATTGACGAGTGCAACGCAGAGCGCACCGGCGTCATCGTGGGGTCCGCCGTTGGCGGTGTAGAGAGTTACTACAATCAGGCGGAACTGCTTTTCGACACGGGCGACCCGCGGCGCATTACACCCTTTGGCATCCCCATGCTGATGGTCAATGGCGCCAGCGGCCTGATCAGTATCGAGACCGGCGCGTCCGGACCGAGCGGCGCCCTGATCTCCGCCTGCGCCACCGGAGCCGACTGCATTGGACGGGCCTGTGAACTCATTCGCGCCGGACGCATCGATCAGGCCCTGGCCGGTTGCAGCGACGCACCGATCATTCCCATTGGCGTCGGCGCTTTCGATCGTGTGGGCGCCTGCTCGCGCGAGGACCGCGACCCCTCCCGCGCCTCCCGTCCCTTTGACCGCAATCGCACGGGACTGGTTTTCGGCGAAGGGGCCGGCGTGCTGGTTCTGGAAGCGCTCGACGTCGCGCAAAAACGGGACGCACCTGTCCTGGCGGAACTGGCGGGCTATTGTTCCACGTCGGACGCCTTTCACAGCACGGCGCCGGACCCGGAAGGGCGGGGCGCGGCGGCTGCGATCTGCAAGGCCTTGCGGGACGCCGGGATCAATGCCGATGACATTGACTACATCAATGCCCACGGCACGGCGACCCAGCTCAATGACGTCATGGAGACAAAGGCCCTGAAGCGGGCCCTGGGCGCTGCCGCCTGGGAGATTCCGGTGAGTTCTAGCAAGAGCATGACCGGACATGCGATGGGCGCGACCGCGGCCTTTGAGGCGGTGTTCTCCACCCTTGCGCTGCGCGATCAACTGGCGCCCGCGACCATCAATCTTGACGATCCCGACCCGGAATGCGACCTGGATTACGTCCCCAACGAGACCCGTGAACTGCCCCTGACCCGGGTGATGAGCAATGCCTTCGGCTTTGGCGGGCACAACGCGTCGCTGATATTCAGCCGGATTTAGGGCGGCATGGACCTGGCAGGTTTCCAGCGCCGGCACGGGATGCGTTTCAATGACGAAGGGTTGTTGCGCCAGGCCCTGACGCACCGGTCCTGGCCTCATGAACAGGGCGGAAAAGACGCGTTGGCAGGAAACTTCGAACGCCTGGAGTTTCTCGGTGACGCGGTGTTGGCCTTTGCCGTGACCCGCATGCTGTACGAACGCTTTCCGGACATGCCGGAAGGCGAGTTGACGCGCTTGCGCTCGGCGCTCGTGCGCAGCGAGACCCTGGCGGACCTTGCCACTGACCTGGAGCTCGGCGCCCTGCTACGCCTGGGTCGGGGCGAAGAGCAAAACGGCGGCCGGCAACGGCGGAGCATTCTTGGCGATGCGTTTGAAGCCTTGCTGGGCGCGATTTTCATCGACAGGGGTCAGGGCGTCGCCGAGGACTTTGTCGCGGCCCTGCTGGGCCCGCTTGTCGATGAATTGCTGGAGGCCGACCTGCTGGATGCCCGCAGCCGATTGCAGGAACTGAGCCAGGCTGCGTTGCTCGCCACGCCAGTCTATGAAACGCTGTCGGAGAGCGGGCCGGACCATCAGAAGCAATTTACAGTCGCCGTGCGAATTCTGGACGAGGAACTGGGCAGGGGTCGTGGCAACAGCAAGCAGGCTGCGGCGCAGGCCGCCGCGCGGGACGCTCTCCAGTTGTTGCGTCGCGAAGGACGTTTGAAGGAATCAGGCAGCGAGTGAAAGCTCGACCATCACCAGGCGGTGGCCGTAGCCGGGCGCGTCAAGGAGGCCCGTGCCCACGTCCCCAAGGGGCGCCCTGAACCAAAGATAATCCGAGCGCAACCCTTCCCCGTCCTGCATGAAAGTCCAGGCGGATTCACTGTCCAAAATGACGAAGGGGTCCATGAAATTCGCAGCGCGCAGGGGAAGGAGCAGGGCGTCATCGGGAACGCCATCCAGCGAGGCCGCCAGCACCAGCAAGCCCGGTTCGCCCTGCGCGTGCAGGGAGCCGATCAGGGAATTCATGGCGCCAAGCTGGATTTCCAGGCTGCGCGGCGTTTGACCGGGCCAGTAGTTATAGAGGGTCAGGCTTTCGCCAGCGAAATCCACGACGGCCCGTTGCAGTCCACCTTGTTGGCCATCACCGACGGCCAGCCGGCCACTGGTCTCCAGCAGGCCGGCGCGGGCCAGCACGGCCAGCCCGTTGACGCCGTCCGCCGTCGGGAACCAGCCATGTTGCATGCCCAGCCGTCGGGCCAGCCACCAGGCCTGGTCGACCCAGTCACTGACGCTGCGTCCTGCGTCGACGTTTTGCAACAGGACGAAATCGGCGCCACTGGCCGCGATGCCCTGGGCAACGCTTTCCAGCGAGTCTGCCACGGAAGAGTTTGAATCGCTCTCCAGATTCCAGGAGGCGACGCGGAAGGTTGATCCCCCTGGAGCATCCGCTGCGGGTTGAGGGCGGGTGAAGGCGATTCCGGCCACGATCGCGACGATCAACAGGGTCAAGGGGACCAGTCCAGGGTCTGCGGATTCACGGGCCCAGGCGCTACGGAGACTGGAGCTTGTCATGGGCAGGGCCGTCAGAATCAGGGCCAGCAGGAGGATGGCCCAACCCAGGCCACGGATACCGAGCAGCATGCGACCCGCCAGGTCGAGGTTTTCGCCATTCGGGGCGAAGAGAGCCGCGTTCAGCGGCGAAGCTACGGTGAAGAATTCAATGGCGAGCAACAGGGCAGTGACCAGCAGCGCGCCGGAGAGCGCGATGCCGTTGAAGTCGCGATCACCTTCTTCCAGGGGGCGCTGCAACCACCACCACGTCAAACTGACGGCGAACTGCAACAATACGAGCGCCGCGGCTGAAACAATCCCATCCAGGCGCAATCCGATGATTAGCAGCAAGGCCGTCAGCGCCAGCCATAACCAGCCCCGCAGGCCGCCGTAAAAGGCCTGTAGCAAAACGCGTCCCAGGTCCCGGAACGGGGGCAACAAGGGCAAAAGGGTCGCGCCCGCCAGGGCCGGAGTGAGCAACTGCAGCGACGCCCCACTTCGCGCCGCGATCCCGTTCGGCAAGGACAGAAGGGTCAGTTGCAGGAACAGCAGGGCGCCGATTCCTGCAGCGCCCTGGGCCGTAACCAGACCCTGCTGTGCCGTGACTTCCGCCAGAATCGACTCCTGAAAACGACGGGCCAGCAGGACGGTCGCCGCGATTGCCAGCGCCGACAGCAACAGTTGGGGGCCGCTCCAGGCGTCGGTCCAGGAAATGTCCAGTGTGTTGCCCGCCGCCCGCACGATCTGGTCCGCCGCGAGTCCCAGCAGCATCATTGGCGGAAAATGCATGACCCGGCGCTGCAGCAGCAGCACGACGCAGGCCAGTCCGCCGCCGATAACGGCGGCACTGACGACAACTGGCGATACTTCAGGCACAAGTGCCGGAAGGGCACGTGCAAGCGCCACAAAAATGATACAGACGGGAAGCGCATGACGGGAGTGACTGCGCGCCTGGGCCAGCAGGGGAAGCAGAAGCATGAGCAGCAAAAACAGCACTTCCACGCCCGCCAGGCCTGTGCCGCCGGGAATGCCAGTCAGCACCCCCTGATTGAGCAGCAGGCCGGGGAGCCGTCGCAGGGCCTGAATGAAGAACAGGCCGACCAGCGCCAGTTCAACGCTGTGCAACAATGATTCCTGGACCCTGCGCGACATCCCTGCCCCCAGTCGCAAGTGATATGCAGGAGTCTACAGCGGCACTATAATTACGCAAATCCCGGTGGCAGCGAGGACGATTCAATGGAGCGGGTCGATCTGATTTTGTCCGGTGGCACCGTCGTCACCATGGACGATACCTTCTCAATGTATCCCGATGGCGCTGTCGCCATTCGCGGCAAACACATTGTGGCCGTGGCCGCGCGCGAAGTCTTGCTCGACAGTTGCCGGGCCGACGAGGTCCTCGATTGCAGCGACCAGTACATATTGCCGGGTCTGGTGAACGCGCACACCCACGTGCCCATGACCCTGCTCCGGGGACTGGCCGATGACCTGCGACTCGACGTGTGGTTGATGGGTTACGTGATGCCGACGGAACGCGAGTTCGTCAACCCGGACTTTTGCCGTCTGGGGACGCGCCTCGCCTGTGTCGAGCAAATCCGCAGCGGTATCACGACCTTTGCCGACATGTACTATTTCGAGGAGGTCATCGCCGAGGTCACGGCCGAAGCCGGCATGCGCGCCGTGCTCGGTCAGAGCGTGTTGCGTTTCCCGACGCCGGATGCCGAGAGTTACGAAATCAGCCTGGCGCGCGCCAGGCGCTTCATCGAAGACTGGCAGGGACATGAACGGATCACGCCGGCCGTGGCGCCGCACGCGCCCTATTCCAGCACACGGGAACTGCTGGAACATTGTACGGCCCTCGCGCTGGAATTCGATGCGCCGCTGCTCATCCATATCGCCGAAACCCGCCAGGAGCTGGAAGACAGTCTGAAACAACATGGCCGTCGCGTGGTGGAGCAGGTCGCGGATACCGGCCTGCTGCAGGCCAAGGTTCTGGCAGCCCATTGCGTGCACATTGACCCCGGCGAAATGCGCGCGCTTGTGGCGCATGACTGCAGCATCGCGCATTGCCCCACCAGCAATCTGAAGCTGGCCAGCGGCATCGCACCGGTCAGCGCCATGCTGGATGCCGGGATTGCGGTGGGCATCGGCACGGACGGACCGGCCAGCAACAACGACCTCGACATGCTGGAGGAAGTGCGCCTGGCCGCCATTCTGGCCAAGACGGCCGCCAATGACCCGACCACGCTGCCGGCCCGTCAGGCCCTCCTGATGGCAACCCGCCAGGGCGCGGAAGCGCTCTTCCTGGGAGATCAGGTCGGCAGTCTGGAGCCTGGCAAGCTGGCCGACGTGGTCGTCATGGATGCGCGCCAACCGCACAACATGCCCCACTTCGGCCGCAGCGAGGACGCCGTGTATTCGCAAATCGTCTATGCCGCCAAGAGCACGGACGTGGCCCACGTTATATGTCACGGTCGCTGGCTGATGCGCGAGCGCGAGTTGCAGACTCTGGAAGAGGCGGAGTTGCTTGAAGAGGCGCAGGCCCTGGCTGCCCGCGTCGACGATTTTTTGCGGGCGAACACCGGAGACGTGCTTTCCAAACTGCTTACGGTGACCCAGGGCATGGAACGCGGCGAGAGTTTTGAAGTGCAGGCCAAGCTTGTGTTGCAGGACGAGTCCGCGCTGGCGCAATTACTGGGCTGCGAGGACGTCGACGTGCTTAAAGAGGTCCACTACCAGCAGTACGACACCTGGTTCAGTTTTGAGGATGAATCGGACGGCCGACTGCGCTATCGCGAAGACGATGAACTGGACCAGGACGGCCAGGTCGTCTCCACCCGCAGCCGGTTGACCCTGATGCGGCTCAACAAGATCGACAGTTACGGCACGGCCGTTCGATTGTCACATTCGCGCTTTTACGCACGGGCGGACCGGCCCTTGCGTTTCTACCGCGAATACTTCCGCCCTTCCGCCGAACGGGCGCTGGAAAAGGAGCGTCGCCGCTGGCACATTCACTACCAGGGCGTGCTGTTTTATATCAACGTGGACCGCTTCACCGACCCGCCGGGCGAACAGACCTACCTGGAACTGAAGAGCCGCACCTGGTCTGCGGAAGATGCCAAGGTCAAGGCCGCGCGCATTGCCGACATGCTGGATATTCTTGGCGCAGACCCCAAAGACATGATTTTGGCCGACTATCCGGAAATGCACGGCGTCTGACCGGAATTGTCAAGTCATCGCGAGCCAACGCCGCAAGTCTTCTGCAATGGGCTGTGCATCCAGTGAGGCGGCATCGAGCCAGCGAATGTTTGCGTGATGGCCGCGAAACCAGGTGAGCTGGCGCCGGATAAAGTCATGCGTCGCCGTATTGGCGCTGGCGATGGCCTCCGGCAGTGGCAGTCCATCCAGCAGATGTGCGCTCAGTTGCCGGTAACCCAGACCGCTCATCGACGGCAGGTCGCGTGAATACCCGGCCTGCAAAAGGCCATGCACTTCGCCCACGAAGCCGGTCTCAATCATCGCCTCAAGGCGTTGACCGGTACGCTCATACAATGCGCCGCGTTCCAGTTGCAGGCCGAGTTGCAGGACTTTCCATGGCGGCGGATGCCGTCCCTGCTGCACGCTGATGGCCTGGCCGGTTGCCTGCCAGACCTCCAGCGAACGCACCACCCGCCGCACATTGTTGGGATGCGTCCTGGCGGCCGTGACCGGATCGACGTCGGCGAGCCGTCGATGCAGCGCCACAGTTCCCTGTTTGCGGGCGTAGTCCTCCAGCTCAGCGCGCAGGGCCTCGTTGGGCGGCACTTCCGGAATGCTCCAGCCCTCGACGATTGCGCTCAGGTATTGGCCCGTGCCCCCGACCAGCAGGGGTACGCGACCGCGGCGCTGAATGTCTGCGATGGCCGCGTTGGCCTGAGCCTGGATGGTCGCCAGGCCTGGATTCTCATTCGGATCGGCGATGTCTACCAGATGATGTCTGACCCGCGCGCGCTGTTCGGCATTCGGTTTGGCCGTGCCGATGTCCATGCCCCGGTAGATCTGGCGGCTGTCTGCGCCGACGATTTCTCCATCAAGGCTTTCCGCCAGTTGCATGGCCAGCCCGGTCTTGCCGGTCGCCGTCGCGCCCAGGATGACGATCAGGGGGGCCTTACCAGTCCAGCGCGTCTTCGACATGATCGATTCTCGTGTGCGCGCCCAGGGCGACCCCAATGACATCCACCTGCCAGTCGGCATCCTGCTGCCGGTTGCTCTCCAGCCATTCGTGAATCGCGGCGAGCAGGCGCTCGCGCTTGCGGGCCGTGATGCTGGCGAAGGCCTCTTCGGTGTCGGACTGGCGGCGGGTGCGCACTTCCACAAAGACCAGTTTGCCGGCGATGCGGGCCACGACGTCCAGTTCACCGCGGGGGCAGCGCCAGTTTCTGACGAGAATGTCGTAGCCGCGCCGCTGCAGGTAACGCGTGGCGTGCGTTTCGCCCAGGCGTCCGGTCCGTCGCGATTGCATGCCGTCGATGGGATTCTGCTCCTGTCTGCCCCAGGCAGCGGGATTGTAAACAGACCTGGCTTCGGCTACCATCCGCGGCGGCCAGGCGGAGAAACACGCGGGGGGCAAGGCATGGACATGAGCATACAGGATGCAGGTACGCTGGGGGTGATCGCCAGCCTGATCGGGCTGGGCTTCGCGCTCTGGCAGCGGAATTTCGTCATGGCCCAGAATGCGGGCAACGAGACGATGCAGCGCATCTCGGGTGCGATCCAGCGTGGCGCCCAGGCCTTTCTGTCGCGCGAGTATCGCGCCGTGAGCATTCTGGTTGTCGTGATCACGCTGGTGCTGGTCCTGCTTTCCGGACTGGAAGACAGTGGCATGAGCATCTGGACGGCGGTCGCCTTCGTCAGCGGGGCGCTGGCGTCCGGCCTGGCCGGTTACATTGGCATGTACATTGCCGTGCGCGCCAACGTACGCACGACGCAGGCCGCGTCCGAAAGCCTCAACCGCGGGCTGCGGGTGGCCTTCGCGAGCGGCACGGTGATGGGCACGGTGGTCGTTTCCCTGGCGCTGCTGGGCGTGAGCATTCTCTTTGTCCTGCTCACCGGGCAATTGCCCGCGGCCCAGGCGGCCAGCGCTTTGGCCGGTTTCGGTTTCGGCGGCACCTCGATCGCGATTTTCGCCCGCGTCGGCGGCGGCATCTACACCAAGGCGGCCGACGTCGGCGCAGACCTGGTGGGCAAGACCGAGGCGGGCATCCCGGAAGACGATCCCCGCAATCCGGCGACCATCGCCGACAACGTGGGCGACAACGTCGGCGACGTGGCCGGAATGGGTTCCGATCTCTTCGAGAGTTATGCCAGTTCGATCATCGCCGCCATCTCGCTGGCGACCCTGGGCGCCGGCCTGGCCCAGGACATGCAACTGGCCGGTCAGCTCTTCCCGCTGCTGGTGGCCGCTGCCGGTCTGATCATCGGCATGATTTGCACCTTCCTCGTCCGCACGCAGGAAGGCGCTTCGCAGGAAATGCTGCTGGGCAGTTTGCGCCGCGGCATTTATTCGGCCAGCGCCCTGGTGGGTCTTGCGATCATCCTGATTGGCATGGGACTGGGCCTGGGGAATGGTGTGATCGCCGCCACCCTGGCGGGTCTCATCGGCGGCGTGCTCATCGGCTACTTCACTGAATACTTCACGGCCACCAGTTACGGCCCGACTCGCGGCCTGTCCGACAGCGCCAGCGGCGGCGCCGGCATCGTCGTCATTCGGGGCCTGGCCCTGGGCATGCTCAGCACCCTGGCGCCGGTAATCGTCGTCGTCCTCGTCACCCTGGTGGCGACGGCGGCGACCGGACTCTACGGCGTGGCGGTCGCGGCGGTCGGCATGCTCAGTACCCTGGGCATCACCCTGGCGACCGATGCCTACGGCCCTGTGGCGGACAATGCCGGAGGCATCGCCGAAATGGCCGAGCTCGACGACAGCGTGCGCGACCGCACTGACGCGCTGGACAGCCTGGGCAACACGACGGCGGCAACCGGCAAGGGCTTCGCCATCGGCAGTGCAGCCATGACGGCCCTGGCGCTGACCACCGCCTTCATCACCGCGCTGGGGGGCTCGGAGACCTCAACCACGCTGGCCGCCGTGATTCTTGACGCCCGCCTCATTACCGGCGTGTTCATCGGCGCGATGCTGCCCTATATCTTTAGCGCCCTGACCATGCGGGCGGTCGGCGATGCGGCGCAGTCCATCGTCGAGGAAGTGCGGCGCCAGTTCCGCGAGATTCCCGGCATCATGGAGGGTACCGGCGAGCCGGACTACGAGCGTTGCGTCGCCATCAGCACCGACAACGCCATCCGCCAAATGCTGCTGCCAGGCATCGTCGCCGTGGCCGTGCCGGTATTGATCGCGCTGCTCACGGCGCTGGGGCAGGACAATGCGCTGGGGCAGTTCGTGGGACGCGAGACCCTGGTGGGGGTGCTGGTCGGTTCGCTGGCCTCGGCCTTCATGCTGGCGGTCATGATGGCCAACGCCGGTGGCGCCTGGGACAACGCCAAGAAATTCATCGAGGCGGGGCACCTGGGCGGCAAGGGCTCGGACGCGCACAAGGCGGCAGTCGTCGGCGACACCGTCGGCGACCCCTTCAAGGACACCTCGGGCCCGTCACTGAACATTCTGCTCAAGTTGCTGGCGATCGTGTCGTTGGTGATCGCGCCCATGTTGACCACTGCGCCAGTGGCCTGACGGGACACGTGAAAACGGGAAGCGGCGGGCGGCCCTGATTCAGGGGGTCGCCCGATTTGTTTGTCAGGTTATTTGTGTTGCAACAGGGGGCGGAACTTGTAGCCGTAGATGATCGCGCCGCTGTCGCCATCGCTGTAGAGGCGCCGCGTCACCATTTCGACCCGATCACCGATATGCGGTGCTTCGACAAGGTCTGTCAATTGCGCGGTGACCAGGGGGCCTTCGTCGAGGCGCACGAGCGCCAGTGTGTAGGGGGCCTGGTCCCCGAAGCCGGCGGGCGGACTGGTCAGCGTTGTGAAACTGTAGATTTCGCCGGTGCCGGCAAGGCGGACCTGCTCCGCATCCGGCGCGGGACCGGGGATCATTTTACGGCCATTGGCATGTGTTGCGGCAAAGGGGCTGCGACCGGATCCTGACGGGGATTCGCGATCTGCCGGCGTCGCTGCAGGCCCGTCTTGCCATCGCGCTGGCGAAAACCCTGCAGTCGATAACGCTGTTCCCTGAGCCGCCAGTTACCCGCAATTTGCATGGAAATTGTTCCGTTTCGTTTGCCGCCGATCTGCCCCTATCCTGCCCGAATGTGACTGTCAATACCTTTCAGGCATGGCGGAATCGCTGTCGAATGCTGTCAAGACCCGGCGGTTCAACACTAATTCTCTATCAATTTCTAGAAATATACATCACATGCTTTGCTACACATGCGACGGCAATTCCAATTGAAGATTTGAAAAATGTATCAATCGCTTGTTACAGGTATCAATGGATTTACAATTGCAATTGTCTCGATAGCTCTGGGCATGTTAATGACAAAGCCATCAATTCATCCCGAAGGAAGTCTAGAATTAAGCCGTCTGAAAGACATCTTGGTTTTCATTTCAAGGAAACTGGATGAGTTGAAATCACTCCAACCCACATATGACTATGCGAATGTTGTAAAGGCAATTCAAAACAGACAGTTCGAATTGCGCGACAGTCTGCAAAAGTCAGAAGAAGATGCGCCCTATTTCGGCCGTTTTGATTTTCGCGAAGAAGGATCTGAAACAGTAGATGAACTATACATAGCCAAATCTGCGCATTCGACTTCGGCACTGAGCGGTTGGAAACACAACGTCGTTTCTTGGGCTAGTCCAATCGGTGGCACTTATTATGCAACGTCTCAAAGAACAGTTCATTTCAGGTCGCCCGGAGGTGACGTTAAGGGCGAGGTCTTGCTTCGTAGAGCTCTTGCCATTCGGAGGAGAAAGTTAGAGCAGATCAACGATTTGTTCGATGTGCGAGGTGATGATTTCGTCGCTGGCGAGACTGTGAGTACTGCTACAAAGGTTACAGATGAAGAAGAACCAGCAAAACGCCAAATCACGGATCCCGAGTTCTATTTCCGTCAGATTCTGGAAGGCAAAACGGGCAGAGGTCTAAAAGAGGTAGTAACCTCAATTCAAGAACGTCAAAACGAACTCATGCGTACGGACGCAGATCAAATTCTCATAATTCAGGGTGCAGCAGGAAGTGGGAAAACGACAATTGCGCTGCATCGAATCGCCATCCTCTTACATTCCATGGAACACCAGAAACAAGGCGAAAGTCGAAGGATGCTAGTTGTAGGTCCGAATAGATTGTTCTTAAACTTTATTTCTCAAGTTCTTCCAAGCCTAAATCTTTCCGGCGTGCGCCAGCGGACGTTTGCGGATTGGGCCAGCACGGTAACAGCGATCTCTGAACTCTCGGAAGTTCAAGACTTGACTTTGCCCCAAGTCTACAATCCCAGAAAATCGGCTTTGGAAGAAGCAAGGGAAGCGTATGGGCAAAGCTTGGAGAAAGGGAGGACCCAACATTTGTCCGAGTTGGAAGAGCTCATAGAGGACAAGCGAGTCAAGGCACAGAGCATCTTTTACAAACCTGCTCTTGAAACGGCTATTCAAGGAGTGCAGTGCTTTGTAGAGCAGCAGGTTATCGAATCCTTGGTGGAAAGGACAAAGGACCTGCCAATCAATCGCCAACGGGAAGAGGTTGCCATCGAAACGGCGCAGCTCTTGTACGACCAATATGAGGACAAGACTTCGATTGTGGCGGAGTGGATTGCAGGTGTTTTGTCCGATCCACTTGGTGCATCCTCTGCCATCGCCCGGCAATGGAAGGAACAGTTAGAAAACTTGGGTTACGAATGGAACGACACATTGAATGGGATGATTCGGCCAGAAAGAGAAATTCAAGAGAGACGACGCAATAGAACGCTGCGAAGCGTCAAGAGTGAGATCCTCCAATTTGTAAAAGGTGAAATGAAATCTCTTTCTGCCCTACAACTGTATCTTGATTTCATTGGTGCTTCAGATGCGGATTACACGCTAAGGGTCGAAGATGTAGCGCCAGTGACCTATTTGCACTTTAAACTTGAAGGCAACAAGACAAACTTAGACCATGTCATTGTTGATGAAGCACAGGACATGTCCCCGGTTGAAATGTGGCTCTTGCGCAATAGTTTGACGTCTGGTTCCATGACGATTCTTGGAGACCTTGCACAGTCGATTCACTCTTATCGAGGAATATCAAGCTGGAATGACTTTGACGATGTTTTTCCCGACGACAAGGTGAAACTTGAAACAATCTACGACAGTTATCGTTCTACTTATGAAATCATGACATTTGCCAACAAAATGTTGAGAACCAAAGTACTCAAAAGGTTCAATTTTCCGGACGTTGTTCCTTTCTTGCGGCATGGTGAACCCGTCAGGCAATTTGGCGTGGATTCCGAAGAAGAGCTTCGAGTTCGCATTTTGAAAGAAATCCGCAGGCTCTTGAAATCTGAGCTAGAGACTATCGCTCTTATCTGCAATGACGTCAAAGAGTGCGAGAGTATGCACCAGTTTTTGCTGGGGCATGAAATCCGTCCCGATTTGGTAAATCCGCAAGATGTGGAAATCAATGGCAAACTGATAGTTATTCCTGCCTTTTTGGCCAAAGGCATCGAGTTTGATGTGTGCATTATAGTTGATGCCAGTCAGAGCAAATATCCGTCAGATGTCAGGTATGGAAGATTACTTTATGTGGCAATCACGAGAGCATTGCATGAACTTATTGTGTTTTGGAAAGGCAATCCCTCAACTCACCTTCCAGATTAGCAATTTGAAAACCATTACTTGCAGCAAATCTCCTGCGCTAGGTTAAAGAAAACTCTTCTTCCGGTCCGCGCCGATTCGTAGGCTCCGAGGATCATCTCGATGCAGACGCGGCCATCTTCAGCCGTCGCCAGGGGGCCGCAGCGGCCATGCAGGTAGTCTACAAGCGGTCGCGCCACGTCGCGGATTCGTTCCCCGTGCGGTCGCAGCGGGAACTCCGGGAGTTCCCATGCGCCGGTCGCCTGCCGCCAGATTTTGAGAGCCATCGCGCCGGGCAGGCGGGGGAGGTTGGCGGAGGGGACATCGCCGTGGTTCTGGATGATACTGCCCGCGTCGCCATAGATTTCGGTGGTGTTTTCCGCCGCGAGGGTCGTGGAACTGTTGAACAGAATGCCGATCTCGCCACCCGCAAAGCGGTAGATGGCGACGCCGTTGTCGTCCGGCGCGACGTCGGTGACGAGATTGTCGATTTCGGCCATGACGCTGACCGGCGCACCGAGCATCCAGTAAAGAAAATCGGCGGCATGGGAGGCGTCGTCCATGAACATGCCCATGTTCTGCACCGGGTCGATGTGCCAGTTGTCGGGCCGGGCGAAATCCGGGCTGAGCAGAAGGGGAATGGCGTGTCGGCGCCGCAGGACAGCCACCTGTCCGATTGCGCCCTCGTCGAGCAGCGCTTTCATGTGCCGGTTGACCGGATCGGCGCGCATCTGGTAACAAAGGCTAAATTTCACGCCGGCGCCCGCCACTGCCTCAATGATGGCGTCGCAGTCTTCCAGGCTGAGGGCCATCGGCTTTTGCAGCAGGATGTGCTTCCGGGCGCGGGCGGCCGCGAGACAGTGGTCGGCGTGCCGGTTGGTGGGGCTGGCGATGAACACTGCATCCAGGTCCCGCCGTGCCAGCAGACTATCCAGATTGGGCACGAAGTCGATGCCGAACTCCTGGCAATACTGCCGACCGCGCGCTTCATCGTCGTCCCAGGCGGCGACGATCTGCGCATCTTCGAAGTCGCGCATGACGTCAGCGTAGACGCGGACGTGCCCGTGGGCGAAACTGACGATGCCCAGCTTCAGTGTGTCCATCTTCAGTTCCTTAGCTTGCCGCGGAAGCGCGTGTAGGTCGCGTAATCGATCTCGCTGCGTCGGGCGATGTAGTCGCGGGTGGCGGGCGCCCGCCGGCGCATTCCTGCCAGCCTCTCCGTGACTTCCAGATCGAAGGCGTCCGATCCGGCGCCGCTGCCGTAGCTGACCATGAGGATGCGGTCGCCGGGTTCGGCGACGTCCAGAATGGCGGTCAGCCCCAGCATGCAGGAGCCGGAATAGGTGTTGCCGATGTCCCCGGCCAACAGTCCGGCGCCGACCTGGTCCGGACTGAAGCCCAGGCTGCGGGCCGCGCGCTGCGGAAACTTGACGTTGGGCTGGTGAAAGACCGCCCAGGCGTAGTCGTCGGCCTGGGTCCCCATGCGCTCCATGAGCACGCGTCCGGCGTTGATGCTGTGGTGGAAATAGGCCGGTTCGCCGGTGAAGCGGTCCCCGTGGCTGGGATAGGGCTGGCCTTCCCGGCGCCAGAAGTCGGGTGTATCGGTGACGAAGCTGGTGCTGCCCAAAAAACGTGCGCAGGCCGCGTCCGCCGGGCCGAGCAGGAAAGCCGCTCCGCCGGAGGCCGCCGTGTATTCGAGCTCATCGCCGGGCCGGCCCTGGGCTGTGTCCATGCCAATGGCAAGGGTGTACCGGCCCATGCCGCTGCCGATGATGCCGATAGAGGCCTGCACGGCTTCAGTGCCGGCCTTGCAGGCGAATTCGAGGTCGGCGGCCAACACCGCCGGCGTCGCGCCCAGGCTCTCGGCGACGACGGTGCTGCTTGGCTTGACAGCATAGGGATGGCTTTCGCTGCCCACCCAGACGGCGCAAATGTCGTCCGGTTGGATGCGGGCGCGGGCGATGGCGTTGCGCGCCGCCTCGATGGACATGGTGATGACGTCTTCATCAAGGCCGGCGACGGCCTTTTCGCGCACCGGGCTGCCGCCCCTGCCACCCGTCCAGATGCGCGCGATCTCGCTGCCGGGCAGGCGGTAGCGCGGCACGTAAGCGCCATAGCCGACGATCCCCACCTGGCTCAGGGGAGCCATTTCCGTCATTCCATTCAACCTTTCGCTGTCAGAACCGGGCATGTGCGTCCCTTCGCTCACCTGGAATCTCCATCCTGCAGGCCAGCCACCAGGTCCTGCGCCCTGCCCAGGCGAATGTCGCCGCCGGCCACCAGCGTGCCGGCGATTTCGCCCACGCGTTCCGGCGGAGCGCCGGCGGCCAGCGCCAGTTGGCGCGCGTGCAGGTTCATGTGGCCGCGCTGGATGCCTTCCGTCGCCAGGGCGCGCAGGGCGGCGAAGTTCTGCGCCAGGCCGACGGCGGCCATGATTTCTGCCAGTTCCCGGGCGGAGGAGACCCCCAGGATCTTCAGGCACAGGGCGGCCAGGGGATGGACCCGGGTGGCCCCGCCCACGGTGCCGACTGCCAGCGGTAACTCGATCGAGCCCCGAAGGTCTCCGTCCTCATCCAGGCGCCAGTGCGACAGACTGCGATAGTCGCCATCGCGGGCCGCCCAAGCGTGGGCGCCGGCTTCTATGGCGCGCCAGTCATTGCCGGTGGCGATGGCGACGCCATCGATGCCGTTCATGATGCCCTTGTTGTGGGTTGTCGCCCGCCAGGGGTCGATTTCCGCCAGGGCGGATGACTCGACGATTCGCTTGGCGACGTTCAGGCCGTCCTGCCCGTTGCCTTCCAGCTCGGCGGCGGGCAGGGAGCAGCTGGCCCGCGCCCGGCGCCGGTCGCTGAAATTGCTAAGAATGCGCAAATTGGCGCGACCGCCGGAAAGCGATTCCAGCAGCGGCGCGAGCCCTTCGCAGACACTGTTGACCACATTGGCGCCCATGGCGTCGCGGCAGTCGATGGCAAGATGCAGGACCAGCATGGGGCCGACAGGACTCTGCGGGAAGGCGCGCAACTTCAGGTCCCGCGCGCCGCCGCCACGTGCCACGATGCTACCCGCCAGTGCATCGGCCTGGGCAAGTATCTCCGTCCGTGCCCGCTCAATGGCGGACCTGGCGGCCTCAATGTCGGTGACGTCCAGCAACTGGACCTGTCCGGTCATCACCGGCTCGTCGCTGTCGGCGCTGAAGCCGCCTCCGGCGCGAAAGATACGGGCGGCATTGCCCAGGGCGGCCAGGACTGAAGGCTCTTCGATGGCCAGGGGCACCAGCAACTCGCGACCATTGACGATGAAGTTCGGGGCGATGCCCAGCGGCAGGCCGAAAACGCCGATGCAGTTTTCGATCATCTGCCCGGCCAGCAATGGGTCGAGACCTCCTCCCGCTGCCAGCAGGCTGGATTCCTCCGGGGAAAGCCCGGTTGATTCGGCCACGCGTTTCAGGCGCTCCACGGCGCTGAGCCGATGCAACCCCGGGAGGCGTGACGAAGGATTTTCATTCATTACAGAGACTGTAACAGCCGCCCGCTGTCATTTGCTATCAGATCGGCAGTCGCGCTATTGTGCGGACCCCGAACCGGTAGACTTGCAGCCTTTTGTGATTTCCCTTCGACCACATCTTGCCGCATCGCTACTCTTGTGTCTGCTGGCGCTGAATGCCCTGGCGATGGCGCAGGACGGCACCATGCGGCGCATTCGCGTGCCCATTTTGATGTACCACTACGTGTCTCCCTTGCCGAGGGACGCGGACACCCTGCGCATCGGACTGACAGTGCGCCCGGAGGCGTTCCGGGAGCAGCTGGCCTGGCTGCGCGACGCCGGCTACAGCAGCATCTCTCCCGATCAACTGTTTCGCGCGCTTAACCATGGCGAACAATTGCCGCCCAAACCCGTTATCCTGACCTTTGATGACGGCCACGTCGACCACTACAGCGTCGTCATGCCCCTGCTGCTGGAGGCCGGTTTCAGCGGCACGTTTTTCATCATCAGCGAACGGGTGGATGCGCGGGACCCGCTACATCTGGGTCGCGAAGAGCTGGTCGCCATGGCGGCCCGGGGCATGTCCATACAATCGCACAGTCGATCGCACCGGGAACTGAGCGGCCTTGAGCGGGACCTGCTGGTATACGAGTTGCTTGGCAGCCGCGAAAGCCTGGAGGCCTGGACGGGCGTGGCGCCCGCTGTCATCGCCTGGCCCTTTGGCAAGCACGATGCGCTGGCAAGGCAGGTGGCCCGGGAAGCCGGCTATCGAATGGCCCTGAGTACCCGCGCCGGCGTCCTGCATGACAGCACGGGTCTCTTCGATCTGGCTCGTTTACGCGTGAACAGAGACCTGACGCTGCGAAACTTCGAGGCCCTGCTGCGGGCGGACTGGCTGGAAGAAAGTGGTACCGACTGAACGACTTTTAGTCCGGCAGGATACGGGTATCGAGAAAATGGTCCAGCCAGACCATGAAGAGCAGCGCAAGGGGCAGGGCGGTCGTCGCGAAGTAAATGGTGCCGTAACGCGCGATGCTGATGGCTTCCGAGTTGACGGGGGTGATGATGGGCGGCAGGAAGAGCGACGGCAGGATGGCAAAGCCGACCGTGATGATCAGCAGGGCGCTGAGCAGCCCGAGAATCGTCGACACGACCCAGACAATGATGCGCTTGATGGTCAACGAGGACATGCAGCCGCTCCCTGTTTGCGCCAGGATTTCATGACGAATACATTGTAGCGTCTGACCCCTGGCGCGACAAGGCCGGGCGGGGCCGCACTGTCCACCTATGGCATATTCGCGACATTTGCAGCATAATTGCGCCGTCACCAGGTGACGCGGGTCTCGATCCCGAACAGGGGCTTCCCTGCCCTGAACAGGAGTCTGAACATGGCAGATCTTTATGACAAGATCGCCAGCGACAGCCACATGTTACGCGTGCGGGAAGCGCAGTCCATCGGCATCTACCCCTATTTCCGCGCTCTGAGCCAGTCCGAAGGCGTGACCGCGACCATCGAAGGCCGGGACGTGATCATGCTGGGTTCGAACAACTATCTGGGCCTCACGACCGACCCGCGGGTGCGGGAGGCCATGCTGGACGCCGTGCGGCACTATGGCACCAGCGTTACCGGCTCGCGCTTCCTCAACGGCACCCTGGAATTGCATCTTGAACTGGACCGGCGCCTGGCCGAATTCGTGGGCAAGGAAGCCGCGGTGGTCTTTCCCACCGGTTATCAGACCAACGTCGGCACGATCTCGGCGATGGTGGGCAAGGGCGACTTCGTCATCGTCGACAAGGACGACCACGCCAGCATCGTCGATGGTTGCATTATGGCGCGCGGCGAAATGAAGCGATTCCTTCACAACGACGTAGGCAGCCTCGACCGGGTCCTGTCGCGCCTGCCCGCGGACGCCGGCAAACTGGTCGTGGTGGACGGCGTCTACAGCATGATGGGCGACCTGGCCCCTCTGCCGGAACTCGTCGCCATTTGCAAGCGCCACGGGGCGCGCATCATGGTCGACGATGCCCATGGCATGGGCGTGACCGGAGGCGGCCGCGGCACGTCAGCGCACTTTGACCTCACGGACGAGGTTGACCTGATAATGGGCACCTTCAGCAAAAGCTTCGCGTCGATCGGTGGTTTCATTGCCGGCAGCGCCGAAGCAGTCCATTACATCCAGCACCACGCCCGTTCGCTCATTTTTTCGGCAGCGTTGCCGGCTCCCAACGTCGCAACCGTGCTCAAGGCGCTCGACATCATGGAGAGTGAGCCGCAGCACGTCACGAACCTGTGGCAGAATGCGGACTACATGCGGGAACAACTGAAGACTCTGGGATACAACACCGGCGCCAGCAATACGCCCATCGTGCCGGTCATCCTGGGTGAGGACTTCCGCGTGGCGTTGGCCTGGCACGCCCTGATCGACGCGGGCGTCTACACCAACCCGGTCGTCCCCCCGGCCACGCCGCCCGGCGCCGGATTGCTGCGCACCAGTTACACGGCCACGCACCGCAGGGAGCACCTCGATCAGGCCCTGCAGGCTTTCCGTGAGGTTGGCGAGCGTCTGGACTTCATTCCGGCCCCCGTCAGGGCCGGCGCGAAGTGACTCTGCCGACTCCGGGAAACCCGGTCTGAATTGACTTCGTCTCCGCCGGACGGGCGGCTGGATCACCTTTTGCTTTTTGCGCGTTTTCGTTCGCGTTTCAGCGCCTTTTCCGCCCGGCGACGGAAACGGTCGACCTTGACGACCTTGCGGCTGTTGCGGGCTTCCTCGGCGGCGAAGGCCAGCAAATGGCTCTCGAGCGACTCCCTGGCCGTCGGCAGGTCCCGGTCCGGCGCGCCGCGGGCCGCGCGCAGAAAGGCGGCCACAATGCCGAAATCGCCGCCGCCGTGTCCGCTGGCCGCGTCCTGCACTTCGATCTCTTCGCTGCTGCCACTGAGGTGATCGCGCAGGGTGATTTTGTTGCCGCCCGCGCCGCCCATCCGCGCCTGCAGGGTGCCAAGGGTGCCGTCGTAGCGCATCGTGCGGCACTCTTCAAAGCCATGTCCCTGCATGATCAACGTGACGGTCGTGCCGTCTTCCGCTTCCATCGCAACCGTTTGGTGGTCAACGACCGTATTGTCGCAGTGCCAGACGCATCGACCGTAAGGGCTGGAACTGGCCAGTAACTCGAGACGTTCGTCGGCTCCGGCATTCATGGCCACGGCGTTGAGCATGAAGGAGTCGCCGTCTTTGGCGTAGAAGCGGGGCGCGTAAAACTTGCAATCGTTCGCGTGAGGGCAGCCGTCGGTGCAACGCAGGGGCGCATCCGGTGGCGCATGTTCGGGTCGAAAGGCGGTCAGGCTGCCGAAGGAACTGACCCGTGCGAAGCGCAGGCCCAGCAGCCAGCCCAGAATATCCAGGTCATGGCAACATTTTGCCAGCAACATCGGGGCGGAACTGGCCTCTGCGCGCCAGTTGCCGCGCACGAAACTGTGCGCCATGTGCCAGAAAATCAGATTCTCACGGTGGTCGACGTTGATGATGCGCCCCAGGCGTCCGGAACGCAGGACATCGCGCAGGGTCTGGAAAAAGGCCGTGTAGCGCAGGACGTGGCAGGTCGCCAGCAGCCTCCCTCTTTTCTCGGCTGCCTGCACCAGGCGCATGTTGTCGAGCAGGTTTTCCGCCATGGGTTTCTCGAGCAGGATGTCGTAGCCAACGTCAAGGGCAGCCAGGGTCGTAGCGGTATGCAACTGGTCCTGAGTGCAATTGAAGAGTACGTCGGCCAGCTTGCCGACGGCGAGCAGGGACTCCCAGGAGTCATACTGACGCTGCGGCGGGATGCCGTGTTCCCTGGCGAAGCGTTCGCGTCGTCCCTTGCGCGGCTCGGCCACGGCGACGAATTCCAGTTCCTCAGGGTGGGCCTGGGCATAAGGGCCATAGGTCAACAGCCCGCGGTTGCCGGCGCCCAGCATCACGGCGCTCAACTTTTCCATGTTTTCTCCAAATCACCCCGATGACGGCGAAAGCCTGACACGTGCGCGGCCCCCTGTCAATCAACAGGGGTGGTGGTGTGCAGTACAATCCGGTACAGCCAGGAGGGGCGCGACGTGCTGGTATTCAGCGCGGCCAATGTATCTGAAGGACGGCGGAGTCACGTGATCGCCGCCATCGCCGCAGCGGTTTGTACCCGCCCGGCCGTGAGCCTGCTGGACCTGCACAGCGATCCCGACCACAATCGCAGCGTGTTCAGCGTCGCCGGCCCACCTGCGGCCATGTCGGAGGCCATGTTCGCCCTGATTCAGGGGGCCGCACAACACATCGACATGGAACGCCACGAAGGCCAGCACCCCCGCATCGGCGCAGCGGACGTCGTCCCCTTCACGCCCCTGCAGGGCAGTACGCTGGCGCAATGTCGAGACCTTGCGCGCGGTCTCTGCGCCCGGGTGGGAGGGGAGTTGCAACTGCCCGTATATCTTTACGGCGCCGCTGCAAGGAGTCCTGACGCCAGGCAGCTGGCTGACATCCGGCGTGGCGGTTACGAAGGTCTTCGGATTGCCATTGACAAGGACGAGCGGCGCCGACCCGATTGCGGGCCGTCAACAATGGGCAGGGGTGGCGCCGTCGCCATCGGCGCGAGGGAAGCGCTCATCGCCTGGAACGTCTGGCTGGACACGGCGGACGTCCAGGTGGCCAGGCGAATTGCGCGCAGGATTCGCGCTTCCGGTGGCGGACTGCCCGCGTTGCAGGCCCTGGGAATGCGGGTCGCCGGCCGCGCCCAGGTCTCGATGAACCTGACGGACTACCGTCGCACGGGACTGGCGGCGGTCATGGCTGCGCTGCGGCGCGAGGCGAGACGCGAAGGCGTAAACTTGTACGGCAGCGAACTGGTTGGCCTCATTCCCCGGGCGGCGCTGGATGCAGCCACCGGCTGCGATCTGCAGTTGCTGAAGTCGCCCTGTGAGCAGGTCCTGGAACGCCGACTGGTTGAGACAGGCCTGATCAGGTCAGATCGACTTCGGTGAGCGCCGCAATCAGGCGTTCGCCATCCTCTTCCGTGTTGTAGCCCTGCACGGACACCCGCACGAAGCCCCTGCCGGCGAATTCTCCACCGGCGACGACCACCTTGCTGTCCCGATATAGCTGGTGGAACCTCTGCGCCAGGTTCTCACCCCGCACCGGGATTGAAATCATTTGCGCGTGCCAGGTGTCCTGGTCGCGGGCAAAGGGCGGCAGGTCGCCGCCCAGCGCAGAGATTCGCCCGGCCAGTTCAAGGGCCAGCCGGTGACAGCGTTGACGCACCGCCGGCCAGTTGTGCTCACGTTGAAAGTCGATGGCGCTGGCGATGGCGAACCAGGCGGCCATGTCGCGCGTTCCCTGCCAGTCGTGTCGTTCGTTGAGAACGCTGCGTTCATCGTCGTCAACGCCCAGGTCGATGGACATGCCCTTGACGTGCGCATACTGGCCGTGACTGATGACCAGCGGGTTGACGAGGTCATGATGTTCCGGTCGAACATAAAGAAAGCCGGAGCCCTTGGGCGCGCTGAGCCACTTGTGGCAGTTGCCGGCGTAGAAGTCCGCGCCTATGGCCTCAATGTCCAGGTCGACGTGACCGGGCGCGTGGGCGCCGTCGATGACGGTCAGCACGCCCGCGTCACGGGCGCGGCGGCAGATCTCTGCGATGGGCAGAATCAGCGAACTTGGCGACGTCACGTGGCTGAGGCTGATAACTTTCGTGCGCGGGCCGATGGCGGCGCAGAACTCGTCCACCAGGGCTTCCGGCGATTCAAGGGGCAGCCGGACGGAATGCACCACCATGCGCGCGCCGCTGTTCTCGCAGGTGAATCGCCAGGTGTTGTCTATGGCGTCATATTCGTGGTCACAGGTCAGGATTTCGTCGCCCGGCTCCAGTTGCAGGGAGCGCGCGACGGTGTTGACGCCGGTCGTGGCGTTGGTCGTGAAGACCAGGTTGGCGCCGGAAGTCTTTAGCCAACGGGCCAGATGAGCGCGGGTCTCGTTCAGCAGTTGCGGACTGCGATCGAACATGAAGCTTACGGGCTGCAATTCGAGCTCTCGCTGCCAGCGCTGGTAGGCCTCGAATACCGGACGGGGACAAGCGCCAAAGGAGCCGTGATTGAAGAAGGCGACCCCGGGCTCAAGCAGGTAAAGCTGGCGCAGTTTTGCCGTCTCAGGCGTCGTACTCATCCAGGACAATTCTCCCGTCTGACAGGGCGTCGCGAAACAGGGCGATGGTGAAGGCCACGCCTTCATCAAGGGGCGTGCAGGGCACGGGGCCGATGGCTTCAACGAGCGCGCGATCGCTGGTACCGGCGGGCAGGGCCAATGGCGCATCCTCGAACGTTATCTGTTCGGCTGCTTCGGGCACGGCCTTTTCGATGGCAGCGACCACTTCGCTCATGTGGGCGATCGATCCTCCCAGATTGAAACTTTCTGCGCCCTCCCAGTCCGGCAGGCCGGCCGCCTGGATGAAGATTCTGGCGACGTCATTGGTGAACTGGAAGGCGTTGTGGCCGCCGAAGGAAATGTGCCAGGGCTGGCCGGCGGCGGCGGCCAGCATGGCGCGCGTGGGCGTGGAGGTCATGCCCTGGTCGCGGCCCGGGCCGTAGACGGTGTAGGGTCGCAGTCCGATGCTGTTGATGCCATGGTCCTGGTGATATATCTCTGCCGTGCCCTGGTTGGCCAGCTTGAACACGCCGTAGAGATTCTTCGGCAGAAAGGGCGCGTCGTTTTCAATGACGTCGCGGTCGTATTCGTCGCCCCTGCCATAGACGGCGGCGCTGCTGGCATAGACGACGTGGTCGATGCCCAGCGCATTCGCTGCTTCGAAGATGTTGATCGTGCCGATGACGTTGACGCTGGCGCCCAGCGGCGGGTTGGCACGGCAAAAGGGCACCTGCAACGCCGCCAGATGGATAATGCGCCGCGCGCCGGAAGCTTGCAAGGCCTTCCCGACCGCTTCGGTGTCGGTGATGTCGCCCTGAATGAATTCGATCCTGGCGATTTCATCCGGCTCCAGAATCAGTTCAAGTCGCTTGCGGTCCGTCCCGAGGTCAAATACGGTGACCGGAGCGCCCGAGCGCAGTAAATTGCGGGTCACCCAGGCGCCGATACACCCGAGCGCCCCGGTGACAAAGGTGCGTTCTTCAGTCATGCATTTCCTCGCTACAAGTCCACCCGGCCGGGCCGCAAGCCGAGGGGCAGGGGTTCCGGGCGGGCGACGCTGCTCGCAATGTCCACGTGGCGCTCGCCGGCGGATGCCTCTTCCACGGCCAGCATGACCTCCAGCGCGTGCAGGGCCAGTTCGCCGCTGACGCGCTGCGGCCGATTGTGGCGGATGGCGCTGGCCATGTCCGCGACGCCAATACTGCGTTCGACCTGATCGCTGTGGGCAAGGGGAATCTCGCTCCAGGCCTCCGCGTCGGCGCGGCGCAGCAACACAGGCCCGCGGAAGGTGTTGGGGTCCGGCACGACCAGCGAACCTTCGCTGCCGTAGACCTCGATGCGTGGCAGGTTGTGCGACCAGACGTCGAAACTCATCACCACCGTTGCCGTCAGACCTGCGCTGAATTCCAGCAGGGCGGACTGGTGGGTGCTCACCTCGACGTCGATCAACTCCCCGTATTTCGGCTCGCTGGTGATTCTGCGCCGGGGAAACGAGATCCTGGTCGAACCGCTGACGCGCGCGACCGGACCCAGCAAATTCACCAGGGCCGTGATGTAGTAGGGGCCCATGTCGAGCATGGGTCCGCCACCGGCCTGGTAGTAAAAGGCCGGATCCGGGTGCCAGTGCTCGTGTCCGTGGCTCGCCAGAAAGGAGACGGCGGCGACAGGGCGACCGATCCAGCCCTCGTCGATCAGCTTGCGGCTGGTCTGCTGACCTCCACCAAGAAAGGTGTCCGGCGCGCAGCCGACTCGCAGTCCCCGTTCTGTGGCCAGGTCGAGGACGCGCTGACCGTCCGCCAGGTCCAGCGCCAGGGGCTTTTCGCTGTAGACGTGCTTGCCGGCCTGGAGCGCAGCCAGGTCCACTTCAGCATGCGCCTGGGGGATAGTCAGATTCAAGACGATATCGACGTCGGGGTCGCCCAAAAGCTCGTCGACGTCCAGGGCCCGAACGCCGTACTGCGCGGCTTTCGTTTTGGCGCGCTCCGGCAGCAGGTCGGCACAAGCGAAGATTTCGACATCCACGAACGTACGGCAGTATTTGAAGTACCGGTCGCTGATGTTGCCACAGCCGATGAGTCCGACCCTGGCAGGAACAGACATCGTGTTGCCGTTCATGGAAGGGTTTTGCTCTCAGTCATCCAGGTGACCTGGCGCCAAACCGGTGGGCAGGGGGTCCGGCCGGGCCACGCCGCTGCTGATGTGTTGATGGCGCCCGCTTTCAGCCGACTCCAGAGTCGCGTGCATCAGGTCCAGCACGTGCCAGGCCAGATTGCCACTGGCGCGATGCGGCCGTCCCGAACGCAGGGCGCCGGCCATGTCGGCGACGCCCACGCCGCGGAACATGCTGGCGTCGTGCGTCAGGGGAATCTCACTCCAGTCCTCCGCGCCGGCGCGTCGGACGCGCACCGGCCCCCTGAAGTGGTTGGGGTCCGGCACGGACAGGGTGCCTTCCGTGCCGTAAATCTCCATGCGCGGCAGGTTCTGATGCCAGATGTCGAAGCTGGTGATGAGCGTGCCCACTATGCCGTTGGCGAAGTCCAGCGCCGCCGACACATGCGTCTGCACCTCCACGTCGATGGCGTAGCCATGGCGTTCGGGAGGCAGCTCCGGGTTCGTGGCGAAACGTTGTTCGAAGCCCCTGGAGGCCGAACCGGTGACTCTGGTGACCGGTCCGAGCAGGTGTACCAGGGCGGTCAGGTAATAGGGCGCCATGTCGAAGAGCGGGCCTCCACCGGGCTTGAAGAAGAAGTCCGGTTCAGGGTGGTAGCTGTCCGGCCCGTGGCTGGCAAAAAAGCCGCAGGCTGCCACGGGCGCGCCGATCCAGCCATCGTCCAGCAGCTTGCGACTGGTCTGCAGGCCGCCGCCCAGAATGGTATCCGGAGCGCCGCCCACGCGCAGACCGGCGTCCTCCGCCGCCTGCAGCAGCCGGCGACCCTGGTCCCGCGTCTGCGTCAAGGGCTTTTCGTTGTAGATGTGTTTGCCGGCGGCAATCACCTGCATGGCCACGTCGAAATGGGCCGCCGGCGGCGTCAGGTTCACCACAATTTCGATGTCGGGGTCCGCCAGCAACTGGTCAACGCTCAGGGCCGCGATGCCATGAGTGGACGCCAGCGCTTCCGCGCGCGCCATGTCCAGGTCGGCGCAGGTGCGCAGGTCGAGGATGCGAAAATGCTTCAGGCCCTGGCAGTAATGGTCGCTGATGTGGCCGCAACCGATGATGCCGACGCTAACTCGATCCACGGGCGTATCCCTCCCCGCTCAGCCAGGTGCAACTGTCGCGCACGGCCTGCAACATGTCCGTGGCGCAGCGGTCCAGTTCAACGACGACCCAGTCGACGTCGCTGACCGCGAAAATGGCTTCCCAGTCCATCACGCCGCTGCCGACGGCGACCATGTCCGAATGCGGGTCGTCGGCCGGGCCGTCCTTGACGTGCAGCACCTGGTTGCGCGTCCCGAGTTCGGAGAGGACGCTGACCACGTCCGCGCCGCCGACCTGCGCCCAGTAGGTATCGATCTGGAAGAAAACGTCCTCATCCAGCAGATTCAACATGTGGCGCCAGACCGGCTGGCCGTCGACCACCGTGTCGAATTCCCACCAGTGGTTGTGATAGCCAAGCTCGATGCCCGCCGCCGCTGCGCTGGCCGCGGATTCGTTGATCAGTGCGCAATTGGCCTCGATTTTGCTCCGCGTGTCCCAGGCCTCGCCCCGGCCAATTCCGGCGACGATGATGCGTCGCGTACCCACTATGCGGGCGGCCTCAATCACTTTTTCCGTGTCCTCGCCCGCCGAAATGGCGGCATGGAAACTCGGCACCTGCAGACCCAACTCGCGAAAGAGTTGACCCTCGGCGGCGGCGTCTCGATACGGATAGCCAAAGGGTTCCACGCCGGCGTATCCGGCCGCGGCTACCTCGCGCACGACGCCCTCGAAGTCCTCTTCGAGTTCGGCGCGCAGGGAATAGAGTTGCAGGGCGATGGACGGGACTGTTTCGGACATCAATGGCTCCTGAATGAATCGAGCCGGCAGCGTGAGACTGCGCCGCCGATACACCTGCGAAAGTTTGGCGCCGGGTCGCCATTGTAACAGCGCCATCCTGACGAAGTCAGCGCCCTGCGGAGACCGGAAAGCGAACTGCCCCTGTCGCCTGAAGGGATATGTGTGAAGTAGAGCACTACCAGTCCGCGACCGAACCGTCGCTGTGGCGGAGCTGCGGCGTTTCCCAGCTGCCGTCGTAGAGCTTCGGAGCGATGGCACCCTCGTCCAGTTCGATGCCCAGGCCCGGCCCGGTCGGCAAGGGAATGTGACCGTCGATGATCTGGAATGGCTTCTTCAGATAGCCCGCGCCGGTTGTGAAATGTTCCTGCACGAGGAAATTCGGCGTGCAGGCGTCGAGTTGCAGGCTGGCGGCCAGAGCGATCGGCCCCAGCGGACAGTGCGGCGCGACGGCCGCATACCAGCACTCGGCCATGGCCGCGATCTTGCGCACCTCCAGAATGCCGCCCGCGTGCGCCAGGTCCGGCTGCAGGATGGCCGCGGCCTGTTTTTCGAGCAGCTCGCGAAAGGCCCACTTTGTGAAGAGACGTTCACCGGTGGCGATGGGGATGCTGGTGCTGCGGGCCACGGTTGCCAGGGCATCGACGTTTTCCGGCAGCACCGGTTCCTCAATGAAAAAGGGATGCAGGGGTTCCAGCGCCTGGGCCAGCCGAACGGCCATGGCCGGGCTGACGCGCCCGTGAAAGTCGATGCCGATGTCGATCTCTGGCCCCAGCGCGTCCCGAAAGCGGGCGAAATGCTCGACGATTTCGTCCACTTTTGCACGCGTATCGACGATGTTGACCGCGCCAGGCACTCCCAGCTTGAAGGCCGTGAAGCCCGCCCGCGCGCCGACCACCGCCTGTTCGACGTAATCGCCATAGGACTGGTCGTCAAGCCAGCCGTAGACGCGAATGCGGTCGCGCACGGCGCCGCCCAGCAGCTTGTAGACCGGCTGACCCAGCCACTTGCCGGTGATGTCCCACATGGCGTGCTCGATGCCCGAGAGGGCGCTGGTGAGCACGGGTCCGCCACGATAAAACTGGCCGCGGAAGATCGCCTGCCAGTGATGTTCGATGCGCGTGGGGTCCTGACCGATGAGGTAGCGACCAATCTCGTGGACCGCTGCGGCCACGGTCTGCGATCGTCCCTCAACCACCGGCTCGCCGAGGCCGACGATTCCCTCGTCGGTGTGCATTTTGAGGAAGAGCCAGCGGGGCCGGACGAAGAAGGTCTCCAGCTTCGTGATTTTCATGCGATTTACGCAGCTGCCTCAGGCGCTCAGACGATTCTCCGGCATGTTTTCCAGGCGTGTCAGCCAGTAGTGGACGTCAAAGTCCTCGTCACCGGTCAGGAAGCGCCACAGCAGGGTGCGGTTGACGATTTCCAGACGGCCATCACCGGCTTCATACCAGGGTTCCAGTTTCGCCAGAATGGCCTGCACGTCGTCGCGTTTCTCGCCGGCGAAAATGGGTTGGTGGGCGCCGGTGTCATCGTCGAGGTCGTCCGTGTTCCACAGGCGCAGCTGACGCACGCTGGGGTTGAGCCGGATTTTATACATGTAACGCATGCGATCGGTCTGGTTTTGGCGGCCGCAGTGCCAGATGCCGTGATGCAGGACCAGGATACTGCCCGCCTCACAGACCATGGGGATCTGCCCAAGGAAGTTCTGGTAACGGGCGACCTCCATTTCGTTGATGCGGCGGAAGTGGCTGCCTGGCAGCAGCAGGGTTCCGCCCATTTCAAGGGGCACGTCGTGCGGGAAGTACATGAGTTGCACGTCGAAGTGCAGGCGCGTGTCGATGATCGAATCGCCATGCATGCCCTGGGCCTTGCCCTCGTTGGGCAGGCGTTTGTGGATGGCGTGATGGTCGAAGAGCGGGTCCGGGCCGACGAGGCTTTCGAGGATGCCACAGACCTGGGGCAGACGCAGCATGGCGCCGATGGGCGAAGGCTCCGGATAGCACTCCGCAAAGGGTGTGCCGGCCGGATAACTGCTGATGCCACCGGCCTCAAAGGCGTCCATCACGGCCCTGTTGATCTCGTCCGGCACGATGCCGTCGAAGCGCAGGAAACCGCGCGCCACGAACTCCGCCATCTGGCGCGAGTCAAGCAGATGTTGTTTGTCACTCATGAGTCGATGGTCTCCAGCTTCTCGAAGATGTATTCGTTTTTCTTGAACGAAGTCGTGTATTCCATGCCTGGGTAGGGCGGTATCAGTTGCGGAAACTGGATCACGCGCCAGCCATCCAGCAGGGCATCCATGCCCGTAGCGTAGGGCCGTTGGTCGCTGTCACCGGTGGTGTGATGTTCGCGTCCCGTGCCGTCATACATCGTCCAGCCCTTGACGTCGCTGTCGAGGGCAGAGGTGTTCAGGTAAAGAATCAGCAACTGTTGTCGCTGCTGCTTCCCGGATGCCATGTTGCCTCCTGTCTGGTGAATTCGCTTTAACGGCCTCCGCTTCAGGCCCAGGCGCCGGGTGTGCCCGGCAGGGGCGCTTCGGCGTCCACGAGGCCGCATTCTACCAGTTCCTGCCAGAATGCAGGCGGGATGTCGAATTCGAGCGCCCGGAGGTTGTTGGCGACCTGCGCGATACGGTCGGCGCCGGGAATCAGGGTGGTATAGGCCGGATGCGCCCACACGAACTGGATGGCCGCGGCGTTCAGCGGCACCTGGTGGCTCTTGCAGACCCTTTCGAGTTCACGGGCCTTCGCCCGAATGTGGGGCGGCGCCAATTCATAGTTGTAGCGAGCGATTTCGCTGTCGCCGGTGGCCAGGATGCCGCTGTTGAAGATGCCCCCGGCAAACACGCCGATGCCGCGCTCCCGCCACTCCTGCAGGGCCCCCAGGGCTGTTTGTTCCAGCAGCGTGTAACGACCGGCCAGCAAGAAGCAATCAAAATTGCCGGCGCGGGAGAAATCAAGCTCCATTTCCCACTCGTTCATGCCGGCGCCGATGGCGCTGACGACGCCCTGACTGCGCAATTCGTCCAGCGCAGGGTAGCCCTGGTGCAGGGCCTCCTCATACCTGTCCTCGACGTCCGGGTCGTGAATGTGCAGGATGTCGACGCGGTCGATCTTCAGGGCTTTCAAACTGTTTTCGAGACTGCGCAGGACGCCGTCGCGGCTGTAATCGAAGATGAAGCCACCCCGGCCATCCGGCAGGCGGCCAATCTTGGTGGCCATGATATAGCTGTCGCGCGGGACGCCCTGCAGGGCCTCGCCGATGTACGCCTCGCTCTTGTACAGGGGAGCGGTGTCCAGATAGTCGATGCCCAGTTCAAGCGCGCTGTGCACGATGCCGATGGCCTCTTCGCGGCCGTTCTTGCCGATGTGCGCGCAGCCCAGGGCGATGCGCGGTACTTCCAGTCCGGTCTGCGCCAGGGGTTGGCGCGGAAACTCCATCATTTGGGATCCTGCTCCAGCGTTTCGTCGGCTACCAGCGCGTATTATGTCAGTCTGCCAGCTCCGCAGCAATCTTAACGTCTGATGAGCGGGGCAGGTGGCACTAGTCAAAGCGCCAGCCTGATTCTATGCTGGGAAGGCGAAGTGGCCGGGACATCATCGACGCCTGGTCAGGGAGGGCCACCTTGCAGGCCAGAGTTGCGAACAGGGAAGAACAGGGACGACGGGGCGGGCGACCGCCCGTCGACATGACCGGGTTGCGCCGCGCCATCGGCTATCTGCGGGGGCAACGGCGCACGGCCACGCTGGCCTACGGCGCCCTTGTCGTCGCCACCCTGGCGCAGCTGGCCGTGCCGCGCCTGGTGCAGAACATGGTCAACGCCGTGACCGACGGCGTGACCGCCAACCAGATTCTTGCCCTGCCGGAATTTGTGCAGGGCGCGTCAGCGCAGTTGATGGGTACGAGCGTCGATGAACTGAAACTCAGCTCGGAAGCGGCCGAAACCCTGTTGATCAATGGCGTGGCCGCCATCATCGTTTTCGCCGTCCTGCGCGCTGTTTTTGCCTTCGTGCAGACCTACATGGCCGAGGCGACGTCGCAGGGCGCGGCATTCGACATGCGCAACGACATCTTTTCGCGCCTGCAACGCCTGTCCTTCAGTTATTACGACCGGACCCAGACCGGTCAACTGATGATTCGCGCCACCGATGACGTCGAAAAGGTGCGTCTCTTCATCGCCCAGGGACTAATTCTGGCGGTCCAGGCCTTTCTGCTGCTGATCGCCACGCTGCTCATATTGCTGTCGACCAACTGGCAATTGACCCTTTCCATCTTTCCGATTTTGCCGGTCACCATCATCTTTTTCGCCATCTTCGGCCGCATCGCGCAGCCCCTCTTCGAAAAATCGCAGCGACTGCTGGCCGCGCTGAATACCGTGCTGCAGGAAAACGTCGCCGGCATTCGCGTGGTCAAGTCCTTTGTGCGGGAGGGACGCGAGCAGGAACGCTTCGACGAGGCCACCAACGTCCTGATGGCGCAGCGCCTGCGCATCAGCCGTACCTTTTCCGTGTTGTTCCCGCTGATCTTCATGCTGGCCAACGTGGGCCAGGTCGTCGTGCTGTACTTCGCCGGCCGACAGATCATTCCTGGCCTGATCGGGCTGGGAGAATATCAGTCTTTCGCCCTGTACCTGAT
This sequence comes from Anaerolineaceae bacterium, assembly GCA_026708325.1. Taxonomy (GTDB): domain Bacteria; phylum Chloroflexota; class Anaerolineae; order Aggregatilineales; family Phototrophicaceae; genus JAGWBD01. The sequence continues at coordinate 7,754 of JAPOVC010000020.1, read as the reverse complement.
TTACATTTTCTTCCCGCTGGGCCAACTGGGCTTCATCATTTCCCTGATGGCCCAGGCCGCCGCCTCGGCCACGCGCATCTTTGAAATCCTGGACACCGAAAGCGAAGTCCGCAACCGGGCCGGAGCCCGGGAGTTGCCCACGATCGGCGGCGACGTCGAGTTTGAGGGCGTCACATTTCGTTACTTTGAGAGTGGCGAAAATGTCCTGGACGACGTCAGTTTTCGGGTCCAGGCCGGTCAAACCGTGGCCCTGCTGGGAGCCACCGGCAGCGGCAAAACGACCATCATCAACCTGATTCCTCGTTTTTACGACGTCACGGAAGGCGTGGTGAGCATAGACGGCGTGGACATCCGCGACGCCACGCTCGACAGCCTGCGTTCGCAAATTGGCATTGTGCTGCAGGAGACCAACCTCTTCAGCGGCAGCATTCAGGACAACATCGCCTTTGGCCGGCCGGACGCCACCATGGAGGAAGTTCAGGCGGCCGCCCGCGCCGCCGCCGCGCACGATTTCATCATGGAGTTTCCCGAGGGCTACGCCACGTCGGTGGGCGAACGGGGCGCAACGCTTTCCGGGGGCCAGAAACAGAGGATCGCCATCGCCCGGGCCCTGTTGCTCGATCCGCATTTGCTCATTCTGGACGATTCGACCAGCGCCGTGGATTTCGCCACCGAGAGGCGCATCCAGCAGGCCCTGGACAACCTGATGCAGGGCCGCACCAGTTTTGTCATAGCCCAGCGCATCAGCACGGTGCTGGGCGCAGATTTGATCCTCGTGCTTGATCGCGGCGCCGTGGCGGCCATGGGAACGCATGCCGAGCTGATGGAAGACAGCGCCCTCTACGCCGAGATTTACAGGTCCCAACTGGTTGAGGACCTGAGTGCGGAGGCCGACGGCGCATGATGGGCATGGACGGCGGCCGCCGTCTTTTTGAACGGGAAACGCTCAAGCCCAAGGATCTCGGCGAGACCCTTGCGCGCTTCGGCAGCTACTTTCGTCAGCACTGGCCGGGCGCCGTCCTCGCGCTGGTCCTGATTTCCGCCCAGGCGTGGACCCAGGTGGTCACGCCGGAGTTGATCGGCCAGTCGGTGGACTGCTACCTCTTCCCCCGCGATCCGGCCAACTGCTGGTTTGCGCAGATTTCACCGGATATGGATGAGGAAGCCCGCCTGCTGGGCCTTGGCGGTCTGATCGTCGCCTTGCTGGGGATCACGCTGGCGGGTTCCGCGTTGGCCGGTCTGGCCTTTTACGCCATGTCCTGGACCGGGCAACACGTTCTGCGCCACATGCGCCAGGACCTGTTCAGACACATTCACCGCCTTTCCATGGGCTTCTACGCCAGGAATGAAGCCGGTGACATCATGAGCCGCGTCACCAATGACTCCGACACGATCGAGCAGGCCTTCAGCTTCGCGCTGATGCAGGTAATCTCCGGCGTCCTGATCATCGTGTGGATCATGGTGCGCATGCTGGAGACCAATATCACCTACGCCCTGATCAGCCTGGCGATCGTCCCGGTCATGGCCGTCGCCACGCTGTATTTCTCGAACCAGGCGCGCAAGGCCTTCCGTCAGGCGCGGCTGGAGATGGGCACGGTCAACGCGGACCTGCAGGAGAGCATCGCCGGCGCCCGCGAGGCGCAGGCCTTCAACCGCGAGGATGAATCGATCGCGGATTTCGAGCGCTCCAACGCCGCCAACCGCGAGGCCAACATCCGCGCGGCGGCCTTCACCAGCGCCCTGAGCCCCGTGCTGGAAGCGCTGGGATTCGTGGCACTGGCCATTGTCGTGCTGGCCGGAGGCATCGCCGTGCTGCGCGATGAGCCACTGCTGGGCGGATCGGCCATTTCGCTGGGAACCGTCTTCGCCTTCGTGGCCTTTTCGCAACGTTTCAGCCAACCCATTCAGCAGATCGCGGTCCTGTGGACCAACGTGCAGAGCGCCATCGCCGGAGGCGAACGCATCTTTGGGCTGATGGACGAGGACGTGGAGATTACTGACCGCCCGGATGCGCTCCCCATGCCCGTCGTGGAGGGAAACGTAAGTTACGAAAGCGTCGGGGCGGAATATGTGGCCGGCGAGCCGGTTCTGAAGGACATCAGCTTCGAGGCGAAGCCCGGTGAGACCATCGCCATCGTCGGGCCCACCGGCGCGGGCAAGACCACCATCATCAATCTGTTGCCGCGCTTCTACGACGTGAGTTCGGGCGCGGTCCGCATCGACGGCCATGACGTGCGCGAGGTGCAGGTCGAAAGTCTGCGCCGGCAAATCGGCGTTGTGCTGCAGGACAACTTTCTGTTTTCGGATTCCGTCCTCAACAACATTCGCCTGGGCCGACCCGACGCCGGTGACGATGAAGTGATCGCGGCGGCCCGTCTGGTGGCGGCTGACAGTTTCATTGAGCGTTTGCCCGAGGGATATCAGACGGTGCTGGGCGAACGCGGCAGCGGCCTTAGTCAGGGGCAGCGACAGTTGCTCGCCATCGCGCGCGTCGCCCTGATGAGCCCGCGCATCCTGATCCTGGACGAGGCGACCTCAAGTGTGGATACGCGGACCGAACGACTGATTCAAAGCGCATTCGAGCGTTTGCTGGAAGGGCGTACCAGTTTTGTCATCGCCCACCGTTTGAGCACCATCCGCAATGCGAATCAGGTGCTGCTTTTGCAGGACGGGCAGATCATCGAACGCGGCACGCATCGCGAATTGCTGGCGCAGGGCGGCGCTTACCATGCGCTGTACATGAGCCAGTTTCGCGATGAAGAAGAGTCGACGCCCGTCCCTGGCAATGGCCGCCTGGCCGAAAGCAGCGCCGGCGCCTGCTGAGCCGCCTGTTCAGGAGAGCGGTTCCCGCGTAAGCTCACCGTTCACGAGACGAACAATCCCCAGTGGATTGCTGTTTTGCAGGGCCTCCGGCAAGAGTTCGTCGGGAAGGTCCTGCCAGGCGACGGGACGCATGAAGCGGCGAATGGCGTTTGTGCCCACCGACGTCGTGCCCGCCGCGTTACTTGCCGGCCACGGGCCGCCGTGCTGCATGGCTGCCGTCACTTCCACGCCGGTCGGATAGCCATTCCAGACAAGTCGACCAACCTTCTCCCGCAAGGCGTCCAGCAGGGGCCGCAGGGATTCCGCTTCTTCGTTGCCGCAATGGATGCTGCCGGTCAACTGGCCGGACAGGGAACGAAGCACGCGGTCCAGTTCCTCGTCGCCCTTCCAGGTGACGAAAAGCGTGACCGGGCCAAAGTGCTCTTCCTGCAGGTCGGCGTTTTCCACAAAGGTTGCCGCATCCGTTTGCATAACCGTATGCGGGTAAGAGAAGCCTTCAGCCTGCGTTGCATCCTCGTGGACATGGGTCTGCACGTTGTCCAGGGCGGCACTGCGGGCAACACCCTGCGCCAGGCCGCTCTCTACCGAGGCATTGAGCAGAATCCCTGATTCGCTGGCCAACATGGCGTCGCGACTTGCAGCGATGAATGCGCTGGCCGCCTCGCCGGCAGGGAGCAGGACAAGGCCCGGGTTGGTACAGAACTGACCGACGCCAAGGGTCGCGGAAGCGGCAAGCCCCTGGACGATTTCATCGCCACGTTCGGCCAGGGCCCCGGCGGTGATGACGACCGGGTTAATGCTGCCCATCTCTGCGAAAACGGGAATCGGTCTTGGCCGTTGCGCGGCGACGTCGTGCAGGGCGCGGCCGCCTCTTAGTGAGCCGGTGAAGCCCACGGCTTCCAGAAAGGGGTGTTCGACCAGAATGCGGCCCACGTCATGCCCGTCGCCCTGCAGCAGTGAGAAGTAACCGGGCGGAAAGCCGCAGGCGCTGACCGCTGCATTGATCGCGTGGGCGAACAGTTCGCTGGTGGCCGGATGGCCGGGATGGCCCTTGACGATGACCGGACAGCCGGCGGCGAAGGCTGCGGCGCTGTCCCCTCCGGCGGTGGCGAAGGCGAAAGGGAAATTGCTGGCCGAGAACACGGCCACGGGCCCCAGCGGGAGCAGCATGCGTCGGATGTCCGGACGCGGCAGGGGCGTTCGATCCGGCAGCGCCGAATCAATGACGGCCTCCACGTGGGAGCCCTCCCGCAGCAGGGCCGAGAAGGCGCGCAGTTGGCCGGTTGTGCGTGCCAGTTCGCCGTTTAGGCGAACGCTGCCGAGGGCGGTCTCAGCATCCGCCGTGGCGATGAGCGCATCGGCGCTGGCCTCGATTTCCTCCGCGCTGGTGTCCAGGAAGTCCGCCAGGGTTGTTGCGGGGAACAGGCGTGTCGACGAAAAGGCGTCCGCCGCCGCCCGCACTGCCGCGTCAATTTCCTGCGCGGTGGCGCTGTAGAATCGGGTCTCTCCCGTCTGGCGCGTGCGCGGATCCACGCTGTGGAAGAAATCGCCGCCGGCCGCCTGCCATTCGCCTGCAATGCTGTTTTCGCCTGTTGTCACGGGGTCTGCTCCTTCTCCCTGGTCGCGCCCTGTTCTTCGGCGAGTGCGCGTTGACCGGCTTCCAGCGTGGTCAGAATCTTGTCGCTGTCATAAACGCAGCCCGCCCAGGTGCCGCCGCTAACGGCCTGCAACGCCGCCCAGAGGCGCGTGTCGTCGGGCAATTGCGGGTGTGGCGCCAGCGCCGGATGAGGGTCGCGACTCGCAAGCAGGGCGCCGGCCTCGGCCGCTTCGAGCGTTCCCTCCGCCGTGGCGACGAGGTCCAGACTGCCTTCCAGCGCCTGGCGGTCGATGCGAATGGTCACGATGTCGCCGTCGCGCAGTTTGCCGATCGGGCCTCCGGCCAGCGCCTCGGGGCCGACGTGGCCGATGCAGGCGCCGGTAGAAACGCCGGAAAAACGCGCATCCGTCAGCAGGGGCACATGTTTACCCCAGGGCAGAAACTTGAGCGCCGAGGTCAGTTGATAGGTCTCTTCCATGCCCGTGCCGGCGGGACCGATGCCGATCACGACCAGCACGTCGCCGGCCTGGACCCGGCGCTCCGACTGCCCCTTGATGGCGGCGATGGCCTCGCGCTCGGAAGTGAAGACCCGCGCCGGCCCGCTGTGATGATAGACGCCGTCGTCGCCAACCAGCTCCTGATCGATGGCGGTGGCCTTGACGACCGATCCTTCCGGCGCGAGGTTGCCCACGGGAAAGACCACTGTGCTGGACAGACCGCGTCGGCGGGCGCTGTCTGGCGACATGATCACGTCATCAGGGTCCACGCCGTCGCTCTCACGCAACTGTAGGCGCAGACTGGCGCGACGCTCACTGCCTTCCCACCAGTCCAGATGCTCGCCCAGGCTGGCGCCCGTGACAGTCAGGGCCGAACAGTCCAGCAGGCCCCGTGCGCGCAGGTGCAGCATCACTTCCGGCACGCCGCCGGCGAGGAAGACCTGCACAGTTGGATGGTTGCGGGGACCGTTGGGCAGGGCGTCCACCAGGCGCGGGGCGGCGCGGTTGACGCGAGTCCAGTCCGCTACTGTGGGGCGGGGCAGGCCGGCGGCGTGGGCGATGGCCGGGATGTGCAGCAGCAGGTTGGTGGAGCCGCCAATGGCCGCATGCACCAGCATCGCGTTTTCAAGCGCAGCCGGTGTGAGAACGTCGGCCATGGTGAGGCCGAGGGTTTCCTGGCGCAACAACGCCAGGGCCGAACGCCGCGCCATCTCCAGCCAGACCGGTTCGCCCGAGGGCGACAGCGCGCTGTGAGGCAGCGACAGGCCCAGTGCCTCGGCGACCACCTGGGCGCTGGCCGCCGTGCCGAGGAACTGACAGCCTCCGCCCGGCGAGCCGCAGGCGCGACAACCCATGGTCGCCGCGTGTTCCAGCGTGATCAGACCATGACTGAAACGCGCCCCGATGGTCTGCACCGTGCCGGCATCCTCGGCGTCCGCCGCCGGCAGGGTGACACCGCCCGGTACGATGACTCCCGGTAGCCATGCACTGCCGGCGAGGGCCAGCAACATGGCCGGCAGACCCTTGTCACAGGTGGCCACGCCAAGCACGCCCTTGCGCAACGGCAGGGATCGGATCAGGCGACGCAGCACGACAGCGGCGTCGTTGCGGTAGGGAAGACTGTCCATCATGCCTTCCGTGCCCTGGCTGCGCCCGTCGCAGGGGTCGCTGCAGTGCGCGGCGAAGGGCAGTCCGCCCTGTTCGCGAAGGGTTTCGGCGGCGGCACGGACCAGCAGGCCGACCTCCCAGTGGCCGGTGTGATAGCCCAGAGCCAGGGGCCGGCCATCGTCGGCGCGCAGGCCGCCCTGGGTGCTGAGAATGAGATACTGCGGCCGGGCGACCTCGGCGGGGTCCCAGCCCATGCCGGCGTTTTGCGTCAACCCGAAGAGGTGACCGCTGCCGGCATTGCGCAACAAATCTTCCGTGAGTGGCAGGGCGCCCGCAGGTCCCTGGCCCACGCTGCGGGTTGTTGGAGCGTCGTCAGCCAGGATGTCCTTCAGGGCAGGGATGGCGACAGGTCCGCTCATGGCTTTCCGTCTGTTGTGATGCACGGGCAGGGCTGGCTATACTAGCGCGGAAATCTGGAATGGGGCAATGCATGGGACGCTTCGACGGGCGGGTCGCCCTGGTCACAGGCGCGGGAGAGGGCATCGGCCAGGAAATCGCCCGGCAGCTCGCCCGCGAAGGCGCGCAGGTCCTGCTAAATGACATCGATGGCGAGCGCGCCAGCACGGCCGCGGCGTGCATTCGCGCCACGGAAGGCGACTGCCGGTCATTCGCCGGCGACGCCGGTGACGTGGCCGTCGTCCGCAAGATGGTCGCCACCGCAGTGGACGCCTGGGGCCGTCTTGACTTCGCCGTCGCCAACGCCGGCCTGACTCTCTACGGCGATTTTTTCGACTACGAGCCGGCCGCGCTGGAGAGGGTGCTGAACCTCAACCTGCGGGGCTCCTTTTTTCTGGCGCAGGCCGCGGCCCGTCAAATGCGTGACCAGGGTGAGGGCGGCCGCATTCTGCTCATGTCGTCGGTGACCGGTTTGCAGGCTGTGCACCACCTGGAGGCCTACGGCATGACCAAGGCCGCGTTGCGCATGCTGGCGCGCAGCCTGGTGCACGATCTTTCGCCACACGGGATCACCATCAACAGCATCGCGCCCGGCGCCATTTTGACGCCACGGAATCTGGCGGATGATCCGGACTTCGAAACGACCTGGGGCAATGAAATCCCGGTAAAACGCGTGGGCCTGGCGGAGGAAATCGCCGCCGCAGCGCTTTATCTGCTGTCGCCGGAAGCCGCCTACGTCACCGGCCAGACCCTGGTCGTGGACGGTGGCTGGTCAGCGACGAGTCCACTGCCGGGTCAAATCACCTACCGCAATGAGGGAGACCCGAAATGAGCGATCCACTTCTGCTGCGCGTTCTCGATCAGGAGCAGGGGCCGCGCTACGTCCTGCAGGATGGTGAAACCGTCTCGGACGTCCACGATGCCATTGGCTCGCTTTCGGACTGGCTGACTGGCAGCGTGGGACGGGCCGCAGAAGCCATTGACGCCTTGCGGGAACAGGCGGCCGCGGCGGAAACACGTTGGCCCCGTGGGGAATTTTCGATGCCCCTGCTGGCGCCAGTGGATGAGCAGGAGGTCTGGGCGGCGGGTGTGACCTACGAGGACAGTCGCAGGGCGCGCCAGGAAGAAGCCGTCGACGGCGGTGACGTCTACGCCCGCGTGTACGTCGCGGAGCGGCCCGAGATTTTCTTCAAGGCCCAGGCCTGGCGCGTCATCGGCCCGGGCGGCGAGGTCGGCATCCGCTCCGACGCCAGCTGGTCCGTGCCGGAGCCGGA
>JAPOVC010000001.1 GCA_026708325.1 Anaerolineaceae bacterium | reverse complement strand
CGCTTCACCGGATTTCGGATCGATGCCTTCCACCGGCGGAACGTCCAGCGGCGAGGGCAAAAAGTCGACGACACGGTCCAGCAGGTCCTGCACACCGCGATTCTTAAGGGCGGAGCCGCAGAGCACCGGTTGCAGGCTGTTGCTGATGGTGCCGGCGCGCAGGGCGCCCAGCAATTCATCATCGGTGATCGGCTCCTCGAGCAGGAATTTTTCGGTGAGGTAATCGTCCACCTCAACGACCGTCTCGATCATTTCGGCGCGCATGGTCTCGGCCTGCTCGCGGTGGCTTTCCGGGATCGGATATCGCTTGATTTCGCTGCCCAGCGCGTCGCCCGAGGTCACCAGTTCCATGCCGATTAGGTCGATGATGCCGGCGAAGGCCTCGCCCTCGCCATAGGGCATCTGGATGGGCACGGGATTCGCCCCCAGACGCTCGCCAATCATCTGCACGCAGCGGCCAAAGTCGGCGCCGGTGCGGTCCATCTTGTTGATGAAGCAAATGCGGGGCACCTGGTAGTCGTCGGCCTGACGCCAGACCGTCTCGGACTGCGGCTCAACGCCGGCGACGCCATCGAAAACGACCACGCCGCCATCCAGCACGCGCAGGCTGCGCTGCACCTCGGCCGTAAAGTCCACGTGGCCGGGCGTGTCGATGATGTTGATCTGGTGTTCATTCCAGCTGGCGCTCACCGCCGCCGAAGTGATCGTGATGCCGCGTTCGCGCTCCTGCGCCATGTAATCGGTGGTCGCCGCGCCATCGTGCACCTCGCCGATGCGGTGCACCATGCCTGTGTAATACAACACACGCTCGGTTGTTGTCGTCTTGCCAGCATCAATGTGGGCAATGATGCCGATGTTGCGCACCCGATTGAGATCAAGGGTGCCTGTCGCCCTGGTGCTCATGCTGTTGCCTGCGTTCTCCTGCCTGTCCGCGTATTGCTAGCGGAAATGGGCGAAGGCGCGGTTTGCCTCCGCCATACGATGCGTGTCGTCGCGCCGCTTGATGGCGTTGCCCTGGCTGTTGGCCGCGTCCATCAACTCGGCCGCCAGTTTTTCGTGCATGCCGCGCCCGCCGCGGGCCCTCGAAAACTCCAGGATCCAGCGCATGGCGAGGGTCAGCGAGCGGTCGCCGGCCACCTCGATCGGCACCTGATATGTCGAGCCGCCGACGCGCTTGGGTTTGACCTCAACCGTCGGCTGCACGTTGCGCAGGGCCTGCTCAAAGACCTCGACCGGGTCCCGTCGGGCGCGCTCTTCAACGATGTCAAGGGCCTTGTACATGACGCGGGCGGCGGTGCTTTTCTTGCCACCGTGCATCATGCGGTTGATGAACATGGCGATGTGCACGTTGCTGTATTTGGTATCCGGCGCCACTACGCGTTTGGGTGGACGGTTTCTTCTGGGCATCCTGAACTCCCTTCGCTCAGTTGCGCGGCTGCTTGCTGCCGTACTTGCTGCGGGCCTGGTTGCGATTCTGCACGCCCTCGGCGTCCAGGGTCCCGCGTACGATGTGGTAGCGCACGCCCGGCAGGTCCTTGACCCGACCGCCGCGCACCAGCACCACGCTGTGTTCCTGCAACTGATGCCCCTCGCCCGGAATGTAGGCCGTCACCTCGATGCCGTTGGTCAGGCGCACCCGCGCCACCTTGCGCAGCGCCGAGTTGGGCTTTTTGGGCGTCATGGTCTTGACCTGGGTGCAGACGCCGCGCTTTTGCGGCGCGCCGCGGGCCTGCCGTGTGCGCCGCTGGTTGTTGGCGTTGAATGTGTATTGCAGCGCCGGTGAACTGGACTTGGCCTTGCGGCTTTTCCGCCCCCTGCGTACCAGCTGGTTGATGGTCGGCATGCCTCGCTCCGTAAAAACCTGTTTTCACATAAAAAAGGCGATCCGCACTGAACGCCTGGTTGTCCCCGCCATGACGAGCCTTCCCCCGCAAGGGCGCTGTCGCCACATCTGTCCGGTTCCCGCCAGTCCATTGCCTGACGCCAGGGTGTGCTGCCGGGGTATGGCCGGGCATGCTATCAGTGCCGCCATGGTGTGTCAAGGGCGACCATGGCGCTTGACAGCCGGCCTGACCCGGGGCCATGCTACGGGCGTACAGTCACTCCGAACAGGCCCAACCACACCCGTGATCATCACGTCACTTCGCAACCCGCGCATCGTCGCCCTGCGCAAACTGGGCCGGCGTCGGCAGCGCCTGCTGCAGGGGCGCTTCGTCGCCGAAGGTCTGCAGGCCCTGCACATGGCGCAGGAGGCCGGCTGGAGCCCTCTGGAGCTTTGCCACTGCCCGGCCCTTTTCAGCAGCCCCGCCGCTGCGGATCTGCTGGGCCGCTTTCGCGAGGGCGGCGCCAGACCCGTCGAAGTCAGCGAGCACGTGATGCGCGGGCTGTCGGATCGGGAAGAACCCCAGGGTCTCGTCGCGACCTTCGCCCTGCCGCAAGTCACGCTGGCGGACCTGCAACTTCCGCCCGAACCTCTGGTGCTGTTGCTCGACCGCCTGCGCGACCCCGGCAACCTGGGCACATTGCTGCGGACGGCAGACGCCGTCGGCGCCAGCGCCGTGCTCCTTTTGCCGCCCTGCGTCGACCCGCACGACCCCAAGGTTGTTCGCGCCAGCATGGGTTCGTGCTTCAGCCTGCCCGTCGTCACGGTCGACTCGTCGGAGGCTCTGCTGGCCTGGCTCAGGGAGCGGGAGTTGCCGCTTTATGGCGGGGACGCCAGTGGCCAGCTCTGGACGACGCTCGACTGGCGCGGCGGCCTGGCGTTGGCCATGGGCAACGAGGCCGAGGGACTGGACGAGGCGCTGACGCAACACTGCGATCATCTGGCCGCCCTGCCGCAACAGGGCCGCGCCGAATCGCTCAACGTCGCCGTGGCCGGCGGTGTGCTGATGTACGCCTGGCGCGCGGCCAATCCGGCACAAGTGTCCACGCCAGGGATGCCTTAATCTTCGGCAACCCGCGCCATCGCTACAATTGATGTTGTGATTGACACAGGTTGGACATGCCCATGTCAAACAACCGTCACAGGCTCCTGTTGTTCGTCGGTCTGGCAGCAGGAATCGCACTGGCGCTGGTCCTGTTCCAGGTCCTGCAACGGGACAGGCCCTTCAACCTCGCCGCCATTCCGGACGATAGCCAGCCCGTACCCATTGTCGGACAGGTCCACATCGCGCCAGGCGCGCCGCCATCACGCTACAACTCCAACCCGCCGACCTCCGGCGATCACTATCCGGCGCCGGTGCGCGCCGCCTTCTATGAGCAGCAGGTGCCGGACGCCTATCTGGTCCACAACCTGGAACACGGCCAGGTCTGGCTCTCCTGGCGCGATGAAGCCGACCAGGAGGCCATCGAGCTCTTCCGCCAGTTGCATGAGCAATTTGCCGAGTGGGTCGTGGTCAGTCCCCGGCCGGAAAACGACCAGCGCCTGGCGGCGGCGGCCTGGGGTCGTCTGCTCAAACTGGATACGCCGGACCGCGACGCCCTGACCGCCTTCATCATGCGCTACCGCGACAAGGCGCCGGAAAGCGTCCCTGGTTGAGTCCGGCCCCTACTCCAGATTGGCGTGGCGCGCGAACATCAGGCCGGGGTCCGTGCCCAGTTCCTGCATCAGCAGCGCCGTGAGTACGTCGCAAAGGATGCCCAGCGACTGCTCGTAGAGCGAGCCCATCGGTTGCACCGATTCGCTTTCCGTCTGAACATCCTGCAGCTTGGGGCTGGAGGCCCGGATATGCAGGATGTGGTCGGCGTATTTGCTGACCGGCGACTCCTCGGCGATGGTAATCAGCGCCACCAGGGCGTTGAGTTCGCTGGCGCGACGGGCCTGGGCGATGATGGAATCCGTGCGGCCGGAACCCGAGCCGATAATCAGCAGGTCGCCGGCGCCGATGGCCGGCGTCGTCACCGAACCGACGACGTGCACGTCGAGGTCGAGATGCATCAGGCGCATGGCGAAGGCCTGCATCTGCAGGCCGGAGCGGCCGCGCCCGGCCACGAAAATACGCCTCGCCTGCAGGATATCGCGGCGCAGGTCGGCCACGGCCTCGGGGTCGATGCCGGTGAGCGCCGACTGTAGTTCCTGCATGATCGCGCCCAGCAGCGCGTTGAAATCAGACATGGGCCCGCATTTTCTCCATAATCCGGCGCGCCGCAAGCCCCGGTTGCGCAGCGCCGGTGATGGCGCTGCCTACGATGACCGTGTCCGGACAGTACGGTGCCAGCGCCTCGATCGTGCGCTCGTCGATGCCACCGGCCACCGCCAGCTGCAGCTCCGGCAACGCCGCGCGCAATTCTCGCAGAGGCGCGACCGGGTCGCCGCAGCCATCGTGGGCGCGGTGCACACAGAATCGCTCGCAGCCCAGCGCCAGCAGACCCTGTACGCGTTGCAGGGGTTGCGGCACGGCCATCAGGTCCACCAGAATCTCGCCGCCGCAGTCGCGCGCCGCCGCCAGGGCCGACGCGATCGTCGCGTCGTTGGCGACGCCCAGTACCGTCACCTGGTCCGCGCCGGCGTCAAAGGCGAGGCGCGCTTCAAGATCGCCGGCGTCCATGATTTTGAAATCCGCCAGCAGCGGCGTATCGGGTGTCGCCGCGCGCAACCGTCGCAACGCACTGACGCCCTCGCGCAGCAGCAGCGGTGTACCCGCCTCGACCACGTCCACCCAGGGCTGCGCCGGCCGCAGCGCCTGCAGGCCATCTTCCAGCGTCCCGTCGAGCGCCAGTTGAAGTTTCAAGGGTCCATACTCAGGCTGGAGTTTCCCTCTATCAGTCTATAGCCTTCCGCAACCCTGCTCAACAGACCAATCCCGGCCTCGCCCGCCGTTGACAGGGCCCGCCTCAGGCAGCAGGATAGTCGCCTTATGGCCCTCGACTACGTTATCGACCACGACTGCGCGCCAAAGCAGGCGCTGACAACGGCCGGCATCTTGGAGCGGCTCAAGGCCCGCGAACGCGCGTCAACGATCATCCGCCTCTATCGCCGCAGCGGCGACCAACGTTCGCCGCGCGAGATGGGCTTCGAGATGCTGCGCACGGCCGCCGACGGCAGCGAGGAGACGCAGATCGTCGTCGTGCAGCATCTGCTGGACAGCGCCGCCGAGCTCGACCCGCTTGCCCCGCATTGCGAAGGCTGCCCGGCCAACCGGACGGGCGCGCCCTTCGGCTGCATGGGCCGCATCGATTACCCTATCTCGCCCAACGCCGAGGCCTTTCTGCTCGACCGTCTGCCGGACCCGCCCTCGGCGCCCCTCGTCTGGCTGCTGCTGAAGCAGGGCATCCGCGATTTCAACTACGACGGCGGCACGGTGCGTCCGCTGCGCGCCGAAGACCGCAACATCTTCGTGGCAGAGTACGCGCTGCGCCGCGACCTCGGCGAATTGCCGGTCGATTCCGACCAGGTCTTTGAGATGACCTTCCTTACCGGCCACGTCCGGCCCAACCACGCGGCCATCCTGCTGCTCTTCTTCGACGCCCTCGCGCGCGAGGAACTGGAGGCCATGCAGATCACGGAGCTGGGCGCGTTGCCTCCGGAGGAGCGCGCGGCCTACGAATTCCTCATCCCGGCGAGGGAGGCGAAGGACGACGACTCGACCGCTGACATGCGCGCCTTTCTGCACGCCCTCTTCCTCGCCTGGCGCCTGGATGTGCTTTTGCTGCTGGATGTGTGATTCATTTGCAACCGGCTTCTGATGGCGGTCGCCAAATGTCAGATATACTTGTACTCAATTGCACACTTTCCTCTTGTAGCAGGCAGCCGACCATGACCATGTACATCGCACTACTGCATGAACCCCTTTCGCAAAACCAGGCAGACCAAATGAGGGAGGAACTCAAGAGTCACGAGAGCCTGTTCTCCTTTGGCGAGAAAGCCTGGATCCTTAAATCCAACATCAGCGACATTGAATACGCCAGGGAAGTTTTTGGACTGAGTGCAGAATATGAAGAGCCTCAGGTTGGCGTCGTATTCGAACTGAACGGGTCCTATTCCGGCTACTACTACGAGCCGCTTTGGGACTGGCTAAAAGAGGCCAGGCGCGAAAGTGGCTGACAACAATGGCCCCCTGCGCGATGATCAGTACAGCATCGCCAGGCTTGACGATGCTCATTCAAGGATCGCGGTCCTGGACTCCCGGCCGTCAAATGTTGAAGGTCAGTTGATGCACCTGGCGACAAAAGCGGACGTGGAGAAAGCAAGAAGCTGGATGCTGGTCTCCATGTTTGGCGCGATAATTTCTATCGGGACTCTTGTGGTCACTGCCGACTGAATCCTGGGCACACCAACCCATTTGACGACTCGTTGTCGCACCAGGTGAGCACCTTCACCAGGTCGCCGTCAACCACAGTCGTCAGCGCCAGGTCAACGATCGGGTCGCTAATCCGGGTTGCAGATCACATGCAGGCCGTATTCGCCGGGGACATCCGCGACGAAGGCGACGGTCGCCACTTCGCGATCAAGCTCAATTCCAATACGGTACAGACCATTGGGATACCGGGTATCCCGCCGGTGTCCCCGACGGATGAAAGTCTCGTCCTCGCTGTCGGCGAATGTTCGGTAATACTGACCGAATGCAGGCAGCGGCTCCGCGGAACCCGGAAGATAGAGACGGGGTACGACCGATGTCTGAAGTGTTCCCGATACGAGGAAGACCATTCTCGTACGCTTTGCCGGCATGAAATCCACGTAAACGTGGCAGCCGGTTCCTTCGTCAGCGTAAGGCGCCTTGACGTCAATGATGGCGTCGGGTCCGCCGCGAGTCAGCCAGCCCGCGATCCAGGTCTTTCCCTCCAGATCCAGGCTATACCAGTCGCGACCCTCGGTGTCGCGCTCGACAGCAAATACGGGAAGCGGAACGCCGCCATCCACCTGACCTACCCTTTCGCAGGACGTTCCCGGGCAGGCCCTTGAATTCATGGTGGCATCTGGAATCGCCGCGAACCAGACGCCCTCTTCCCCGGGTGCGCCGCCATTGCCTGATTTGCAACTGTCAATAATCTCACTGAGGGACGCGCGCAAGGCGATGGCGCTTTCCAGGGTGGTTGGAGGCATCCAGTCAGCAGTCTCCCGGGCAACACAGGCATCGCCAGAAGTCGTGCCCTGGGCATGCGCCAGCGAACCCGCCAATAGCAGGACCCCCAGCGCGATCACAGTCGCTTTCATAGTCACCCTGTAGGGAAAACCGAAGGGTGAGGAAATCACTCCAGGCAAAGGATTATGCCAGCAACTTCAAGGCCTCGCGCACCATCTGGTTGGTGTAGCCCCACTCGTTGTCGTACCAGGTCAGCACCTTCACCAGGTCGCCGTCGACCACCTGCGTCAGCTCCAGGTCCACGATCGAGGCGCGCGCGTCGCCGATGATGTCCGCCGAGACGATCGGGTCCTCCGACACGCCCAGAATACCCTCGTATCGTGCGGTCGCGGCCTCCTCGCGGAAGATGTCGTTGACCTCGTCGACCGTCGTGTCGCGCGCCGCCAGGAAGACCACGTCGGCGATCGAGCCCACCGCCACCGGCACGCGCAGCGCCAGGCCGTCGAAGACGCCCTCGATGGCCGGCAGCGCCTTCGTCGTGGCGATTGCCGCGCCCGTCGAGGAAGGCACGATGTTGTCGGCCGCGCCGCGCCCGCGCCGCATGTCCTTCGCGCCGCCGGGGAAATCGACCAGCGCCTGGGTCGAGGTGTAGGCGTGCACCGTGGTCATGATGGCCTTCTTCACGCCGATGCGGCGGTTCATGACCTCCATCACCGGTGTGATGTTGTTGGTGGTGCAGCTGGCGCATGAGACCACGTGGGCGCCGTTTGCGCTGTTGACGCCGTGCACCACCATCGGCACGTCGGCGCTCTTGGTCGGGCCGGAGATGATCACCTTGTCCGCGCCGGCCGTGACGTGCTTGCCGGCGTCCTCAATCTCGGTGAAGAAGCCGGTGCACTCAAACACCAGGTCGACGTCCAGGTCCCCCCAGGGAAGCTGCGCCGGATCGCGCTCGCTCAGGTAGCGGATGCGCTGACCGTCAATGACCAGGTCGCCGTCGTCGGCGCAGACCTCGCGATCGTAACGACCGTAGACTGTATCGTAGCGAATGAGATAGGCGAAGTTTTCGGCGGAGCCGAGGTCGTTGACCGCCACCAGTTCCAGTTCGGGCGTGTCCAGCACGACCTTGAGCGCCGCGCGCCCGATCCGCCCCAAGCCGTTAATCGCAACCCGCGCCATCATGGCCTCCCGCACCTGTGAGTGTCTGTTCGAATACCGCGACTATAGCGCAGGCCAGGCGCGCATTACAGGGCGGGCCAACCGACTTGAGCAGCAGGACGTAACGGACGGTCAGATCAGGCGTTGCTGACGGCCCACCCTCGCCCTAAATCCCTCTCCCTCAGGGAGAGGGACTTTCTTTGAACAATGTGTGCGTTTACATGCTTGCTCACGGTTACCTTCAGCAAAATTTGCCAGTTCCAAGTTTGACCCGTAGCTCTCTCATCTCGCCGGAAAGAACTCCCCCCCTCCCTGAGGGAGAGGGGGCGGGGGGTGAGGGCAGGCCCTGGTTGAACTCACGCACAAGAAGGGGATTGACAGCTAAAACAATCGCTGCTGCTGCAAAGGCCGCTGCCCGTCCAGCAGGACGAAGGGCGCCATCTGCTCCGGCGCGCGAATGCCCAGGGCGCGCAACTGCGACAGATCGCGCAGGGTCGCCTGCCGGCGGGCGCGCAACAGAACCTGCACGTACTTCGGTCCGATGCCCGGCACGCGCAGCAACTGCGTCCGGTCGGCCTTCATCAGGTCCAGCGGGGCGTGACGCAGGTTCTCCTCCGCCCAGGCGCGCTTGGGGTCGATATCCAGGCGCAGGTTGCCCTCGCCGATGAAGGGCATGTCTTCCAGCTCCCACTGGTAGTCCCGCAGCAGGAAGCTGGACTGGTAGAGGCGGAACTCGCGGATGGCGGGCGTGGCCGGCAGATTCTCGAAGGGTGTGCCTGGCACGGGATTAAATGCCGAGAAGTAGGTGCGCGCCAGGCCCAGCTGGTTGTAGAGGCGATCG
Organism: Anaerolineaceae bacterium; assembly: GCA_026708325.1. GTDB lineage: Bacteria > Chloroflexota > Anaerolineae > Aggregatilineales > Phototrophicaceae > JAGWBD01. The sequence continues at coordinate 14,875 of JAPOVC010000001.1, read as the reverse complement.
CCCAGCGCCAGCAACTCCAGGTCCGTGTCACCGACCGCGCCGACCACGAATTGCGTCGCCAGGCTGGCGAGGCGTTCGCGTCGCTCGCGCCGGAACCTGGATGCCGCCTGCAACAAACTGAGCAACTCGCGATCAAGGTCCTTCTTCGGAGCGAGCGCCCTGAGACGCTGCGGCGTAGGCCCCTCCAGGTTGATCGAGACGCGGTCCGCCAGTTGCATGGCCCGCAGCAACTGGTCTTCCTCGGCGCCGGGCATGACCTTGAGATGGATGTAGCCGCGGTACCGGTACCTGCGCCGGATGATGTCGATGGTGTCCAGCAGCTTGTCCTGGGTGGTCACGCTGCCCTTGATGATGCCCGAGGACAGAAACAGGCCGTCCACCAGGCGCGCCCGCACCATCTGGTCGAAGGTCTTCGCCAACTCCTCCGGGCGAAAGGTGACCCGCCGCGCCTGGCTGCGACCGGCGCGAAAAGGGCAATAGTAGCAGTTGCGCTCGCAGGCGGTGGTCATCAGGGTCTTGAGCACCGGCATGGGGCCCTTCGGCGTCTGCAAGTGAGAGACGCAATCTTTCAGGCTGGGCTGCTGCTGCGGGATGCGTTTTTCCTTCGTGCCGGGTTCCCCGCCGGGCTCGAAGAGGGTCACATTGCCCATGCGCGCCAGCTTCTGCGCGGCGTCAGGCTGGCGCCGGACCTGCATTAGAGGCGACCGTAGCGCTTCAGGGCGACCAGCACGTTGACGGTGGTGATCGGCTGCCACCAGGCCAGATCGTGCTCGTCGACCCAGCCGCCATCCTCGCGCTGCGTCGTCGCCAGGTGGTCGAGGCAGCGCGCCAGCGTCGCCGCCGGCAGGGCCTGGGCCACTTCGGATGTCGGCCGCGGCGCGAAGAGGAATAGCGTGTAGTGACGCTCCGGCACCAGCGTCTCCGCCAGCGCGAGGGTGTGGTCGAGCGTCGCCTGGCGGAATTCGGCCAGGCGCGGGAAGTCGTCGATGCTCATGAAATAATCGAAGGCGTGGTAGGTCATGAAGAGCCAGTCGTTGGCACGGATGCTCTCAATGCTGTGGTTCCGCTCCGCCCAGTGCCGCGTCACGTTCAATAGAGAGGGCGTCGCCAGCCCCAGGGCGTGCAGGTTGCCGACGATCGAATCCGGCGCTTTCTGGCCGCCCCAGTCCTTCCACCAGTGCGCGATGGGCCAGTCGGCGAGATTGTCCGGGTTGCGCAACTCGCCATCGGGTCCCTGCTGACGCTCCAGCCAGGCGACCGTGCCATCCAGCAGCGAGCCGGTCGGAATTTCATGGTAGTGCAGCATGGAGAGCAGGTACTCGAGCGCGGCCGGGTGCGAGACCGGCGCCTTGAGGTCCAGTTCAAGGCCGTGTCCCCAGCCGCCATCTTCGTTCTTGTAGCAGAGCAAGCAACGATGCAGGGTCTCCGGCGGGCCGTCGTCGAAGTGCCAGTTGAAGAGCGCCCGCTCCCAGGGCAGGCCCTTGCTGAATACGTAGTCCCGCGCCCGGTCGAGTGAGATGGTCATGGCTGCTCCCATTCCCTGCAATTCATGCATGCCAGCCCAGTATAGCGAACATATGTTCCAATTGTCAACCCCTTCCCCCCACCGCGAATTTTGAGACTCCCCCCTGCGCCGGATACACTTCGCCGCATGTCGGAACTGCTGCCCTTCCCCTCAGGCGGACGCCGCAACCTGCGCCTCCTGCTCTTCGTCATCATCCTGGCGACCGCACCCCTTTATTGCATCGGCTTCGTCCTCTGGGGGGTGGCGCCGGGCGCGCAGCCCGCGGCCACGGCGACCCCGACGGCCAGCGCCACGCCGCGCCAGGCCAGCGCCACGCCCACCCGCACCAACACACCCTTTCGCAGCGTCATCGTCACCGCCACGCGGCCCCTGCCGCCCACGCCGCGGCAGTTCCGCCCGCCCGCGCAGCAACCGGAGACGGGTCAACAGCCGCAGCAGCAACAACCGGTCGCGCAACCGCCGCCGGACAGCGCCCTGCCGGTCAACCCGGCGCCGGTTCAGCAGCCTGCAGTCCCGCCCGACAGCGAGGCCCAGGTGACCGAGACCGCCGTGCCCATTCAACAGTTCGATGAAGAGGATGACGAATGACAGAATCCAGGAGGGCCTGTGTTTGACCTGAATGCCCACTTGCGCGCCATGGTGGAGCTCCACGCCCCCTCCGGCCACGAGGGGCCGCTGCGCGACTACCTGAGCGGCGTTTGGGAGCCGTTGGCCGATGAACTCTCGACCGACGGCCTCGGCAGCCTGATCGCGACGAAGCGCCCGACGCGCGAGTGTGAGCCCTCGTTGCGCATCATGCTGGCGGCCCACATGGACGAGATCGGCCTGATGGCGCGCGAGGTGGTCGACGGCTTCATCAGCCTGCAGCGCATCAACGGCGTGGACAACCGCGTGCTGCCGGCCCAGGCGGTGATCGTGCACGGTCGCCGGCAACTGCACGGCGTGGTGGCCGCCAAACCACCCCACATGCTGCCCATGGCCGAGCGCCAGAATTACGAGCCCCTCGACAACCTGCTGGTCGACGTCGGCCTGGAGCCGGCGGAAGTCGAGGCCCTGGTGCAGCCCGGCGACCTGATCACGCAGGACGCGCCCATGATCGAGCTGCAGAACGGGCGTCTGGCGGGCAAGGCCATGGACGACCGCGCCTCGCTGGCCGCGCTGACGGTCTGCCTGCAGCAGCTGCAGACCCTGCAACACGGCCATGAAGTCTGCGCCGTGGCCACCGCGCAGGAGGAGACCGGCCTGCTGGGCGCGCGCACGGCCGCCTGGCGCGTCAAACCGGACCTCGCCATCGCGCTGGACGTCGACTTCGCCGTGCAACCCGGCGTGGAGGCCGACAACAGCGTCGAGTTGGGAAAGGGGCCGGGCCTGCCGGTCGGCCCCAACTTCCATCGCCGTCTCGTCGACCGCCTGCGCGCGACGGCCAGAAGCCAGGAGATCCCGCTGCAGGGCGGCGTGATCTCCGGCGCCAGCGGCACGGACGCCTGGGCCATTCAGGTCGCGCGCGCCGGTGTGCCCACAGCCCTGCTGGGCATTCCCCTGCGCAACATGCATTCGCCGGTGGAGACGCTTGACCCCCGCGACATCGAACGCGCCGGTCGACTGCTGGCGCACTTCATCGCGGAAGTGGAGGGCGATTTCCTGCTGGCCACTAACCCGGAAGGCGGCAAGTCATGAACAGGGACCTGATGCGGCAACTCGCTGACGCCCGCGGCGTCTCCGGCCAGGAGGGTGAAGCGCGCGAGGTCGTTCTGGCGGCCATCGACGGCCACGTTGAAGACGTCCGCGTGGATGCGCTGGGCAACGTGCTGGCGCGTAAACCAGGCGCGGCGGGCGCCAACCTGCCGCGCGTGCTGGTGACGGCCCACATGGACGAGATCGGCTTTGTACTGCGCAGCATCGACGGTGACGGTCTGTTGCGGGTCTACCCCGTGGGCGGCGTGGACGCGCGCATCCTGCCCGGCCTGCGCGTCAGCGTAGGTCCGGCCGGCGTGCCGGGCGTGTTCATGTGGAAGCCTATTCACCTGGGGCGCGAGCAGAAGACCGTGCCGCTGGACAACCTGCGCGTCGACATCGGCGCCAGCGACAGGGCCGGGGCCTCCGCCCACGTCAAGCCCGGCGACATGATCACCTTTCCCTCCGAATTCACGTCAATTGGCGATGGGGCTGTGCGCGGCAAGGCGCTCGACAACCGCGCCGGCTGCGCCCTGTTGGTGGAATTGTTGCAGGGCGAGCCCCTGCCCTGTGACCTGCTTTTGGCCTTCACGACCCAGGAGGAGATCGGTCTGCGCGGCGCCCAGGTGGTGGTCGAGGCGCTGCAGCCCGACCTGGCCATCGTGCTGGAGAGTACGCCGGCGCACGACCTGCCCGACCTGACGGCCGACCCCGACGAGGGCCTCGCCTTCAACCCGGCCACGCGCCAGGGGGCCGGCCCCGTGCTTACCGTGATGGATTCCCGCACCATCGTCGACCCGCGCCTGCTGAACTGGCTGCGCGCTACCGCGGAAGAAGCAGGCATCCCGTACCAGTTGAAGAGCCAGAGCGGCGGCGGCAACGACGCCGGCGCCATCCACGTCGCCGGCAGCGGCGTACCCACCGCCGCCATCTCCATGCCCGCGCGCTACGTGCACGGGCCGGCCGCCCTGCTGCGCGTCAGCGACTTCGACCACTCACTGGCCTTGCTGCGCGCCGCCCTGAACGCCGTTACGCCAGCGCTGCTGGCCCATGACTGACCTGTCCAACCGCCATCACAGGGAGTGAAGACCGTGAACGCACTCATTCGCAAACTGGTAGAGGCCTGGGGGCCGTCCGGCTACGAGCATCAGGTACGGCGTCTAATTCAGGAGGAGGTGACCGGCCTCGTCGATGACATGCGCGTTGACGCGCTCGGCAACCTCATATGCCGCGTGGGCAATGGGGGCAAACGGGTGATGGTCTCCGCCCACATGGACGAAATCGGCGTGATGGCTCTCTTCGCCGAACCGCAAAGCGGCTACCTGCGCTTTGAACCCATCGGCGGCCTGCTGAACAGCAGCCTGGCGGGCAATCGCGTGCGTTTTGAAAACGGCGCCACCGGCGTCATCGGGGTGCATGACAGTTTCGGCAGGGGTCGCACCAGCGTGCCCGCCCTTTCCGACTTTTACATTGACGTCAGCGACGGCAATGGCGGCGCTGTGCCAGCGGGCAGCCCGGCCGGCTTCTGGCGCGAATTCGAGACGCGCGGCACGCGCATCATCGCCAAGTCCCTCGATGACCGCATCGGCTGTGTGGTGGCCATCGAGACCCTGCGCAAGTTGAATCGTCAGGCGCCCAACGAAGTCCATTTCGTCTTCAGCGTGCAGGAAGAGGTCGGCGTGCGGGGGGCGGGCCCGGCGGCCTACGGCATCGACCCGGACCTGGGCATCGCGCTGGACGTGACCGCCACCGGCGACGAACTGCGCAACCGCAAGATGACGGTGACCCTTGGCGGCGGGGCGGCCATCAAGGTGCTCGACAGCGGCCTGGTCGTGCCGCCGGCCATCGTTGAATGGATGGAACGCCGCGCCAGCGAAAATGGCATAGCGGTGCAACGCGAGTTGCTCAGCGGTGGCAGTACCGATGCCAGGGTCATTCAGATCACGCGCGCCGGTGTGCCCAGCGGCTGCATTTCAATCCCTACCCGCTTCCTGCACACGACCAGCGAAACGGCCGACATTCGCGACGTGCAGGCCTGCATCGATTTGCTGCACGCCTTGCTGTCCGGGCCAATTGAGCTTCAGGGTTGAACGGGAGCGCTTTTATTCGGCGGGTGGGGGTAGCGGCAGGTCCTCGACGGGCGTGTCTACCCACTTCGCGCCTTCGTCAACCAGCATGACCGGTATGCCGTCCCGAATCGGATACTTGTAGCCGGAGTCCGCGCAGACCAGCCAGGCGCCCTTAACCAGTTCCAGTTGGCCCGGGTCGTCGCCGCGGTCCTCGTAGTGCACGGCCACCGGACAACGCAGAATCTTGAGAAGTTCGGGGTCAAGGGTTTCTTCGGCCACCGGCAGTCCCCCGGCTGACAAATGCGCATGGAAAAGTATAGTCACGCCCACACAAGGGGTCAATCCGGCTGAATCGACTTCTTGCGTGACGAAAATTTGCAATTGGATTTAAAACCATGTTAAAGTCATGGCACAGAGAGGAGAAAGGAGCGCTGCAAGACAAGGTCACTGGTTTCTGATCCGAGGGGAGGAGAGGAGAACCGTCATGATAATTGACCCCGTATCCTTCATTCCCGCACTTCTATTTGCCTTTCTGCTGGCCAGCGCCATCGTCGCCCTGCTGGTCTACGCCACGCTCCGCGCGCCCGATACAGAAGAACAACCGGTCTGTACCAGCCTCATCAGCACGCGTTACGAGCTGCGGCGTAACCTGGCGCATGCGCAAATTCAGGAAAGCGAGATGTTCGACTGGCATCAGCGCGTCTGACAGTTTTCACGGGCCTGCTGCTGGTCCTTCTGGTCGCGCCACGAACTGGCATGGCGCAGGAAAGCCAGACAGCCGGTCGCAGGCCCGTACAGATATGGCTACAACAGAATATCGACGCAGCCGGTCGTGGCCGGCTGCGTTTCATTGACCGCCGCAACGGCGCCGACCTCCACGTAGACCTGCCGGGTGAACGCTACACGCCCCTGCTGGAGCACGTACTGTATTTCGATCTGGAGGAACGTCGTGTTCGTCTGGTCAACGCTGCCGGCGACATCAGCGACCACCCCTTTATTCAGTTGCCAGGCGCCACGTTGCGGGTGGACTGGCTGGTCTCCGCGGACGCCTCGCGCATCGCCTGGACCTTCACCGAACAGGGCGCCGACGGTCAGTTGCGTAGCTTCACGCGCGTTGCCGACATCCGGGGCGATAACGTCCGCGACGTGCTGGTCGACGGACCGCGACCGGAACGGCATGCCCTGCCCGTGGCTTTCAGCGGGGACGGCGCCACCCTGTTTATGGACTACCGGCCACTCCTGCAGGCGGGCGAAGCGCAGCGCGCCGGTTTCGCCGACCTCTTCGCCCTGACTCTTGACGAGGGCTTTACCCGGCCACTGCCGGACGAACCGGGTTGCCTCTGCGGCGCGGCTTTCGGCGTCGGGCAAATGCTGCGCCTGCAACTCGCCGCGGACCTCGACGGCTTCGAACTGGTCCGGCGCGACCTTGGTGGCGAACTGCGCGGGCGCATCGCCGCGCCGACCCTGCCGGGCTTCACCGCCGCGACTCACCTGCTGCTGTCGCCCGACGGCTCGCGCGCGCTCTATACCCTGTCCCAGCTGCGCGCGGGTGATGGCGGCGTCCAGGCCGTGCGCAGTGTCTTTGTGCTGGCCGACCTCGAGGGCGGCAGCAGCCGACTCCTGGGCGAACCCGCCAGCGAACTGTTGCGCCCGGTCAGCTGGAGCGACGGAGACAACACGGTTCTCCTTACCAGCGGCGACACCCTGCGTGACGGCACCTGGAAACTGGACCTGAACGATGGCGCCTTGCTTCCGGTAGCCCGGGCCAACTGGCTGGGCGCTCTGGCGAATTGAGCCCCGCGCACTACAATCGCGGCATGAACATCAACATGCCGGCGGAGGAATTCGAAAGGCGGCGGGCGAAGGTGGCCCCGCTGGCCGCCATTCTGGGAGAACGTCACGGCAACCCCGTGTGGCGCCAGGGCGTCGACCCCATGGACGAGCTGGTCAGCTGCATCCTCAGCCAGAGCACCAACGATACCAATCGCGACCGCGCCTTTGATGCTCTCAAGGCGCGCTGGCCGGAATGGCGCGGCGTCGTCGAGGCGCCCACTGAAGAAGTGATCGCGGCCATTCGCGTGGCCGGCCTGGGCAACCAGAAAGGGCCGCGTATCCAGGCGCTGCTGCGCGACATTTACGATCAACAGGGCGCCTTCAACATCGACTTTCTCGCGCAACTGCCACTGGAGGAGGCCAGGGCCTGGTTGACTTCGCTGCGCGGCGTGGGCCCCAAGACCGCCGCCATCGTGCTCTGCTTCGCCTTTGGCCGGCCTTCCCTGCCGGTGGATACCCACGTCCATCGCGTCGGCAAGCGCCTGGGCCTGATCCCCGAAAAAATGAGCGCTGAACGCGCCCACCCGCTGATGGAGGCCCTGGTGCCCCCGGAGCAACATTACAGCTTCCACATCCAGTTGATCCTGCACGGCCGGGAAATTTGCCATGCGCGCCGACCGGACTGCGCCAACTGCCCCCTGAGCGCAGGTTGCGACTGGTACGCTGCCCAGGAGGCGGCTGCGCCTTCCACCTGAGCGAGGCCTCTCTTTACAGTCGCCGCCTTTCATGCTACATTGCGGCCAGAAACGGCAAGCAGCCACCGCGACACGGTTCGCGCGGTGTTTTTTAATCCCTGGCGCCGGTGGCGCCGGGGACCGTTCAGGGAGTACCGCCATGGTCGACCAGCCGCAATACCTCACACGGGAAGGCTTCGCCGAACTCGAAAAGCGACTCGGCTTTCTGACCTCGGTGCGTCGCGCCGAAGTTGCCGAACGCCTGCACCAGGCTCTCGCGGAAGGCGGCGACCTGACCGAGAACGCCGAATACGAGGACGCCAAGAACGAGCAGGCCTTCATCGAGGGTGAAATCCAGCGCCTCGAAATGATCCTCAACAACGCCGAGGTCATCGAGGACAGCGGCAGCCACGACGTGGTCGCCCTGGGTTCGCGCGTCACGGTGACGGAAAAGGGCTCGCGCGAGACCGAGGTCTACCAGATCGTGGGTTCAGCCGAGGCCAGCCCCGGCGAGGGCCGCATCTCCGCCGGCAGTCCCCTGGGCAAGGCGCTGCTGGGTGCGAAGGTGCGCCAGAGGGTCACCGTGCAGGCGCCCGACGGCGACATCGTCTTCACCATCCGCAAGATCGACTGAAACAGCGGCCAGGCGCGTGGGCGATGAGGCGGGCGGGACGTCGGTCATGGAGTCCCTGCGCGACGCGCTCTCCGGCCTGACGCCGCAGTTCTTCGACGCTCTGGTCGTCGTCGTCATTGCGATCGGCCTGGCGCTGGCCGCGCAGCGCCTGCGCGCCGATCTGCGGCGCCCGCGCGTGGACGAGGACACCCGACCCCTGCAGGAGTGAACGATGCTCGATATCGCGCTGATCCGCCAGCAGCCCGACGAGGTGAAGGAGCGTCTGGCCCGCCTGCACGACCCCGGCGCCGTGGAACGCGTCGACCGCATCCTTGCGCTGGATTCCCGCCGTCGCGAACTGCTGGTGGAAGCGGAGAGCCTGCAGGCGCAGCGCAATCGCCTTAACCGGGCCATGGGGCCCCTGAGGGGCAACCGTCGACTGGAGCCTGCGGAGAAGGGCGCGCGCATGCTGGCCGCAGCCAGCCTCGTCGAAAAGCAGCGCCACGACGAGGCGCTTGCGCTTCTGCAGCCCGACACAGAATACGCCACGCCCCTCGACGAGACGCCTGACCTCGACACAGCCATGCAGACCCTGGTGGCCGCCCTGCGCGGCATGAGCGAGCAGTACAGCGATCGGCAGGCACAAATCCGCGCGACGGAAGCGGAGCTGCGCGACGAGATGCTCTGGCTGCCCAACCTGCCGCATGCCAGCGTGCCGGTCGCCGCCAGCGAGGACGACAATCGCCCCTGGCCGCCGGAGGGCGCGTTTCGCGAGTTCGACGAGCCGCCCCTGCCCCACTGGGAGCTCGGGCCGGCGCTGGGCATCATCGACTTCGGGCGCGGCGTCAAAATCGCCGGCAGCCGCGGCTACGTGCTGAAGGGCGACGGCGCCCGTTTGCAGCAGGCCCTGATCAACTTCTTTCTGGACCGGGCGCGCGCCGCGGGCTACGAACAGGTCTATGTGCCCTACATGGTGCCGCCGGAGATGCTTGTTGGCGCGGGTCAACTGCCGAAGTTCGCCGACACCGTCTACCAGGACGCCGACGCCGGTCGCTACATGCTGCCCACCTCCGAGGTCGCGCTGACCAACCTGCACCGCGACGAGATTCTCGACGAGAGCCAACTGCCGCTGAAATACGTGGCGCAATCGCCCTGCTTCCGCCGCGAGCACATGAGCGCCGGCCGCGACACGCGCGGCATCAAGCGCGTGCACCAGTTCGAAAAGGTGGAGATGTACCTCTTCACCACGCCGGAGGAGAGCTACGACGCGCTGGAAACCCTGACGGAAAGCGCTGAAGACCTTTGCCGCGCGCTGGACCTGCCTTTCCGCCGCCTCGAAATCGTCAGCGGCGACCTCGGCTTCAGCGCCAGCAAGAAATACGACGTCGAGGTCTACGCGCCCGGCTGCGACGAATGGCTCGAGGTCAGTTCCTGCAGCAACACCGAGGCCTTCCAGGCGAGGCGCGCCAACATCCGCTTCCGTCGCGAAGGCGTACGACGGCCACTGCACGTCCACACGCTCAACGGCAGCGGGCTGGCCCTGCCGCGCGTCATCATCGCCATCCTGGAGAACAACCAGCGGGCCGATGGCAGCGTGGTCCTTCCCGATGCCCTCGTGGACTACATGGGCGGGCAGCGCGTAATCACCGCGTAACGTTGACTGTATGGACCCGGTGCTGGCGGACCGGCTGTCGGGCGGCTTCTTTCTCGTCGGCCTGGCTGCTGTCGTCCTGACGGGACTGTGGTGGCCGGGGATCCTGGTGCTCATTGGCGTCACCACCGTCATCAGGGGCCTGCTGCAGAAGCTGTTGTGGAAGACGGTCGGCGGCGCGCTGTGGTTGATCGCCCTCGCCCTCGTCTTCTATTTCGGCTTCCCCTGGCCGCTCCTGCCCCTGCTGGCCGTCGCCGGGATCGTCGTCGGCGCCCGCCACGAACGCAACAAGCGCCAGGCCCCGTCAGATCCGCCGTAGCGTTCCGCCTACCCTGGCGTACGCCGGCGCCAGCTGACCTACCAGGCCAGGGCGCAGGAATGGGGGGTCGTCACCGGCGCCTGCCCCGCGTTATCATCGTGAAGCCGGGAGGCAGCCGCCGCGCCGTCAACGGCGTCACCCGGCAGGGACAGGCACTACATTTCCTGGTGGGCAGCCAGCCATCACAAAATGAAAAAGGGAAATCATGGACAAGAAATACAAGGACAGAATTACAGGCGGCGTCTTCCTGATTGGCATCGCCGCGCTGGGAATCAGCGGCCTCTGGTGGCCGGGCATCCTCGTGGTGCTGGGCATCACTTCCCTCGTCAGCGGCCTGCTGGAAGGGCGGCTGTGGAAGTCCGCCAGCGGCGCTTTCTGGTTGATCGGCCTCGCGCTGATCTTCTACCTCAACTGGCCCTGGTGGCTCCTGATCGCGCTGACCGGCGTCGGCCTCATCATCGGCGCGCATCGTGACCGCAGCAGCGGCCGCGAGGTGCCGGAGTGGGCACAGCGCCTGACCGCCTGGGGCGAGCGCATGCAGGAACACGCCGGGGCCGAAAAGGAAAAGCGCAAGAATGAAGAGTCATCAGGCGCATAGCCGCGCCGTCATCGCCGCCCCGGAAAACAACCGAAACGCCCCTCGCGACGTAGTACTGACAGAGGTTCCCGTGGACCCCATGGTTGGACTACGCGTTTTGAAGGCGCAGCAAGGTTGACATGAGCGAGCAACAGAGTGGCATCATCACCGGCGGATTCTTCCTGATCGGTATCGCCGCGCTGGCATACACCGGCATGTGGTGGCCGGGCACACTGGTCGTGCTGGGCATCACCGCCATCGTCCACGGCCTGCTGTGCGGCAAATCCTTGCAGACAATCAGCGGCGGCCTCTGGCTGATTGGCATCGCCGCCGTGTTCTGGTTCAGACTGCCCTGGTGGCTGCTGCTGGCGCTGACCGGTCTGGTGATGATCGTCGGCGGTCTCGACCTCTTTCGCCGCAGCTCGACCTGGAAGCGCAAACGCAAGAACGACGAGGACATGGACACCCGGCCCGGCGAGTCCCGCGCCGCCTGATCGCCATGCGCGCCCTCTGGCTGACCCTGCTGCCCGCCCTCCTGCTGACGGGTATCGTCCAGGCCCAGGACGAGCCGGCCATCGTCGCCGGCGACTTCCTGACCCACTGGGCCCTGCGCGACTACGAAAGCATGTATGGACTGCTCAGCGCGCGCAGCCGCGACCTGACCCCCGGCGACCGCTTCATCGACCAGTACCAGCAGGTCGACGGGACCCTTGGCGCGGAGGCGCTGGAATACCGCGTCAGCGAGACGAAACTGCAGGGCCATTCGGCCGCCGTCCACTATGATCTCAGCCTGCTGGGCACGGTCTACGGCGACATCGTCGACCGCGACCGTACCATGCGCCTGCTGCGCGAGGCGGGCAGCTGGCGCGTCGCCTGGTCGGCGCTGGACATCTTCGAGGGCCTCGGCAACGGTGGCATCCTGCGCAGCACCGGGCGCCGCGCCCCGCGCGCCAATATCTACGACCGCGACGACCAGGCGCTGGTGACCCAGGGCGGCATCCTCTACTCGCTCTACCTGCGCCTCGACGACATGCGAAACGAGGCGCGCTGCCTCGACGTGCTGGCCGCGACCCTGCTGCGCCAGCGCGAGGACCTCGCCGCGCTCTTTCTGCGCTACAACCGCGACACCATCTTCTACGCCGGCGAGGCCGACGAGGCGGCTTTCGGCGCCAACAGCGAGGGCCTGCGTATCTTCTGCGCCGTGCGCGCCCAGGAAAGGCTGTCGCGCCGCTACTGGTATGGCGCGGCCGTCTCGCACGTAACCGGCAGCATCGGCCAGATCTCGGTCGACGAGTTGGCCATCCGCCAGGCGCAGGGCTACCAGGCCGGCGACCTCGTCGGTCTCAACGGCATCGAGGCGGCCTTCGAGGCCCAGCTGGCCGGTCAGCCGACCCGCACCCTGCAACTGGTCGAGCCCGGCGGCATCGTCCTGCGCGAACTGGGCACCAGCGAAGGCAGCCCGCCCCTGCCCGTCGCCCTGACGCTGGACCGCGAACTGCAGCTGGTGGCCAGCCGCGCCCTCGCCGAGGCCTTCAACTACGCCGGCGGCAACTGGGGCGCGCGCGGCATCTCCCCCGGCGGCGCGGCCGTTGTGCTGGACGCCAGCGACGGCGCCATCCTCGCCCTCGCCAGCTACCCCGGCTTCGAGCCCGACATCTTCAACCCCGACACGCTCTGCTGCGGTTTCCTCTCCGCCGGCGCGCGCATCGGCCAGCTGGTGAGCGACGCGCGCCGCCCGATGCGTAACCGCGCCGTGCAGGAGCAGTACGCGCCCGGCTCGATCTACAAGATCGTGACCGCCGCCGCCTTCGCCGAGGCCGGTTTCATGGCCCCCGGCGAGACTTTCGACTGCAAGCTCACCTGGGACGGCGCGCCATTCGGCGATTCGGCCGGCTTCGTGCGCGTCGACTGGCGCCACACCGCCGGTCTGGAGGCCACCGGCCCTGTCACCACCGCCGAGGCGCTGACTTCCTCCTGCGATCCCTTCTTCTACGAGGCCGGCGCGCGCCTTTACGAAGAGCGCAACCCCTCGGTCCTGGTGGAGCTGTCGCGCGCCTTCGGCCTCGGCGACGCCGTTGGCCTGGGCATCTTCGGCGCGGAGGCGGAGGGCAGCCTGCCCGTGCCCCCCTTGCCGGCCGACGCCATCAACAACGCCATCGGCCAGGGAGACGTGCAGGTCAGCCCGCTGCAGATGGCGCAGTTGATGACCGCCGTGGCCAGCCGCGGCAGCCTCTACCCGGCCTGGCTGCTGCGGCAGATCGGCGGCATGGACGGCGCGCCCCTGCTGGAAAGCTACGACCCGCCCCCACCGCGCGAAATCGACCTCGCCGAAAGCACCTGGGACATCCTGCACGAGGGCCTCTGCGCGGTGACGCGCAACACGCGCCTCGGCACGGCAGAGGAGGTCTTCCGCTCGGCGACCTACCACGCCTGCGGCAAGACCGGCACGGCCCAGACCGGCGGCCGGCCGCCGCACGCCTGGTTCACGGCCTGGGCCCCGGCGCGGGAGCCGGAGATCATCGTCGTCGTGGCGGTGGAGCACAGCCGCGAGGGCAGCGAGGTCGCCGCGCCGATCGTGCGCCGCATCATGGACGACTACTTTGGCGGCTTCCGCGAGCCCTGGCCGGAGTGGTGGGCCGAACTGCCCTACATCCCGGTCGAGATCCCCGTCGGCGGCACCGGTGGCTGAGACAGCCGGCGGCCTGGACCTGGCCCCCTGCCCTTCCTGTGAAGGGTATGGCTGGTTTGAGGACGAATTGGACGGTAGCGTGAGCGACTGCGACTGGTGCCAGGGCTGCGGCTACGTCTACCGCGACGTACAGGGCGTCGACCGCCCGATTCCGCCGGAAGACTACGGCCGCATCGCCGCCGAACTGGAGCGCCTGGAGGCAGAGCGTCTAAGGAAGCTGGGGTATACGGGGTCAGCGAAACGGCCGGGGGAGGACTAGCCCGCCCTCACCGTAAATCCTATCCCGCGATTCTGGAGAAAATCAGCGCGGCGGCAGCGATCTGAACGCCCACCACAAGGCTGGCGAGCAGCCTCACCTCGCCGCGCAGTCCGTTCATTTCGCCGCGCAGGTTTTCTACGTCGGCTTTCGTGGCCAGGTGCTCGTACGCGCCCTCAAGTCTGGCAACCCGTTTTTCAGTGTCTGCTGTCATGTCGTTCAGGGCTGTCTGCTGCGTTGTCCCGGGCGCGAGATGCGCCACTCATCTACAAACAGGTTCGCATACTCCTTGCAGGTTGTCAAACCCGACGGGAATTGCCGCGCCGGCCGCTGCAACCTACCCCTTCGCCAGACTCAACCCCGCCAGACCGTCCACAATCGCCACCGTCTCCACGCTGACCGCGACCACGCGCCCCACCGGGTCGGCGTGGCCGTGGTCGTGGGTGAAGCCGGGCAGGTGCAGCGCCTGCGCGAATTTGACGTGGATGTTGCCGCTTGGTGATGATGGTGGCCACCATCGTCATGATGGCGATGGTGGCCATGCTCGTGAAAAAGCGCCGTCGCTGTCAGTCTGCGTTGCCCGGTGTACTGGCTCAGCGAGATTTGGGCGATGTGCCGCGCCGATCAACAGCCATCGCAGTCACCGCCTACGTTGTCGCTGAAGGTATTGCCGCTTTGTTCAATCGTGCCCCTGAAGACGGTGATCGCCCCGCCTCTGCGCGCCGCTGCATTGCCAATGAACTGCGAATCGGTTACGTACGCCGTGCTGCTAAACACCTGCAGCGCGCCGCCGTCGTCCCTCACACGGTTGCCCTCGAAAGTGCTGTTGCTGATGGTGACCACGCTCAGGGCCGAAGCTATCGCGCCGCCATCCTCCGCCTTGTTTTCGATGAATTCGCTGTCGGTGACAACAACTTCGCTATCCCAGGCATCCAGTACGCCGCCAAAGTCCGCCGCCGCATTGTCGGTGAAACGGCTGTTAACCAGTTCCAGCC
>JAPOVC010000023.1 GCA_026708325.1 Anaerolineaceae bacterium | reverse complement strand
CTGACGTTTAAGCTGTTTACTCTGGTTCTCGTTGTACTCAACGATGAAATCTGCCTTATAGTCGAGCATCAGATTCAGATAAGAAACGCCTTGGTCGATCACGCTATAATTGCGTTCACGCTTGTATTCGATAATTACAAACGCCTGACTTTCGGGATCGAAAGCTAAAGTATCGATACGATTATTTTTAATCGTAAACTCAGATTTAATAAATTCCAGACCTGTAAAACTGTAAAGATTGCTTTCAAACAGGCTTTGAATCTCTCTTTCCAAACGAAAAGGATCTTCGGTGAGTTCTAGTAATGTCTGTGCTTGGGTTTGATAAAGTTGCATTCGGTTCCCCTACACAAACATCTGCTGCAACAAGCCTTTTTTCCAAGTTTTGGCTTGTTCAATTTGCTGTGCCACGACTTCAATTTTTTGGTCAATGGCAGATAGGAAATTGGCAATTTTGGTTTGTTCTTCTAAGCATGGAAAATCAAAAGTGAATTCGTTTAAAGTACCTGTCGTAATTTGATTAATACGAGCACCTAAATTCATTTGTACTTGCTCAAAGAACCAAGGAGTTTGCATCTAATACGCAATAAATCTATTGTACTTACTTCGATAAACAGACATAAATGCGCCAAATGTCATTACTTCATCATCATTGATGATGACACTTTTCCCAATAAGTCTTTGACTGCCATTTCGAGTACAAATCAAAATATCATTAGGCTGAACAATAATTTTATCTTTAATCTTTTTATTCACACGTACTTGATCTGACTTATCTAAACGTCCCTCTTTAATATTTGATGAACGTAAAACAAGTATGCCTGTGCCATCATTAGTCACATCTGTCGGAGAATAGGTCAAACCAATAATATTTTCACCCACCTCGCCAAGTTTTTTATCCTCCCACTCCCCAAATTCACTACCATCATCTGCTTTAAAACGAATTTGCTGACTAAACAGCTTTTGCATCATGCCTTGTTTGTATTGGCTCAACAGCGCATGTTTTTGCGTGAGTTGGCTGATCTTTTCATCGACTGCGGAAAGAAAAGAGGCGATTTTGGTTTGTTCTCTTATGGATGGAAAAGCTACTTCTATGCTAGATAGTTCGCTACTATTTATTGCCGGATAACTGGTACCAGTACATCTATTTATTACCTCATCTAAGAATTTTTTACTATGTAAAACATAGTAAATATATTTAGAATTTAGCTTTGTACGAATTTGTGCATATCCTGTAGATGCTACATAGTCTCCATCTAGATCAAAATAAAAATTATTTTGTTGATAAGGGCGAACCATTTGGAATAAGACATCACTTTTTTCTAACAATGGCAGAGTAAAACTTGAAGTGCGACATAAACCACCTAATTAATTTAAAGGGTTTATGGAGTATATAAAATTGTCATACCATCATCTTAACTTTGAAGATCGTACTGCATTAATGCTTGAGTCAAGAAAAGAAGGCTTTTCAGCCAGAAAATTTGCTGAACTCATTAAAAGACATCCTAGTACGATCTATCGTGAGCTTAAAAGAAATAGCATCAATGACGTTTATCAAGCTCGATATGCTTCTGATAACACCTTCGCTAGACGTAGACGTGGTCACAGAAAACTCAAAATCGATTCAATCCTCTGGAAATTTATTGTTGAAGCGATCCGTTGTTTATGGTCTCCTCAGCAAATAGCAAAGCGTTTAAAGACATTTCCTGATTTGGATCAAACAATGAATGTAAGCCATACAACGATTTATTCAACGATACGAGCATTACCCAAGGGTGAGTTGAAAAAAGACTTATTATCCTGTCTGCGTCATGAAAATAAAAAGCGAAAAGCTAACGGTGAACCTAAAAAAGATTCTATATTACAGGATATTAAAACTATTCATGAGCGCCCAGCCGAAGTTCAAGAAAGAAAAATACCGGGTCATTGGGAAGCTGATTTAATTAAAGGTAAAGACAATAAAAGTTCGATAGCAACACTTATTGAACGAAATACACGGCTCTGTATCTTGGCAACATTACCTGATGCAAAGGCAGAATCAGTGCGCAAGGCTTTAACTGAAGCTCTGAAATATTTACCTGCAGAACTGCGTAAAACGTTGACCTATGACCGTGGACGCGAGATGTCAGAACATAAAATACTCGAAGAAGATTTAGGCATAGATGTATATTTCTGTGACCCACATTCACCTTGGCAAAAAGGCACATGCGAAAATATGAATGGTTTAATTAGGCAATATTTACCTAAAGGGATTGATTTAAATCAGGCAGATCAGCATTATTTAAATCAAGTTGCCATGTCACTGAATACTCGTCCTAGAAAGGCGTTAGATTGGCTTACACCATTAGAGAAATTTGCTCAGCTTGTTGATTATCATATGGCTTTTGAAACTGTCGCACCTCATGTTTGAATTCGCC
>JAPOVC010000024.1:16281-172928 GCA_026708325.1 Anaerolineaceae bacterium | reverse complement strand
CAGGTAGCGGATAATGGCATCCGCAGCGATGAACATGATGATCAGCGCCTGAATGATGATGACGAGATCGATGGAGATGTTGGCGTTGACCTGCATCAGCGGCGCGCCGGTCAGCAGGGCGCCCCACAGGAAGCCCGCCGGGATCATGTTGCGCGGGTCGGTGCGCGCCAGCAGCGCCACCGCGATTCCCTGGAAGCCGAGCCCGGCGAAAAACTCCGGCTGCAGATTGAACTGCACGCCCACCACCTGAATCGTGCCGGCGATGCCCGCCAGCATCCCGCTCAGCGCCATGGCCAGCACAATGTTGAGACGCACGTTCATGCCCGCGTAACGCGCGGCGTTCGGGTTGGCGCCGACCGTGCGCAATTCAAAGCCCGGTGTGGTGCGGAAAAGGAACCAGTCCGCAAGCAGTACCGTGATGACCATGATCACCAGGCCGAGATGCAGGTTGTCGCGCACCGTCAGCCAGGACAGGAGAAGACCGCCGACCAGCATCAGGGCGCCGGCAAACAGTGAGCGTGGCAGGGTCCGACGATTGTCCGCCAGGGCGTGACGGCGGCGCCAGATCAGCCAGCCCGTCAGCAGCAGGGCGGCCAGCAGGAACCAGCCCGCGCCGATCTGGCTGAAGGCCGGCAGGCGCGCCGAGTCACTGATGTAGGGCGTGCGCGGCAGACTGGCATCGGGGTCGCGCAGCAGGCCGGGAGTCTTGATCAGCCAGTCCACCGTAAGAATGGCGATGAAATTCAGCATGATGGTGGTGATCACTTCGTGGGCGCCCGTCCAGGCCCGCAGGACGCCCGGAATGGCGCCCCAGAGGAAACCGCCCAGCATGCCGCCCGCCAGCACCAGCGGCAAATGCAGAAAGCCCGGCAGCTCCGTCAATGGCGCCGTGAAACCCAGCACCACCGCGACAATGGCGCCGGCGTAGAGTTGGCCCTCCGCGCCGATGTTGAACAGGCCGGCCTTGAAGCCCAGCGCCACCGCCAGCCCGGCAATGACGTAGGGAATGGAGCGCACGAACATGCTCTCCAGGTTGGGGATGATGAGCATCAGCACCCGTTCGCCAAGTCGCAGCCAGAGCACTTCGGGCCGGTCATCCGACGGATCGTCGGGCGTGAGGGCGCTGTCCTCCCGTATCAGACCGCTGGCGCCCTGTGGCGAGCGGTCCAGCAGCAGTCGGTTGCCTGGGCGACGCACGACCAGGGTGTTGGCCAGCGCGGCCGGCAACTCGTCTTCAAGCGCGGCGCGCGCGCTGTCGCTGTTGAGCAGAACGTCCTCGTCATACAGGCGACGCAACAGCGTGAGTTGCTCGCTGGCCGCAACGGGGTCGTCGACGCCCGCCCGGTCCAGGGTCTGCAGCGTCGCCAGCAGGTCGCGCACGTCCTCCGTGGACTCTTCCGCCATGCGGATGACGAGGTCGGCCTCCGCTCCCGCGGGATCCAGACCCAGGTCACGGGCCAGGTCCAGCTGCGCCAAAATGCGTTGCAGTGTGACGAGACCCTCACTGTCCACCAGGCGCATTTGTTTGATCAGTTGCCCGTCGCCGATGTCAGCCGCTGCCGGCACGAGCGGCTCCAGTTCGGCGCGCAGCGCGGCCATGTCGGGGTCGGATTCGGCCCAGGCTGCGGCAAGTTGACGCAGGTCGGCCCGCGGCAGCGTCTCCAGATCGCCAAGCAAGGGCCGCAGGTCATCCAGCGATAACTGGCCAATGCTGCGGATGGCGGGCAGACGCGCGCCGAGGGCATCGACGGCCTCATCGTCCAGAGCGAGGCGCTCCAGCAAATCGGCCATGGCGCGCAGTTCGTCGATGTCGGCGTCGGCGAGGCGGGCGCTGGCGCGCGCCAGGCGCCCCAGGCCCCGTTGATTGAGGTCTTCCTCTGCCAGCACCTGGCGCGCCAGCTCCAGATGCTCCGGCCGGGCCAGATCATTGATCACGACCCCGGTCGCGCCTTCGATGAGCGCGCTGTAGGCCACGCCGGCAAGGCGCAGGCCCTCCGGCAGGCTGCCTCCCGCCCCCGTGAAGACGATGAAGGGGATGCCAATGATGAAGGCCGTGATGACGGCCATCACCGGCACCAGGCGCGGTGAGATCCGGGCCCAGGCGCGCAACGGCGCCGGACGGCCTTCAGTCATCCGACGCCTCGCCAGCCTGCACGCCGGCCATCAACAGGCCCACATGCTCGCGATCAGCCTGCTCAACCGGCAGGGTGTCGATGATGCGGCCATTGTAGATCACCGTCACGCGGTCGGAGAGCGAGAGCACCTCGTCCAGTTCGGCAGAGACCAGCAGGACCGCCGTGCCCTCGTCGCGCATACGCACGATCTGGCGGTGGATGAACTCGATCGAACCGACGTCCAGGCCCCGCGTGGGTTGCGCCACGATGAGCAGACGGCTGGGCCTTGAGAATTCGCGGGCGACGATGGTCTTTTGCTGGTTCCCGCCGGAGAGGCTGCCGAGCCGCGTGTAAATGCCAGGCGTGCGCACGTCAAAGCGCTGCACCAGGCGTCGCGCGAAGTCGTCGCGTTCACCCTCGTCGATGACAATGCCGCGCGCGAAAGGACGTTGCCAGTAGGTCTGCAGCGCCAGGTTGTCATTGACCGGGAAACTGATGACCATGCCGTCTTTCTGCCGGTCTTCGGGCACGTGCGCCACGCCTTCCGCGGTGATCTGGCGCGGCGTGTCGTCGGTGACCTCGCGGCCTTCCAGCAAAACGCGGCCGCCACTGACGGCGCGCAGGCCGGTGATGGCCTCCACCAGTTCGGTCTGGCCATTGCCCTGCACCCCGGCCACGCCCAGGATCTCGCCGGCGCGCAGTTCCAGCGAAAGGCCGTTGACGGCGGGCAGGCCGCGGTCGTCCAGCACGCTGAGCTGCTCGATGGCCAGCACCACTTCGCCAGGCTGCGCCTCCTCCTTCTCCACCTGCAGGATGACGTCGCGACCGACCATCATCGACGCAAGCGACTGCTGTGTGGACGTGCCGGGGTCGGCATGACCGGCGACGCGTCCGTTGCGCAGCACCGTAATGTGGTCGCAGATTTCCAGCACTTCCTTCAGCTTGTGCGAGATGAAAATGATGCTCACGCCCCGCGCCGTCAGGGTGCGCATGATGGCGAACAGGCCCTCGGCTTCCTGCGGCGTCAGCACCGAGGTCGGCTCGTCGAGAATCAGGATGTCGGCGTGACGGTAGAGCGCCTTGATGATTTCGACGCGCTGCTGCACCCCTACCGGCAGGTCCTCGACCATGGCGTCCGGGTCAACCGCCAGGCCGTATTGCCCGGAAATCTCGAGAATGCGCTCGCGCGCCGCGGGCCGGTCCAGAAAGAGGCCGCGCACGCTTTCGTTCCCGAGCATGATGTTCTCGGTGACGCTGAGCACCGGCACCAGTTGGAAGTGCTGATGCACCATGCCGATGCCGAGGGCGATGGCGTCGTTGGGGTCGCGTATGCTGGCCAGCTCACCGTTGACGAGAATCTCGCCCTCGTCCGGGCTGTAAAGGCCGTAGATGATGTTCATCAGGGTGGACTTGCCGGCGCCGTTCTCACCCAGCAGGCCCAGCACCTGGCCCTTGTGCAATTCGAGGTCGATGCGGTCGTTGGCCAGCACGCCCGGGAAACGGCGCGTCAGCCCGCGCACCTCAAGTACTGGCGTTGCCTCGTCCATGGCGTCCGGCTCCGGTGGCTGCAACCCGCGCGAGTATAGCGGGTTGTCACGCAGGCAGACAAAAGCCGCGCCCTTGCGGATTGACGTGAACGCGGTCGGCGGCTAGCCTGCTGCTTCTCTTGACCCGGGGGAATGGCCATGCAAGAGCAGGAACGCGGCGACTGTATCGAACGCATCCGCATTTTGCCGTCGCAACTGCGCGCACTGGTCGCCGACCTGGACGAGGCGCAACTTTCAGCCCATGCCATTCCGGGCGAGTGGAACGTCGCCCAAAACGTCCATCACCTCGCCGATTCGCACATGTACGCCTTCCTGCAGGTCAGGTCCGGGCTGACCGCCGACAACCCCCTGATCGGCAACTACGAACAGGACCGCTTCGCCGCCCTGGCCGACTCCTGCGGGCCGCCGGTGGCGGACTCACTCGACCTGCTGGAGGCGCTGCACGCCCGCTGGGTCGCCCTGTGGCGCTCAATGGCGGACTCGCAGTTTGCGCGCACGACGCGTCTGATGCCGGATGAGAAGTCCGCCGCGGCCGGCGGCCAGGTCCGCACACGCACGCTGGACGAGATCCTGGCGTCCTACGCGCAGCATGGCGAAGACCACCTCGACCAGATTCGAAGAACCATCCAGGCCGGTCAGGCAGCGGCAGAAACCTGACTCCAGACATCCATCGACCACTGACCGAAAAGGGCACAAGGCAGGAGGACAGCATGGCACTCGAGCCCATCGTACGTATGCAGGTGACCGTCAACACGGCGGCGGATCGCGCCTGGTCCGCGCTGACCGACAGCGCTGCGCTGCAGGGCTGGTACGCGGAACACGCCCAGGTCGATCTTGCAGCGGGTCGTTACGACTTCTGGGGGCAATTCACCGCCGGTACGCCGGACCGTGACGGCGGCCGCCATGAACTGCTCGACTGCCAGCCTGGGCACTCGCTGGCCTTCGCCTGGCGCCGCGGCCGACACGACACGGTCGTGAGCGTCGAGTTGCACCCCCGCGGCGAGCGCTGCATCGTCGCCCTGGAGCATAGCGACGGCAGCAATCGGCAGGACGACGACATCGCCCCCTATACTTACGCCGACGAATGGTTCATCGCCCTGGAGAACCTGCGGCGCTGGCTGGACGGCAGGGCGACGGATATCCGCATCCCCTGGTCCGCGGACCTGCGCGGCGACATCGAGGTCGACTGCCTGGTCGACGCGCCCGCCAGCCGCGTCTGGGCCGTGCTTTGCGACGAGCGTGAACTGGAGCGTTGGATGGCGACAGCGGCCACCATCGACCTGCAGGTCGGCGGCGACTACGACCTCGGCTGGCCGGGCATGCAGCCCATGCGCATCCGTGAACTGGAGCCGGAGCGGCGGCTGGTCTACAGCATGAGCGACGAGGGCGGCCCGGAGAACAGCGCCCGCTGGACCCTGCAGCCGGAAGCCGGCGGCACGCGCCTCGCCCTGCTCAACAGCGGCTACGCCCCCGACGACGACACATCCGGCCTGCACGTAGGCTGGCGCAACTTCCTCGGCTGGGCGCGCTCCGCCGCCGAATACGGCGCGGACTGGCAGCCGCCGCTGCTGAAGCTCTCGCCCGATGCCATCGCCTTCCCGCGCATGATGCTGGAACTGCAGGACGAACTGGTCTGGCAGGACTGAAGCGACTCAGCAGCGGTAGCGAAAACAGCCGGCCACGTGGTCGTTGACCAGGCCGCAGGACTGCATGTAGGCGTAGCAAATGGTCGGCCCGACGAAGCGGAAACCGCGCCGCTTCAGGTCCCTCGCCATGGCCCGCGATTCTTCCGTCTCGGCGGGGACATCCTCCATGCGCTGGAAGCGGTTGAGCCGCGGCTCGCCGTCGACGAAGGTCCAGAGATAGCGATCGAAGCTGCCGTATTCGGCCAGAACCTGCAGGAAGGCCCGGGCGTTGCTGACCACGCTGCGGACCTTGGCGCGGTTGCGGATGATGCGCGCGTCGGTCAGCAGGGCCCCGATCTTCGCCTCGTCGTAACGCGCCACGATCTCCGGCTCGAAGTTGTCGAAGAGTTCGACGTAGGCTGCCCGCCGCTGCAGGATCGTATTCCAGCTGAGACCCGCCTGGGCGCCCTCCAGCGAAAGCATCTCGAAGAGCATCCGGTCGTCATGCACCGGGACACCCCACTGCTCGTCGTGGTAGGCCCGCATCAGCGGGTCGCTGCCGGCCCAGGGGCAGCGCGGGACGCTCATGCCCCGTCGTCGCCCTTAAGGGACTTCAGAACGTCTTCCAGTGCGGGAAGCTCTGGCGCGTCCTTGAAACCCGCCATACGCCGGTAGACCTCGGCCGCGCCCTGATGAAAGTCGCCCGGCAGACCGGCGCCATCGAAGGTCGCGCTGATCTCTTCCATCTCGCCGACGAAACGCCAGGCCTTGCCCGTCACTGTGCGTGTGCGCTGCGGCGCGCTTTCGGCCAGGTCCATGCCGCTGCGGGCCCATTGTTGCGTCAGTTCGTCGCGCACGCCCAACGCCTCGGCCGTGCCCAACACGGCGGCCAGCAGGGCCGAGGTGCCCTTGGTCCAGCCGGCGAAGACCATCTTGAGCGCGGAGGCGCGTCCCACCTCGCCTTCCAGGATGCGCGTCTCCAGCGGGCCCGCGGCGAAGAGCGCCGCCGCATCGGCGGACGCCTCACCACTGAGGATCATCCAGGTCACCCCGGGTTGCCAGGCCGGGCCGCCGATGATGCTGCCATCGACGAAGGTGGCTCCCTTCGCTTCCATGGCTGCCGCCATGCGCTGCGCGCGCTGCGGCGCAATGGCGTTGCCGTCCAGGTAAAGGCCGCGGAATCCCGCAGCCAGCGCGTCCATGGCGACACCCTCGGCGGCATCCGGCGGACAAACGCTGACCAGCGCGTCGGCCTCGGCGCAAAGCGTCGCCAGGTCGGGGGTGGGATGCAGTGTGTGCTCCGCGGCGCGTTCGCGCGTGGCGGCGCTGCGTCCCTCCGTAACCCAAATGACCTCATGGCCGCTGTTTTTCATCGTGGCCGCGACGGAGATGCCCATTTCGCCGGGATGCAGAATGCCTGTTTTCATAGCATTTTCTCCCCTGTTAATCATTTGGACAGCATACCCGCAGGCAAAAATTCAGGCCGGGGCGCGGCGTGTATTCGCATCTGAACCAGGTGCATACCTGCCAAGGACATATTCGCCTGACGGCGGTTCAATTCTGCCACCAGCGCTTTCCGGGATGCTTGCGAGTTCCCCGACCTTAATCGCCTTACTGCTGGCATACAGGTCCACCCGAATGAAGGGAAAGGGCGCGGACAGCCTCGCGGCGATTTCCAGCATCCTTTCCAGCTGGCCTGGGCGGGGATCATCCTCTTCCCGTGACGGGTACATCAGGGTCAGGGGCATGCGCTTCCAGGAAGTATCGTAGAAATTCCTTGTGTGACATGTAAATCGATCGGCATCCACCTGGATGAAGGCAGGTGAACCTCCAAAACAGAAAATCTTGTAATCATTCGGCACTGACAACCCGCCCTCGGAAAAAAATTCTTCAACAAGAATTTTGGGAGTCAAATACTTGTAATCTTGCGGTCTGGAAATGCGATAGAGGTTCTTGCGCAACCATCCTTTCATCAAATCCCTGTCCAGTGATTTGTCGTTCTCGTAACAAAACTGCACCTGGCCGCTCAGGTGGGAAGGTTTGACCACGCAGGGGAAATGATCAAGTCGCAAGCTGTCGACGTCATCGTCATTGCGCAGGACCCGAAACGTTTTCAGGGTGAGTTGCCTGCCGACAACAGCGCCGATGTAGTACTTGGCATATTCCTTGTCACAGACGAACTGATACATTGGGTCAAGCAGGGTCCCGTCTACCTTAAGTCGATAAAGGTAGTCATTCAGTCGACCGGAATACTTGCCACCCGGCAAGCGTCCCTGGTTAACCAGATAATGCATCCAGGCGTAGAGGCCGTCACCCAGATTGTTGGCAGGCAAGCCCTTGCACAGGATTGCAGCCATCCGCTTTGCGAACATTTGGAACTTCCGGTCAGTTCAGGCAGCAAGTCAGCCAGGGCAAGGGGTTCAATTCATCAGTGAACAACTCAGAAGAATTGACCTTGTTCCATTCAGGGAATTGTATCTGCTCGCAAGACCGTCCGGCAACCTCCATACCTGACATATCCCGCCTGTGCCGGAGAAACGCGCCATACCTTATGTAACGGCGGTCAGGACTGGCCGTTTGTGGTTGAAATGCAGGGGAAAGGGAGAGCGCCCGGCATCCGCATCTTCGCTTGTGCCGGCCATGTTTCACCTTGCGGAGCCGGTAGCCCTGGTCGCCAACGGGGTCACCCCCTGGCCGGTCGATCAGTCGGCGCGTTGCAGGTGGCGGCCCAGCGCGTATTCGCCTTCCCGTGGCCGTATGTGGACTCCCCCACTGCCGGGGCAGTTGGTCAGTTCGCCGACCTTGATGCCCTTTTCCGTGACATAGAAGTCCACCCTGATGAAGTCGAAGTGAGCGGAAAGCCGCCTGGCGACCTCGAGGATCTCGTCCAGGCGTTCCGGCCGGGGATCGTCTTCCTTTCTCGTCGGCAGCAGGATGGTCCAGGGGAGGCGATTCCAGGAGGTATCGTAAAGATTGCGGGTCAGGCGCACAAAGCGACCTGAGTCGACGTGAATGAAGCCAGGCTCCCCGTTAAAGCAGAAAACCTTGATGTCGTCCGGCACAGACACGCCATCATCAGAGACAAACTCTTCAACAATGACACCTGGCCTCAGGTACTTGTAGTGCTGTTCCCGGGATTCCAGATAATAGTTCCGCCGCATCCATGACATGACCAGGTTTTTGCTTTCGGCATCCAGCGGACCATGACAAATGAGGACCTGCCCGCTCAGGTGCACGGGCTTGACAACACAGGGGAAGTGCGTCAACTCCATTCGCTCCACTTCCTGCGGGCTGCGCAAGAGCTGGTACGCTTTTGCGTTGTATTGTTCACCAACAATGGCGGTGATGAAATGCCTGGCATACGCCTTGTCCGAAACAAACTGACACAGCGGGTCCAGAAACGTGCCGTCAAACTTGCTCCACAAGATGAAGTCGCTAAGTCGGCCGGAATGCTTGCGCCCTGGCAGGCGTCGCTGCAGCCAGGTGTAATGCAACACGGCATAAATGGCGTCACCCAGGGCATGGCGGGGCAGCAAACGCCGCAGGAGGCGAGGGGCAATGGACCCTCCAGGTCCCCGGCGCGACTCGACCAGGTTCATTGGTAGCCCCGCTTCCGCAACCGACTCTCGCCCCCGCTACAATTCATACCTTTCATGGGTTGAAGCGAAGACGGGAATCCCGGCGCGTTCACAAAATTGATTGCTCCCTGCCAATCGTTTGCTCAATAAACATTGTAACTTCAGTTAATCTCTATTCGTAGTTCTCTGCACCGGCGACTGTCAGGAGAAATCATGCCATGCGCATCATCGTTCATACCGGCAAGGGCGGCACAGGCAAGACCAGTATCTCCGCCGCCACCGCCCTGCGTTGCGCGCAGGCCGGCCTGAAGACCCTGGTCCTCAGCACCGACGCGGCCCACAGCCTGGCCGACGCCTTCGAGCGCGACATCGGCCCGGAACCGGTTGCGCTGGCCCCCAAGCTCTGGGCCCAGGAGGTCGACCTGCGACACTCCATGGACCGTTACTGGGGCGACATACAGCGGCGACTGCTGGCCATGTTTCACCATCCGGAGCTGGAAGACCTCGTCGCCGGCGAGGTCACCCTTTTGCCCGGCCTGGAAGAAGGCGCCCATCTGCTGTGGCTGCACCACTATTACGAACGGGGCGACTTTGACGTGCTCGTCGTGGACGCCGCCCCCACCGCCGAGACCCTGCGCCTGCTCAGCCTGCCCGACGTCACGCGCTGGTGGTTCAACCGCATTGTGACCCTGGCCCGCGGCGCCAGCCGTGTGCTGGGGCCACTCAACCGCGCCATGGGGAAAGACCGGGAAGGCGGCGATGCCGTCGCCCAGCTGGAAATGCTATTCGCGACGCTGGACCGCGTGCGGGAGTTGCTGGCCGACCCTCAGACCAGCAGCATGCGCCTGGTCGTCAACCCCGAACGCATGGTCATCCGCGAGACGCAACGCACATGGACCTGCCTCAACCTCTACGGTTACGCCGTCGACGCCATTCTCTGCAACCGCGTCCTGCCGGAGGAGGTACGCGATCCCTGGTTCGCGGCTGCGAAGCAGCGCCATGCCGAAAATCTGGCGCTGATCCGCGAATCCTTCGGTGAATTGCCCCTGCTGACGGCGCCCCTGCTGGGCGTCGAGGCCGGCGGTCTGGCCTCGTTGCAGCAACTCGGCGACGCGCTCTATGGTCAACGCAACCCGGCGGATCCCATGCATGACGGCGCAACCCATCGCATCAGCAGCGCGCCCGATGGCGGCTACGTGCTAAGCGTCCCCCTGCCCTTCACGCGCCATGATGACCTTGACCTGTTCCGTGAGCGTGACGAACTGACCCTGCAGGTGGGCCGCTGGCGCCGCAACTTCGTGCTGCCGCATACCCTGGCCGGCCTGGAGATCGGCGTCGCCCGCTTTGAGGACGCCTGCCTGAAGATTCACTTCCCTGCGGCGGACAGGACGTCCGCCGCGCGCTGAACCCGACCGCCACCCTCAGTCTCCGTTAACCCGGACCCGCACCCGCACGCCATCCTGGTTTCCGCCGGTGGCAGGCCCCTGCCGGTCGACGCCGCTGTCAGCCTCGCCGCCACAATAGCCGGCCGCCTCACAGTCAGCCGCGACGTCGGCGACGTTGCGCAGCAGCCGCCGCAAACCCGCCAGACTGGTGGCCCCGGCTACCCTGGCATGGCTCTCGAAGGCCGGCGTAACCCAGGCATCGCAGGCCCGGCCGGCGGCCGACAGTGCGCGTTGTTGATGGTCAA
This sequence comes from Anaerolineaceae bacterium, assembly GCA_026708325.1. GTDB lineage: Bacteria > Chloroflexota > Anaerolineae > Aggregatilineales > Phototrophicaceae > JAGWBD01. Next base: position 162,374 of record JAPOVC010000024.1, on the reverse strand, counting down.
TAAAGTCTGCCAGCGACGCTTTCAGCTCCGCCTCCAGGTCTTCCCGATGCTCTTCTTTCATGTCATGGCTCCTTGCATCCGCGATGGCATTGCAGAATGGTCCCACCCTGCGCCAATAGTACGTGCAGCGCCGCGCCGCGGTTCAATAGCCGCGGCCGCGATCGTAGAGGTTGAACAGGGCTTCGTTGTTCAGATATCGTCGCAGGTTTTCGCCGAAGAGAGTGGCCGCCTTCTCATGATAGCGCCGGGTGTTGCCGGCGATGTGTGGCGTAATGATCACGTTGTCCAGGCTCCACAGCGGGCTGGTGGCGGGTAGCGGCTCCTCTTCAAACACGTCCAGCGCGGCGGCGGCGATGCGTTCCGCCGCCAGGGCGGAGATCAGCGCCGCTTCATCCAGCACGGCCCCGCGCGAAACGTTGATGAGCACGGCGCCGGGTTTCATGGCCGCCAGCATGCTCTCGTCCAGCAAATGTTGGGTCTCGCCCGTCAGCGGCAGGGTGAGCGCCACGTAGTCGCAGATGGCCAGCATCGAGGCCAGCGCCTGCGGCGGGTACAGGCGAGTCGGAATCTCGGCCAGCGGGTCGCCGACGCCTGGCTCCATGTAGCTGCCCTCGTCCGCCGGATGCCGCAGGTCGCGTCGGGTGGCCACGACGGTCATGCCGAGGCTGTCCGCCAGGCGCGCCAGTTCGCGGCCGATGCTGCCGTAACCGACGATACCCAGGGTCTGGCCGCGCAGGGTGTCCGCAGCCCGACCCGAGCGGTCCCAGTTCGTGGCGGCCTGCAGGCGAAGGTAATGCGGCAGACGGCAGGCAAAGGCCAGCATCATGGCCAGACAGTGCTCGGCAATTGGCGTGGCATGGATGCCGCTGGCGGAGGTGATGGCGACATCCTCGGCATCCAGGATCGGCAGCCCCTGCAGGTGATTGGTGCCGGCCCCGTGCAGCTGGATCCAGCGCAAACGCGGCGCCTGCTCCGGCTGCGGAATGACCCCCGAGGCATACAGGATTTCTACGTCGGTCCAGGCGCTGGCGGGCACCTGCGGGAAATGGCGTTCCACCTGCAGGCGCGGCGAAATAGCGGCCAGCTCCGCAATGAGCTCGTCCGCAAAGTCCATCGCCACGACAACCCTGATGCGCTCAACGGCCATCCCTGACCTCCGCCTCTACGCCTGCCGCGCCATGCTATAGTAGGATGCCATGAAGCGCCAGGCAAGCGTCCGGCTCGCAGGCGCGTGGTCCCGCCCATGACCCAACCAGCTCCCGTGAGCGCACTGAGCAACCGTCAGATCCTGCGCGCCGCCATGGTGGTGCTGCTGGGCTTCGTGGCCAGCGGCGTCCTCGGGGTGCTGCGCACGGCCATCGTCGCCGCCCGCTTTGGCACCGGCGACGCGCTTGATGCCTTCTTCCGCGCCCAGCAACTGCCGGAGATGATTTTTGTGCTCGTGGCGGGCGGGGCGCTGGGGTCCTCCTTCATTCCGGTCTACGCCCGCGTTCGCGCGCAGGACGAAGCCGGCGCCTGGCGCCTGGCCAGCGCCGCCATGACCCTCTCCGCCCTGGCGGCGGGAGCGCTCGGCGCCCTGGTCTTTCTGCTGGCGCCGCTGATCACGCGTCACATGCTGGCGCCGCAGGTGACACCGGAACTGCAGGCGCTGACCAGCGACCTGATGCGCGCCATGATGCTGACGCCGCTGGTCTTCAGTGTCAGCGGCCTGTTGATGGGTTTGCTGCACGCCCACCAGCGTTTCCTGCTGCCCTCGCTGGCCATCAGCATGAACAGCATCGGCCTGATCATCGGCGCACTGCTGATCGCCCCGGCCCTGCCGCCGGACCCGGGCGCGGCCCAGGTCGGCGACGCCAACGTCCACGGCCTGGCATGGGGCGCCGTACTCAGCGCCCTCCTGCACCTGCTGGTGCAATTGCCCGGTCTGCGCGGACTGGGCGCGCAACTGCGTCCCCTGGCCGACTGGAGCAGCCCGGCCCTGCGCGACGTGTTGCGTCTGATGGGCCCGCGCGTGCTGGGTCTGGCCGTGGCGCGCGTGAACTTTCTCGTCAACGCCGCCTTCACCTCGGCCATGGTTGCCGGCAGCATCACCGCCCTGTTCACCGCCTTCACGCTGCTTTTCTTCGCCCTGGGCGTCATCGGCCAGAGCCTTGGGTCGGCGTTGTTTCCCACGCTCTCGGCGCTGGCGGCCGGGGGCGACATGGACGGCTTTCGCGCCCGCCTGGTGAGCGCCCTGCGCGGCGCGCTGTTCCTCGCCTTTCCCGCCATGCTGTTCCTGATCCTGCTGGGGGAGCCGCTGGTGAAGACGCTCTTCGAGCGCGGCCAGTGGAGCGCGGAAAGCAGCGCGGCAGCGGCCTGGGCGCTGGCCTTCTACGCCACCGGCATGGGCGGCTTCGTGCTGCTGGAGTTGCTCTCGCGCGCCTTTTACGCGCTGGAAGACAGTCGCACGCCGGTGCTGGTGGGCGTGGCCGCCATGCTGGCCAACATCCTGCTCAGCCTGCTCTTCATCCGCTTCATCGGCGAACCGGGTGTGCTCGCCCGTGGCCCCTTCGCCGGCCTGGCGCTGGCCAACGCCCTGACGACCAACGTGGAAGCGCTGGTCCTGTGGTGCCTGTTGCGGCGGCGCCTGGGCAACCTGGATGAAGCGGGCCTCTTGCGTAGTGCGCCTGCCCTGCTGCTGGCCTGCGCCGGACTGTGTGTCGCCGTCGGGCTATGGCTGGGTGAGGCGCAGTCGCCGTTGACGCAACTGCTCGGCGGCGGCGTGATCGGCCTGGCGGTCTTCTTCGGCCTGGCGATGCTGCTGCGCCTGGAGGAGGCGCGCGCCCTGCCGCGTCTGCTGCTGGCGCGGCTGCGGGACTGAGGGCTTACCCGGTCTGCCCCGCGTCCCCGTTTTCCTCCGTCATGCCGGAGAGTTCCCGCACCCGTAGTTCGGCCTGGTCCAGCAATCCCTGGCAATGGGCCGCCAGGGCCCGACCGCGTTCGAAGAGCGCCACCGACTCGTCCAGCGTCAGATCGCCGCGCTCAAGACGCTCCAGGATGCCCTCCAGTTCGGCCCAGGCCTCCTCAAAAGAGCGTTCTGCCATATCGCTCATGTTTGTCCCTGTCCTCCACGCGCAAGGGCAAGTCGCCATCGCGCAACTGCGCCAGCAGCGCGTCGCCGACCTGCGCCTCGTTGACGCCGGTCACGCGCTTCCCGTCTCCCGCCTGCGTCAAAATGGCGTAGCCGCGCTGCAATATGGCCTGGGGATCGGCCGCGCCCAGTGACGCCCTCGCTTCCGCCAGGCGCGCCGCCAGACGCCCCTGCGCGCCCGCCCAGGACCGCTGCAAACGCAATTCCAGGTCATCCAGGCGCTGACGCTGCGTCGCCAGTTCACGCTGCGGCGACAGCAGGGCGAGATTGCGCCGGCCGGAGTCCAGGCGCCCTTGCAGCCGGGCCAGACGCCCGCGCTGCAGTTCAGCCAGGCGGGCCCGGGCGAGCCTGATGGTCTGGTCGAGTTCCGCCACGTCGGGCGCGACCAGCTCGGCGGCGGCCGAGGGCGTCGGCGCGCGCAGATCGGCCACGAAGTCCGCGATGGTGAAGTCCGTTTCGTGGCCCACGCCGCTGACCACGGGCAAAGGGCTGGCGACGATGGCCCGCGCCAGGGCCTCGTCGTTGAAGGCCCACAGGTCCTCGATGCTGCCGCCACCGCGGATCAGCAGGATGACGTCGACTTTCTCCTCCGCGTTGAGCCGCGCCAGCGCCGCCCGCAATTGTGCCGGCGCCTCCAGACCCTGCACGGCGGCCGGGCTCAGCCAGACCTGCGCCAGCGGGAAGCGTCGTCGCAGCACGTTGCAGACGTCCTGGAAGGCGGCGGCCTGCGGCGAGGTCACCACGCCAATCACGCGCGGAAAGGCCGGCAGCGCCCGTTTGCGTTCGGGGTCGAAGAGGCCTTCGGCCTCCAGCGCGGCCTTCAGGGCCTCGAATCTCGCGTAGAGGTCGCCGACACCCATGGGTCGCAGCACGGTGGCGTAGAGCTGATACTCGCCGCGCGGCTCGTAGACGCCGATGTGTCCGAGGGCCTGCACGGCGTCGCCCTCCTGCGGCACGAAGCGCTGGCGAGCCGCGGCCGAGCGCCACATGACGCAGCGCAGACTGGCGCTGGCGTCCTTGAGTGTGAAGTACCAGTGGCCGGAACGAGCCTGGGTCAGGTTCGAGATCTCCCCGCTGACGGCCACGTCCTGCAGCTCTACGTCGCCTTCCAGCAGCAGACGGATACGGGCCGTGATTTCGGCGACGGTCCAGGCGCTGGTCATGGCATCCCCACACCCGATCAGGATTGCGCAGTATACCCCGCCCCCCTATAATCGGCGCCGTGGTGCCGGGAGGAGAATGCAAAGCGATGGCCTATCTGACCGCCAGCCAGCGGGCCGACCTGCAGCGCGAACTGGAGCAACTGAGTTTCCGCCGCGCCAACGGCCGCCTCAAGCGCATGGACCCCATGGGCCGCATGGCGTACTACCGCAACGCCCAGAACACCGGTGAATGGACGACGAAGCACATCCTGGCCGGTCTCGGTACCCAGGTCACCCTGGTCGAGGTCAATCTGGCGAAGGCGACCGACAGGCCGGACCGTGTGCGCAACGAATACACCCTCGCCGACGTCATCGTCGAGGCGACTCCCGACAACCGCAACTGAGTGAGCGTAGAGGACCGCATGCTCCACGCCCTCCCCGGCAAAAGCGAACTGTCGCTGGCTCAGCGCCTACTGGCGATTCTGGCGCTGACGGCCCTGACCGCCATCGCGGCGCGCATCACCATCCCGCTGGAGCCGGTGCCCTTCACCTTCCAGGTGCTGGCCGTGCTGCTGGCCGGGATGTTGCTGGGGGCGCGCGAAGGAGCCTTGAGTCAGTTGCTTTACGTCGGGCTGATCGCGCTCAACCTGCCGCTGGACGCCCGCGCGCTGGGCGCGGCCGCCCTGGCGGGGCCGACGGCCGGCTATCTTTACGGCTTCATCCCCATGGCCCTGGTCACTGGTTGGCTGGTCCAGCACCATGCGCAGGAGACCTGGCAGCGCTGGCTGGCAGGTGCGGCGGGAGTGGTCGTGCTCTACGTCTGCGGCGTGGCGGGACTGATGATTGCCACCGGCATGGACCTTGAGGCCGCCTGGGCGGCGGGCGTGGCGCCATTCCTCGTCTTCGACCTGGTCAAGGCCGCGCTGGCGGCCTCCCTGCTTTACGCGGGTCGGCGTCTGCTGCTGCCCGATTGACCCAAATCTACAGGTTTGCCAGGTCTTCTTCCGTCAGCGTCAACCCGAGGATGTTGTAGCCCGCGTCGACGTGCACCACCTCGCCGGTGACCGCGCTGCCCAGGTCCGAGGCCAGCCACAGCGCCGTGTTGCCCACGTCGTCCGCGCTGACCGTGCGGCGCAGCGGCGCGGCCTGCTCCGAATAGCGCAGCATCGTGCGGAAGCCGGGCACGCCGGCGGCCGCGAGGGTCTTGATCGGGCCGGCGCTGATGGCGTTGACGCGAATGCCCTGCGGACCGAGGTCGTTGGCCAGATAGCGCGTGATGTTCTCCAGGGCCGCCTTGGCGACGGCCATCACGTGGTAGCGAGGCATCACCTTCTCGGAGGCGAAATAGGTCATGCTGAGGATGCTGCCGCCCTCCGTCATCAGCGGCGCGGCGCGCCTGGCCATGGCGATCAGGCTGTAAGCGCTGATATCCAGCGCGATGCTGAAGCCCTCGCGCGAGATGTCAACGAAGCGCCCGCCGAGGTCCTCGCGGTTGGCGTAGGCCACCGAATGCACCAGGACGTCGATGCGGCCGTAGCGCTCGCGCACCTTGTCGAAGACCTCATCGAGTTGCTCGTCGCTGGTGACGTCGCAGATCTCCACGAAGTCGCAATCGACCTGCCGCGCCAGGGGCCGCACGCGCTTCTCCAGCGCGGCGCCGGCGTAGCTGAGCAGGATGGTCGCGCCCTCCTCGTGCAGGCGGCGCGCGATGCCCCAGCCGATCGAGTTGCGGTTGGCCACGCCGAAGACCAGCGCGACCTTGCCGTCCATCAAACCCATGTGTCTGCTCCGTTTCGCTCTGTGGCCCTGCGAGCAGGGTCATCATACCCGTTTTGGCCCGCCCTGTCGCCGGGGGACGGGTTGCCACACCCTTTGAAGTCTTTGGGGCGGGCTACACTGCTCTCCCGTGGGAGCCTCTGGTTTTCTGGATACAGGAACTGGATGCGGTGAGCGACATGGTGCGCCCGCGGGCGACATCATAAGTCGCCCCTGCAACAATCCGAAATCCCCGTACGGGCGACTTTGTAGGGGCGACTTATCAAGTCGCCCGTCTCTGGCCCGGCAAGAGATGTATCCATCCTTTTGGACACTTCCCGCGCTGTTGATTCAACGGGGGGGGGGGGCGCTACACTGCCCTCCCGTAGCGTCTTTGCGTTGCGTTGGGCAGGTCGCTACACTCTGTCATCACAGCGCTGGATCAGAGGAGATAGCCAACGGGAAATCCCCAACCCCTTTCGTTTCGCAAGACAAACATGGAGAAGAAGATGCGCAAGGTACTTTCTGTCATTTTGCTCGCGCTGCTGCTTTCCGGCGCAGCGACCGCCCAGGACGCCACCCCGGTCACGCTGATGCACGGCTGGACCGGCGCCGACAATACCGAGATGCTCAACACCGTCTTCGACCGTTTCAATATGGACAATCCAGACGGCCTCGTCATAGAGCCGACCGCGCTGGGCTGGGACGATCTCTTCACCCAGCTGACGCTCACCGCCGCCACCGGCAACCCGCCCGACGTGGTGATGTTCCATAACACGGAAGTGACCGAGTTCGTCAGAAAAGGCGTGTTGCTGCCGGTTGATGATCTGATGATGGAAGCCGGCATTGACCTCACCGGCGTACCGGAGAACGTCATCGAGCTGAGCAAGATCGATGGCGAGTTTTACTGTCTGCCAGGCGACCTGCATCCGATGAATCTCTATTACAACAGAGACCTGGTCGAAGCTGCCGGCCTGGACCCGGACAGCCCGCCGACGACGGGCGAAGAGTTCATGGCCTGGGCGGAAGCGATGACGATCACCGATGACGACGGCATGGTGACCCAGTACGGCCTTGACCAGCCCCTGGGCGGCTCCCTCGGTCGCTGGTTCTTCCACACCCTGCTCTACCAGTTTGGCGGCAGCTGGCTGGGCGAAGACGGCCTGTCGGCGGTCGATAGCGAAGCGGCCCATCAGGCGCTGCAGTACCTGGTGGATTTGCAGGCGAGCGGCGTTTCGAGCATGGGCTCGGGTGTCGGCGACATCAGCGCTTTCCAGAACGAGCGCGCGGGCATGGTTTTGGTTGGGCCCTGGATGGTCAATTCCTATATCAGGGAAGGCAAGAACCTCGGCACGGCCGTGATGCCAACCTTCGGCAGTGTTCCGGCCACCTGGACCAACACCCACTGCCTGGCGCTGACGGTGCAGGAAAGCGATGCGAACTACCTCAATTCCATGAAGGTCATCAAGTGGTTCCTGGAGAACTACGCCGAGCCCGGGATCAAGGTCGGCATCGTACCGGTTTTGCCGGTGGCGCTGGCAGATCCCTACTGGACCGATCATGACTTCGCCCAATACTACGCGCCCTTCGTCGAATCGCTGTCCATCGCCGTGATGGAGCCGGCCATCGAGAAATACACCTCCGTCTTCGCCTTTGGCGGTCAGTCGCCGATCCTGCGCAATATCGAGGCGGCCCAGGCCGGTGACAAGAGCGTCGCGGACGCTCTGGCTGACATGAAGGCGGGCATCGACGAGCTCCTGCTGGACGAGTAGGGTTGACCCCCTCCATCCCCCAAAGTCAATGGGGGAGCAGCTTTCGAGACAGCCATTCTCCCCTTCCCCGAAATTTCGGGGAAGGGGTCGGGGATGGCATGGAAAATCGCAGGGGGCGACACAAGTGTCGCCCTCTGCCTGCGATCAATTGCAACATGCAGGGACGACCCATTGGTCGCCCGTCCAGGCCAACGTGACAGTTCGGGCGATTTGATAGATCGCTCCTGCAAGAATTCATACATGGTGGAACCTGCATTATGACCAGCGTGGCAAAGACAATGGATCGGCCTGTCACATCAAGCTGGGCCAGCATCAGGAACGACCTGGTCGCCTACGCTTTCATGGCCCCATATCTGGTCCTCTTCATCCTTTTCCTGCTGCTGCCGGCCATCGTCGGCGTCTACGCCAGTTTCACCAAATGGGGCATCATCGGCGAACCCCAATGGGTCGGATTAAGGAATTACGACAAGCTGATCAACAGCGAAATCTTCATCGAGTCGCTGCAAAATACGCTTTATTTCGTCATCCTGGCGGCCATTCCCCTGATCGTTTTGGGTTTCCTGCTGGCGCTGCTGGTGCACCAGAAACTGCGCTTCCGCAACATCGCCCGCGCCATCGTTTTCCTGCCGCACGTCGTCAGCGTGGCTGCTGTGGGCATCATCTTTCAGTGGATCCTGGAACGCAGCTCGGGACTGTTGAATTACTATCTGGGCGTGCTGGGCGTGAATCCGCCGATCAACTGGCTGGGCGAACCCGAGTCGGCCATGCCGGCCATCGCCATCACCACCATCTGGTGGACGGTGAATGGCAACATGATCATTTACCTGGCCGGCCTTCAGGACATCCCGGAGGAGTTGTACGAATCCGCCAGGATCGACGGCGCCAACGGCTGGCAGCTGACCCGCCACATCACCATCCCGATGCTCCTGCCCATCAGCGCCTTCGTCATCCCGCTGACGGTCATCGCCTGCTGGCGCGTCTTCGGTCAGGTGTTCGTCATGACCCGCGGTGGGCCGCAGGGCGCCACCTTCACCGTCGCCCAGTTCATTTACGAGACCGCCTTCGTGCGATTCAACATGGGCCTGGCCTCGGCGGCCGGCGTCATCCTGATGCTCATCACCCTCGGCTTCACCGTCGTACAACTGCGCGCGATGAAGGTGATTTGACATGAGCCAGTCCTGGCGCAACGACAGCCTATTCCGCGACGGCTCCCTCAACCGGGGGCGCCTTGTGCTCTACGCCATCCTGATCTTCGTCGCCATCGTCTGGGGCGCGCCCTTCATCTGGATGTTCGTCACCTCCATCAAGCCGGATACCGAGGTCTTTCGCTATCCGCCCACCTGGTGGCCCGAGCAGCCGACGCTCGAGTTTTACACGCGGCTCTTCGATTCCTTCCCCATGTTGGCCTGGTTCCGCAACAGTCTCATCGTGGCGGTCATAACTACCACGCTGACCCTCGTCACCAACGTCCTGGCGGGCTATCCGCTGGCGCGCATGCGCTTCCGCGGCCGCAGGATCGTGCTGCTCATCATCCTGTCGACCTTTCTGCTGCCGGGCGAGATTCTGCTGGTGCCGCTCTTCCTCGGCATGGTCAATTTCAAGCTGGCCAACACCTATTTCAGCATCGCCGTGCCGCCGGCGGCCAATGCCTTTGGCGTCTTCCTGATGACCCAGTTCTTCCTGACCATCCCGGTCGAACTGGAAGAAGCCGGGCGCCTGGACGGCTGCAGCCGCCTGGGCCTGCTTTGGCGCATCTTCATCCCGCTTTCCGGGCCGGCCATCGCCACCGTGGCCATCTTCACCTTCGTGCGCAGCTGGAACGACTTTTTCTGGCCCCTCGTCATCAGCAACACGGACGCAACGCGCACCGTGCCGGTCGGCCTGGCGATCTTCGTCGGCCGCGGGCTTTCGATGCGCTTCGGCGTCATCATGGCCTCGGCGGCCGCAGCCACGATACCGGCGGTGATCTTCTTTCTGATGCTGCAGCGCTATTTCGTGCGCGGCATCTCCACCACCGGCCTGCGCGGCTGAGCGCCATGGCTGCGCGGCTCACGCCGGTCGCCTTTCAGGGCTGGGACGCCCTGCGCCTCGACAACGGCCTGATCACGGCCCATCTGGTGCCGGAAATCGGCGGACGTCTGCTGCAGTTTGCCCTGGGCGGGCATCCCTTTCTATTCAGCAACCGCGCTCTGGACGGCCAACGCTTCACTCCGGAAGAGCACCAGGGCGACGGCAGCCTGCTCAGCTGGAAAAACTACGGCGGCGACAAGACCTGGCCAGCGCCCCAGGGCTGGGACGGCGCCGGCCAGTGGCCCGGCCCGCCCGACAACGTGCTCGACAGCGGCCCCTACCAAGCGAGCAATGAAGAGGCGAATGGTAGCGCTAACGTCACCATGCGCAGCGCTGCCGACGCGCGCACGGGCCTGCATATCGAACGTAGGCTGGGCCTGACTGCGGGCAGTTCGCGTTTGCAACTCGACCTGGCCTTCGAAAACGTCTCGCAGCGCGAGATCCGCTGGTCCATCTGGGACATCGCCCAGCTGGACTGCGAGGCTTGCGGCAACGACGGCTGGCTCTACGTGCCGATCGACCCGGACGAAGAGCGCCCCTGGCATGTCCTCTTCGGCGAGGAAAACAGCCAGTTGCAACCCGACTTCCGGCCCGGCCTCTTCGCGCTCAACTACCAGGGCATCGTCGGCAAGATCGGCCTGCGCAGTCCCGGCGGCTGGCTGGCCTTCGCCGACCAGCGCGCGGAGCACGTGCTTTGCATGCAGTTCCCGCATGAGCCGGACGCGGAGTACCCGGACGGCGGCGCCACGGTCGAGTGCTGGACCGAGATGCCCGGCGTGCCCACGCCCGTCCCCATCGATTCGCCCGGTCACATCCTTGAGGCCGAGGTGCTGGGGCCCCTGCGCACGCTGCAGCCGGGCGAAAGGACGACGCTGCCCATCACCTGGTCGGCGGCGCGCTGTCCCGGCCCCGTGCTGGCGGTGGTCGACGCCGGTTGCGTGCATCAGCGACTCTCCGCGCAGGGAGAGGGAAAAGCGCTGCGTCTGACCGGCGTGTTCGGCGTCTTCCATGAGGCCCCTGCCGAACTGGCCTGGCTCGACGGCGACGGCGCGACCCTGTCAACGCAGGAACTGGGCGCCGTCAGTCCGCTGGCGCCGCTGCTCATCGACGTGCTGACTTCAGCGCCGGACGGCGCGCGGTCGCTGCGTCTGCAATTGCGTTGCGCGAACGGCGAAACGCTCGAACTGGAGCGCTGCAAGCTACCCACTACGGAAGGATGACATGAGCGAGATCTGGAGCCCGCAGAAGGCCAGCGACTGGTACAGGGGCATCAGCCCCATCGTCGGCTGCAACTATCAGCCACGCACGGCGGTCAACTCCACCGACATGTGGCAGGCACAGACATTCGACCCCGACACGATCGACGAGGAACTGGGCTGGGCGGCGGCCACCGGTTACAACAGCCTGCGCGTCTTCCTGCAATACATCGTCTGGCGCGACGATCCCGACGGTCTGATTGAGCGTATCGATCGCTTCCTGTCGATCGCCGCGGGCCACGGCATCACGGCGGCCTTCATCCTTTTCGATGACTGCGCCTTCGCCGGCCGCGAACCCTACCTGGGAATCCAGGACGACCCGAGGCCCGGCATTCACAACAGCGGCTGGACCCCCAGTCCCGGCCTGAAGCTGGTGGAAGACCGGGCCGTCTGGCCGCAGCTGGAAGCCTACGCCCGCGCCATCGTCGGCGCCTTCGGCAAGGACGAGCGCGTGCTGCTTTGGGACCTCTACAACGAGCCGGGCAACAGTGACCTGGGCGAGCGCAGCACACCGCTGGTGGAGGCGACCTTCGCCTGGGCGCGCATGGAAAGCCCGCAACAGCCCCTGACGATCTCCGTATGGCGCGGCAACCGCGAGGCCGGTTACCAGGACCCCATGTCGCAGGTGCTCTTCACCAGTTCGGACGTCGTGTCCTTTCACTGCTACGATCTACAGACCCTCACGGTGGCGATTGCGCAGTGCAAGTCATACTGCCGGCCCGTGATCTGCACCGAGTGGCTGCACCGTCCCTTCGGTCAGACCGTAGAGGCCACGTTGCCGGTCTTCGCGCGCGAGCAGATCGGCTGGTACCAGTGGGGGCTCGTCGCCGGGCGCACCCAGACCTACCTCGACTGGCGACCGGAGCGCAACGGCGTTCCCCTGGGTCGCTGGCAGCACGACGTCTTCCACCCTGACGGGCGGCCTTACGATGAGGCCGAGATCGAATTGATTCGCAACTTCGCCTTCGACTGACGTGTCGGCGGCCCATCGCGCCGGACTGACCGGCCCTAACCCTTCACCGCTCCCATCGTCATGCCGGCCACGATGCGGCGCTGCATGAAGAGCGAGAAGACGATCACCGGTAGTGAGTAGAGGGTGCCCACCGCCGTCATCGAGCCCCAGTTCAGGCTGTATTGCGATTTGAAACCGGCGATCACGATTGGCGCCGTCTTCGCTTCCACGCTGGTCAGCAGCAGCGCATAGAGAAACTCGTTCCACGAGGCCAGAAAACAGAAGATGGCCGTCACGACGATGCCGCCCGCCGCCACCGGCACCACAACCCGCAGCAGCGCCGCCAGGCGCGAACAACCATCGACCCGCGCCGCGTCCTCAAGTTCGGACGGGATCGCCTCCAGAAAGCCGGCCAGCAGCCAGATCGCCAGCGGCAGGCTGATGGTCACGTGCGCAAGCGCCACCGCCAGCCAGGTGTCCGTCAGGCGGAAGCTGCGCATCAAGGCGAAAAAGGGGATCGCGATCGCAATGTAGGGAATCATCCGCGTGACCAGCGTCACCAGCAGAAAGACGCGCGCCGGCCAGCTGCCATAGCGCGATATCGCCCAGGCGGCCGGCAGGGCCAGCGCCACAGCCAGCGTCGTGCTCATCAGTGCGATGATGAAGCTGTTGAGGAAGGAACGCGGCACCTCGGCGTCGCTGGTGAAGCGAGTGTAGCTGTCCAGGCTGAGTTGCCGCGGCAGGATGTGCGGCGGGATCGCCAGGGCGTCTTCCGGCGGCTTGAGGGACGTCAGCATCATGTAGGCGTAGGGGCTGATGTAGACCAGCATGACGAAGGCCACCAGGGCGTACACCAGCAAACGGCCGGGACCCGGCGCGCGCCGACTCATGCACTGCCCCGCGCCGCGTCCGGCCGCCAGATGACGAAAAAGGCCAGCAGGCTCAATGCCAGCAAGGCCAGCAGAAAGAGCGTGGCAATGGCCGAGGCAAAGCCCAGGTCGCCGTAACGGATCATCGTGCGGTAGATGTGCATGCTGAGCACTTCGGAGGCGAAGCGCGGCCCGCCCTCGGTCTGCACCCAGATGATGTCGAAAGCGCGCGCGGCGTCGATGCCGCGAATGATCAGTACTACGGCGATCACCGGTCGCAGCAGCGGCAGCGTGACATGGCGAAACAGTTGCAGCGCGTCCGCGCCATCGATGCGCGCCGCTTCCAGCAGCGAGACCGGTATGTTTTGCAGGCCGGTGAAGAGCACCAGGGTCACGAAGGAGGTCGTCAGCCAAATGTCCGGCAGCGCCACCGAAAACAGGACGATGTCCCGGTCGCCCAGCCAGGCGACGTCGCTGGTCGACGCCAGCAGACCCAGTTGCTGCAGGATGTGGTTGACGATGCCGAAGTTGTCGATCAGCAGGAAGCGCCAGAGCAGGCCCGCCACGATCGGCGGAATCATGAGCGGAAAGAGAAAGATCGTGCGCAGCAGTTCCGAGCGCCGCCCCAGGCTGTTGAAGAGCAGCGCCGCGACGAAGCCCAGGGTGAATTCGGCGGACAGCGCGATAGCGGTGTAGCCCAGGGTGCGCAGGGCCGCGCCGCCCACGCGCGACGAGGTCAGCGCCCGCTGAAAGTTGTCCAGCCCGACAAAGGCGCGCTCGCCCGGTTTTAGCAGCGCAACCTCATACAGGCTGTCGCGAAAGAGGTTCAGCAGCGGCCAGGCGACGAAGACCAGCAGGAAGACAGCCGCCGGCGCCAGCAGCAGCAATACGTATCGGCGATCAGATCTGGACATTAGACGTTTGCTCACCCTGTCCGGGTTGAAAAGTCCAACCGCTGACAGGATACAAAGTCCCTCTCCCTGAGGGAGAGGGATTTAGGGTGAGGGCCGTTTCAGGTTTACGTTACTCCCAACATTCGGAAAACCAGGCCGGGTGCATTCACTCTCTCACCCCCTGACCCCCTCTCCCTCAGGGAGAGGGGGGAAACAAGAAGGAGAACCCCTCATTGCCAGATTCAGACCCCTACATGAAGCCCATCGCCTCCAGCTCGCCGCGGGCCCAGGCCAGGGCATCCGCCGGCGCGACCTCGCAACTGAGCGCGTCCTGCACCATCGGCACGACCACCTCGTCGCTCACCTGCTGCCAGTTGGCCACCAGCGGCCGGCCGATCGTCTGCGGACCATTGAGCGTGGCGATCAGCGCCGACAGACTCTCGTAGTTTTCTTCCCCGGCGAACTGCTCAAAGGCCGAGATGCGCGCGGAGAGGCCCAGCGGTTCCTGTACGCCCAGCACGTTCTGGTCGTACATGAACTGCACAAAGGCCATGGCCGCTTCCTTGTTTTCCGAAGTCTTCGGCACGATGTTGAACCAGGGGCCGGGGATGGAACCGATTCCGGCCTCGCCCGCGATCATTGGCGCGACGCCCACGTTGGCCACCGCATCCGGGCCAAGATAGGGAGCCCCCACCAGACCGCCAGACAGGTCAAACTGGTGCAGGCGGTAGGCATGACCCCAGAAACGGGTCATGGCCGTTACGCCCTGGAAGAAAAGGCTCTCGCCTTCGGCCCAGCCAATCTCCAGCGGGTTGGGCGGGGTGAGGCCCATGTCGCAGTGGTGGCTGACGTAGTACTCCAGGCCCGCCAGGTGCGCGTCGTTGTCGACGATGATCGAGCCATCGGCGCCCAGCACCACGCCCGGTGAGCCGGCCTGCAGCACGTGCACCATCCACTCCACGTCCGCGCCGGGCGGGGCGCCCTTCACGTCAGTGCCGTAGAGGTCGATCGCGCCGTCACCGTCCGTATCGCGCGTGAAGAAGACGGCCATGTCGGTGAATTCCTGCCAGGTGGTCGGCGGCGCGAGTTCATAGCCATACTCGGCCATGAAGGCGGCCTGCTCGTCCGGGTCTTCCCAGAGGTCCTTGCGGTAATAGACCACCTCGGCGTTGGCCCAGGTCGGCATACCGACGTAGCTGCCGTTCCACAGCCCGTCCGCCAGCAGCGCCGGGAAGATGTCGGCCGCCACCTCATCCGTGATCAACGCGTCCAGCGATTCGGCAAAATCTGCGAAGGCGGGGATCCAGACCACGTCGATGGTGGCCACGTCATAGGCGCTGCCGCCGGTCGCCATCTCGGCCGCCAGGTCCTCAAACACACTGGGATAGGGAACCTCGACGAATTCGACCGTATGTCCCGTCTGCTCCTCAAAAAGTTGTGCCGCCGCCAGTTGCAGCGAGATGCCGCCGCCCTCGACCAGCACGCGCAGCGTGACTCCTTCCTCCTGGGCCAGTGCCGCCGGCCCGGTCACCAGTACCAGTAACGCAATCAACAACAGCATTAACTTTTTCATTACCCTCTTCCTCCTGAACAATATCCCTCAGACCTGGGATAGACACGGCGAATCTAGCAAGTCCGGTCAACGATGCCAAACAACTGTCCTACCTGTCCCACAGACCATGTTCCGGCCAGCGCCGCGTCAGTCTCTGCTCCACGGGCGGCAGCGCCGGCAGCGCCCGGTGCGGCTCAAGCTGATACCAGTAGGCCACGCTGGAATAGATGTTGCCCTGGTCGTTGGCGTGGCCGTGCTCGATGGTCACACGAATCGACTCCGTGAAGCGCACAGGGTCTTCAATGTGCCAGCGGTAAAGGCTCCACTTGCCGAAGTGCTCCTGCACGTCGCTGCCCAGCGAGATGCCGTGATAGGGCCCGTCGTACTCGCCGCTGGGGAAGCCCCATGAGCAGCCAAAGTAGTCTTCCGTGCCCGTGCCGTGCAGCGAGGGCGGCCAGGGCTCGCCGTCGATGAAGATCATGTCGTCGCCCTCGCCCGGCCAGGTGTACACCTGGTTGGAGGCGTCGAAATTGTCGATGTTCAGCACGCAACCGACGTACTGTCCGGCGCCACGTGCGTCCAGAATCACGTAGTTGTCCGCGCCCGTCAGGTTCACCCCGCCCAGGTCCCAGGGCGCCGGGTCCTCGTAGGGCTGCTCCTGCGGCAGGGCCTGCGCCGGATTCTCGAGATTCCAGCAGGCGTGAAAGCGCCCCAGGTCCTCCGGCGCGTCCGCCGTATAGAGTTCGTAGTCGATGTAGTAGAAGAGGTTGGCGATTGGCTCTTCGCTTTCGTTGATCAACTGAATGCGCGCCGAACTGCCGAAGGGCATCGGAAAATAGCAGTTGTTGGACGCCGAAAAGGGCCCCTTGGGGCCGCGGCGCTGGCCGAAGACCATGTTCAGCGGCAGCGAAACGAAGTGCCGGCAGGTCGCGTGGCCCACGCCGAAGAAATCGCCGTAAGGCACGCGCACGCTGGGGTTCTCCTCGCCGTCCCAGTACATTTCCAGCACCAGCTTGCGCAGGTACTGCGGCGCATAACAGCGGGTCGTCATCCAGATGTGACGGATGCAGCCCGCGCCCTCGATCTCGGCCAGCACCTGCGTCGCGCCCGGCTCCACCACGCGAAAGTCGCGGTTGGCGCCCGTCCGGTCCCAGCTTGACTCACGCTTCGAGCGCGCGTTGCGTTTGACAAAGGGCAAACCCGCCAGCGGGCTGTTTGGCTGCCAGACGTTCATCTCTTCTTCTCCTTTGCAATGTCCTGTTTTGCCAGCATGACATTTTCAGGAAATACAGTGGGCTTCATCCAGTGCAGGGGTTACCGCCCTGCAGGGAAGAGTCCCTGCTACAATCCCAGGCGTTCGTATTGCTCGGCCGGCGCTTCGTTTTCCTCCATCAACGCGCGCATCTGGTCTGCCAGACGCGCCTCCAGCGCCGCGTCCTGCAACGGCTGCGTCTGCAGCGGGTCCGCCTCCACGTCCCAGAGCGTCGTCGCGAAGCCGTGTGGTTCAGACATGTGCTTCGGCTGCGAAGGAATCTTCAGCAGTGCACAGCCCTTGCTAAATTCAAAGGCCGGCGCCAGGGCAGTATCCTGCAACTCGGAGGGTGGAAAGCGTTCGCGCATGTGCGTTGGCATCAGGGTGTAGTTGTACAGGGGGGCGTTGTCTTCACTCGCCGGCCCCCGCATGTAGACGTAACGTCCGTCCGTAAGGTTCACGTGCGCGCCGTGCAGGCCGAACATCACGGCCTCGTGCACCGGCGCGTCCGTCGCCAGGGTGTCGCGCAGCGGTCGACCCTGCATGGCCGCCGGCAATTCCACGCCGAAGTATTCCAGCAGGGTGGCTGGCAGGTCGATGGTCTGCACCAGCGCCGCATTGCGTTCGCCCTTGCGCGCGCAGCGCGGGTCCCAAATGAAGAGCGGCGTATGCGCCACTTCCTCGTAAAAGGGCATCACCATTTTGCCCCACCAGTCGTGCTCACCGAGCATGAAACCGTGGTCGGTGTTCACGATCAACATCGTGTCCTGCCACAGGTCCAGTTCATCCATCAGGTCGATGATCTTTCCCATGTAGTGGTCGCACATGCTCAGCAGCGCCGCGTACTCCATGCGCAGGTGATGCACCTCTTCCGGTGACTCCTGCACCACACCGTAGTCCGGCCAGTCGAAGTGCGGTCCCTCGTAGCGATGCGGATAAAGCGCCTTGTAATGCTCCTGGGTGAAGAAAGGCTCGTGCGGGTCAAAGGTCTCGATTTGCAGGAACCAGTTGTCGTCCTGGTGGTTGCGTCGCAGGAAGTCCCCGGCCATGGCGAAGGTCTTCGCCTGTGGTTGCCGGTCTTCCTCCTTCATGAAGCCCCGGTTGACCCAGTCCTGGCGCCACATCGGGCGATACACGCGCGTATTGGGCATCGTTTCGGGAATGTCCGGCTCGGCCACCTGACCCATCCAGGGGTCGCCCTCCTGGCCGCGCGCGAACTGCCAGCTGTTGTAACGCTGGTGATAGGTTGCGCCGCCATCTTCGAAATAATGGTAGTGGTCGGTGACCAGGTGCGTGTACACGCCCTTGTCCTTCAGCAACTCCGGCATCGAGTCGTCGAAGGGCTCCAGCGGCCCCCAGCTGCGATGCAGAAAATTGTAGCGCCCGGTGTGCAGTTCCCGCCGCGCCGGCATGCAGGGCATGCTGCCCACGCAGGAGCGGTCGAAGGTCACCGAGCGCTGCGCCAGACGGGCGAAGTTGGGCGCGTGCGTCCAGTCGCAGCCGTAGGGCGGCAGCATGTGCCGGTTGAGCGTGTCAAACATCACCATGATGGCTTTCATGGAGGTCTCCTTCGATCACAGAGCCAAAAGGGCGGGCCCTCACCCTAAATCCCTCTCCCTGAGGGAGAGGGACTTTAGCGCATTTGCCCTTGCTTTCTTCCCCTCTCCCCTGCGGAATGGCTCCCGCGACTCAGCGGGAAAGGGGTCGGGGGTAAGGGCGGCGTATGCATTTTGATGCAATGCCATTGCTTCACAGTCGCACTCCGTGCCGTTCCCTGAGCAACTGTTCCGCCCGCGCGCGCTCCCTTTTGACCCGCGCCGCATTCCAGCCCAGCGCTGTACCCAGTGTCCCGGCGGCCTCCACCAGGCCCGCCGCCGACACGCGCCCGCACATCGCCAGCAGCGTGCGGCGCAGCAGCAGGTCGTCCAGATGCATGACCGCTTCCTTTTGCGCAATCCAGACGAGTTCGCGGCGACTGTAGCCCGGCAGGTGCTCCAGCGTCTCGTCCTCTTCCGCCGAAAGAAAGGCCGCCACTTCCTCCGCCTGCGTGCCGTAACGGTCCAGCAATGGCGCCAGACGCGCGGCGGGCGTACCCGTGTCCGCGCCAACCCGCGCCAGCCAGGCGGAGCGCGCGGCTTCGTCCTCCGGCCACTCGCGGCCACCGCCGATGGCCAGCTCTCGCGTGGCGAAGCGCCGCTCCCGGCCCAGTCGGCGCAGCGCATCGTCCGCCGCCTGCTCGCCAAAGGCGCGGAAGGTCGTCCACTTGCCGCCGATCAGCGCCAGCACGGGGAAGTCCGTGCCCGCCTCCCCTGCCTCGATCGTACGGATACTGTGGTCGCGACTGATTTGCCCGGTCGTCGCCGTCGAGCTGTCCGGCAGGGGCCGGATGCCGCTGTACTGAAAGACGATGTGCTCGCGACTTACCTCCAGGGCCGGGAACACTGTGCGCAGCGACCCCAGCAAGTAGTCGATCTCTTCCTCGCTGACGGCCACATCATCGGGATCGTCGGCCGGGATGTCGGTCGTGCCCAGCAAGACCCGCTCCTCCAGCGGGAAAAACAGCACGATGCGTCCATCCGGCGTCTCAAAAAACAGCTCGTGGCCGGCGCAGGCAGCGTGCAATTCATCGTGCGCCAGCACCAGGTGCGCGCCCTTCGTGCCGCCGATCCAGCGCGTCGAAGTGCCCAGACGCCGGTTGACCCCGTCGATCCACGGGCCGCCAGCATTGATCACCAGGCGCGGCCGGACTTTCAGTTCCTCGCCCTTCTCCTCATCACGCAGGGTCACCGTCGCCCCCTGCCCCGCCTGCGCCGACACATAGTTGAGCGCGAAGGCCTCCTCATGCGCCGCCACGCCATCGCCGACGAGCTCGATGCACAGGCGCTCGGGGCTGGCCAGCCAGGCGTCGTACCAGGTCGCCGTACACAGGAGGTCGGGATTCAGCGCCGGCCGCCGACGCCGGGCCTCTTCCCGATTTTCAAATTGATGGGTTGGCAAGGCACGACCCCTGCGCGTGAACCAATCGTAGACCAACAAGCCGATTCGCACGACAAGGGCTCCACGCGTCGATGGCCGCCGCGCAAGACCCAGAAAGTTCAGCGGCGCGTTGAGCAGGCCCGAGAAGCGCCTGAACAGGGGCATCGTCGTGGGCAGCGGCTTGACGTGATGCGGCGCATTGCGCAACAGACGGTTGCGCTCCAGCAGCGCTTCCCTCACCAGACGAAACTCGCCGTTTTCCAGATAGCGCAGGCCGCCATGCATCATGTGCGAGGACGCAGCGCTGGTGCCGGAGCAGAAATCGCCCTTGTCCACCAGCAGCACGCGCAGTCCCTGCAGCGCCAGTTCGCGGAAGACGGCGATGCCGTTCACGCCCGCCCCGATAATCAGGACGTCGACGTCCGGCCGCTCCCGCAAGGCCTGCAGGGTCCCTTCCCGCTTCATCATTGCCTCTGACCTGCCCTCACCCTGAATCCTTTCCCGCTCAGCCGCGGGACAAGGGGGCTGAGGGCCGCGCAACGCGCGTCTGTTTCACTCCTCCACCCGGCCTCGCACACGCCCGACTGCCTGCCCCCAGGCCGCGTAGCGCGTTTCGCGTTCATCCGCCGACATGCGCGGCTCAAAAACCCGTTCGACGCGCCACTGACCGGCGATTTCATCGCTGCTGTTCCAGAAGCCGCTGGCCAGGCCCGCCAGATACGCCGCGCCCAGCGCCGTAGTCTCGGTGATCGCCGGTCGCTGCACCGGCACGCCCAGAATGTCCGCCTGAAACTGCATCAGGAAGTCATTGGAGGCCGCGCCGCCATCGACTCGCAGCGTACGCAGGGCCAGACCCGCGTCGGCGCTCATCGCGTCCACCACGTCGCGCGACTGGAAGGCGATGCTCTCCAGAGTCGCCCGCACGATCTCCGCCCGACCGCTGCCGCGCGTCAGGCCCAGCACGGCGCCCCGCGCGTAGGCGTCCCACCAGGGCGCGCCCAGGCCGGTGAAGGCCGGCACAACAAAGACTCCGCCACTGTCCCTTACACTGGCCGCCAGTGCCGCGCTTTCCTCCGCGCTGGCGATCAGGCCAAGTTCGTCGCGCAGCCACTGCACCGCCGCCCCCGCCACGAAGACGCTGCCTTCCAGCGCGTAGACCGGTGCCGCGTCGCCCACGCGCCAGGCTACGGTCGTCAGCAGGTTGTTGGCGGAGCGCACCGGGGTTTCCCCGGTATTCAGCAGCAGGAAGCAACCGGTGCCGTAGGTATTCTTGGCCATGCCCGGCGAGTGACAGGCCTGGCCGAAGGTCGCCGCCTGCTGGTCGCCGGCCATGCCCGCCAGCAGGACAGACTCACCCAGATGCCCGGCGTCGCTCTCGCCCAGCGGCTCGCTGCTGGCGGTCACACGCGGCAACAGGGCGCGGGGGATGTTCAGCCGCTCCAGAATCGGCTCGCACCAGTCCTGCACGTGGATGTCGTAGAGCATGGTGCGGCTGGCGTTGCTCACGTCCGTGACGTGCAGCCGCCCACCCGTCAGTTGCCAGATCAGCCAGGTGTCCACCGTGCCGAATGCCAGCTCGCCGCGTTCAGCCCGCGAACGCGCGTCCGGCACCTGCTCCAGCAGCCAGTGCAGTTTCGTCCCCGAGAAGTAGGGGTCGGTGACCAGGCCCGTGTGCTCCAGAATGACCTGGTCGAAGCCCTCTGCCTTCAGTTCGTCGCAAAAGTGCGCCGTGCGCCGGTCCTGCCAGACAATGGCATTGTGCAGCGGCCGGCCGCTGTCGCGCTCCCACAACAGCGTCGTCTCGCGCTGGTTGGTGATGCCGATGGCCGCCAGCTGCGCCGCGTCCGCGCCCGCCTGCGCCAGCGCCTCCCGGGCCACCGTCAACTGCGACTGCCAGATCGCCAGCGGCTCATGTTCCACCCAACCCGGTTGCGGATAGAGCTGGGGAAACTCCTGTTGGGCTGCAGCGCTGATGCCGCCCGCGCGATCAAAGAGAATGGCGCGCGAGGAGGTCGTGCCCTGGTCCAGCGCCAGAACGTAATCGGACATATCCACTCTCACCTTCAGCGGATGCACAATTCGCGCGGACTATGATAGCCTTGACGCGTACCCCACGCGACCTGGAGGTCTCGTGCGCTTCCTGGCCCGACTTCTGCTGACCCTGCTGCGGCTTGCCCTGCTGGTTGGCCTCGTCTACGCCATCGTCGCGGTCGCCTGGAACGACCTGCTGAACCGCCGCGAGACCTTCGCCATCACCCTCGGCGACCGCGAACGCCCGGCCAACGCCCTCTGCGGCGCGCCAGGCACGGCCCTGGAACTGGTCGAGTTGCCCGGGCTTCCCGGCAACCACGTCGTCGTCGCCGGCGGCCCCAACGCCATCAGCCACGACGACTGGCCCGCGTTTCAGCCCTCCCTGCCCTGGAGCAAAAACAGCGAGCGGCATCTGCTTTTCGACGAGAGTTGCTTCCACGGCTCGCCGCCCATAGGTATGGCGCCGGCGCGCAATGACCTCGGCTGCACAGGGGACGACTGCTTTCGTTTCCGGGAGATCGACGGCTACAACTGGATGGACCTGGCCATCATCGCCGCGACGGACTGCCACCCCTCCAGCCTCGGCTGCCTCGGCCCGCTGGTGCTGCCCGGCCACGTCAGCCTGAACGTCATTCGCAAATGCCACGATATCGGCTTCAGCGGCGAGGTCCACGTCCTCAGCAGCGACAACGGCGCCCGCTTTGTGATGCACGCCACCGCCAGCGGCCGCCCCGATATCAGCGGGCCGGTGCTCCCTGGCGGCTGGTCCCTGTCAACCGTCGTCCTCGACGAACCCCTCGGCGTCGCGCCCCAGGGCGATGGTTGCTATCACTTCATTCTGCGCGACAACCTCGGCCAGAGTTACCATCAATTCGCCTTCCGCGACACGGTCTACGTCACGGGTGAGGAACTCTAGGCTAAACCGGACTGCGGACTATCAGAACGGGAGCCCCCTTCCGGGCCCAGGCATCCAGCGCTTCGCCGCCCGGTCCCGGCCAGATTGGGTTCAGCATCTACAGTTGCCCAATTTCTTGAAAATTGCTCCCCCTCTCCCTGAGGGAGAGGGGGCTGGGGGGTGAGGGCCCCTACCAGGCCCAGGCTTCCGGAGCAGGACCGCCCGGACCCGGCCAGATCGCGTCCAGCGCCGCCAACTGCTCCGCGTCCAGCTGGATCTCCAGCGCGCGCAGACTGCCCTCCAGCTGCTCCAGATTGCGCGGACCGATAATCGGCGCCGTCACCGCCGGCTGCGCCAGCAACCAGGCCAGGGCCACGTCCGCCGGCGCTTCGCCGGCTTCGGCACAGAAGCTCTCGTAACGCTCAAGCTGCGGTCGCAGGGCGTCGATGCGCGCCTGCATGCCCGCCGCGGCGCGTCGACCCTCCTCAATCTTGCGCAACACGCCGCCCAGCAGGCCGCCAGCCAGCGGGCTCCAGGGGATCGTCCCCACGCCGTAGTCCTCGCAGGCAGGCAGGAGCTCCATTTCGGCCGTCCGCTCGTTGAGGCTGTACTTGCATTGCTCGGTGATCAGCCCCATGAAGTTGCGCCGCTGCGCCGCTTCCTGGGCCTTCGCGATGTGCCAGCCGGCGAAGTTGCTGCTACCCACGTAGAGGATCTTGCCCTCGCGCTGCAACTGTTCCATCCCCTGCCAGATCTCTTCCCAGGGCGTCTCGCGGTCGACGTGGTGCATCTGGTAAATGTCGATGTGGTCGGTCTGCAGCCGCCGCAAACTGGCTTCACAGGCCCGGCGAATGTTGAGCGCCGACAACTTGCCCTCGTTGGGCCAGTCGCCCATCGCGCCATAGAGTTTGGTCGCCAGGACCACCTTCTCGCGCCGACCGCCGCCCTGGGCCCACCAGCGCCCGATGATTTCTTCGGTAAGGCCGAGATGGCCCCGACCTTCGCGCAGGCCGTAGCGATTGGCCGTGTCGAAAAAGTTGATGCCCAGGTCCAGCGCCCGGTCCATGATGACCTGGCTGTCGTCCTCGCTGGCGTGCGGGCCAAAGTTCATCGTGCCGAGGCACAGCCGGCTGACGCTCAGGCCGCTGCGACCGGGATGTGTGTACTCCATGGTCTTCTCCTGTTTGTTCTGTCTCGTGCTGTTCCCGCCTGACTTGCGTTACCAGGATTCCGGCGCTTCGCCGCCCGGCCCCGGCCAGATGGCGTCCAGCGCCGCCAGTTGCTCCGCACCCAGGCGGAGCTCCAGCGCGCGCAAACTGCCCCGCAATTGCGCCGCGTTCGCCGGCCCGATGATCGGCGCCGTCACCGCCGGCTGCGCAAGCAACCAGGCCAGGGCCACGTCCGCCGGTTCCTCGCCCAGTTCGCCGCAAAAAGCCTCGTAGCGCTCCAGTTGCGGCCGCAGACCCTCGATCTGCCCCTGTACCTCGGCCGAGGCGCGCCGTCCCCCTGCCAGCTTGCGCAAAACACCGCCCAGCAGGCCGCCGTGCAGGGGACTCCAGGGAATCACGCCCACGCCGTAGTCCTGACAGGCCGGCAACAGCTCAAACTCGACCCGCCTTTCGGCGAGGCTGTACTTGCATTGCTCGCTGATCAGGCCCGGCAGGTTGCGGCGCTGCGCGGCCTCGTTGGCCTTGACGATGTGCCAGCCGGCGTGGTTACTGCTGCCCACATAGAGGATCTTCCCCTCGCGAATCAGCTGCTCCATCGCCTGCCAGATCTCTCCCCAGGGCGTTTCGCGGTCGACGTGATGGACCTGGTAGATGTCGATGTAGTCCGTCTGCAGGCGGCGCAAACTGGCCTCGCAGGCGCGACGGATGTGCAGGGCGGAGAGCTTGCCCTCGTTGGGCCAGTCGCCCGTCGGGTTGTAGACCTTGGTCGCCAGCACCACCTTCTCGCGCCGCCCGCCACCCTGCGCGAACCAGCGCCCCATAATGTCCTCGGTCAGGCCGCGGTAGCCCGGCAGGTCGCCGCCATAAGCGCCGTAGATGTTGGCCGTATCGAAGAAGTTAATGCCGACATCCAGCGCCGCGTCCATGATGGCGCGGCTTTCCGCCTCGTCCGTGCGCGCGCCGAAGTTCATCGTGCCCAGACAGAGACGGCTCACCAGCAGTCCACTGCGCCCGGGATGTGTGTATTCCATACCTTGCTCTCCTGTCCTTTCCCTGCATTCGCATTACGGAGGTCTGCGCCAATCGCGGCGCGACCGGGGCGAGCGCGCTGCCTTCAGTCCTCCGGTTCGCCCTGCGGCGGCGCCATGGCCGGCGTGCCACTCTCCAGTTCGCCCGTCTCCTCGTCATAGCGACCCTGCAACTCGTCGCTGATGGTCCCCTGCCACAGGCTGACGCCCCGCAGGTAACCGGCGCGCGCGATCATGTGGGCCGCGATCGGCGCCGTCAGGAAGACGAAGAGAATCGTCGCCAGCGCCCGCGCGCCGATCGCCAAGTCGTTGAAGTGCAAGGCCACGGCCAGCATCATGAAGCTTACGCCGAGCGTGGCCGACTTGGTCGTGGCTGACATACGCATGAACAGGTCCGGCATGCGCACGATGCCCACGGCGCCCATCAACATGAAGAATGCGCCGGTCAGCAAGAGCAGAGCCGTCAGGCCCTGGATCAGGGTCACGCTTCCGGCCTCCTCTGCAGGTAGTAGGCGAAGGCCGTCGTCCCCAGAAAGGAAATCAGCGCCAGCACCAGCGCCACGTCCAGCAGGGCCGCCTGGTCGGTGGCGATGGCGTAACCGGCGATGGTGCCCAGTCCCAGCGTCACCATCAGGTCCAGCGCCACCACGCGGTCGGGCGTACGCGGCCCGCGCAGCAGCCGCCAGAGCGCCAGCAGCAGGGCGATACCCAGAAGCGGCAGCACCAGATAAAGCGCCAGATCAGGCAGGGTCACGTGAACACGTCCTGTACGCGCTGCTCCAGCCCGTCCTTGATCTCGAGCCGGAAGGCTTCCACGTCGGTGACAAACATGGCGTGCACGTAAAGCACGCGCCGGTCTGTGGAGACGTCCAGCGAAAGCGTGCCCGGCGTCAGGGTGATCAGGTTGGCCAGGGTGGTGATCGCCACCTCGTCCCGTATGTCCAGCGGCACAGCCACGATCGCCGGGCGCGCCTTGTAGTTGGGCGTCAACACCTCCAGGGTCACGCGCAAATTGGCCTGCACCAGCATCGCCAAAAAGTAAAGTCCAAAGCGCAGCACCCGCGGCACGCGCGAGACGTAACGTTGACAGCCCAGCGCGCCCCGCGCCAGCAAGAGCACCAGAAAGCCCACCACAAAGCCGCCAGCGACGTTGACTGGCGTCAGTTCGCCGCTCAGCGCCGCCCAGATCAGGGCCAGCATGACGTGCAGCAGCAACCAGTTCACGGGCTTTCCCCCAGCACGGCCACAATATACTGCTGCGGGTCCAGCAGTTGCTGCGCAGCCCGCTGCGTCAGTTCAAACGCGGGGCCGGCGAAAACGCTGATGGCGATGGTCAGGGCCGTGAGCGCCAGCACCGGTCCGTAGAGCATGCGCCGCTCGACGTTGGCAAGGGGGCCTGGCGTCGCCACATTCTGCGGGGCCTGGCTCCAGAATGCGCCGACCCAGATGCGCATCATCGAGAAAAGGGTCAACAGGCTGACCAGCAAGGCGGTCGCCGCCACCAGCCACAGTCCGTCCTGCAGCATGGCCTGCAGAAGCACAAGTTTTGGCCAGAAGCCCGACAGAGGCGGCACGCCGGAGAGCGCCAGTGCCGGCAGGAGAAAGAGCAGCGCGAGGCCGGGATGCCCCTGATAAAGGCCGCCCAGGCGCGCCAGACGGAAGGAGCCACCGACGCGCTGCACGATGCCGCTCACGAGAAAGAGCGTGGCCATCACGATGACGTGATGAATCATGTAAAGCCAGGCGCCGGCCAGCGCCAGCGGTCGATACAGCGCCAGCCCCAGCACGATATAGCCGATGTGGCTGATGATGTTGAAGGACAGGATGCGCCGGATTTCGCGCCGCGCCACCGCGCCCAGCACACCGCTCAACATGGTCAGCGCCGCGCCAGCCAGCAGCAGACCGTGCGTCCACTCCGTATCCTGCACGAAGAGCAGGGTAAACACGCGAATCATCGCGTAGACGCCGACCTTGGTCAGCAGGCCGGCGAAAATGGCCGAGACCGGCACCGGTGGCGTGTGATAGGAGGCCGGCAGCCAAAAGTAGAGCGGAAACATGGCTGCCTTGATGCCGAAGGCGATCATGAAAAAGATGGCCACCGTCGTCACCGGTTGCTCCGGCCCTGCCGCGCGCAGGGCCTGGGCCAGCGCCGCCATGTTGAGCGAACCGGTCATGCCATAGAGGAAGCCGATGCCCGTCAGGAAGAAGGCCGAGACCAGCAGGTTCAGCGCGAAGTACTTGACCGAGCCCTCCAGTTGCGCGCGGCTGCCCCCCAGCGCCAGCAGGGCGAAGGAGGCGATCAGCATGATTTCGAACCACACGTAGAGATTGAAGAGGTCGCCCGTCAGGAAAGCGCCGCACATGCCCATGAGCAAAATCAGGATGAGCGGGTAGTAGCCGAAGCGCTCGCAGGCCTCGTCCATGCAGGCGGTGGAATACACCAGCACCGCCAGACCGACGATGGCCGCCATCAGCACCATGATCGCGCCCGGCAGGTCCGCCACCAGCACGATGCCGTAGGGCGCCGGCCAGTCGCCGATGTTGCTGCTCAGGATTCCCTGCTCGCTCACCGTGGTCAACAGGGCCAGCGCCGCAAAGAGCAGGCCGACGCTGCCGGCCAGCGCCAGGAAGCGGTGCAGCACACGATTGCCCCAGTTGATGATCGACAAAATCGCCATCAGGAAGGGGATCAGGATCGGCAGCACCAGCAGCGTGTTCAGTCAGTCCCCCTCTTCAGCATCGCTGCCCGCAACCCCGTTCCCATGCCCTGCCCGGTAACGGGCGCCGCGTCCCGCAGTCTTCACCGTTGCAGGTCCGGCCGGTCGCTGGCCGTCACCTGGTCAAGGTCGTCGTTGTTGACCGCCTGGTAGGCGCGGCGGACCAGCACGAGCGCGAAGGCCTGCAGGCCGAATCCAATCACGATGGCCGTCAGAATCAGCGCTTGCGGCACGGGGTCGGCGAAGGGCTCGGCGATGCCCTGCGCGCCCTCCGGCACCAGCGGCGGCCTGGCCCGCGTCAGGCGGCTTACCACGAAAATTAACAGGTTGCTGGCGTAACCCAGCAGCACCAGGCCGGCGATCAGCTTGACCATGCTGCGACGCAGCATCATGTACAGACCGGCCGCATAGAGCGCGCCGATCACGACCGCCAGCGCAACTTCCACCCTATTCCTCCTCTTCCTCGTCCGCCTCGGCCATCGCAAACACGATGGTCAGCGTCACGCCCACCACCACCAGCAGCACGCCCGTATCAAAGAGCAACACGCTACTCAGCTTGCCGATGACAGGTAGCTCGGCCGAGGTCCACAGGGCCTTGAGAAAGGGGCTCCCGGCGAAAAGACCGGGCAGGCCGCTGACGAAGGCGAAGAGCAGACCGACGCCGATCAGGCGGAAGGTGCTACGCCGCAGCGCGTCCCGCGCCCGCGTCACGCTGGTGGCAAAGGCGTAGAGCGCGAAGGCGGAAGCGGCCATCAGGCCGCCGACGAAACCGCCGCCCGGCGCATCGTGGCCGCGCAGGAGCAGGAACAGCGAGAACATTAGCATGAGCGGAAAGACCAGCCGCGTCGCGACCACCAGAATGATCGAGGTCATGGCCCGCCCTTTCCGTCCGTCGCATTTCTTCCTGCACTGCGTCCGGGTCGCAACTTGAGCAGGGCGAAAATGCCGATGGCGGCGATGCCGAGGACGGTGATCTCGCCCATCGTGTCAAAGCCGCGAAAGTCGACCAGAATGACGTTGACCACGTTGTGACCGTGACCCAGGGGCTCACTGGCTCCGGCGAACCAGGTCTTCAGAGGCGAGACCAGCGGCAGGTCGGTGATGACCAGAATCATCAGCGTGACCACGGCGCCGGCCAGACCCGTCAGGATGCTGTCTCGCAGCACGGTGCGCCGCGGCGACAGACGGACCACCCCCGGCAGGCGGTAGAGCACCAGAACAAACAAAATGACGCCCAGGGTCTCGATCGAGAATTGCGTCATGGCCAGGTCTGGCGCACCGAAAAGGATGAAGACGATCGCCGTGCCGATGCCCACCACGCCCAGGGACACAATCAGCGTCATCAGGGTGTTGGCCAGCATCACGCTGGCCAGGCCCGCCAGAATGACCAGCACCAGAATAAACTCGTGGAAGCGCAGGTCCGCCAGGCGTGCCAGCAGGTCCGCCGGCACACCCGGCGCGCTGCGCAGAGCCCAGGTCAGGGCCAGCAGCAGTAACCACGCTCCCACAATCCACAGGACGTAGGAGCGAAGGCGCCCGTTTTGCTGCAGGGCCGTTACGCGTTCCGCAAAGCGGGGCAGCCCCTCAACCAGCCGCCGGAACGCGCGCTCCGGCCCCAGACGCGCGCCCTGGTCCAGCCAGTGCAGCCAGGGCTCCAGCTGCATGCGGCGCCGGTAGAGCGTGGCACCGGCGGCAATGGTCAACGCGCTCAGCAACAACATCGGCGTCACGCTGCCTGGCAGCACGAAGAGATGAATCGTCACCGGCGCGCCGTAAATGGCCCGCGCGGCCGAGCCGGCCAGGGTCGCCGTGACATCCGGCAGGAGACCCAGCGCCAGGCCCAGTGCGCCCGGCACCAGGGCGGCCAGCCACAAGGGGACAGCTGGCGCGTGAAAGCTTTCGAAACTCAGCGACGTGCCGGCAAAGATTCGCAGGGTCATTTGCTGGGCCACAACCACGAAAGCGACGTTGCCCGCCAGCAGCAACAGGGTCAGTAACCAGACGCTGCCGCCGCTGAATAGCGCCGCCTCGTAGATGAACTCCTTGGCTGCAAAGCCCGCCAGCAGGGGCAACCCGGCCATCGAAAGACCAGCCAGCCCGGCCGCCAGCGCGCTCGTCGGCAGGGCGCCGGCCAGCCCGCGCAGCCGCCGCAGATCGCGTGTGCCGGTGGCATGGTCGATGGCGCCGGCCACCATGAACAGCGCGCCCTTGAAGAGAGCGTGCGCCAGCAGATAGAGCGCTGCCGCCTCCGCCGCCAGTTTTGTGCCAAGCCCCAGCAGGGTCACCAGCAGGCCCAGCGAACTCACCGTCGAGTAGGCCAGCATGCGTTTCATGTCGTCCTGCTTCAGGGACAGCCAGCCGCCGAGCAGCAGCGTCACCAGGCCGGTGACCATGAATAGCATGCTCCACTCGCTGGTGCCGCCCAGGGCCGGGCTCAGGCGCGCCAGCAAATACACGCCGGCCTTGACCATGGTCGCCGAGTGCAGATAGGCGCTGACCGGCGTGGGCGCCACCATCGCGCCCGGCAACCAGAAGTGGAAGGGGAACTGTGCCGACTTGCTGGCCGCGCCCAGCCACAATAGCAGCAGGATCGGCAGGTAGAGCGCGCTGTCCTGCAGGGCGCCAGCCTGCGTCGCAAGTTCCGCGATTTCCCAGGTGCCGCCGACCAGGCCGATGAGCACGAAGCCGGCCAGCAGCGCCAGCCCGCCGCCGCCGGTGACGATCAGGGCCTGCAGGGCTGCCGCGCGCGAGCGCTCCTCCTGGAAGTGCCAGCCGATCAACAGGAAGGAGGTGATGCTGGTCAGTTCCCAGAAAATGAAGAGCGCGATCAGGTTATCCGCCAGCACCAGACCCAGCATCGAGGCCATGAAGGCCAGCAGCAGCGCGTAGAGCCGCCCGACCTGCGCCTGGCCCTGCATGTAGGCGCCGGCGTAGAACAGGATCAACGCGCCGACGCCGCTGATGATCAGCGCCATCAGCAGCGACAGGCCGTCCAGACGGAAGGTCAGGGCGACGCCAGGCAGCGGCGACCAGGGCCAACGCTCCATGACGCCCGGCCCCAACGCCATTTCCGCCTGATTGAGCAGCCAGACGAAGATTCCTGCCGGCAGCAGCGCCGCGATGGCGCCCGCCTGGCGCGGCACGTGACGCGCCACCAGGGGCGCCGCAAAGGCCAGCACAAAGGCGGCCAGCACCGAATTCAGCACGAGCCGCCCCGTTCACATGAATACAGCGCCCGTCGGCGATGACGGCGTTTCATCGGCAACCAGACTTTGATCCCTGGAACACTCCCGCGATTATAGCAATTCCCGCCCCCGCCGATGCACCTTTCGCGCCCATCGTCTGAATCGCAGAGTCAGCGATTCAACACCTGGTTTCAATGCTATCTGCCTCCCCTTCTCCCAGAGGAAGGGCTCTCGCGACTGAGCGGGAAAGGGGCCGGGGGGTGAGGGCCAGGAGTTGGGAGACGTGGACAAATCACTGTACAATCGGGGTGGACGACGATCTTCCGGGGAGAACGCGATGAAGCTCAAATGGTATGGCCAGGCCTGCTTCCTGATCACCGCCGACGACGGCACGACGATTGTGACCGACCCCTACACCCCGGAGACCGCCGGCTACTGCCCGGTGCAGGAAGCGCCCGATATCGTCATCCGCTCCTCCGACAACGATGACTTCCACTGCCGCGCCGATCTCGTTCCCGGCGAGCCGGAAGTGCTCACCGCGCTGGACGTGGCCCGCGCCGGCGGCGAACAGGACTCGCATGGCATCAACTTTCATTGCATCGAGTCCATGGAGGCCCTGGACCACCGCTTCCACGACCCCGACGCGAACGGCATGTACCGCTTCGACGTCGACGGCGTCAGCATCGGCCACATGGGCGACGTCGGCAACCCGCTCACGGATGCGCAAATCGACTTCTTCCGCGATCTCGACGTTCTGCTGGCCCTCACCGGTGGCCACCCCACCATCGAACTCGACGACCTGATGACCGTGATTCGGGTGGCGCAGCCGAAACTGGTTGTGCCGATGCACTTCCGCACGCTCAGCTACCGCCCGCGCGGCATCTACTGGATTTCCAGCTTCCTCGAGCTCTTCAACGAGGAGGAGGAGGTCGACTTCGCTCTCGATTACGAGGCGGTCATCACCCAGGGCTCCCTGCCCGACAGCACCCGCGTCCTCGTGCTGGATTATGTGAAGTAGCGGCGATTGCCCTTCACGGACAACGCAGGCGGACTGCTCTCACCCTAGATCCTTTCCCGCTCAGTCGCGGGACGGGGGCCGGGGGGTGAGGGCCATCCGGCACGCTCACCCCAAAGGGCGGGGAAGCGAAAGCAGCTTCTTACCCCTCAAAAAGACTCTCGCCGCGATGCAGACGCCGCGCCACGCGCCAGGTCTGGCCCTGCGCGCGCACCGTCGGCGCATGCGCCGCCAGATAGCGGGCCGCCGCCACCAGCACGTGCGTGCCTTCCTCGCCCGGCCCCAGCAACTGGTACTGCCGCATGGCCGCCTCCACCATCTGGATGGTGTGGAAGTCGCGGTCCTCGCGCAGCAGCAGCCGGCCCAGCATCGCCAGCATCGGACCCGGCTCGCCACCCGCATGGAAGTACTCCGCCACCAGGGCGCCGGCCTCGTTGACCTGCTGCTGGTTGTTGAGCAGTTCCGGCAGGGCCGCCAGCGACTCCGCCGCCGTTGACTCGCCCTTCGGCTGCGGCAGACGGGCCGCCGGAATGTTGAGGAAGCGGTCCAGATAGACGCTCATGGCCGCATCCAGCGCGCCGCGCAACAGCTCGACCGAGGGCGCGCGCCGCAGACCCTGCTCGATGGCGTTGGCGAAGGTGAAGCTGTGCAGCGCCGTATCCCAGTCGCCGAATTCGTTGCTGGTGTGGAAGCGCGCGATGCGCAGCGCCGCCGCGTAAGAGACCGTCGAGGCCAGTTCCACCATTGTCGCGCCTTCGCGCAACGCCGTCAGCATGGCCTCAAGCGTGGCCGCCGGGTCGTCCTCCAGAATCAATGCCGCCAGTCCCGCTCGGCCCGTCCAGGTCTTTCCCCGTCCCGCCGCCAGCGCCTGCGGCAATTGCCCGAATGCTGATTCCAGCAGGGCCACCAGGTCAATCGGGTAGCGCCAGGCGTTGTCCTCTTCCATACGTCGCGCCATCGCCTGGCCGCGCACCAGGCAGGTCAGGGCGGGCGCGGCGTACTCGTCGCCGACGTGGTCCAGCGCCTCGAAGGCCTTGTTGGTGAAGTCCGCCGGATGGCCGACGTCGATGTAGCGATGGTCGGTCACGGCGGCGAAGAGCATGTCGGCCATCTGTTGGCGCGTGGCGCCGGCCTCCAGCGCGGAGATGACGCAACGCTCCGCGCCCTGCTCGTCGCGCACCTCGACGAATTGCCGCAGCCAGCCTTTCAGCGTGTCGATGTCGCGGCCGGCGCCCGGCAGCGCCTTGATGGCGAAGCGCGGCGGTTCGCCGCTGACCTCGTTGGCCACTGCCGCCAGGCCCTGATACAGCGCCCGCGGCCGCTCATCGGCCTCCAGCTGCGGCAGCATGTTTTGCATGCAGGTCAGAATCGTCAGACCCTGACCCCAGCCGTCCAGGCGGTTTTCCGTGCCGAAGGCCAGGCCCGTGCGGAAAGGCCCGACCGGATCGTCCTGCGCCTCCTGCAGCAGCACCGCCTTGGCGATGACCAGCGAGAGATTGCGTTCC
Organism: Anaerolineaceae bacterium; assembly: GCA_026708325.1. GTDB lineage: Bacteria > Chloroflexota > Anaerolineae > Aggregatilineales > Phototrophicaceae > JAGWBD01. The sequence continues at coordinate 129,210 of JAPOVC010000024.1, read as the reverse complement.
AGCCCCACGTCGAGCCGTTCGCACTGCCGCGCATGGTCGGACCCGTTGGTCCGCACATCGACCCATACGCCGCCATCCCGCACTTCGACCGGGAAGGCCGGCACGTCGTCGGCCCAAAGGTCGAAGGTACCGCCGCTGGCCAGATCGAAGCGCGCGTGATGCCAGTGGCAGGTCAGAATGCCGTCGCGCACGGTGCCGCGATCCAGCGGAAAGCCCATGTGGGGGCAGCGGTTGTCGATGGCGAATACCCGTTCTTCATGCAGGACAAGCGCGAGGGTTTGATCTCCCGCCTGCACAGTCAGTTGTCCCGCGCTTTGCAAATCATCGTAAGCGGCAACCCGCTGCCAGCCGTTCTCCGTCCCGTTCATCGTCGTCTTCATCGCCGTCTCCCTGTTTCGGCACCCGCCTGCCTCAAGTGTATCCCGAAAAGCAGGGCTGCGGTTCACCAGGATGACTGCGAGAAGCCAAATGCGCCGGCAGCCCTCACCCCAAATCATTTCCCGCCCCGGGGGACGGGAGCCCTTCCCTGAGGGAGAGGGACTTTCCCGAACGATGAGCGACGTTGATTCACAGAAGCTCTCCAAAATGCCTGACTCCCCCTCTCCCTGAGGGACAGGGCTCCCGCGACCGAGCGGGAAATGGGCCGGGGGGTGAGGGCATTTCCCCGCTGCTCGAAACTCGGCCAACGGGGGCATGGGAACGAGTCCATCACCGCCCAGGCCCCGGCAGCCGGTCGCCACCCGTGTTGGCGGCAGCCCGGGAAACGAAGTAATGTTGTGGCAGGATTCAGGGAGCGCTTCCATGCCAGGTCTGTCCGACAAGGAGCGGCCGGTCTTCCGCGGTCTCAGGTGGCACCGTCATGAAAACTATTCCTTTTTCATTCCCATTGACTGGAACGAATTCAGCTGGAACGACGGGCGCGAGGGCGTGGTCTATGGCCCGGACGCCGAAGACGACCAGACGATCTTCGCCGCCTGGCTCGTCGACCTGGGATTCGAGATTACGAAAAAAGATGAGGAGGCCGTCGCCGAAGGATTCTTCGGCGCCATTGAGGCCTTGCCCGCTGTTGAAATTGAGGAGCGTGAGCAGGAAGTCCTTTACGGCCCGCGCATTCATTTGCAGGCACGCTTCTCCTTCAATGACGGTGAACGGCGTCGCAAGCGCTGGGTGCGCGGCCTTTACCGCCACAACTTCCAGGTGCTGCTCACCGCCCAGGGCGCCACGCCGGAGAAGTTTCAGTACTGGCTGCCCATGTTTTATGAGGCGATGATGACCGCCGGCGTACACCTGTCCAAACCGCAGGAAGCCGACCTCGAAGCCGGCAACATTTCGGGCCTGCCACAAGGTTGAAACGGCCATCCAATGAAATTTCCCCTGGTCGTCGGCGCCTTTGTCAACTGGGGAAGCGGCCAGGCGCTGCGAAGGGTTGCCCTGTACGATTCCTGGCCGTCAAAACTTAAACTTGCGAGTCGAAGTGAGATTGTTATAATTCCTTTATCATGGCATTAAGGCGGCATCAAGAAACCGGAGGGAGCCTGGCCGATCACTTGACGGCCGTGCCTCCCGCCCCCGAGTCTTCGCGGATGCTGTTCAACTGGCGCCCCAACCTCAACGGACGCTTTCAGGCCTCCAGGTTCACCTGACGCAGCCCCCTTTCGTCGCCGACAACGCTTAAGCGATCATTTGCGTCACTGACAACGCTCTAACAACCCCTCAAATTCCAGTAATCGCTTTGGCAACTGCCAGCATCGCTTGAGTCTGTGTGCCGGCACTCCTTCGTATGCCCTCGTGCAGCAGAGAGGAGGTTGCCTTTGAGGTCTTGTCGTCTGCCACGTCGAACGCTCGAAAAAAGGGGAGACTTGTCATGGACCACCAGATTAACAGACGTGAATTTCTGAAACTGACGGCCGGCAGCGCTGCCGGCGCCATGGCCGCGATGGCCCTGCCCGCCGTGGCCGCACCGTCGCGCCAGGTGACTTTCAACGAAGCGCCCATGCTCGCGGAGCAGGTCGCCGCCGGTTCCCTGCCGCCCGTAAACGAACGCGTTCCGCTCAATCCGCGGGTCATCACACCCTATGATGGCACTGGTCAATATGGCGGGTCCCTGCGCCGGGGATTCAAGGGCATTTCCGACCGCTGGGGCAACATCAAGCTTGTCGAGGAAATGGCGATCGAATGGGAGTCGCCGGATGCCGATACCATCAACCTCGCGCCCAACTACATTTCCGGCTGGACTCAAAACGAGGACGCCACCGAGTACGCCTTCACCCTCCGCGAGGGTTTGAAATGGTCGGATGGCGCGCCCTATACGACAGCGGATGTTCAATTCTGGTACGACGAGATGTTCCTGGGTGAACTGGCCTCTCCGCAGCAGCAGCTGACTCCCGGCGGCACGTTGATGGAACTGGAGGTCCTTGACGAATTGTCCTGGACCGTGCGTTTCGCCCAACCCGTGCCGCTGCTGACCATCATCATCGCCAAGAACACCATGGGGATGACCGGCGGCCCCACCATGGCCGCCCCGGCCCACTACCTGCGTGAATTCATGCCGCAATACACCAGCGACCAGAGCAGGATTGATGCGGCCATCGAAGCCAATGGCCTGGATTCCTGGATTGAATTGTTTGGCGGCGCCGGCAATCTTCGAGGCCCCATCGCCTTCTTCTTCCTCAATCCGGAATTGCCCATGGTCGGCGCGTGGCGCAGCGCCAACCATCCCATCGAAGATCCTTACGTGATGGAGCGCAATCCCTTTTACCATCAGGTTGATACCGAGGGTAACCAGCTGCCTTACATCGATTCCATTGACAACGCACTCTTCGCCGACAACACAGTATTTGACCTGTGGATTGCCCAGGGGCTGATCGACTTCCAGATGCGCCACGTTGGCGCGGCCGGTTACACCTTCTACAAGGAAAACGAAGAGGCCGGCAATTACCGCGTGCTGCGCTGGCGCAATGCCTCTACCAACGCCTACCACCCCAACATCAACCACTCTGATCCGCAGCTGCGCGCCCTCTTCGATGACGCCCGCTTCCGGGAGGCCATGTCGATTTCCATCAATCGCGAGGAAATCAACGATCTGGTCCATGATGGCCTCGCCGAACCACGGCAGGCGTCACCCGTCAGCGGCTCGCCCAACTACGATCCGGAGTTTGAGGCGCGCTGGACCCAATATGATCCGGAGCGCGCCAGCGCCCTGCTGGATGAAATCGGCCTCGCCACGGATGGCGAGGGCTTCCGCCTGCGCCCGGACAACGGCGAGCGCATCAGATTCGCCATCATGCACCGCGCCCAGACCGGGTCGCCAGGCGCCGATGAAGCCGGCCTCGTCGAGAATTACTGGCGCGCCATCGGCCTGGAAGTCAGCCAGGATGTCGTCGAGCGTTCGCTCTACGAGGAACGCGTACGCAGCGGCGAGGTGGACGTCGGAGTCTGGGGCGTCGATCGCAGCTCCATCGTCATCGCCGATCCGGGCCGCATGCTGGGAACCGTTGATGACGGCCCCTGGGCCCCGCTCTATGGCCACTGGTTTCTGGGTGAAGCCAGCAAACGCAAAAAGGAAGAACCACCGGCCGACCATCCCATCCGTGAAATCTGGCGGCTCTGGGACCTGGCCCGCGTGGAGCCCGATGAGGGCCGGCGCAACGCCCTCTTCCAGCAACTGCTGGACGTGCACAAGGCCCATCCCTACCAGATAGGCACTGTCGGCGAAGGCACTACTGTCGTCATCGTCTCCAGTGACATGTACAACGTGCCCGACGGCTTCATCAACGACGACACGCTGAGAAGCCCGGGCTACGCCCAACTGGCCCAGTTCTCATTTGGCCGCCAGACTTAAGTCAGATCGCACCGCCGGGACCAGCCCCTTCGCTGTGGTCCCGGCGGTGTCACGCCCCTGTTTTTCCCAAACTACAGACAACGGGGTATAGTTGGCGGGTGCTCAGATTTATCGTACGTCGCGCCATCATCGCCGTCTTCACCATGGCCGCCATCTCGGTCGTGGCCTTCATCATCATTGAGTTGCCGCCCGGCGACTACCTGACCGCCTATGCGGCGACCCTCGCCGAACAGGGCGACATCCTCTCCGAAGAGCGACTCGAACAAATGCGGGTGTCCTACGGCCTCGGCGAACCGATGCCCACGCGCTACATCAAGTGGATCAGCAACGTCGCGCTGCGCGGCGATTTCGGCCGTTCGCTCGAATGGCGCATTCCCGTCAACCAGATTATCTGGCATCGCGTCGGCTACACGGTGCTTATCAACATTTCCACCATTCTCTTCGTCTGGACCGTCGCCATCCCCATCGGCGTCTATTCCGCCACCCGCCAGTATTCAGCCGGCGATTACATCGCGACTTTTTTCGGCTTTCTCGGCCTCGCCATCCCCAATTTCATGCTGGCCCTGGTGTTGATGTGGATCGGTTTCTCCGTCTTCGACCAACACGTCGGCGGACTCTTCTCACCGGAGTACCGCGACGCACCCTGGGACCTGAACAAGTTCATTGACCTGCTCCATCACCTCTGGATCCCCATGATCGTGGTCGGCACGGCCGGCACCGCCGGCCTGATTCGCACCATGCGCGCCAACATGCTCGATGAAATTACCCAGCCCTACGTCGAGACCGCCCGCGCCAAGGGCCTCGCCGAATGGCGCCTCATCTGGAAGTACCCCGTGCGCGTCGCCCTCAACCCCTTCATCAGCACCATCGGCTACGCCCTGCCCGAACTCGTCGGCGGCGTCGTCATCGTCGCCACCGTTCTGAACCTGCCGACTATCGGGCCCATTCTGCTGCGTTCCCTGCTTTCGCAGGACATGTTCCTCGCCGGCGCCATCATCCTGATTGTCAGCGTGCTGACCATCATCGGCACCCTGATCTCCGATATTATGCTCGCGCTGATCGATCCACGTATCCGTCTCGAATAGGCCGGAGCCCGTCATGGCACTTGAGGACATCCAGCTGTCTGCATCCGGCGCCCCCCTTGAAGAGCGCGAACAGGTTGCCATCGCCACGCCGCGCCAGTTGATGTGGTGGAAGTTTCGCAAGCACCGTATCGCTCTCGTCAGTGTGGCCATCCTCGCCATTTTTTACCTGCTGGGCATGATCTTCCCTGAATTCGTCTCGCACCTGGATCCCAACGGCGTCAACGCCTCCTGGAAAAACGTGCCGCCCATGTCGATCTCCTTCATCGACGCCGAAGGAAACTTCTCGCTGCGGCCGGGCGTCTATGGCCTGAAGACCGTCCGCGACCCCGAGACCCTGCGCCGCAACTACGAAGTCGATACCAGCGTCTGGCACCCGCTCTACTTTTTCACGCCCGGCAGGCCCTACAAACTGTGGGGGATTTTCGAGTCTGACCTTCATTTGTTTGGCCTCGGCCCCGACGCCGACCCCAGGGCCGTTTATTTCCCGCTTGGCACGGACCGGCTGGGCCGCGACATGTTTTCCCGCATCGTCACCGGCGGCCGTATCTCGCTCTCCATCGGTCTCGTCAGCGTTTTCCTCAGTCTGATCCTCGGCATCATTCTCGGCGGCATCTCCGGCTACTACGGCGGCCAGGTGGATAACGTCATCCAGCGCGTCATCGAGTTCATCCGCTCCATCCCCTCCATTCCGCTCTGGATGGGTCTCAGCGCCGCCCTGCCACCGGAATGGCCGCTGGAGTGGCGCTACTTCGGCATCACCATCATTCTCTCCGCCATCGGCTGGACAGGCCTGGCGCGCCAGGTGCGCGGTCGCTTCCTCGCCCTGCGCACCGAAGACTTCGTGCTGGCCGCCCGCCTCGGCGGCGCAAGCGACCGGCGCATTATCCTGCGCCACATGGTGCCCTCCTTCTCCAGCCATCTCATCGCCTCGCTGACGCTCTCCATCCCCGGCATCATCCTCGCCGAGACCGCGCTCAGCTTCCTCGGGCTGGGCCTCAAACAGCCCATCATCAGCTGGGGGGTCCTGTTGCAGGAGGCGCAAAACGTCCGCACTGTCGCCCTGGCGCCATGGCTCCTGATACCGGGTTTGGCCGTCGTCATTGCCGTGCTGGCCTTCAACTTCCTCGGCGACGGCCTGCGTGACGCCGCCGATCCCTTCAGCCGATGAGCCAGCCACGGGAGCAAACCATGGGCGACACGCTGCTGGAAGTCCGCGACCTGCACGTCAGCTTTTACCTGACCGAGGGCATCGTGCGCGCCGTTTCCGGCGTCACCCTCAACCTGCAGGCGGGCAGGACGCTGGGCGTCGTCGGGGAAAGCGGTTGCGGCAAGAGCGTCACGGCGCGCGCCATTCTCAACATGGTGCAGCGGCCGGGGCGCATCGACCGGGGCGAGATTCTGTGGTATGGCGATCCGGACCATCCGGTCGACATCGCCCAACTCGATCCCCGGGGGCCCGATATTCGCAATCTTCGCTGGGGCGAAATCGCCATGATCTTCCAGGAGCCGATGACTTCGCTCAGCCCTGTGCACAGCATCGGCAACCAGATGATCGAGGCCATCCGTCTGCATCACAACGCCACTGACGCAGAAGCCACCGAACAGTCCGTCGAGTTGCTGAACCGCGTCGGTCTGTCGCAGCCGGCGCGTCTGCTGGACGCCTACCGCCACGAACTCAGCGGGGGCATGCGCCAGCGGGTCATGATCGCCATGGCCCTCACCTGCAGCCCGCGCCTGCTGATCGCCGACGAGCCCACCACCGCCCTCGACGTCACCACCCAGTCGCAAATCCTGGACCTGATGCGTGACCTGCAGGACGAGTTTGGCATGGCCATCCTGTTCATCACCCATGACCTGGGCGTCATCGCCGAAATGGCCGACGACGTGGCCGTCATGTACCTCGGCAAGGAAGTCGAAATCGCCGACGTGGACACGATCTTTCACCGGGCCGCCCATCCCTATACCCAGGCCCTGCTGCGCTCCATCCCGCGTCATGACGTCGTCACCGAACGGCTCGAATCGATCGTCGGCAACGTACCCGACCCCTACAACATTCCGCCCGGCTGCGCCTTCCACCCCCGCTGCCACCATTACCTTGCCGACAAATGCGCCAGCCCGGAACTGGTCGAGGTCGGGCCTGGCCAGTGGGCGCTCTGCGCGCGGACCCGTGAAATCCTGCCGGCTTCCGGCGAAAGGACGAACGCATGACTGCTGCAGACGACAAGCTGCTGGGCGTTCGCGACCTGCGCAAGTATTTCCCGATCTGGAAGCGCGGCGTCTTTGCCCGCCACGTTACCGGCCAGGTCCGCGCCGTGGATGGCGTCAGCTTCGACATCGCGCGCGGCGAGGTGCTGGGTCTGGTTGGGGAATCCGGCTGCGGCAAGACCACGACCGGCCGTGTCATCCTGCGGGCCGACACACCCACGGCCGGCGAAATCCACTTTACGCACAGTGAACTGGGCGAAATCGACCTCGCGCAACTCGACCGCGAGCAGTTGCAACCCATCTGGCAAAATATCCAGTTGATCTTTCAGGACCCCTACTCCTCGCTCAACCCGCGCATGACGCTGGAGCAAATCGTCAGCGAACCGCTGCGCAACTACAACGTACTGGAAGGCAGCGCCCTGCGCGACCGCGTGGCGGAATTGCTGTTGCTGGTCGGGCTGCGGCCGGAAGTCATGTCGCGCTATCCGCACGCCTTCAGCGGCGGCCAGCGTCAGCGAATCGGCATCGCCCGGGCCCTGGCGCTTAACCCGCAATTGCTCATTTGTGACGAGCCGGTCTCGGCCCTCGACGTTTCCATTCAGGCGCAAATCCTCAACCTGCTCAAGGACCTGCAGCAGGAATTCGAACTGACCTACCTTTTCATCTCTCACGACCTGAGCGTCGTGCGTCACCTTTGCGACCGGGTGGCGGTCATGTACGTCGGCAAGATCGTCGAGATCAGCGACACCGACGAACTCTTCAACGAGACCCAGCACCCCTACACCGAAGCCCTGCTCTCCTCCGCGCCAACCCCCGACCCCCGCGTGCGACGCCGCCACGTACAGTTGCAGGGCGAGGTGCCTGACCCGGCCAACCCGCCTTCCGGCTGCTATTTCCACCCCCGCTGCATACACGCCCGCGAGCGCTGCCAGACTGAAACACCCCTGCTGCGCGAGACTCGCCCGGGACACTGGTCGGCCTGTCACTTCGCCGAAGAGCTGGACCTCAATATCGCCGCCGCACCAGACGGCGCCACCTGAGCGGCGTTCCATCCTGTCGACAAGGCCGTCCTGCGCTCCGCAGCGGCTTCACGGCATTCGTAGAGGGAGAAGCGCAGGACCATGAATTCGAAACCCTGGGACGTCATCGTCCTTGGCGTCGGCGGGATGGGCAGCGCTGCGCTCTACCAGCTCGCCCGCCGCGGCCAACGCGTGCTCGGCCTCGAACAATTCGACCTGGCCCACGAGATGGGCTCCTCGCACGGCCTGACGCGCATCATCCGCCTGGCCTACTACGAGGACCCGGCCTACGTGCCCCTGCTGCGCCGCAGCTACGAGCTCTGGCGCGCACTGGAGAGGGACTCCGGCGAGCACCTGCTTCACATCTGCGGCTCGCTGGATATCGGCCCGCCGGACAACGAGGTCTTTGCAGGGTCCCTGCAGTCCTGCCTGGAGCACGACCTCGAGCATGAGGCCCTGACCGGCGCCGAGATCAGCGCGCGCTGGCCCGGCTACCGTTTCCCCGCGGAAACCATGGGCCTTTACCAGCCGAAGGGCGGTTTTTTGCTCCCCGAGGCCGGCATCCGGGCCTTCGTGCGGGCGGCCTGCGAGCGGGGCGCGACCTTGCGTACGGGCCAACGCGTTCTCGACTGGCAGGTCAACGCCGACGGACTGCTGCAAGTGAGCACGGAGAGGGAAGTCCATCTCGCGCAGCGACTGGTCATCACGGCCGGCGCCTGGGCCGGGCAGTTACTGCCGCGACTCGCGTCAGTCGCCCTGCCCGAGCGTCAGGTGCTGGCCTGGATGCAGCCGCTGGACCCGCCACATTTCACGCCGGAGCGCTTCCCGGTTTTCAACTGTCTGGTCGAGGAGGGCCGCTATTACGGCTTCCCGGACTTTGCGGGGCAGGGATTCAAGGTCGGCCGCTACCATCACCTGGAGGAGACCGCCGACCCCGACACGCTCGATCGGGAGTGTGTGCGGGATGAGGACCAGCGGATACTGCGCGACTTCGCGGAACGCTACTTCCCGGGTGGCGCCGGCCCGGACCTGCTGCACAAGGTCTGCATGTTCACCAACACGCCCGACGAGCACTTCATCATCGATCGCCATCCGGAGTGTGAGCAGGTCCATTTCGCCGCCGGCTTCAGCGGCCACGGCTACAAGTTCGCCAGCGTCATCGGCGAAATCCTGGCTGACCTCGCCCTGCAGGGCTCGACACGCCACGACATCGCTTTCCTGCGCGCCAGCCGAGAGATGGTGCCAATCAATTGAGTCTGGCAAGAATTGCCCTCCCCCTCTACTTGGGGAGAGGGGGTCGGAGGGTGAGGGCCGGCCGCCAGGAAGTCCCGCCTAGCCCTTCAGACCGCCCACCATCAGGCCCTCGATCAGGTAACGCTGGCCGAAGATGTAGACGATGACCACCGGCAGCGTCGCCATGACGATGGCCGCCAACACCACCGAGATGCTGCCGGTCATCATGTAACGCTGCAGGTCGTTGATGCCCAGCGTGATCGGGAAGCGGGACGTCGTGTTCATAAAGATCAGCGGCGTCAGGAAGTCGTTCCATTTGCCGTTGAAGGCCAGCACCGCCAGGATCGCCATGCCCGGCGCCACCATCGGCAGGTAGACGCGGCGGAAGATCTGGAACTGGTTGGCCCCGTCCATCATCGCCGCTTCCTCATACTCCACGGGAATCTGCAGGAAGTACTGGCGTAGCAGGAAGGTGCCGAAGGCCGTCGGCAAGGCCGGCAAAATCAGCGACCACAGCGTGTCGGCCAGCCCGAAGACTTTTGAAATGATGACGAAGAGCGGAATCAGTGTCGCCTGGTAGGGGATCATTAGCGTGGCCAGCACCACCCAGAACAACGCGTCGCGCCCGGGAAAGTACAGCCGCGCGAAGGTGTAGCCCGCCAGCGTGGCCGTCGTCAATTGCCCGACGACCGTCGAAAGCGTCACAAAGAAACTGTTGCCCATCTGGTAGACGAAGGGGATCTCATCGAAGACCTGCAAATAGTTGCCAAAATACAGGTCCTCCGGCAGCCACTCCGGTGGCACGGTGAAGGATTCCGCCGGCGTGCGCAGCGAGGTGGACATGACCCATATGATCGGCATGATCGTCAGCATGCCGATGGCCACCATGAAAGCCATCGCCAGCCAGTCTGCAGCATTGCGCGGCATCCAGTCCGGGATGCGTTCCACCACGTCCTCGTCACCGCGGCGCCGGGTCGAGAGCCGGTTGATGACCGTCATGTTCGTCTCCCCTCCCTTACTGGTAGAAGACCCAGCGCTTGCTGAGCAGGAACTGGAAACCGGTCACCGCCAGAATGATCAGGAACAGGACCACCGAAATACTCGAGGCGTAACCGAACTCAAGGTTGGCGAAGGCCGTGTCGTAGACCATCATCACGGCCGTGCGGCTCGAATCGCCCGGTCCCCCGCGAGTCATCACATAGGGCTCGTCGAAGAACTGCAGCAGGCGAATCACGTCGATCACCGTCGCAAACAGGATCGTCGGACTCAGCAGCGGCAACGTGATCAGCCACAGTCGCTTGAGTCCACGCGCCCCGTCCACCGTGGCCGCTTCCAGGATCTCCTGCGGCAGGGCGCTCACGCCGCCCAGATAGATGATGAAGGTGAAGCCCAGGTTCCGCCACACTGTTGCCAGCGAGACGCTCAGGCGCACCACGTCGCTGGAGACCAGCCAGGGCACCTTGTCGATGCCGAGCACCCCAAGGTAATAGTTGACGACGCCGAAATCCGTATGAAACATGTAGGACAGCGTGACGGCCACCGAGACGCCCGAGAGCAGCACCGGCAGAAACCAGACCGTCCGAAAGAAGTAGGCCAGGCGGCTGCGCGCGAAGCGGTGCACCGAAAGCGCCAGCGCGATCGCAAAGACCTCCAGCATGCCCACCGTCATCGCCATCATGACGAAGGTGTTGCTGAAGCTGTTTCCCACAAGATCATGTTGAAACAGTCGCGCAAAATTCTTGAGCGCGACAAACTCCGGTGGCCGGAAGACATTCCATTTCATAAAGCCCATCGCGACGGCCACCACGATTGGGCCCAGCACGAAGAGGATCAGACCGATCAGCGTCGGCAACAGGAAGAGAATGCCCAGCACCATCCGCTGGCGCCGGATGCCCTGCACCGTGTCCCCGGCCAGCCAGGAAGGTAGCCAGTTGCGTCGACCGCTGCCCAGGGTCGCTTCGGATGCCACGCTGCGCCTCCTCTCAACTGCCTGGCAAAAAGTATAGCGGCTGCACAGTCTTCTGACGAATCCCTGTGCAGCCGCTTGCTGTTCTGCCGCTGTCGACCCTACGCGTTGCGCGCGTAGAGGTCTTCCAGCTCGCGCTGCATCGCGTCCAGCGTATCCTGCGGCGATTGCTCCAGGCTGACGGCCACTTCAGTGTAGCGCGTGAAAATATTCGTCAATTCGATCGAGAAGACCGGCGCCGGGATCGGCCCCGTGTCCGGCCGCGCGTCCACCGTGTCGTAAAATATGTTCCAGTTGCTCACGTTTGGAAAGCGCTCTGCCGTGCACATCGAGCGCCGCGCCGGCGTCGTCCGCGTCACCCGGAAGAAACCGATCATCTCCATCACGTCGCGGCCTGTGTGCCACTTGACGAAGTCCCAGGCGGCATCTTCACTGCCGCCGATCAGGATCCACAGCGCGCCCACGCCCAGCTGGTGCCGCTGGGACTGCCACCAGGGCCAGAACTGGGCGTCGTATGTGCCCGGTTCCATACCGGCGTCCTGCAGGAAGCCCGTGAAGAAGCCCCCGCCAGGGTACATGCCAATCTTGTCGGCGGCGAAAAAGCCCGACAGATTCTCGGCAAAACCGCGTTCGACCGATGGCGCATAACCGTCCCGCGTCAGCGCCACTACGTGCTCCAGCGCCTCCACGTTGGCCGCGTTGTTGGCCTGTGGTTCCGGCCAGCGGAAGCCGCCGCCACGCCCCGCGGCATTGGGGTCATCGGCGTAGAAAGTGTCCCACAGCCACTCGCCGCCCCCCACGCGTTCCTCGCTAAGCAGGTTGCTCCCGTTGACGAAGATCCAGGGCAGCCAGCCACCCCAGAGCCCGTTGTTCCAGGCGAAGCCGAAGGAATCGCCTTCCGGGCCCAGCCCGGTCAGGGCTTTCGCGTATTCATTGAAGTCGTCCTTCGTCCAGTCCTCGCCGGGCATCTCCAGGCCGGCCTCCCCTACCAGTTTGGTGTTCAGCCACATGTTGGCGGCATTAAAGTCGCGCGGCAACTGATAAAGGTCGCCTTCGTAAAAGTCGGTTTCGACCAGCACCGGGCTGACGTCCGAAAAATACTCCATCAGGTCATCGGGCTGGTCCAGCAGGCGGTCTTTCATGCCCATCGCCAGGCCCTCGCCGGCGTATAGCTGCGTCGCTTCCGTGGCCGCGAAGCCGATATCCACCGGCGTGCCGGCGGCCAGCGAAGCCAAAATCTTGGTCGCGACCTCGGCGTGGTCGATGCCGGTCACGCTGACCGGCTCGACGGTCACGTTGGGCGCGACGCCAGCGTAGGCATCGATCACTTCCTGATAGTCCCGCGGGTCGGCCTGCAGGCGCAACGTGATGTTGTCCTGCGATGGTGCCGAGGCCAGCGCCACGCTTCCCGGTAACGCGACAGCGGCCACCGTGGCCGCGCTCGCCTGTATCATTTCCCGTCGACTCAACGCATTCATTTCAAATTCTCCCAAAAATATCCCGGGGCTCATGTTGACCCGCTTGCAGGCTCGCCAAAACAACTCACCGGACCTGCTTGAGGTCATGGCCCTTGTGGTCGGTCAGGTAATGGGCGTCCGCTGCCAGGCTGACGACGAATCGCGCCAGATCACTGGCCCTGTGTGACTGTCAGCCGGCGCCTCGCTGGAGATTGCCCGGAAATTCGCAGCGTCGCTGCAACCCACTTTTTTCTGGAATTCTTATGCCGCCATAAAAAGTCAATTGAATGCGGGACAGCGACCTGCCGGCCGCCGTCCCGCAACCAGTCTCACAGACCTTACGCGTTGCGCGCGTAAAGGTCTTCCATCTCCGCCTGCATGTTGTCCAGCGCTTCCTGCGGCGTCTGCTCGCCGTTGGTCGCCAGACTGGTGTAGCGGGTGAAGATGTTCGTCAGTTCCACCACAAACGCCGGTTGCGCGATCGGTCCCGTGTCCGGCCGTTCGTCGATCGTCTCGTAGAAGATGCGCCAGTTCTTCACGCCCGTCGGGCCCCAGCGCTCTTCCGTGTTCAGTGAACGCCGCGACGGCGTCGTTGCCGGTACAGGATTGAAATAACCCAGGTTATCCTGCACTTCCGCTTTCTTGTAATGCTTGAGGAAGTCCCAGCACTGGTCTTCGTTGCCGCCACCGTCCAGAATCCAGGGACCGCAGATGCCCAGTTGATGCCGCTGCGTCCTCCATGCCGGCCAGAACTGGGCTTCAAAGGTGCCCGGTTCCATGCCCGCGTTGTAAAGCCCGCCGGCCCAGAAACCGCCCGCCGGGGTCATGCCCAGTTTGTTGCTGGTGAAGAAGCCCTGAAGCGTACGGCCACCGCCCAGTTCCACGGCCGGCGCCAGCCCCTCCTGAATCATGGCAACCACGAATTCCAGCGCCTCGACCATCCTCGGGTTGTTGGCCTGCGGCGCCGGCCAGCGCCAGCCACCGCTACGCCCCTCGGCGCGCTCGTCATCCGCATAGAAGGTATCCCAGAACCACTCGCCGCCGGGCGCCCGCTCTTCCACCAGCACGTTGGTGTCATTGACGAAGATCCAGGGCATCCAGCTGCCCCAGAAGCGGTTGGTCCAGCCGTAACCGAAAGACCCGTCGATGCCGGTCATGGCCTGCGCCATGCCGTAGAAGTCGTCCTTGGTCCAGTCCTTGCCCGGCTCCTCCAGTCCGGCCGCTTCCAGCAGATTCTTGTTGTAAAACATGTTGGCCGCGTTGAAGGTGTCCATCAGCTGGAAAACGTCGCCCTCGTAGAGCATGGCCTCCGAAAGCGCCGGGCTGGTGTCCGCGTAGTACTCCAGGAACTCTTCCGCATCGTCCATCAGGCGCGCGGTCAGCGGCTGCGCAATGCCCTGACCGGCGTAGAGGTGCGTCGTCTCCGTGCAGGCGAAGCCGACGTCCACCGGGTTGCCGGCCGCCAGGGTCGCCAGAATCTTGGTGGCGACTTCAGCGTGATCGACGCCCGTCACCGAAATGGCCTCGATTGACACGTGCGGGTTCATTTCCACGTAGCTGTTGAGCATGTCCTGCACGGCATCCACGTTAAAGGTCTGGTAACGCATCGAAATCTGGTCCTGCGATGGCGCCGAGGCCAGCGATACGCCCCCCGGTAAAGCGGTCGCGGCAGCGCCGGCCAGACCGGCCGCGCTCGCCTGCAGCATTTCCCTTCGACTCAATGAAGCCATTTCCCCTCCTCCAAAACCATTCCACCAGAGCGCTATTAGTTTGCGGGTCGGGGCAGCAGAACCCCGTTCCCGTCTACGACAGCGGCGCAGCTTGCATCGCCGCGCCAGCGCATGGACCATAGTCTAACCAGGCGGTCCCGACGCCGCAACAAGAGCAGTTGCCAGAACCTTCCTGCATTGGACTCTGCGCAGCAAAAGCGGGGCAGCGACCCGTCGATCGTTTACCTTGCGCCTGGTCCACCGCCGCGGCGGGCGCTCAATTTGTGCCTTCTCTATACAAAAAAAGCGCCCCCTCTCCCTGAGGGAGAGGGGGTTGGGGGTGAGGGCCTGTCAGACCCTCCCCACAATACATTTGACCAGTGCCTACGCGTTGCGCGCGTAGAGGTCCTCCATCTCCGCCTGCATGTTGTCCAGCGCTTCCTGCGGCGTCTGCTCGCCGCTCGTCGCCAGACTGGTGTAACGCGTGAAAATGTTCGTCAGTTCCACCACGAATACCGGCTGCGCGATCGGACCCGTGTCCGGGCGCTCGTCGATCGTCTCGTAGAACACGCGCCAGTTCTCCACGCCCGTCGGGCCGAAGCGCTCTTCCGTGTTCAGCGAACGCCGCGTCGGCGTCGTCAGCGGCAAGGGCGTGAAGTGACCCAGGTTGTCCTGAATCTCGCGCTTCTTGTAGTGCTTCAGGAAGTCCCAGCACTGGTCGGCGTTGGGGCCGCCATCCAGAATCCACGGGCCGCAGACGCCCAGCTGATGCCGTTGCGACTTCCACTCCGGCCAGAACTGCGTGTCGAAGGAGCCCGGTTCCAGGCCGGAGTTGATCAGCCCGCCGGACCAGAAGCCGCCCGCCGGCGTCATGCCCAGCTTGTTGGCGCTGAAGAAGCCCAGCAGGGTGTTGCCACCGCCGATCGACACCGCCGGCGTCAGTCCCTCCTCCGTCAGCGAAACCACGAATTCCAGCGCCTCGACCATCTTCGGGTTGTTGGCCTGCGGCGCCGGCCAGCGCCAGCCACCACCGCGCCCCACGGCGCGCTCGTCACCTGCATAGAAGGTGTCCCAGAACCACTCGCCGCCGGGCGCCCGCTCTTCCTCAAGCACGTTGGTGTCATTGACGAAGATCCAGGGCATCCAGCTGCCCCAGAAGCGATTGATCCAGCCATAGCCGAAGGAGCCGTCAATGCCGGTCATGGCCTGTGCCATGCCGTAGAAGTCGTCCTTGGTCCATTCCTTGCCCGGCATCTCCAGCCCGGCCTCGGCCAGCAGATTCTTGTTGAAGAACATGTTGGCCGCGTTGAAATTGTCCATCAGTTGGTAGACGTCGCCCTCGTAAAGCATGGTCTCCGAAAGCGCCGCGCTGGTGTCCGCGTAATACTCCATGAACTCTTCCGCGTCGTCCATCAGGCGCGCGGTCAGCGGCTGCGCCAGACCTTCTCCGGCGTAGAGGTGCGTCACCTCGGTGCAGGCGAAGCCGACGTCCACCGGATTGCCGGCCGCCAGGGTCGCCAGAATCTTGGTGGCGACTTCCTGATGATCGACGCCGGTGACCGAAATGGCCTCAATCGACACGTGCGGGTTCAGCTCCATGTAGGTGTTGAGCATGTGCTGCACAGTATCGATGTTAAAGGTCTGGTAGCGCATCGAAATCTGGTCCTGCGATGGCGCCGAGGCCAGCGAAACGCCCCCCGGCAAGGCGGTGGCGGCAGCACCGGCCAGACCGGCCGCGCTCGCCTGTAACATTTCCCTGCGACTTATCTTGCCCATTTCACTTCCTCCAAAAAAAATCCCCTCGAAAACTGTGACTGTTCGCGGCCTGGGGCAGCAGAACCCCGGTCCGCTTCCCGCCGGCGCATCGCCAGTCCCCTTGCGCGGGAGTCGCAGCATAGTTTAGCCAGCGGGTCACCCCGCCGCAACAGGAGCCGTCGCCCCAGGGTCGTCAAATTGGACTCGCCGTAACAAAAACGGGGCAGCGACCCGCCGGCCACTGCCCCGTCCCTGAGAACACTCCCCCTCTCCCTGAAGGGCTCCCGCGTCTGAGCGGGAAAGGCTCCCGTCACCCAGGACGGGAAAGGGGTTATGAGGTGAGAATCCCGTCACATTCACAAACTACTCCCCCTCTCCCTGAGAAGGGCTCCCGCGACCAGGCGGGAAAGAGGGGGTTGGGGGAGGGCTCCCGCGACTGAGCGGGAAAAGGGCCCATCCAGACCCCCACCCCGCAGCACATTCGACCCCTGCCTACGCGTGGCGCGCGTAGAGGTCCTCCAGTTCCGCCTGCATATTGTCCATCGCTTCCTGCGGCGACTGCTCCAGGCTGACCGCCAGGCTGGTGTAGCGGGTGAAGATGTTGCTCAGTTCCACCGAGAACACCGGCGCCGGGATCGGCCCTGTGTCAGGGCGCTCGTCCGCCGTGCCGTAGAAGACGTGCCAGTTGGCCGGGCCCGTGTCGGCATAGCGCTCGGCGTTGTTCATCGAGCGCCGCACCGGCGTCGTGCGCGTCGTGTCCCGGAAGAATGCCAGCGTCTCCATCACTTCGCGCTGCGTGCTGAACTTGACGAAGTCCCAGGCCTGGTCCAGGTTGGGGCCTTCGTTCAGCAGCCAGGGGCCGCAGACGCCCAACTGGTGCCGCTGCGAGGCCCAGGCCGGCCAGTACTGCACGTCGAATTCGCCCATTTCCATACCGCTCTCCAGCAGGTGGCCGGTGAAGAAGCCACCCGCCGGGAACATGCCGATCTTGTCGTTGGTGAAGAAGCCGGCCATGTTCTGGCTGAAGCCCAGCTCGGCCGTCGGCGCCGAACCCTCGGCCGTCAGCGAGACGACGAATTCCAGCGCCTCGACTACCGCAGGGTTGTTGGCCTGCGGTTCCGGCCAGCGGTAGCCGCCGCCGCGACCCTCGGCCTTCGGTTCATCGGCATAGAAGGTGTCCCAGAACCATTCACCGCCCGGCGCCCGCTCCTCGCTCAGGATGTTGCTCTCGTTGACGAAGATCCAGGGCATCCAGCCGCCCCAGAGCCGGTTCGGCCAGGCAAAGCCGAAGGAATCGCCGGCCTCGCCCAGGCCTGTCATGGCCTGCGCGTAGGCGACAAAGTCCTCCCGCGTCCAGGTCTCTTCGGGCATTTCCAGGCCCGCCGCGTTGAGCAGGTTGATGTTGAAGAACATGTTGGCGGCGTTCCAGTCGACCATCAACTGGTAGTAGTCGCCTTCCCAGAACATGGTCTCCGACAGGACCGGGCTGATATCGGCGAAATATTCCTTGAAGTCATCCGCCTGGTCCATCAGCAGTCCCTTGAGCGGCGCGGCCAGACCTTCACCGGCGTAGAGTTGCGTCGCCTCGGTACAGGCGAAACCAATGTCGATTGGCGTGCCGGCCGCCAGCGAGGCCAGAATCTTGGTCGCCACTTCCTGATGGTCCGTCCCGGTCACGCTGATAATCTCCAGCGTGACGTGCGGATTGGCTTCAGTGTAGGCTGCCAGGACCTGGTCGTAGTCCGCCGGCCAGAAGACCTGATAGCGCATCGTGACGTCGTCCTGTGACGGCGCCGAGGCCAGCGACACGCCCCCCGGCAACGCCGTCGCGGCGACCCCGGCCACACCGGCCGCGCTCGCCTGCAACATTTCCCTTCGACTTAACTTGCCCATTTCACTTCCTCCAAAAATACCCCGCCAAACAATTGTCCGTCGCCGGGTCGGGCCAGCGCTCCTTCCCGCGCGCACGATGCCGCTTGCGACGGCGAACAGACCAGATTGTATTCGCCAGACGTCCCCGGCGCCACGCGTACAACTGCCCCTGCGACCTCACCCTGGATTCACCAGAACAGTAGAAGAGGAAAGGGACCTGCCGGCCTCTGCCCTGTCAGGGACAATAACACCCCCTCTTCCTGAGTAAGGGCTCCCGCGTCTGAGCGGGAAAGGCTCCCGTCCCCCAGGACGGGAAAGAGGCCGGGGTCGGTTGCCCGCTTAACGAGTCACCCCCTCTCCCTGAGGGAGAGGGGGCCGGGGGGTGAGGGCCACAAATCTGGCCGACTACCCGCTGAGTCTCGCGCCAACCCTTACGCGTTGCGCGCGTAGAGGTCCTCCAGTTCCGCCTGCATGTTGTCCAGCGCGTCCTGCGGCGACTGCTCAAGGCTGACCGCCAGGCTGGTGTAGCGGGTGAAGATGTTGGTCAGCTCGATCGAGAACACCGGTGCCGGGATCGGACCCGTGTCCGGCCGCGCGTCGACCGTGTCGTAGAACACGTGCCAGTTGGCCGGGCCGGTGCGCTCAAAGCGCTCGGCGTTGCACATGGAACGCCGCGCCGGCGTCGTGAGCGTCGAGTTGTCCTTGAAGAAGCCGATCAGCTCCATCACGTCGCGCCGGGTGTTCCACTTCACGAAATCCCAGGCCGCCTCGACGTTGGCGCCGCCGTTCAGAATCCAGGCCGCGCCCACGCCCAGCTGGTGCCGCTGTGACTTCCAGTTCGGCCAGAACTGCACGTCGAAGGTGTCCTTCGCCATGCCGTTGGCCTCGAGGAAGCCGGTGAAAAAGCCACCCGCCGGGAACATCGCAATCTTGTCGTTGGCGAAGAAGCCGGCCAGGTTCTCGCTGAACCCCAGCTCGGCCGTCGGCGCGTAGCCATCCGCCGTCAGCGAGACGACGTATTCCAGCGCTTCGACAACGGCCGGGTTGTTGGCCTGCGGTTCCGGCCAGCGATAGCCGCCGCCACGACCCTCGGCCCAGGGGTCGTCCGCGTAGAAGGTGTCCCAGAACCACTCGCCGCCGGGGGCCTTCTCCTCGGTCAGGATGTTGGTCTCGTTGACGAAGATCCAGGGCATCCAGCCGCCCCAGAGCCGGTTCGGCCATGCAAAACCGAAGGAGTCGCCGGCCTCGCCCAGACCCGTCAGGGCCTTCGCCATGTCAGTGAATTCCTCGATCGTCCAGTCCTCGCCCGGCACCTCAATGCCCGCCTCGTTCAGAAGGTTCATGTTGAGGTACATGTTGGCGGCGTTGAAGTCGCGCGGCAGCTGGTACAGGTCGCCCTCAAAAAGCATCGTCTCGGTCAGCACGGCGCTGACGTCCGAGAAGTACTCCATGAAGTCGTCCGCCTGGTCCAGCAAACGGTCCTTCAGGCCCATCGCCAGGCCCTCGCCGGCGTAAAGCTGCGTCGCCTCGGTGGCCGCGTAGCCGATGTCCACCGGGTTACCCGCCGCCAGCGAAGCCAGAATCTTGGTCGCCACTTCCGCGTGGTCCGTACCGGTCACCTGCACGGCCTCCACGGTCACGTGCGGCGCGACCGACTTGTAGGCCTCCACCACATCAATGTAGAAGTTGTAATTGACCTGGAAGCGCAGCGTGACCTCGTCCTGCGAAGGGACCCCCGCCAGCGCCGCGCCAGGCAGTGAGACTGCCGCCAGACCCGCCGTGCCCGCGGCCGTGGTCTGCAGCATTTCCCGACGACTTAACTTGCCCATTGCCAACTCTCCTCATGTCCTTCCGACAACAATGGCGTTCCGGGGCGCAAGGTAGCAGATTTCCGGCGCGCAGTCATGCCCCGATTTCAGGCGAGGCCGGGTACAGATGTCCTTCGCAATCGCTATTTTGTGGCCGGGCGAATCTGGCTCAGGGAAATACCGCCCGCATCTGCCAGACGTCCAGCGCGTTCAGGCGCGCGCCGGCGCCCGTCAGCGCCAAGCCGGTACCGTCCCCAGACGCAGAGACCACGTGACAATTCAACGGCTCTGATGCTCCTCTTGGAAATCGATGGAGAGCTGCTGTAGCTCAGAACTCTCGTGAATCTCTTCGCGCGCCAACTTGAATTCAGTTCCCGCAAGCAGTGCAAGAAAATTTGCCTTGGAGGAAACAGCGGAATCCAGTTGGCTTCTTTTCATGAGAGCCACAAACAAGGCACAGGAATAAGCCTGACAGTTAATCGATTTCTGGGGATTGAATTCAATATCCGTGAATCCCTTGTATTGTTTCAGCCTCTCAAGCCATTCTCTGTGTGGATAAATCGCCCTGATGTACAACCAGTCATAAAATGCGGTCTTGGGCTCAGGTTCGAATGAGACACCTTCGAACGCAAACCTGACGAGCGCCCCCGAAGTTCTCAACCGTTGGTCCCTTTTTGCCGTCTTGGGGTCAACTTTGTACAAGTCTGTGAAAGGCCCTCCCCCTTCGAAGACTTTGCTCCCTTGAAACGCGCATTCCAGCGGAATCTCACCATCACTTTCACTGTGAACCTTAAGATTGAATGCGCTGAGGCGTTTTCCAAGCTTCTCGTCCGATTTTGTCGAGATCTCCAATAGAGGCAAATACCCTTCTCTTTCCGCAGCCTTGTGCAAGGCACTAATGTTTTTCTTTTTCTGAACAGGAGCGAAGCCTGGATTCCACACAAAACTGAAGCAAAGCTCCTCAACATGAGGGTGTTGACCCGGCGGTGTTGGAAAAAAAACAGGACGCTCAGCCACAAGGGAAATTCCTGATAAACTTCAACGGGATTTTGTCAGGAACCAGAATCTCGTATCGTCTGGCGGCTTCCCAGCGCTTCTGCTTCTCATCCGAATCTTGCTGCCTGAATAATTGGTTGCAGACTTCAAAGTCAATCATGTTCTTCTCAACTGCTTCGTCCATAGCATAAAGCGAAACCCCTGTTTTGAGAGAATTGTTAGGCGCAAAACGTACTCCAGACCAAAGGACAATTTCCGGATCAATTCGCAGATAGATTGTTTCCGCGATACTTCCGTCTTGATGTACGACGAATTCCATCGGGTGGCGTACGATGCAGCAAAGATGCACATAGCAGTCCAAACCCTTTTGTTGGGCCAAGCTATGGCTTAAATTGCCGCCACCTGGCGCCGGAATTGGAATTCCTTGCCGACGCAGTTCCGCTAGGGAGTATAGACCTCCAAATTCCCTTATATTGTCTAAATTTCTTGTGTCAGTGAAGTGATACAGGACGTGAAATCTCACATTTCTCATCGCTTCACAGGGTCATTTACGAGGCCAGGTTGGCTCCATCTGCCAGACGTCCAGCGCGTTCAGGCGCGCGCCGGCACCCGTAAGAGCCAGACCTGTGCATTCGGCGTCGGGCGGATAGATGCGGCTGGTGATGCTCGTGCGGCCGTTGGCGATGATCTCCAGCACCGAGCCGTCCAGCAGGACCAGCAGGTCAAGGGATTCGCCCGCCGCCAGTTGGTGCGGCGCCGTGCAGGGGTCGTTGTCGTTGAACAGGCTGCTGTCCTGGCGCGTCACCGTCAGTTCCTGCGCCGCCGCGTCCCAACTGATGGCCGCGCCGTAGCTGCCGTCCGGCGCCTGGGCCAGCTTCAGGCCGACCTGTCCCTGCGGCGCGAAACTGGCGCGCAACTCCAGCGCCAGGCTGCCGCAATCCAAAGCCAGCTCGCCTTCGACATCCTGCGCGCCTAGCTGCGTATGCGCGCCGCGGATGCCCGCCATCTCGGCGACGGGCTCCATCACCAGGCGCTGCTGACTGTCCAGGCTGAGTACGCGCGGGATGGCCTGGACGCCGGACCAGTCGGCGCGCACCTGCTCGGAGATGCTGCGGCCCTCGCGCAGCCAGCCCCACATCAGACGCCGTCCCTGGCTGTCCTCAATGCACAGCGGCGCGTAGTAGTAGGCGTAATCCAGCACGCCGTCCGTCTCCGGATGGAAGCGACGCCCGTCAAAGTCACCCGCCATCCAGTAGACGGTGTTCTCGCGGTCATCGTGGATGGACGAGAAATACAGCACCCACTTGTCGCCCAGGGGGAAGAAGTTGGGGCATTCCCACATCCTGCCATGCTTGTCCACGTCGCCGGTGATCATCGGGCCCAGGTACTCCCAGTCCACCAGGTCCGGCGAGCGGTAGAGCGGGATCATGCCGCCGTTGCCCTCGATGCGGCAGCCCAGCACCATGTACCAGCCGTCCTCGCCGCGCCAGACGAAGGGGTCGCGGAAGTCGCGCGTCTGGCCGGAGATGGCCGGCACCTCCGCCAGCACCGGGTTGGCCGGATGGCGTTCCCAGCGCACCAGGTCCTCGCCGCTGCCCGTGGCCAGGGCCTGCACCTGCACCTGGCTGCCGGGCCCGCTGGTGGCCGTGTAAATGATGGTCGGTACGCCGTCATTGTCGACCGCGCAGCCGGTGAACACGCCCGATTCGTCGTAGCTGCCGGCAACCGGCGCAAAGGCTACCGGCAGGTCGCGCCAGTGAATCAGGTCCTCGCTGACGGCGTGGCCCCAGTGCATGTCGCGATGCACCGCCTTGAAGGGATAGTGCTGGTAGAAAAGGTGATACTGATCGCCCCATTGCAGCAGGCCGTTGGGGTCGTTCATCCAGCAGGAGGGCGGCAGGAAGTGCCAGGTGGGCCGTTGCCAGTCAACGGCAAGCGCCTCCCGCTGCTGCTGCATTTCCTCGACCGTGTATAGGGAAGGCATACGCAACACTCCTGGACCACTATCTAGAGGGAAACAAGGCGCACGAAACATAGCCAGTATCACGTAACCTCGCAACTCTCCCTCCTGGCAATTGCCCCCTCTCCCTGGGGAAAGACTTCCCCGACTGAGCGGGAATGGGTTTGGGCAGTGAGGGCGGCCCTCACCCCAAACCCCTCTCCCTGAGGGAGAGGGGCTCCAGGTGCCTGTGGTCGAATCTTCTACTATTGCTTGCCCTGACAAGAGATCTGGCCGCCAGCAAGACAGGGGCAAGTATGAAGAGATCAACAACACAGGTCCATAACGCCCCTTTCCTGGATCAGAGGTCTCCCCCTCTCCCTCAGGGAAGGGCTCCCGCGACTGAGCGGGAATGGGGCCGGGGGGTGAGGGCGCGGCAAACCGTCATGGCGTTACAATCCCGGATGACGCCACAAGAACCAGGAGCGTCCCATGTCCCTTGCCGACCGCGTAACAACCGCATACCGCCGGCGCTTCGGCCGCGCCCCTGCCCTGCTGGCGCGCGCGCCGGGCCGCGTCAACCTCATCGGCGAGCACACCGACTACAGCGACGGCTTCGTCCTGCCCATGGCCATCGACCGCGCCATCTGGATCGCCCTGGGGCCGCGCAGCGACCGGCGCGTTGTGGTCCACTCCCTCGACTTCGACACGCAGGCCGACGTCGACCTCGCGCGGCTTGAACACGCGGACGACGGCTGGCCCGAATACCTGCGCGGAGTCGCATGGGCCCTGCAGGAGGCGGACCTGCCCCTGCGCGGCTGGCAGGGTGTCATGGCCGGCGACGTACCGATCGGCTCCGGCCTGTCCTCTTCGGCAGCCCTGGAACTGGCAGTCGCGCGCGCCTTCCAGGCCGTTTCGGCCTTCAAATGGGAAGCGGCGGCCGTCGCGCGCCTCGCCCAGCGCGCCGAAAACGAATGGGTCGGCATGAATTGCGGCATCATGGACCAGATGATCTCGGCTGCGGGGGTCGAAGGCAGTGCGCTGCTGATCGATTGCCGCAGCCTCGCAACACGCCAGGTGCCCCTGCCGCCGGAGAGCGCCGTGATCGTGATGGACAGCATGACCCGCCGCGGCCTGGTCGATTCCGCTTACAACGAGCGCCGCGCGCAGTGCGAGGCCGCCGCGCGCCATTTCGGCGTGAAGGCCCTGCGCGACATCGATGAGGCCGGTTTCGCGGCCCGGGCGGCGCACCTGGAGGGACTCACCCGCCGCCGGGCGCGCCACGTCATCGCCGAAAATGCGCGCACGCTCGCCGCCGCCGACGCCATGCTGGCAGGTGATGCCGGGCAACTGGGCGTCCTGATGAATGCCAGTCACGACAGCCTGCGCGACGATTTCGAAGTGTCCACGGACGCCCTGAACGCGCTGGTCGACGGCGCCCGCCGGCAGCCCGGCTGCTTCGGCGCCCGCCTGACCGGCGCGGGCTTTGGCGGCTGCGCCGTCGCACTGGTGCGCGGGGACGGGGTTGGAGCCTTCGTCGCCGCGGTCACGCGCGACTACGAAGAGGCGACGGGGCAGGCGGCGACGCTTTACGTCTGCCAGCCCGCCGCCGGCGCGAGCGTAAACGCGTTGCCCTGAACAAGTTACATTGGGCAGGCCACCCGGCGAGAAACGTAGCCGGTCAAAAGTGTTCAGTGATACGCCGGCAACCAGTCCCCGTGGGCCTCGATCAACTCGTCCACCAGCGCATAAATCTGCCCCAGCGACAACTCGGCCGCCGTATGCGGGTCGAGCATCGCCGCGTGGTAAATGTGCTCGCGCCTGCCCGTCAGCGCCGCCTCCACGGTCAGTTCCTGCACGTTGACGTTTGTGCGGATCAGCGCCGCCAGTTGCGGCGGCAGCGCGCCGATGCGCGTCGGCTGCACACCGTTGCAGTCCACCAGGCAGGGCACTTCCACCGCGCAGCCCTGCGGAAGGTTGTCGATCAGGCCGTCGTTGCTGACGTTGCCGTAGA
Source organism: Anaerolineaceae bacterium (assembly GCA_026708325.1). Lineage (GTDB taxonomy): Bacteria > Chloroflexota > Anaerolineae > Aggregatilineales > Phototrophicaceae > JAGWBD01. The sequence goes on along the minus strand of JAPOVC010000024.1, from coordinate 104,311 downwards.
TCACCTCCGGCTCGTCAGTCTCCATGGCGTTGATGATCTGCGAGCCGTATTCCATGCTGCGGCGAATCTCGGGCCGGTAGTCCGGCGCTTCCATTTCAGCCCGCAGCTTCTGCCAGTGGTCGATCTGGAGCTCGCAGCGCCGCAGGTACTCGTCCAGCGGCACGTTGAATTCCTCGACCAGATCAGCGCGGTCGCGCTTGATGAACCAGGGCACGTACTCACTGAAGTGTTCGCTGGATTCGGTCACGAAGTAGCCGAGGCGCTGCAGCATCTCGTAGCGCACCCGGTTGTCCTCCGGTTCCCGACCGTCGCGCTGCACCTGATGAATCAGAGGGTACAGATCCTCGCCGTCGCGCTCGAACTTCAGATAAAAGGCCATGTGGTTGATGCCCGCCGCCAGATAGTTGACTTCCTCCAGGGGCACGCCGACGTCGCGCGCCAGTTGCTTCGCCGTGCCCTGCACACTGTGGCACAGGCCGACCGTGCTGATCGACGTGGCGCGGTTCAGGCCGAGGCAATTCATGGCCATCGGGTTGACGTAATTCAAATGCATCACGTCGGGACAAAGCTCCTGCATGTCGCGCGCCATCTCGAGAAAGACGGGAATGGTGCGCAGGGCCCGCATGATGCCGCCGATGCCCAAAGTGTCGCCGATCGTCTGCCGCAAGCCGTAGCGTTTCGGCACCTCGAAGTCGATGACCGTGCCGGGTTTGTAGCCGGCGATCTGGAACATGCTGATGGCGTAGTCAGCGCCGTCCAGCGCCGCGCGACGGTCAGTCGTCGTCTCAATGGTCGGCTCGACGTCCAGCGTTTCCGCCACCTTGCGCGCCACGATGCCGGAGGTCGACAGCCGGTCCTCGTCGATGTCATGCAGGCTGAGCGTGACGTCCTGCAGCGCGGGATACTGCAGGATGTCGCCCATCAGGTTGCGCGCGAACACAGTGCTGCCGGCGCCAATAAAGGTGATCTTCGTCATGCCCTGCCTTTCCTGTCGCAAGTTCGCCGCGGTCAAAGCGGCCCAAGTGTACCCGTAGCCGCTTCCGTCCGCCCTGCCCCACTTCTGGCCCCACTGCCACAATGTCCCGGGAGACCCCCGGGCCCGCCGCATGTTCCAGCCAATTAGTGAAATATTTCACATAAAGATGTGTTTTCAGGGTTCGATCGTCTGACGCAACGCGGGTTACGCACAGCGGCGCAGGAATATGGCGTGGCATTGACGGAGCAACAGCTGCCGGGGACTGGCAAAGCGTAACCGGCGTTACGCTATCCGCGGCGGCGGATGGCCCCGCGCAGTTCCTCCAGCCAGCGCCGGTCCAGATCGATCTGTTCCAGAGCCCGCAGCCGTTCATCGTCGCCCAGGGCGGAATAGCGCCGTGCGTAACCCCAGATGCGTTGACGGCGACGTCGAGTCGCGGGATCCGTGAAGGGATTGCCTTCCAGTTCGCGCTGCGGCGGCGCGGGGTGTGACCTGGACGGAGGCTTCATGCGCCGGATCTCGCCTTCGCCAAGATTGCGCTCGTCGGCGTCCTGCCAGCGTTCGTCGTCCAGGCGCAACAGGGCGCGATACTGGCGCAGCTGCGTGGGACTGTTGAGGGCCATCGCGTTCAGCAAGCGCTCGCCCTCCCCCCGCGGAATGCGGAATTCCTGGCCGTCCGCCACCTGGGCGTAGTAGTCGCGCTCGCTGCCGCCCGTGGCCAGCACCTCGTCAAACTCCAGAAAACTGTGGCCCCGTTCGCGCAGCAGGTCCATCAGAAGAATGGCAAGCTGGCGCGCGCGCCCTATGGCGTTCAGGTCGCGACGCGCGCTGTTCTCGCCCGCCTGGCGCCAGACGTCAACGCGCTCCACCAGATGGGCCGGAATGTGCGACCAGTTTTCGTCGGGAAAGTGCATCTGCAGCAGATGAAAGGCCAGCCAGCGCCGCTCGCCGGTCTCCAGCAGGAAGGCCCGCTCCGCGCGCGCCACAGTGATTGGGTTGGTCAGCCCGGTCTGGCGAATGTTGACGGCCAGCCGCACCAGACCCGGCAGCGCGGCGGCCAGCGGACCAGACTCCTCAGGCCAGGGCCATGACTCGCCGCCTTCGTCCGGCGTGTCGTCCAGTCCCTCCGGCCAGTGCCTTTGCCGGAGCAGTTCTCCCAGGTCCAGCGCGATACCATCCCGCTGCAACTCCTCCAGCCAACCCCTGAAGATTTGCGCCACATGCCGTGGATCGCCGTCCCAGTGCCTGCGGGCACGAAAGGGCACGGCGCGTCGCGGCTGGCTGCGGTCGGGCCAGATGCTGCCGATGTCCACCGGCCGCGCGGTCTTGCGCTGCGCATCCAGGCTGGCGATATCCGGTGGCAGGCCCGGATCTCGATAAATGGCGTCGGCCGCCTCTTGCGCGCTGCTGCGTTGCAGGTTCAACAAGGTGCCTTCGCGGTCCCGCCGGCGCCGTCGCTGCGACACGTCACACCGCCGCCTGGACGCGGCGCACCAGGTCCAGCGCCTCCGCCGCCGCCGGGCTGCGGGGCTGCATCGCGAACACGGGCCGTCGGTCGGACACCGCCTCGGTCCAGACGGTGCGCTGGGTAATGGGCGGCCAGACCTTGTCACCGAACATGTTGCAGAGGTCCTTGAGGTTCTCGCGGTGCTCCAGGGTCTGGCGCCGGAACATCGTGGGCACGATGCCCATGACCTCGATGGGGCCGAGGTTCCAGCGCTCACGATGTTGCTGCGCCGCCTCGCGATGCCGGATGCTCTCCACCAGGCCGTCAAAGGACAAATACTCGCACTTCGTCGGGTAAATGATGTGGTCCGTCGCCAGGTAGATGGAGCCGTGCAGCAGTGAGGGCGTCGGTGAGGTGTCGAAGATGACGAAGTCGATCAGCTCTTCCAGCTCGCGCACGCGGTCACTGACGGCAAAGGCGTCCGAAATCGAGTTGGCGATGTTGCGCGTCTCAATGTTCGAGGGCACCAGAAACAACTCGCCCTTCAGGTCCCGGCCCTCCATTCGGTACTGTTCGCCCGGCACCTGACGCATGGTGTCCTGCAGACCGGCATCGCGCACCAGCAGGTTGTAGAGGCCGGGCTCTTTCGGCATGCCGCACATGACGGTCGCGTGGCCCTGCGGGTCCGCGTCAATGAGTACGACGCGATGCCCCGACACGGCCAGGCCGGCGGCGATGTGCGTCGCCAGCGTCGTCTTGCCTACGCCACCCTTTTCGTTGAGCAGCGTGATGACGTGCATCCCGTTCCTCCGGTCCTGCCACAATCGGCTACCGTCGCGCCGCCCGCGCAGTATAGCGCAGGAAGAGGCCCCCACCGGAGTAGGGCCCCGCAATGCATTTCCGCATTGTGAGTGATGTCACATACACAGAGTGGGCGGCAGGGGGGCGCTGCCAGCCCCCGCAAGCGCAGCCAGCAGCCAGCCCAGCGCCAGCGCGCCGCCAAAGCGGCCGTGCAGGCGGGCTGTGCGGCCCTGCACCACGTGCAGCGTACTGACCTCCGTCGTTGCCAACACCTGGCGCTGCAACTGCAACGCCTCCGGCAGGGTCAGCAGCGCGAGCAGGGCGGGCCAGGGAATGTCCCCGCTGACGACCAGCAACAGGAGCAGTATGTAACTGCCGGAGACCAGCAGCAGGTACTCGGCCCGCGCCGCGCGCCAGCCGAAACGGACGGCCAGGGTCCGTTTGCCCACCGCGCGGTCCGCTTCCATGTCACGCAGGTTGTTGGCGTGCAGGATGGCCGCCACCATCAGCGCCAGGGGCAGGGAGGCCAACATGACCTGCCAGGTGAGACAACGCGCCTGCACGTACCAGGCGCCCAGCACCATCAGCGGGCCCATGAAAATGCCCACCGCCACTTCGCCCAGCCCAAGGCGCGAGAGCGGCAGGGGCCCTGCCGTGTAGGCGACCGCCACCAGCACACCGCCGGCGCCGATCCACAGCAGGGGCGAGGCCAGCAGGTCCGGCCCTTCACGAGCCAGCAGGAGCAGGCCCACCAGCACCGCGCCGCCAAGGCTCAGCAGGGCGCCGACCCCTACGCTCCGCGCCGGCAACACGCCCTGTTTGATTGTCATGCCCTGGCCGGCCTGCTTGTAGCGGTCCGTGCCGCGTTGCCAGTCCGCATATTCGTTGATGAGGTTGGTGGCCACCTGCAGCAGCAGGGCGCCAAAGAGCGCCAGGGCGAACACCGGCCCGTCGAAGACTTCGTGGTCAAGGGCCATGACTCCCGCCAGCGCCAGCGGCGCCAGCGTCGCCGTCAGGGTGCGCGGCCGGGCCGCGCTGTACCACGCCCGCCAACTGCTTTCACTCAAGATTGCCGCCATGACGTCATTCCTGCGCTTGACCGCCAGAAATTGTAGTCTTCCCCGCCACGACCCCGCCAGGCGCGAGGCCCTGGGCGTGAGCCCATCCAGCAACCCCTGGCTGGCACGGGGCCGGGATTCACCCTGCAAATCTGCCGGAGCCTGTGGTAGCATGCCCCGAAATCCAGTGGTTTTCCGGCCCCCTGCAGGGGTCGTGGCTGCTACGGCAGCGCCCGGGCGGGGCAGCCGGGAAGACAGGAATCCCTATGGTGGAAGTTGGCGACAAGGTCGTACACCTGCGCTACGGCGCAGGTACCGTTACCGGCCAGCGCGTCATGCGGCGTCAGGGTAAACGTCGCCCCCATTACGAAATCAAACTGGCTGACGAAACCGGCACCCTGCTGATCCCCGAAGACGCCATCGAAAACGCAGAACTGCGGCAGGCGATGCAGGACACCATCCTCATCGAGACGGTCATGGGCGACACGCCCGACATCCTGCACGACAACCACCGCACCCGTCAGGGATTCATCGAGAAGAAACTCAACAGCGGCAAACCGGCCCAGATCGCCCAGGTGCTGCGCGATCTGAGCTGGCGCGAGCGCACCGGCAAGCTCACCGGCACCGACCGCCGCCTGCGCAAAAACGCGCTGGAGCGCCTCGTCGGCGAGATCGCCCTGGGCGCTTCCCGCAGCTCGGAAGACATCCAGATCTGCATCGACGGCATCGTCGAGGACGCCATGCAACGCCACCTGACCGACTACCACCCCGGCTGAGCCGGCCCGGACCATCCGGTTCACGCAGAAACGCCGCTCAATTGAGCGGCGTTTCTGTTATCCCGGATCGGGCAACCTAGACGCGAAAGATTTCCTCCCCATCTACCTGATGGAGAGGGGGTGAGGGCGTCAGGTCTTGATTATGTAGTTCAGCGTTTGGTAGGGCGGCATGTTGTTGTGTGACTGACTGTCACCGACAGGGGATACGAAAGGTGGATATTCCGAACTCTGATACCCACTTCCATTGATTCCAGCAGAGACTTGGTATCTGGCGTATGGTCTTGTCCGGGTGCCTTCGTTGACTTCGAACTTGACCCTTTTCATTCCATGCTCGGAACCACGTGCGGGTCCGGGCCATCTCACGTCCCCGCCCGGACCTCCCCCGGGGACGTTCGCTTCTCCAGCAAGAAGCGCATGGCCATGTGTCGGAGTCTGTTCCAGGGTCAATGCATGATTCTCCGCTCCGCCATTCCCTCCCAGTTCATCCGCCTCTGCAGACGCCACCCTATCCGCACTCACTTCACCCATGTCATCCTTGCCCAGTGGGAAGCGCCCGCGCAGGTCCGGCAGGTTGAAGGTCGTGTTGGCGTTTCCAACCCCGTAGCGCGTACCGATCACGTCGAACAGGTCGGAGTATGTCGCCCGACTCACCGCCGCGCCGTTGCAGAGCAGCCAGCCAGCCGGCGCCGTCGGGCCGGCGAAAATCTGGATCATGCCTGTCGTGTTGCCATTACTCACCGTTGTCTCCTCCTCGTCACTGTCCACCGTGCTGATCCGAATGTTGTCCGGCAGGTTGATGGTGAGGTTCACCATGCCGGAGACGCCGCCCGCCTCTTCTGTTGCCTCTTCCATCGGAGTTTCAGGTTCCGGCGTTTGTCCCGTCGTCATTCTTTCTTCCTCTCACTTTGGTTCACCGATTGCATATCACGCGACAATTCCCTGTTTATCATGGCCGCGCCTGCCATTGGGGAACATATGTTCTCATTTCATGACTGGAACTTGCGCCCTGCTTGCAGACCAGCTGCTCATCGTTGTAGCAGCCGGGAAAGCGGACCGCGGTCGGAGATGCTTCCCCTTGTCCAACGAAAACCCCCTCTCCCTGAGGGAAGGGCTCCCGCGACTAAGTGGGAAAGGGGCAGGGGGTGAGGGCATGCAAAGCCCTTCAGGTCTTGATGATGGGGAGGAAGATCGACCGGGATCCGGGACGCTTCCCTTTATCAATCGAAAACCCCCTCTCCACGAGGGAGAGGGGGCAGGGGGAGGGCTCCCGCGACTGAGCGGGAATAGGGCCAGCCCGACCCTCAGGTCTTGATGATGTAGTTCAGCGACAGGAAGGGCGGCAGGTTGTCGTGCGCCTGGCCGCCGCCAGCATCGTCGATGATGACGTCGTTGTTTTCCCAATCGGAATTGCTGCGCGTCTGGATGGCTCGCGCACCGGTGTTGCCGCTGCCAACACGCCGAAACCCGTGATTGTGCGCCGGTATCTCATCGACCGTCAGCGCATGCGTCTCCGAACCGCCCACGCCCGCCAGTGCGTCGGCTGCCGTCACAGTGACGCTGTCTGCGCTCGTGCCGCCCATGTTGTCCAGACCCAGCGGGAAGCGGCCGCGCAGGTCGGGCAGGTTGAATGTCGTGCTGCCGTCTCCCGCGCCGAAGGTCTCGCCGATGACGCCGAACAGGTCCTCGAAGTCCGTACGGCTGACCGCCGCCCCGTCGCAAAGCTTCCAGCCATCCGGCGCCGCGCTGCCCGCCCAGGCGAGCACTGCGCCGGCCCGCACAGCCAGGGCGGAGGCCGGCAGCACTTCCACCGGCACGGCTTGATCGGACTGCAGATAGTTGTCGTCCGGCGGCAGCGTGAAGGTCAGATCGACCGAGCCGGAAATGGCATTGGAGAGCGTCGTAGACTCTTGATTCTGATCGGTCATTTTTCCTTTCCCTGTGTCAGATTTGTCAGATGGGTGCTTGTCATGTCGCGTGACAGTCCTTGTGTATCATGCACCCTGCACCATGTGTAGCACATATGTTCTTTGCTTTGCGTTCAGCCTGGCCCGCGCTTGCGCTGACATTCCGCTTCGCTAGAATCACGCCCGCAGCGACAAGGAGTTCCCCATGACGGACGAGCAGTTCACCCCCGCCGCCAGCGAATGGGTCCGGCCGGACCCCGACGTCGCCGGCAGCGCCCGCATCAGCGATTACGAAGCGACCTACGCCCGCGCCATGGCCGACATCGAGGCCTTCTGGGCCGAACGTGCAGCAACACTTAACTGGTACGAACCCTGGAAGCAGGTGCTGGACCGCAGCAACGCGCCCTTTTTCCGCTGGTTCACGGGCGGCAAGACCAACATCGTGCTCAATGCCCTCGACCGCCACGTCGACACGGCGCGGCGCAACAAACTGGCCCTCATCTGGGAAGGTGAGCCCGGCGATCGCCAGACCTGGTCCTTTTGGGAACTCTGGCAGGAGACCAACCGCTACGCCAACCTGCTGAAGGGCCTCGGGGTGGGGAAGGGCGACCGCGTCACCATCTACATGGGTCGCACGCCCGAACTGATGATCGCCATGCTGGCCTGCGTCAAGCTGGGCGCCGTGCACAGCGTCGTCTACGGCGGCTTCTCGGAACAGGCCCTGGCCGATCGCATCGACGACGCGCAGAGTCGCGTCCTCATCACCTCCGACGGGGCATGGCTGCGCGGCAACATCGTGCGCCTCAAGGACATCGCCGACGAGGCCGTCAGGGTGTCGCCGGTGGTCGAGACCGTCGTCGTCGCCCGCCGCACCGGCCATGAGGTCCACATGGAGCCCGGCCGCGACTACTGGCTCCACGACCTGCTGGCCCAGCCGCACGTCAAAACGGTCTGCGAGACCGAAGTCATGGACGCCGAGGACCCGCTCTTCATCCTCTACACCAGCGGCACAACCGGCAAGCCCAAGGGCGTGCTTCACACCCACGGCGGTTACCAGGTCTACACTTCCACCACCCTGAGCTGGGTCTTCGATATCCGCGACGAGGATGTCTGGTGGTGTGCCGCCGACCCCGGCTGGATCACCGGCCACAGCTACATCGTCTACGCTCCCCTCATCCTCGGCGCCACCAGTTTCATGTACGAGGGCGCGCCGACGTATCCCTACCCGGACCGCTGGTGGAAACTGGTTGCCGATTACGGCATTACGATTCTTTATACCGCGCCCACGGCCATTCGCGGCCTGATGCGCTTCGGCGAGGCCTGGCCCGCCCGTCACGATCTCTCCAGCCTGCGCCTGCTCGGCTCGGTCGGCGAGCCCATCAATCCCGAGGCCTGGCGCTGGTACCATCGCCACATCGGCGGCGGTCGCTGCCCCGTCATGGATACCTGGTGGCAGACCGAGACGGGCGGCTTCATGATCGCCCCGGTCCCCTCCGTCGGGCTCAAGCCCGGCAGCGCAACGCGACCCTTCCCCGGCATTGACGTCGACATCGTTGACGAGGAGGGCCGCAGCTGTGCCGCCAACGAGGACGGTTATCTGGTCGTCAGGCAGCCCTGGCCCGGCATGCTGCGCACGGTCTACGGCGATCCCGACCGTTACGTCGACCAGTACTGGAGCGCCTACGGCGATGAGGGCTGGTACCTCGCCGGCGACTCCGCCCGTCGCGACGAAGATGGCTACATCTGGGTGATCGGCCGTATCGATGACGTGATCAAGGTCAGCGGCTATCGACTCGGCACTGCCGAGGTCGAGTCCGGCCTCGTCAGCCATCCCGCCGTGGCCGAGTCCGCCGTCATCGGCCTGCCGGACGAACTGCGCGGCAGCACGATCCACGCCTCCTGCATCCTGGTGGACGGCGTGTCTGGCGATGCGCAACTGGAGCAGGACCTGCGCGCCCACGTGCGGCGCGAGGTCGGCCCCATTGCCGTGCCCTCACAGATCGTCTTCGTCGATGCCTTGCCCAAGACCCGCTCGGGCAAAATCATGCGCCGCGTCCTCAAGGCCCGCGTCCAGGGCCTGCCGGAAGGCGACCTCAGTACGCTGGAGGACTGAAACAGGACCTCTACACGGGCCATCGCTGTCCGGGGAGCCTCGTATCCCGACGCCAAAGGGCGGTTGACCTTTGTAAAACGGGCGTTCCGGCTACGTCCGGGACGGATCGGCGCCAGCGCGACGTTTTGCCACATCAGGACCATTGCCAACCCTGCGACCGACACTCGCAACCCTGGCGCGGTCAAGCGCCTCGTCGCTGCAAACGCCCCTGCAGACTCCCGTAGCCTGGATGACAACGAGGATTGAACGAATTGAATTGTCGATGATGCCCTGCAAGGTCAACTGACCGTCCATCCCGGCTGAAGCAAACCGGGCAGAGGCAGCCCTGCAACAATAACGCACCAGGGAGCGGGGTCTGTTGTTTGCCGGAAATGTAAACTTTCGGGGGAAGCTTGCAGCCTGCGTTCGAAGAGAACAAGTGGTTGGGACGAGGATCTATAGTGTGCCGCTTGCTTTGGACACCAGATTAGTTTAGTATGAAGTTAATGCGACAGTGTGTTTTCGATGGAATGAGACCAATTCACCTGTGGTGTTGGCGAGCGATCGTACAACGATCCTCAGGCCGCGGCCAACGCCTGCTCGTCCGATTGGGAAGCGCCCTGTCTCCGGGCGCAGCGCCTGGCTGAGGGCGACCACAGCACACCGAAGGCCTGAAGCTATCCTGAAATCTCGAATTGAATGTGATCTCGACCGCATCGCAAGCCTGGAGTCTTTTTGCGAATGAAACCTGCCTCGGGGCAGTCGTTAACGGAGATGCTTTTTGTCCCTGGCGCCTTGCGAACGAATCTGGGGCGATGGCTGGAGCGGGTCTCAACCACCCCTCCGGTTCTGGGTCGGCAGTTGTTCTTTCGCGCCCTGCAAAACCGGCATCCTGCCATCACATTTGATTTGCCTTGCGAGCCACCTCTCTATGTGCTCGGGACCGGCCGTAGTGGCACCCATACCCTCGCTCGACTACTTGCGCTGGTGCCCGGAGTCCAGGCCTGGCACGAGCCAATGCCAGACCTTCACCGCCTTGCCCTTCAGGTTTACTTCAATCCCGATGCCGACAGGCAAATTGTCAGCGAGGCCATGTTACTCGCTCGCGCATCACTCTGGCAGGCAGCCAACATGGCCGGCAAACGCTATGCCGAGTCCTCATATCACAACACCTTCCTGGCCCCTTTCCTGCTCCACATGATGCCAGGGTGCCGTTTCCTGCACATCACTCGCGCTCCCTTGCCCTTCGCGAACTCTGCAACCCGATTTGGATGGTATTCCACTCCGCGCCTCGCCGAAGCGCGTATCGCGCCGCGTCCTGACACCTGCGCCGCCGCAGACTGGGAAGCGCGTGATCCTTTCACAAAAAGCGTCTGGCTTTGGCAGGAAGTCAACCGTTTCGCCAAAGAGTTTCTGTCTACCTTGCCACCGGGCCAGGGCCTTCACCTGCGTTGCGAAGACATCTTTGACGCCGACCCGGAATCGTTGCGCCTCCTCTTTGCCCTTGTTGACAGCGAGCCGCCGTCGCGCCGTCGCATCGATCGTGTGCTGGGCCAGAAACTCAATGCCGGCCGTTACCGCCATGGTTCAGGTTCCGTTCAGGAAATCTCTGCCGCACAACGGGAAAAGTTGCAGTTGCAATGCCGGCAGCTGGCGCTCGAACTTGGCTATTCAGGCGTTGACGGCTGAGTGTGTACTGAACGAAAAAACGCGCGCCAGTGGCCCCCGCAGCGTCGCCAGCAACACTCCAAAGACCAGCAGACCCAGACCCACGCGTTGCCACAGAATGCCCATCTCCGCAAGAGTCGCCGGCGCCTGCAGCAGCAGCGGTGAAAGGAAATGGCCGAGGAAGATGGCGGCGGAGAATCCGCCCAGCAAACGACCGCGCAGGGCCGCCGGCGTCCGGTTGGCCAGCCACAGGTTCAGGTTGGGCAGGACCCATCCGAGGGCCACGCCGGCCAGCAGCAACCCGGCATAGACGACGTGACGGGTCAGCGCCAGGGCGATGAGCAGATAGGAGGCGCCCAGCAGGGCCAGCGCCAGACCGGCCAGCGGAATATGTGCCACGCGCGTGCCAAGGCGCCCGTACACCATCGAGGACAGCGCAAAACTCAGGGCGACAAGGCCGATGGCGATGCCGCTATCAGTGCTGGAAGTCGCGAAGCGTTGCTGCAGCCAGAAGGGCATCTGCAAGGGGACCAGATAGAAGGAAATCTGGCTCAGACCGACCAGCGCATAGACGAAGAGGGTCAGTCGCAGCAGCGGCCAGGGGAGCTTCGCCCTGGCGCGCTGACCGCCCGACGCGTGACCCTGTCTGACCTGCGACGGCTCATAGAGGCTGAGAATAAACAGGGGCAGGAGCGCCGGCGCGGCCAGAAACATCAGGAAGGGAGGCCGCCAGCCGCCTTCCGCCAGGACGCCGCCCAGTACCAGGAACAAGCTGTTGCCAATTCCCATCGCCGCCGCCTGAAGCCCCATGAAGCGCGCCCTGGCGCGCCCGCTGAAATAGTCGCTCAGCAGGGCCGCCACGCTGGTCATGAGACCCGCCACGGCGACGCCGAAGAGGGCCCTGCCCACGAGAATCGTGCCCATGTCCCCGGCGACGAAGCCCGAGCTTCCCACCAGACCGTAGAGCAGGGCAGACGCGATGAACAGGGGCTTGCGCCCGTAGCGGTCCGCAACCCAGCCGACCAGCGGCGCCACCAGCACAATGACCAGCGCGGGAATCGTCAGGACCATGGGTACCTGCAGATCGCCGGCGCCAGCGAAATCCTCGCGCATTTTGGGCAGGGCTGGCGCAAGGGGAGTGCTGCAAATGACCACCAGTACGCTGCCGGCCAGCAGGGACAGTTGCAAGGGCCAACGCTCGCTGCGCTCGTCCACTGTCTCCGGCACCAGGACCTGACTCACCGACGCCACCCCTGAGTCCTGATAGCGCGGCCAGCAGAGTAAATTGCAGGGATGGCGCGCAGGACGATCATCAAATCAGGCGCTCGATGTGCGGTCGCAGCAGCACCAGCAGCGCGCCGACCAGCAGGGTCACGAAGCCAATGTTCAGCCAGTCCCCTGCCGATGCCGTGCCCGTACCCGTCACCTGCAGGATGAGAGGCGAAACAAACTGACCCAGATACAGGGATGCCGAATAACTGCCCATCAGACGGCCGCGCAGGGCCTGCGGCGCCCCGTTGGCCAGCAGCAACTGGATGTTGGGCATGAAAAGGCCCAGACCCAGCCCGCACATGACCATCGCGACGTACACCGCGAGGCTATTCGTCGCCAGGGCGATCAGGCCAAAGCTGGCACCCATCAAGGCCAGCGCTGCCCCCGCCAGGGGAATGTGCGCCGCCCGCGTGCCGACGCGCCCGTAAACCAGCGCCCCCAGCGAGAAAAACAGGGCCAATACACCGATCATCAGGCCGTTTTCCGTGCTGGTCGCCCCGAGTCGCGATCGCAACAGAAAGGGCAGCTGCAGGGGCACCAGATTGAAAACGGCCTGGTTGAACCCCACCATCAGGCAGGCAAACAGGGCAAGCCGCAGTGTGCGCGCCGACACAGTCGGGGCCCGGTCCGGTGTTTTTGCCGCTGTGGAGCGCCCCGGCTCGTACAGACTTGTCAGCATCAGGGGCGCCAGGACCAGGGCCACCAGGTACATCAGGAAGGGTCGTTGCCAGCCGACGTCCGCCAGCATGCCGGCCAACACCAGAAAAAAGCCGCCGCCCAGACCGCCGACCGCCGCCTGCAGCCCCATGAAACGCGCCCGCGCCGCGCCGCTGAAGTAGTCCACCACCAGGGTCGACACACAGGTCATCAGACCCGCCATGGCCATGCCAAGCAGCGCCCGCCCCGTCAGCAGGGCGCCAATGTCCCTCGCCAGGTAGCCCGAACTGCCCGCCAGTCCGTAGAGCAGCGCCGACAGGATCAGCAGGGGCTTGCGCCCGTAGCGGTCCGCCGTCCAGCCCGCCAGCGGCGACGCCAACACGATGACCAGCGCCGGCAGCGTCAGAATCATGCGGATTTGCAGGTCGCTGGCTTCAGTGAAGACTGCACGCAACTGCGGCAAGGCCGGGGACAGGGAGGCGTTGGCCATCACCACCAGCATCCCGCCACTCAACAGCGAGAAACGCAGCAGCCGGCCGTCGCTCCTCGCCGGGGCCGGCGCCAGAGGGGCCGGCATGGTCTGGGTTTCAGTCAGGGTTGGATTCCCGTACGGACCGGTCAATCCTGGCGTATGCCTAACGCATGAATGAGCGCGGCGTCGCCCGCAGGATACTGACCGTGACGCCGTCGTGGTCGATGTATTCCCCTACCCGCGGTCGCATGTCCCCGGTCCAGATCTCTTCTTCGTAGACCGCCGCGTATTGCCGGTCCCGCTCGGCCTCGTCTGCGAATCGCCGGAACCACACGTAACGGTAATTTTCCTCATCGACAAAACTGGCGGGAATGCACATCCCCTTTGACAACTGATAAGGGATGATTTCCTCGTCCATGAACCTGACCCAGGCCTCCATCTTGCCCGGGAGCACGGGATAAGAGCGCAATTCAAAGAACATACCGGCCTCCATTCGCGGGGTTGCGCCAGTCTAGCGATTTGGCGGGGCAGCGGCCATGGCCGCCCGGCACCAATTTACGGCAGCCCTTGTGACCGCTGTCATTGATGACTCTGTTGCTTGTAGGCCCGTCGCCGCCGCGGCAGCAACCCGGTGCAGGGAGGTCCCCTGTCACCATTCGCTATACTTCCGCGCAACTGCCCGGAGGACGCATGGCGAGCCTGCCATTTACCATCAACCCCGTTGAACTGCTCGGCGGTATCAACGCCGGGAGCGGCACGGCGCCCGTCTTCGATGCCACCTGGTACGCCGCCGGCGCCGTCAACGACGGTCTGGAATACCACGTCCGGCCCGGCGCTCTCGGCGAGGCCCTCTGGCTCACCGCCGACATGCTGCTCGATGGCGACGAAAGCGTGGTTTTTCTGCTCGAACTTCAGGAAGAAGGGGACGGACCCCGCTTTCAGCTACAGTTCGCGCTGCTGCCCCAGGCCTCCGCGCGTCTGCGTTTGCCGCTTGATGCGCTTTCGCTTGGCCGGGCGCGCCTGCCACGTGAAGGCGCCTGGCTCAAACCCGCTGTCAAGGGCGATGCCGTGCAACCCGGCTCCGTGAGCCGACTGCGCCTGCTGGTGGCCACGCGCGGCGAGCAGCCCACGCGCTGGTGCATGACGCCTCTGGTCGCCAGCGCTGTCGAGCCCCTCGCGCTCGATCAGCCCGTATTGCCGCGTGGCGCCCTGCTGGATGCCCTGGGCCAGACCGCCCTGCGCTCCTGGAGCGGCAAGAGCGAGCAACAGGCGGAAGTCAGCCAGCGCCTGCAGGACCAGCTCCTCTCGGCCCAGACCCGGGCCTGGCCGCGCGATTTCACGGAACAGGGCGCGTGGCGGCGCGGCGGATTCGAGGCCAGCGGCTGGTTTCGCACCCACCACGACGGCCAGCGCTGGTGGCTGGTCGCGCCTGACGGCCACGCCTTCTGGTCGGCCGGTCTCAATGGCCTGCGCGCCTCGGTCGAGACCTGCATCTCACACATGCAGGGCGCGCTCGACTGGACTCCGGACTCAACGGATTTCGAATTCGCCGCCGTCCGTCGCCAGCGCGAGGACCAGGAACTGGTTGACTTTCTGCAGGCCAACCTCATGCGCGCCTTTGGGCCCAACACCTGGCATCGTCACTGGACGACGATCGCCCGCTCCTGGCTGCATCGCGCCGGATTCAACACCATCGGCCATCATTCCGAAGGCGGACCTGGTCGCTTTCCCGGCATACCCTGGACGCGCACCCTGCAACCCCTCGCCTGGCCCCGGGCCGCTTTCATCTGGCGAGACCTGCCCGACGTCTTCGACCCCCAATTCGTCGAGGATGCCCGCCTGCTTGCCTCGCAATTGCTCGCCTCTCGCGAGGACCGCAGCCTGCTCGGCTACTTCCTCATGGACACCCCGGCCTGGAGTCTGGGCGCCGAGCCGCCGGCCGCCGGCATGCTTTACAACACCGAGACCTGCCACAGCCGCCGCGCCCTGCTGGACTTTCTGCGCGAGCGCCACGGTGACGAGCGTTCGCTCGGCAAGGCCTGGCACATGACCGTCAGCTTCGATGACATTCGCGCCGGCCGCTGGTCCGCAGCGCTGGGCCCTGCCGCCCGCAGGGACCTGGCCGACTTCAGCGTGCTCCTGCTCAACCATTACTTCAACACTCTCACCACGACCTGCCGCAGCGTCGACCCCCACCATCTCAATCTGGGCATGCGCTGGCAAGGACTGCCGCCCGACTGGTGCCGCCAGGTCCGTCACGGCAGCGACGTCTTCAGTATGAGTTGCGACAGCGCCCTGGTCTCCTCGCTCGACGCGGAACGCATTCAGGCGGAACAGGGCCTGCCCGTTTTGATCAGCGCCTGGAGCGTGGGCGCCCTCGACGCCGGGCTGCCTGCCAGCGGTCCTGGCCCGCGCGTGGCGCAACAGGACGCTCGCGGCCCGGCCCTGCGCGCCTGCCTCGAAAACGCCGCTGCCCTTCCCGGCTGTGTCGGCCTGCACTACGACTCATTCTACGATCGTTCCGCGCTCGGCGATCTGCAGGGCGAGGCCTGGAACAGCGGCTTGCTGGATATTTGTCACCGCCCCTGCGAGCCCCTGGTCACCTCGGCGCGTCAGGCGCTCGATAACCTCTACGCGCTCGCCTCCGGGGAAGTCCTGCCCACCCGCGACTCACCGCAGATCTTCACGTCTCTGACTTACTGACACATTGATATCTGTCAGGCAAAATTGTCGCTCTGCCTGAACAGGCTTCGGTTCCCGGGGCGGGGTGGCGGGTTTGGGGTGAGCGTGTCGACGGTGTAGAGTCTGCCCCGCCATCCGCATCCGGGAGACCTCCATGAAACGTCACGCCATCGTCGGCACCGGCGGCCGCGCCGGTATGTACGTCCAGGCCCTCTGCGAAACCTGGAGCGCCGACAACCGCCTTGTCGCACTCTGCGACCTCAGCCGCGTTCGCATGGCCTGGCACAACGGACGCCTGCAGGAGCTTTACGGGCACCCGCCGGTTCCCGCCTACCACGCCGACGATTTCGATCGCATGGTCGCCGAAACGCGTCCCGACGTCGTCATCGTCGCCACCATGGACTCCGCGCACCACCTCTACATCATCCGCGCCATGCAACTCGGCTGCGACGTCATCTGCGAAAAGCCCATGACCATCGACGACGGCAAGGCCCGCGCAATCTTCGATACCATCGCGGCGACCGGCCGCCAGCTGCGCGTCACCTTCAACTACCGTTACGCCCCGGCCCACTCACGCCTGCGCGAACTCATCGCCGCGGGCACCATCGGCCGTCCGCTGCACGTTTCCCTGAACTGGCTGCTGGATACCAGCCATGGCGCTGACTATTTCCGTCGCTGGCATCGCGAAAAACACAATTCCGGCGGCCTGCTCGTCCACAAGGCCACCCACCATTTCGACCTCGTCAACTGGTGGATCGACTCCTGGCCGCAGCAGGTCTCCGCCATCGGCGACCTCAAGTTCTACGGTGCGGCCAACGCCGCCGCGCGCGGCGAGTACTACAGCTACGACCGTTACACGGGCGAGCCCGCCGCCCGTGACGACCCCTTCGCCCTCTTCCTCGATCAGGACCCGGCGCTGACCAGTCTCTACCTCGACGCGGAGGCCGAGACCGGCTACCGGCGCGATCGCAACGTCTTCGGCGAGCCGGTCACCATCGAGGACACCTGCTGCGTCACCGTCCGCTATCGCAGCGGCGCCCTGTTGGCCTACAGCCTCGTCGCCTACGCCCCCTGGGAGGGCTATCGTGTCGCCATCAGCGGCACGCGCGGCCGCCTCGAACTTGACGTCGTCGAGAGCACCAAGACCGCCGCCAGCAAGACCTCGGCGGAGGCCGAGGAGCGTCATATCGCCGCCAGCAAGGGCGCCTACCGCCACACCGAACTGCGCGTATTTCCGCACTTCGCCGACTCCTGGACGGCGGATATTCCCGTCGCCAGGGGCGGCCACGGCGGCGCCGACCCGCTCATGCTTGAGCAACTCTTCTCGCCCGGTCCGCCCCAGGATCCGCTAGGTCGCGGCGCCAGTCACCTCGACGGCGCGGCCTCCATCCTCACCGGCATCGCCGCCAACCACTCCATCGCCACCCGCCGGCCCGTGAACGTCGACGACCTGTTGCAGTTACCATGAGACTCTGGAATCACTTGTATCTCCCCTTTCCCTGAGGAAGGGCTCCCGCGACTGAGCGGGACAGGGCTTCCGCGACTCAGCGGGAAAGAGGCAGGGGGTGAGGGCTGCCAAACCATCATCCCTGCACAGAAAGGCTTGCAACATGCTGCTTGAAGGAAAAGTCGCCCTGGTCACCGGCGCCGCCTCCGGCATCGGCCGGGCCACGGCCCTCCGTTTCGCCCGCGAAGGCGCGCGCGTCGGCCTGCTGGACGTCAACCCCGACACCCTCGACGAGGCCACGGCCGAGGTGGATGCTGTCGGCCCCGGCGCGGTTTCATTGCTCGCCGACCTGCGCCACCCGGCCGCCCTGTCCGCCGCCGTCGCGCAACTCACCGACCGTTACGGCCAGCTCGACATCCTTTTCGCCAACGCCGGCATCCCCGGCGTCTGGGCACCGGTGGAGGACATTACGCCCGACGAGTTCGATCACCTCATCAGCGTCAACGTCAAGGGTACCTTCCTCAGCGTCCAGGCGGCCCTGCCGGCCCTGCGGGCGCAGGGCGGGTCGATCGTCATCACTTCTTCGGTGACAGGAACACACATGTTTTCCGACAGCGGCGCATCGGTCTATGCCACCACCAGAGCCGCCGTGCTGGCATTTGGCAAGATGCTGGCCTTCGAGCTGGCGCAGGACCGCATCCGCGTCAACGTCGTCTGTCCGGGCGGCGTCAACACCAACATTCTCGACCACATCACCTACCGCAACCTGGAGAAACTGCGCTACCCGATCGAGCACACCGGCGGCGTTCCGCTCACAGACGGGGAAGCGGCCACGCCGGACCAGATCGCCAGCGTCGTGCTCTTCCTCGTCTCCGACATGGCCAGCTACGTCACCGGCGAGGTCGTTGTCGTCGACGGCGCCGTCTCCATCCTGCGCGGCTGACCGTGTCCTGGGAAACGGCTGTCGTGTGGCCTGTACGGGAAGGAAAACGCCATGCTGCCTGACGAAGGACTCCCGCGAGTGAGCGGAAGGGCTCCCGTCCCCCTGGACGGCAAGGTCGCCCTGATCACCGGCGCCGCCTCCGGTATCGGCCGCGCCACGGCCCTCCGCTTCGCGCGGGAAGGCGCGCGGGTCGGCCTGCTGGACTTCAACCCCGACACCCTTGATGAGGCCACGGCCGAGGTTAATGCTGTCGGCCCCGGCGGGGTTTCGCTGCTCGCCGACGTGCGCGACCCCGCCGCCATGCACGCCGCCGTTGGGCAGCTGGTGGAGCGCTTTGGCCGCCTTGACATACTCTTC
Organism: Anaerolineaceae bacterium; assembly: GCA_026708325.1. Classification (GTDB taxonomy): domain Bacteria; phylum Chloroflexota; class Anaerolineae; order Aggregatilineales; family Phototrophicaceae; genus JAGWBD01. The sequence continues at coordinate 85,759 of JAPOVC010000024.1, read as the reverse complement.
GCCAATGCCGGCATCGCCGGCCTCTGGGCGCCCGTCGGGGACATCCGGCCCGACGAATTCGACCAACTCTTCAGCATCAACGTGCGGGGCACCTTTCTCAGCGTCCAGGCGGCCCTGCCGGCCCTGCGGGTGCAGGGCGGGTCGATCGTCATCACCGCCTCCGTCACGGGGAATGCGATGTTCAGCAGCGTCGGCGCATCGGTGTATGCCAGCACCAAGGCCGCCCAGCTGGCCTTCGGCAAGATGCTGGCCTTCGAGCTGGCGCATGAGCGCATCCGCGTCAACATCGTCTGCCCGGGCAACGTCAGCACCAACATTCTGGACCATATCAGCTACCGCAACATGGAGAAGCTGCGCTACCCCGTCCGTCACAGCGGCGACGTCCCCCTGACCGACGGCGCGCCGGCCACGCCGGACCAGATCGCCAGCGCCGTGTTCTTTCTCGTCTCGGACGAGGCCAGCTACGTCACCGGCGAGGCCTTGGTCGTCGACGGGGCCCAGTCCATGTTCCGCGGTTGATTTCCGGCCCCGGCGGCCGCCTGACAGCGCACCTGGCAGACCCACCGTATACGCCCTATGATGGGGCGCGCCGGATACGCAGACGGGAAAGGGCGTGTCATGCAGCTTGATGAAGGACTCCCGCGACTGAGCGGAAGGGCTCCCGTCCCCCTGGACGGGAAAGTGGCGCTGGTCACCGGCGGCGCTTCCGGCATTGGCCGCGGGGCGGCGCTGAAGTTTGCGCAGGAAGGCGCGCGCGTCGGTCTGCTGGACTTCAACCCCGACAGGCTCGACGCGGCCGCCGCCGAAGTGGACGCCGCCGGCCCCGGTGCCATGGCCCTTCAGGCCGACGTGCGCGACCCCGCCGCCCTGAACGCCGCCGTCAGGCAACTCACGGGGCGCTTCGGCCGCCTTGACATCCTTTTCGCCAATGCCGGCATCAACGGCGTCTGGGCCGCCGTCGACAACATCACGCCCGACGAGTACGACCAGACCATGGATATCAACCTCAAGGGCACCTTCCTCAGCATCAACGCTGCGCTGCCGCATTTGCGTGAAAGGGGTGGCGCCATCGTCATCACCTCCTCCGTCAATGGCACGAGGATGTACAGCAATTGCGGCGCTTCCGTCTATGCTGCCTCCAAGGCCGCCCAGCTGGCCCTCGGCAAGATGCTGGCCATCGAGCTGGCGCGCGATCGCATTCGCGTCAACGTCATCTGCCCCGGCAGTGTCACGACCAACATTTCGGAAAACACGCTGCATCGTGGCCGTCAGGGGCTTCGCTATCTTTTGCAGGCGCCCGCCGGCAATGTCCCGCTGACTGACGGCGCGCCGGCCACGCCGGAGCAGGTCGCCCGCGTCGTACTCTTCCTCGTCTCGGACATGGCCGCCCACGTCACCGGCGAGGTCATCTATATCGACGGCGCGCAATCCCTGCTTTTCGGTTGAACCAGGCCGCGCCTGAAAGGAGACACCCGTGTTCAACATATCAGTCTTCACCGTCATGCTGCCGGAACTCACGCCCGAGGAAGGCGCGGCCGCGCTCCAGCGTCACGGCTACGCCGGAGTCGAGTGGCGCGTCAGCGATGAAAGCAGGCCCAGTGGCTCTGCCGGGCGGCTCGCCTACTGGGGCGCCAACCACTGCACGCTGCCGCTCAATGAGGAGAGCGCCATTCGGGCCCGCGACGTCGCCGCCGCCCATGGCCTGATCATCCCCGGCCTCGGCACTTACATCGACGTCGGCGACCTGGAAAACACCGAGCGCGCCATGCGCTTCGCGCAGACCTGCGGCGCGCGCAACATCCGGGTCAACCCCGGCCGCTGGCCCGACGCTGACGGCCTTTCGTACGCCGACAGTTTCGCCCGCGCCTCGCGCTTCCTCGAGGGCTGTCAGGAGCTGGCCCGGCAGTACAATGTGCGCGCCATCGTCGAACTGCACCACGGCACCATCACCTGCAGCGCCTCGCTGGCGCAGCGCCTCGTCGCTCCCTTCGACCCCGACTTCATCGGTGTCCTGCACGATGCCGGCAACATGGCCCGCGAAGGCTACGAACACTACGATCTCGGCTTTCAGGTGCTCGGCCCCTGGCTGGCCCACGTTCACATCAAGAACGCCAGCTACGCCGCGCCGGAAGACGGCGGAGTCTGGCAGGCGGAGTGGTCGCCGCTGGAAGACGGCGTGGTCGACTGGGACGCGCTCTTCAGCGCCCTGAAGCGGGCCGGCTACGAGGGCTGGCTGGGCATTGAGGACTTCAGCGCCGCCCGCCCGGTCGATGAGGCCCTGCCGCACAATATCGGCTTCCTCAACGCCGCCATCGCCCGCGTTTTCGATAGCGCCTAAACAGTGTGATCCACATGACGCTTGCTGCTACAATTCCCGCATTCAGGCGAACCCGCATAGTCTGGCCCAAAAGCCCCTCTCCCTCAGGGAGAGGGGTTTGGGGTGAGGGCGGCCGAAATACCCTACGCAGGAGGTAACTATGACCCGAAGAGTCCAGTACGCCCTGATCGGCGCCGGAGCCGCCGTCCGCCGCATGCACGATCCCGCCATCGCAGAGACCGACTGTGACGTCATCGCCGTCTGCGACCACCGCGAGCAACGTGCGCGAAAGGCCGCCGAACACTTCAACTGCCCCTGGTACACGGACTACCGGGAAATGCTCGACGAACTGCGGCCCGAGGCCGTGGTCATCATGGCCCAGCACAAGGTCCACGCCGAAATCGCCATCGCCGCCCTGGGCGCCGGCGCGCACGTGCTCTGCGAAAAGCCCATGGCCCTGCAGGTCAGCGACGCCGACGCCATGAACCGGGCGGCTGCGAAAGCCGGACGCCTGCTGGCCATCAACTACCAGCAGCGTACCCGTCCCGAGATCGTCGCCGCCAAACGCATCATCGACTCCGGCCAACTGGGCAGGATCCAGCACATTGACGTCAAGACGACCTGGACTCGCGCCGCCGCCTACTACCAGGCCAACGAATGGCGCGGCAGCTGGAACGGAGAGGGCGGCGCCCTGCTGATGAACCAGACGCCTCACGACATGGACCTCATCTGCTGGCTCGTCGGCATGCCCGCCCGCGTCCACGCCTGGGCGCCCACCATCTTCCACGACATCACGCCGGCGGATACCGTGCAGGCCATGATGCAGTGGCCCGGCGGCGCCATGGGGGTTTTCCACGCCAGCACCGCCGAGGGTGGCAAAATCAACCGCTTCGAAGTGATCGGCACCGGCGGCGTCATCCGCGTCGACAAGGGCGCGCTGCGCTTCTCCCGCTTCGATCAGGACCTCTACGACTTCATCGTTTCCGCGCAGGATGGCTTCAGCCACCCCGGCATGCTGGAAGTCGAGACCGAGCTGGGACCCGAGACCGGCAAGCACGAAGATATCCATCGCAATTTCTGCAACGCCATCCTGCATGGCGAGGCACTTGTGGCCGACGGGCCCTCATCCCTTCACGGCCTGGAACTCGCCAATGGCATGATCGCTTCGCACTACAGCGGCCAGACCATCGACTTCCCCCTCGACCGCCAGGCCTACGCGGACCTCTTGCAGCGCCTGCAGGACGAGGAAACACAAATGGAGCGCCAGACATGAGCGTCACCCTCAGCGCCTTCGGCGATGAAATCGCCCAGGATCTTGACGGGCAACTGGCTGTCCTCAACGAACTTCGCGTCCCTGGCCTCGACTTGCGCGCCGCCTGGGGCATCAACGTCCTTCAGCTCAGCGACGACCAGGCCCGCCAGGCCCGCGCCGCCTGCGACGCCGCCGGGGTCCACGTCAGCGCGCTGGGCAGCCCGGTCGGCAAATCGCCCCTCGCCGAGCCGGTCGCCCTCGACGAGCAGCGCATCCGCCGCCTGGTCGAAATCGGCGACATCCTCGCCTGTTCGCGCATCCGCATTTTTTCCTGGTATCCCGACGACACCTCAGGCAACGACCACTACGACCAGTTTGTCCCTCAGGTGATCGATCGCCTGGCCGCGCTCACGGCCATCGCCGCCGACGCCGGTTTCACCCTGCTGCACGAAAACGAGCGCCACATCGTCGGCGACCGCCCGGAACGGGTGCTGGCCTTCGCGGAAGCCATCGACAGCCCGCACTTTCGCCTGATCTGGGACCCGGCCAACTACGTCCAGGCGGGCGTGCTGAAGAGCATGCAATACTTCGACGCCCAGGCGGAGCGCGTCGATTGCGTGCACGTCAAGGACTCCCGCGCCGACAACACGGTCGTCACGGCAGGGGAGGGGGAGGGCCAGTTTCCCGAGTTGATGGCTGCGCTGCGCGAGCGGGATTTCGACGGCGTGCTCGCCATGGAACCGCATCTCAAGCTGGCCGCGCATAGCATCGGCTTCAGCGGCCCCGACGGCATGACCCGCGCCGTCAAGGCCCTGCGCGCGGTGATGGCTGACGCCGGTCTGGAGGAATCCTCCGACTGAACTTGCGCTCTGTCAATTGTCGCAAGTTGATCCGCAAATCTGGAATTAAGGGCCTCTCTCCCTGAGAAGGGCTCCCGCGACTCAGCGGGAAAGGGTTTGGGGTGAGGGCGTCGGCAAACGCCGGGCAAGACGCCTCAGCCGAGTGAGCGCAGCAGGAAAAACAGGCCGATCTGCACCAGGGCCACCACAAGCGCGATCTCCAGCCCGACCGCCAGCCCGGGGAACCAACCGGCCGTCCCCAGGCTGACCCGCAGCCCGAACAACCCGGTCCGCGATTCGGAAAACTCACCGCGCAATTTGGCGAGGTCTTCCATTGTGACCATGAACTCCACTCTTGTTCGCAATTCCACCACGTTGCTGCGCAACTCCGCCACTTCGCCGTGAATCTCAGCCAGGTCGGCTTTCGTGGCCAGATGCTGCCACTCCGGCGGCAGGGACTCGGTGGTGACCGTCTGTGGTTGGGACATGGGAGGGGTCGTCTTTCTGCGCCGTCGTACGTCCGCGACGTTGCGACGCCTGCGATGGACACACCCATTGTGGCATAACCTCCGTTATCTGTCGATTCGATCGCCCCGCAGACTGCGAATCTGCCCCGCCTTCGCGTAAAATAGGGCAGTCCTGAATACCAGCGAGGGTTTCCCATGCAACTGCGACGACTCGGCAGCAGCGGCGTGCGCGTCTCCGCCATCGGCCTCGGCAGCAACCAGTTCGGCGGAGTCGTGGACCAGAACGGCGTCCACAACATTCTGTCTCTCGCCCGCGAACTGGAAATCAACTTTATCGACACTGCCAACGCCTATACCGGTGGCGAATCCGAACGTCTGCTGGGGCGCGCCCTGCGCGGCCAGCGTGACAGTTTCCTCGTCGCCACCAAGGCCTTCTTCCCCGTCGGGCCCGGCCCCAACGACCGCGGTACCTCGCGCTATCACCTTTTGCGCGCCGTCGAGGACAGCCTGCGCCGCCTGCAGACGGACCACATCGACCTGTACCAAATGCACCGCTGGGACTGGCGCACGCCCATTGAGCAGACGATGCGCACCCTGGATGATCTCGTCAGCGCCGGGAAAGTGCGCTACATCGGCGCTTCGAATTACATGTCCTGGCAACTGGCGCAGGCCAACCTGCTGGCGCAATTCAACGCCTGGGAGCCGCTCGTCAGCGTCCAGTCCCACTATCACATGCTGGAGCGCCAGGTCGAGGACGAGGTGCTGCCCTTCTGCGAGCAGGGCGGACTGGGCTTCATCCCCTACTTCCCGCTGGCCGGCGGCTTCCTGACCGGCAAGTACACACGGAAAGCCGGCGCGCCGCCTGGCTCGCGCGGGGAAAGCAGCGCCTACGTGCAACGCTACATGACGGACGCCAATTACGGCCTGGTCGAGCGGCTTGAAGTCTGGGCCCGCGAGCGCGAGCATACGATGGCCGAACTGGCCCAGGCCTGGTTGCTGGCCCGCCCCGAGGTCTGCTCCGTCATTTCCGGCGTCACGCGCCCGGACCAGCTGCGCGCCAACGCCCGCGCCGCGGACTGGCAACTCACGTCCGACGAATACGACGAGGTCAACGCCATTCTGGCCGGCGACACCTGAGCCACGGCAGGACGCGAGAGCAACCCGACAGAAGCGGGAGTTTCGATTTACTCCACCGGCACTCGCCGGAGGCGTTCCGCCGCCTGCTCCGGCGTCAGATCGCGCTGCGCCTCAGCCAGCAATTCAAAACCCACCATGAACTTGCGCACCGTCGCCGAGCGCAGCAGCGGCGGCAGGAAGTGCGCGTGCAACTGCCAGTGCGCCTCGCCGCCAGCCGGCGCCTGGTGCCAGCCCATCGAGTAGGGGAAGGGCGCGTTGAACAGCCCGTCATAACGCCGCAACAACTCGCGCAAGAGCGGGGCCAGGGCGTCCCGTTCAACATCCGTCAGGTCCTGCAGTTGGCCGACCTGCCGTCGCGGCAGCAGCAGAGTCTCGAAGGGCCACAGCGCCCAGAAGGGCACCAGCGCCAGCCAGTGCTGATTCATGCCGACGGTCCGCTCGCCGCAGCGCAGTTCGGCATCGGCGTAGTCCTGCAGAAGCGGTCGCCCGCCATGCACCCGGACGTATTGCCTCTGTTGCGCGTCCTCGCGTGCCACGATCGTCGGCAGGGCGTCGCAGGCCCAGATCTGGGCGTGCGTGTGCGGGCTCGACGCGCCCATGGCGTCGCCGCGGTTCTCAAAGAGTTGCACGTGCCGCCAGCGCCGTCCCAGGTCGGCCAGCACCGTTGCCTGCACGTCGATGACGTGGCGCAATTCCGTCAACGCCATCCCCGCCAGGGTCGCGTCGTGTCGCGGCGAAAAACACAGCACCTGACAGTCGCCGCGAACCGCCTCCAGCTGCAGGAGCGGCTCGTCCCCCGCCGCTGCCGGGCGCGCTTCAGGCAGCAGGGCAGGGAAGTCGTTGCGGAACAGAAAGGTCCGCTCGTAGTGCGGGTTGAGGATGCCGCCGGCCCGTTCGTTGCCGGGGCAGAGATAACAGTCCGGGTCGTGGGCCGGCAGACGCTCCGGCGCCGGCGCTTCCAGCGCACCCTGCCACGGCCTTGTGGCCCGCTGCGGCGAGACCAGCACGTACTCCCCCGTCAGCAGGTTTTTCCGCCGATGCGGGTGCTCAAGCGGGTCCAGTTGCATGGCCCTCTCCTGACCAACTCATCGCGCCATTGTACTCTTTCCCCCTCTCCCTCAGGGAAGGGCTCCCGCGACTCAGCGGGAAAGGGGTGGGGGGGGGGTGAGGGCGCGGGAAGACGGTTTGCCCTGAGCAAAAGACTCCTGTACGCCGAAACAATCGAGCAAGGCCGTGGGTGAGGTCGAGCCACGCCCCTGCCTGGCCATCCCGGTTTCCCGCCGTTACACTGGCCGCAACAGAGACGAGGAAAGCGCCATGACCCGCATGCACGTCGGCGTCCAGATGCAGCCCCAGCACTGCTCCTGGCCGGAATACATTGAGGGCGTCCGCAGAGTCGAGGCCATGGGCGTCGACAGCATCTGGACCTGGGACCACTTTTTTCCGCTCACCGGCGATCCGGAAGGCGAACACTTTGAAGGCTGGACCGCCCTCAGCGCCATCGCGGCCAGCACGTCGCGCGCCGGCGTAGGCTGCTTCGTCACCTGCAACAGCTATCGCAATCCGGCCCTGCTGGCCCAGATGGCCAAGACCGTCGACCACATCAGCGATGGCCGGCTGCTATTCGCCATTGGCGCCGGCTGGTTCCAGCGCGATTATGACGAGTTCGGCTACGAGTTCGGCACAGCCAACAGCCGTCTGCGTCAGCTGGAGGCCGATCTGCCCGTCTTCAGGGCCCGGCTGCAGGCCGAGGTGCCGCCGCCCATCCAGGACCCGCTGCCCGTCATGATCGGGGGTGGTGGCGAAAAGGTGACCCTGCGCATCGTGGCCGAGCACGCCGACCTGTGGAACACATTCGGCCCGCCCAGGTCCTGGATCCACAAGAACCGGGTCCTCGACGACTGGTGCGCCAGGGTCGGGCGCGACCCCGCCGATATCATTCGCACCGTCGGCGTGGGTGAGCAGGACCTGACGGCCAACCTTGACGAGTACGCCGCGGCCGGAGCCACCTGGTTCATCTTCAGTCGCACCGTGCCCTGGGACTATGCGCCCCTCGAGCGCCTGATCCGCTGGCGCGACGGCTGACTCTGGCGGCAGGGAAGGTCCACGCTCCTGCCCGGCAGTTGGAGGGGAGGCGGAGCGGGGCCTGCTTCAACAGACTGTTTCCGGTCCGACCCTAGAGGCTGCGCATCGGGTCGTCCAGTTCCTCCAGTTCCTCCGCCGAGGCCCGCTTCCGGATCACGCGCCACGAGCCCCAGCCGATCGCCAGGGTTGAAAGCGAGACGATGCCCACCGCCATCAGCCAAAGGGGCAGCACAAACAGGCCCAACAGCAGGGGCGTCATCCCCAGCACCAGGGTCAGCAAGGTCTGCAGGGGATGCGCCAGGGCAAGCAAAAGCGAGACCTTGACCAGGCGCTTGAGCGGCAGGTCGAAGAGCACCAGCAGCGGCCAGGCATAGAGGTTCGCCAGCAGCAGTATCAGGCCGATCAGCAGCGTCAGGCTGCGCATAAACCACAGCAGGATTTCGGGTAGCGGGATCGTCTCCAGCGCCTGCAGATTGACCAACACCAGCGCGCCCAGCACCACGTCCAGCAACACCAGTACGGTGGCCTTCAGCCACAGGCGCCGCATGGTGCTGAAAAAGGTCGCAAAGAATTCGCGGTCCTTGCCCCGCGCCAACGGGACCGTCACCGCAAACAGGCCCGCCGTCGCCGCCGGCAGGGGAATCACCAGCATGGCCAGCAGGGTCCAGGCCAGGTTGGCGATCACCAGGGTCGCCAGGCGGTCAAGCGGCGAGCCCGGCTCGGGCATCAATCCTGCAAGACGCATCAGTTCATCCCTTCAGGCAGGCGGACGGGTGGCATGACGCCAGGCGCGGACTCGCGCTGAACGTCACGAAAGCGGGCGGGGCAGGTAGACGCCATCACTCCGCCAGAAAGCCAAAGATCGCGTCTTGGTGCCCCGGCAGGGTCTCGTGGCCGTAGTCCGGATAGTGGCGCACCGACTTCGGCGAGGCAATCCTGTTGAACGCCGCGTATTGCGTGGAGGGCGGGCAGATCTGGTCCATCAGTCCGGTGCCCATCAGCACCTCGGCCCGGATGCGCGGCGCCAGATGCTGAATGTCGATGTAGCCCAGTTGCGTAAAGACATCCCGCTCGCGCTCGTGCAGCGGGTCGAAATGGCGGAACCAGCTGCGCAGCTCCCCATAGGCGTTCTCATCAAGGTCCAGCTCCCAGACCCGCAAATAATCGCTCAGGAAGGGGAAGACCGGCGCGGCGCGGAAGATGCGCGGCTCCAGGGCCGCGCAGGCGATGGTCAACGCGCCGCCCTGGCTGCCGCCCGTGGCGCAGACCCGGTCCGCGTCCACCTGCGGCATGTCCATGACAATGCGTGCCAGCTGCGCCGTATCGAGGAAGATCTGGCGGTAGAGCATGTCGTCGGGCGGGCCCGCCAGGCCGCGGATGATGTGCCCCTGGCGCGTCGTGCCCAGATGGCCGCCACTGTCTTCGGACAGGCCGCCCTGGCCGCGACAGTCCAGCGCGGCGACGGTGAAACCCTGCGCCACGAAGCCCAGTTTGTCGACCCAGTCGCCCGCGTTGCCGGAGTAGCCGTGGAACATCAACACGGCCGGTCCCTTGCCGATCAGGGATTTGGGCCGCAGCAACTTCGCGTGCACCCGCGCGCCGCGCACACCACTAAACCACAGATGGTGGCATTCGGCGAAATCGGCGTGGAAGTCGGCCGGTTGCAACTCCACCTCATCGTCCCGGGCCTCCAGTTCCGCCAGGGCGCGCGCCCAGTAGTCGTCGTGGTCCTCCGGCCGCGGGTTGCGGCCGCGGTACAAAGGCAGTTGGTCGACGGGCATGTCAAAGAGTAGCGGCACGGCTGGTCTCCCCGGTCACACCGGCCTGGGCAGTGTAGCGTCAAAGTGGCGTTGGCGGCAATTCAATTGAACCTCCGACGCTGCTGTGATGTGCGGCGCGTGCCGTGCGGTTTGACAAATCGCCACCATTAGTGCCGCCGTGTAGGGGCGACATATCATGTCGCCCGTACAACTGGACGACACGACGGATGACTTGATAAATCGCACTCTCGCGGGAAAGAGTCCCGGGGGTGAGGGCCATACCAGGCGCCAGGTCGGCCCTCACCCCAACCCCTCTCCCTCAGGGAGAGGGGTTTCAAATGCCTTTGGCGCATCCTGCTTCCATTCCCGTTCCCTGTAGAGGTTCCCGCTCCCAGGAGGAAAGGGGCTCTCTCTCCCAGGGGAAGGGCTCCCGCTATTGGGGGGAGAGAGGACTGTGTGTCGACGTCAGCCATACCGCAGCAAGAAAGGTCCTCCCCCAACAGACCGGGACTCCCCCTCTCCCTGAGGGAAGGGCTCCCGCGACTCAGCGGGAAAGGGGTTGGGGGGTGAGGGCCCATGGCGGACGCCACCTGCCGCCCGCAAATGGCATCCGCTATACGCCCGCGCTACACTTCAGCCGCCTTTTGCCCCCGGGAGTTTTCGTCCGTGCCCACCACCTATCAGTCCCTGCCCGCCACCATGCGCGCCGTCCAGGTCATGGCCCCTGGCCGCGCCGAGTTCATCGAAACCCCCTTGCCGGACCTGCAGCCCGGCCATGCTCTCGTGCGGACGCGCCTGTTGTCGCTTTGCGGCAGCGACTTCCAGTGGCTGCATCACTTCGACCCCGACGACTATCCCATGGCGCCCGGCACGACCGGCCACGAGGTGCTCGGCGAGGTGGTCGCCCACGACGCGCCTGGCCACGACCTGCCGCCCGGTCGCCTGGCGCTGACCCTCATCCCGGACCACACCGGCATGGCCGAGTACTGCCTCGTCAAGGCCAGGGACGTGCTCTATCTGCCGCCGGAGGTGCCGCCGGCGCATCTGTTGCAGGCCCAGCAGTTCGGCACGGTCATCTACGCCTGCAAGCAACTGCCCAACGTCATCGGCCAGGACGTGGTCGTCATCGGCCAGGGCTCCGCCGGCCTGTGGTTCGACCTGATGCTGCGCCGCATGGGCGCGCGCCGCGTCATCGCCATCGACCTGCAGGCCCATCGGCTGCAGGCCGGTCGGCTCTACGGCGCGACCGACACCATCCACAACGCCGTTGACGACCCCGTGGCCGCCGTCGCCGACCTGAGCGACGGTCGCATGGCCGATATCGTCATCGAGGCCGCCGGGGAGGTCGAGAGCGTCAACCTCGCCGTGGCCCTGACGCGGCGCGACGGCTTCCTGCTCAACTTCGGCGCGCCGCGCGCCAGCAGCATGCCCTTCCCGATGAAGGGCTATTTCTACAAGAACCTGACGATGCGCGCCGCCGTGGGCGCCACCCGCGACCCGGCCAACTCCTCTACGCGCCAGGCGTTGCACATGATCGCCAGCGGCGAGGTCGACGCCGGGCCCCTTATCACCCACAGCTTCCCCTTCGACCAGGTGCTGGAGGCCTACGAGCTGCAGGGCGCGCGCGACGAAGGCGCGATCAAGATATTGATTGACATGCAGGACGCCAATCACAGCTGAATCAGCGATTCAGGGGAGACCGACCCATGCCGCTCCTTTTTGACACGCCGCTTGAGAAACTGACGACACTCCAGGGCATCAACCCGCGCCCGGCCGACCACGACGCCTACTGGCAGCGCGCCCTCGCCGAGCAGCGGGCCACCGACCCCGCGCCCGAGTTCCTGCCCGCCGACTTCCAAAGTTCCATCGCCGATTGCCACCACCTCTGGTTCACGGGCACGCGCGGCGCGCGCATCCACGCCAAGCTGCTGCGCCCCAAAGGTCAGACGGCGCCCGGCCCCGCCGTGCTGATGTTCCACGGCTACACCCTGGATTCCGGCGCCTGGCTGGACAAGCTGGGCTACGTCGCCGAGGGCGTCACCGTCGCCTCCATGGACGTGCGCGGCCAGGGCGGCCGCTCGCAGGAGACCGGCGGACACGAGGGCCCGACGCTCAGCGGCCACGTCATCCGCGGCCTCGACGGCCCGCCCGACGACATGCTCTACCGCCAGGTCTTCCTCGATACGGTGCAGCTGGCCCGCGTCGTCATGGACCTGCCCGGCGTCGATCCCGAGCGCGTCAGCGCCACCGGCGCCAGCCAGGGCGGGGCCCTGACGCTCGCCTGCGCCGCGCTGGAGCCGCGCATCCGCCGCGCCGCGCCGATCTACCCCTGGCTGACGGACATCAAACGCGTCTTCGACCTGCGCAGCTCCACGGGCGTCACGGCCTACGACGAACTGGCCGACTGGTTCCGACGCCACGACCCGCTGCACCGGCGCGAGGAGGAGATCTTCACGCGCCTCGGCTACATCGACGTGCAGTTCCTCGCGCCGCGCATCCAGGCAGAGACGCTGCTGGTGATCGGCCTGATGGACGACATCTGCCTGCCTTCATCGCAGTACGTGTCCTACAACCGGATCAGAGCGCCGAAGTCCGTCCTGTCCTACCCGGATTTTGCCCATGAGCAGCTGCCCGGCCACGAGGATGCCATCTTCCGCTTCCTGACGGCGTAGCCCCTTGCCGCCTGGCGCGGGTAGATCCTTCTGCGGGAGGAGCAGGGTCGCAACACGCTGAGGGCATTCAGACGATGACCGGGCTAGCCCTCCAGCGCCCACTCATGGACCTGCGATGTGTAGCCATGGAAGACCCACGACGGGCCGGGCCGGAAGTTTCGGATGCGCCTGTGGGCCGTATGCCAGATGTTGGGTACGACGGTCCAGTCGTAGGCCAGGTCTTCATGCGCCAGACGCTGAATCTCGCGGTAGATTTTCGCCCTCTCCTCTATGCCGCAGCCTGGCAGCGAGCGTCCGGCGTCAATCAGGGCGTCAATCCCCGGGTTAACGTAGCTGGCGATGCCCTTGCCGCTTCCCGGTCGGTCCTCGCGGCTTTCAAGCAAGGTCATGAAGTCATTCGGGTCTGGCGGCCCTCCGGCGCCGGCGCTGTTGCTCATCGGCGTCGCGTCGAATTGCCGGCCCAGATAGACGTCGCGGAGGTAATCGCGCCATGCCAACTTCTCGAGCGCCACGTCAAAGCCGATGTCCCGCAACTGATCCTGAACCACCAGCGCCGTCGTTTCAAACAGGGGCAGGATGTCGCTGTAGCTGATGGTGAAGGACAGCGGCACGCCGTCCCGGTCTCGCACGCCGTCGCCGTCGCTGTCCAGCCAGCCGGCCTCATCGAGCAGCGCCATGGCTGCCTCCGGATCGAAAGGCCAGGGCTGAATGTCGCTGTTGTAGGCCCAGGCGATGGCAGGGCTGACGGCACCGACCAGCGGCGTTCCGGCCGGCATCGCCAGGATGTCCTCCTTGTTGTAGCCCATGGCTACCGCCTTGCGCACCCGCAGGTCGCTGAAGAGTGGGTGCGGCGCCTGGCCGGGCGAAATGCCGTCCCTGTCCCAGGCCGGCGATGATGAGTCCCGGGCCACCCGGTTGAGAGCGAGAAAGTACACGGACAGTTGGGGGAAAACATTCCACTGCAAGTGTTCCCTGCGCTCTATCCTTGCGAAGAGATCCCCGTGGAAATAACTGTAGTCGATTTCGCCAGCCTGAATCGCCAGCAGCGCCTCCGCATGCCCTGCGATGACCCGGTTGACAAGGCGCGGGATTTGCGGCGCGCCGCCGAAGAAACTCCTGTTGGCGACGTAGACCTGATGGTCGCCCGGCGCGTGACTCTCCAGGATGTACGGCCCGCCGCTGATGTCCGGCATGTCGTTGAAGGCACTGGTTGCGACGTCGCTGAAATCGGCGGCGTAGCGGTGTGAAGGCAGGAAGCGTAGCCTTCCCAGGCGGCCCAACGCACTGCAGTCGACGTCCTCCAGCACGATGTCGTAGCTGCGCTCGTCGATGATCTCGACCGCGGCCACCGATGCAAGCGCGGACTCCAGCGGGCTGGCCACTTCGGGCAACCTGATGGCGTCGATGACGAACTTCATGTCGGCGGATGAGATCGGCGCTCCGTCGCTCCAGTAGGCATCATCGCGAATCGTGAATCTGTACACGAGCCCGTCATCGGAAAGTTCCCAGGTCGTGAGCGATGGCAGCGCCTCACCCGTCAATCGGTCTATGTCGAGCGGCGGCGGCCAGAGCAGGGCCTGCGCCTGCAAGGATGCGCCGTCGCCGGCCAGCAATGGACTGAAGCTGCTGATGTCGCCAAATGTTCGAATAACGACGGTGCCCGGCCCCCGCGTGGCGCAACTGCCCGTCAGCAAGGCCGGCAGGATGGCCAGCAGGACAAGGAAGGCGGCGCGCAGCCGCCTGTTCTGACCATTCGCGCTCATCCTTTCGGTCGGCGCTGCGCTTTTGTTTCAGACCCTGGCTCCGGAACGGCAGTCATGCAAGCTCGCCGTTTCTGCCGATCGTTTGCAGGAAGTGGATCATCGCAGTGATGCCGCGCTCCAGCGACTCCACGTGGACGTTTTCGTTGGGGCCGTGCGCCCGCCCGTCGCGCGTGCCGAAACCCATGATCACCAGCTCCTCGCAGACCTCCTGCAGCGCGAAGGTCACCGGGATGCTGCCGCCGGCGCGCTCGTAGAGCGGCGCGACGCCCCAGGCCCGCTCGTAGGCCGCGGCCGCCGCCCGCATCGCGCGCGTGTCGTGGCCCAGTGTGACCGCGCGTGAGCCCATGTCCAGTTGGCGCAATTCGCTGCGCACGGTCGGCGGCGTGATGGCCGCGATATGACTCTGCAGCAGGGCATGGATGCGCTGCGGGTCCTGGTCCGGCACCAGGCGACAACTGATCTTTGCCATGGCGCGCTGCGGCAACACGGTCTTGAAGCCCGGACCGGTGTAGCCGCCGCCCAGCCCGTTGATCTCCAGGGTGGGGCGCAGGCCGATGCGCTCCTGCGTGTTGTAGCCCCGCTCACCGTGGCGCGCCGGGGCGTCGGCCACCGCCTCCCATTCGCGCTCGCTCCACTGGTTGGTGTGGGCCAGCAGCGCCCGTTCGGCAGCGTCAGCTTCGACCACGTCGTCATAGAAGCCGGGCACGCTGACGCGTCCTTCGGCGTCATGCAGCTGCGCGATGATTTCGGCCAGGGCCTGCAGCGGGTTGTGCAGGGTGCCGCCAAAATGGCCGCTGTGCAGGTCCTGCACCGGCCCATCGACATGCAATTCCATGGTGGCGATGCCGCGCAGGGCGTAGACCAGACTGGGTTGGTCCGGCGCCAGCACCACGCCGTCGGAGATGACGGCTACATCGGCGCGGACGCGCTCCGGCTGCTGCGCCACGAAGGCGCTGATGGTCTCCGAACCGGATTCTTCCTCACCTTCGAGCAGGACCCTGATGTTGACCGGCGCGCCGCCGGGCGACGCCAGCAGCGCCTCGACCGCCTTCAACTGCGACATGACGTGCAGTTTGCTGTCCACGCTGCCGCGGCAAAACAGGCGTCCGTCACGCTCGACCGGCTCGAAGGGATCGCTGTCCCAGCCGTCTTCCATGGCGGCCGGTTGCACGTCATAGTGGGCATAGAGCAGGACCGTCGGCGCGGCTTCCCCGGCGCCCTTCCATTCGCCCAGCACCAGGGGATGTCGACCGCCGGCCAGGCGCAGGACTTCCGCGCTGTCCATGCCGATGGCGCGCATGTCCCCGGCCAGCCACTGCGCGGCGCGTTCAACGTCGGCCGCGTGCTGCGGCAGGGTGCTGACGCTCGGGATGCGCAGCAGCGCCTCGTACTGCTGGCGGAAGCGCGGCGCATGCTCGCGGGCGTAGGAACGGGCGTCGATCATGGGGACCTCCCTGTGTGCGGCAGAGGCCGAGTATAGCCGGCAGCGCGACGCCCTGGTGTACACTGGGGGTGAAGAAGAAGGGGAGCGGGACATGATCATCACGACAACGCCCGGCATCGAGGGCAGCCACATTGCGGAGTATCGCGGCATCGTCACCGGCGAGGCCGTGATGGGCGCCAATATCTTTGTGGACATCGGCGCCAGCATCCGCGACATCATCGGCGGGCGCTCCGGCGGATACGAGCGGAAGCTGATGGAGGGCCGCCAGGAGGCCATCCGCGAGATGGAAGGCCGCGCGCGCGAGATGGGCTGCGACGCCGTGGTGGGCGTCAAAATCGATCACGAGGCCTTTTCGCCCGGCGGCAGCGGCGGCATGCTGATGGTCATCGCCAGCGGCACGGCGGTGCGCCTCAAGCGCGACGGGCAGGCCTGATCGCCCGGACTTGACACAAAATGTCCGGCTGCGGAAACAGGGGGCGTTGAAGAGCCATGTCCTTTAGTTCGGAAGTCGACCGCATGGCGGAAAGGGCCCTGCGCCAGCTGGCGCTGCCGCCCGGCCTGCGGGAGCAGATTCTGGCCTGCAACAGCATTGTGCGCGTGCAGTTCCCGGTGCAGCTGGACGACGGCAGCTGGCGCGTGTTCCTCGGCTGGCGCGCCATCCACAGCGAGCACCTGCAGCCGGCCAAGGGCGGCATCCGCTACAACGAACTGGTGTCGCTGGACGAGGTGACGGCGCTGGCCGCCCTGATGACCTGCAAGTGCGCCATCGTCAACGTGCCCTTTGGCGGCGCCAAGGGCGGCGTGCGCCTGGACCCGCGTGACTACAGCGAAGGAGAACTGGAGCGCATCACCCGCCGCTATGCGCGCGAGCTGATCAACCGCGGCTACATCATCCCCGGCACCGACGTGCCCGCGCCGGACATGGGCACGGGTCCCCGTGAGATGGCCTGGATCGCCGATACCTACCGGCGCGTCTACCCCCAGGACGTCAACTATTTCGCCTGCGTGACCGGCAAGCCGGTCGGCAGCGGCGGCATCCCCGGTCGCGTGGAGGCCACCGGACGTGGCGTGCAGGTGGTCATCCGCGAATTCCTGAGCGAGGCGGAGGACGCGCGACGGGTCGGCCTGGGGGGACTGGCCGGCGCGCGGGTAGCGGTCCAGGGCCTGGGAAACGTCGGCTTCCACGCCGCGAAATTTCTGGAGGAAGAGGACGAGGCGCGCATCACCGTCATCATCGAACGCGACGGCGCCCTGATCGACGACAAGGGGCTGTCGGTAGCGGCAGTGCGCGCCTGGAAGGACGAACACGGCGGCGTACGAGGCTATCCCCAGGCGCAGTACCTCGAGGACGGCCAGGCCTGCCTCGCGCGGGACTGCGACATCCTGTTGCTGGCCGCCACCGAAGGACAGGTCACGGAGCACAACGCTGCAGACATTCGCGCCCGGCTGATCGTCGAGGCGGCCAACGGACCGGTGACCACCGCGGCGGATGAGCAGTTGCGCGCGCGCGGCGTCCTGATCCTGCCGGATGCCTTCGTGAACGCCGGCGGCGTCACCGTCTCCTACTTTGAATGGATCAAGAACCTCGCCCACATCCGTTTCGGCCGCCTTGAACGGCGACTCGACGAATTGCGCATGCAGCGCGTGATTGAGGCGCTGGAGGCCCTGACCGGCAAGACCTTGCCGCCGCAGCTCCGACGGGACCTCACGACGGAAAGTGACGAGTTGACGCTGGTGCGCTCCGGCCTGGAGGACACCATGCGCATGGCCTGGCAGGAGGTGCGCGAGACCTGGCTCGGCGAGGGGCTGGAAGACCCGCGCTCGGCGGCGTGGCTGGTCGCCATGCGAAAGGTCGCTCAGAGTTACGAGACCACGGGCCTGTGAGCCGGGCGGGCGCGGACATTCCGCTGGCGGACCGCCTGCGCCCGCAGCGGCTGGAGGACTTCGTCGGCCAGCGTCATCTGACCGGCCCGGGCAAGCCGCTGCAACTCGCCATCGCCCGCGACGAGTTGCACTCAATGGTCTTTTGGGGCCCGCCGGGAGTCGGCAAGACCACCCTGGCGCGCATCATCGCCGCCGGCACCGATCGTCGCTTCTACCCGCTCTCGGCCGTCGCCGCCGGCAAGGGCGAAGTGCGCGCCATTATCGAGGAATTGCAGGGACGCAGGGCGCTGCCCGGTCTCTTTGGAGAAGAGGAGCGAGAGAGCGCGACCCGCAGCCCCGTTCTCTTTCTCGACGAGATCCATCGCTTCAACAAGGCGCAGCAGGACTACCTGCTGCCCTACGTCGAGGACGGCACCATTATCCTGATCGGCGCCACGACCGAAAATCCCTCCTTTGAGGTCATTCCGGCCTTGCTCTCACGCTGCCAGGTGTTCGTGCTGGAAGCCCTCGGCGAGGCCGAACTCCGCGACATCCTCGACCGTGGCAGCGATGCGCTGGATGTCGGCCTGGAGGACGAGGCGCGCGACTTTCTGGCGGCCTATGCCAACGGCGACGCCCGCCGCGCCCTCAACCTGCTGGAAGTCGCGACCCGCCTGCACCAGGCGAGCGCGGTCACGGCGACGCACTTGCGCGACGCCTTGCAGTCGGCCCACCTGCGTTACGACAAGCAGGGCGAGGAGCACTACAACACCATCAGCGCCTACATCAAGTCGATGCGCGCCAGCGACGTGGACGCCGCGCTCTACTATCTGGCGCGCATGGTCCAGGCTGGCGAGGACCCGCTCTTCATCGCGCGGCGCATGGTGATCTTCGCCAGCGAGGACATCGGTATGGCGCAGCCGACCGCGCTGGTGGTGGCCAACGAAGTCTTCCGCGCCTGCGAGACCATCGGCTACCCGGAGTGCCAGATCAACCTGGCGCATGGCACGGCCTACATGGCCCAGGCGCCGAAGAGCCGCGCCTCCTGCGATGCCTTTTTCGCCGCGCTGGAGGACGTGCAGCGCACCGGCAATCTTGAGGTGCCGATGAAATTGCGCAACGCGCCCACCGGCCTGATGAAGGCTCTGGGCTATGGCGAGGACGACGGCAGCGAGTCGCGTTTGCCGGAGCGTCTGGCCGGTCGTCGCTACTATCCGCCGCCGGAGCCCGACGGGAAACGATCGTAGGAAGTCAGGTCGCGCCAGGTGATGCGCTGCCAGGCGCGCACGTTGAACTGCGGCACCGGCGCGGCATGCCCCAGACAGAGAAACATGTGCGGCACGTATGTTTCCGGCAAATTCAGGATGCGGCTGACGGCCGTCTGGCTGAAGGAGGTCACGGGCCCGGTGGCGAGGCCGAGCGAATGCGCGGCGAGGGCCATGTTCTGCGCGGCCTTGCCGACGTCCATGAGGAAGGTCGGCTTGTCCTCGCCGAGCTGGTGGTCGATGGCCAGCTGCAGGTCGCTGCAGATCAGGATGATCGCTGGCGGACGCTGAAACATGCCGGGCGAGACCTGGTAGATCAGGCGCTTGATCTTTTCGTCCTGCACGACGACGAAGCGGTTCTGGCGCAGGTTACCGCCCGTCGGCGCCCAGCGACCGGCGTCCAGAATCTGCTCCAGCTGCTCCTGCGTGACCGGCTCGTCTGTCATCTCGCGCACAACGCGGCGCTTGCGAATGGCGTCCAGCACGTCGTTGCTCATAAGGCCCTCACCCCACATTTATTCCCGCGACCGTTTTGTGCCGTACGGGCGCTGCGTTTTGCCAAAACGGGCGATTTGATAAATCGCCCCTACACCCGGAAAGGGGTGGGGCGGTGCGGGCCATTCACGCCTCACTCCAGCCCCGCGCGGCGCACCAGACATTCCCCGATCGCCGCGTTTAGTTCCTCCAGGCCCGCCGAATAGGCCTCCACATCCGACATTTGCATGTGCATTTGCGGAATGCGTTCGATGGCCAGTTCCAGAAATGGCCGCGTCTCCGGCGAGGCCCTCTCCAGCATCATCGCGCTCAGGCGTTCGGTGGCGGTCAACAGGCGCAGCGGCCCGTAGTGCGCCGGTTCGCTCATCAGCAGTTGCGCCGAACTGACGAAGAGCGCCAGCAACTCGACCGCCTGGTCTTCACTTATGACACGCTTGCCCGCTTTCTTCGCCATGTGTGTTCACTCCCGTCGGTCGGCTGCGAGAATAACGTTGACCAGCCGTCGGGTCAACGAAGGACGGCAGGCAGCGACGCGGCCCCATTAGTCTCCGGCAGGGGAGGCGCCACCCGCGCCGCGCAGGGCCATGAAGCGGCGCACGCTGCGTTCCCCGCGCGCGGTCAACTGCAGGGTGCCGTCTTCGCTGGCAACCAGATCGCGCAGACGCAGGCGCATCAGCACGCGCTGCGTGCGTCGCGGCGTCCAGCCCAGATGCAGATGCAGTCGGTCTTGCGCCAGTTCGCTGGCGGCCTCGGCCGTGCCCTGATGGTGGTGCACGTGGCCCAGCAGCAGCTGCTCGGCAAAGTGCTGGCGCCGGGCGCGATGCTGCAACAGGGACAGCAACAACCCCTGCCGCGGTGAAAACACCCAGGCAAGCAGGAAAAACAGAAACATCATCAGCACGATGGCGGCCGAAATGGACGTGTTCCATTCGGTGAAGCCATCCAGACCGATTGTCTCGTCCAGCAACTGCAACAGGTCGCGCATCTGCGCGATGCCGAGCAGGTTGCCGCGCGAGAATTCGTAGCCGGTGAACGACGCCAACACGCCGCCCAGAGGCGCCAGCAGCAGGATGTGGGCCAGGCGGTCGCTGAGCAGCCAGGCCGTCGCAGGCGGAATGATGAAGAAGGCCACGACCAGCACCGAACCGACCGCGTCGAAGGCGGCCACAGCCGTGATACTCACCAGCACCATCAGCGCCGTGTTGAGCAGCGCAGGTCGCAGGCCCAGAGCGGCCGCCAGCGCGGGGTCGAAGGTGCCCAGCTTGAGTTCCTTGTAGAAGAGGAGGATGAACGCCAGGTTGAGCAGGGCCACCAGCAACATGGAGGTGATGGCCCGCGGCCAGAAGACCTGCGTGGGCGCCTGCGGCACCAGGCGGGCGCGCCAGGCTTCGGCGGTTGTGTAGCGGCCGCAATTCAGACAGTATTCCTCGAACTCCGCCGCCGGGTCGCGCGGGCCGATGTCCAGTTCGGCGCAATTTGTGCATCGTCGGCCGGTCTCGGCGCGCGGGTCGTCAGGCGTGATATGCACGGGCTCGCAGTCCTGCAGGCAGTGGCTGCGGGCGTCCGCCCAGACGACGCCGATTTCGCCCAGAATGACCGCGTCGCTATCCAGATGCACGTCATCGGTCAGACGGGAAATGAGGATGATGGCGATGGCGAAAAGCAGCGGGAACACCAGGCCCAGCGCGGCGTCCTCCTTCACCAGGCCGGAGCGCTGAATGGCGCCGGTCAGCAGCACGGTGGCCAGGCCGGCCAGCGCCGCACCGAAAATCAGCCAGGGGGAGTTGAGGTCGGCCTCCAGGCCGGGCAGGGCGGCCAGCAGCAGAAAGGCCAGCACGATGCCCAGCAGCACCGTGTGGCTGATGGCGTCGGTGGTCATGGCCAGCTTGCGCAGGAGCAGGAAGGTGCCGGGCAGGGCGGCGGCGAAGGCCACCAGACCGCCGGTGATCAGGGCCGTCGTCTGCGGGTCGCCCAGGATGGCGTTCAGTTGCTGCAGGTCGGTCACCCGCAGGGTGAGGTCGATCAGCAGGGCTTCGAGGGTCGCCACGGGCTAGTCCAGCGTCTCGAGGCGGGCGAGGGCCGCGGCGGGCAGCAGCCGGTCGATGGGCTGCTGCGGGTCCACCGTCACGGCAGGCAGCCCCAGTTCCTCGCCAAACTGACGGTAGCGCTCCCACAACAGCTGGTTGCGCGCGGCTGCCTGTGCACGCTCCAGGCCGCGCTCGCTAAGGGTCCAGTCGTCGTCCGCGCCCGCCTGCAACAGTCCCTCGCGCTGCAGTTGACGCAGGGCAGGGCGGGCCAGCGGACCGCGCAGGGCCACCAGCATGCCTCCTGGCGCCGGGTAGCGCGGGTCCTGGTGCTGCGTGGCGTGGCGATGGATGTCCTGCAGCACCTGCTGCGCGGCGAAGCGTTGCCGGTCGCGACGCTGGCGCCAGGCCCGCCACAGCAGGCCCCTTTCCGGCGCCAGGGCGATGGACAGGGCCACAATCGCCACGGCCACGACGATGATCAGCGGGCCGGTGGGCAGACCCTGTTGCAGGCCGCTGAAAATGGCGCCACCCGCCCCGGCAAGGCCGCCGAAGATGCCGGCCAGCACCAGCATCTGGTCCAGCTGCCGGGTCCACTGCCGCGCCGCAACCGCCGGAGCGATCAACAACCCGACCATCAGCACCACGCCCGCCAGTTGCAGCCCCAGCACGATCGCGATCACGATCAGGGTGGAGAGGGTCACGTCCAGCAGGCGCAGGGGGAAGCCGTTTGCCTGGGCGAAGGCCGGGTCGAAGGTGATGAGCTTGAATTCTTTCCACAACGCGATCAGGACGAGGAAGGCCGCCAGT
Source organism: Anaerolineaceae bacterium (assembly GCA_026708325.1). Lineage (GTDB taxonomy): Bacteria > Chloroflexota > Anaerolineae > Aggregatilineales > Phototrophicaceae > JAGWBD01. The sequence goes on along the minus strand of JAPOVC010000024.1, from coordinate 63,566 downwards.
CCCAAAGCGCTGATAAGCACCACGTCCTGGCGGCGAATGGCAGCGGCCTGGCCGAAGATGAACTGGTCAAGCCCCGCCTGGCTGGCGTCGTTGCGCGACTGAATATAGGTCAGCAGGGTGATGCCGAGGGCGAAAAAGGCCGCCAGCACGACGCCCATGGCCGCGTCCTGTTTCAGCCGCGTGCGGCGCACCAGGCTGTTGATGAGCAGGACGCCCAGCCAGCTGGCGATGCCCGCGCCCAGCAGCAGCCAGCCCAGTTCCCGTCCCGCCAGCAGAAAGGCCAGCGCCACGCCGGGCAGCGCGGCGTGCGACAGCGCGTCGCCCAGCAGGCTTTGCTGGCGCAACACGGCGAAGCTGCCCAGTACGCCGCAGACGATGCCCAGCACCGCACCGCCGGCCGCCACCGTCACCAGGGTGTAGTCCACGCGGATGTTGCCAAGGGCGAGACTCAGGGGGATGACCGCCAGTGACAGCGCCAGCAGGGCCGCAACCGTCCTCCAGTTCCGGCCACCGGCCAGGCTCAAGGCAGCGCCTCCTCCGTCAGACGGGCGATGCCGGCCACGCGCCCGCCGAAGGTGCGGCGCAGGTTGTCCTCGCTGTAGACCTCGGCGGTGGGCCCGCTGGCGATGACCTCGACGTTGAGCAGGGTCACCTGGTCGAAGTAGTCGGGCACGCTCTGCAGGTCATGATGCACGACGACGACCGTGCGTCCGCGCGCGCGCAGCTCCTGCAGCAGGGCAACGATGGCGCGCTCCGTGATGGCGTCGACGGCCGCGAAGGGCTCGTCCATGAAATACAGGCGCGCGTCCTGCACCAGCGCGCGGGCCAGGAAGGTGCGCTGCTGCTGGCCGCCGCTGAGCTGGCTGATCTGCCGCGTCGCCAGGTCGGCGATGCCGATTTGCTCCAGCGCCTGCCGGGTGCGTGTACGCTCGGCGGCGCCCGGCCGGCGCAGCCAGCCCAGGCGACCGTAAAGGCCCATCATCACCACGTCCTGCACGGTGGTCGGGAAGTCCCAGTCGACGCTGCCGCGCTGCGGCACGTAGCCTGTCAACCCGCGCGCCCGCGCGACGGGTTCGCCGAAAATACGCACCGAGCCGGCCGCGCGGGGGATGAGATCCAGCGCGGCGCGGATAAGGGTGGTCTTGCCGGCGCCGTTTGGGCCGACAACGGCCATCAGGACGCCTTCCGGCACCGAAAGGTCGACGTCCCAGAGGGCGGGCCGGCTGTCGAAAGCGACCGTCAGGTCCTCGACGTGCAGCGCGGGCGGCTGGTTCACGGCGCGTCGGCGTCCACCTCGATCAGGTCCTCCGGCAGGGCCGGCAGAAGCCCTTCCGGCCAGGGGGGCAGAGCCAGGCCCCAGGACTGCAGGACGGTGCTGACGTTTTCAGCCAGCATACCGACGTAGCTGCCGCCAAAGTCCTCCGGCGCGCCCATTGCGTCCGAATAGAGTTCGCGCAGCCCGACGCCAATGTCGTGCCCCTGGGCCGCGGCCCCCTCGCGCACGGACTCGATGGCGTTGGGCGGCACGCTGCTTTCAACAAAGAGCACGGGAATGTCGCGCTCGATCACGAAGTCCACCAGCGCCTGAACGTCCGCCACGCCGGCCTCGTCCTCGGTGCTCAGCCCCTGCAGGCCGCGCACCTCCCAGCCGAAGGCCTGACCGAAATACTGAAAGGCATCGTGGGAAGTCACCAGCACACGCTGGTCTTGCGGCACAGCGGCCATGGCCTCGCCGGCCCAGTCGAAGAGCCTCTCGAGTTGATCGTTGTAGTCCGCGGCGCGCTGCGCATAGATATCGGCGCCGGCCGGGTCGAGCAGGGCCAGTTGTTCCGCCACATAGTCGATGCTGAGCTGCCAGTTGCGCGGATCGAACCAGAAATGCGGATCATCGACGTTGCTGTAGTCCTCCGACAGCGTGAAACCGCCGATGGTGAAGCCGGCCTTTTTCACGGGGTCCGACAGGGCGACCACGAGAACGTCGCGTTCGCCCAGCGCGCCCAGCACGTCGCCGAACTGGCCCTCCAGGTGCAGGCCGTTGTAGAAAATGGCGTCGGCGCGGTTCATGGCGCGGACGTCGGCCTCGGTCGGACGATAGAGGTGCGGGTCCACGCCCGCACCCATCAGGCCGACGAGCTCGATGCGCTCACCGGCAACAATCTCAAGGGCGTCACGCGCCTGGGTGGTCGTGGCGACGACCAGGGGACGCGCGTCGTCCTGTGCGGCGAGGTTGCCAGTGGCTGCCAGCAGGCCGGTCAGCAGCAGGACAACCATTTTGTTGCAGTTCATCGGGTTCTCCATCCGAGTTTTAGACTTGTCTAAATCTAGCGCGACGCAGTGTTCCTGTCAAGGACTGGTTGCTGGCGCGCCCTTTCCCGCTCAGTCGCGGGACCCCTTCTCAGGGAGAGAAGGGCTTTCGATCAGACAGTATGGCGGAGGCCCCGGTTCTGGCGGCTGAGACGGGCCCGTCCTGCGGGACGGCGGGAGAGCAATTCATGTATACTGGCCCTGCGACCATGATGCAGGACAGGGCCCATGAGCATTCTCGTCACCGGCGCCGGCGGTTTTATCGGCCATCACCTGGTCAATGAACTGGTCGCGCGCGGCGAGCAGGTGCGCGCCGTGGACGTGAAGCATCCCGAATACGCGCCCAGCCAGGCCCATGAATTTCTGCTGCTGGACCTGCGCCGGCGCGAGGCTGCGGAGCGGGCAGTGGCGGACATGGACGAAGTCTACATGCTCGCCGCCAACATGGGCGGCATCGGATTCATCGAGCGGCGCCGCGGCGAGGGCATGGCCGCCGACATCGTGCACGACAACACGCTCATCAACCTGCTGACGCTGGAAGCCGCGCGCGAGGCCGGCGTCAGGCGGGCCTTTTTCGCGTCCAGTGCCTGCATCTATCCCCAGCATCTGCAACAGGAAGCCGACGTCACGCCGCTGAAGGAGGAAGATGCCTGGCCCTCCGACCCCGAGGACGGCTACGGCCACGAAAAACTGTATGCCGAATGCCTCTGCCGCTTCTATCGCGAGGACTACGGCCTCGAGACCCGCGTGGCGCGCTTCCACAACATCTATGGCCCGCTGGGCACCTGGGACGGCGGGCGGGAAAAATCGCCGGCGGCCATCGCGCGCAAGGTGGCGCTGGCGCCCGACGGCGGCGAGATCGAGGTCTGGGGCGACGGCCTTCAGACCCGTTCCTACTGCTACGTCAGCGACTGCGTCGAGGGCATCCTGCGTCTGATGCGCTCCGACCACCCGCAGCCGCTCAACATCGGCGACGACCGCCTAGTGACCATCAACGAGCTGGTCGACATCGTGGCCAGGGTGGCGGGCAAGCGCATTCGCCGCCGCCATGACCTGACGAAGGCCCAGGGTGTGCGCGGCCGCAACAGCGACAACACCCGCTCCGAAAGCGTGCTGGGCTGGCGGCCGCAGGTCAGTCTCGAACAGGGCATGGAACAGACCTACATCTGGATCGAGGAGCAACTGCGTCAAGCCGGCCGCATCGGCTAACTGTCGGAACAATGGCCGGTGCAAGGCAAGAGTATTTTGCAGAATCCATTTGTCGCAAAACGATTTTCAACTCAGTGAAATGCCCCTCTCCCTGAGGGAGAGGGGTTGGGGTGGGGCCCTAAATGAAGACTACATTCGACATCGCCGTCCTGCCGGGCGACGGCATCGGCCCGGAAATCATGCCGCAGGCCCTGGCCGTGTTGCAGGCAGCGGCGTGCCACGCCGGCGTAGACCTGCGCTGCGAGTCCTTCCCCTGGGGCGCGGAACACTTCCTGCGCCAGGGGGAGTTCATGCCGACCGATGGCCTTGCGACCCTGCGCGACTTCGACGCGATCCTCTTCAGCGCCGCCGGCCACCCGGAAGTCAGCGACGAACGCGCGTCCTGGGAGTTCGTCTTCCAGATTCGCAAGCAGTTCCGGCAGTACGCCAACCTGCGGCCCGTGCGCAGCTACCCCGGCGTACCCACGCCGCTGCGCGGCAATCCGGCCTTCGACATGCTCATCGTGCGCGAGAACAGCGAGGGCGAATACGCCGGTCCCGGCGGCGTGCTGCATCGTGAATGGGAGAACGGCGTCGCCATTCAGACCACCGTGCTGACGCGGGCGGGCGTCGAGCGCATCGCGCGTCACGCCTTCGAGCTGGCGCGCGGGCGGCGGCGCCACGTGACCAACGTCACCAAGTCCAACGCCATCCTGCACACCATGCGCTTCTGGGACGCAATCGTGGAAGACGTCGCGCGCGATTATCCCGACGTGACGACGGACCTGTTGCTGGTGGACGCCGCCACCATGAAATTCGTGCAGGCGCCAGGCGTTTTCGACGTCATCGTTACGACCAACATGTACGGCGACATTCTCAGCGACCTGGGTGGCGCGCTGGCGGGCAGCGTTGGCCTGAGCAGCAGCGCCAACCTGGACCCGACGGGCGGGTTCCCCTCCATGTACGAACCGGTGCACGGCAGCGCGCCGGACATCGCCGGCCAGGGCATCGCCAACCCCTGCGGCCTGATCCTCTCGGCGGCGCTGATGCTGCGCGACCTGGGTCAGGGTGAGGCGGCGGACCGCATTGAGGCGGCAGTAGCGGCAGCCCTGGCACAGGGCGTCCATACCCGCGATCTGGGCGGCCGCGCGTCCACGGCGGAGATGGGCGCGGCGGTGTTGCAACACATTGGTTGACGCAAATCGACGCAAATCAAAACCCCTCCCCGCAAGGGGGAGGGGTGCGGTACCAGGGCGTTTAAGCGCCCCTAGCGGTCCAGCGAGACCGCGTTGAAGGACGTCAGCTTGTCGCCCGGATGCGGCACGAAGCCACTGACCTAGGGCTGCTGCGCCGAATACTCGTAGCCGGTGTAGAGCCAGATCCAGGGCGCCATTTCGACCAGGTGCTTCTGGAAGTCGGCGAAGATTTCGTAGCGCGCGGCGGGGTCGGTCTCGACCTTGCCCGCGGCCATCAGGTCGTCCAGGGTGTCGTCGATGTAGTTGGCGACCTTCTGCAGGTTGCCGTCCTTCGTCCAGTAGCGCGAGTACATGGTGTGGGGGTCGGGGCGGCCGCCGTTGAGCGCCACCGCGCCGTCGAAGTCGGCCGCCAGCCAGCGGTCGATGTAGGTGCCCGGCTCCATGGACTCAATCACGACTTCCACGCCGATCTCGGCCAGTTGCGCCTGAATGGTCTGCGCCTCGGAGAGGGCCGTGGGCGGCTCGGCGTTGGCGGCAATGACGCTGATGCTGAAGCCGTCGGCCAGACCGGCTTCGGCCAGCAGGCTGAGCGCCATCTCAACGTCGCGTTCGTAGCAGAAGTACTCATCCAGCGGCACGGCGCAGGCGGCGCTGGTCAGGGGGCCGGTGCCATTGGCGCCGGAAAAGTCCCCGCTGGCGGCGGCTTCCTCGGAGATGATGGCGGCGTTGACGCTGGCCAGCGGGCCCGGCAGCGGCACGTTCGGCTCGGAGAGCGCGAAGACGACGGTGTTCGCGTCAGGCGTCTCAATGGCGCTGATGCCGGTGTAGCGGCTGCGCGCGGCGGCGCCTGTCCCCTCATCAAGGATGCGCTCGAAACTGGCGCGCACGTCGGCGGAATCCATGGCCGAGCCGTCATGGAAGGTCACACCCTCGCGCAGATTGAGAGTCAGGGAGGTGGCGTCCTCGTTAAAGGCCCAGCTCTCGGCCAGGGCCGGGATGATGTTGAGCTCCGCATCCAGCTCCACCAGGGGCTCGTAGATGAGTTCCAGCAGGCGATACGAGGCGAAGGCCGTCCGGGTGTGGGGATCCAGACCGGTGGTGTCGGCGGACCGCGCCATCACCAGCACGTTGTCCTGCGCCAGCGCCGGCCCCAGGCCGCCGAGGGGGGTCAGGGCGACCAGCAACAAGAGGAGGGGAAACAATCGTTTGGTCATGATGTTCTCCATAAGCGAAACGATCGAAATCCCGCGACCAGCATGCAAGTCTGACAGGGGCCCCGCGAGTGGGGGATTCCCGTCACAGGCGCTTCCAAAAGAGCAGCTCGTCGACGCCGGGCAGGACGTATTCCGCCAGCACGCCCGCCTGGACATAGCCGCAGCGGCGATAGAAAGACTGCGCGCGCGCGTTGTAGTCGGAGACCAGCAGCATCAGGTTCTCCTGGCCGCGGGCGCGCGCGGCCGCCTCGCAGGCCTCCAGCAGCGCCAGACCCAGTCCCTGGCCCTGCCAGTCCGGCCGCACGCAGATCAGGCGCAGGTAAGCGCCGCGCCCCAGGCCGGCCCGCGGCTGGGTCCAGGCCAGCGCGCAGCAGGGCGCCCCCGGCGCGTCCGCCGTGCGCAGGATGTCGCCGGTCGGAAGCGCCGTGCGCAGCGCCAGCTCAAGGACCTCGTCATCCAGTTGATAGCGGCGCATCAGTGGCTCCTGCGGCAACCACTGCATCAGTTGCGGCAGGTCATCGGCGTGCAGCGGGCGTGTCTTCACAGGCAACTCCTTGTTACAAACGTCAACAGTTTAACGAATGCCGGGGAGCGAAGCGGGCGACATGATATGTCGCCCGTACAGTGACTGGGGAGCCGGGGTACCGGGCGGGACGGGAGACATGATAAATCCGCCTGGTGTGTACGGGCACCATATCATGGCGCCCGGACCAGGAGCACACGGAGCATGGCGCAGACACTGAACGCCGACACGGAGAGCCTGGAGGTGGTTTTCGGCAACTCCATATCGCCAACACCGGACGCTCACGAAAGTCACATAGTCTGACAGGGTCAGGCGGCGCGTGTTATGCTGGCGCCGATGACCCCCACGATCGACCTGGACGCAGGGCTTTTCCGCCGCTACGACATCCGCGGGCTGGCGGAAGGACCGCAGGCCCCGCTCAATGCCCGGGCTGCCCGCCAGGTGGGTCGCGCCAGCGGCACCCTGCTGCGCCGGGAACACGGCGTCACAAGGGTCGTGGTCGGCCATGACAATCGTCTGTCCTCGCCCGCGCTGCACGCCGCCGCCCGCGACGGCCTGCTGGCCGGCGGCTGCCAGGTACTGGACATCGGCCTCACGCCCACGCCCCTGCTTTACCACCGCGTCGTGCAGGAAGGCGAAAGCGCCGGCCTTATGGTCACCGGCAGTCACCTGCCACCGGCATACAACGGCATCAAGCTGGCGCTCGGGGCGCAAAGTCTCTACGGCGAGCAATTGCAGGCGCTGTGTCGCCTCATTGAGTCCAATGACCTTGAATGCGGCGCCGGTACCTTGCGACAGTGCCAGGGCGAAGCGCTCTACGGATCCTATATCGCCGACCAGGAACGGCGCATCGCATCATCCCGGCCGCTGCGCGTGGTCGTCGACGCCGGCAATGGCACGGCCGGCCTGATTGCGCCGGGCCTGCTGCGCGCGCTCGGCCACGACCTGGTCGAGTGCCTCTTTTGCGAGCCCGACGGCCGTTACCCCAACCACCAGCCGGACCCCGGCGACCCGCGCACCCTGAAGGCGCTCTGCGCCGCCGTGGCGCGCCACGGCGCGGACGTCGGACTGGCCTTCGACGGCGACGCCGACCGCCTTGGCGCCGTCGACGGCCGCGGTCGCATCGTCGCGCCGGACCGCCTGCTGACCCTGCTCGGGCTGGATCTGCTGAAACGTCACCCGGGCGCGCGCGTTCTCGCCGACGTCTCCTGCAGCCAGGTCTTCCTCGACGAACTGCGCCGCGGCGGCGGTCAGCCCATGCTCTGCGCCACCGGCCATGCGCTGGTCAAGCAGCGTATGGCGGGCAGCGGCGCCCTGCTGGGCGGCGAGATCAGCGGTCACTTTTTCTGCGCGGAAGACTATTTTGGCTTCGACGACGCCTTCCACGCCGCCGGCCGCCTGCTGCAGTTGCTGGCGGGCAGTGACTCGACGCTGGCCGCACTCGACGATGCTCTGCCGCGCCCGGTCGTCAGCCCGCTCTACCGGCCGCACTGTCCGCCGGAGACGGGGCGCAGGTTGCTGGCCGCGCTGCGCGAGCGTCTGGCGGGTGAGGGGGAGCTGCTCGACATCGACGGCCTGCGCCTGCAACTGGACGACGCCTGGGGCCTGGCGCGCCTGAGCAACACCGAGGCGGTCATCAGTTTGCGTTTTGAGGGCCGCACGCAAAAGGCCATGGCGGCCTGCCGCGCGCGCTTCGCCGCCGTACTGGACGAGGTGGCGGGAATCCGGCTGGAGGAACCCGCCTGATGGAGGGCGTCATCCTTGCGGCGGGCCGGGGTACCCGCATGCGCGGTCTGACCGAAAGAACTCCCAAACCCTTGCTCAAGGTGCAGGGAAGACCCATCCTCGAATGGTCGCTGCGCGCCCTGCGCCCCGCCGTCAGGCGCGTGCTGGTGGTCACCGGTTACCAGGGTGGGCAGATCGCCGAATACATGGCGCAGCAACGCATATTCGGAGACTACGCCCTCGTTGAGCAGCGCGAGCAACTGGGCACGGGCCACGCCCTGCGCGCCTGTCGCGACGCGCTGACAGGACCGGACTTCCTGGTCATCAATGGCGACGACCTTTTTCACGCTCCTTCGCTGCGCCGTCTTGCCGCGACCTCAGCGGGCGTGCTGGCCGTGCAACGGCAGGACGGCTCGGAGTACGGCGTACTGCTGAAGAACCGGGGTGGCCATCTGGGGCGCCTGCACGAAAAGCCGCCACAGGGTCTTTATTCGCCGCCAGTGCAGGTCTACGTCGGCGCCTGCCGCCTGACCCGCGACATCCTCGACCTGCCGCTGCAACTGCATCCGCAGCGCCGTGAATACGAACTGACGCAACTGGTCACGGACTACGCGCAGACGCGCCCGGTCAGCATCGTCGAGACCGGCTTCTGGTTCCCGCTGGGCAGGCCGGAGGACCTTGCCGCGGCTCAGTCGCTGGACCTCGAAGGGCTGATGTTCGCATGAACATGGCGGAGGCCATCGCCGGGGCCCTGCGTGATGCCGGGATACAGCGCGTCTACGGCTTGCCCGGCGGCGAGAACGTGGAAGTGCTGGAGGCCCTGCGCCGCATCGGCATGGACTTCGTGCTGGTGCACAACGAGAGTTCCGCGCTCTACATGGCCGCCGCCGCCGCGCGACTGGAAGGCCGACCCGCCGTCTGCCTGACGACCCTGGGGCCCGGCCTCGCCAACGCAATCGCCGGCCTGGGTCACGCCTGGCTGGACCGCGCGCCGCTGCTGCTGCTGACGGCCCAGGTGCCCGACGCCCTGGCCGGGCGGCACACACACCAGTTGATCGATCAGCAGGCGCTGACCCGGCCGCTCACAAAGGCGGCTCGCGCCCTGCGTCCCGGGGAGGACACGCGCCGCATCGTCCATGACCTGCTGCGAAGGGCCGTCAGTGGACGGCCCGGACCCGTACACCTGCAAGTGAGTCGCGCCCTGGCCGCCGCTCCGGCCCTTTCCCCTGCATCATCGCAGGGGTTCAGCCTGCCCGTAGCGGCTGCGCCCTGCCTCACGGACCTTGAGCGGGCCAAATCGCTGTGGCGCGGGGCGCGCCGGCCCCTCGTGCTGGCGGGCCTGGGCATCGATCTGCAGGGCTGCCATGATGAAATGCTGGCCCTGGCGGAAGCCAGCCAGGCGCCGGTCATCGTCACGCCGAAAGCGAAGGGCGTTATCGCCAGCGGGCACCCTCTCGCCGCCGGGACCATCGGCCTGACCCGCGCCGATCCGGTCTACGAGTTGCTGGAAGAGGCGGACTGTCTGCTGGCCGCAGGCTTTGACGCGGTCGAATTGGTGCGCCCGTGGGAGGCCCTCACCCCCCGCCCCCTTTCCCGTCCTGGGGGACGGGAGCCCTTCCCTGAGGGAGAGGGGGATTCAAGTGCCACAGGAGAAAATACTGACACGCAATGTGTCGTGGAAGGAGGCTCTCACAGCGGCAGCCTTCCTGACATTTCGAAAGTCACTCTCCCTGAGGGAAGGGCTCCCGCGACTGAGCGGGAAAGGATTGGGGTGAGGGCCGAACACCCCCCACTGATCTGGCTGGCGCCCTGGGACAATGAAGACCCCCGTCTGCCCGCGGCCGCCAGTTTCACCGGTGACATGGCGCCGGTGATACAGGAACTCACGAGAGCGAAGCATGATGCTGCCCTCACCCCCCGGCCCCTTTCCCGTCCTGGGGGACGGGAGCCCTTCCCTCAGGGAGAGGGGGAGAAGGAACTGCCGTGGGGCGCAGCGCGCCTGGCGCGCTTTCGCGAAACCCTCGCGCGGCGACGCTTTCCCGCACCTGAAAAGGGGCGCATGTCGCCGCGAAACTTGCTGGCCGCCCTGCGCCGGGCCGCGCCGCCGGACACGCCCCTGGCCGTCGACGTCGGCTCGCACAAGATTTTGGCCTCCCTCGAATGGCCCGACGCGCGACCGCGGCGTTTCTTCCTTTCCAACGGCCTGTCCTGCATGGGTTACGGCCTGCCGGCAGCCATCGGCGCCAGCCTTGCCCTGGGTCGCGCCCCGGCGCTCTGCATCACCGGTGACGCGGGCATGGCGATGGTACTCGGCGAACTGGAACTCGTCACCCGCCTGGGCGCGCCGGTGGTCACGGTCGTCATGAACGACGGCGCGCTGGACCTCATCCGACTGGCGCAACTGCGCGCCGGCGCGCCGGCCTGGGGTACGGAATTCGGCAATCCGGATTTCGCGCAGATCGCCGCGGCCTACGGCATTCCCGCCCTGCGCAGCGGCGACCTGGAGGAGTGCGAGTCGGCGGTGCGGGAGGCCCTTGGCGCGGGGCAGGCCCTGCTGGTCGATGCCCTGATCGACCCGGCAGGTTATTGTCTGCCGGGCTGAGGGAAGGGGGCGCTCAACGGCGGCGGACGATGCGCCGCTGCGTCTGGCGCAACTTGATGATGTGGTCGGCCGGGTAGCAGCCCGGAGCCAGCGAGGTGAGCGCGTAGACCAGCGTGCGCGGGCCTATGAGCACGCCGGGGTTGGTGACGCAGTTGCAGCCCGTTTCCACGTCATCCCCGATGATGGCGCCCAGCTTGGTTAGGCCGCTGTCGTAAGTCACGCCGTCACAGTGCAGCAGAATGTGACGCCGCGCCGCGTCCGGCCCCGCGCGCGAAGTGATCCCCACGTTGGAAAGCTTCGTGCCGGCGCCCAGGTTGACGCGCTGACCTAGAATGCTGTCGCCGACATAGGCGAAGTGCGGAGCGGCGGCCTGTTCCAGCAGCAGGGCGTTCTTGGTCTCGCTGGCGTGGCCCACGATGGCGCCGTCGCCGAGGATGGTATTGGGTCGCAGCAGAGCGCCGTGGCGAATCTCGCAGCCGGCGCCGATGATGGCCGGCCCCTCGATGCAGGCGGCCGGGCCCACGACCGTGCCCGGCCCGATGTAGACCGGTCCGGGGCCGATGACCGCCGACTCCGCAACCGTCGCGCCCTCGTGACCGGGTTGCAGGTCCTCTTCGAAGCGCCGCTCGATCCAGGGCTCGATGTGCGTCACCGCCTGCCAGACGTAGTCCGTGTCGGCGAAGAGGTCGGCCAGCGCCGTAGTCTCCAGATCGAAATAGTCCGCGGCAGTGAGCATGGAGTGTCGTCCCGCCTGGTCCGCTTGCGCTTCGTGCGCGCCACTGTAGTCTATGGCGCGGCGGGGCGCAATTGGGTGAGCAGGGCGGGCGACATGATATGTCGCCCGTACAGTGCAGGCAGGGGGCGACGCCACTAGTCGGCCCTGCCGGGAGAACGCGGGGTTCACGCAGACCCTGGCCGACGGCACCGGGATCGTTGACAAGGTTGTGCGCCACCACCTATCCTCAAGACCGGACACGCCAGGAGGAGCGAGGCATCGTGATCTCCCGTCCGCTGCATCCGCCGCTGCCGCAACAGCCGTCAGTGCACTGCGCCACGCTCTGCCAGCTGCCGGACGGGACGCTGCTGGCCGCCTGGTTTGGCGGCACCCGCGAACTGGCCAGGGACGTCGTAATCCTGGGCGCGCGCATGGAATTCGGATCGGCGGCCTGGAGCGCGCCGCGGGTCCTCGTCGCTGTGCCGGGGCACGCCCTCGGCCAGCCGGTCTTTCTGCCTCTCGCGGACGGGCGACTGCGCCTCTTTTGCAACGTCGTGCCGCCCGGCGGGCGCTGGACCGGCGCGCTACCGCATTTTCAGGACTCGGCGGATGGCGGTCTCAGCTGGGGGCCGCTGCAGGCCCTGATGGACTATTCCGGCCTGATGTTCCGCAGTGTAGCCCTGCACCTGCCCGGACGCCTGTTGCTGCCGGTCTATGACGAGCGCGAGTGGCGCTCGCTGATGTTGATCTCGGAAGACGGCGGCGAACGCTGGCGCCTGGGCGAGCCGATCGTCTCGCCGCCGGGCAACATTCACGCCTGCCTGGCGGGGCTGGACGACGGACGCGTCCTGGCGTATCTGCGGACGGGAGGGCGGGGCGGTTTCCTCTGGCGCACGGTGTCCCGGGACGCCGGCGAGAGCTGGACGCCGCCGCAGCCGACGTCGATTCCCAACCCCAACGCGGGCCTCGACCTGATTCGTCTGACCAGCGGCGACCTGCTGCTGGCCTGCAACCCGGTCGCGCGCGGGCGCACGCCCCTGGCCCTGCTGCTGGCATCGCCTGACGAAGACTGGGGAAAGCCGCTGGCGCTGGAAGAAGGGGCGGGCGAGTATTCTTACCCGACCCTGTTGCAGGCGCGCGACGGGATGATCCACATGGTCTACACCTGGCGCCGCGAGCGCATACAGCACCTGCGTTTCAGCGAGAACTGGCTGCGTCAGCGTCTGACGCCATCCGCCTGAGCGGAGCCCCTCAACCGGCGAGTCGCTCCAGGCGCGGCACGTCCAGAAACTCCACCTGCTCGTCGCTCAGGCGAATGATCCCCTCCGCTTCCCAGTCGGCCAGCAGATGCTCGATGATGTCCACGTCGGTGGCGGTGGCGCGCGCCATGCGGTTGACGCGGTAGGGTTGCAGCAGCGGGCTGTCGGGCATGTCGTCGGCCATCAGCAGCAGCAGGCTGGCAACGCGCGCCGCGGCGTCGCCGATGGCGTTCTCGCGCACCAGCAGATTCATGCGATACAGGCGCAAGGCGAGCCGTTCCTGCACGGCGCGCAGCAGGCTGTGGTGACGGTCGCAGAGGGCCAGCCAGGTCGAGCGCTTCAGCACGATCAGGGTGCAGTCGGAAACCGCGACCACGGTCCCGGTGCGCGGCTGGGCGGCCAGCATGGAAAGATTGCCGATCGGATAAAAGGGGATCTCCGTCGCCAGGATGACCTGCTCCCCGTCCTCGTACTGGCGCAGGATGTGAATCTGGCCGTACTCCAGCACGTAGAGCGCATCGCCCGGCGCGTCCTGCTCGAAGAGCGTCGCGCCGGCCAGCAGTTCAATGCGCGAGCAGTGTAGCGCCATATCCTGCAACGCGTCCTCGTCCGCCGCGCGAAAGAGGTCGACGTCCCGGAGATGTTCTGCCTCAACAACCATGATGTCCCTCGCTTCCCGGCGCGCGGCCCGAGATTACCTGTTCCCCGAGTCTACAATGAGCGATTGCCGGTCGCAAAGCCCCCTGCGCTTGTGGCATGCGCCAAAGGCGCTACACTTCGCCGCGGAAGGAGGATTCATGTTCAATGAGAGGCAGTTGCAAACCCTGCATGCCGCCATCGACCGCATCATTCCGGAGGACGATTTCCCCGGTGGCGTCGAGGCCGGCGTCGCCGACTACCTGCTGAAACAACTAGGCCGGGACCTGACGCACCTGGCGCAGGACTACCCGCGCTTCACGGACGCGCTGGAGGCGGAAGCGCAGGCCGCCCACTGCCAGGCCTTCGCCGCCCTGGAGGACGGGCAGCAGGACGCCCTGCTGACGCGGGTCGAGTTGGGTGAGGTAGAGGCGGACTGGCCGCTGGACCCGGCCGCCTTCTTCGCCGATTTCGTCGAGCACTGCGCGGAAGGTTTCTACAGCGACCCGGGCAACGGCGGCAACCGCGACGGCGTCTCCTGGCGCATGATTGGCTATGAGGTGAATGGATGACCCACTACGACGCCATCATCGTGGGGGCCGGCGCGGGAGGCGGCGTGGCCGCCGGTGTCCTGGCCGGGGCGGGCAAGCGCATTCTCATGCTGGAACGAGGCCCCCGGTCCGAATTTGCGCAAGTGCCGCGCGACCACCTTCGCAGCCAGCGGGGTTCCTTCTACGGCCACAACGCCGGCCCCGACATTGAGGGCAACCCGCGCACCCTGGAGGACGGTAGCATCGTGCTGCCGCACCAAAGAGGTTACCAAAACAATGCGGCCATGGTCGGCGGCGGCACGCGGGTCTTCGGCGCCCAGGCCTGGCGCTTCATGCCGCAGGACTTTCGCATGGCCAGCATTTACGGCGTGCCTGAAGGCAGTTCGCTGGCGGACTGGCCCATCGATTACGAGGAACTGGAACCCTGGTACGAGCGGGTGGAGTGGGAGATAGGCGTCTCCGGCACGGATTCAGCCATGACGCATCTGCCGCCCTACAAGCGTCCCTATCCCATGCCTTCGCTGCAGCCCAACACGGCCATGCGCACGCATATGAAGGGTCTGGAAAAGCTCGGCTGGCAGTCCCTGCCGATGCCGCAATTCATCAACAGCGTGGACTACAACGGCCGCCAGGCCTGTATCCGCTGCCAGCAATGCGTCGGCTTCGCCTGCCCGGTGGAGGCCAAGAACGGCACGCACAACACGACGATCGCTGCTGCGCTGCGCAGCGGCAACTGCAAACTCAAATCCGGCGTGATGGTCGAACGCATCGATTGCGACGACGGCGGCCGCGTGCGCGGCGTGAACTGGATCGACAACGCGGGCGAGCGGGACAGCGCGACGGCCGAGATCGTCATCGTCAGCGCCGGCGCCGTGGAGAGCGCCCGCCTGCTCTTCAATTCCGCCACGAAGCGCGAGCCCAACGGCCTCGGCAATCACAGCGATCAGGTGGGACGGCATCTGCAGGGCCACTACTACCCACTGGCCGTCGGCCTGTTCCCCGAGCGCATGATGGACAATCTGGGGCCTGGCGGCGGCGTGGCCACCTGTCAATTCAATCACGACAATCCGGACGTCATCGGCGGCGGCATGCTGGCGGATGACTTCATCGTGCTGCCGATCATCTCCTGGAAAATCTACGTGCCGCGCGACATCAAACGCTGGGGGCTGTCGGCCAAGCAGTTCATGCGCGACAGGTACCGCTGTCTGGGCGACATCAAGGGGCCCGTGCACGAGATTCCCAGCCCCGAAGGCCGCGTCACGCTCGACCCGAAGGTGCGCGACAAATTCGGCATCCCGGTCGCTCACCTGTCCGGCACGACGCACCCCGAAACGGTGCGCACGGCATCGTTCATCTATGACCGCGCCGAGGAGTGGCTGCGGGCCTCGGGCGCGGAGAAAGTCTGGGGCTACCGCCCCGACCTGCGCCTCAGCGGCGGCCAGCACCAGGCGGGCACCTGCCGTATGGGCGAGGACCCGGCGGAGTCGGTGGTGGACCCCTGGCAACGCGTCCACGGCCACGACAACCTTTTCGTTCTGGACGGCTCGGTGCACGTGACCAACGGCGGCTTCAACCCGGTGCTCACCATCATGGCCACGTCCTGGCGTGCCGCCGAACACATCGTCGAGCAGTGGTGAGCGGCCCTCACCTCATGCCCTCACCCCAAACCGCTCTCCCTGAGGGAGAGGGGTTTTGAGAGCGGGAGCACATGATGCGCTTTGCCTTTTTGCCTGATCACAGAAGGTTTCCAACCGGGTTTTCCCTGAAACAGGCTGAGACAATAGCAAGGCTGCCCTCACCCCAAACCCCTCTCCCTGAGGGAGAGGGGCTTTAAAGGGGAAGCGATTTGATGCGCTCTGCCTTTCTGACTGACTTCAGACAGTTCCCGGTAGGTTCTTCCCTGAAGCTGGCTGCCTTGCCTGTTTGCCCCAGGCGAATTGGGCTCCCCCTCTCCCTGAGGGAAGGGCTCCCGTCCCCCAGGACGGGAAAGGGGCCGGGGAGGGCTCCCGCGACTGAGCGGGAAAAGGGCTGCCTGGACCGTGTTTTCTCCTCATGACTCGCTTTGACGCCATCATCGTCGGCGCGGGGGCGGGCGGCGGCGTGGCGGCCGGCCTGCTGGCCGAGGCGGGCAAGCGCGTCCTGCTGCTGGAACGCGGGCCGGACCTGAGTTTCGGGCAGCTGGGACGCGACCATCTGCGCAACCAGCGTCTCTCGCTCTACGGCCATAACGCCGGCCCTGACGTCGAGGGCAACCCGCGCAGCCTGGAAGACGGCCGCGTCGTCCGGCCGCACGAAGGCGGCTACCAGAACAACGCGGCCATGGTCGGCAGCGGCACGCGGGTATTCGGCGCCCGCGCCTGGCGCTTCATGCCGCAGGACTTCCGCATGGCCAGCATCTACGGCGCGCCGGGGGGCAGTTCCCTGGCCGACTGGCCGATCAGCTACGAAGACCTTGAGCCCTGGTACGAGAAAGTCGAGTGGGAGATCGGCGTCAGCGGCGATCACCGCGCCATGGCACACCTGCCGCCCTACCGCCGCCCCTATCCCATGCCGCCCCTGCCACACAACGCCCAGGCGCGTGCCGGTCTTGCCGGGCTGCAGGCCCTGGGCTGGAACGCCTTGCCCATCCCCCAGTTCATCAACAGCACTGAGTACCAGGGCCGGCCCGCCTGCATCCGCTGCCAGCACTGCGTCGGTTTCGCCTGCCCGGTGGACGCCAAGAACGGCACGCGAAACACGCTGATCGAGCGCGCCCTGCGCTCCGGCAACTGCGAGATGCGCGCCGACGTCATGGTGGAGCGCATCGACTGCGAAAACGGCGGGCGCGTGAAGGGCGTGCGCTGGATCGATGCGGCGGGCGTCGCCGGGTCAGCGGAAGCGGAGATCGTCATCGTCAGCGCCGGCGCGGTGGAAAGCGCGCGCCTGCTGCTGAATTCGGCGACCGCGCGGGAACCCACCGGTCTCGGCAACCGGGGCGACCAGGTCGGGCGGCACCTGCAGGGGCACACGAACGCCAATGTAAGGGGCATCTTCCCGCAGCCCGTCATGGACAACCTGGGGCCGGGCGGCGGCATTGGCACCTGTGACTTCAATCACGGCAACCCGGACGTCATCGGCGGCGGCATCATCATCGACAACCTTATCGTGCTGCCGGTCATCTTCTGGAAGCGTTTCACACCGCCGGACCTGCCGCGCTGGGGCCAGGCCGCCAGGGACTTCATGCGCGACCGATACCGCTTCGTCGGCGAGGCCAAGGCCACCATCCAGGAGATCCCCAACCCCGACGCCCGCGTCACGCTCGACGCGAAAGTGCGCGACCGTTACGGCATCCCCGTGGCGCATCTCTCCGGCGCCCTGCACCCCGAGACGCTGCGCACGGCGGATTTCATGTACGGGCGCGCCGAAGCATGGTGGCGGGCCGCTGGCGTGACCAAAATCTGGGGCGGCCGCCCGTCAGGTGGCCTCAGCGGCGGCCAGCACCAGGCGGGCACCTGCCGCATGGGCGACGACCCGGCCAGCTCGGTCGTCGATCGCTGGCAGCGCGTTCACGGCCACGACAATCTCTTCGTGCTGGATGGCTCGGTACACGTGACCAACGGCGGCTTCAACCCGGTGCTGACCATCAAGGCCCTCGCCTGGCGCGCTGCAGACCGCATCCTGGCGCAGTGGTAGGCGGCCCTCACCCTAAATCCCTCTCCCTGGGATGGGCTTTAACTCTGGAGCGTATGTGCTGGGTGAGGCCATTCCCTTCGTCCCCCGAGCGTTTCGAAATTCGCCTTTCACCAGGGATCGCTGCCTCCACGTCCGCCAATGGCGAGTTTTTCTCCCCCTCTCCCTGAGGGAGAGGGGGCCGGGGGGTGAGGGCAGCCAGACCGCATTCTGGCGCAGTGGTGAGCCTTTAGTCGACCGGCGTGGCCGCCAGCGCCGTCAGCAGGGATTCCAGCGACTCGCAGCGCTGTCTTGAACCGCCGCAACGCAATTCCCAGCCCTGCTGCAGCACCTTCACCTCCGCCCCGCCCTCCTGCCTGCTTCCCGGCTCGCAGACGCGGTAGCCGCCGCGCTCCAGGGCCCGCCGGGTCCAGCTGGCGGCCACGCCCGCGCCCTGCAGCGCCACCTTCGGCCCGCCCCGACGCGGCTGCAGGGGGACGAACTTGCCGTCGAGCGCGTCGTAGTGCAGGCCGGCGCTACGGAAGGCCGTGGACAGCGCCCCGCCGAGCGCGAGGTCTTCAGGCGCGCCGGCGCGCAGCGTCCCGTCGCCGCTCATCAGCCACAGGCGGTCGGCATGGCGCAGCGCCAGCTCCAGATCGTGCGAACTGAGCAGAATGGCGCAGCCCTGCTCACGCGCCAGACGCTGCAGCAGGGCCATGGTCTCCGCCCGCCGCGCCAGGTCCAGCCAGGCGGTAGGTTCATCCAGCAGCAGGAGCAGCGGCTCCTGCGCCAGCGCACGCGCGATGTTGATTTTCTGCCGCTGGCCATCGCTGAGGCGGTCCACCGGCCGCCAGGCGAGTTCGATCGCATCCACCGCCGCCAGCGCCGCGTCGATCGCGGCCTCGTCCTCCGCGTGCATGCGCCCGCTCCAGCCAGTGTGCGGGTGCCGCCCCAGGGCGACCAGTTCGCGGGCGGCCAGCAGACCGACCTCGACCGGGTCCGTCCACACCGTCGCCAGACCACGGGCCCGCTCGCGCGGGTCCATCGCGTGCAGGTCCGCGCCGGCCAGCGTCACCCTGCCGGCGAGCGGCTCTTGCAGACCGGCCAGGGTGCGCAGCAGGGTGGACTTGCCAGCGCCATTGGGCCCGACCAGGCAAACAAGCTCGCCCGACGCCAGCGTAAGGTCCGCGTCCGCCACCAGCGTGAGCGGCGCTCGCCGCCCGCGGCGGTAGCCGACGGCCAGTCCCCTGGCACGCAACAGACTCATGACGCAAAGACCCTTCGCAGGTTGCGGCGGCGCAAGAGCACGTGGATGACCACCGGCGCGCCCAGCAGGGCCATCACGGCATTCAAGGGCAGCACCAGATTGCTGCCCGGCAATTCGGCGACCAGCGCGGCCACCAGCGCCAGCGCCGCGCCGCCGAGCATGCAGGCGGGCAGGAGCGTGCGGTGACCGGAGGTGCCCGCCAGGCTGCGGCAGAGATGCGGCACGGCAATGCCCAGAAAGCCGACAGGCCCGCAGAAGGCCGTCACCGTGCCGGCCAGCACGGCTGTCGCCAGCATGATGTGCAGCCGCGCCCGCCGGACGTTCAGCCCCAGGCCCTGCGCCAGGGCTTCACCAGGTAGCAGGGCGTCCAGCGGCTTGGCCAGCAGCGCCGCCAGCGTCAGACCGGCAAGCAGCAGCGGCGCCATCACGCGCAACTCGCGCCAGCTGACCGTGCCAAAGCTGCCGAAGCTCCAGTTGACGTAGGCCTGGATTTGTTCCGGCACGCTGAAATAGAGCAACATGCTGACCAGCGCGCTGGTCAGGGAGGCCAGCATGACGCCCAGGACCAGCAGGGTCATGTTGCTGCCCACGGCCCGCGCCACCAGCAGGACCAGCGCCAGCACCAGCGCCGCGCCGCCCATGGCCGCGCCGGCCAGCGCCAGGCTGCCGCCCGGCCCGAGGCCCGTCAGCAGGGTTATGCCCAGCGTTCCGCCGGCGCCGAGCAGCACCAGCGCCACGCCCAGGCTGGCGCCGGAACTGATGCCCAACACGTAGGGCCCGGCCAGGGGGTTGCGGAAAAGCGTTTGCATCAGCAGGCCGCTGACGCCCAGCGCCGCCCCCGCCAGCAGGGCCGTCAGGGCTTTGGGCAGGCGGATCAGCAGCACGATGCTCTCCCAGGCGTTTTCGCTGGCGCCTGCGCCCGACAGCGCGCGCAACACTTCCCCTGGCGGGATGGTGACCGAGCCCAGCATCAGGGACAGCAGGAATAGCGACAAAACAAGGCAGAGCAGACCGCCCTGCAGCAGCCAGCGTCGCAGGCGCCGCCACTGCAGGGGGTCGCTCTGTTGCCGGCCAGGCAACAGGGTGGGGCCTGGCCAGCGCCAAAAAGCGCGATTCACGAGAGCTTCCGGTGGAACATCAGGTCGTGCTCCGGCAGGAGCGCCGGATAGAAGATTTTGACGAGGTCGCGCAGCAGCAAATGCGGTCGCGCCAGGCCCGTCTCCCAGTAATCGTTGCCGCCCTGCTCGTTGGTCCGGGCATCCGTGTTGTAGACGGCGTCGTTGCGGTAGGCGGCGAATTCAGCGTAACGCTCGTCATCGGCCAGCAAGGCCTCCAGCGAGCCCATCAGAAAGCGGTTGAGAATCCAGACGGGCGCTTCAAGACCGGCCTCGTAGACGGTCTCGAAATCGAAGGGCTGGTTGACCGCGCCGGTCACGTCATCCATCAGCACGTAGTTGACGCCGGCGTCGCGCATCAACTGGCCCACCCAGCTCTCCTGCCCGGGAATGATCCAGGCGTCGCTGTAGGGCGAAAAGGTGTTCAGCAGCACCGTGAGGCGTTCCTCTTCGGGCACAGCGGCGGCTAGGGCGACGGCCGCATCGTATTCGGTCATCAGTTGCCCGTAGAGCGCTTCCGCAGCCGCTTCCTCGTTGAAGAAGGCGGCGATGAACTTGAGCCACTCGGCGCGCGCGGGCAGGCTCGGCTCCAGCCAGTCGGCGTTGATGGCCGTGAAGATGCCGGCCTCCAGCAGCACGGGATGGGCATCCGTCTCCGGGTTGAAACCGTTGGCCAGCACGAGGTCCGGCGCCAGTTCCAGCACCCGCTCCACGTTGATCGAGGCGCCGTTGCCAACCTCGGCCAGTTCGCCAGCCTGCAGCATGGCCACGACTTCGGCCGTGTTGATGTAATTGCCGTTGTCCACCGCGATCAGGTTGTCCAGTTGACCGAGGTCCAGCAAATTGGGCAATTGCGTCGTCGATAGCGAAATGACGCTGTTCACCGGCACCTCGACCCGCAATGCGTCCTCATGGCCCTCCGGCAGCGGTGTGCCGCACTGCAGCAAGAGGTATTCCACCGCGGACTCCGCGCCAGGCCAGGGTTGCAGCGTGCGCAGCAGTTTGTAATGCCCGTGATACTCGATCTCGAGCCCGCTGGCGTTGACCAGGGTCGCCTTGTCCGGGAAGTAGTCGACGGCGGGGTCGAAATCCTCGACGCAACCCTGGGTCAGGTTGCCATCCTGACCGGCCAGCGGCGCGGTCAAAAGCAAGAGCAGGGCCGTAATGAGGAGCCGCAGGGCCACCCCCCTCAACAGAAAACCCGCCAGGTGGCGGGTCGCAGGTCGTGAAATGCTTCTCACAGTGCTCCCCTTTCTCCACGAAGGTTCATCACTCCGGCGCGGTCGGGCATTCGGACTTTCCCGATCAATGTCGGGATTACCGCTGCGGGACAGTGCCGGCTTCTCACCGGCTTCCCCCGTTTTACGTCGGGCCAGGGGCCTCGACGAATCCGCGCTGGTGTATGCGGTTGTTGGCAACAGTTTATTCCCTTCCGACGATAATGCAAGGGAATGCCGCCAGTTTGGTAAACTCTTGACGGCCGTCGGCGCCCCGTCCAGAATGCGCCTGCGGCCGGCCCGCCGCGACTATCCGGGAGAAACAGCCTGCCCATGCTCGTCATCGGCCTCATTTCCGGCACTTCCGCAGACGCCATCGATGCCGTCCTCTGTGAAATCCATGGGGCGGCGCCCGCGCTTTCACTGGAGTTGCGCGCCACGCGCACCCATCCCTTCCCGCCGGACATGCAGGGGCGCATCCTTGATGCCGGAACGCGCAAGGGCAGCACCGACGAACTGGCCGCGTTGCATTTTGAACTGGGCGAACTCTTCGCCGAAGCAGTCCTGGCGCTGGTCGGGGAGGCGGGCCTGCAACCCGCCGATGTCGACCTGGTCGGTTCACACGGACAGAACTTCTGGCACAACGTCAACGTGCGCGGCGAGGTCACCGCCACGCTGCAACTGACCGAGGCCGCGCTGATCGCCGAGCGCAGCGGCATCACGACCGTGAGCAACTTTCGCCCGCGCGATATCGCCGCCGGCGGTCAGGGCGCGCCACTCGCCGCCACGCTGGACTGGCTGCTGCTGCGCCACCCGGAACACTGGCGGGCCGTGCAGAATATCGGCGGCATCGCCAACGTCACCTTCCTGCCGCCGCTCAACGATGACGAGAGCCAGCCCCTGGCCTTCGATACCGGCCCCGGCAATTCCCTGCTGGACTGCGCCGTGAACATCCTGTCGGACGGCCGCCGTCACTACGATCGCCACGGCCTGCTGGCGCGCGCCGGGACGGTCGAGGAAGCCTGGTTGAAGATGCGACTGGCGCATCCCTATTTCAATCGCCAGCCGCCCAAGTCCACCGGCCGCGAGACCTTCGGCATGAGCATGACCACCAGCCTGGTCACCAGCGCGCAGCGCCGCGGCATGAGCGCGCCCGACATCCTCGCCTCGCTTACCGCGTTGACGGCGCGTTCCATCGCCCGCGCCTACGAGCGTTACGCGCCGCAGCCGGTGCAGGAGGTCATCATCGGCGGTGGCGGGCGTAACAACCCGGCCATCGTCAGTATGCTGCGCGAGGCCGTCGCGCCGGCGCAATTGCTCACGCATGAGGACCTGGGCTACCCCAGCGACCACAAGGAAGCGCTGGTCTTCGCCCTGCTGGCCCACGAGACCTGGCACAACCGACCGGGCAGCCTGCCGGCGCTCAGCGGCGCCAGTCACCCCTGTGTGCTGGGGCAGATCACGCCCGGCGCCAACTACGAATCCCTGGCGCGCGCGACCTGGGGCGCCGCCACCCGCAGCAATGGAGGAGAAGACGCATGAGCGAAAGCGCAAAAATCGCGGTGATCACCGGCGCGGGCAGCGGCATCGGCCGCTGCACGGCCTTCGCCCTGTGGAATGCGGGCTGGTCGGTCGCGCTCGCCGGTCGTCGCGAGCAGAGGTTGCACGAGACCCTGGCCGAGGGCGGCGTGGCGGCGGAACGCGGGCTGGTCCAGGCCTGCGACGTCAGCGATGAACATTCGGTGGCCGCGCTCTTCGCCCGCGTGGAAGAGACTTACGGCCGCGTCGATCTGCTCTTCAACAACGCCGGCATCAGCGCCCTGGGCCTGCCCCTGGACGAACTCGACGCGGGCGCCTGGCGCCGCGTGCTCGACATCAACGTGACCGGCGTTTTTCTCTGCACCCAGGCCGCCTTCCGTCTGATGAAACGCCAGCGGCCCCGCGGCGGCCGCATCATCAACAACGGTTCGCTCTCCGCACAACGGCCGCGCCCCATGAGCGCGCCCTACACTGCCAGCAAACACGCCCTGACCGGCCTGACGCGCTCCACGTCCCTCGACGGACGCGAATGGGACATCGTCTGCGGCCAGATTGACATCGGCAATGCCGCCACCGAGATGACCCGCCGCATGGAGGAGGGAGTCATCCAGGCGGACGGCCAGATGCGCGTCGAGCCCACCATGGACGCCGACCACGTGGCCAACGCCGTACTCCACATGGCGGAACTGCCATTGGACGTCAACGTGCCCTTCATCACCGTGATGGCCAACCGCATGCCCTTCACGGGGCGGGGGTAGGTCTGGTGATCCCTGACCTGACGGGAAAAGTCCAGGCCCTGCAACCCAGCCTGATTCGCGAACTGTCCAACGAGGCCGACGCGTCAGCGAAATTCAGCGATCTGATCCAGCTCTGGTATGGCGAGCCGGACCTGCCGACAGCGGAAGTCGTGCGTCGCGCCTGCCAGCGGGCGCTCGACAGCGGCGAGACCTTTTACACCCCGAACGCGGGCATCCTGCCCTTGCGCCAGGCGCTGGCTGACTACATGAACGGCCTCTACGGGACGGACTTCGGCGTGGAGCGCATCCTCGTCACCGGCTCCGGCACCCTGGCGCTGACCATCGCCTCCCAGGCCCTGCTCGCGCCGGGTGACGACCTGGTCACCCACGCGCCCCACTGGCCCAACCTCAGCGCCATCCAGCAGTTGCGCGGCGCGCGGGTTGTGCGCGTGCCCCTGGAACTGCATGAGGGTCGCTGGCGACTGGATTTGCAGCGCCTGTTCGATGCCTGCGGACCGGGCACGCGCGCGATACTGGTCAATTCACCGGCCAACCCGACCGGCTGGGTGCTGGACGACGACGGGCAACGCGAGATCCTGGACTTTTGTCGCCGCCGCGGCATCTGGCTCGTCGCCGACGAGGTCTACAACCGCATCGTCTACGATCGTCCCTGCGCGCCGACCTTCGCCGACAAGATCGGACCCGACGACCCCGTCCTGATCGTCAACAGTTTCTCCAAGACCTGGTCCATGACCGGCTGGCGACTGGGCTGGCTGACGATCCCCGCCGGCACGCTGGGCCGCTTCGAAATGCTGACCGAATACACCAATTCCTGCACTTCGGCCGCCACGCAACTGGCCGGCGTCTGCGCCATCCAGGAAGGCGAACCCTACCTGCGCGAGTCGCTGGCGCGCTGGGACCGCTCGCGTCGTCTGCTGCGGGATGCCTTTGCACAACTGCCGCGCGTGCTCTGTCCCCCTGGCGACGGGGCCTTCTACGCCTGGTTCGCCTGCGAAGGCGTCCGGGACAGCTACGCGTTCGCCAGCGACATCCTGCACGAGACGCGCGTGGGTCTGGCGCCGGGCGTGGCCTTCGGGCCGGAAGGGGAGGGCTGGTTGCGCCTCTGCCATGCCGTCGCGCCGGAACTGATGGAGCGCGCGCTGGAGCGCCTGTACCCTGCGTTGAAGTAGCTACGGAGCGCCTGGCCCTCCGTGAAGGGCCGCCCGCATTTCATAATCTGGTTTGAGGTGGGGTATGCCCGGGTGATTCCCTACCCGGCATTGCGCAGCGCAAGGGCGACCAGCGTACTGATCCCTGCGCTAACAATCGCCTGGATGATCGCCGCAAAAATGATCCAGGCCTTCGTCGACTGGATGTCCGCTTTCGTGGCCAGATGCTCGTACGCGCCTTCAAGCCGGGCTACGCGTTGCATGATGTTGGCTTCAGTGTTCACGTCAGTCCACCTTGCGCTGTTGCGCGGTAACGGGCGCCAATGCGCCTCACGTATTCATTGCAATCGTAGCACAAAACGACGTAGTTACGTCGCATAAGGGCCAATCCCGGATTTGCGCCGCCTTGCCTGAAGAGCGGGGGCGGTTGCGGGGTGCGTACCTGTCAGCACGGCCCGTCTGGCCCCTCAGCGCCCGCCCAGGGCCATGGCCAGGCAGTAGTGGAAGAACCAGCGGCCCTGCCGCCAGGCCTCGCCGCCGGCCTGCCAGTTCACCAGCCCGACCTCCAGGTAACGCAGGCCCATGAAGAGCCCCGCCTCCCGGTAGCGCTGCATGAAGGCCGCCGTCGGGATGGCGAAGCCGGCCTCCGCCAGGGCGTCGCGGTAGAGCATGGCGGTCTCCAGTGTGAAGTAGTTCACCAGGTCCAGGTAAAGCGGGCCGTAGCAGGCCTGTTCCCAGTCAATGAAGACCGGCTGCCCGCCGTAAAGCCGGATATGGTCCGGGTGCAGATCGGAGTTGAGCAGGGTGCAGCAGTTGCCTTCCTCGTCCAGGCCTGCCACGAAGTCCAGCAGCCGCGCAAGCGACTCGCGCAGCGGCCGGTCGTACTGCCCGTAGTCGCGGCGAAAGGCGTCGTCGTCCATGCAACGGGCCCATTCGTCCTGCGTGGCCTGCAGGTAGAGGCGGGCCATAGTGTCATCGGTGGCGCGCGGCAACCAGTCCGGACAGCGCTCAAGGTTGGCGGCGTGCAGCTGCGCCAGACCCCGCGCCACCTGCTGCGTCATGGGGACGTAGGGGTCCCCGAGGATGCGGTCCATGGGCCGGCTGCGGACAAAGGGCATCAGCAGGGGCGCGCGATCGGCAGAATGCCTGGTGGATGCCGGCGACAGCGCCGGCGGCACGGCCTGGCCCTGGTCGTTCAGCAGTTGCAGGATGCGCCTTTCCTTCAGGCTGGCGTGCTTGATCGCCAGGTCTTCCTCGCCCTGCGCGCCCCCGCCGCTACGCCAGCGCACCCGCACCAGGCGCACTTCGGCGCCGGACGCGCCCTGGTGTGGCAGCGGCAGGTCGCGGACGCCCTCGATTCGCAGGTCAGTCAGTTGATGGATGCGTGCCAGCAGTTGGCGGCAGGCATCGTTAAGGGCGTCCCCGGCGAGCCTTTCCCTCACCGCAGGGAACGGATGTATTCGGCGCTGTCCGGAATGTGCACCGGCAGATGACGGTAGAAGGGTCGCGGTGGCGTGACGATGATTTCCTCCACCATGCCCCCGAGGTCCAGCGGCTCGCCTTCGGGCCAGGGCGCAGGGCGACGCCACTGGTGTTCGTCCAGCGCGGCGATGGCGTCCTCAAGTCCTGCGTGGCAGCGTTCCCATTCGTCCAGCACCTGCGCCAGACTGTGCTCGCTGCGATCGGCAATGCCGCTGTAATGCAGGGAGTGGCTGCGCGCCGGGCTGCGCATAATGTCGATGGCCTGGTGCCGTTCGCCGCGCCCCCAGGCCGCCATGGCCGCCAGCGCCAGCGCCTCGTAACAGATCAAATGCGCCAGCAGGTCCTTGAAGGAGAGGCGCTGGTCGGCGTACATACCGTGACGAATGGTGTCCGGGCGCGTCATTTCCTCTTCGTCCAGTGCGTCGATGAGATCGCGCACGGCGGCGTGTTCCACGCGCAGCAGTTCCACGGCCCGTTGCGGGCCCACAGTGGCCTTCATGGTCAACTCTCCCCCTTGTCTTCCTCTTCGCGCTCCAGCACGTCGCGCAGGATGTAGACCGGGTGACCGCGCATTTCGTGCCAGCTGCGCACCAGTATCTCCGCCACCAGGCCGATGCTGATGAGTTGCACACCGGCGATGACCAGCAACACCGCCAGAATCAGCAGCGGCCGGTTGCCGATGTCCACATCGTACGCCAGCTTCTCGATACTCAGAATCAGCCCGATCACCACACCCACACCGCCGGTCAGCAGGCCGAGCCCGCCAAAGACCTGCAGGGGCCGCGTGCTGTAACCGAGGATGAAGCGCACGGTGACCAGGTCCAGCAACACGCGAATCGTGCGGCTGATACCGTACTTGCTGCTGCCGTAGCGGCGCGGCCGGTCGTTGACGGCGATTTCGGTCACCTGCACGCCGATCTGCGAAGCGACCGCCGGGATGAAGCGGTGCAGTTCACCGTAGAGTTGAATGTTTTTGACCACCACGCTGCGATAGGCCTTGAGCGTACAGCCATAGTCGTGCAGGTACACACCGGTCACGCGCGAGATCAGGCGGTTGGCCAGCATGGAGGGCAGGCGCCGCGTCAGGAAGGGTTCCTTGCGGTCCCGGCGCCAGCCGCTGACGATATCGTAGCCCTCGTCCAGGGTCGCCAGCAGGCGCGGGATGTCCTGCGGGTCATTTTGCAGGTCGGCATCCAGGGTGATGACGACGTCGCCGCGCGCCTTCTGGAAGCCGGCGCTGAGCGCCGTCGTCTGGCCGTGGTTGCGACGGAAACGCAGGATGATCCAGCGCGGGTCGCGTTCATGGATGGCCTGCAAGGCGGCGAAGCTGCCGTCGCTACTGCCATCATCGACCACGATGACCTCGCTCCCGGTTTCCAGCGCATCCAGCGCGGCCGTCAGTTCCTCATACAACGCCGGGACGGATTCCGCCTCGTTGTAAAGCGGAATGACGATCGACAGGCAGGGTACCCTCACAGGGCCGGCTCCACGCGCGGCAGCCGTCTAAGCCAAAGCCAGCCGCCGAGCCCGCAGAGCGCCGCCGCCAGCAATTGACAGGCGTGCAGGAAAAAGCCGGTCGCGACAGCCGCGCCGGGTTCAAGACCGGCCAGACCGACCAGACCGAAGGTCCAGCCGCCTTCGATCACGCCCAGACCGCTGATGCTGGCCACCGGCAGGGCCTCCACCAGCATGGTGATGCTGATCACGCCCACCAGCAGGGGCAGGCCATGGATGCCGAGGCCGGCCAGCAACACCAGGTTGAAACAGACGCTCGAGCCCCAGGTCAGGCAGGAGAGCAGCAGGGTCAGAAGGAAGACGCGGGGCAGACGCAGGCGCGCCACATTGCTTTCCAGCGCGGGCAGGGACGCAGCCAGACGCCGGCTGAAGTGTCCCCGATCCGGCAGGCGCAGGCGCAGTTGACGCAGCAGCCAGCCGGCGCTGAACAGCCCCGCCAGGCAGAGCAGGAAAAGGGCCGCCAGCAAAAGAGACAGGGCGCCGCGATTTTCTTCAAAGCGGTCGCTGCCCTGCACCAGGGCCGCGCCTCCGACCAGCAACACGATCAGCAACTCAAAGAGGCGCGCGCCCAGCAGACTGCCGAGGCCGGCGCCGACGCTCTGGCCGAAGTGCCGCCGCAACAGGAGCAGCCAGGCGAATTCGCCGGTCTTGAAGGGCATCAGACGCACCATCAGGTTGTGCACCAGCACGACCGGCCACAGGGCATTCAACGTCGGCGCACCGGCGTCAAGCAGGACCTGAAAGCGGAGCGTGCGAAAGAAATTGAGTAGCAGATAAGTCAGGAGCGCCAGGAGCAGACTTGCGGGAGGGATGCCCGCGCTCATCCGCCGAAAGGCGTCCAGGTCCAGTGCGTCCAGCAACAGGGCCAGCAGCAGCAGCGAGAAGACCAGGCCGACCAGGCGCCAGAGCCGGGCGGCGAAGGAGGCTGAAGACTTGTCGCCGTTGCGCTGCATGAGTCGCAGTGTAGCCTTAAGGGTGGCGGCGGTCTACACTCTGCCAGGCAGCACACAAGGGGAACAACCTCTACTCATGCGTTACCCGGCAAACAGGATTTACTGGTCCCGGGTCCTGCCCCTGCTGCAGCGGGCCGAGGCAAGGGGGCGAATGGCCGGCTGGACCGAGGTGGCGCTGCTGAACTCCGGCATGATGACCTGTCGCAGGAACAATGACCGGCAGCAGGAAGCTTTGATGCTCACACATCTTGCCCGCAGCGACAGCGACTGCTCCCGAAAGGAGCCAACCAGGTGAACCGTGACCATGATTCAGGGGCAAGAAACATCGCCGGCCTCAATCCTGCCAGGCCGGGCATGCCCGG
The DNA here is from genome assembly GCA_026708325.1 of Anaerolineaceae bacterium. Lineage (GTDB taxonomy): Bacteria > Chloroflexota > Anaerolineae > Aggregatilineales > Phototrophicaceae > JAGWBD01. Next base: position 34,649 of record JAPOVC010000024.1, on the reverse strand, counting down.
CGACGCAGCACTTATGACTCTGAAAGGGCACCCCTGGCTGTGGATGATTCCCCTGCTGTTGCTCGCCGTATTTCTGGCCGGCCGCCGCCTTAACTCCCTGACCTTTACCAAAGACGAGACCTGGACCCTGATTTACGTTGGGGCGAGAAACCCTGACCCCTACACCATTGCCCAGGCGTTGGAGAGCGAATTGGATATTTCCGGAGACCAGCCCTTTGGCTGGACAATCCTGATCAACCGCTGGGGCGCCGTGGCCGGTTGGAGCACCGTGGCCATGCGCGCCTGGTCGCTGCTCTTCGGGGTGTTGGCCCTCGCCATGCTCTGGCGCGCCGGACGGGACATGTTTGGAGACGCGGTGGGCCTGGCTGCCTGCCTCCTGCTCATGAGTTCATCGCTCTTCATGCAATATTTCCATGTGGCGCGCGCCTTTACAGCGGTTGTGTTCTTCACGAGCCTGACCCTGTGGAGCTACTGGCGAATCGCCCTCAACCAGCATCTCGCGACAAGGACCGGCGTGGCTGGTCTGCTGCCGGGAGGTATTGGCCTGCTTTACAGTCACTATTTTGCCGCCCTGTTGCTACCGGCGCTGGGGCTGTTCCACCTGTTGTTTGTGCGCAAGGACCGTCGCTGGTGGGTGACGTCGTTGCTGTTTGTCCTGATCTCCCTCGCTGCCACCCCTGAATTGACCGCGTTACGCATCGGTGTGGAACACAATGTCAGTCAATATGGCGCGGGAGGGCCTCCCCTGCAACTGGCGGAAGTCCTGGATCGCCTCCTTTACACCATGAGCAACGGTGTATTTCACTGGCCACGGTCACTGAACGCGGTCCTGCTCGCCCTCATACCGATCGCGGTCCTGGCACTGTACAGGACCCGTTCCCGCGGCTCCGTGCAACTGCGCAGGTCCTGGTTTCTGGGCTTCACCGCATTGTTCTTCTTCTTGCTGGTTGTGGGCGTCAATCATTTTGTGCCGGTCCTCTTCCCCAGCCGCATGCGTTACCTGCTGGCCCTGTGGCCACCTCTGACCCTGATCGTTGCCGTCGCAATTCACCATCTGGGCCGAAGCAGGCAGCGACTGGCAGACAGTCTGCTGGCAGGAATCGTCGCCAGCGGCATCGTTCTGATCTTCGCCACACCCTATTACCGACAGCATGACTATCATGAAGAATCCATCATCCACCTGGCCGACCAGGCGCTCCAGCAACTGGCAGGGCCCGATGACTTTCTCCTGTTGCATGAAGAAGTCCTGCCATCTGAACCGCTGAATAGTGACTTCTATTTGAAGGTTTGGGAATATCCGCGTGAAGTGATCAGCGGCGAGACGGATCCTGAACAGGTCGTCCAGTCAGCGCGGAACCATTCGCGCGTCTGGCTGCTGGCGAAAGAACAGGGCAATGTCACTGAAAGGGAACTCGCCGCAGCCATGCGCTTCTGCCAGCGACCCGTCAGGCGCGGCGACCTGGTCTTGACCCTCTATGCCCGCAGCGAAGCTGACTGCGACTGAACGCCACGCTCAGAACAGCTGCACGTCCACCATCGTCCCCGCCCGCAGACCGCCGCTGTCCAGCGGGACCCGCACCAGACCGTCCGCGCCCACCAGAGTGAAGATCAACCCCGACTTGCCGAAGACCGGCTCCGCCATCAGTTGACCGTCATGCTCGCGCAGGCGCACGGGCACCGTATCTTCCCGTCCGCTGGCCGAGGACAGGTTGGCGCCCAGCAGCGCGCGCACAGCCGTGGCCGGCGCCGGTGTCGCGCCCGACCAGTGGTGCAGCAGCGGCAGCAGGACTTGCCGCGCCACCAGCAGGGCCGAGACCGGGTTGCCCGGCAGGCCGATGACCGCCTTCCCCTCACAGACCGCCAGCAACGTCGGCTTGCCCGGACGGACGGCCAGGCCATGCTGCAGGACTCCCGGCGCGCCCAGGCGCTCGATGACAGCGCGCGTCAGGTCCCGCGCCGAGACGGAACTGCCGGCCGTCAGCACCAGCAGGTCCGCCGCCGCGTGCCCCCGTCGCGCCCGATCGAAATAGTCGTCGAACTCGTCGCGGGCGATGCCGCAATGCAGCGGCTCGCCGCCCGCCTCCCTGACCAGCACCGCCAGAACGTGGGCGTTGATGTCGCGGATCTGACCGGGCGCGGGCGTCGCCTCCGGCGGCACCAGTTCGTCGCCGCTGCTGAGGATGGCCACGCGCGGGCGCGCGCGTACGCTGACCTCCGTGACGCCCGCCGCCAGCAGCCCGCCGATCTCCTGCGCCCGCAGGGTCTGCCCGGCCTTCAGGAGCAGCGCGGCGGCGGTGACGTCCTCGCCTGGCTGCAAGACGTTTTCGCCAGGGGCGACCGGCGCCAGCAATTCGACGTCGTCACCCAGCGCCTGCGTGCGCTCCAGCATGATGACGGCGTCCGCGCCAGGCGGCAGCATCCCGCCGGTGTGGATCAGCAGCGCGTTGCCGGACGCAAGTGACTGCTGCGCGGCCTCGCCCATGCGCAGTTCGCCCGCCACCCGCAGCAATGCCGGCAGGGCGGGGGAGGCGCCGAAGCTCTCCGCCGCGCGCAGGGCGTAGCCATCCACCGTGCTGCGCGGGAAGGCCGGCAGTTCCTCCGGCGCGTGGACGTCCTGCGCCAGCGCGCGACCCATGGCCTGGCGCGGATCGAGCGATTCAAGGGCGGGCGTCGGCTGCCAGTGCTCCAGCAGCGTTGCCAGCGCCTGCGCCACCGGCTGCACGTTGAAGAATTCGGCGCTGTTCATGGATGGAGTATAGCGGCGTCAGGGCGGACCTTCGCCCAGGCCCAGGCGCCAGGCGTGCGTATAGGCCCGCAGGCCGCCGCGGCGCACGTAGCCGATGACGCATAGTTGCCAGGCCTCGGCCAGGCGAATGGCTGTGCTGGTCGGGGCGGTGCGGCTGGCCACCAGGGGGATGTCCATGCGCCGCGCCTTGGAGAGCATCTCTGAACTGATGCGCCCGCTGCTTAACAGCAGCCGGTCGCGCGTATCGATGCCGCCCTGCAAGGCCAGTCCGGCGATTTTGTCGACGGCGTTGTGGCGGCCCACGTCCTCGGCGCCCAGCAGCAACTGGTCCTCGTCGGCCAGCACCGCCGTATGGACGCCGCGAACTGCGTTGTAGAGCCGCGCCGCGCCCTGCAGATCGCGCATGCGCTTCAGAATGACATCCGGCTGCGTGCGGTACTCGCTGCAGAGCGGCGGATACGATTCCGTGATGTGCTGCATCGTCACGCCGCCGCCGCAGCCGCTGGTCAGCACCATGCGTCGCGGCGGCTCGAAGTCGGGTCGCGTCAACAGCACGTCGACCACCGTGCGCGGCGCGTTGGCCTGCACCAGCGCCACCTCGTCCAGTGCGTCGATCACGCCTTCGGTGTAAAGAAAGCCGAGCGCCAGCGCCTCCTGGTCAAGCGGGCTGCACATCACCGTCGCCAACTCCTGACCGTTGACGTAGATGTCCAGCAGCGTCTCCTCGATGACGCCGCCTTCGGTCAGTTTCGCGCGGTCCTGCTCGACAAGCCAGTAGCTCTGCGGCAGCGCGCCGGGGGTGGGGTTCACCCTGAATCCTTTCCCTGAGGGAGGGTTCCCGAATCGTGGGCGGCCCTCACCCCCAACCCCTCTCCCTCAGGGAGAGGGGCTTTTGACTTCCTCAATTGCTTCATCGTTCAATGGGTTCGATTTCGTCAGTCGTTGCCAGACGAACGAAGCTCTCTCTCCCTCTCAGGGAAAGTGACTTCAAAGCAATGCAAAAGGGCGTACTTTCTCCCCTCTCCCTGAGGGAGAGGGGTTGGGGGTGAGGGCCGCACTGATTCTCCAGAATCGCCTGAGTTGGAATCACCCTGGAAAAGGCCTCATCCCAAATGCTTTCCCGCTCATTCCTCGCGGCGACGGCGCGGCGCACGCGTCATCGAACGGATGTCTTCCGGCGCCAGACCCTGTTCAAGGCCCCACTCGACCTTCGGCTTGAGCGCGCCGGTCGGACAGACGCCGACGCACTGGCCGCAAAAGACGCAGGGCGACTCCGTCATGGAGATATCGAAGGCCGTCGACACCTGCGTGTCATGGCCGCGGCCGTCGAGCGTCAGGGCGAAGGTGTACTGCGCGTCCTCGGCGCAGACCTGGACGCAGCGCCAGCAAAGCACGCACTGGCTGTAATCGCGCAGGTAAAAGGGGTTGTCGTCGATGAGCTCGTGCTGGCGCGCCTGCGCCTCGGGGAAGCGACCGGGGTCGGCCTCGCAGTCGGCCATGGCGGCCTCGATCTCCGGCGCTTCGCTGAGGTCGACCGAGGCGGCCAGCATCTCGAGGATGGTGCGGCGGCTGCGCAGCGCGCGCTCATTGCGCGTCTCGATGTTGGCGCCCGCCCGGCATTCGGCGATGCAGGCCGGTTGCAGCAGACGGCCGCCGTCCTCGTCCACCACGCAGACGCGGCAGAGGCCGTTGGCCGTGGTCGCCTCGTGCCAGCAGATCACGGGGATCTCGATGCCCAGGGTCGCGGCAGCTTCAAGGATCGTCGTGCCGGCGGGTACCGTCAGCTCCACGCCGTCGATGGTCAGGGTGACCGTATCGGTCATACCTTGTCACCCTTGCGCCGATTGTGCTCTCGGCACAGCACCTGGCCATTTTCTATCAGGGTTTGCCCGCCCTCACTGTGAGGAAGGACGTGGTCAGCCTCAAATTCACTCCATTTCACGGTAGCTTCTCGTTCGGATTTGCCCTCTTTTTTGCACATGCGACAAATGCCATTGCCTCTCATGTAAATATCCAACCGTTCCCTTTCATCAAATGTTCGATTTGCGTCCTTAACTTTAATTTCGAAGCCATTTGCATCCGCGAACGAGAAGAATTCATATCGGATAATACGATGCCTTTCTTCAATGGAACTGGTGTCCATTTGTCTACTTTCAGGAAATCTGCGCAAGTTCAAATCCTGTACAGGTTTAGCAGTAATGCGACTATGGAAATCAAAAATGAAAGCCTTGAACAAGTCGAATCCCTTTGCCCGCAACACATAGTTGCGGTGAAGATGCCTTAGTAACAGGTAGTAGGACACGACAAGATAATCAATACCGAAGACTTGCCTTCCAATTTGGAAGTCTTGCCTGTAAATGTTGCATAAAAGGTCCAAGTTCTTAAGCAGTGACTTCGCGTGGCGATTCTTTTCGAAGGAATAGTTGCCTATTCCATCAGTTGATTCCGCGCTCTTGATGAATTCTGCAAGAGCGCTATCTCGGAGGTCCGCAGGGCCGTCTCCACTTTCCAGTAGAAGCAAGCGACCAAGCATAGTGAGATGCTCCATGCGATTGTTTTTGCGACCATACAAGTGTTGGAAAAACTTGTGCTTGTGCTTGTTGACTTCTATAGGCTCGTAAGTGTGAATGTCAAAGTCATAGTCGTCGGCATAGCGAACCAAGAAGTTGCGTACCGTGCTGAACAATCTTGCGTGAGCGACTTCCATGTTGTTTAGTTTGTCACCAAGTTGCAAACGCCAAAAAATATTGGAGGCAATCCTTAAGTGATTTTGGTTGAAGGGGTCATTAATTCCCTTTACCAAATCCGCTTCATACGAGAGTTCTTCATCGACAAATTCCTTGATGTCGACGAGTTCTTTATCTTCTAGTTGAAAGTATCGTTTGCCAGGTAGGCGGACATCAATGTCATTGAGAGTGTCCGGCAATGGCAAATCCCCTGCCAAAAACCGACGTACAGTATTGATTCGTTGCTGGCCATCAATGACCTCGAAAACGACCTCGTTAGTCTTGAGTCTGACTTCCCTAAGCACGATATTTGGAATGTAGGAACGGCGAAATAAACTGTCCAGCAAAAGGGACTGTTGCCTACGCGACCAAACGGTCTTTCTCTGGTAAGGCGGACGCGATATATATTTTGCCCTAAGGGATGTGAAGTTTCGTATAAGGATTTGGCGCGGAACAATATCGTAATCGGGTTTCGGACTAAAGGGCATTACGTTTTCTCCCCTACTTCAAACATCCCCGGCCACTGTTCCAGCGCGCTGAGCACCGCCGAGCCGGCCGTCTGGCCCAGGCCGCAGAGCGAGGCCTCGGTCATCGTCCAGCCCACGTCCTGCAGACGTTGCGCGTCACCAGGCTGCGGCGCGCGCTCCAGCAATTCCAGTTGCCGCTGCGTCCCCAGCTGACAGGGGAAGCACTTGCCGCAGCTTTCGTGCTGGAAGAAGCGCGCCAGGCGCAGCAGCACGTCGCGCAGGTCGACCGTCTCGTTGAAGACCATGATAGCGCCCGAACCGAAGGTGCTGCCAGCCGCGCGCAGGTCCTCGAAGCTGAGCTTCACGTCGATCTGCTCCGGCCGCAGAAAGGTGCCCGCCGCACCGCCCATCAACACGGCCCGCAGTTCGCCGTCCACGCCGCCGCAGGGCCCCTCAAGGAAAGCGCGCAGACTGATGCCCGGCTCGATCTCGAAGACGCCCGCCACCCGCACGTGCCCGCTCACCGAGACCAGCTTGCTGCCGCTGCTGCCCTCCGTGCCCATCGCGCGGAACCAGTCCGCGCCATGCGTCAGGATGCCCGGCACCGCCGCCAGGGTCTCCACGTTGTTGACCGTCGTCGGCTCGCCGAAGAGGCCGACGTCGGTGGGGTAAGGTGGCTTGATGCGCGGGAAGCCGCGTTTGCCTTCTATGGCTTCGAACAGGGCCGACTCCTCGCCGCAGATGTAGGCGCCCGCGCCGCGGCGGATCTCGATGTGAAAGTCGAAATCACCGCCGCCGATGCCCTCGCCCAGCAGGTTGGCCGCTTCGGCTTCCGCGATGGCCGCCGCCAGACGCTGCGTCGCCAACGGGTACTCGCCGCGGATGAAGAGGTAGCCGTGGCGCGCGCCGATACAACGGGCCGCGATGGCCATGCCCTCCAGCAGGCGATGCGGACAGGCCTCCATTAGCGCGCGGTCCTTGAAGGTGCCGGGCTCGCTTTCGTCGGCGTTGCAGACCAGCCAGCGCCGCGCTTCAGGGTCGCCGCGCGTGAAGTGCCACTTGCGACCGGTGGGGAAGGCCGCGCCGCCGCGACCGATCAGGCCGGAGTCGTCCAGCAAGCCCACGATGTCCTCCGGCGTCAGTTCCAGCGCGCGCCGCAGACCGGCATAGTCACCGTATTCGGCCAGGGTCTGGGCGCGCTCCGGCCGGGCGCCCTGCAGCAGCACGGCGGGGGCCGCGTCGCAGACGACCGGATAGTCGGGCAGGGCGTCTGAACCAAGCAGCTGCGCGACGTCGGTCACCGGCGCGAGGCTGCGTTCGCCCTCGCCGCGAGTGCTGATCAGGGCCGCCGGCGCGTGCTCGCAGAGGCCCAGGCAGGGCGAATGCTCAATGGTGACGTCGGGGTCGTCATGCAGGGCCTCCAGCAGGGCGTCGCCGCCGCGCAGGCCACAGACCGGGTCGGTGCATACCCGGACGATGCGCTCGCCGGTCGGCCCGGAGTGGAAGAGGCTGTAGAAGCCGATGACGCCGTAGATGTCGGCCTCGGGTACGCGCAGGCAGTGAGAAATGGCGTGCACGGCCTCCGCGCTGATGTAACCGGCGGCGGTCTGCACGTCCCAAAGGACGGGCAGCAGCGCCTCGCGACCGCGTCCCGCGTATGGGTCGAGGAGGGAGTCCAAACTGGCAATTTCCGACATTGCAGTCAGGCATCCAGTCGCGAAATCATGAGCAGCGAATACTGGGTATGGGAATTAATTTCGAATCTTACGGTGTACTCAGGGCAAGTGATTCGAAAGGCACCGGCCGAGACATACGTCAATGCCCTGAAACAACGTTCGTTAAAGGCGGTCAACATCAAGTCCACACCGGTCGCATCTTCGCCGATGTAAGTAGTAGTGTCACCGCCAATTCCGACTGCCAGCAGAGAATAGCGCCCTTCTTCAAGACTCAATGAACCTTCGTTTGCGTAGTAGTCGGAACGGAAAGAAAGTTCGACCTTTTCGCCCTCCAGCAGAAAGGCAGCAAGAATCTCTAGGGCTTCTGCCTCTCCTCGCTTCAGCGAAATGACCGGTGACTCATCTGTTTCCTCTCTCTCATCATCTTGAGCAAATGCAGGAAACATCAGGGCCAGACCAGCAATCAGAATCAGAACTACCCGTAACATAAAGAATCCCCCCAACGCGCATTGTGATTTCATTCATCTTCAGTTGATTTTGATTGCTCTACGTTTTTCTGCATGACCAGGTTCTCAATTGGCAGGATGTTCAGCAGGAAGTGAGGATAACGTGACTCCACAGTCCATCCGACTCTATCCGGGCACTCCAGTGCCAAGGTGGCTGGCCAGTCGCCCCCTACCTCCCGCACACAGTTGGAAGGCAAGACGTTTAGCTCCACGGTCGCTCCACCAGCTCGCGTGGCTTCCTGCCCACCGATGTCACCAGCAACGAATTTCCACACTCCCGGCTCGAGATCGACAGTGCCCCTAGCGACGTAAACTGAGACCAACACATTTCGTTCTTCAAGAACGCCTTGAAGAACTATTGGGATGCCATGCTCCAACAATTGCTTGCGAGCAGATTCCAGGTCATTCAGAGCCCTGTCTAGGTTGCCCTTGATTTCATCTCGTTTAGTCTTGTCAAGTTCAAGTTCCGCTTGGGTCTCTTCCAATTGCTTGTCGCGCTCCGCCAGGTCCGCGCGCGCAGCATCACGCTCTGATCGGGCCTCGTCCCTTTCCTTCGTGACGCTTCCAATTTCTTCCTGTGCCTCTTGCACCTGCTTATCGCTCTCGGCCAAATTCTCAAGCGCCTTGTCCCTTTCCTTGATTGCAGCGTCGCGCTCTGCACGTGCGGTGTCCCGTTCCTCAATGGCTGCGTCACGTTCCGCTGGGGCCTCGTCTCTTTCTTTCTTGAGGCTTTCAATCTCTGCCTGCGCCTCTTTCAATTTCTGTTCGCTTTCGGCCAAATTCTCAAGCGCCCTGTCTTCTTCCTCAATTGCAGTGACCCACTCCGTACGGGCCTCGTCCCTTTCTGTAGTAACGATCTCCAATTGCGACTGGGCATCGGTCAGTTGCGCCTGAGCATCCGCCAGTTGCCCGTCGTGTTCGGCAAGGTCGGCCAGCGCCCTGTCCCTTTCTTCGACTGCAGCATCGCGTTGTGCCAGAGCCTCATCCCGTTCCCCAGTTAGGCGCTCAATTGATACGTGCGCATCTGCAAGTTTTTGGTCGCGTTCGACAAGTTCGGCCAGCGCCTGGTCCCTTTGCTCGATTGCAGTGTCCCGCTCCTCGATGGCAGCGTCGCGTTCCGAGACGGCAGCATTCAACCGCTGTTCGAGTTCAAATGAATTGGCAACAATGACAATCAGCGCAACGACAAGTATCAGCAGCACAGCCGCCAAAATGCGGTTTATCTGACCCATCACTCATTCATCTCCAGTCTCCGAGACAGATTCGCCGCCGCCAGTTCCTCCGGCGTGTTGATGTTGCCTAGCGCCCGACCCGTCGGATCCAGCGGACGCCACTCATCTTCATCAAGGTAGCGCACGCGCACCTGGTCATAAAAGCCGATGACCTTCAACCGACCGGCCTCGATCTGCGCGCGGACCGGCGCGATACAGGCCTGGCTGTAGACTGCGTGCAGGCCCTGGGGAAAGCCATCCACCCGCGGCACGATGACGTCGTACCCGCCTTCGCACAACGCCAACATGTACCGCAGCAGCGTCGGACTGAGAAAGGGCATGTCGCAGGCCACGACCAGGGTGTGGCCGTAGTGGCTGTGCATCAACGCCGTGTAGATGCCGCCGAGCGAGCCGCCGTCCGGCAGTGAGTCGCGGACCATCGGCAGGCCGAAGCGGGCGTGCGCCTCGTGGTCGTTGCTGACGAGCAGGGTCTGCGCCTGGCCGAGGCCGCTGACGCGCTCGATGACGTGTTCCAGCATGGGCCGGCCGTCCAGCTGGACCAGGGCCTTGTCCCGGCCCATGCGCCGGCTCTGCCCGCCGGCGTTGATGGCGACGGTGAAGGGGTTGCGGGTCAGAGTCATCGCTTGCCCCGCGTTTCCTCCTGGTCAATAAGTTCTTGCAGTTGCGCAATTAAGGTTGGCATGTCGTGTTGCGCTGTGTTCCAGACCTCGTCCATCTCGACATACCAGTAGTTGTGGACCAACACATGGCGCATACCAATGATGTCCGCCCACGGAATATTTGGCTGCAGGGCGCGCAACTCACCCGAGAGATGATTGGCGGATTCCCCTGTCAGTTCGATGGCTTTCGCCAAAGCCATTTGGAGCAAGGGATTGTTGTCCAGTTCAGCCCGGTCGCGACCGGCGCAGAAATCGTGTGCGGCCTGCGCCGCGTCGCGCATGTGCAGCAGATGAAGACGATCGCGCTCACGGCTCTTTCGCATAGATGAGCCTCGCGCCTGCGATTACCTCTTCGCGAATGTATTTGCTGATTCCCCTAGGTGTGCAGAGGTCAACTTTGCGTCCCACGATTTCGCTCAGGTCCCTGCGGTGCCCCGACATCGCAAACAGGCCGACACGCGCATCCGGCATATATTCGACCAGCAAGTCGATATCGCTCTCCGGCGTCAATTCATTTCTCGCTGCGGAGCCAAAAACCGACAAACGCCGTATCGGCTGCCGGGCGCAGTATTCGCGGATTTTGTTTTCTGGCAGTTGAGTCCGTATCAAGCTGCTCATGACGGGACGCCTCCCGCCCCCAGCATAACGCGGAAAAGCGCACGGCGGAAGTTTACCGGGGGGTACGGCGGGCGACATGATATGTCGCCCCTGCAAACTATTGAACCAGGCGGGCGCGCCTAGTGCACATACTTCGTCGGCTCGCGGATGGCGCCGCGCCCTTCCAGCGGCGCTTCCGTGCCGACGCGACCCTCTGGCGCCGCGCAGGGCTCGATGCGCACCGCCGCCATCTTGAAGTCCGGGATCTTCGCGCGCGGATCCACCTTGTCCAGGGTCAGCAGGTTGGCCGCCGCCTCCACGAAGTGGAATGGCAGGAAGACCGTCCCCGCCGGCGAACGCCCGGTCACGAGAACGCGGCAAATCACGCTGCCGCGGCGCGAGGTCACCTCGGCCCAGTCGCCGGAGACCAGCGCCAGGTCCCGCGCGTCTTCCGGATGCATCTCGATCAGCGGCTCCGGGAAGGCCTCCTCCAGGCGCGAGTTGCGCGTCATGGTGCCGCCGTGCCAGTGGAAGAGTACGCGCCCGGTCGTCAGGTTGTACGGATAGTCCTCGTCCGGCAGTTCGCTCTCGGTGCCGTATTCCAGCGGCCAGAACTTGCCGAGACCGCGCGGGAACTCGTCCTCGAAGAGGTAGGGCGTTCCCGGGTGATCGGCGGCGGGGCAGGGCCAGTGGACGCCGCCCTCGCGCTCCAGGCGCTCCCAGGTGATGCCGGCGAAATCCGGCGTCAGCGCGCGCATCTCCTCCCAGATTTCCTCGGGATGCGCGTAGTGGAAGCCGTTGTTTTCGCGCCCCTGCAGACGCTGCATGCGCTGCGCCAGGTCGCAGACGATCTCCCAGTCCGCGCGCGACTCGCCGACCGGCGGCAGCGCCACGCGCACGCGCTGGATGCGACGGTCGCTGTTGGTGAAGGTGCCTTCCTTCTCGGCGAAGCTGGCCGAGGGCAGGACCACGTCGGCCAGTTCGCCCGTCTCGTTCATGAAGATATCGATGCAGACGACGAAATCCAGCGCTTCGATGGCGTGCTGCGCGTGGCTCAGGTTGGGCTCGCTCATCAGCGGGTTCTCGCCCATCACGACCATGGCGCGGATCTGGCCGGTCAGCGCGCCGTCGACCATCTCGGTCACGGTCAGACCCGGCTTCGGCGGAAGGGTCACGTCCCAGGCGCGTTCGAAGCGGCCGCGAATCTCGGGGTCGTCGACGCGCTGGTAGGCCGTGTAAACCGTGGGCAGACCGCCGCTGTCGGAGCAGCCCTGAACGTTGTTCTGGCCGCGCAGGGGGTTGAGTCCGGTGCCCGGCTTGCCGACGTTGCCGGTCATAAGCGCCAGGTTGGTCAGGGAAAGGGCGTTGTCGGTGCCGTGCGTGCTCTGGCTGATGCCCATGCCCCAGTAGAAAGCGGCGCGTTCGGCCTTCGCGTACATGCGCGCCGCGGCCCGAATGTCCTCCGCCGGGACTCCGCTGACGCCCTCGGCCCATTCCGGCGTGAAGCGCTCCAGCGATTCGACGTAGTCGTCGAAGTCCTCGGTGCGGCGAGCGATGAAGTCGGCGTCGTAGAGCTGTTCGCTGACGATGACGTGCGCCATCGCCTGGAAGACGGCGACGTCCGTGCCCGGCTCCTGCCGCAGCCAGAGCGTGGCGAAGTCGGTCAGTTCGATCTGGCGCGGGTCGATGACGATCAGCTTCGCGCCATTCTGGCGCACGGCCTTCTTGAGGAAGAGGCTGATGACCGGGTGCGTCTCGGTGGTGTTGCTGCCGGTGACGATGAAAGTGTCCAGGTCCTCCATCTCGCCGATGCTGTTGCTCATGGCGCTGGAACCGATGGCCAGTTGCAGGCCGGTGACGCTGCCGGCGTGGCAGAGCCGCGCGCAGTGGTCGACGTTGTTGGTGCCCAGCACGGCGCGCACCCACTTCTGGAAGACGTAGTTGTCCTCGTTGGTGGCCTTGGCGCAGGCGTAGGTGGCGATGCTGTCGCCGCCGCTCTCCGCCACGATGCTCCCGAGGCGCTCGCTGACCAGGGTCAGGGCTTCGTCCCAACCGGCCTCGCGGAATTCGCCTGGCCCGCCACTGCGGATCACCGGCCTTGTCAATCGGCGTGGATGGGTGGCGAAGTCGAGCCCGAAGCGGCCCTTGACGCAAAGGTTGCCGTAGTTGGGGGCGCTGTCGAAGGGCGCCTCGACGCGGTAGATGAGGCCGTCACGCACGTGCAGGTCCATCTGGCAGCCCACGCCGCAGTAGGGGCAGGTGCTGCGCACCACTGATTCCGGCGCCACCATCATGACATGCCTCCCCGCGCTTTTCTCAAGTGTAGCGTGATTTGGCTGTTTGCGTTTTTCGTCGTCAGTGCGAACAGGCGACTTCGGCCCAGGCGGTTGTTCAGTCTGAAATATGAATCAGGGACAGTCCGAAAACCTTTCCAAAACATAATCGGGCACCAGTTGCACCAGGTTTTCCGGAATGTCGCCGCAGAACCGGTTCCAGGCAACACTCAGATGTTCCAGTTTGTCGAGAGCGCCCAAACTGCGGGGCAGTCGGCCACTCAGGGAGTTACTTGACAAGGACAGATTGCGAAGTTGCGATAGATTACCCAAGGATTCCGGAACATTTCCAGTCAACTGATTTTTGTGCAGAAGCAAGATTTGCAGATTGGCGAGACGACCCAAAGAATCCGGAATATTGCCGCTCAACTGATTCCAGGACAGGGCAAGTTGAAGGAGTGAGGTCAGATCCCCAGTGGTGGCAGGTATTTCCCCTTCCAGGCTGTTGTGTTTCAGGTCAAGAATCGCCAGTTTGGTCAGGTTTCTGATCGTGTCCGGTATTTCTCCTTCCAGCGAATTGTTCGACAGGAACAGAGCTACCAGTTCGGTCAGGTTCCCTATTTCGGGCGGAAGCTTTCCACGAAGACGGTTGAGTGGGAGGTTCAGCAAAACCACCCTGCCCTGGTCGTTGGTGAGCACCCCGTGCCAACTGTCCAGCGGTTCCTTCGTTCCCCACAAGTCGTTGCTTAACCAGTTTTCGCCGACTGTCGCATTGTAGAGGGCCATCAGCGCGGCCAGGTCGCCCCCGTGCTGCGATGCCTTGCAGTCCGGGAAGCGAGTCCCGGCAAGGTCGTTTCTCCTCACCTTGGTCAGAGCTTCCGGCACGGCGCCGCAAAACTGGTTGCCCGAGAGGTAAAACCCACTCAGGCCCCGAGGGTTACCCAGGAAACCGGGGATATTCCCGGTCAGGTTGTTTCGCGCAAGATCCAGCCACCCCAGTTTTGACATCGCGCCCAGCTCGATCGGGAGCCTGCCGGTCAACTGGTTGTCCGAAAGATTCAACAACTGGAGGTTGTCAAGATTTCCCCACGCTACCGGCATGGCCCCGCTCAATTCGTTATGTGAGAGATCCAGCGTCCACAGATCGAGGGTGGTCAATGAATCGGGGATGGTCCCGGTCAGGCGATTCTGAGACAGGTTCAGATTATTCAGCAGTGTGAGTTCACTGAGAGAGGGCGGAATGTTCCCGCTCAACCCGTTTTGCGAAAGGTCAAGACTCCTGACATGGTGTCCCGTTGTTCCGGTTATTCCGTACCAGTTGGAGAAGTACGTGCTGCTGCCCCAGTTGGTGTTGTTGATCCAGTTGTCGCCATCCGTGGCGTGATAGAACTCCATCAGGATGGCATGTGTTTGCCAATACAATTCCTCCCGTTCAACCGCTTTCGCAGTTGCCGCCGCGGCAGCAGCGCAATCCGGAAAGTCAAAGCCGCCAACAGGAACCGAAATCGCCGTTGAGTCGGGCAGATTTGCCAGCCCTGCGGGGAAATGCCCGCAAAAATCATTGTGTACGAGATCCAGCCATTCCAGGTTAACAAGATTCTCCAGTGAGGATGGAATTTCCCAACTCAATTTGTTTTTACTGAGGATCAAAACCCGCAATTGGTCAAGAGTCCCCAGCACCGGCGGAAGTTCTCCGCGCATGTGGTTATTACCCAGTCTCAATTCTGTGACCCTGCCCTGCTCATCTGTCGAGACGCCATGCCAGGTGCCGAGCGGCGCGTCGCTGCCCCAGTTCTCATTGTTCGCCCAGTTTTCGCCGTCGGTGGCCTCGTAGAGCGCCATCAGCGCAGCCCGGTCCGAGGCGACGCCGTCGTCCTGCGCTCCCAGCGGCAGTCCCAACAACCACAAGAGCAACAGCGCCACGCCCGCACACCCTGTCCAGGAAACGCCCCAATTCTCTTTCATTGCACCAGACCCCGTTAAGTTTAGATTCCGGTAAGGTACGATGACTCTGGAAAACTGCCAGAGCGGGTTCATCCAGTCCCAACCAGTCGCGAAGGACATCTTCCCTGTGCTGACCCAGGGTCGGCGGGGCCAGGCGGATGCGGGAGGGTTCTGCAGGGAGTGTTATCAGCGCCGCCCGGTAGCCCTTGAGACTATCCTGCTGCGCCCACGACGGCAGCGTTCACTGGCACAGAAGGGCCAGTATCAGGCAGGATGCGACGGACTTGCCTGACATTGTCAAACGGGTCGCTGCCCTGTGTACAAACTCGCTTGCAAATCGGCGGCGCTGTCGAAGGGCGCATCGACGCGATAGATGGGGCCGTCGCGCAGGTGCAGGTCCATCTGGCAGCCCACGCCGCAGCAGGGACAGGCGCTGCGCACCACTGATTCCGGCGCCACCATCATGGCATGCCTCCCCGCGCTTTGCCCAAGTGTAGCGTGATTTGGGTTCTCCCGTTGATATAGTCCAGCCAGGAATGGCGCGTCCAGAGCCGCACAGATCAGTCTGGCTACTGGCTGTTCCCGCTCTCTGATGACGGGCACGCCGGCAGTCCGTCTGCGGGCAAGTCATTCTTCTCGACATCCCACAGTCTTTCGGGAATGTCTCCGCAGAGCTGGTTTCCAAGGATGAAAAAGGTGTCCAGGCGCGCAAGATTCCCCAATTTGGCCGGGATTTCACCTTCCAGTTGATTGATGTCCAGTTTCAGCCTTTTCAGTTTTTCGAGCTGTCCCAGCTCGGGCGGGATTTCCCCGCTCAATGCATTGTCGTTGAGTAACAGAGACCGCATGAGGCTGGCAAGACCGATTTCGGGCGGGATGCGCCCGCCAAGCTGGTTGCTGGCGAGGTTCAGGTATTCCAGGGTGGGGAGCCGACCGAGCACGGACGGGATTTCGCCACTCAAGCGATTGTTGCCCAGTCCCAGGCGGGCGAGGCGCGCAGCATTTCCCAGTTCAGACGGAATCGCACCGCTCAGGTTGTTGCGGCTGATGTACAGGAATCTCAGGTTGGCAAGGCCGCCGATTTCAGGTGGAATCTCGCCGCTCAACTGGTTGCGGCTGAGTCTCAGGACCTCCAGGTTGGCGAGCCGACCCAGGGTGGACGGGATTTCCCCGCGCAATTGATTGTTGCCGAGGTCCAGACTGCGCAGCTTGACAAGCTGGCCCAGTTCGGCCGGGATTTCTCCGCCCAACTGATTGTTATAGAGTTCCAGATATCTCAGGTTGCCGAGTTGGCCCAGGGAAGACGGAATTTCCCCGCTCAACTGGTTGTTGATGAGTATCAGAAACTGCAGGTTGGAAAGGTTACCCAGTTCGGGCGGAATTTCTCCGTCCAGGCGACAGTCTTCAATTTCCAGATGAGTCAGGTTTTTGAGATTGCCAAGTTCGGAGGGAATTCCGCCGGTCAGCGGGTTACGGTTGAGGCGCAAAAATTCCAGGCTGACAAGTTGTCCGAGCGCGGCCGGGATTTCCCCACTTAATTCGTTGCTGGTAAGGCGCAAGACTTTCAGGTTGCCAAGGCGCCCGAGTTCGGGGGGAATTTCCCCACTCAATTCGTTGCCGCTGAGGTCCAACGTTTCCAGGCTGCCGAGTTGACCAAGCGCGGGCGGGATTGCTCCGCTCAAGTCATTGTAGCCGAGGCGCAAAAAGACAAGGCTGGCCAGCCCTCCGAGCTCAGACGGAATTTCCCCGCCCAACCGGTTGCCACCCAGGTCCATGAAGAGCAGATTCGCAAGATCGCCCAACTCGGGCGGGATTTCCCCATTCAACTGGTTTCTGGCGAACGTATCCCTCTTTCGGCTGAAGCGATTTGCCACAGCGTAAGAGCGTGTTCCGGCAAACTCATTGTGGATGATTTCCAGATGTTCCAGGCTGGCAAGGTTGCCAAATTCGGCCGGGACTCCTCCGTCCAAGAGATTGTTGCTCAGGTCCAGGAACTCCAGGCGGGCAAGTTGACCCAGTTCCGGTGGCAATTCGCCGCTCAACCCGCTGTAGACCAGCCTCAGGACTCTTAGATCCGCAAGGTTGCCGAGTTCAGGCGGAACGCTGCCGCTCAACAGGTTGCAACTGAGGTCCAGGATTTCCAGACTGGCGAGTTGGCCGAGCTCGGGCGGGATTTCACCCACGAGGGTGTTGCCGCCGAGGTCCAGGGCTTCGAGGCTGGCCAGTTGACCAAGTTCAGGCGGGATTGCCATTTCCAGACGATTGCCGCTTAGGTCCAAAACTTCAAGGCTGCCAAGTCCACTCAGCGCAAGTGGGATTTCCCCGTAAATGTCGTTGTTTGCCAGGTCCAGCCTTGTCACCCGGCCCTGTGCGTTCGTGCTGACTCCATGCCAGGAGTCCAACGATTCATCGCTGCCCCAGTTGTAGTTGTATTCCCACAAGTGCCCGTTGGCGGCGTGGTAGAACGCCATCAGCGCAGCCCGGTCGGAGGCGACGCCGTCGTCCTGCGCTCCCAGCGGCAGGGCCCACAGACAGAGCAGGGCCAGTATCAGGCAGGATGCGACGGACTTGCCAGGCATTGTCCAACGGGTCGCTGTTCTGTGTTCAATCTCGCTTGCAAATTTGGCGGTGCTGCCGAAGGTCGCCTCGACGCGGCAGATGAGGTCCTCACTTACGTGCAGGTCGATCTGGCGGCCCACGTCGCAGCAGGGGCAGGTGCTGCGCACCGGCGATTCCGGCGCCACCATCATGGCATGCCTCCCCGCGCCTTGCCCAGGCGTGGCGCGATATGGACTGGTTGCGTTGGAGATTGTCATTGTGGGCGGAGCACCGGAAACAAACCGGTCAACGAAGGTCACTTGTCAACTTGGTCTCATGTCGAAGGCGACTGGCAGGGTGGCAAGCCGGCGGCCGGCAAGTCGTGACGTTCGATTTCGGCCAGTCCCGCCGGTATGTCCCCGCAAAATTCGTTGTCCGCCATGTACAGGGTTTCCAGCTTGTCCAGGTTGCCAAGCCAGGCGGGAAGTTCCCCACTCAACCGGTTCTGCCCAAGTGACAGCCACTTCAGGTTCCGAAGGTCTCCCAGTGGCTCCGGCAATTCTCCGGTCAGCCGATTGCCTCCAAGTGCCAGCGTGTGCAGGTTTACGAGTTCTCCCAGCCAGGCGGGGAGCTCCCCGCTCAACTGATTGTGGCCAAGGTTCAGCCATTTCAGGTCATGCAAGTCGGCGAGAGCCTCCGGCAATTCGCCAGCAAGTTGGTTGTCTTCCAGCCCCAGTGCCTGCAGATTTAAGAGTTCTCCCAGCCAGGCGGGGAGCTCCCCGCTCAACTGATTGTGGCCAAGTGTCAGCCGGTTCAGCCGGTGCAGGTTGGCGAGTGAATCTGGCAATTCTCCGGTCAGCTGGTTTTCCTGGAGGCCCAGCGTCTGCAGGTCAACGAGCTTGCCCAGCCAGGCGGGGATCTCCCCGCTCAACCGGTTCTGCCCAAGCGCCAGATGGTTCAGGTTGCGCAGGCTGGCGAGAGCATCCGGCAATTCTCCGGTCAGC
>JAPOVC010000024.1:0-15951 GCA_026708325.1 Anaerolineaceae bacterium | reverse complement strand
CCCAGCCAGGCGGGGATCTCCCCGCTCAACTGGTTCTGCCCAAGTGCCAGCCCGTTCAGGTTGCGCAGGTTGGCGAGAGATTGCGGTAATTCTCCGGTCAGTTGGTTGCCTTCGAGCGCCAACGTCCGCAGGTTAACGAGCTTGCCCAGCCAGGCGGGAAGCTCCCCGCTCAACTGGTTCTGCCCAAGTGACAGCAATTTCAAATTGTGCAGGTTGGTGAGAGACTCCGGCAATTCTCCGGTCAGCAGGTTGTCTGCAAGCCCCAGCACCTGCAGGTTGACGAGGCTGCCCAGCCAGGCGGGAAGCTCCCCGCTCAACTGGTTCTGCCCAAGTGACAGTTGATTCAGGTTGTGCAGATTGGCGAGAGACTCCGGCAATTCTCCGCTCAACTGGTTGGCTTCGAGTCCCAGCGCCTGCAGGTTAACGAGCTTGCCCAGCCAGGCGGGGATCTCCCCGCTCAACTGGTTCTGCACGAGTCCCAGCACTTCCAGATTGTGCAGGTTGGCGAGCGAATCCGGCAATTCGCCAACGAGCTGGTTGCCGGAAAGTTCCAGTTCCTCGAGGCTGACAAGCTGACCAGTCGACTCCGGCAGGGTCCCCGAAAGCCGATTGTTGTTGAGGTCTAATGCCAGCACCCGATCCCAGGCGTCAGTGCCAACGCCAAACCACTCACGGAGGGGCCTGTCCGAACCCCAGTTCTCGTTGTTCAGCCAGTTGTCGCCGTCGGTGGCCTGGTACAGGGACAGCAACGCTGCACGATCCCTGGCGGCAGCGGCTTCCAGCTCTGCGCAGTCCGGCAACCCCGCTACGGGCAGGTCTTGGTTCTCTATGTCGAACAAACCTTGCGGGATCGCGCCGCAAAGCGGATTGTCTCCAAGATACAATTGTTGAAGGTTTTTAAGCCTGCCAAGCGAGGCCGGTATCGGACCGCTCAATTGATTGGCGTTGAGGCCCAACCCTTCCAGTTGTTCCAGGTTACCCAGCGATACCGGAATGCTGCCGACAAGCCGATTGCCTGACAGGGAAAGGAATTCCAGGTTTTCCAGGTCTCCCAGCGAGTCAGGTATTTCCCCACTCAATTGATTCAGGCTGAGACGCAGCCGAACCAGATTGCCAAGATTGCAGAGCGCCGCCGGGATCTCCCCACTCAACTGGTTTTGTTCCAGGTTCAGGCGTTCCAGGTTGTGAAGGCCTCCATACGATGCAGGTATTTCCCCGCTCAACCGGTTCTGTGCCAGGTTCAGGCGTTCCAGGTTACGGAGGCTTCCCAGCGACCCCGGCAGAGTGCCTTCCAGATGGTTCTGCGAGAGGTCCAGCCACCAGACCTGCTTCAGATTGCCTAATGACTCCGGGATGGTCCCGCTCAACCTGTTGTCCCGCAATGAAATTGTCCTCAGGCTGGGCAGACTGCCGAATTCGGGCGAAATCGTTCCGCTCAACATGTTGTGGCCAAGATCAAGAATGGAAAGCTGGTCCAGGTCGCCTTGCGCGATTGAAATGTCTCCGGCAAGCTGGTTCCTGTGGAGATCCAAAATGAACAGACCGGACAGACCCCAGATTCCCGCCGGTATTCGGCCGACGAGGCGGTTTCGCGACAGGTCCAGATAGAATAGACTGTCCAGTTCCCCAAGCAGCGCCGGGATCGCTCCTTCCAGTTGATTGTTTGACAAATCCAGGTAAATCAAGTGAGGCAGGGCGGCCAGCGCAAGGGGCACACTTCCGCTCAGGCCGTTTTCCGAAAGCCTGAGACCAGCCACACGACCTTCTGCGTCGATTGCCACGCCAAACCAGGCGCCAAGGGGTTCGTCCGTGCCCCAGTTGGTATTGTCTGCCCAGTTCTCACCGTCTGTCGCTCTGAAAAAAGCCATCAAGGCAGCATGCTCGTCCTCAAGCGGGGCCGCCGGACAGTGCGGCAAACCTGCGGGCGGGATGTCATTGGCCGCCACAGCAGTTAACCCTGCCGGCACCGCGCCACAGAGCATGTTGCCGGCCAGTTCCAGTTGCCGCAAATCCTCCAGGCCCTCCAGCGCTTGCGGGATTTCTCCCTCCAGCAGGTTGTAGGCCAGTTGCAACTGCTGCAGAAGCTCCAGGTTGGCGAGCTCCGGAGGGATGTTGCCAGCCAGCCGGTTTTCGGCCAGATTCAGCGAGGTCAGGTTGTCCAGCGCTCCCAAAGCTGGCGGAACGCCCCCTTCCAGCCGGTTCTGCTGCAGACTCAGGACCCGCAGGCGGCTGAGCCGGCCCAGTTCCTCCGGAATCGCACCGTCGAGTCGGTTCGCGTTGAGGTGAAGCCAGCGCAAGCTTTCGAAATGGCCGAAATAGGGCGGGATCATCCCCTCCAGCCGGTTCTGTGAAAGATTCAGGCCCTCCAGATGGCCCAGACTGTCGAGAGACCTGGGCAAGTATCCGCGCAACCTGTTCTGCGAAAGGTCCAGGCTACGCAGGCCAGTGAGGTTGCCGAGTGAAGCCGGAATCATCCCGTCCAGCTGGTTTTGGGAAAGGTCCAGCCGGCCCAGACGTTCGAGGTGACCAAGTTCCTGTGGTAACTTGCCTTTCAGTCCATTTGACGCGAGATGCAGGCCCGTCACCCGGCCATCAAGGTCCGTGATGACGCCGTGCCAGTTGCCCAGGGGCTCGTCGCTGCCCCAATTCCTGTTGTTTAGCCAGTTGTCGCCGGCGGTGGACATGTAAAAAGTTATCAAGACAGCCCGATCGTCACCCTGCCTGATCTCCTGACAGGATGGGAAGCCATCAGCGGGGAGGTCATGATCTTCCAGGTCGGCCAACTCTGGCGGGATTCCTCCGCAAAGCAGGTTCCCTGCAAGGTGCAGTAAAGTCAGACTTTCCAGAACGGCCAATGTAGCCGGGATTTCACCGCGCAAGCGATTGTGATCAAGGTAAAGCTCCGTCAACCCGGCGAGATTGCCGAATGTTGACGGTATTCGGCCTTCCAGTTCATTGCCGTTCAGGCCCAGATGTGTCAGGTGAGTGAGGTCCCCAATCTCGGGCGGAATCTCACTACTCAGGTAATTGTTGCCGAGGTAAAGGGTTGTCAGACCGGCAAGCATGCCGAGTTGCGGCGGGAGTCCGCCTCTCAGGCGGTTATTGGAGAGGGACAGGATTCGCAGCTTTTCCAGTTGGCCGAGCGCAGGCGGGATTTCCCCTCGCAGGCGATTGTGATCGAGAACCAGCCGGGTGAGTCTGGTGAGCTTGCCAAGTTCAGGCGGCAATTCGCCGCCCAGTTTGTTGTTGGCCAGAATCAGCTTTTCGAGTTGGGCAAGGTCGCCGAGCGCGGCCGGAATTTCCCCGCTCAACCAGTTGTCGTGGAGATTCAGCACTCCAAGCCTGGCAAGCTCGCCCAGGTCGGTCGGGATCTCACCACGCAGAAAATTGTCCTGAAGATCGAGGACCCTGAGGTCGTCAAGCACGCCCAACCCGGCCGGCATCGCGCCCAACATACCGTTGTCTGCCAGCCTGATCTCCGTTACCCGGCCAACAGCACTGGTCGTCACGCCGTACCAGGTATCGAGCGGCTCGTCGCTGCCCCAGTTCTCGTTGTTGTCCCAGAATTCCCCGTTCGCGGCCTCGTAGAGCGCCATCAGCGCGGCGCGGTCGCTTTCGACGCTGCCAACCTGCGCCTGCAGGGGCAGGGTCCACAGACAGAGCAGGGCCAGCGTCATGCCCGATGCCCGGACGAAACGCTTATGAAGACTTACAAGGCCTGCTACCTTTATCAGAAAATCCAAACTTTCAGATCATTTCACGTCATTATTTACAAGATACCTCGCCGCCGCAGATCGTCAATGACTTCGTCATCCAGCCCCTGCCGCTCGCGCAGGATTTCCGCCGTGTGCTGGCCCAGGGTCGGCGGGGCCAGGCGGATGCGGGATGGCGTGGCGGAGAGTTGCGCCACCGGTCCGACCATTTGCGCCGTGCTGCCATCGCCCAGCGTCACGTCCTGCACCAGGCCGCGCGCCCCCACCTGGGGGTCGGCCAGGGCCTCGCCGACGCCGTTGATCGGCCCGGCGGGGATGCCGGCCGCCAGGGCTGCGTCGATCCAGCGCTGCGCGGGCCCCAGGCGGAAGGCAGCCGCCAATTGCAGGATCAGCGCCTCCCGATGCTTCACGCGCGACGGGTTGTCGGCGAAGCGCGGGTCAGCCGACAGGTCCTCGCGCCCGATGATGGCGCAGAGGCGCGCGAACTGGCGGTCGTTGCCGACGGCCAGGGAAAAGCTGCGATCGGCCGCCTCGAAGGTCTGGTAGGGCACGATGCTGGGATGCGCGTTGCCGTAGCGACCCGGCTCTGTACCATCGACAAGGGCGTTGCTGGCGATGTTGACCATGGCCGCCAGCTGGGCATCGAAGAGCGCGACGTCGACGTACTGGCCGCGGCCACTGCGCTCGCGTTGCAACAGGGCCGCCTGGATGGCCGTTGTGGCGTAGAGGCCGGTGATCACGTCGCTCAGGGCCACGCCGATTTTCATGGGCGCGCCGTCGGCCTCGCCGGTGATCGCCATCAGGCCGCTCTGCGCCTGAATCACTGAGTCGTAGCCCGGCTCACGGGCGCGCGGACCAGCCTGACCGTAGCCGCTGATGCTGCAGTACACCAGCCCCGGATGGTCGCGGGAAAGCGTCTCGTAATCCAGGCCCCAGGCGGCCATTTGCCCGACGCGGAAGTTCTCGATCAGCACGTCGCTCTGCAACGCCAGACGCCGCGCCAGGTCCCGCCCATCCGCCCCCTGCAGATTGAGTGTCAGGCTGCGCTTGTTGCGGTTGACGCAGAAAAAGTAAGCGCTCAGACGCGCCGCGCCGCTGCCCGCCCAGGGCGGCCCCCAGTGCCGCGTGTCATCGCCGCGTCCCGGTCGCTCCACCTTGATCACGTCCGCGCCGTAATCGCCCAGCAGCATTGTGCAGACCGGCCCGGCCAGCACGCGCGTAAAGTCCAGCACGCGCAGGGGGTGTATGTTTTTCAAATCTGGCTCCACATCACTGGTTTTGGACCCTTTTCATCATTTTCTTGTCGGTGTTGCTCACGTGTCCTGCCGCCCTCACCCTAAATCCCTCTCCCTCAGGGAGAGGGACTTTAACTGCTTTTTTCCTGGTATTGCCTTCTGTTTGTCCCGGCAAGACTCCGTCAGCAAAGTGGAAAAGACTCCCCCTCGCCCTGAGGGAGAGGGGGCTGGGGGGTGAGGGCAACACAGCAAATGAAGATTCCCTCCCCAGGGCGAGATTTCTCGAAAATCATCATTGGCAGGTGCCGCCACAAACTGGAAAGCGATATTCGCGTATCCCCCAGGACTCTCCCTCTCCCACAGGGAAGGGCTCCCGCGACTAAGCGGGAAGGGGGCCGGGGGGGTGAGGGCAACTTTCACAACAATCTCCGTGGCGGGATGCCGGCGAAGCCATCCGCGCTCCAGCCGATGGCCGCGCCGGCCGCCTGCAAGCGTTCGAACAGACGCCGCGCCGGCCCTTCGTCGCGCCATTCGTAACCCGCCCGCGCCGCAAAGGGGCTGCCCGCGGTACGCCCGCCCTGGCTGCCATCGCCCGCGCTGAAAGTATCCACCACGAAACGACGCGCGCCGCTGGCAAGCAACAGATCAGCGAAGCCCTCACTGTGTGGCAGACAGGGCGCCACGGCCAGTTGCACGCGCACACCGGCCGCTGCCAGAGCCTGGATGGCCGCCAGTCGCTGCCGGATCGCGCCAGCCGTCGGCCCGTAATCCAGGTCGCCGCGGTCCGTCTCCAGTGTCATGCCCAGCCAGGCGCCCGGCAGCGCTGCCATCGCCTCCGCGTCGTCCAGCACCGTCGGACTGCGAGTCTGCAACAGCAGCAAGTCGATATCCGGATAGCGCGCAAAAACCTGCAGGCACTGACGGGTCAGGCGCAACTTGCGTTCGACCGGCTGCCAGGGGTCGCTGACCGTACTCATGAACAGGCGCATGCCCCGCCGGGCGGCCGACCCCGCGCGCGCCAGTTCCTCATCCAGCAATTCGGCGGCGTTCTCCTTGACGATGACGGCCTCGCCCCAGTCTTCACCCTCCTCGCGGCTGAAGGTCCAGTTCGGCAGGTGCTGCGCGTAGCAGTAACGGCCGCAGTAGGTCTGACCCAGGCCACAACCTGCCGACCAACTCAGCGAATGGGTGAAGGGCCAGGGTCCTGCGCGCAGGAAACCGCCGCGCTGCGGCGTGAGGATGCGTGTTGCCCTGCGGGTCGCCAGTCGCATAGCGCCCTCCCCGCAAAAGTATAGCGAGGGGCCCTGCCCCGGGCATCCCGTGGGACCGCGAGAGCGCAAGCTCGAAGCATCCTGAAAGGGTAGCGGAGGGTACCATCCCGAAGCATCCTGAAAGGGTAAGCGAGGGGTCCTGTCCGAGACCAGCCCGCCGCCCGCGCTATCCCACGGGATGCTCGGGGTCGGGGCCCCTCGCTATCCCACGGGATGCTCGGGGCAGGGCCCCTCGCTATACTTTGGCCGCCGTCCGCGACCCTCAGGAGCGACCCATGTCCACCACAACGGCGCAGATGCGCGCGCTCGACATCCTGCCCCGCAGCCTGGCGATTTGGGGTCTGGGTCAAATGGGCCTGGCGATTGCGGGGCCGGACGCCCTTGTCGTCATCGATCCCTGCCTGAGCGACGTCGTGCGCGAAAACGCCGGCGACTGGTGGACGCGAGCCTATGTGCCGCCCCTGCAGCCCGACGAGTTGACGGGCATCGACTATTTCTTTGTCAGCCACGAGCACCTCGACCATCTCGATCCGCTCACGCTCGGGCCGGCGGCGAAGGCGTCGCCCGCCGCCAGGTTCGTCGCGCCGGGCTGGTGTCGCCAGCTTCTGCATGACCTGGATGTCGCCGACGACCGCATCGTCGTGCCGCCGGCGCTGGAGCCCCTGCATCTGGGCAGCATGCGCGTGACCGCCGTGCCCGGCGCGCACTACGAGCGCGAATTCGACGAGAGCCTCGGTTACCGCTGGCTGGGCTTTCTCATCGAGTGGAACGACGTCACGATCTACCATGCCGGTGACACCGTCATCCATCCCGGCTACATCGAGACCTTACAGTCCCTGCCCACGCCGGACGTCGCCATCGTGCCGGTCAACGGCCGCGACTGGTACCGCGAAACCGAGGCGGCGGCGATCGGCAACCTGCTGCCGGCGGAAGCGGCCCGTCTGGCGCGCGACCTCGGCTGGGACACGCTGATCCCCGGCCACAACGACCTCTACGCCAACAACGCCATCCCGCAGGGCGAGATCATCGCGGCGCTGGAGGCCATCCATCCGCGACAGAAAGTCAAACAGTTGCAGCCGGGCGAACTGCTCTATTACGTGAAGCAGGTGAGGTAATCACCCCCAATCCCGCATCCTGCTGGTCACGCCAGCCCTCACCCCCGGCCCCTCTCCCTCAGGGAGAGGGGGGAACAGAATTGTGGTTTGGACGCAGTTGTCACTCCGCGACTGTTTTCCTGAACAAGGAACCTCCAAAATCATTCTCAGCCGACTCAAAAGCCAAGTGTAAGTGAGCCCGAATTTCCCGGCGAATCAACAATTCCTCCCCCTCTCCCTGAGGGAAGGGCTCCCGCGACCGAGCGGGAAAGGGGCAGGGGGGTGAGGGCGGACTACCGTTGCACGTGAAAAAAGGGGGCAGCGCCCCTAGCGGATCTCCTCCACGGCCCAGTGGTCGCCCATGGCCCGACGCCCGCGCGCCAGACCCTCGCCCTCGCTGATCTCGCGCGTCAGGTCGCCGCGCGTCAGCAGTTCCGGGCGCAGGTTGACGCCCAGGCCCGGTCCGGTCGGGGTGGTCAATGCAGAGTCCTCCACCTGAACGTCCAGGTCTCCCATTTCATGGAAGTAGCCGCGATAGAAGGCGCGCACCGATTCCACCATGAAGAGGTTGGGTATATGCGCGCCCAGGTGCATGGCCGCCGCGTGCGTGACCGGGCCGGCGATGTTGTGCAGCACCAGGGGCACGTTGTACGCCTCGGCCATGGCGGCAATCTTGCGCGTCTCGGCGATGCCGCCGGTCCAGCTGATGTCGGTCATCAAAATCTGCGAGACGCCCCTTTCCAGCCAGTCGCGATACTGCCAGCGCGTCATGAGCAGTTCTGAGCCGACCACCGGGATGGAAGTGCGCTGCGAGAAGGCGCGTATTTCGTCGGCGTAAACGGCGTGCATCGGGTCCTCAATGAACAGGATGTTCCAGGGCTCAAGGGCCCGGGCGATGCGCTCGACACTGGCGCGGTTCCAGCGGAAGTGGCATTCGATGCCGATTTCCATGGCGTCGCCGACCGCGTCGCGAATCTGACGGACAGGCTGCAGGCCGCGCTCGATATCCGCCAGGCTGATGTACTGGCCGAAGCTGCGCTCGCTGAAGGGGTCGAAGGGCCAGATCTTCATGGCCTTGATGCCGTCATCCAGCAGACTACGCGCCAGGCCGCCGGCGTCCTCCTGCCAACGGGCGTAGTCGTCGATCGCGCCGAAGCCGATACAAGTGTTGTAGGTGGGTACGCGCTCGCGCGTGCGGCCGCCCAGCAAATGGTAGAGCGGCGCGTCGTAGCGCTTGCCCATCAGGTCCCACAGCGCCATCTCGAAGGCCGAGAGCGCGCGCAGCTCCGCGCCGGCATAGCCATGGTACATGATGTTGTCCATCACGAAGCGCCAGACGCCCTCGATATCCAGGGCGTCCTGACCCAGGGCGAGCGGCGCGATAGTGCCGTGCAGGGCGGCCACGGCCCCCGGCAGCTTGTCCACCGTTTCGCCCAGCCCGATGAGGCCGCTTTCGCTGTGCACGCGCACGACGGCCAGGCGCGGCCAGGCCGCCCAGCGCAGACTCTCGATGGCGATGATTTTCATGGCGCGCTCCTGCCCTGTGCCAGCCCCGCGCAGGTCACGCCAGGAGGCCCCCGGCGCGGCCGGCGGGCGGCCGCCACGCACGCGGGGCGATCCCCTCGATATCCGTCTTTACATCGATGACGGCAGGACGATCTGCGGCAATCGCCTGTTCCAGCGCGCTTCCGATCTCGCTGGCGCGCCTGACCGTGAGGCCGAGGCAGCCCATCGAATCGGCGATGCTTGCGAAGTCGCTGTCTTCGAAGCGCCACAGCTCGTCCGAACCGGCACTTTGTCCGCCGTAGATTGCTTCCACGCCGTCGCGCTCCTGATTGAGCGAGTGATTGTTGTTGACCACGGTGACGGTATGGATGCCGCAGCGGACGGCGGTTTCCAGCTCTGCGAGGTGATACCAGATGCCGCCATCGCCAGTGAAGCAGACTACCGGTCGATCTGGCCGGGCGCATTTGGCGCCCATCGCGGCGGGAAGTCCCCAACCGAGCGACCCCGAGCACCGAATATAGGATTGTCCGGGATGACGAAGATCGAGCATGGTGCCGGTCCACACGCCGGAGTGGCCGGTATCGGAAACAAGAATGGCATCGGCGGGCAGGCCTTCGCTCAATGCCTTGCAGAGGCGCTCGGGACGGATGGGCTCGTCCTCCGAATGATAGTGCTGCGCCACAGTTTCCCACCAGTCGCACACCCGTTGCTGCACAGTTTCGATCCAGGTTGTGCGCGGTGTGGCGCCTGTCGAGCTCGCCAGCATCTGACGCAGGGTATTGCGGACATCACCCTGCAGGCCGACCGTCACCGCATAGTTGCGGCCGATTTCCGCCGGATTGATATCGAGTTGTATGACTTTGACACCGGGTGGCGGGATTGTGTAATTGTTGGTGAGCTGCCCGCCGGTGTGGCTGCCGATGAAGAAAACAAGATCGGCCTCGCAGAGGACCTGGTTGGAACAGGCGCGCGAGTAGGAACCGGGAACGCCGACGGCGAGCGGATGATCAGCCGGAAACATGGCTTTGGCGTTCAGCGCCGTCGCCACCGGGATGGAAAGTTTTTCCGCCAGGGCGATGAGCTCGGCGCGGGCATCAGAGGCGGTGACACCGCCACCGGCGACGATGACCGGCTGCCGCGCTGCATTGAGCAGGCCGAGCGCGGCCGCGATCGAGTCCTGGTCGGCGACCGGACGGAAGGGCGGTGTGCGGGCAAATTGCGGCTCGACGATGACATCGAGATCAGCTTCGACATCAACGACACCGCCACCGTCGATACCCTCAAGATCGAGGTGAGTTGGCTGCGGCGTAGCGCTGGTTGCGGCGCGGAATGCCTGCCTCAGGTGCTGTGAGAGTTCTTCCGAACGGGTGACCAGGGCGCTGTATTTGGTGACTGCCGAAAAGGGCGCCCCGTGATCAACTTCCTGATAGGCGTGGCGCAACTGGTGGCGCTGATGTTCTCGCCCGGTAATGGCGACAACAGGGGAGCAGGAGAGCCAGGCATCCTGCAGGCCGGCGGCGAGGTTGAGCGCACCGACCGACTGTGCCATGCACAGTCCTGGGCCGCGTTTGACACGGGCGTAGGCATCGGCCATGTAGGCGGCGGCCTTTTCGCCGTGGGTCTGCACGCGTTTGATTCCCAGCTTCTCCATTTCCATCAGGGCGCGTGGCGCGATATAGGGCATGAAGAAGACGTGGGAAATGCCATAGCCGTAGACGGTTTTCGCGAGCAGCCTGGCGCCTGTCATCCTGGACATGTCGTTCTTTCTGAATTTTCGTAAACGATGCGAAAGTTTGGCGCCCCGTTGCGCAATCGGCCCACTGAAATGCGGGCGCGCGCCCCGGCCCGGCACGGGGGCTGCAAAAGCGCCATGCGGGTCGGCGATCCTGCCCGGTGGTTTGTCCAGAGTCTCGCCGATCCCGATCCTGCCCTTCCCGGAATGAACGCGGACCAGGGCCGGGTTTCCCGGCGATGGCTATCCATTTCGGTGATATTCATGGCGCGCTCCTTCCGGCAATCTCCTTAACTCATTCCTCGCCCTCTCCCTAAGGGAAGGGCTCCCGCGACTGAGCGGGAAAGGGGCTGGGGGGTGAGGGCGTCCCCAAGGAATCCCGGTTTCGCCGAACTCTACAGTCGCACCGGCTCCCCGCTGCGGGCGGACTGCAGCGCCGCTTCGGCGATGGCGCTGGCCTGGACGCCGTCCTCGCCACTGATCGCGGGCGGCCGCCCCTGCAGCAGGGAGTCCACAAAGTCGTCGATCAGACCCTGATTGTCGTCCGAGCCCCAGTAGGCCAGCTGCGCGCCCGGCATCCCGCGCCGGTAGACGGTGCTGGCCTGACGAAAGGCGTCCAGCGTCAGCAAGCCGCCTTCGCCGACGATCTCCAGTTTCACGTTGCCCCAGGTCGGATACTCTGGCGGGCGGCTCCAGCTGCTGTCGATGCTGGCAATGCTGCCGTCTTCAAAATCCAGCAGGACGACGGCGCCGGTCTCCACCTGCGGATCCAGTTCCCGGTGCAGGATGCGGTTGGCAAGGGCGTAGACCTCGCGCACCTCGCTGCCGAAGAACCAGCGCAGCAGGTCCGCCACGTGCACGACGTGGTCCATCAGCGCCCCGCCGCCGGCCAGCTGCGGATCGATAAACCATGGCACATGCGCCGGCAACTGCCCCTGGTTGGTGGCGTTACAGCCGTAGACGCGCCCCAGGTTGCCGGCCAGCAGGGCCTCGCGGGCGGCGATCACCGCCGGACTGAAGCGCAACGGAAATGCCGTCATCAATATGACGCCGGCGTCCTGACAGCGCGCGACCATCCGCCGAGCCTCCTCCGCCGTGGTCGCCAGGGGTTTCTCGCACAAAATGTGCGCCCCGGCATCGGCGGCCAGTTCGACCAGCGCCGCATGGCGCGTGTTTTCGCTGTTGATGACCACGGCGTCGGGCGCTTCCGCCAGGGCGGCCTGGTATGAGTCGAACCAGGTCAGGCCCTGCGCCGCGGCGAAAGCGCGGCCGCGGGCCCCGTCCCCGTCCGCCACGCCGATCACCTTCACCTCCGGTCGCTGGCGCAGACCCGCCAGCCAACCCGCCGCGTGTACGTGCGCGCTGCTCAGCAGGGCCACCCGCAGGGAGGTCATCACTCCGCCTCCCCGTCGAGTTCGTCGGGTCTCACCGGCCAACCGCAACGGGCGGATTCACGGGCGGCCAGGGCGATGCGCAGGGCGGTCAGCGCCTCCGCCGCGCTGCAGCGGGGAGCCGCGCCAGCGGCCAGCACGTCATGGACGTTGCGCATCTGCGTGACGAAGGGGTCTTCCGCCAGGGGGCTGGTCGGCGCGACGATGTCCGCCCCTTCAGCGTCCTGTTGCGCAAGCCGGATGTGTAGCGGCGCGCCCGACTCCACCGGTTGCTCGATGAGACCCTCGCTGCCGGCGATCTCCAGCGCCGTACGGAAGAGCGGTTGCGGGTAGGCCCAGGCGCCCTCAACGTGGCTGATCGCGCCGCTGCGA
This sequence comes from Anaerolineaceae bacterium, assembly GCA_026708325.1. Lineage (GTDB taxonomy): Bacteria > Chloroflexota > Anaerolineae > Aggregatilineales > Phototrophicaceae > JAGWBD01. Next base: position 3,637 of record JAPOVC010000024.1, on the reverse strand, counting down.
TGCTGCAGCAGCGCCAGGCAGTAATCGCCCGGCGCGTCCGCCTCGCGGCTGCGCACGCTGCGCGCGTGTACGCTTTCCACCGGGCCCGCGACCCACTGCGCGTAGTCGAAATCGTGAATCATCAGGTCGAGGATGAGACCGCCGGAGCGGCTCTCATCGGTCAACCAGTGTGCGGTCCCCGCCCAGGGCTGGAAGCTGCCGCGGGTCAGACGCAGCATGGCCACGTCACCGATGTCGCCGCGCGCAACGCTGGCCTGCGCCGCCGCGTACTCCGGGAAGAAGCGCAACACGTGGCCGACCAGCAAGTGTACGCCCGCCCGCTCACAGGCGCGCAGCAACTCCTGACCTTCACGGAGCCTGCGCGCCAGGGGTTTTTCCATCAGCAGATGCCTGCCCGCTTCAGCGGCCTGCAGCCCGATGGCGGCGTGCTGGTCCGTCGGCGCGCAGACGTCGACTACGTCGACCCGGTCAATCAGTTCCTGCAGCGAAGGGCAGGCGCTGGCGCCCACCTGCTGCGCCAGCTTGCGAGTCGGTTCTTCCCGCGGCGAGTAAATCGCGGCGACCCGCGCCGGCGTGGCGGCCCAGGCCCGCGCATGCGTCTCGCCCATGAAGCCCGCGCCGACGATGCCAACCCGCATGACCGCTCCCTCTCCCCGAACAGGCGAAGAGTATAGCGCGTCGAGTTCATCGCCATTTCCCCCTCTCCCTAAGGGAAGGGAATTCAACGACTGGGCGGGAAAGGGGAAGGGGCGGGCCGCCCTCACCCTAAATCCCTTTTCCCGTCCCGGGGGACGGGAGCCCTTCTCAGGGAGAGGGACTTTAACAGCTGGCGGATTGCTAACGGACGCATGCGCCCTGTTCGTTCCGGCGAAACAGATGATGCAGGGGGTGAGGGCGGGCTACCGGGTGCGCGTCACCTTGCGCAGGCCGCGGGGCCGGTCGACGTCGAGGCCCTTCGCCTGCGTCAGCCCCAGCGCGAAAAATTGTCCGGGAATCACCGCCGCCAGCGGCGAGGCCCACTCCGGCAGGTCCGGCAGCGGCAGCCGGGCATGCGCCAGCGCCAGCGCCTCCGGTTGCGCCGAGATGACCAGCAGACGCGCGCCGCGTTCCCGCATTTCCCCCAGCCGGTCGGTCAGGATGGGCGCCAGCGGCCCGGACGGCACGATCGCCAGCAGCGCAAAGCCCTGTTCGACCAGCGCGACCGGGCCATGCTGGAAATCCGCCGAGGACCAGGGTTCGGCCAGCACGTAGCCCAGTTCCTTCAGCTTGAGGGCGATCTCGAAGGCCGTCGCATAGTTGTAGCCGCGGCTGAGGACCACGCAACTGTCCATGTCGGCTTGCGCTTCCCCAACTTCGCGATACTCCCCGGCACGGTCGCAAAGGGACTGCACCTGGCGCGGCAGGGTCGCCAGCAGCTCCAGTCGTTCCGTCGCGCCGGCCAGCTCCGCGTCCAGCAGGGCGATAGCCAGCAGCGAACTGCTGTAGGTCTTGGTGGCCGCCACGCTGCGCTCCGGCCCGCAATGCAGCAGGATGCAATGTTCCGCCGTTTGCGCCAGCGGCGACTGGCCGTCGTTGCTGATCGCCAGGGTGAGTGCGCCCTGTTCGCGGCCCGCGCGCAGGACGGCCACGATGTCGGGAGACTGGCCGGACTGGGAGATGCCGATGACCAGCGAGCGGGCGAGGCGTGGCGGGCGGTCGTAGACGCTGAAGAGCGAGGGCGTGGCCAGGCCGACGGCCAGACCATTGTGCGCGCCGAGCAGGTACTGGCCGTAGCGCGCCGCGTTGTCGGAGCTGCCGCGCGCCGCGATGGTGACGAAGGCGGGATCGTAGTCGCGGATGGCCGCCGCCGCCGCGCGGATGCCCTCGCGTCCCTCGTCAAGCAGACGCCCCAGGGCGGCCGGCTGTTCAAGGATTTCCTGCAGCAAAAGCGACTCATCCATCGCCGCAGTATAGCGAGGGGCCTTGCCCCGAGCATCCCGTGGGATTGCGAGAGCGCAAGCTCGAAGCATCCTGTAAGGGTAGCGAGGGCCCCTGCCCGAAGAATCCCCTGGGACAGCGAGAGCGCAAGCTCGAAGCATCCCGTGGGACAGCGCAGGGGCCGGGTTGCCCCGGCCCCCTTTCTTCATTATTCGGAGAAGCCGGCCGGAGACTCAGGCCAAACGGGGCGGCAGTTGCCACTCCCCGGCGGGCGGCCGTGAGTCCCAGGTGGTTACCGGGCCAGCGGCCGATCCGAACATGCCCCCTTCAAGCACGGTGTGAAGCACCTTGCCTTCGGGGTTGGGCCCCATCGAAATGACGAGGTCCTCGTTCGGCCAGGCGACAATGACGATTCGTCCGTCGTCGCTGGCCTTTACGCCCACCGGTCCCGTCTCCGGAACACCCACCTCGTTCAGTTCCGCCGGCGTCAGTGCCAACGCAGGGACAGCCTCCGTCGGCGATATGACCTGGTAGATGGTCAGGGTGTCGTTCTCGCGGAAAATCCATCCCATGGCCCCGATCGGGATGCCATTGTGGTCATTCCGACCCTCGCCTGCAGCGGATGACGCAAGCCTGTCGAGGTATGACCGCGGGTCAAAGGACAGGGTCGCCGCGGAACTGCTTTCGTCTGCGGAAGAAACGGCTGTCAACCTGAGCCGGACCGTGATTCCAAGCACGAGGTAATCGCCGGGAATGGCGATCGACGTTGGCGGGGTCCCGCTTCCCCGTACCACCAGCAGGCGAACCACGTTGCTGCCATTTGGCCCGATGGGCGCGGTGAGGAGGAGCCGGTAGGTGGCTGCGTCTTCAACCGCGTCCCAGCGGGCAACCACCTCTCCGTTCGCAATGGCTATCCGCAGGTTTGCCGGCGTGTCAGGCGTTTGCTGGGCCTGAAGCACACCGCCAGTCGGCAACAGGACCAGGAGCAAGAGCCCCAGGCCTGCCAGAGACGTGAGTTTGCGTTTCATTTGCCTTACCTTTCTCGTTGATTCCCTGACAAGATGCGCGACAGCTGTTCGCACCATTAGGACGCCGGCAGGGACGGCAGAATTCCGCCTCACTCACAGAACGCACTGGAATGTCTAATGAAGCTGAAGTCAGAGGAAAACGGGCGCGGAGCGACGCGGGACGCGGCCGGTCAGACCCCGATTCGCGCCGGCATCAGGCAGGTAGATGGCAACAAAAAGGGTTTGTAGCAGACACATTTTTGCCGGGATTAAGGCCATCCCGAAGAGCGGGTGGCGCTCCCGTCCCGGTGGCTGATCACTGCAGGTGGCGCAGTTGCCCGTCACCGGGCCGAAGAGACCGCCCTGCTGCGCCAGTTGGCAATCGATCCGTGCAAGAAAATCCGGCGGGATTCCGATCGGGGTCGGGGCCTGGCCCGGCGCTTGTCAGGCCTTGACCGGCATGCCTTGCGCGAGCAGGGCAAAGACCAGCAGCGCGAGAAACATGAGCAACATCAGGGCAAGGAGAGTCCTTCGAATGTCCTCCATGCTTCACTCCTGGCAATCCGGGCCGAAGGGTTCTGTACCCCGATCTCACAACATTGACGCGCCGGGGGCTATCGCCATCTCATAATTCTCAGCGTTTTCCAGGGGTTCAGGGCCTTGCGCCTGCCTGCAACAAGAGCTGTGACGACAAACCAGGACCGTCACCTGGC
>JAPOVC010000022.1 GCA_026708325.1 Anaerolineaceae bacterium | reverse complement strand
CGTCGGCGATGACGTGCTGGCCTTCCACGAACGCGGTCGTTCGCTGCAAATCATCACCAACAGCGATCCCGGTTTCGACAGCTACTTCTCCGGCAACACGACCGACATTTGCCCGGTTGGCGCGCTGACGACCGCGGACTTTCGCTTCGGGGCGAGGCCCTGGGAACTGACGGACGTGCCCAGCATCGACCCCTGGGATGCGGCCGGTTCCAACATCAGCCTGAGCACCAGGCTGGACCGCGACGCCGGCGGCCGCGCCATCATCAAGCGGGTCATGCCGCGTCAGAACGAATACGTCAACGAGATCTGGATCAGCGACAAGGTGCGCTTCGGCCATCATTTCACCCGAAGCGCGGACCGTCTCGCCTGGCCGACCACCGGCGAGTCGCGCGCGACCTGGGCCGAGGCCCTGCAGGCTGCGGCGGGCAAACTGCGCGAAGCCGGCGAGGACCTGGCCATCATTGCGGGCAGCGGTTTGAGCAACGAGGACCTCTACGCCCTGCGCCACCTTGCGGAGGGTCTTGGCAGCACGCGCCTGGGCGCGTGGCCGCCAACGCATGGCGGGGCGGACCTGCTGGCCCAGGTCGGCCTGGGGCAGGGCAGCAATTTGAGCGCGCTGGGCCCTGGCGACGCGGTGCTGGTCATTGCCAGCGACCTTGAGGAGGAGGTGCCGCTCTGGCGTCTGCGCATCAAGCAGGCCCGGGACCGCGGCGCCCTGCTGCTGGTGGCCAACGCACGTCACACGCGACTGGACGACTTTGCCAGCCAGCAATTGCGTTACCCGACCGGCGGCGCTGCGGAATTCCTGGCCAACCTGAAGCAGGGTGACGAGGCTCTTTACGGTCGCCTGCGCGATGCGAACAATCTGGTCATCGTCGCCGGCGCGGAAGGACTGGACCTCGCCGGCAGCCGTGCCCTGATGCAGGCAGCTGCCAACATTCTCCTGGAGACCGGGCACGTCGGGCGGCCGAACAATGGCCTGCTTTCGCCCCTGCCCGGGCCCAACGGCATGGGTTTGCACTACCTCGGCTTCACGCCGGAAAACACCCTGGACATCATGGCCAATCCACCGCAGACCTTGCTGGTCGCCCAGGCGGACCTGCTGGCGGATGATCCCGCGGCGCTGGAGTGGCTGGGCAATGTCGACAACATCGTTGAGATGACCCTGTTTCAGGACACCCTGGGGGATCGGCCGCAGGTCGTCCTGCCGATTCAGAGTTTCGCGGAGCGCGACGGCAGTTTCACCAGCGGCGAGAGGCGCGTTCAGCGTTTCTATCGCGCGCAGGGGCCGGTCGGCGAAGCCCTGCCCGCCTGGCAGGTGGTCATGAGAATCGGCGAGGTGCTGGGGCAGGGCCGGGCCAAAACCTCGGCCGCGGCCGTGATGCTTGAAATGTCGCAGAAGGTCCCGGCCTTTGAGGGATGTCGCTATCGCGACCTTGCGTGGACGGAAGAGCAGGACCCGCCCGTTGGCGAAGACCCCTGGTATGGTGGCACGGCGCTGCTCAACCGCGGCGGCCTTGGCGTACAGATCCCGGCTGAGGCGGACGGAGGCGAGGTGAAATCCTGCGCGCCCGACCTGCCGGACAGGGTGAAAGCCGCCAGGGGCAAATTCCTGATTGTGCCGACAACGCGACTCTACAACCGCGAACGCGCCTTTCGCGCCACAGACGTTGTGTCGCCGCGGGTACCGGCGCCCTTCACGTTGCTCAACCCGGGCGATGCGCAGCGCCTGGGTGTCAATACCGGTGATACCGTCGAAATCGAGGTTGACGACGGTCCGGCAGTGCAGGTGCTGGCCAGGCTGGACGAAAGCATGCCGCGCGGCAGTCTTGCCCTGCCGCGTCATCTGACCACCACCGCGATGCCCCTGACACCGGCCACCGGATCCGTGTCCAAAGTGACCGTTGCCGCGGCGGCCATGGTACAGACTCATGATGCCTGATATCGACTGGCGCCTGGTGCGCCGCCTCCTCATCGCCGCCGGCACGGTGGTGGCGCTCTTGCTCAGCGTGGCCACTGTATTGGGGACCTTGGCCGCGCAAGCGGACCTGGCCCTCAAGATCGCCGTTTTTGTGGCCGTGGCGCTCGGTCTGGTATTACTGGCTTTGGTTTCACGTGTGGCCGGCATCATCTTTCTGCTGCTCGTGAACCCCCTTGCCTTCGTCGTGGTCAACTGGCCGGCCATCTTCGAATTCCTGGACGGCGCGTTGCGCTTTGCCTTTGAACCGGCCTCCCGCCAGTTGGTCATCGTGGACTGTTACGACGATGGCGGTTGTTCGGGCATCTGGCCGATCGTGTTTGCCGCCCTGTTCTTCTTCATTGTGCTGACCAGTTTCGCCTACACGACTCTGCTGGAACGGCGCCTGATCGCCTTCTTCCAGCAGCGTATCGGGCCCAATCGCGTCGGACCGCTGGGCTTTCTGCAGCCCGCCGCCGACGGCGTAAAGCTGGTGTTCAAGGAGGACTTTCGGCCCGCGGGCGCCTATCGCGTGGTCTATACCTTCGCGCCGCTGATCAAGGTCCTGCCGGTCATGTTGCTCTTCGGCGTGATTCCGATCGGTCCTTCCATCATCGTGCCCTGGTTTGCGCCCTCGCTGGGCGACGTCTGGTTCCGCGTGCCGCTGGGATTGGCGGACCCCAGCGTCGGCCTGCTGTGGCTGCTGGCCATCACCAGTCTGGGCACCTACGGTGTGGTCCTGGCGGGCTGGGCCAGCAACAACAAGTACGCCATGCTGGGCGGCCTGCGCGCCTCGGCGCAAATGGTCAGCTACGAGCTCAGTTTCGGCTTTGCGCTGGCGGTGCCGATCATGTTGGCCGGCAGCATGAGCATCGGCGACATCATTCGGGGGCAGGAACTCATCTGGGAGTGGTACGTCTTCCAGAATCCTCTCGCGGCCTTCATTCTGTTCATCGCCGTGCTGGCGGAGACCAATCGCGCGCCATTCGACCTGCCGGAGGCGGAGCAGGAACTGACCCAGGGTTACCAGACCGAATACAGCGGCATGAAATTTGCCCAGTTCATGATGGCCGAATACCTGGGCATGATCGCCGTAAGCGCTCTGGTCGCGATCACCTTCCTCGGCGGCTGGCAGGACGGCTTCGGCCTGGTTCGCACGGCGCCGATTCTCGGTCCGCTGGTGATGGGCGGCAAGATATTCCTCCTGCTGGCGCTGATGATCTGGGTACGGGCGACCTTGCCGCGCATTCGCTATGACCGCCTGATGCAGTATGGCTGGAAGGTCCTGCTGCCCTTGTCTCTCGTAGCCGTGGTCTGGACGGCGGTGGCCGTGGTGCTGGGCGACCTGTTTGACAGCCCGGTCATTTACGGCATGGCCGGCGCCATCTTCTTCGTAGTGATCGTGGGCGGCGCCTGGCTGATCATGGGTCGCGGACGGCGGGAAGAGGAAGAGCAGGCGCTTGACCCAATGATCACCGGTGAACGCGGCGGTATCGGTCACGTGGTTTTGAACGTAGTGGGCGGCCTGCTGGCTGTTCCTTTCGTACTGTTTCGTTACACCCTGAACGCTCTTGACAGTCTTGCCGGGGTAGCGCCCGGCGATGCGGCCGACATGAGCGGAGAGGCAGGCAGTCCTGGTCAGGCACAGGGCTGAGGACGCCGGAGGAATAGCATGAACCTGATTCGCGGATTTCAGACCACTTTCCGGCACGTGCTGGAAGAGCCGGTCACCATTCAATACCCCGAGGAGATGCGTCCCTTCCAGCAGCGCTTCAAGGGACGCCATGAACTCAAGCGCTATGACAACGGGCTGGAAAAGTGCATCGGCTGTTCGCTTTGCGCAGCGGCCTGCCCGGCGGATGCCATCTGGGTCGAGGCGGCGGAAAACACCGACGAGGAACGCTACAGCCCTGGCGAGCGCTACGCCCGAACCTATGAAATCAACATGCTACGCTGTATCTTTTGCGGCTATTGCGAAGACGCCTGCCCGACCGAGGCCATTGTGCTGACGCGCGAGCATCGCCTTAGTTTTACGGACCGGCGCGATGCCATCTACACCAAGGAAATGCTGATCGAGGCGCCGGCAGAGGGCCAGCCGGAGACGCCGCAGCAGGTGGAACCGGGCGCTTTCGATCGCTCGATACCCGACATGGAAGACCCCGAGTAAGGTCGGCCGCAGGCAGGGAAGCGACAGGAGATTCATGGCAACGGAAGTCTGGCTGTTCATCCTGGTGGGCGCCATCGCCGTCGTGGCTGCGGTGATGTTGCTGCTCAGCCAAAACGCAGTACATGCCGCCCTGTTTCTGATCATCAATATGGGCTGCATCGCCTTCCTCTTCCTGTTGCTCAACGCGGCATTTCTGGCCATGGTGCAACTGGCCGTCTATGCCGGCGCAATCATGGTGTTGTTCCTCTTCGTCATCATGTTGCTAGGCGCGGAACGACCAGGCGGCAGGTCGCCTTATGGCTGGCTGGCGCCGGGCGCCGTCGTGCTGGCGCTGATTTTCCTTGTGGCTGTGGCTTTCGCGCTCTCCCAGGGGGGCATCAGCGACTTGCAGGCGCCACCCGCTCACCCGCAACTGCGCGTGGCCAATCTGGCGGCGGATGCGGGGCCCGTTGCGCTGCGGCTCAATGGTTCCACTGTCGGTAACAGCCTGCCGCGGGGAAGCGTGCAGGGCTACGAGGCCCTGCCGCCCGGTGAATATGAACTGGAAGTGCGCGCGGCGGATGGCAGGACATTGCACACCGGAAGTCTGGCGCTGGAATCCGGGCAACGCTACACGGCGCTTGTTCACGGAACGGGCGTACCGGAGCTCAGTCTGCTGCCGGACCTGGCCGAAGCGGGCAGTTTACGCGTCTTCAATGGCTGGGGCGATGCGGTCTGGCTCGTGGACTTCGCCTCCGAACTGAGCGATGAGGATACGGTGGTCCTGTTGGGCGATATCGCACCCGGCACCCTGTCAGATCCGCTGATGGTCGCAGAAGACTCGGACTTCAGTAACGGCGCGCTGGTCAACGAATTCAATGAAGTGCTGGCGCGCACGGGCGCCGGAATGTCCCTTGACGCGCTTGAAGGCGGGAGCGCCCTGATGGTGTTGGCGCCGTTGCGCCGCTTCGAGGGATCGCTGGAAGCCACTGTCGACCTGTTGGTGACCCCTTCGCAGGCGAGTTTTGGCAGTCCGGCGGATATCGGTCTGAAATTGTTCAATCAATACATGTTGCCGATGCAGATCGTCGCCCTGTTGTTGCTGGTGGCGATGGTGGGCGCCATTGTTCTGACACACCGGCCAAAGGTCGCGCCGGAGCTGGAACGCGCCCGTTTGGGTCGCCGCCGCGTCAGTCGGCCCCTGACCAGCGCGATTGCCTCCCAGCTGGGTCAGGGTGGCGGCAGTCATGACCCCGACGCCGCAGCCCTGCCGCCAGCAGGGTCACAGGAGCGCTGACATGCTGCAAACCGAAGCCTACGTCATGCTGAGCATGGTGCTCTTCGTACTGGGCGCGATGGGCGTGATGTTGCGCCGCAACGCCATTCTGGTGTTCATGTCGGTCGAACTGATGCTTAACGCGGCCAACCTGGCGCTGGTGGCTTTCGCGCGGCAATGGGGCAACAGCGACGGCCATCTCTTCGTCTTTTTCGTCATCACGGTGGCCGCTGCGGAGGTGGCGGTAGGGCTGGCCCTGATCGTGGCCATTTTCCGCACACGCCGCAACATCAACATCGATGAACTGAATCAGTTGCAGGGATAAGGACCGGAACGAATCCATGGCAGGTTATGCCCAACTGGTACCGCTGATCATCCTCATCCCCGCGCTGGGCGCCATTCTCAACTATTTCTGGGGTGCGCGCCTCGGTGAGGCCTGGTCCAGCCGCGTGGCGATTCTGGCGTCGGCGCTGTCCTTCGTCATCGCGCTGGCGCTCTACGCCGGACTGAACGCGGCCCACGGCCAGGCGTCGGTGGTGGACCCGCCGCTGCTGGATGGCTGGATCCGCATCGGCGACAGCGTCGCGATTCCCTGGCAGATGCGGGTCGACACGCTGAGCGTGACCATGATGCTCTTCGTTTCCTTCGTCGGCACGCTGATACACATCTACGCCGTCGGTTACATGCATGGCGATCCGCGTTACGCGCGTTTCTTCGCCTATATCAACATGTTCCTCGCCTTCATGTTTGTGCTGGTGACGGGCAACAACTTCCTGATGATGTTTGTCGGTTGGGAAGGCGTGGGCGTCTGTTCCTTCCTGCTGATCGGTTTCTGGTTTGACAAGCCGCGCGGAGAAGGCTGGCGTAATTCGAACGCGGCCAAAAAGGCCATGATCGCCAACCGGATCGGCGACTTCGGCATGCTGATGGGCATCTTTCTGATGTTCTGGACCTTCGGCACGCTGGACTACTACCGTCCGGGCGAAATACCCAACGTGCACATCCTTGAGAAGGCGGTGCACGAATATGAACTGGAGCATTCCGCGGCCGCTGCCGAAGGCGCCGATCACGAAGAAGGAGGGGAGGGGGCCGGAGACGCGCATGGCAGCCTGATCCTGACCTCTCTGCCTGCCGCCGAAGAGAAGGGCGACGGGCCGGCCTTCCCGCCGGCGCACCTGGACAACGACCATCTGGCGACCCGGGACCTGGGCGTCTTTGGTCAGGCCGAACGCCTGATGGCGGCCGGCACGGAAGTGCAATTCGGCAACTTTTCACTGCCAATTGAGACCGTCCTGGTGTTGATCACGCTCTTCCTGCTGCTGGGCGCGGCGGGCAAGTCCGCGCAAATCCCGCTCTTTGTGTGGTTGCCGGACGCCATGGCCGGCCCGACCCCCGTGAGCGCGCTCATTCACGCGGCCACCATGGTGACGGCGGGCGTTTACATGATGGTGCGCTCCAACGTGTTTTTCGCCAATGCGCCCCTGACGTCCTTCGTCGTCACCGTGGTCGGCGCCCTGACGGCGCTGCTGGCCGGATACATCGCCATGGGCCAGTGGGACATCAAGCGGGTCCTGGCCTACAGCACGATCAGCCAGCTGGGCTTTATGGTGGCGGCGGTCGGGGTCGGGGCCTACAGCGCGGCCATGTTCCACATGGTCACGCATGCCTTTTTCAAGGCGCTGCTCTTCCTGGGCAGCGGTTCGGTGATCCATGGCATGGAGCACGGCCATCATCACGTCCACCATGATCACGGCCACGCCCATGAGGATGAGCCCTTTGACCCGCAGGACATGCGCCACATGGGCGGTCTGCGGCGTCGCATGCCGATCACCTGGTTCACCTACCTGATCGGTACTCTGGCGCTGGCGGGCATCATCCCCTTCGCGGGCTTCTGGTCCAAGGATGAGATTCTGGCGGATTCCTGGCTGGCGGGCTTGCATGGCAAGGACCTCTACCAGCAATTCGGCGGCTACATTGCGCTGGCCCTGCTCTTGCTGGCCGCGGCCTTCACCGCCTTTTACATGTGGCGGCAGATGGAACTGGTCTTTTACGGCCGCACGCGCAGCCCGGCCGCCGACCACGCGCCGGAAAGCGTGGCGTCGATGACGGTGCCGCTGCTGGTGCTGGCACTTTTCAGCGTCTTTGTCGGATTTGTGAACACACCGAAGGCTTTTCTCGGTCTGGGCGACGTGCTGGGCAATTCCTCCCTGACGCATTTTCTGGAGTGGTCGCTGGCCAACGTACATCCCTGGTTGCCCGAAGGCGGTGTCTTCAACCCGGTAATCGCCGTGATCGCGCTGGCGCTGGGCCTCGGCGGCATTCGCCTGGCGCGCATGATTTATGGCGATGGCAAGGCCCTCAACAGCGCCGGTGGCGATCCCCTTGCGGCCAGGCCCTCGACCGGGGCTATCTGGCGCCTGGCCAATGCCCGGCTCTATCTGGATGAAATCAACTTCCGCTTTTTCGAAAATCCCTTCAACCGCATCGGCGCTTTCCTGGCTGACGAACTGGACTGGAAGTTCTGGCACGACTACGTGCATAACAGCGTGTTCCTGCGCGGCTTCAACAGCCTCGGAGAGTTCCTCGGCCGTCCTGTGGACCTCGGTCTGGTCGATGGCGCTGTCAACGGCGTCGGTCGCCTGACCCTGTGGTTGAGCGGGCGTATGCGTCGGGTCCAGAGCGGCTACGTGCGCATGTATGCCATAAGCCTGTTGCTGGGAGTTGTTTTTGTGATCGTGCTCTTGTTGCTGCCGCTGCTGCAGACCTGACCTGGAGACCCTTGATCCATGGAATCTGCCGGACTTTCCCTACTGACAAGCGTGCTGTTCCTGCCGCTGCTGGGCGCAGTCGTGCTGCTCTTCCTGCGGGAGGAACAGGCCGGCCACATCAAGTGGACGGCATTTGGCTTTAGCCTGGCGACCTTTTTCGGGACGCTGCTCCTCTGGCTGGCCTTCGACAGCAGCGCTAGCGGTCTGCAAATGGTGCAGCGCGTGGACTGGCTGCCCCAGTACGGCATCAGCTACTACGTGGGCGTGGACGGCTTGAGCCTGTTGCTGGTGGTCCTGACAGGCTTCATCATGCCCCTCGCCATCCTCAGTTCCTTCCGCAGCCAGATCTTCGAGGAACGGGGCCGCATCCGCCTTTATTACCTTTTCATGCTCTTGCTGGAATGGGCGATGATCGGCGTTTTCGTCGCCCAGGACCTCTTCCTGTTCTACGTCTTCTGGGAAGTGACGCTGGTGCCGATGTATTTCCTGATCGGCATCTGGGGCGCGGAGGAACGCATTTACGCGGCCGTCAAGTTCTTCCTTTACACCATGGCCGGTTCGATCCTGATGCTGCTGGCCATACTCTTCCTGGGCAGCCGCGGCGGCAGCTTCGCATTGCCGGAACTGATCGCCATGGTCGAAAGTGGCGCACTGGAGTTGCCCTTCACCGGGTTGCTGGGCGCCGGCAGCGTTCAGTCCTTCCTCTTCCTGGGCTTTTTCATCGCCTTCGCCATCAAGGTGCCAATCTGGCCGCTGCACAGCTGGTTGCCGGACGCCCACGTACAGGCGCCCACGGCCGGCTCGGTTATCCTGGCCGGTGTGCTGCTGAAGATGGGTACCTACGGTCTGGTGCGTTTTAACCTGCCGCTGTTCCCCGAGGCCAGCGTCGCCTGGGCGCCGGCCATCGCCGTGCTGGCGGTCATCGGCATCCTGTATGGCGCCTGGGTCAGCTACGCGCAGACGGACGTCAAGAAACTGGTGGCCTACTCCTCGGTCAGTCATCTGGGCTTCGTCGTGCTGGGCATCTTTGCCCTGAACGCCCAGGGCATTGAGGGCGGTCTGCTGCAGATGGTCAACCACGGCATCAGCACGGGCGGCCTCTTCCTTCTGGTCGGTATGCTTTACGAACGCCGCCACACCAAGTCGCTGGATGCCTTCGGCGGCATCTGGAAGGTGATGCCCTTCTTCGGGGCCGCCGGCCTGATCGTCGTGTTGAGCAGCATGGGCCTGCCGGGACTCAACGGATTCGTGGGTGAATTCACCATCCTGCTGGGCTCCATGGGCAGTGAAGTGCTGGGCTTCTTCTTCACGATGTTCGCGGCGCTGGGCATCATTCTCGCGGCTGTTTACATGCTCTACATGTTCCAGAAAGTGTTCATGGGCGATGTCGACAAGGAAGAGAACCGCAACCTGCCCCGCCTGCACTGGCAGGAGATTGCGGTGCTGGTCCCCATACTGCTGGTCATCTTGCTGATTGGTCTGCAGCCCGGCCCCTTCTTCGACACCATGACCGCCACGGTGGACGACCTGGTCGCCGAGGTCGGTGAATTCATCCCGCGCGGCGAGGATATGGTCGCCGCCGCGGCGCTGCGTGACAGTCCGGTCCTGAACGCCGGCGCACAGGGCACGCGATGACCGACATACCGGTTCTTGCTGACCTGAACCTCGCCTGGACCTGGCCGGTCGTCGGGCTGGGGCTGGGCGCGACCCTGCTGCTGGTCGCGGACCTGTTCATTCCACGTGACAGGAAGCAACAGACGGCCTGGCTGGCGCTCGCCATCCTGCTGGTCTCTTTCCTGCTCAATCTGGCGGCTTTCCCGGTGGTGGACAGCGCCTTTTTCGGCATGTTCGTCGTTGACCCCTTCAGCGCCTTTCTCAATCTGATTGCGCTAACCACGGCCTTCATCAGTATTTTGCTCAGCGTGGACTATTTGCAACGTAGCGGCATGCAACGCGGTGAATTTTACGCTCTCATCCTGTTCACGACAGCCGGCGTGATGTTGATGGGCCACGCCAACGATCTGGTGGTGGTCTTTGTCTCGCTGGAACTGCTGAGCATCCCGCTCTACATCCTGGCGGCCTTTCGCTACCCGGACGTGAAGTCCAGCGAGAGCGGTATGAAATACCTGGTGCTGGGGGCCTTTGCCAGCGCTTTCTTCGTATTCGGCGCGGCCCTGATCTACGGCGCCACGGGCAGCACCAGCCTGCCCCACATCTTTGAAGTGGTGGCGCGCGGCTTCGCCGCCGGTGGCGCGCCGGAGCTGCTGCTGCTGGTCGGCACGGGACTCGTGCTGGTGGGCCTGGGCTTCAAGGTGGCGGTTGTGCCCTTCCACATGTGGACGCCGGACGTCTATGAAGGCGCGCCGACGCCCGTCACCGCTTTCATGAGCGTGGGCGCCAAGGTGGGTGGTTTCGCCGCCCTGCTACGCATTCTGGTATTCGCCCTGCCGGTCCTGAGCACGGGGGCGGTGGAGGCCAGCGCCTGGCAGCAGGTCGTCTCGCTGATCGCCGCGGCCACACTCATTCTGGGCAACGTGGTGGCCATCGCGCAGCAGAACGTCAAGCGCCTGCTGGCCTATTCCTCGATCGCCCACGCGGGCTACATCATGATGGCCCTGGCGGCCGCCGGCCACGCCGGTTTCGGTGAACAGGCCACCCGCGCCGCGCTGGTGTACATGCTGGCCTACATGTTCACCAACCTTGGGGCCTTTGCGGTGGCCATCGCCATTGAAAAGGGCGATGGCAGTGGCTCGGACCTGGAGCAATTCGTCGGTCTCGGACGCAGCCGGCCGCTGCTGGCCGGCATCATGGCTTTCTTCATGCTCAGTTTGACCGGCATCCCGCTCACCGCGGGATTCATCGGGAAGTGGCTCATCTTTCAGGTGACCATCGAAGCCGGTCTGGTCCCGCTCGCCATCCTCGGCGTCCTGACCAGCGTGGTCAGCGCCTACTACTACATCGGCATCATCGTGCGCATGTTCCTGCGCGAAGGCGAAGGCGACCCGGCTGCGGGCGGAACGGGGCTGGTCAATGGCGCGGTCTACCTGACCTTTGCCGGGACCCTGCTGCCTGGCATTTTCCCCTACCTGATGACTGATCTGACACGGGTGGTGTCGACGACACCGGTTGGCGGCTGAGCGCAGGGCGCGCATGCTGTCATTTTCAGTCCGGCGCATGCGACTGCGCGCGAGCGTACGCCTGTTACGGCGGAGCGGCGCCCTCTACATCCTGACCGGGTCCCTCGGCTACGCCTTTCTGCCGGTGTGGGTCCGCTGGCTGGAACCCAGCGGACTGACGGCGCTGGACATGACCTTTTGGCGCTATCTGCTGGCAGTGCCGGCCGTATGGGCGACGCTGGCCTTGCTGGGGACGCCTGCGCCGGCCAAAGGGTTGCCCTGGCGCGGTCTGCTTGCGTTGGGGTTGATCCTGGCCGCGACGGCACTGAGCGCTTTCATCGGCCTGCAACTCATGCCCGTGCCGACCTACGCCCTGCTGATCTACAGCTATCCGGCGCAGGTCGCGTTCATCAATTATCTCTTGGGTGAACGTCTGTCGCGACGAAGCTGGCTGGCCTTGCTGGCGACGAGTTCCGGGATTCTGTTGACGCTCTATGGCGTTGAAGGCGGTTTCGCCGGCATCGGTCTGCCAGGCGCCATCGTCGCCTTTTTGAATGCCCTGTTTATCGCGCTCTATTTTCTCGTCAACAGCCGCATCATGCGTGGCAATGCGGCCATTCAACATGCGGCAGCCTGGGCGACGACCGCTGCACTGATCGTCATTCTGCCCTTCAGCCTCTTCGCGCGGGTTACAATTCCGACGGACATGGCGACCTGGCTGTGGTTGACCTGCCTGGCCGTCTGGAGCACGGTGATGCCGATCTTTATGTACATGACGGGCATTCAGCGTCTGGGCTCGTCGCGCGCGGCCATCCTGAGCACCAGCGAACCGGTGCTCACTTCAGTTATCGCCCTGATGGTACTGGGTGAGGCATTGCAGCCGCTGCAGATTCCGGGCGGCGCCTTGATCATTCTGAGCATTCTGTTGTTGCGCGCCGCACCGCGGTCAGCGGGCAAGGAAGCAGCAGCCAGTGCCTGATCGCGCGGAAAGCACGTGAACCCGGAACGCATTCTGGTCGCCAGGCCTGCCGCGCGTACACGTCGCAGACGTTTGCGCGCGCTGTTACGCACATTGTCGCGCAGCGGTTTCTTTTACGTACTGGTCGGCACCCTGGGCTATGCACTGTTGCCGGTCTGGGTGCGTTGGCTCGAGCCGACCGGGCTTTCACCGCTGGACCTGACGTTCTGGAGTTTTTTGATTGCCGCGCCGGCGGCCTGGGCGTCGCTGGCCATGCTGGCTCCAAGGCGGCCGGAGAAACCCTTGCCCAGGAGGGGACTGCTGCTGGTGGGGATCGTCCTGGCCTGCACGGCGCTGATCTCCTACATTGGCGTCAGGATGATGCCGGTCCCTACCTACGGACTGTTGATCTATAGCTATCCGGCCCAGGTCACCGTCATCAGCTTCCTGCTGGGCGAGCGACTCTCGCGGCGGAGCTGGCTGGCGCTGCTGATGACGACCTGCGGCATTCTGTTGACGCTGCGGGGCGTTGAGGGAGGTTTTGCCGGCATCGGCCTGGACGGAGCGCTGGTGGGTTGCGTGAACGCCTTCTTCATCGCCCTCTATTTTCTCGTCAACCGACACGTTATGCGCGGCCACCGCTCCCTGCAGCGCGCCACCGCCTGGGCCATGACCGGCGCCCTGATCGTGGTCCTTCCCTTCAGTTTGCTGGCCACGGTCACCATTCCATCCGAACCGCGCACCTGGGCCCTGCTGGCGGCACTGGCGCTTTGCAGCACGGTCATGCCCGCATTCATGTTCATGGCCGGCATTCAACGCCTGGGCGCGTCCCGCGCGGCGATTCTGAGCACCAGCGAACCGGTTCTCACCGCGCTAATCGCCTTCCTCTTGCTGGGCGAGGTCATTCAACCCCTGCAGATTCCGGGAGGCGCGTTGATCGTGCTCAGCATTCTGTTCTTGCGAAAAGGTGGTGCGCATGATGCGGTCAGGCCCGCAGCCCGCGCCTGAGAGCGAGGCCATTCAGTGAGTCCGCAACGGATACCTGCCGCCCAGCGCAAACGGCTGGAACGAAACCGGCAGGGTCGTCTGGCGGGCGCTCAATGGCTGGCCACCGTCACGCAGCCGCTGTCCGTTCTGCTGGTCCTGCTGGCGCCCCTTGTGATCCTCCTGGGGCCGCGTCTGGCGGCGTTTTCCCTGCGCGGTTTCGCCCTGGTCGCGTTGCTTGTGCTGCTCTTGTTGCTGTTGCCTGCCCTGTGGCGCGCCAGACGCTATGCCCGCGCGCCGCTGGAATTCGCCGAATTGCAAAGAGACTCAAACCCTGTAGCGGGTCTGTTGTTCTGGCGGCCCCTGGTGATGCGGGCGGCGAATGGCGAGGAGTTCCGCTTTCAGCGGCGACTGACGCCGATTCCGCGCTTGCGTTCCGGTCAGACTTGCCTGGTGTATTTTTTGCGGGACGGAGAGCAAAGGGTACTGCTCAGCCTGGTCAGCGCGGACCACCCGGAGGCGCGTCACTATCGACCGACGGACGCGTTTCAGCGTCGGGCGCAGCAGCGGACCTGAGCGCTACCCCTTGTCGGCCGGCCGGAGCCGGGCGAGCCTGTCCAGCAACTGTTGCAGCAGCGGCTGCCACTCTTCCTGCCCGACGTCAACATCTCTTTCGATCGCCGTGCGCGTGACACGAAACTGTTGGCCCAACGCCCGCTGCAGTTGGTCGCGGTTGACGGTGGGAAGCCAGGGCAGGCGGATCGCGAGTTCATTGTTGCGCAAGGTAATGGCCGTTGCCCCCGCCGACTGCCCCAGCAACTTGATCTCAATCTGGTAAAGGAGATTGACCACGGCCGCGGGCAGCGCGCCAAAACGGTCGCGCAATTCCTCGCGAATCTGCACCACCTCTTCCTTTTGGGTCAGGCCCGCGATGCGCCGGTAAATCTGCAGGCGCAATTCCATTTCGTGGACCCAGGCGGCGGGCAAATAGGCCGGCAGCGGCAAATCGATCGCCAGACGCGCATATCCTGTTTCATCGCGGCGTTGGGAGCCCTCTTTCATGCCGCGCACCGCGTCCGAGAGCATGCGCGTGTAGAGTTGCAGGCCAACGGCGGAAACCTGTCCCGTCTGGCGGTGGCTGAGGATGTCGCCGGCTCCCCGCAACTCCAGGTCGCGCATGGCAATTTGCAGGCCGGCGCCCAGTTCGCTGTTTTCGGCCAGGATGTCCAGCCGCGCCTGGGCTTCCTCGCCCGGGTCTCCCGTGCCTCCATGAAAGAAGTAGGCCCAGGCCTGACGCGCGCCGCGCCCCACGCGGCCGCGCATCTGGTAGAGCTGGGCCATGCCGAAGCGGTCCGCCCGGTCGACAATCAGCGTGTTGACGTTGGGAATGTCGAGGCCGTTCTCGACGATGGAGGTGCTGACCAGTACGTCATGCTCGCCGCGCGAAAAGGCGCTCATGACGCTCTCCAGGCTGCGTTCGTGCATCTGGCCGTGGCCGACGATGCAACGCGCCTCCGGGACCAGTCGCTCCAGTCGGCCGCGCACCATGTCGATGGAGCGCACGCGATTGTGGACGTAAAAGACCTGTCCGCCGCGTTCCAGTTCGCGCAGGATGGCCTGGCGCATCATGCCCTCGTCAATTTGCCCGGTGTGGGTGATGACGGGCAGGCGCTCTTCGGGCGGGGTCTGGATCATGCTGATGTCGCGCACGCCCGTCAGGCTCATGTAAAGCGTGCGCGGAATCGGCGTGGCCGTCAGCGTAAGGATGTCCACCTGGGTGCGCAGGCGCTTGAAATGCTCCTTGTGGGTGACGCCGAATCGTTGCTCCTCGTCGATGATGAGCAGCCCCAGGTCACCAAAGACGACGTCCGACCCCAGGAGACGATGGGTACCGATGACAATGTCGATTTCCCCGCTGGTGATCCTGGGCAGCAACGCGGCCTGTTCTTCGCGCGTGCGAAAGCGCGACAACATCTCCACCTTTACGGGGAAGGGCACCAGGCGCCGGCTGAAGCTCTCCAGATGTTGCTGCGCCAGCACGGTCGTGGGCACGAGCATGGCAACCTGCTTCCCGTCCATCACAGCCTTGAAGGCGGCGCGCAGGGCGACCTCGGTCTTGCCATAACCGACGTCACCGCAAATGAGACGGTCCATCGGAAAGTCACGCTCCATGTCAGCCTTGACTTCCCGCACGGCGCGCAACTGGTCTTCGGTTTCGATAAAGGGGAAACTGGCCTCCAGTTCGTGCTGCCAGGCGTTGTCGGGATTGAAGCCCGCGCGCCGGGCCCGGGCGCGCTGCGCATAGAGTTCCAGCAGCTCCTTGGCTTCCTCCTGAATGGCCTTGCGCGTTTTGCTGCGGACGCGGTCCCAGTCTGGCCGACCCAGTCTGTTGAGTGTCGGCGTCCTGTTGTCGGCGCCGATGTAGCGAGTCAGGCGGTCCGCCTGGTGGATGGGCACGAAGACCATGTCCGTGCCCTCATACTCGACCAGCAAATATTCGCGCTCGGTGCCGCCCAGGGTACGGCGGCGCAGACCGGCAAAGCGACCGATGCCGTAATCGACGTGCACGACGATGTCACCTTCGTGCAGGTCGCTGTAACTTCTGTCAGGCGCGCGCGGACGGGGCGCGGTCTGGCTGCGACGCGGTTCCGGTCGGCTCCAGCCAAAGATCTCCTGATCGCTGAGCAGTAGCAGGTCGCCATCGTCCGGGCGCAGACGCCAGCCTTCCTGCAGGGCGCCATCGACGAAGCACAGCGACCCTGGCTGTGGCTCCTGCTCCAGCGATTTCAGCGTGGGAATGAAGCTCTCCTGCTCGCGCCAGAGCGCGGCCAGACGCGGGGCCTGGGCCGTGACGACGACGATGCGTTCGCCCTGGTCCCTGCGCAGCTGGCGCAGGTCATCGAGCATTAAACGTAGCTGGCCGCCAAATCGCGGGCCCGGCGCGAAGCATTCACGCAGGGAGAAGGCGGAGGATTCCGCGCCACCGGGCGGTCGTCCCAGATGCATGGGCCGCCTTTCATCAATCGCCTCGACCAGGGCATCCCAGGTGAGGTAGGGCAGGGGCATGTCCGGCGCCATTTGCTGCGCCGAAACGCTTTCACGCCGTTGCTTCAGCGCATTTTCTTCCAGACCGGCGACAGTCTCGCGCAAGGTTGACCAGTCTTCGACGACGACGAGGGAATTGGCGGGCGCATGGTCCAGCAGGCTGGCCGGGCGCTCGTCCAGCCAGGGCAGATATTGCTCCAGGGCGGGAAACAGGGCTTCCTGCTCCAGCGCTTCGCGGTCCCCTGCCGGGCCGGAAGAGTCGGCTTCCGGCAGGCTGTCAAACCAGCTGCCCAGCCTGGCTGCCAGATTGCGGGCACGATGCGGCAGGACTTCGCGGGCCGGAGTGACCTTCGCCTCCTCAAGCCGTTCCATGGAGCGCTGGCTGGCGGGGTCAAAGCGACGCAACTGCTCGATCTCGTCATCGAAATAGTCAACGCGCAGGGGCGTGCGCGACGCCTGCGGGAAGATGTCAATCAGTCCGCCACGTCGGCTGAAGGTGCCGGGCGCGAGCGCCAGTGCGCTGGCGGCGTAGCCCAGGCGCTGGCAATGCGCCAGCAAGGCGTCGGGGGGCAGGCGCATGCCCGGCCGCAGGGTGAGGGACTCCGCCGTGAATTCTTCCGCCGACATGCTGCGTTGCATGAGAGCGCGCGCCGGACAAACGATGATCGGCGCCCCTTGCATGCCGTCTGCGGCGTGAAGCGCCGCCAGTGCCGCGATTCGGCTGCGAATGGCGGCATCGCCCCAGGGCGCTCGCTCGTAGAAGTGCGGCACTGGTTCGGCAAATCGGTGCACAGGCCTGTCGGGTAGCCAGACGGGCAGCTGGCCGGCGACGTTCCAGGCGCGGTCCACCCGGGCGGTCAGAAAGAGTACGGGGCCGTCCCACTCCCGGGCCAGCGCCGCCAGCACAAAGGGCCGCGCCGCGCCGATCACCTGCAGGTCGGGCAGGGGCGACGTGCCTTGCAAACGCTCCAGGAGGCCACCCCATGCGGGGATGCTGCGCAGAAGCGGGAACAGCCCGGTCAGTTCTGTCATGGACTTTGTTTCCGGGCGGGCACAGTACAGGTTGACGCCTCAGGCATGGACATCGACCGGCATCTTGCGCGCGGCGCTGTCGATGGCGGCGTGAACCATCGCAAGGCTGTGAATGTTGTCGCTGGCGACGGTCTCAACGCTTCCGCCCTCACGAACCGCGCGCAGAAAGTCGCGGATCAGGCCGCCATGGCTGCCGGTCTGCTCCGGAGGCACGGCGATTTCAGGCAGTGCGACGTCGGTCAGCGGGCGCATGAAGCCTTCGTCACCGGCGGTCACCTGGGCCCGGAAGCCCGTTTCTCCATCCCAGGTGACGCTGCCGCGCGTGCCAACGATACGCCAGTCGCACTCCCAGGAGGTATGCAGGCCTTCGCTGCACCAACTACCGCGGTAGGTATAGACGATGCCTCCGCTCATCTGGAAGACGGCCACCGCCGAGGCGTCGCCTTCGTACCAGGAGCAGGCCGGATTCCATTCGTGGCAGAAGACCGACTGCGCTTCCGTCGCCGTGAGGTAACGGGCGGCGTCGAAGGTGTGAATGGCCATGTCCGCCAGCAGGACGTGCGGCATGCTGTCGCGAAAGCCGCCGAAGTGGACGCCAATGTAGAAGTCGCTGTTAACAGTGGTCAACTGACCGAGGGCGCCGCTGGCGAGAAAGGCCCGCAGGCGACGAATGTTGCTGTTGTAGCGGCGATTCTGGATGACGGCAAAGAGGCGTCCGGCCGCCTCCGCCGCCTCTACCATCCGGCGCGCCTCCTCCATGTTGTTCGCCAGGGGTTTCTCGCCGAGGACGTGCGCGCCATGGGCCAGCGCCGTCAGGGTGACGTCGTGATGGGCTTCCGGCACGGTGCAATTGAAGACGACGTCCGGCCGTACGCGCCGCAGGATAGCAGCCAGATCATCGCTGACGGGCGTGGCCGGCGCGTTCCATGCAACAGCGCTGTTGCGGGCGGCCTCAAGGTCGAGGTCGACGAAACCCGCCATCGTCAAGCCCTCCAGGTCGGCCGCCCCGCGGCGCCAGGCGTCGCTAATTTTGCCGCAGCCGACCAGGACACATTTCAGTTCGGTATGCATTGCGGGACCTCGCGTCAGGCTGCGCATGATACACGAGGCCTCGTCAGGCGGCAATGCGCTGGACTGGCCTCTCGCGCCTGGTGTATGCTGAATGGCAGAAGAGGGGCTGAAAGACATGGGATTTCGCGGCGGCGGCTACTGGCGCCTCATGCGTAACGTGGAGGAGCATCGGGCCGACGTGACCTGGGCGCTGCTGCGCCGTGTGCTGGGTTACGCCTGGCCCTGGCGCTGGCGTCTGCTACTTATGTTGCTGACCATCCTGCTCACGGCGGGGCTGGGCTTGCTGACACCGCTCATCTTTCGCGATCTGATCGACGAGGCGCTGCCATCCCGCGACCTGCAGCAACTGCACCTTCTGTCGCTGTTGCTCATCGCCGTGCCGCTTGCCATTGGCGCCCTGCGATTGTGGCAGCGCAAACTCAGCGCCGAGGTCGCCGAGGAACTGATATTCGAACTGCGGGTGAAGTTGTTCGAGCACTTGCAACGCATGTCCCTGCGCTTCTTCACGCATACCCAGACCGGCGAGCTGATGAGCCGCCTCAACAACGACGTCATCGGCGCGCAAACGGCCATCAGCAATACCATCGTCGACCTGCTGTCCAATTTCGTCACGGCCGTGGCCACACTGGCCGTCATGCTCACCCTGGAGTGGCGATTGACCCTGCTGGGCGTGGCTGTGTTGCCCTTGTTTGCCCTGGTGGCGCGACGGATCGCCAGGCGACTGCGCGAGATCGCCAGACGCCAGATGAACCAGAACGCCAGCATGAACGCCACGATCAACGAGACCCTGAATATCAGCGGCGCCCTGCTCGTCAAACTCTTCGGGCGCATCGACAGCGAAATCGAACGCTTCAGCGAACGCGCCGGCGCACTGCGCGAAACCGGCGTGGACCAGGCCGTGACCAGCGGACAGTTTTTCATACTCATCGGTCTGGTGAGCGCCATCGGGACGGCGCTGGTCTACTGGGTGGGCGGCCTGCTGGTCATCGAGGAAGTGTTCACGATCGGCACCATCGTGGCCTTCAGCGTCTACCTGACCCAGCTCTACGGTCCGCTCCAGATGCTGACCAATGCGCCGGTCGCATTCGCCCAGTCCATGGTCAGCTTTGAGCGAGTCTTCGAGGTGCTTGACCTGCCGCTGGAGATTGCCGAGCGCGAGAATCCCATCGAGATTGAACGTCCCCGTGGCAAACTGACTTTCGAAAACGTCAGTTTTGGCTACCGCGAGACCGGCAGCAGCCTGCTCAGGGACGTCATGCGGCACGGGCGTATGGAAGACTTCGCCGTGTTTTCCGGCGTTTCGCAGCGCGAGGAACGACTTAAGCGATCTCGCGACAATTCCGACACCGGCAACAGTCAGGCGCGCGAAAAGGCCCTGGAGGATATCAGTTTCACCATGGAGCCGGGCCAGCTGGTGGCCCTGGTGGGGCCCAGCGGCGCGGGCAAATCCACCATGACCTGGCTCATTCCGCGTCTCTATGATCCGGACCAGGGGCGCATCCTCGTCGATGGCGACGATTTGCGTGACGTGACGCTGAAGTCCCTGGTGCGCCAAATCGGCATGGTGACCCAGGAGACCTACCTGTTTCACGACAGCATTCGCAGCAACCTGCGTTATGCCAGACTGGATGCCAGCGACGAAGAAATGGAAGCCGCCTGTCGCGCAGCGAACATCCACAATTTCATCGTTGATCTCGAAAAGGGTTATGACACCCTGGTGGGTGAGCGGGGTTATCGCCTCAGCGGCGGCGAAAAGCAGCGAATCGCCATTGCGCGGGTCATCCTGAAAGACCCGCGCATCCTGGTGCTCGACGAGGCCACCAGTCACCTGGACAGCCAGTCCGAGGCGCTGATTCAGGAAGCCTTGAAGACCGTCATGCGGGGCCGGACCTCGCTGGTGATCGCGCACCGGCTCAGCACCATTCTCGCGGCCGACCTGATCCTGGTGCTGGACCGCGGCCGGGTTGTGGAGCGCGGCACACACGGCAGCCTGTTGGCCGAAGGCGGCCTCTACCGGCAACTCTACGAGACCCAGTT
The DNA here is from genome assembly GCA_026708325.1 of Anaerolineaceae bacterium. Lineage (GTDB taxonomy): Bacteria > Chloroflexota > Anaerolineae > Aggregatilineales > Phototrophicaceae > JAGWBD01. Next base: position 153,253 of record JAPOVC010000022.1, on the reverse strand, counting down.
TCGCCCGGCAGCCGAAGCCCTCCCCGGCAGGCCGGTGTGAGCGAGCGTTGGCTGATCGTCGGCCTGGGCAACCCGGGCCGCAGGTACGAGCGGACGCGTCACAACGTCGGTTGGTTCGTACTGGACGAATTGGCGCGAAGACATGCCCTCCAGTTCGGTCGCAGCGCCCTCGGAGCGCGTCTGGCGGAGGGCAATATCGGGAAACAATCCGTGATCCTGGCCAAGCCCCAGGGTTACATGAACCGCAGCGGCCAGCCGACGGGCAGTTTGCTGCGCTATTGGCGCATTGAAAGGGAACGCTTGCTGGTCGTGCTTGACGATCTTGACCAACCGGAAGGCTCCCTGCGGATTCGACCTGGCGGCGGCGCAGGAGGGCAGCGCGGACTGCAGGACATCATCGACCAGTTGGGCACGGGCGATTTCAGCCGTCTGCGCCTGGGGATCGGGCGCCCTCCCGGTCGCATGGAGCCGCGCGCATGGGTGCTGAAACCCCTGCGGGGCGATGACCTGATCAGGGCACAGGAGATGGTGGGGCGCGCCGCCGACGCGGTGGAGACCTGGTTGCAATCGGGAACCGAAGCCGCCATGACCCGACACAATGGCGATGGCTCGCGGGCGAGCGCGCGGAAACATCGCGAGTCCCCTGAAGAGAGCCTGGAGCGTTGGCAGCGGGCGCAGGAACTCAACCCCGGGGACCCCGGCCCGCCGGAACGCATCGGCCGCACGCTCTTGCGTCTGGAACGCCCGCGGGAGGCAGCCGACTGGCTATTGCGCGCGGCGGCCCTGCACGAAGAAGGCGGAGACAGGGATCGATCGCTCCATTTGCAGGAACGGGCCCTGAAGCTGGACCCGTCGCGCGTGGATGCGCAGCGGGGCCTGGCGGCGCGTTGGCTGGCGCTGGGCAAACCGCGGGTGGCAGCGAGGCGTCTGTGGACGTTGGCGCATTGGCTGGCGCAGCAGGAGCGATCCGACGAAGCCCTGTCCGTACTGGACGAGTTGCTGGAACTCAATGGCAGCCACGACCCGGCTGTCAGGCTGCGCAGCCAGTTGCGGGGAGTGGCCGCCTCCCGGGATGCGGCTCAGACCAGCGAACGATAGAGCATTTGCTTCCAGCGCGGCACGTCGATTTCCCAACAGACCGTCACGTTGGCGGCCAGCGCCTGCGCCCAGGTATGCCGGTTGCGCACGTCCCCGGCGTTGTCGAGCTGGTCGACAATGGTCATGCCGCGGGTCAACTCACTTTGCGTCTCGATTTCCACGGCGTGGCGGCTGCTGCGGGTGCAGATGTCCGGCTCCAGCGCAATGGCCATGGCAACCGGGTCCGGCAGGTCCAGATTGTCTTCGCCGGACTGAATTTGAATGGCTTCCATGGCGCTGCGGTTGCAGTCGATGCTGAAATGCGCCAGCGGGGTATCCAGACTGCGTACGTGGGCGATGTCCTCCTGTGAAAGGGCGGCGTCAAAGCGGCTCAGTTCCCAGCCAACCATTTCAACGGGCAGGCCGGACAGAAAGACCATGCGGGCGGCTTCGGGGTCGTGCCAGACGTTAAATTCGGCGGCGGGCGATACGTTCCCGACCGACCAGGCCGTGCCCCCCATCACGACGCAACGGCTGACCATGCCGGCAATTTCCGGCGCGCGCGCCAGGGCCAGGGCGACGTTGGTCAGCGGCCCAAGGGTGACCAGTACGATACCGGGGTTGTCGCGGATGGTGTTGACCAGGGCATCGACGGCATGGCCCTCGGCCGCCTGGGCGCGAGGCGGCGGATACTTCATGTTGCCCATGCCGTCCAAACCGTGGAACCAGTCTGCGCGCGCATTTGAGCGCAGCAAGGGCTGGTCGGCGCCGGCATAGACGGGCACGTCGTCGCGACCGCAAAACTCCATCGTGGTGAGCGCGTTGCGCACGCCCTGCGCCACGTCCACGTTGCCGGAGACGATGGTCAAGGCGCGAATATCCACGTCCGGGGCCCGCAAGGCCATGATCAGGGCCACGGCGTCATCCGAAGCGGTGTCGGTGTCGATCAGAAAGCTGCGGGTCATGTCACGCTCCTGTAGGGCTCGACGACCGGCATCACAGGTCGCGAATGCTGAAGGTCAGGGAGTCGCTGGCAGGAACGCCATTGATTTCAAGGCGAACGCTCCAGTTGCCGGCGACAAAAGGCAGGTCGCTCTGTTCGATGTAAAACCAGATGCAATTGCCGTTGATTGGCGCGCCCGGACGCCACTCCAGCAGGGATTCGCGTCCCGAGATGACGAAGCGCGCCGCGATGCGCGTGTTGGCCCGAATGTTCCAGGCCGTCGCGACGACATAGATGCGCTCGGCGTTGACCCTGAAATCGAATTGCGGTTGGGTGGCGCAGTCATTGTCGCGGACGGAAGCAGCCATCACGATGTCCGTAAAACGCGCCTGGCCGGAGAGTTGCTGAGGCAATGCCGTGGCCACTGCAACGGTCGGGGCGACGTTAACATTGTCCGGCAGGGGAAAGGGCGTTCCGGTGGGGCCACTGATGCTGCCAGGGAAGGGCGTGCCCCTGGCGCTCAGTGTAGCTTCCAGTTCCTGACGTTGGCGGCGTGCGAATTCGACGCGGGTGGCCATGTAGTCGAGCGTGACTTCCAGGCGCTCGGCGCCGACGGTGGCAGTTTGCCGCAGGGCCGAAATCTGGGTCTCCAGGTTGAGTCCCCGCGCGACCAGGGTGAGTTCGACGTTGTTCTGGCGCTGGCAGGCCGTCAGCAGGGCCGACAAAACGAGCAGGACCAGCAGTGAAGCGTGGAGCCGCACGGGACCTCCAGGTACACAAGACCGCCCGAAACGCAGCGGGCGGCCTGGAGTGGAGGTGAGCGGAATCGAACCGCTGTCCAGAAGATTCAACCCTGTGCTTCTACAGGCATAGTTGGCTCTTCATTCTCGTCTGCGCATTGCCTGGCCAACCCGGTCTTGCGCAGACCAGCCGATCACTCTTTGCCCCCGCCTTATCGGCGTCAACGGGGACGCACTTCACCTTTGGTGACGCCCGCCGGACCGTCCGGGTGAAGACGGGCGGGGCGAACGGCCAGCCTCGCAAGGCTGGCTACGCCACTCATCGCCTAAGCAGCGATGGGCAGCGCGAAGGGATTGTAATCGTCGGCAGTTGTATGCCTTGCCCGTTTTAACGCAGTCCCGGGCGCTGCGGCCTGCAACACAGAATCAGCCTCCCCTGTCGAAGCCATGTCACCCCCCGTGGCGTTCAGAATAACACGGGTTGAAGGGGCTGTCCAGCAGGGCATCAGCCCGCGCCGCTGCGGGCGCGCAGGGCGGCCGTCAGGGCCGGCACGATTTCGTAGAGGTCGCCAACCAGGCCGAAATGCGCCAGGCGAAAGATGGGCGCGTCGGGATCGCGGTTGATGGCGACAATAGTCTTGCTGCTGCGCATGCCGGCCTGATGTTGAATGGCGCCGGAAATACCGCAGGCGATATACAGGTCAGGACTGACGACCTTGCCCGTCTGGCCCACCTGATGGGCGTAGTCAATGTAGCCCGCGTCCACGGCTGCACGGCTGGCGCCTATCGCTGCCCCCAGTTCTGCTGCCAGGGGCGTCAGGGTGTGCTCGAATCCATGTTGCGCCTTCCATACGGCGCCGTCGGGCGCGTCCGCCGGTGGCTGCGCCGGATTGGCGGACATGCCGCGACCGCCGGACACAATGATGGCGGCGTCCCCCAGGCTGACCTCGCCTGCCGCCGGGTTGACCTCCACGACTTTGGTGACTATGTCGTCTTCGCCGAGGACCGCTTCCACAACAGTGAGGGGCGTTTCCGCAACGCCTCGTGGCGATGCGGGCGCAAAGGCGCGGGCGCGCAGACAGAGGTATTGCGTCTGCGATGGTGACCCCTGGGCGGTCTCCGACAGCTTTCCGGCGTAAACCGGTCGGGTGACACGCAATGCCCCGTCCGGCTGCGTCGCGACGCCGCTGACTTCGGTCAGCAGGCTGGCGCCGACGTCGGCGGCCGAGGAGGCCAGCAGCTCGCGGCCACGAATGGTGCCCGGCGCCAGCAGGGCATGGGGTCGCCGCTCCCTGACCAGTTGGGTCAGCAGGGCGGCGCAGGGCTCCAGGCGCAGGTCGGTCAGGGTCTCGTCCTCACAGACCAGCGCTTCGTCGGCAGCCAGGCTCCCGGCGATTGCCCCCGCCTCCTCACCGAAGACCAGCGCCACCAGCGGCAGTTTCAATTCTGCGGCGAGGGCAGCGCCGGCGCCCAGCGCTTCCTGGCTGAGCGGCATGGCGGCGCCCGAATCAGTTTCTGTCCAGACGAAGATGGCGCTCACAGGACCTGCTCCTTCTCAAGGCGCTCGATCAACGCGCCGGCTTGCTCCGCCGGCGTTCCGGAAAGCATTTCGGCCTCGGCCAGGCGTTGGGGCGGTTCCTCCAGTTTGAGTTGCCGGGACAGCGGCTTTTGCAGCTCCGCTGCCAGTTCCGCCAGGGTCCAGAGCGGAATGCTTGCGCGGGAAGCGCGGCGGATGCCCATGAAGGAGGGATAACGGGGTTCGTTGACGTCCTTCAGCACGCTGATGACGGCCGGAAGCCGGCAATCCAGCACCTGTTTTCCCTGTTCCAGCGAGCGTTCCACGCGCAGCCTGCCGCGCGCGGCATCGAGCTCAAGAATGCGGGAAACAGCGCCGATGAAGGGCCAGCCAAGCAATCTGGCCGTCTGGATCTGGTGCTGGTCGCTGCCCACGTCCACGGCTTCCTTGCCGAATATCACCAGGTCGACCTCATCCAGCCTGGGGATGGCCGCTGCCGCCACGGTCGCCCAGCCGATGCTGTCCGCCGTCGCCAGCTCCGGATCGTCGATGCGCAGGGCCGCGTTGACGCCCATGGCCAGGGCCTGACGCAGGGCTTCCTCATGCACTTCCGGGCCAATGGCGATGACCGTGGCTGTTCCTCCCTGGTCCTCGGCCTGGGCGATGCACTCTTCCAGCGAGTATTCGTCCCAGGGGTTGACGACCATGGCGGCGTCTCCCTGGCTGACAGAACCGTCGGCGTCGACGGTCAGCCGCGCCGCCGTGTCCGGCGTACTGCGGGTGAAAGTGACGATGTGCAAGGACGCACCTCCTGTTTCCAGTCTGTTGCCAGTTTAACGCGGCCGGCATGAACTCCGATGGACTGTACCAGACCGTCAATCGCTGAATCGAGTGTGCGTGTCACGACGCACGGCGCGCATATTGGCGCCATCCAGCAGGGCGCCGGAAAGATTCGCCCCGCGCAGGTCCGCCCGCCACAGGTTGGCGGCGCGCAGGTCGGCATTGCCCAGGTCCGCGCCGCGCAAATCGGCGGCCGCCAGATGTGCGTGGCACAGCTCCGTTCCTCGCAAACTGGCGCCGACCATCACGGCATCGCAAAGGTTGGCGTGCAACAGGCAGGCCTGGTCCAGAATGGCGTTGGACAGATCAGCTGCGTGAAAATAGGCGCCATCCAGACGGGCGGCGCGAAGGACTATGCCCTGCAGGCTGGCGCGCGCCAGACGCGCCTGTTGCCACTGCGCGTTCTTTATGGCGAGTCCGCAGAGCGTGCCATCCTGCGTCCAGCCTCTGGCCTGCATGCGCCGCAGGGCCTGAAGCGCAAGGTCGTTGTCAGGGCCTTGCAGGTCCCTGATTGTGGCCTGCCTGCCGCGCAGCAGGCGATCCAGCGGCTCGCGCAAGGCCTTCATCCAGGCAACCCCTGTTCCCGCAGAAAGTCCACGATGGCCCGCGCCATCACCCTGGCCCCGTCGGGCGTGGGATGCAGGCCGTCGCAACTGTAGCTGAACTCGCCGCGCCGCCGCAGTTGCTCGTAATCCGGCGCGCGCCATTGCCAGCTCCAGGCACGCAGCAGCCAGGGCAGCTGCAGGGGCGGTCGAGACGGGATTTCTGCGGGAGTCATGCGTTGCTGCAAGTCCAGGTGGGGCACTTGCATTTCTTCACAGAGCTGCCTTGTAGCCGAGTTGACTTCTTCCAGAGCGGCGACCAGCGGCGGTCGATATTCGACCGGTGGCGTGGCGACCCAGGCGCGGATGCCGTGACGCCCCAGCATTTCCAGCATGGCGCGCAGGTTTTCGCGACAGGCGATCGGCGAGAGTCGGCCTCCGCGCAAGGCTTTTTGCCAGCGGTACCAGGGGCGCAGGGCAGCTTCACTTTGGCTGATGGCGTCGTGCAGGCCGGCCATGATGAAGACCGCTTCCGGGTCATGGGCCAGCACCTCCGCTTCCACGCGCCGGTAGAGGTTGAGGCTGGTATCCCCGAAGCGACCGCGCAGGATGAATCTGTGCCCGCGCAGACCGGCCGCAACCTCATCGACGATGCCCGCGCCCGGCAGGCCCGGTAGCAATTCATCGCCGTAAAAGACTATCTTCACGGGCCAGCTTCCATCAGGGCGCGACGTCGTCACCCAGCCAGAAGTCTTCGTCCCAGGCGGGCAATTCGCAACGCAGGGGCCTGTCCTGACGCAAACCCAGCGCGTAATCCGCCTGCATCAACTGATGAATCTCGCTGGTGCCTTCGTAAATGGTCGCACCTTTGCTGTTGCGCAGGTAGCGCTCGACCGGAAACTCGTCGCTGAAGCCATAAGCGCCATGCAGTTGAACGGCCTCCAGCGCGGCCTTTACGCTGTGGTCAGTCGCGTACCATTTGGCCATGCCGGTCTCGCGCGTGTTGCGTTGTCCGCGGTTTTTGAGCCAGCCGGCCTGCAACCAGAGCAGGCGGGAGCAGTCGTACCACTGTTGCATGTGGGCCAGCTTTTGCTTGACCAGTTGATGCTGGCCGATCGGATGTCCAAAACTGCGCCGTTCGCGCGCGTAACGCAGGCTGGCATCCAGACAGGCCCGGATGAGGCCGGTCGCGCCGCTGGCAACGGTGTAGCGTCCGTTGTCCAGGCTGGACATGGCGATTTTGAACCCCTCACCTTCCTCGCCCAGGCGATTCTCGACCGGGACGGCAACGTCCTGCATGGCGATCCAGCCGGTGGAGCCGGCGCGTATGCCCAGTTTGCCGTGTATATCGCCAGTGGACACGCCCGCCATGTTGCGCGTGACCATGAATGCTGAAAGCCCCCGAGTCGCTCCGGCATCGGGATCGTGTCGCGCGACCACGAGGAAGTTGTCCGCCCTCGTCGCCAGGCTGATCCACATCTTCTCGCCGTTCAGGACATAGGCATCGCCGTCGCGTCGGGCAGTGGCCCGCATTGCGGCCACGTCGCTGCCCGCCCCGGGCTCGGTCAGGCAAAAAGCGCCAATCTGTTCTCCCAGGGCCTGGGGTGTCAACAAGCGCCGTTTTTGCTCGTCGTTGCCCCATTGCAGCAGGGCCAGGCTGTTCAGGCCCATGTGGACCGACATGATCACGCGCAGGGACGTGTCCATGCGCTCCAGTTCCTCACAGACGAGACCGAGCGTGAGATAGTCATAGCCCTGGCCGCCGTAACGCGTCGGCAGACAGATGCCGAGTATGCCCAGTTCGCCCATGCGCGGGAGCAGCGCAGGGTCCATGCGTTGTTCGCGGTCCCATGCAGCGATGTGCGGCCCGACCTCGCGCTCCACAAAATCGCGAACCATGCGCTGCGCCTGCAGGCGCTCTTCACCCAGCTCAAGGTCCATGGCGTTCCCCGCATCCGTCAATGTGCGGTCAGTATAGCAGTCGTAGTTGCCGTGCGTCTGCTACAATCGCCGTCCGCCCTGCAGGAGGAGCCATGACCCCAATCCCCGATACGCTGGTGATCACGTTTCTGGAGATGACCGACCGGGACCAGTTTCGCCCTTCATTTCTGGATGCCAATGCGTTGGCTGATTGTCGGATGCTGCCGCTGAAGACGGCCGATCTGGACTACTATCTTTTTCTGTATGGCTCGGTCGGTAGACCCTGGCGCTGGATCGGACGCCTGAGAATGGATCGCGGGAAATTGCGCCAGCAACTGGAAAGGCCGGGGGTTTCGGTGGATGTGCTCTATGTGGGGGGTACGCCTGCGGGCTATATCGAGCTGGCCCGCGTCGGCCCGCACACCGAGGTGGCCTACTTTGGTTTGCGTGTGGAGTATTTTGGCCGCGGTCTGGGCAAGCATCTGCTCAGTCTGGGGCTGCAACGCGCCTGGGACGACGGCGCCGGCCGCGTTTGGGTGAATACCTGCAATCTGGACGGTCCCCATGCGCTGGTCAATTACCGGAAGCGCGGCTTTCAGATCTACCTGATCGAGGAAGTGCCGATGCCAACCGAGTATGCGGAGGCGTCGCCGGACTGAAGGTTTCAGGATTTGGGAATTGGCGCAGCCGAAACTACCGGTCGATACATTTCCGGTGGACGCGAACCCCGCGAGCCCATATGGCGGCGTCCGGACGGAAGTGTGACCAGGCCCCTCCGCCCGGATTCAGCCGACGTGCGCTTGACCTGGCGCCATCTGCGTCAGTAGATCGGCAGGGACGGGTCGATTTCGCGCGACCAGGCGTGGATGCCGCCGCTAAGGTTCAACAATCTGTTTTTGTAGCCCAGACGCTTCAGGAAGGCGATCGAATCGGCGCTGCGGATGCCGGTGCGGCAATGCAGCACGATCTCCTTGTCTTCCGGGATTTCAGCCAGCACCGTATCCTCGCGTGAACGGACGCCTGCCAGCACGTCGTTCATGGCGGCCTCGATTTGCGGCTTCGGAATGCGAAGCGTGTCGTCGAGCGTGGCAATCTCCCATTCGATGGGGTTGCGTACGTCCAGCACCAGCAGGTCGTCGCCGGCGTCGAGTCGCTCTTTCAGCGAGGTCGCGCTGATTTCTTCAATGAGATAGTCCGCTTCCTGATGCCCGTTTTCCTGGCCAAAGGTGCTGCGATCGTGCGCCGGCATGCCGCAGAACTGCTCGTAATCGATCAGTTCAACCTGCTCAGGGGGAATGCTGCAGACCGGGCAGGCAGTGTCGCGGCGAACGCGGATGGTCGTAAAGGTCATCTCCAGCGCATCGTAAAGGAGCATGCGACCGATCATGGGCTCGCCAATGCCCAGCAACAATTTGATACCCTCGGTGGCCTGCAGGGTACCGATAGTGCCGGGCAAAATGCCAAGGACCCCGCCCTCGGCGCAGCTGGGAACCAGTCCTGGCGGCGGCGGCTCCGGGAACATGCAGCGGTAGCAGGGCCCTTCCTTCGCATAGAACACGCTCAGTTGGCCCTCGAAGCGAAAAATGCTGCCGTAGACGTTGGGTTTGCCCAGCTTGACGCAGGCGTCGTTGACCAGATAGCGCGTGGGGAAGTTGTCCGTCCCGTCAATGATGACGTCGTAGGGCTCCATCAGGCGCATCGCATTGGCCGAGGTGAGGGGTTCGTTGTAGGTATCAATCCGGGTGAAGGGGTTGATGTCACGGATGCGCGCAGCGGCGCTTTCCAGTTTGCTGGTGCCCAGCGTGCTTTGGCCGTGAATGATTTGCCGCTGCAGGTTGCTTTCGTCGACGACGTCGTAATCCACGAGTCCGATACGACCGACGCCGGCAGCCGCCAGATAGAGCGCCAGCGGACTGCCGAGGCCGCCGGTGCCAATGAGAAGAATGCTGGACGACTTCAGCAGGCGCTGCCCCTCTATGCCCACTTCGGGCATGATGATATGGCGGCTGTAGCGCCGTATTTCATCGTTGCTCAGCGTGCCGGGATTGCTTGCCAATGCCTGCATGATGCCTAACCTTTACTCCTGCCGAAGGGGAGGGACGCGTTCACGGCCCGCCCGGCCACCGGCGATACTGGGGATGATGCGCAGGCTGTCGCCCGCGTCGAGGCCGGTATCCAGCCCGTCCAGAAAACGAATGTCTTCTTCACCCAGGAAGACGTTGACGAAATTGCGCAACTCCTGCCCTTCGTAAAGGTGTTGCCGCAACTCCGGATAGCGCACAGTCAGGTCCTCCAGCGCGGCACCGATGGTGGCGCCGTCCACTTCGACGACGGCCTGCTCCCCGGTGTAGGCGCGCAGGGGGCTGGGAATTCGAATGGTGACCATACCTTTGCAACTCCTCACGGCGAATGCCTGCAGTATACCCAAAATGCTGCGCGCGGGAGTCGATCCCGTCCGTGTCGCAATTCACATGCGATGCCACGCGCTTCGGCCCGCGCAATGGTCTTTCAGTCGCAGACGACCTCCAGTGTCTCACTGTCAAAGCGACTGCGATCCGTCCTCAAGCGCCAGGCGAGCATTTCCTGGGCCGCGCCGGCCTGCACCTCTGTGATGAGATAGACGAAATTGGGCAGGGCGTGCTCCCTGTCGTAGTCCGATGGAATGGCCGGGGAATCCGGATGGCTGTGATAATAGCCGAGCAAGGTCAGACCACGCCGGTCGGCCTCGTCTTCCAGGCGCATCCAGTCCTGTGGCGTCATCGCATAGCGATGGTACTGTTCGGCCGCCTCAAAGACGTTTTCCACGGCGATGCATTCACGTACGGTCGCCGCGTCCTGCGAAACCTCACCCAGGAGAAAACCCCCGCCCTCGTTGGGCCAGGTCTGTTCCAGATGATGAAAGATGCGCGCCTGCAAATCCTGGTTGATACGGACGGGCATGTCCCGGCTTTCCACTCAAACAAAACGCCAACCGGGAGGGTTGGCACTGGCGCCACTGCTGCAAATGAATCAGCGTCCCGGATCCGGAAATCAGGTCAGGGACAGGTACAGGTTGTGAACGGCAGGGTTGCAACAGGGGAACGGCTCATGCGGCCAGTGTATCATGCGCATCTGCTGCGTGCAAGCGCTGGCCGGCGACGACCGCGAGGCGGGCGTTGATTCAGGGGGAGGGGGTTGCTATACTGGCCGCCCCGCAGCTGGCGTCCCAATGACATCCGGCACTGGCAAGAGGGTTTCAGGTTCATACGATACGCCGGGGAGCGAGCATGAGCGAGCAGGCAAACAGGGGGCTGGAGGGAGTCGTCGTCGGCGAGACTCGCACCAGCCTGGTGGACGGGGCCGCGGGCAAGCTTTCCTACGGCGGCTATCGCATCGAGGACCTGGCCGCACATGCTTCCTTTGAGGAAGTCGTCTTCCTGCTCTGGCACAACAGACTGCCGGCCGCCGCAGAACTGGAAGCCCTGCGTCATGACATTGCCGGTAACGCCAGCCTGCCCGCTGACCTGCTGAAGCAGGTCAGCGCTTACCCGTCTGACGCAGACCCCATGGCGGTCCTGGAATCGGCTGTGGCTGCGCTTTCCTTCCACGATGTTGACGCAAAGGACAACTCCCTGGAGGCATCGCGTCGCAAGGCCGTTCGCCTGACCGGTCAGATCACCACGCTCTGCGCCGCCTGGATCCGGACGCGTCAGGGCGAGGACCCGATCGCGCCACGCAACGATTTGTCGCTCGCGCAGAACTTTCTCTACATGCTGCGTGGCGTCGAGCCGGACGAGACGGCGTCGGCGGCGCTGAACGTGTATCTGGTGTTGCTGGCCGAGCACGGTATGAATGCCAGCACCTTTACCGCGCGCGTGGTCACGGCGACCGAATCAGACATCCACAGCGCGGTCGTGGCCGCCATTGGCGCGCTGAAAGGGCCGGCCCATGGCGGCGCCAACACCGCGGCCATGAACATGTTTATGGAAATCGGGGACCCCTGCCGCGTCGCGGACTGGTTCAGTGCCGAGGTATTGGACAAACGCCGACGCATCATGGGAATCGGCCATCGCGTCTACAAGGCGCCCGATCCGCGGGCCAGCGTACTCAAGCAACATGCCCGCGCCCTCGCCGCCAGTACCGGTAACAGCAAATGGTTTGACATTGCCGAGAAACTGGAACTGGCGGCCCGCGCCGAAGATTTCTTCATCCAGAGACGTTTGTTCCCAAACGTGGACTATTACAGCGCCATCCTGCTTTACACGATCGACCTGGACGTGGACATGTTCACGCCGCTCTTCGTGATGAGCCGAATAGCCGGTTGGTCGGCCCATATTTTTGAACAAAAGCGCAACAACCGTCTCATCCGGCCCAAGGCCAGCTACATCGGCCCGCTGGACCTTGAATGGAAACCCGTAGCGGAACGCCCCGTTCCATCGACGGGCTGAGGGACTGGCAACAAACAGGGCGGGCGCAGGTTATACTGGCTTCATGAGCCGTCAAAAACCCGAATACACTGCACTGACGCTGCGCGGGGACGCGGAACCGTCCTTCGATTTCTTGCACGCCTTGCCAGGGCGTACCTCAAGCCCGCATACGCATCGCGCCTATTATCGCTGGATCGACGCCTGGCTGGCTGATCACGCCGGTCTGCCTCGCACGCGCGGCGACCGGCGTATAGCGCGCATGCGCGCCCTGCCCCTTGCCGTGTTGAGCGAGACCCTGAGTGCGGGCCGCCTGCGCGCCTGGCTGGGCTGGTTGGCGGAGAAGGGGCAAAGTCGTCCCTCGATTGATCAGGCGCGCGCGGCGGTCGTCACCCTGACTCAACTGCTGGTGGAAGCGGGCTGGCTGGATGAAATTGTCGGCGCAACCATGGCCAACGTCCGTTCGCCGAGGGCAGCCACTGGCCGACGCGCGGGTCGCTGGCTGGGCACTGGTGAAATCAATCGCCTTGTCGCCGCCGGACAGCGTGTCGGCAACAACACCAACCAGAAGTTGCGCAACCGTCTCGTGCTTTGTCTGATGTGCACCCTGGCGCTGCGGCGCGAGGAGCTGGCGAATCTGCGCCTTGGCGACTTCAGCGTTCAGAATGGTCGGCCCGTCCTGCGCGTACGGGGGAAAGGCAACAGCGACGCTGTGCTGGATGTCCCGGCGTCGGCGCTGGAGGCCCTGCAAGACTGGCACCAGGCGCTTGCCGGGCAGGGTCCCGTCGCTGCGGACGCGCCGCTGCTGCGTCGTTTGTGGAAGGGCGGGCGCATCAGCGATGACGGGCTTTCAACGGAAGGCATCTGGCACGTCGTGGATCTCGCCTCGCAGCAGGCGGGGCTGGGACACGTCGCCCCGCATGATCTGCGCCGCTCGGTTGCCGGCGCCCTGCAGGAAGCCGGCGTGACGGTGGACGTCATCAGTCGTCTGCTGCGCCATGGCAACGTCGCCGTAACGGAGCGATACCTGAGCCGTCTGCCCCAAAGAAACGAGGGCGGCCTGCTTATGGACCAGTTGCTGACGCGGGATGGTCAGGCAGGACCGGACGACCCGCTGTCAGTAGCCCTGGCTGGCGACGAAGGGCAGGAAGATCAACATCAGGTTGACGGCGATTTGACATAGCCAGGCGGCGGCCAGCCCGTTTCGCTGCCTCACGTAGCTGTAGAGCAGATTCATCATCAGCAGCGCAATGGAGACGATCAGGCCGATCGCCGGGAAGCGGGAGACGTCCAGTCCGGGTAGGTAGAGCAAGATGGACCACAGGCTGGCCATCAGGCTGGTCAGCCAAAAGACGAAGCGTTGTTGCAGCAGGCCGCGAAAGAAGAGCGTTTCCGCCAGTGGTTTGACGAATATCAACAAGGCCAGCAGGGAACTGCTGCGCAAGCCGCCAAACATACGCAGACTGATCGCGCCCAGGGTGTTCTCGCCGAAAACCAGCAAGGGGCCGGAAAGCACCAACGCAAGGGTCAGGCCCCAGGCCAGGTTTTCCAGGGTCTCTACGTTGATGCGTTCGCCATCCGCCAGCAACCAGTTGGCAACACTGTAGCCGGACATCGCCAGCCACAGGAGCACAAGGCGCAAGTCATGCTGACCGGCGGGTAGCGCGGTCAGGCCGATGGAGAGCGCCAGCAGGAGAAGCAACGCAAAAAGCGGGTCATTGCGGCGGGCTGCGCCGGCCGACAGATCGTCGCCGTCAACGTCCGGTTCCGCTTGAGGCAAGTCCGTTTCATGCCCGGAGTCGGCAAGCTCCGGGTCTTGTGCTTCGTCGCTGTCTGGCAGGGAGTCTTCAATTTCCTCAGCAGGGTCCAGGTCTTCCGGCCGGCTCATGAGAGAATTTGACGGAAGCCTCGCAGCACCTGTTCAACATCCCTGGCGGTCACCCAGTAATGGGTGACCAGGCGTATTGTTGTGGGCGAGTAACGATTGGGGGCAATTTGCACGTTGTACTCATCCAGCAGCCGTGCGCCGAGCGCTTCCACCGACAGTGGCGCCTCCGGCGAAAGTTCCAGATAGACCATGTTGGTGTAGACAAGGGTCGGGTCCACGCTGATCCACGGGACGTCTACGAGGCCTTCCGCCAGCATGCAGGCGTGGGCATGGTCTTCGTGCAGCCGTTGCGGAATGCGGCGCAGCGCCACCAGGCCGGCGGCGGCCAGAATGCCTGCCTGCCGCAGACCGCCGCCCAGGGCCTTGCGGGTGCGTCGGGCCTTCTGAATGAATTCCCCCTCCCCCAGCAGCAGGGAGCCCACCGGCGCGCACAGGCCCTTGGACAGGCAGAAGGAGACACTGTCGGCCGCGGCCACGAGTTCGCTGGCGGGTGTGGCTAGGGCGGCCGCGGCGTTGAAGATGCGTGCGCCGTCGATGTGCAGCTTCAGACCGTGTGCCCGGGCGAAATCGCCAACACTGTCCGTGTAGGCGGCGCTGACGGGCACGCCATACAGCGAGCCCTGCGTGTTTTCGAGCGCGATGAGGCGCGTGCGGGGCATGTGTTCATCGTCTTCGCGGATCGCGCCCTCGATCTGGTCCAGGTCAAGCGTGCCGTTCGGATTCAGTTCCAGAGTGTTGAGCTGGATGCCGCCGAAGGAAGCGGCGTTGGCTGCCTCGGAACGGAAGATGTGCGCCTGCTTGCCGAGGATAACCTCGTCGCCACGCCCGCAATGGGTGAGCAGGGCGGTGAGATTGCCCATCGTCCCGCTGGCGATAAATAGCGCCGCCTCCTTGCCAAGCATTTCGGCCGCCTCGGCCTCAAGGCGATTGAGCGTGGGGTCGTCACCATAGACGTCGTCACCGACTTCCGCCTGCGCCATGGCGGCGCGCATCTCGTCGGTGGGCCAGGTCACGGTGTCACTGCGCAGGTCGATCGTGTTCATCGGCTTCCTGTATCTTTTTGTGGCAGCGTTTCAGGCAGGTACAATCATAGCAGAGGAGTTAAGTGCATGGCCACAGTCACCCTGCGCAAGGTCAGCAAGAGTTTCAGCCGGCGGGTGGAAGGCGTTCGCCGCGACGTCCGGGCGGTGGATGGCGTGTCCCTGAAACTGGAAGACGGTGAAGTGCTGGGCGTGCTGGGCCCGTCCGGCTGCGGCAAGTCCACTTTTCTCAGACTGGTCGCCGGGCTGGACACGCCGGACTCCGGCGAGGTCTTCTATGACGGCCAGGCGCTGGACCAAATCGAAATGAAAGATCGCGGTATCGGTATGGTTTTCCAGAATGGCGCCCTGATGCCCCACTGGGAAGGCCGGCGCAGCGTGGGCTTTTTTCTCAATTTGCGCAAGCGGGATGATGAACTGCCGGAGCGCGTGAAGGAAGTGGCGAAGATCACGGGAATCGGCCTTGACGCACTGCTTGAGAAGCGGCCGAAGCATCTTTCCGGCGGCGAAGTGCAACGAGTCGGGATAGCGCGTGCCCTGGCCCGCGACCCGCGTTTGTTCCTCTTTGACGAGCCCTTCGCCAATCTGGATGCGAAGATTCGCGCCCAGGCGCGCGTGGAATTGAAGCGACTCCTGAATGCCTTTCCGGTGACCTCGGTCTACGTCACCCACGACCAGATAGAGGCCATCGCGCTGGCGCAGCGAATCGCTGTCATGCGCGATGGCCGCTTCGAGCAGGTCGGCAGCTACCGCGAGCTTTATGAAAGCCCCGCCAACCTGTTTGTCGCCGGTTTCATCGGCACGCCCCTGATGAACGAATTCCGTGGCCGCGCCTCGGAGGGCAGCTGGCGCGGGCGCAGCTTTGGCGGCTTGCCCATCCGCAGGGACCTGGAGGACGGCGCCCTGATAACCATGGGCATTCGCCCGGACCGCATCCGTCTGGTGGCGGAAGGGGGCGTGCCGGCGGTCGTCGAGCGCGTGACGCCTTTTTTCGCCGAACGCTACCAGCTTCTCGATTTGCAGCAGGGTCGGGAACGCTGGCGCGTCTCCGTGCCGGCTCACATGCAGGTCCTGGCGGGCAACACCGTGCGTTGTGAACCGGACCCGGAAGGCATCCTCTATTTCGATACCCTGAACGGCCGGCGGGTAGGTTAGTCGAAGCGCAACAGCCCTTCCAGTTGACGCAGCAGGGAAGGGCCGACGCCGGTCACGGCATCCAGGTCAGCCAGTGTTGAGAAGCTCCCCCGGGCCTCGCGCCAGGCGATGATGCGCTGCGCCAGCACGGGCCCAACACCGGGCAAACCCTGCATCTCTTCCGTTGTTGCCCGGTTTATGTCTATTCGTGGGTCACCGGTGGCCAGCGGGGGCGAGGATGTTCCGTGACGGGCCACGTGGACCTGCATCCCGTCCCGCAGTTCCCCGGCCAGATTGACGCGATCCAGATCTGCGCTCGCCAGTGGGCCGCCGGCCGACGCGATGGCGTCCTGGACGCGGCTGCCGGGGGGCAGGTCCAGCACCCGGGGCTCGTGCACGGCGCCGCTGACGTACACCGTCAGGGGGCCAGGCGTCGGCGAGGGCGGGGGAGTCCAGGTGGGTGGCGGCGGAACGACGAGGATTTCAAGGGGCTCCGGCCGGGTCTGCTGCCACAGGGACAGGGCGCTGGCGACGATCAACAGCAGAAGAGCGATGGCAAAAAGGACTTGCCGCAAGTGCGGTCTTTCGTAATCAGGAGGGCGGTCGTGTGGGTCGGGCATGGCGTCGATGAATGCAGGGATGTCAATTCTGCCCGTCGCATTCCCCCCAGCGTCTCGTGAAATCTTCCGGCACTACGCCCAGGGCATCTGCCAGGCGATTGATGTAATTGAAAAAGCCGATGACCTGCGTGGCGTCATGGATGGCGCGGTCATTGAATCCGACGGCGCGCAAGTCTTCGACCTGCTGCGGCCCCATGCCTTGCGGTGCGCGCGTCAGGCGGTCGGCGTAGGCGCAGAGCGCGCGATCGGCAGCATCCAGGTCGGCCTCGCGCCAGTCCCTGGCGATGCTGTCCACCCAGGCGTCGGCGGCTTCCTCGCTTTCGAACCAGTCGACCTCGGCCCGGAGGTCATGCGCATGGCCATACGTTCAGTAGCGACAGTGGTTGACCTTGCTGACAACAACGGCGAGCATCTCACGTTGGGCGCGACTGAGGGGCGATTTACCAAACATCAGGGTCGAATAAAAGTCCATGCAGGTGCGCAGGGCCTCCGCGTTGGGCGTCATAATGCGCACGATGTTCCAGACACGGCCGGCGCGTTGACGCGCGCGGTCCAGTTCGCGTTTGACCGCGCCCTGCGCCTCCGCGTCGCTGACTACCTCAATGTAGGGCATCGCACCTCCTGCAAAAAGCATAGCGCTCCTGCCGGAGACTTGCCAATCTCAATCTGAACGGGACCTGCGCAGGTCGTTCAACAGGGTCCGAAGGTCCGCAGGCAGGGGAGACTGGAAAGAAAGTTCCTCAAGTAAGGCCGGATGGGTGAAGGTCAATCCGGCGGCGTGCAGGGACTGGCGCGCCAGGGGCAGCCCCTGTTTTCGCAGGCCATAGACGCTGTCCGCGACGATGGGACAGCCAATGTGAGCCATGTGCACGCGAATTTGATGGGTACGCCCCGTGCGGGGTCGAACCTCCACCAGCGCGCGACCCCCTGGCAGGTCCCTTTCCAGCACCCGATAGTCGCTGATGGCCGACTTGCCCCGGGCCACGACAGCCATGCGCTGTCGCTGCCGCGGGTCTCGCCCGATCGGCGCGTCAATGACTCCCTTACTCGCCGGCGGACAGCGTTCCAGCAGGGCCAGATAGCGTTTTGCCACGCGACGCTCCTGAAACTGCCGCATCAGGTTACGCCGGGCGCTGTCCTGCAGGGCGAGAAGGATGAGTCCGCTCGTGTCCTTGTCCAGTCGGTGGACGACGCCGGCGCGTTTTGGCTCTCCGGGCATGTCGGCCAGCGCGGGCCAGCGGGAAAGGGCGGCGGCGACGAGCGTTCCGCGTTCGTTGTGGTCGCCCGGGTGCATGACCATGCCGGCCGGTTTGTCAATGACGGCGAACCACTCGTCTTCATGGATGACCTGCAAGGGGAGGGATTCCGGCAGTACGCCGGGCGTGTCATCCGGGCCAGGCAACTGCAGCACAATGTGTTCGCCGCCCCTCAGACGTTCGCCCGCCTTGCGTTGCCGGCCGTCCACCTGCACGGCGCCATCCCTGATGAGCGTCTGCAATTGCGAGCGCGACAGACGGTCACCCAGGTGACGGAGAATGGCCTGGTCGAGACGCTGGCCGGCTTCTTCCAGGACAAACTCGAGACGCTCCGGTTTCATGCGGAATCGTTCAGGTTGCTTCGAAAGGCGGCTGCTTTTGCCACGTAGGCCTGCGCGCTGGCGCGGTTGGACTCGATTTCCGCCGGCGAAAGAGAGCGAACGACACGTGCCGGGTTGCCAAGAATCAGCGATGCGGCCGGGAAGCTTTTGCCTTGCGTCAACAGGGCCCCTGCACCGACGATCGAGTCCCTGCCGACGACGACGCCATTGAGCAGGATGGCGCCCATGCCGACCAGAGCGTTGTCGCCGACCTGCGCGCCGTGCACGATCGCGTTGTGGCCAATGGTGCAGCCCGTCGCGACGATGGCAGGGAAGCCCGGGTCCGCATGTACGACGGCGCCATCCTGAACATTGCTGCTGGCGCCGACTCGCAGCGTCGCTGTATCACCGCGCAAAACGGCGTTGAACCAGATGCTGACCTGCGCCTCAAGGATCACGTACCCCACGACCACGGCGCCTGGAGCGATGAAAGCAGATGGCGCCACCAGTTCCGGGCGCCAGCTTACGTCGTAATCCCTTTCAGGTCCGCCCATTCGACACTGCCTGCATTTGAATTCGCATTGACTTTACAGGGCAGGCAGGATCGCGCAAGCGTCAGGGTAGACGGCGCCCGGATGACAGCGAGTCCGGCCCGTGCTAAACTGTCAGGACAACGGAGAGGAGGCAACACTGGACGAACAGGAGCAGCTGGCACGCCGCATCATTGACATCCTGGAGGAGAACCGGGCGACGCAAATTACCCTGCTGGACCTGCGTCCGGATACCGTAATCGCCGACTTTTTCGTGATTTGTACCGCGACCAGCGAACGTCAGATTCGAGCCCTCGTCGGCTACGTGCGCGGCGCAGTGCGCGATGAGCGGGAACAGTTACCGTCTTCAATCGAGGGCACGCACGAGAGCGGCTGGCAATTGCTGGACTATGGCTCTGTGGTCGTCCACGTGTTTCTGGACGAGGTGCGCCGCTATTACAATCTGGAAAGCTTGTGGCGCGATGCCACGGTGATGGTCAACATCGTCTGAGCGGCGCCGCACAGTTCCGCTACTCGAAGATCCAGCGGTCGATCGCCCGCGTCCAGTGCTGCAATTCTTCCGCGGCGAAGAACCTGTTCACTTCCTCACGCCCGTTTTCCACGCTGTCCGAGCCATGGACAAGGTTGAAACCCACCTCCAGCGCCAGGTCACCGCGAATCGTGCCGGCGGCGGCGGCAGAAGGGTTGGTGGCGCCGATGGTAACGCGCGCCGCAGCGACGGCATCCGTACCTTCCAGGGCAATGACGGCCACCGGTGACGAGATGATGTATTCAATCAGACCGGCGTGAAAGGGCTTGCCTTCATGGACGGCATAGTGCCGTTCGGCCAGGTCTTTCGAAATTTGCATGAACTTCATGCCGATGATGCGCAGGCCCCTGCGTTCAAATCGGCCCAGTATGTCGCCACACAGCCCGCGCTGTACGGCATCCGGCTTGATGATGATCAGGGTACGTTCCAATGGATTCTCCTTCAGGAAAGAGGTGGTCCGGCCAGGCTCAGCCCAGGTTTTGGTCCGGGTTGCGCGACGGACGCAGTGAAGGCAAACCCCTGCCGGGCACGCGCAACCACAGGGGCAAACGCGAAAAGACATATTGTTGCTGCCTGGGGTTAGCCGACGCAGGGTCGGGAGTCATGGCGCGAAGCGGGTTGTACCAGTCTGCACCGGAAGACGGCGACGTGGACGGCTGACCGGCGGACAGCAACTCGTGCGAAATGTGGCTGGAAGACGCGGAAACATCCGGGGAATCTTCCGGAAACCATTGTGCGCCGTCACCTGGCGGGCTGCCCAGCCAGTCCAGTTCATCGCCTGGCTCGTGAAAGGTCTCTCCCGGAGATGGCGCCGACAGCGTGCTCATTTCGCTGCTCTCCCAGGGCAAGACAGAATTTCTTGCTTCCGTGGCAGCAGCAGCAGCAGCAGGCGCATCGCCTTCCAGCCAGGCCAACTCGTCGGATGCTGTGTCGGTGGCGATACCCTGTTGCAACCAGTCGGGCAG
The DNA here is from genome assembly GCA_026708325.1 of Anaerolineaceae bacterium. Taxonomy (GTDB): domain Bacteria; phylum Chloroflexota; class Anaerolineae; order Aggregatilineales; family Phototrophicaceae; genus JAGWBD01. The sequence continues at coordinate 132,969 of JAPOVC010000022.1, read as the reverse complement.
GGAGCCATCGGTCACGTCCGGCGGATAGCCGTCCTCGCGACGCTGCCAGCTGCCCCCCTTGCCGGCGGGCCGGGGCGTCGGTGGCGACTGACGCTCGGTCGGCTGGTTTTGGTCAACCTGCCGATAATCCAGTTCAGTCAGGGTCCAGGTGTGCTCGTCGGGTGGATTGTTGCTGGCCAGCCGCAGGGACAGGTAGGGGTCGACATCATGAATGCGTTCCAGGAAAGGCCGGGCATCCGAGGGGCGCAGTTCAGCCAGCCACAGGCTGGCGACAATGCGATTGGCATGCAGGCACCAGGGCAGGGCCTCAAGGACATCCAGCGCAGACTCAGCGGCATCCAGGCGTTTTTCCGCATCCCACTGCGCGCGCGCCAGCAGGAGGCGCAGGTCCTGACGGCCTGGCTCGCCCTTCAGCGCGTTCTTCAGGGTGCGGATGGCCTGCACGCGTTGCCCTTCACGGATCTGGCGGCGGGCCACAGCGCCGGGCAGGCCTTCGGGCAGTTCCGCGCCCTCGCCCCGTTGCAATCGGTACAGATTGCGAAGACGTTCCCTGTAGCTTCGGTTTTCCGTGGCATGTTCGCTGGCGCGCTCCAGATGCCAGATCGCTTCAACATATTGGGCGCTGTTTTCGTGAATCTCGCCGATGGCGGCGTGCGTGGCGGCATCATCGGGAGTGGTGGCCAGCACGCGACGCAACAGCGCCTGGGCCTCGGAACTGTTGCCACCCATTTGCACCAGCGCCTGACCCAGCATGTGGCTGGCTTCCAGGTTTTTCGGGTAACTGACCAGAATGTGACGACAGTGCTGGGCCACTTCGTCCAGGTTGCCGACTGTCAGCAGGGTGTCAACCCGGCTGATATAGGCCTTGAGGCTTATGGTCGCCATTTCATTCATCCCGCCCGGGCCGCCAAGTATAGCATGATGGGCGCATCGCGACGATGCCCCTGACGGGAACTGGCTTAGCGCCCCCCCTGGTTCCCGTCGTATGGCTCAACTTCAGCATTGACCCAGTTGATTCGACCTTCAAGGACAGGCGAGACCGGACTGAAGGCCGCGATGTAGTCCATGGTCAGAAGATAATCCACATAGTCATCGGCCTGCAGGTCAAAGGCCTTTTCGGCCAGAACGCTGTGGCCCTCCCCGCCCTTGCGGATATAGTCGTTGCCTATGACCTGGTAGACGGCATCCGGGTCCAGCGCCTCGTATTCTCCGGCGGCGTTGCGAACTTCAACGCTGACAACGCGCTCACCGGGCTCGCGCCCGGGGTCCGCGCTGAAACGGACGCCTGACAGTTGCAGGAAGTTGCCGCTGGCATCGTCACGACGGACCTGTCCCGCTTCGTTCAAGGTGATGTTCATGACGGCCTGTTCCAGCACGGCGACGAGGTCCATGCCCGTCAGGGTGAAGGTCTCGATGATGTCGTTGTAGGGGTGCACCTCCAGCAGGTCGTTCAGGGTGATCTCGCCCGCGGCGATGTTGCCGTAAAAGCCATTGCCGTTGATATAGGCAATTTGTGCGCCGCTGCGTTCCCGCAGGGCATCGGTTAGCAAGTTACCCAGCGGACATTCGGAGACCCCGCAGGCGCGCCAGCCCCCTTCCAGCGGAACAGTTGTCTCGCCAACGACCATCTCGCCGATCTGTTGTATCGGCCCCGCAAGATCGGCCACGAGTTCGACGACGTCCGCCGCCGGCGCGATATAACGTGACAGGTGGATGACGTCGCCTTCCCAGTCTGTGAGTGTACCGCCGGCGTCGAATTCGACGTCCAGGCGCCCCAGATATTGCGAGTGTTGACCGGCCATTACAATCAGGACCGGTTCGCCCGTGGCGCTTTCCCGAACGGCCGGGTAGCTGTTTGCAGCATTGGCGTAGGTATTGCTGAACAACTCATTGCCCTGACTGACGATGATCACGTCGACACCACTGAGCTGCGGCGCCAGTTCGAGGGCGTCGGCCATTCCGCTGCTGGACAGCAGAATGATCTTGTTGACGCCTTCAGCCTGCAATTCCTCGACGACGCCCTGAGTGGCGGACAAGAGGTCGCGATCGACGACTGCGGAAGGCCCCGGCGCGGAAAGCATGGCGCGCACGGCGGTGACCAGGCCGCTGACGCCGATGCGTTCGCCGCCGACATCCAGGATGACCCAGGGTGCCACCTTGCCGACGAGAGCAGCCGAATAATCGAAATCAATGTTGGCCGCGACCAGTGGAAATTCGAGCGCTTCGATGAAATTCGCCAGCACCTCGTCGCCATCGTCAAATTCGTGGCCGCCAGGCGCCATGGCATCGTAGTCGAGCAGGTTCATGATGCGCGCATTGTCCTGTCCCTGCCAGGCAATGTGGAAAAGGGTACCGGTGAAACGATTGCCCGCGTCCAGCAGCAGGCTGTTGGCGACTTCGGCACGAATCCGGCGAACAACGGTGGCCTGGCGCGCTGCGCCGCCGTCGCCGTTGTCGTCCGGTTCATGCACGGCGTTCACGTCGTTGCTGTGCATGATGGTGAGTTCGAAACTGCCGTCCTGGCCAGAGATCGGGGACGCAAGGGCCAGACTGGCCAACAACATGAGCAACGCCAATTTATCAAGACGCATCTTTCCCTCCCCTTACAGGACGATTAAGGCTGTGACCATTATCCTGGCTATTTGTCGATATTCCAGTGCCGAACAAACCAGGGCAGGCAAAATGAAGGGCCGGCGACTCTTGCCGCCGGCCCGGAAAGATTCTACGTGAGTCTAGCCTTCCAGAGGCTCGACCTCGGCGTTGACGTAGGTGATGCGGCCCTCGGTCGCCGGTGAGACCGGACTGTTGGCCACAAGGTAGTCGAGGGTCACGTTGAAGTCGACGCGCCCGCCGTCATAGGGATTGATGGCGTTCTCTTCCAGCACAGAGTAGCCGTCGCCGCCGGTGCGGACGTAGTTGTTGCCGGCGATGCTGTAGACAGCCTCGGGATCGAGCGGCTCGAATTCGCCCATGTCATTGAGTACCTCGACGCTGACGATACGGCTGCCGACCTCCTGGGTGGGATCGATCGAGAAGCGCGCGCCGGATATCTGCAGGAAACGACCGCTGGCGCCGCCGCGCTGCACCTGGCCCTGTTCGTTGAGCTGGATGCGCGAAACGCTGTTTTCGAGCATCGCGAGCACGTCCGAGCCCGTCAGGTCAAAGGTGCTGGTGACGTTGTTGAAGGGCTGAACCGTGAGAATATGGCCCATGGTGATTACGCCGGCCTCGATGTCGCTGCGGATGCCGCCGCCGTTCATGTAGGTGATCTGCGCGCCGGTTTCCTCACGCAGGGCGTCGGCGATCAGGTTGCCGAGGTTGCATTCCTCGACCCGGCAAATGCTGCGGGCGCCATCCAGCTTGACGGCAGCTTCGGCCACAACCTGCTGGCGCAGCGCGGCGATGGGTTCGGCCAGGCCTGCGACCAGGTCGGCCACATCCGGTGCGGCCGCAATGTAGCGCGACAGCAGGATGGCATCGCCTTCCCAGTCGGACAGCACGCCGGCACCGTCAAATTCGAGGTCGAGACGACCCAGATAGTGGGTCCTGGCGCTGGCCTGCACGACCAGAACCGGTTCGCCGCTGGCGCTTTCAAGCACGGTGGGGTATTCGCCAATGGCGCCGGTGTAACGATTGCTGAGGAATGTGTTGGTGTGGCCGCCGACGACGACGTCCACGCCGCTGACCTGTTGCGCGACCTCGATGTCCGCCTCATAGCCAATGTGAGTCAGCAGGATGATCTTGTTGACGCCCGCGGCCGTGAGGTCGTCGACCGCGTTCTGGGCCACGGTGGCAAGGTCGTGCTCAAACACGAGTTCCGGGCCGGGTGAAGCCAGGATTTCACTATCCGGCGTCACCAGGCCGATGATGCCGATGCTTTCCCCGGCCACGTCGAGCGTGACCATGGGCTCGATCTTGCCCGCCAGATGCGGCGACTCGCTGAAATCGACGTTGGCGGTGACGACCGGAAATTCAAGCGCATCGATGAAGGCGGCCAGCACGTCGTCGCCGTTGTCGAATTCATGATTGCCGAGGGTCATGGCGTCGTAGCCGATCATGTTCATGATCTGGGCGCTGTCCTGACCCATCCACTGAATGTGAAAGAGCGTACCGGTGAAACGGTCGCCGCCGTCCAGGAGCAAACTGTTGGCGACCTCATCGCGAATCTGGCGTACGACGGTGGCCTGACGGGCCGCGCCGCCATTGCCATCCCTGTCGGGTTCGTGCTCGGCATGCACGTCATTGGTGTGCATGATGGTGAGTTCGAAACTTTCGTCCTGGGCCGATAGCGGAGCGACCAGCATCACGCAGAGCGCAATAGCGAACAAGAGTGCCACGTTGCGTTGCATTATTCCTCCTGGCAAGGGCTGTCCAACGGGAGTCGGCATGTTCAAACGTTACGGACAGCATGGCCCCCGCAACGCGATGGCATCCCGACCTTGAGGTTAACATAACACCAAAACGCGATTAGGGGATGGCTAAACCGGCGGCCAGGGCACATTGGGGCCATGTCCGGGTTGAGGCCAGCGGCCCTGTTCCAGAAGTCGGGTGATCCTGTGCCGCAGGGCCGCGACTTCGTAAGCGTCCAGCAGCGAGGAAAGTCTTAGCGATACAGGGCTTTGCTCATCACCCAGTCGGGAGGCGAAGGCATCCATGTCGGCCAGCAGAGAGGCAGGGATTTCATCGCCGGCGAAATCCCAGATGACGGTCCGCAGGCGGTGTTCGGCGTTGAAGGCGATGCCGTGGTCGATTCCCCAGAGTCGACCCCTGGCATCCAGCAGGCAGTGCCCGCCCTTGCGATCGGCATTGTTGATGATGTGGTCGAAAAGCGAGAGCCGTCTCAGTTGTGCCCTGGTTTCCGGCGGGAATGTGAAATAGGTCTGTTCGGGGTCGTGGTCGATGAAATACTGGACTGACCCCAGGCCGTGCGCGCCTTCACGCAGGACGGTGGGGGGCACGATGTCCCAGCCCAGGGCGTGGGCCGTCTCCCAGGCGGCCACTTCGCGCAGACAGAGCGTGCCGTCCGGGAAATCCCAGAGGGGGCGTTCCCCGCTGCGCGGCTTGTAGATCACCATGAACGCCAGCTCTTCATGTTGCAGCGAGGTCAGGAAGGTGAAATTGGAACTCCAGCGCATCAGGCCGATGTCACCGCCGAGTTCGCCTTCGCGCAGGGCCTGCAACAGGCGAGTCACCTGCAGCGCTGTGATTGGCGGCTGAAGGGAGTCTTCCGTCACGACCAGTAGTAAACCACGCGACCGTTCTGGCGCGGATCCGCCCTGCCGGACTGTGCGCAATCCGACGCCTGTGAACTCAGTTCGCGCATCTGTCGGCGATTGCACCACAGACGCACCACGCCTGGTTCGACGTCATCGTCGCCGTCTTCACGCGCCACCAGTTCCTGGGCCAGCAACACCACCATACGGGTCTCGTCGTCATAGCCCAGTCCCATTTCGGCGACGCGAAAGAGCGGTTCCAGGGGCTCCCTCAACGCCATGTCGTCGGCGCCGACAGCGGAATCGGTCTCTTCACCGGGCGGTGGAAAACGTTCGTCGATGTCGTCCAGCAATTCTCCGATTGCCTCACTGAGCGCCAGCGCTTGTTCCTTTTCGATGATCAGGGTGACGATTTGCGCCTCCTTGCCCGCCTGGAGATAAAACACGCGCTTCCCCTTGGGGCCGATCGTATCGATCGTCACAAAGTCAACAGGTCTCAGTTCAAGTTCAGAGCCGGCCATGCGCAGCTTCCCCTGTTGACCTGGATGCGCCTTGCTTGCGACCCCGCCCGTCCGGACCGTGTTTCAGCCCCTGCAGATGGGAAACGTCGTTCATGCCATGAATCCAGGGGCGGCCATGCCCCAGAGAGAGGCAACTGACAGAGGCCGGCGCGATGTCTATGCGCTGAAAGTTGTCGAGGTGCATGCCGAGATAATGCGCCAGAGCCATGCGAATCAGATCGGCGTGAAACACGATGGCCACCTGGGCGCCCGGCCACGTCAACGCCAGTTCTTCCAACGCATCCACAACCCGCGTCTGTACGCCGCGCATGGTCTCGCCATTGGGGAAGCGCGCCCGCGACGGATATTCCTGGACGACGCGCCAGGCCTTGCGACGGGCGAGGTCGTGGAGACTGGCGCCCTCCCAGTCCCCGTAACGCACCTCGCCAAAGCCGTCGTGATGACGTATTTGCAACTGTGGTTGCTGCTGTTGAATGGCTGCGGCCGTCTCCATGGTGCGTTCCAGCGGGCTGGCATAGAGCTGGTCCAGCTTTTCGGTAGCCAGGCGCTTGCCAAGTGCCCTGGCCTGCTCCCGGCCATGTTCGCTGAGATGCACGCCTTCCGTCCAGCCCGCCAGGCGGTGGGTCCGAACATAGTCATTGATGGCGTGACGAATGAGCAGGAATCGGGTCATGGCGGGATCCGCTGCCGTGCGGAAGCGGAGATGATAGCATAACGATGAAAAAACCGCAGAAAGCGGAATTTGTTATACTGTTCTGATTGAAGTCAGGTGACTACGTGAAGCTGGGCATAATCTCTGATATTCACGGCGATTGTCAGGCGCTGGAAACTGCCCTCGCGCGCTTCGAGGGCGTGCATCAGGTCGAGGGTGTCCTCTGCGCCGGTGACCTGTTGGGGAGCAACAGGCAGGCCGACGGCGTTGTGCGCATGGTACGCGAACGTCGCATCGTCACGGTTCGGGGCAACCACGATGCCTGCCATCCGGACTTGACGGGGGAAGACGCGCGCTTCCTCGAAGACCTTCCGCTGGACTGGGAAGGAATCCAGGGCGGCCGCCGAATCTTTATGTGTCACGGCAAGCCAGGCAACAACATCTGGGGCCTTTACCGGGACCACTTGTCGGACACCTTGCTGAACATGATGCTGCGCTCGCTCAACGCCGACGTACTGGTCACCGGTCACACGCATTTGCCCATGTGCGTCCAGGTCGAAAGGGGTTGCGTGGTCAACCCCGGCTCGCTCTTTCGCAGTTGCCACAGTACGCGGGACACCTCGCATTCCTACGGCGTTTTGCACCTGCCGGAACTGGAATTCGAAATCTACGACATTGATTGCAGCAACCTGCAGCCGCTGAGTTGTATTTCCTGAGAGCCGGCGGACAGTCCACGTGAAGGAAGAGCGGGACGTCGCGCCCCTGCAACACTACGATCGTTCGTACTTCTCGAGCTGGAACTATGCGGACCGCGGGCTGGGGCGCTTCAGCATGTACTGGTTTGCGCGCCGCTATTACGCGGCGCTGGTACGACGATACGCGCCGTCGGGGCAGGGGGCGCTGCTGGAACTGGGCTGCGGCCTCGGTCATCTGCTGGGCCTGCTGCAGGACGACTTTCGCTGCACGGGAATTGACCTGATCGACTACGCCGTCGAACAAACGCAAAGGAACGCCCCCAGGGCACGCGCGATTCAGGGCGATGCAGCTGCCACGGACCTGTTCGAAGACGGGGAATTCAGCGCCGTCGTCGCCCTGCACCTGATCGAGCACCTGCCGCGACCGCAGGCGATGATCGGCGACGTGCATCGAATTCTGCAACCGGGCGGTCTGTGGCTCTTTGCCACGCCGCATCCGGACTACGCCCTGCGCCGCTTCAAGGATCCCGAGACTGACGCCGCCGGCAAGGACCCGACGCACATCAACATACACCCGCCCGCTGTCTGGCGCGCCTTGTGTGAAGAGAGTGGCTTCAGGGTACTGCGCCACTTCGGCGACGGACTGTGGGACGTGCCTTATGTGCCGCTCTTGCCGCTGAAACTGCAGTTCGCCCTCTTCGGTTTTCCTGCGTTGATTCAGGTGCTGACTCGCTCAACCTTCATGCCCCTGGCCCTGGGCGTCAACCAGATTGTCATCGCGCACAAACTCGTCTGAGTCCATTAAAGTCCAGTTCGACTACAGGTTGTACGAACAGGTGTAGACTGGCCGCCGCTCAGGTCGCGGACACCCTCGTCCGTCTGCACTTCTACAAGGTTCAATGCAAAACATCCTCCATATCCGCAGTCCGCAGGTCGTCGCGCATTTTCCCGTTTTCTATGGCTGGGTCGTTCTCGTGGCCGCAACGCTGGGGCTTATCCTGCCCTTCTTCGGCCACAACACGACCATCGGTTTGTTCGTCGATGATTTCATCGTCGAATTTGGCATGGACCGCACAACGCTATCTGGCCTTTTTGGTCTGGGCGGGTTTGTGGCGGCCCTGGGTCTGCCATGGGTGGGGAAGTTGACAGACCGCTACGGCAGCCGTCACGTCGGCGCGATCGCCGGGGCAATTTTCGCACTCTCGCTCATCGCCCTGTCGACGGCGACCAACCCGCTGGCCCTGTTGATGATGTTCGTCATCATGCGGGCGGTGGGGCTGGGGCCGCTGTGGATTGCCAACAGCACGGTGCTGGCGCAGTGGTTCCGCAGTCGGCGGGGCCGGGTCTTCAGCATCACGGTGGTCGTCACCTGGCTGTTCCAGGGGTTTTACGTGCCCTTTGTGCAGCAATTGCTGGAGACGATGAGCTGGCGCCAGGTCTGGCAGTTGCTGGGGTTGCTGGTGGGCCTTGTCGTCGTGCCGCTCGTTTGGCTGCTTCTGCGCGATCGGCCCGAGAGCTACGGGCTGCTTCCCGACGGTCGTGTGAACCACGAAGAGGAGAAGGCGCCGGAACCGGAACAAAGCTGGACCTTGCCGGAAGCGCGGCGCACGGCCATTTTCCGCATCTTCGTGCTGGGGCGCATGCTGACACCGGCGGCCGGGTCCGCGCTCATTCTGCACCAGGTCTCCGTCTTCAACAGTCTGGGCTATGATGCAGCGCTGGCGGCGCAGTCCTTTGGCATGATTGCCATCGTGGCGGGCGGCCTTTCCCTCTTTGGCGGCGTACTGGTCGACCGGCTGCGTCCCAATCACCTGATGGTCATTCAGCTCTGCACATCCATAACCGTCCTGCTACTTTCCGCCACCATGACGACGCCCCTGTTGCTCATCCTCTACGTGCTGGCATTCGGCAGCAACATCACGCTGGGCAGCCTGTTTGACAACACAGTCTGGGCCAATCTCTTTGGCAGGGAGCATCTGGGAGAGATTCGCGGATTCGTCGCCATCCTGATGTCCGCCGGTGTGGCCATCGGCCCGGTGCTGTTCGGCTGGTGCTTCGATGCCTTCGGGGACTACAACCTGATGGTCGCGGTCTTCGTCGTGCTTATGATGGTGCAGACGGTCATCACCTGGTTGGCGCCAATGCCGCAGCGCAAGGGCCAGGGCGACGCGGCATCCCCTACAACGCTCCGGCCTGCCAGCGCCTGACAAGCGCCTGGGTCGGCAGAAAGGCCAGCGGCGGCAGTTGATCGCGGCGGAACCAGTCAACCGCGTCTGCGTCATCGCCCGCCAGCAGTTGTCCGCCAAAGATGCTGGCCTCGTAAACCAGGACCAGGTTTGCGAGGCCGCCGTCGGCGGGCGTATGGAACAGTTGCAACAATTGCTCCACACGCACCTGCAGGCCGGTTTCTTCAAGGACCTCGCGCTGCAGGGCCGCTTCAGGATGTTCGTCGTACTCCATGAAGCCGGCGGGCATGGCCCAAAAACCGGCCAGGGGGTCGCCCCGGCGGCGCACCAGCAGCAGGCGTGCGTCCTGCCGGATCCAGGCGGCAACCGCCACCTTGGGGTCAAAGAAGACCACGTGGTCACAGGCATCGCAAACGGGGCGAAGGGCGCCAAGTCGTTGTCGCGTGGCAAGCGCATGCCCGCAGGCGGGGCAGAAGCGGGCGATTCGGCTCATGGCAGGTCGGCGGCTGCCATGAACGGAGCAACGGCGATGGTGTACATTGACAGGTTCAACCTGGCTTTCTATGATCTGGTCGCAGCCGATGTGGCGGAACAGGCAGACGCACGCGACTCAAAATCGCGCGCCCGCGAGGGCATGTGGGTTCGACTCCCACCATCGGCACAAAGGGAAATGCTAACTTCCTGCGCCACTGCCGTCAATTGACCGCGACCCCTGCTATACTGCCTGCCATGATGGCGTGGCGCGTGGCGTGGAAATCCCTGCCCATGCTGCTTGCCGGTCTGCTGGCGGGGTCGCTGGCGGGCTGGACACTCGGGCAACTGGCAGGGGGTGGCGCCCTCAATCCGGGAAGTGTTGACCAACAGAGTCGGCAGTTTCGGGACGATCTGCTGGTCATGATCGCCGCGGCCTACAGTGAAGATGGCGATCTTCCGGCGGCCTGGCGTCGAATGCGCCGGGTGGCCGGCAGCGCCAGCGTCATCGCACTGCAATCCACGGCCGAACGTTTCATAGCGAATTCGCGAAATGTCCAGGACATTCGCTTTCTCGTCGCCCTGGCGGAGGGACTGGGCCGGCTGACCCCCGCCATGAGACCTTTCCTGGTGCCTGACCCGGCGGCTGCCAGTCCGTGAAGCGCTCCGTTGCGCGTGGCAATCGACGCAAGGCGCGCCTGCCAACAACGCTGTTCCTTCTTGCCAGCACGCTGGTCGGGCTGTGCCTAGGTCTGATACTGGCCTGGAGTTCGCTCCCGGCGTTTTCTCCAGGCGCTGCTGGCGTTCTGCAGGAAATGCCGCCGGAGGAATTCGCGGTGCTGGTGGCTCAGGCCTGGTCGGCGGACGGTGACCGGGCGCGGGCCATGGAGCGTCTTCGGGCAGCGATTCCCTATGGCAGTGACCCGGTGCGCCACATGGCGGACATGGCCTGCCGTCTGGCTTCCACAGAATTCGCTGACAACTCTGCCGGCTTGAGGACCTTGCGGAAAATGCAGAACTTTTATCAGATGGAAGGGCAGCGAAGTTGTGCCGATTCGCTGTTGCCGGCCCTCGACAGCGCTGCGGTCCTGTTACTTGACAGCAGCCCGACGCCACGACCCAGTGCCACGCTGGCGCCGCCTCCCGGCAAGACCCCCATGCCGACCCTGACTCCTGAATTGAAGTCTGCCGCCGCCGCCGTTCCCACGCCCACGGAAACGAGCGTGAGACGTTTCGAGTTGGCCGGACTGGGGGCCCACTGCGACGCGGCATGGCCGGCCACGCTGGCGGTCTACGTGCAGGAAGGCGACGGTCGCGGCATTGAGGGCATGGCCTTGCGAGTGCGCTGGCGGGGTGGCGAGGACCGCTTCTACAGCGGCCTGAAACCGGAGCGTGGCGCTGGATACGCGGACTTCGCCATGGAGGGGGGTCGGCGCTACGTCATTGATATGCCAGGCCTCTCCGGTGCCTCTCCCGAATTCGAAACCGGCAGTTGTGTGGATGGTGGAACAGAGACGATGCGTTCCTGGCGGGCCCTGTTTCGGCCGGTGAATTGAGGTCGATTGCCCCTCGTTTGAGCCGCAGGGAGCAATTGCCCGGGACTGACGAAATCGCTATTCTCTGAACCAGGATCTCATTCTTCAGGCAGGACAGCCGTGCAAATCGATGTGCTGACCCTTTTCCCGCAGATGTTCGAGGGACCAATGGGTCTGAGCATGATGTGGAAGGCGCAGGAACTCGGCCTGTTGCACCTGCGCTTGCATGATCTGCGGGGCTGGGGCGAGGGTCGCAGGCGGCAGGTGGATGACACGCCCTGCGGCGGCGGCGGCGGCATGATTCTGAGGGCGGACGTGCTCGTGCGCGCCATCGAGGAAGTCCGTTCGGGCGATGAACAGCCGGTCATTCTCTTCACTCCCCAAGGTCGCGTCTTCAATCAGAAAGTCGCCGCGCAACTGGCGCAGCAGGAAGGGCTGTTGCTGGTTTGCGGCCATTACGAGGGTGTCGACGAACGGGTGCGGCAGCTGGCCATCACGGACGAAATCAGCATCGGCGATTACGTCATCACGGGCGGCGAACTGGCGGCCATGGTCGTGATTGACGCGACGGTGCGGCAACTGCCGGGCGTGCTGGGCGCTGAACACGCCGCGGCGCAGGACAGCCACGCCGACGGTTTGCTGGAAGGGCCGCATTACACACGGCCGACCGATTTTCGCGGCCTGCAGGTGCCGGAACTGCTGCTGAGCGGCGATCACGGGCGCATTGCCACCTGGCGCCGGCGGCAGTCCTTGCTGCGCACCAGGCAACGCCGTCCCGACCTTCTCGCCACGGCAAGGCTTAATGATGAAGAGCGGGACTGGCTGGCGCAACGCGAAACTGACCCTCAATATCCGGACGCATGAGGCAATTGCGTCGCCTGTTGCTGGCCGCTGTCATTCTGTTGCTGGCCAACGCCCTGCGCCTCCACCAGATCGACAACCAAAGCCTCTGGTTTGATGAAGGCTGGTCCGCCTGGGCAGCCATTCAGCCTGCGCTGGCGGATGCCCTGGTCGCCGACGGCACCAATCCACCGCTTTACTATCTGCTGCTCAATGTCAGCGCCCGTTTTCTGGGAGACAGCGAATTCAGCCTGCGATTGCCCTCCCTGTGGCTGGTGCTGATCACCATTGCGTTGACCTGGTGCGTGGCCCGGCGACAATTCGGCAGGAAGTCCGCCTGGCTGGCCCTGTGGCTGGCGGCCTGCTCCGCGCCCCTGTGGTGGGCGGCACAGGAAGCGCGCATGTATGCCATGCTGGCCCTGCTGATGCTCGCGCTTTGGCTCGTCTGGAAACGCCTCTTGCAGCGGCCGGGCCGACGCGACTGGTTACTGCTGCTGGGCCTTGAAACGGCGATTCTGTACACGCACAACACCGGCCCTGTGATCGCGCTCTGGCTGAATCTGGCCATGGCGCTGCACTGGCTCGGTCGCCGCAACCTGCGGCAACCGGACTGGCGCCTGTGGCTGGCAGGCCAGGCGGGGGTCGTGCTGTTGTGGCTGCCCTGGCTGAGCTCCTGGTTCATCAACGTGATTTCCGCCAACAGCGCCCTGCGCGACGGGCCGCAGCCGGGGTTGATGCTGTTGCGCCACATGTGGGGCGCGCTTTGGCTGGCCCCCTGGGAACTGGTATTGCAGACGCCGCTGAGCGACGTCGCGGTGATCCTTGCTCTGGCGTCGCTGTTTACCCTGCCCTGGCGCTTTCCCGGCACGCGCCGACTCGCCCTGCACATCCTGCTGCTGGCGTCCCTGTTCACCCTGGGGCTGGGGATCATCGGCAACAACATGCATGGTCGCTATCTGGTGCTGCTCGTGCCGCTGCATTGCGTCCTGCTGGGCTCCGGTGTCGCGGTCAAGGCGGGCCGCGGCCGAGGGACTCTGCTGGTCCTGCTTTCGGCCGGGGTTCTCCTGCTCAACCTGCAGCTGGCGGCGGACCCTGCCGTGCAACACGATGATGCCCGTGGCATGGTCCGCTATTACAGCGAGACCTTGTCCGGCGCGGACAGTGTTCTGGCCTGGTCCTATGCCGAACGTTACGAACTGGGCTACTACTGGCGCAAGTTCGGGTTGCCGGCGCAACTGATTACCTTGCCGGAAGGCGCGGGCATGGATGCGATTGCGGGCCTGTTGCCGAAACAGGGCAGGGTGGCGCTGAACCAGTGGTTCACCCAGCGCGCCGACTACCGCGGCATGGCTCCATGTTTGCTGGCGCATGGCAGCACGGCCCTGCCCGTCGTCCATGCGGTATACGGCATGCGCAACCTGCTTTTTGAGGCGCCGCCAGTATCCATTCCCCACCTGCAACCCCTGGCGCAGGGGTTCACTGTGGGCGGCGCTGAACGGGCCGTCGTGAGGGCGCATGGCGGCCTGCCGGCGTTTCATGCCAGTCAGGCGCTATGTTTTCCGGTCGTGCTGGAGGCCGGGCCGCAGCTGCGGACTGAACTCCAGGTGTCGATCGTCATTCGAAATCGCCTGGGCCAGGTTGTCGCCAAGGACAGCGCGATCTTCGCCACGGACGACCAGCGCAGCGGACTACAGGCCGTTTCGGGCGATGTCCTGAGGGCGTGGCCCGTTTTGCGCCTGCCCTTTGGGGCGCCACCAGGCGACTATGAGGTCTGGCTGCGCGTTTTCGACGAGCTGCGGGCATTGGAGGGTTATGAATTGCGCCAGGCGGATGGCTCGGCGTTGGGACGCGAAGTGCTGCCGGGGATCTGGCGAGTCGAGCCTGGCGCTGACTGGGAGGGCACGGGTCGCGAAAGCGGGTTGCCAGTGCAACACAGGGTTTCCGTCGGCGACGATTTACAACTGCTGGCCCACAATTTTACAGGCGGAAGCCTGCAGCCGGGTCAGTCTCTGAATGCCAGTTTGCTGTGGCGTGGGGTCGGCGATCTGCCCGACCTGACCCTGGCGCCTGCGGACGGCAGCTGGTCGCGGGCCCTGACCCCCATGGGCGGGCCGCGGGACGCGATTACTCTGGACTGGCGCGAGGCGACGGTGCCCGCCACCGCAGCCGCCGGCGACGCCCTGTTACTGCTGCCCGATGGCAGGGAACTGGCCCGCTGGACCCTGAATGTGCTGCCCAGACTGGACGATGCCCCTGAATTTGCCCTGGCCGTAGGCGAAAACCTGGGGGCCCTGGCCAGTCTGGCAGGTTACACGCTGGCCGATGAAACCCCGGTGACGACTGCTCCGCTTGAAGTCATACTGGTCTGGCAGGCCGCGGCCGACGACATACAGAGAAGTTACACAGTCTTCGTGCATCTGCTCAATGAACAGGGACAAATAATCGCCCAGAGCGACAGCGTGCCGGCGCGGGGAGCGCGACCCACAAGCGGCTGGCGCGCAGGGGAGTACATCCTTGACCGGCATGTGCTGCAATTCAACGCCCTGGCACTGCCAGGCCCGGCGCGTTTGATCGTCGGCATGTACGATGCCCGCAGCGGCGAACGTGTGGCGCGGTGGCCCGGAAACGCCGATCACGTTGAGCTTCCAGGCGAAGTGACCCTTCGCTGAATTCGTCCGCCTGGTCTGGCGTGTTTTTCCGCGTCCCGGGGCAGGGCGAGACACTGGGGGCAAAAACGGCGCGAAACTGATGCAAGCAGGCACTCGTCCCCCCGGACGTCTCTTGCCGGGGCCGGGCAAGTGGTCCGCCCCACGGCCAGACTCGGCATTCATTGCCAATGCCTGCCTGTAGCGCGGCACGCACCAGGCAAGAGACAATCAACATTTGCGGTAAAAAATCTCTACTACGCCTGTGTCCAGATACTCGTAGGCACGGAAGCAATTGGTCAGGGTGGCATCGAAGACCAACAGGTCCCTGCGTCGATCACCGGCATGCTGGGGATTCACCTGCAATACATAGAAGCGGCCATCGGAAGTGCAGGAGATCATCAGATCGGCGTTGGCAGCAAGTGTTTGTCCTGGAATGCAGATTCCGGCGACCGCCAGGGATGATTTCCTTCCAACATCGATGACCGTGATGTTGCCGCCCTCGGTCGAAACCTTCAACGTGGTGCCGGCGTGCCAGGAGATTTCCCGCGGACGCGGTTCCGAAACGAGATATTTGATCGTTGAAGGCGCCGGCGTTGGCGCTGGCTGGCCCTCTTCCGGCGGGACCAAGGCTACTGTCGGGAATACGATGATATTTCCGGGCGACGGTTGGGAAGAACAGGGGAAATTGTTGGTGACGTAGTTCCAGGCGATCACCTCTTGCCCGGCTCCGGAACCGCTCATGGCGTCAACCCGGATGTCATAGCGCTCGTTGGCGACGAAATTGGGAATCAGGATTTCAGTAAAGCCAATGACCGGGAGCTGATGTTTGGGATGATTGCAGCGTTCCCAAAAGACCATGTACACGGTGGCGCCGGGCACGGCGGTCCAGGAAATCTTGCCATAGTCGACGTTCAAGGTAACTGTCAGCCCCCCGCTGGACGGCCTGTGCTGGTCTCCTGGGACAGACACTGGAGGAGAGTCCACCACAGGCACGGGATCGGGGCCGACGGGCTGACCGGAAGGATGAGTGGGAGGAACGGGTTGGGGCGCGTTTTCGTGTATTGGATGCAAATCCGGATTGTCGATCGGGATTCGGATTTCTCCTTCTTCCCTGTCGTCAAAGTCGGGAGCATTCTGTGACAAGTCACAGTAAACCGGATTGCCGGCGTGCCCGGTGTTTAGAAGCCTTGCGTCTTCAGTGGGTTGATAGTCCCCTTCGTCAAAAAAGCCGTAAGCGAATACGGAAATGTCAAGTCCGACGTTCGAACTGTAATCCGGCACCTGGAACGAGGTATGATGCCCGCCCTGCAACAGAACGTCATGTGTGTGCTGGTTGCACTTTCTGTAACGAACTACGAAGTAGGATGCACCATTGTACTTTCGCCACGAAAACATTCCGGTTTCCCGGTTTAGATTAACGCGAATATGGCCAATCGGATTTCCCAGACCGTCTGTCTGGCCCTGGACCGGAGAGGCCAGCCCGGTAAATAAAATTATCGTTGCCAGGACCATTGAACAATTACGGTATATTGACATTCCAATCTTCTCCCACTCGAAGAGATTTCATTGATTTTGGGGCGATTCGCAACGATGAGTGTTGACTCTTGATTGAGAATTCTTCTGCGGCACCAGTCCGACTTTAAACTCTATCTGCGCAGCAAGGCTGGTGCAAAGAACACGGGCGTTCATTGAAGTTACAATGCACACATGTCTCGGTGTAAAGGAGCGAAACCATGGAATACCGTATGTTGGGACGCACGGGCGTACCCGTCAGCGCGCTGTGCCTGGGATGCATGAACTTCGGCAGGACGACGCCCGAAGATGAGTCGATCCGCATGATCCACTATGCGATGGACCAGGGCATCAACTTTCTGGATACGGCCAACGTCTATACGATCGGGGTGAGCGAGACGATCGTTGGCAAGGCCCTGCAGGGCGGCCGCAGGGACAAGGTGGTGCTGGCGACCAAGGTGCGCGGCGCAATGAGCGACAACGTGCTGGACGTGGGCAACAACCGGCGTCACATCATCCAGCAGTGCGAGGCATCCCTGAAGCGGCTCAACACCGACTGGATCGACCTCTACCAGATCCACCGGCCGCAAAGCGACCTGGCGGCGGACGAGACCGTGCGAGCGCTGGACGACCTGATTCGAGCGGGCAAGGTCCGCTACGTGGGAACCAGCAGCTGGGCTGCCTGGCAACTGCTCGAAGCATTGTGGATCGCGAAGGAACTTGGCGCCAACCGTTTCGTTTGCGAGCAGCCGCCCTACCATTTGCTGGACCGCAGCATCGAACGGGAACTGATTCCCATGGCGCAGACCTACGGCATCGCGATCATCCCCTGGTCCCCGCTGGCACGCGGCTACCTCAGCGGCAAGTATCGTAGCAGCGCAGACGTGACCTCGGAATCTCGCTTCGCCTTTGACCGTCAGAGGACAGAAGGCAACATGGCCGAACGTTGGGAGGCGCACTTTGGTGAGCGCGCGGGAGCCATGGTCGAACTGCTGAAAACACTGGCGGACGAAAAGGGCGCTACCATGGCGCAGGTGGCCATGGCCTGGGTCACCCGCCAACCGGGCGTGACCAGTCCCATCGTCGGGCCGCGCACCACGGCCCACTTTGAGGACAATCTCGGTTCGCTGGACGTCTCCTTCAGCGAAGACGATTACGCCCGCATCGACGCCCTTTGCCCGCCGGAGGAGTCCATCGTTTCCTATTACAACGGGATCGCCATGGACTTTGGGCCGGGGCAATATCGCTGGTAGGCGGGCAGGAAGTCAGTCTCTTGCGCTGATCGGCTCCAGCGATTCCCTTTCGTTGGCCACGCCATCGAAACCCGGGTTGTCCGCGACGGCCCAGTTAACGGCGTTGGAAATCACGCGCAGAATCTGCTCGTTGTGAAAGTGTGGAAAACTCTCGTGGCCCGGCCGGAAATAGAAAATCCGGCCGCGGCCGCGATTCCAGCAGCAACCGCTGCGAAACACGTTGCCACCCTCAAACCAGCTGATGAAAACCAGGGTATCCGGCGCAGGAATGTCAAATCGTTCGCCGTACATTTCGACGCGGTCCAGCTCGATGTAGAGGTCGATGCCGGCGGCGATGGGATGGCCGGGCTCAACCACCCAGATGCGTTCCCGTTCGTCGGCCTCGCGCCACTTGAGGTGACCGGTGGTGCCCATCAGCCGCCTGAACACCCTGGAGTGGTGGCCCGAGTGCAGGACCACAAGACCCATGCCGGACAGGACGCGTAGCTGGACGCGGTCGACGACTTCGTCACTGACCTCGTGATGGGCGAGGTGGCCCCACCAGACGAGCACGTCCGTGTTGTCCAGTACGTCCTGCGTCAGGCCGTGTTCGGGCTCGTCCAGCGTCGCGGTGCCGACGTCCATACCCTGTTGCCGGAGCCAGCTGGCGATGGGTTCGTGCATGCCATCCGGGTAGATTTGGCTGGCCACGTGGCTGTCGTCCTTTTCGTGACGAAATTCATTCCAGACTGTGACGCGTGCAGGTTTCGACATGGGTTCTCCTCGGGCTGTTAAAGTTTCACCAGGGCGCCGCCCTGGGCAGAAGACTCTGTGATGGCGTCCCACAGGCGCGCCATGCGCAGGCCAACTTCGGGCGGACAGGGATTCTCAAGACGACCGTCACGCACGGCCAGAAACTGTTGCCAGGTGCCCAGCGAATCCGGCACGGGTACGGGTGTCAGTTCCGATTCACCGCCGCGGGCCATCTCCAGTCGCCTGCCCCAGACGCAGGTACGGATTAGCCCTTCCGTGCCATAGACCCGCACGTCCGAGTCGATGATGCCCGGCGCGCTGCGGCCGCAGCCATGCAGGGTGACCATCGCGCCGGAAGCCAGGCGCCCCATCACCACGCCCAGCAGATCGACCGGGCCGCCCAGATTGTCGAGCCAGGCGCCGACTTCCACAAACTTTTCGCCGGCCAAATCAACCACCGTGTTGAGCATGTGCGCGCCGGTATCAAAGAGGAAGCCGCCCCCCGAGACCTTCGGTTGCTGGCGCCAGGTGTCAATGGTAATGCGGTCCCAGTCCTGCCACACAGTCGCGGTGATGGACTGGACCCGACCCAGGCGTCCGCTGCGCAGGATATCCACCGCCGTACGGATGTTGGGAGACATGCTGCCGTTGAAGGCCACCACCAGCAGCCCGCCCGTGCGGTCCCTGGTGTCGATCAGGCGCAGGGCTTCGTCCCCGTTCATGACCATGGGCTTTTCCAGCAGGACGTCCAGACCGGCCTCCAGGCACATGGAGGCGTGCTGGTAGTGCAGGTTGTGCGGGGTGACGATGAAGGCGGCTTCAAGCGCTTCCCCGTGTTCATCCAGCAGAGTCTCCAGGTCCGGAATGTTGGGTGGAGGCTCCAGCCCTTTCTCCCTGAAGAGCGCGGCCGCCTCTTCCCAGGCCGCTGGCGAAGGCTCGCAGACGACGCGGATCTGTGTGGTATCCCCTTGCTGCAACATGCCCCGAATGTGATTGCGTGACATGTTTCCGGTACCGATGACGGCGGTTTGCAGGGGGATGACCATGGGGCCTCCGAAGATTGCCGGGGTGAACGCGCGAATTTTACCCGCCCGCGCAGGCGAGGCAAGGAATTGTCGGCAGGTCCCCGGGAACCCGGCGCAGCGCTTGCCGATACAGGCTGGATGTGCATAATCGGCGCTTCAGGCAGGAGGGATTGATGAACAAGATTCAGGAACTGGGTCAGCTGGGTCAGTCTGTCTGGCTGGACTACATCCGGCGCGCCTTCGTCACCTCGGGCGAAATGCAGGCCCTGATCGACCAGGGCGTGCGCGGCGTGACGTCCAATCCGGCCATCTTTGAGAAAGCGATCGCCCAAAGCAACGATTACGACGATCAATTGCAGGAACTGGTGGTCGGCGGCGCAAGCGTTAGCGAGGCCTATGAATCCATGGCGCTCAGGGACATTCACATGGCGACCGGGCTCTTCCTGCCGGTCTATGAGGAGAGCGAGGGCGAGGACGGCTACGTCAGCCTGGAGGTCAATCCCAACCTGGCTTTTGATACAGATGGCACGGTGGCCGAGGCGCGGCGTTACTTTCAGGAACTGGAGCGACCCAACCTGATGATCAAGGTGCCGGCCACGCGGGAGGGCATCCCGGCCGTCGAGCAACTGATCGCCGAGGGCATCAACGTCAACATCACCCTGATGTTTTCAATGGCGCACTACGAGGCGGTCGCCAATGCCTATATCCGCGGTCTGGAGCGGCTGGCGGCCAGTGGCGGCGACCTCAGCAAGGTGGGGTCGGTGGCCTCATTCTTCGTCAGCCGCGTCGACGTCAAGCTGGACGGCCCGCTGGCGGAGGCCGGTGCGCCGGAAATGCAGGCCAGAATCGCCATCGACAACTCGAAACTGGTTTATCAGCGCTTCAGGGAGCTGTTCTCGGGTGAGCGCTGGCAGCGACTGGCGCAGCAGGGCGCGCGCGTACAGCGTCCGCTATGGGCCAGCACCAGCACCAAGGACCCCGCCCTGCCGGATACCCTCTACGTCGATACGCTGATCGGACCGGACACCGTCAACACCCTGCCGCCCGAAACGCTCGAGGCCTTCCTCGATCACGGCACGGTCGCCCTGACGGTCGAGGATGACCTGGAGGGCAGTCACGCGCGCATCGAGCGTCTCGCCGAACTCGGCATCGACCTTCACCTGGCGGGCGAGGAACTGCAGACCGAGGGCGTCGACAAGTTCATAGCGCCCTTTGAAGACCTGCTGGGCACCATCGCTGCCCGCCGCGACCAGATCCGGGCGGAAACGCAGCACATGTCTTCGCAGTTGCACCGCCACCAAAGTCTGGTGGATACGACCCTCGCGGACATGACCGCGCAGGACGTCGTGGCACGAATCTGGCGCCGGGATCATACGGTCTGGCGGCCCGAACCGACCGAGATCGCCGACCGCCTCGGCTGGCTGGACTGCGCGCAGACCATGTTTGACAGCCACAAATCAGACGCCCCTGTGACAGAGGGGCAAACGATCGTCTGGGGCTCACCCGGCAGCCTTCAGTCGCTGGCCGATGCCCTGCGCGACGAGGGTTATACGGACGTATTGTTGCTCGGCATGGGCGGTTCCAGTCTCGCGCCGGAGCTTTTTGGCGAGCTCTGGGGGCCGGACGCCGGAGGCCTGAGGCTGACCGTGCTGGACAGCACCAGTCCCGACGCCATTCGCGCGGCGACCGACGGACTGGACCCGGCCCGGACTCTCTATGTGGTCTCCACAAAATCGGGCGGCACAATCGAGACGCGCACCCTCTTTCAACACTGTTTCGCCCAGGCGAACCTGGCCCTGTGCGGGACGGAAGTCGGCGATCACTTCGTCGCCATCACCGACCCCGGCAGTTCCCTGGCCGATTTGGCGCATGAGCAGGGATTCCGCGCGACTTTCCTGAACGATCCGAACATTGGCGGTCGCTATTCCGCCCTCTCATATTTTGGACTGGTGCCGGCGGCGCTGGCCGGCGTTGATGTGCCGCTGTTGTTGCAGCGCGCGCTGGCGATGGCCAGCGGCTGCCAGCTGGAGCCCGAACAGAATCCAGGGGCCTGGCTGGGGGCGGTTCTGGGCAGCCTGGCCAGGGCGGGACGGGACAAACTGACGCTGGTTTGTTCGCCAGGACTGGAACCCTTCGGCGACTGGGTCGAGCAGCTGATTGCCGAGAGCACGGGCAAGGATGGCACGGGCATCTTGCCGGTAACCGGCGAGACGCTGTCGGCGCCGGAACGCTACGGCGAAGACCGTCTCTTCGTGCAGTTGAAACTGGAAGGCGACGACAGCCAGGACGCAGCGCTCGGCGCGCTTGAGGAAAGCGGTCATCCGGTGCTGCGGCTGACGCTGATTGACTATTACGATGTCGGCGCGCAGTTCTTCCTCTGGGAATACGCCGTGGCCGTCGCCGGCTGGTGCATGCGCATCCAGCCCTTCGACCAACCCAACGTCGAAAGCGCCAAGGTGCAGGCGCGGCAAGTGGTCGCCGCCTGGCAGGCCAACGGCGCGTTGCCCCAGGCGGAGCCGGAAATCAGCGAAGCGGGCGTTCGTGTCTATGGCGAGACGGGTGCGGACAGCCTGGCGGGGGCGCTTGCCAGTTTTCTGGGGCAGGCGGGCCCTGGCGATTACATCGGTCTGCACGCCTGGTTGGCGCCGGATGACAATGCCCGGGCCGCTCTGGCTTCGCTGCGGGAACAGTTGCGGGATGCCACGGGCATGGCCACGACGCTTGGCTATGGTCCGCGCTTCCTGCATTCCACCGGTCAATTGCACAAGGGCGATTCCGGTGCCGGCCTCTTCATTCAAGTCGTCGCGGACCCAGGCAAGTCCCTGTCCATACCAGGCGAAGGCGGGCTGGCCTTTGACGTGCTTTTTGAGGCCCAGGCCCTGGGCGACCGTGAAGCGCTGCTGGCCCAGGGAAGGCGTGTGTTGCGTCTGCATTTGGGCGAACAACCCGTAGAAGGCTTGCGCGCAATTGCCAGCGCCATTCAGACGCTGCCCTGAGCGCGGCGTCCGATGGCAACGATGGACGAGAGGACCCGGCTCAAACACCTTGCCGCCGCCAAGGCGATGGAGTTCATCGAATCAGGCATGGTGCTGGGCCTGGGCGAGGGCAGTACGACGCTTCTGGCTGTCCGCCGCCTGGGCGCACTGGTAGCCGCCGGCGAATTGCGCGACATCGTGGGGGTGCCGGCATCGCCGCGCATGGCGCGGGAGGCGCGCGCGCTGGGCATTCCGCTGACATCGCTGGAAGAGCAGCCCTGCATCGACCTGACGATAGACGGCGCCGATGAAGTCGACCCGCAACTGGACCTCATCAAGGGCGGCGGCGGCGCACTCCTGCGGGAAAAGATCATCGCCCGGGCCACGCGGCGTGAACTGATCATCGTGGACGACAGCAAGTTGGTGGCCCGGCTCGGAAGCCGCTGGGCCATCCCGGTCGAAGTCGTGCCCTTTGGATACACTACGCGCCTGGCCTGGCTGCGTTCCCTGGGTTCAAGGCCGGCCTTGCGCATGCGGGATGGCCTGCCCTACCGCAGCGACAACGGCAATTTCATCATTGACTGCGACTTCGGGCCCCTTGAGGATGCCTGGGTGCTGTCACGTCAAATCAAGGCGGAGACCGGCATCGTGGAACATGGTCTGTTTCTCGGCCTGACCACCGACGTCATCGTGGCCGGCGTGGATGGCATTCGCCACCTGCAGGCCACGGGCCGGCCGGAGCAAGATCGTGAAAGGGTGCAGGATGGGTGAAGCGACAAGCATCGTCATTTTCGGCGCTTCGGGCGACCTGGCCCGACGCAAGTTGCTGCCGGCCCTCTACAATCTTTATCTGAAGGGCCGTCTGACGGAACCGCTGAACATTGTCGGCATCTCGCGCACGCCCTTTTCGCACACTGAATGGCGCGAGCGACTGTCGGCTGGCGTTCTGGAACACTCGCCCCTGACCTGGGACCGGGCGCGTTGGGAGAAATTCGCGCATCACATCTGGTACGTGCCAGGCAACGCCAGCGTGCCGGAAGACATGCAGCGGCTCAACAATTTTCTGACCGACCGCGAGCAAGGGACGGGCAGAAGGCTCTATTATCTGTCGGTGGCGCCACCGCTTTACGTGCCGATAGTCAACAACCTGGGCGCGCTGGGCATGCATCGGGAAGCGCAGGGCTGGCGGCGGGCCATATTTGAAAAACCCTTTGGCACGGACCTGGAATCGGCCAGGGCCCTTAACGTGGAAATCCACCGCTTCTTTGACGAGAGTCAGGTCTTTCGCATCGATCATTATTTGGGAAAGGAGACCATTCAGAACATTATTTATTTGCGCTTCGCCAACGCCATCTTCGAGCCAATGTGGAACCGGGAGCACATCGAGAACGTGCAAATCAGCGCGCTCGAATCTGTGGACGTCGGTACCCGGGGCGGATACTACGACGATTTCGGTGTATTCAGAGACATGTTTCAAAACCACATGTTGCAGATGATGATGTTGACGGCTATTGAACCGCCCGAGTACTTTGATGCCGACCTGATTCGAGACGAGAAAGTCCGCCTGCTCAATTCGGTGCGCCCGATACAGGCGCAGGACGTGATTTGCGGCCAGTACGGCGGCTACAACCCGGCGGACGACAGCGACAGCAGCGTGCGCACCGCGACTTACGCCGCCATGCGCATACACGTCGATAACGAGCGCTGGCGTGGTGTACCCTTTTACCTGCGCTCGGGCAAGGCGCTGTCGCGCAAACGCACCGACATCATCATTAATTTCCGACAGCCTCCGCATCGTATGCTGGGCGGGCGGCAGTCCATCCCCAATGCGCTTTCCATCTGCCTCCAACCGGACGAAGGCGTACAACTGGCGATTGACGCCAAGGTGCCGGATACGGCCAGCGATACCCGCAGGGTACACATGGGCTTTCGCTACGATCATGCCTTCGCGGCCACGCCGATCCCCGAAGCCTATGAACGCCTGCTCCATGACGTGATGCAGGGCGATGCCTCGCTCTTCGCCCGCAGCGACGGAATCGAGGCCGCCTGGAAACTGATGGACCCGGTCATCCGTGAAAGCGAGCGCGGCATGCCGCTGCTCTACACGCCTGGCGGCCAGGGGCCACCGGCAGCGGATGCCTTGCTGACCCAGGCCGGACACGTCTGGGATGCCGGCTGTGGCGGCAACTGACCGGCGTGGCTGACGTCAATGGTTCACGGATCGACATATGGCGACCTGGCGGCAGTTTGAGCGGCAGGCCCTCGATCTGATCTCAAGGATTCCGCCGGGCCGGGTGAGCAGCTACGGTCGGATCGCTGCATGCATCCCGCCGCCACCCGGCATGGACCCCAACGGCTATCGTCGCATCGCCGCCCGCAAGGTGGGCACTGCCTTGCGCAATCTGGGCCGCCAGAGCGCCAGGGCCGATTCAGCGGAGTTGCCGTCCGTCCCCTGGCATCGTGTGCTGAATTACCGCGGTTGCAGCAGCCTGGATGGTCAGGCGGCGGACCTTCAGCGAGCCCTGCTGGAAGCCGAGGGCGTGTCATTTGACGACAGCGGCTGTGTGGATATGGCGCGATTCGCCTGGGATTTCAGCGAGGAGGGCGGGGCCCAAGGCCAGGATCCGGCGCCCTAACCTGGACCAATCATGCGTTCCCGTTCCCGATTGATGTCGTCACGCAGCGTCCTGGCCGCCACCCCCGGATCCGCGGCGTAGAGGATGCTGCGGGCGGCGTTGATGAGCAATCCGCCGCCCCCAGAGTCCAGACCGGCGTGCACAACTGCTGCAATGTCGCCTCCCTGCGCGCCCACTCCTGGCACCAGGATCGGCATGTCGCCTGCGAGCAGACGGGCCTGCGCGAGTTCCGCGGGACGGGTAGCGCCCATTACCAGCATACAGTTGTTGCGCTCATTCCAGCGTTCCCTGACGGCCCGGGCGACGTGTTGCCAGAGGGGGCGGCCGCCAGCCTTCAGGTCCTGAAACTCACCTGCGCCGGGATTCGAAGTGCGGCAAAGAATGATGCAGGCCTTGTCGTCCCGCTCGAGGAAGGGCTCCAGAGCGTCGCGGCCCAGCCAGGGACTGAGCGTAACGGCGTCAAAGCCGAGGTCGTCGAAAATGGCGCGGGCGTAGGCAGCGCTGGTGCTGCCAATGTCGCCACGTTTGGCATCGCAAATGGTGAAGAGGTCCGGCTGAGTCACGCGCAGCCATTCCATCGTAAGGCGCAGACTGCGCAGTCCCGCAGCGCCGGCGGCCTCGTAAAAGGCGATGTTGGGTTTGACCGCGCAAATAGATTCAAGGGTGCACTGAAGGATGTGTTGATTGAAGCTGAAGAGGGGGTGCTCGTTCCGCAGAAAGCGTGACGGCAAGCGCCCGGTACGACTGTCCAAACCCAGGCAAAGCAGTGAATTGACGCGCCTGGCCCGCCGCCGGTACTTGGCGATAGCCTTCATCGGTCAGGATCGGCGCGCCATTCGCGCGGGTTGCGCTGCCACGCCTCGATACCCCCGCGGGCTGCGTCGTCAAGCAGACCGCGCGCCACGGCGGCCGACAGCAACGCCCTGAAACTGACCAGCGGCCACAGCCGGACGTCCTGGCTGCGAAATGCCAGCCGGGCCTCATCCAGGTCGTAGGAGGTGATGGAGAGGCAGTCCGTGACTGTGGCGCCGGCGGCGCGCAGGGCTGTCACGCCGGAAAGGCTGCTGCCGCCGGTGGTGATCATGTCCTCAACCAGAAGCACATGTCTGCCGTCAACATTGCCGCCATCGATGCGGCCCTGCAGGCCGTGCTCCTTGGCCTCCTTGCGCACGAACACGGAAGGCACGGACAGTGACCAGGCGAGTGCTGAACTGTGAGGAATACCCCCGACCGCGATACCGGCGATGACATCGAAGTTGAGACCGGATTCGGCGATGCGGGCCCGCATGCCGTCGATGATGCGATGCCACTCCTGCGGGTGATGAATCAGGCGACGATTGTCGATATAGACCGGGGACTGAATGCCGGAACGAAAGGTGACCGGGCTGTCTGGCGTATGGTGAAAGGCCTTCGTGTCCAGCAGGGCGATGGCCAGCGCATCTTCATTGACAGGGGTCATCTTGCGCCTCGCGGAGTATCAATGCTGCCGCCAGCGGGCCGCGCCAGACCAGCGCCGACCAGTACTGGCCGACCACCGCTTCGCAGGACTTCCAACTGGCCCCGTCGAGTATACCGCCACAGGCGACCAGGTCGACGGCGCCCGCTGTCTTCCCCAGTTCCTGCTGTAGCAGCTTCTGCGCCTGCCGGGCATTCGGGAACAGGCCCGCGCCACCCAGTCCGGCCTCCTGGCGGGGATCCGCCGGGGAAGGCTGCGCCAGGGTGTTGGTGGCGACGATGGCGCGAACGCCCGATGCGGCGCATGCGCCTGGCAGTGCCTGATATTGTTCCGGGCCAAGGTCAGGGGCGACCTTGATCCAGACTGGCGTTGGGTAGGCGAGCCGCACCGTTGGCTCGCAGAGCGCCTGTACAAGCGCCGCGCTGTGACGACCCCGCGGGTCGTCGCCGGTGTTGGGGCAGCTTATGTTGAGGGTGAACCAGGCGGGCCGGACGTCCGCATCCAGAAAAAAACCAATCGACTCAAGCAATTCTTCAAACTGTCGCTCCAGGTCTTCGACCCCGGGGCTCGTCGCAATGTTTATTCCCCAGGATTCCGGCAATTTGCTACGTCGTAACCCAAGAAAGCTGGCAGCGGCGCGGGCCCCCGGGTTGCGCAGTCCCACGCGATTATGCGTCGTGCGCGTACGTGGGTCGCGCCAGAGTACGGTGCCGGGATTTCCCATGCGGGGCCAGCGGGTGAAAGAACCGAACTCCACCGGGCCGAGCAAGGCCGGCAGGCTGCGCCAGCCAGGGAGGATGTTTTTTCCTTCTGCCACGGCGGCCAATGCGTCCGTTTCATCACTAAAGCCCGTTCCCTTGACCATACCCGCCGCGAGGATCAGGGGCTGGCCGAAGCGTACGCCGCCGATTTCTGCCGGCGGGGAATCCGACCGGGGAAAGCAGCTGCGATGCAGCCTGGATGCAAGTGAAATCGCCGTCTCCGAACGATCCATCCAGGAGAGCAGGGCCAGCGCCCGTTCATGGGCGCGTTGCGGAGAATGGAGAAAAAGCAGGGGACGCAGGGCGCGCCACAGCAGTAGATTCAGGTCGAGGGTCAGGTCACGCATCAACGCGCGGGTTGCGTTGCGTCAGTGGAAGCCCGCTGCCGGGGGCGGCGAGGACTTGCTCGCCGTCAAAGACCTGTCGACCCCGCAGGGTCACCTGACGCACGACGCCATGCACGCGCATGCCGCTGAAAGGCGACCAGCCGCAGCGCGTACGCAGGTTGTTGTCCTCGATCACCTGGCTCTCCCCCAGGTCCAGTTCAGTCCAGCTATCCGGAGGCAGGGGGTAGCCGAACAACCGTCGAGGCCCGGTCGAGACCAGTTCAACCAGTCTATCCGGCTCAAGCCAGCCTTCATGGACGGCCTGGCCGAGCAGGGGCAGGGTGGTCTCCAGGCCAGGCACGCCATGGGCGGGCTCTTCCCCGTTCTTTTCGGCCAGGGTATGCGGGGCATGGTCCGATTCGACAAAGTCGACCAGACCGCTGCGCAGCGCCTGGCGCAGGGCGTCGCGGTCGGCGCTGGTCTTGAGTTCAGGTTTCATAAGGCCTAACGGGCCCAGGGCGGCCAGGTCGTCGCGGGTCAGAAAAAGATGGTGCGGGCAAACGCCGATGCTGACCGGCAGCCCTTCTTCCCTGGCGCCAGCCAGGAGTTTCAATTCAAATGCGCTGCTGATGTGGCAAAAGTGGACGTATTTTCGGTGGCGTCTGACAAGCTGCAGGATGTCGTCCACTGTGTCTTCTTCGGCATGCACGGCGATGGGAACACCGGCCGGCCAGGCGGCGATGATGCGGTCCCGCATTGCCTGGTCCTCGATCAACAGGTCGCCCGTGGTCTCGTTGTTGTAGATCTTCAAGCCGCAGACGAGGTGCTGCACACGGTCAAAGTGTCCCTGATTGCCGGGTTGCGAGGCGCCGAACCAAAGTCCCCAGTCACAGCGGGCCGATTCAAGAAAACGGGACCGCTTTTTGTTCAGGGCATCCGGGTGGGTTGTCGCCGGAGGGGTGTTGGGCATGTCCAGCAGGGCCGTGTAGCCACCGGACAGCGCTGCGGCTGTTTCGCTGGCAACCGTACCTTTGTGCGACCAGTCCAGATCCCGCAGGTGAACGTGCGGGTCGAAGGGTGCGGGGATGCGCAGGAGCATCAGACATGGACTCCGCGCAACACCTTGGCCAGCAGGGCCATGCGCACGTACATACCATTTTCCATTTGCTGAAAGTAGACGGAGCGCGGGTCTTCATCAAGGACGTCGTGCGATTCGGGCGGTCCCATTTCATGCTTGCGCGGCAGGGGATGCATGAGAATGGCATCACTGCGGGCGCAGTTCAGCAATTCCGGCGTCATGATGAAGCCGTCCTGGATGGCCTCGTAGTCGGCGCGCTCGGCAAAGCGCTCCTCCTGGACCCGCGTCCAGTAAATGACGTCGCTGTCGCCCAGCACCTCGTCGAGGGCGGCGGTCTCGTACACCCGGACCTGGCCGTCCTGCATTTGGGCCATCAAGTCAGCCGGCATGCGCAGGGAAGGAGGAGACACACAATTGACGGCAACGCCCCTTCCACCCAGCCTGGCCACCAGTTTCGCCAGCGAGTGTACGGTGCGCCCGTGGCGCAGGTCGCCCACCATGGTGATGTTCAGGCCGTCAATGCTGCCTTTCTGGTCAAGAATGGTGTACAGGTCGAGCAGTGCCTGGCTGGGGTGCTCGCCGATGCCATCGCCGCCGCTGATGACGACCGGACGGCGCCCAATTTTCATTTCCAGCTTGTCGAGATACCAGGCGGCTTCCAGCGAGGACGCGACTTCCGGGTGGCGCAACACGATAACGTCGGCGTAGCAGCCGGCGGCTCGCACGGTGTCCGCCAGGTTTTCGCCCTTGTACACCGAGGAAAACCGCACGCCGTTGCTGGCGCCGACGACTTCGCCGCCCAGTCGACGCATGGCGGCCTGAAAGGACATGTCCGTGCGTGTGCTGGCTTCGAAAAACAGGGTGGCCATGATTTTGCCACTGCATATTTCAGTCAGGCCACGGTCATGTTGGCGCGAGCGCTTCCTGAGTGACGTGCTGGCGTCAAAAAGGACTCGCAGGTCCTGGCGTGAAAACTGTTCAACCGACAGGATGTGCTTGCCCGTGAAGTCCCCTTCAATACGCGGCGGTACCAAAAGGCTGGCGAAATCCATGGCGCGACGGGTATCGGCCAGCTGCGATTCTGTCTCCATTTACCCTCCCGTTTCCAAAAAAAAGTCACCTTCCACGGTGACTGGCGTCCATGCTGTCAGCTGCCCTGACCGTCCCCCGCAAGGGCTCTGGCCAAAGCAAGGTTCCATGGAGGTTGGCCCATTCTCCTTGTCAGGTCTGCGCTTGTTGGCTTGACTCATGGCAGGTCATTCTTCCGCGTACAAAGGGCCAGGACTCGCCCGGCCATGGCCCTGGCGCGGTCTGGCGCGTCGCCAACGTATTCCTGGGCGCGCATGAGTTCACGGATACGGGGGCACGGTAGCCAACGTAGCAAATCCTCTTCCCCGCATAGCAGGTCGGTCAGAGGGTTGGGGTCGCCGCGGGAAAGGGCCTGCCAGGCATTCATGCTGTGGCCGCGGATGATTTCATGCAGATGCTGGCGATCGCCGCCGGCGAGGCAGGCCGCCATCAATACGCGCTCCGTCGCGGCAAAGGTCCCGTATCGCTCAAGATTGTGGGCTATGGCAGGGGCGTCGAGGCGCAGGCCCTCCAGAATTCGCCGCGTACGGCGCAACAACTCGTCGCAACACAGGCTGGCCTGAGGCAGCACGATGCGGCGGTTGGCGGAATCGTCCAGGGTACGTTCCAGCAGGTTGTGGGCGCCATTGTCCCAGGCCACGCGCGGCAGGGCGGCCAGGTAACGCGCCAGGCTGTCGATGTTTTCGGCGTTGACCGGGTTGCGCTTGAATGGCATGGCCGAGGACCCGACCTGTTGGGCCCCGAAAGGCTCTGCCCATTCGCCAAGGGGAGGGCTTTGCAGCAGGCGCAGGTCGAAAGCCAGACGGTAGAGCGTCATGCCGATGCCGGCCAGCGTGGTCACGTACAGCCAGTCCTGTCGGCGGCTGCAGGTCTGGGTGGCGACGGGATAGGCGGCCAGCCCCAAGCTCTGCATGATGTCGGCTTCCAGCGCTTCTGCCGTCAACGTGCTGCCTTCGAGCAGTTGTTGCCAGGAGGCGGCCGTACCGACCGCGCCCTTGAAGCCCTTGCCGCGCAGGCCATTCTCAAGGTCGAGCAACGCTTCGTAATCCGCGAGAAGGTCCTGGGCGTAGCCGGCCAGGCGATAGCCGACCGTCGTGGGTTCCGCCGGCTGCAAATGCGTCCAGCCGATGCAGACGTGGTCCGCTTCCTCTTCTGTTTTCCGCGCCAGGATGAGCAGCAGTTCACGCAGCCCTTCGCCCAGCAGGGTCAGCGATGCGCGCATGCGGAGGGCGTCGGCATTGTCCTCAATGTCCATACTGGTGGCGCCCAAATGGAGGATGCCTCCGCCAAGCGGGCACTGCTCCGCGAAGCAGCGCAACTCGGCCATCAGGTCGTGATGCAGGGTCGCTTCCAGTTCATGCGATCGATCGATGTCAACGTCGTCGGCGCGAGACCGCAAGTCCTCAACCTGTGGCTGCTGCACCAGGCCGGCGCGCAACTGGGCTTCCGCAAGCGCCACCCAGATGCGACGCCACAGCCGACGCTTGTGGCTCTCGGACCAGAGTTGGCGCATGTCCGGACTGCCATAGCGCCAGCTGAAAGGGCCGACCCAGGTGTCGTGTGTGAAGCTCATTGACTCAGCGCAGGTACCCGCTGGTCACGCCACCGTCGACCGGGAGCATGGTGCCGGTGGTCTTGGCAGCCCGCGGTCCCGCGAGGAAGGCGATGGCCTCGGCGATGTCTTCCGGCAGGATTTCCGCTCCCAGCACGTTGCGGTTGGCGTAAAAGGCGTTCAGTTCCTCGACAGTGATGCCGTACTGTTTGGCGCGGGCCTCTTTCCATTCCCCGTCCCAGATGCTGCTGCCGCGAATGACGGCATCCGGCAGCACGGAGTTGACGCGAATGCCGTGAGCGCCCCCTTCCTCGGCGAGGCAACGGGCCATGTGCACCTCGGCGGCCTTGGCAGCGCTGTAGGCGGCGGCTCCCTTGCCGGCCGCCACGCTGTTCTTGCTGCCAACGAAAACCATACAGCCGCCGACGCCCTGGGCCTTCATGATCCTGAATGACTCGCGCGCCATCAGGAAGTAACCCGTGACCAGGATGTCAACGTTGCGCTGGAACATTTCGAGTGAGGTGTCCTCGATCGGCGCGCCGCCGGCGATGCCCGCGTTGTTGACCAGTACGTCCAGTCCACCGTATTTCAGCACCGTCTGGCGCAGGGTCTCCTGAACAGCCGACTCGCTCGTGACGTCGGTGTGCACGAAGAGGGCGCGGCCCGGGCCAAAAGTCGCTTCCAGGGCGGCGACCGTCTCTTGGCCCCCCTCGCGGTTGATGTCCGCCACCACCACGTGCGCGCCGTCCTGCGCCAGGCGGAAGGCGGTGGCGCGGCCGATTCCGCTGGCCGCCCCGGTGATGAGCACCACCTTGCCGGCGAAATCGCGGTCGGGCGGCGCCAGTTTCAGCTTGTACAGCTCCAGCGGCCAGTACTCGATGTTGTAGGCCTCGTTGGGGGTCAGACTGACAAAGCCGCCCAGCCCCTCTGCATCGCCGATGACGGCGATGGCGCGGTGATAAAGCTGGCGGCTGACGTCGGCGTTGGCGACGTCCTTGCCGGTGTTGACCATGCCCAGGCCCGGAATGAGAATGACTCTGGGCGCAGCATCGCGCAATTCATCGCCCGGGTTCCTGTTCTCTTCGAAATAGGCGACGTAGCGTTCCTCGTAGTCCGCGATGCCCTGGCGAATTCTGTCGGCAAGCTCAGCCGCGCCGTCTTCCGGTACCCAGTCGACATAAAGCGGTTGACGCTTGACATGCACCAGATGGTCGGGGCAGGCGGCGCCGATCTGGCTGACGCCGGAGGTCTTTTCGCTGCCGATCATGTTCAGCACATTGTCGCTGCTGTCGGTCTGCAGGATGGTGCTGCGGCGGGAAGAGACCGCTCCGCGAATGACCGGCAGGACAGCGGCGAGGAGGTCGTCACGTTCCTGCGGGGACAGGCCCGGAACGGTCAGATCGCCGAAGACCCTTTTGCCCCTGCGTCGGTCCGCCAGATAGTCCTCGGTTTCCTGAATGATGCGCATGCTGCTCTCGTAGCAGGACTTGCTGTCATCCCCCCAGGTGACAAGGCCGTGCTTGCCCATCACCACGCATTCGATGGCCGGATTGTCCCGCACCATGCCGCCAATCCACTTGCTGAGCGTGAAGCCGGGGCGGATATAGGGCACGTAGGCGGCCCGGCTGCCGTAGACGCGACGTGCTTCTTCCGCGGCATCTGTGACGCACATCAGGCTGATGATGGCATCCGGATGCGTGTGATCGACGTGTTTGCGGGGCACAAAGGCGTGCAACAGGGTCTCGATGCTCTGGCGCGGCCGTCCCTGCTCAAACCAGGTGCGCTCCAGGTAAGCGACCATTTCCTCGTCGCTCATTTCATCCCGCTGGTATAGCGGCTCGATTTCGTCCATCTTCAACAGGGCGAACTGGGGTTCGGTGATGGTCAACACATCGGAACCGGAGGCCTTGACGGCCAGCACTTCCTGCTCGCGTCCAACGTGATCGGCCATCCGAAGTTTGGCGCTGGTGTTGCCGCCAAAGATGTTGACCACGGCGCGGTCAAGCCCCAGGATGTTGCTGCGGTAGACAAGGCCGTCCAGGTCCGGCAGTCCGGCCGCCTTTTCGTCATTCCAGAAGTTGTTTGGCATGGGGTCCCTTCCAACCATCGTGACCAGAGGTGGAACGGGTGCACAGTATACAGCGTGCGTTGCCGGACGGGCAGTGTGAATCCTGCGGCCAGGGGCTACAATCGGCGTTGACCCGGGAACAGGATTTCCGATGCCGGCCCGCAAAGGCGAACAGTGGAATGAAAGCGAATCCTGGCGCGATGCCTGGACTCTGCGCGCCTGTCGCCGCCTGACCACGCTCGGTGAAGTCAACCAGACTCCCAATTATCACACCAACATCGGCTTCACGGCGGACAGCGAGTTTCTGGTCTTCTGGACCCTGCGGAAAAACCGCGGCGCCTTCTGCAAGGTCGAGGTGGCGACCGGCGAGATCACGCAACTCACCGAGGCGGTGGCCGATTACGGTTTCTGCGCCCACATTCAGGGCGGCCCCTACCCCCGCATGTGCCTGGCGCCGAATAGCCGCTGGCTGGTCCATACCGGGGAGCGTTCGCTTCACGCGGTCCACCTGGATACCCTGGAGGAGCGCGTTCTGATCGCCGACACCGGCCCCTGGGAGTTGGGCTATCCCAGTGTGTCCGGGGACGAGAGTCAGGTGTTGCTGCCGCTATCCACACTGCATCCCGAAATCGCAGCCGGCACACGCGTGACGAAACACTATTTCGATCACTTCGCCGATGGTCAGGGCATGCAATTGCGTCTGGCGTCGCTGCCACTAACCGGCGGTGCCGTCAGCGACCTGTGGCGTGAGGATGGATGCCGCAGCTTTCACGCGGAATACTCGCCGACGGACAACGACCTGTTGCTCCTGGACCGCGATTTTCCGCCGCGTTACTGGAGCGGCGGTGACGGGCGCACGACGCGCATCTGGTCCCTGAGGCCGGACAGCAACACCCTGACGGAGCTGGCGGCGCGCAACCGGAATTGTGACCATACCCACGCCGTCTGGTCCTTTGACGGCGAACGTGTGCTGTATCACGGGCGCAACCGCCGGGAAGGGGGCTGGATACTGGGTGTTTGCACGCCCTGGGGCGAGGTGTTGCGCGAGTACGACATGCCTGATGCGCCCCATTACGGTCATGTTTCGGCCATGGCGGGCAGGGAAGCCCTGTTGCTGGATGGCAACGTCAGCGACAATCTGCTGGTCTGGCTTTATTTCGATGCTGATTTGCCGCGAATTGAGGTCATTGCCGGGCACAACACCGAATGGGGCAGCCTGCCCGGGCAGACCACGCATCCCCATCCCCTGTGCTCGCCGGACGGGCGCTGGATATCGTTCAACACGACGCAAAAGGGCCGCAGCGACGTGGCGGTCGTTCGCGTCTGAGCGCCTGTCCATGACAACGCGGGGCGACGCGCGCGGTCTGCGTGTGTGTTGGGTGGATACGATGCGCTATACGCAGCCGCTGCAAGCGGGTCAGGCGCGCAAGTGGCGTCGGCTCACCGAAGACCTGGGCGTTGAAATTGTCGTCACCAGTTTCGCGCCAGGGATGAGACCTCAATGCTTCCGGGAACATGCGCGCTTCATTCAGTGGCCGGCCCTGCCGCTGGCGCCCTTGCGCTGGCTGACCGCCTGGCTTCTGGTGCCGCCGGTCGTGCTGTGGCTGATATTCGCGCGCGGGGTTGATGTGTTGATCGCCCATGATCCGGTCATCGGCGCTGCGGCGGCGCTGGCCAAATCGCTGGCGCGCCTTGCGGGTCGACGGGTGGCGCTGGTCGTGGAAACCCGCGGCGATTTCCTGAAGGGCTTTGTGGGTCAAAGGCGCATGCCCATGCCTGGCCTTTGGCTTGGGTTGATCAGGCGACTGGCGGGCTACAGCCTCAACCGGGCGGACGCCCTGCGCGCCGTTTCCGCCTCGTCGGCCGGGCAGTTGCGGGAATTCGCCCCCCGAAAACCCCTGCGACAATTCATGAGCTGGACGGACGCGTCTCTCTTTCAATCGGCAGGGGCGGAGCAGGCGGTTTCGCAGCGTCAGGAAGTGCTCTACGCCGGAGTGCTGATTCCAGGCAAGGGCATTCGGGAATTGATCGAGGCCTACGCCAAAATCGCCGAAGAGGTACCGCAGGTACAGTTGAGTATTATTGGCGAGGCCGCCAACCGGGACTATGCCTCCGCATTGCGCCGTCAGGTCAGGGAGCTGGGCCTGGAGTCGCGGGTCACGATCGGCGCGGCCTTGCCGCAGGCGGAACTGGCCGTCGCCATGGCGCGGGCCCGCCTGCTGGTACTGCCAAGTTTCAGCGAAGGGCTGCCCAAGGTGCTGGTCGAAGCCATGCTCTGCGGCACTCCGGTGCTTGCCACTGCGGTTGGTGGCATCCCTGAAATTGTCGAGGACGGCGTCTCCGGCTGGCTGGTGCCTCCGGGTGACGTCAAGTCGCTGGCGGGCAAGTTGTTGCACGCGCTCCGGGAAGCCGACCTCGATTGCATGGGCGAAAACGCGCGAGAGTTTGCGTCTCGCTTTTATTCGACCGAGACCTACCTGAAGCATTATGGCGACCTGTTTGTGTTGGCCTGGAACGAGGCACAGCGGTGAAGGACCGGCCCCTGCGCCTGCTGTGGTTCAATCTGGCGACCGACGCCGATGCACCCAATCTGGGCTTCACCACGGAATGGATTAATGCCCTGGCGCAGCACTGCGAATACATCGACGTGATTTCGATGCGGGTCGGCCGCGTGGACGTGGCCGCCAACGTGCGCGTGTTTTCGCTGGGCAAGGAACGGGGTTTCAGCGAAGCGCGACGGGCGTTCAGGTTTTACCGACTTCTGTGGACTCTGCTGCGCGCCAGGCGTCATGATGCCTGCTTCGCGCATATGCAGCCTTTGTTTGCCGCGATGGCCGCGCCGCTGCTGCGCCTGCACGGCGTTCCCCTGACGCTATGGTATGCCCATCGGGCGGTCACGCTGAGGCTGCGCCTCGCCGAAATGGCCGCCGCGAGGGTCGTGTCCTCTTCCCGCGAAGGGTTTCGACTGCGCAGCGGCAAGTTGCGCATCACGGGTCAGGGGATCGACGTCGATCGATTCACGCCGGCAGAACCGGCGCCAGGCACGTTCACGATTCTGTGTCTCGGCCGGATTGCGCCGGTCAAACGACTGGAGACTCTCCTCTCGGCGGCGGAACTGATGGCGGAGCAGGGAGCCCAATTCAAAGTGCGTTTGCTGGGCACGGTGTACCCGCAGGACCGACAGTATGCCGAGGATCTTCAGGCCCAGGTCGAGAGGAGCGGATTGAAGGACTGTGTAGAGTTTGCCAACGCCGTGCCGCATGAACGGGTGCCCGCTGAATTGCGTCGGGCGCACGTGATGGTCAACCTGAGCGCGACAGGCAGCCTCGACAAGGCCGTGCTGGAGGCCATGGCCTGCGGCATCCCGGTCGTCAGCGCCAATGAGGCCTTCACCGAGATGCTTTCGCCATGGGCCGGACAAGTGTTGACGCCTCCCGACGATCCGAAGGTCCTGGCCCGGCGCCTTCGGGGATTGATGGCCATGCAATCCCGCGCGCGGGTGGAACTGGGCCTGGAGCTGCGGAGGCTGGTTGAGCGCGATCACAGCATGCAACACCTGGTGGAGAATCTGCTTTCAGTCCTGCGCAGCGGAGAGCCCGTGGCATGAGGCTGCTTTACATCGCCAATGCCCGCATTCCCACGGAAAAGGCGCATGGACTGCAAATCATGCAGAACTGCGAGGCCCTGGCCAGGGCCGGCGTAGAGGTGACGCTTCGAGCCCCGCGTCGCGTCAACACGCGGGAACTGCGCGCCGTCGCGGACCCCTGGGCCCATTATGGTGTGCAACCCTGCTTCGCCCTGCAACGTCTGCCGTGCCTCGATTTGCAGTGGCTGGTTGGCGAACGAATCGCCACGCTGCGCCGCGGCGCCTTTCTGCTGCAGGTCACCAGCTGGATACTCGTGCTGACGGTCACCCTGTTGTCAGGCAGAAGGCCGGATGTCTATTTTACCCGTGACCTGCCGGTGGCGGGCTTGCTGGTGTTATTGCGACGGGGTGGGCGCCTGGCCTATGAGCCGCATCGCATTTCCGGCTCCGGCCCTGGACGCTGGTTGCAGGCCCGGGTCATGCGGCATGCCGCGGCCCTGTTTCCGGTGACCGGCGCCATGGCGCGTCAGGCCGGAGAACTGGGCGCGACCCGCGAGCAACTCTGTGTGGTGCATGACGGCATTCGCGCCGAACGCTTCGCGGACATGCCTTCGAGGGAAGAGGCCAGGCAACAGTCTGGCTGGAACAGCGACCGCCTTGTGGTTGGCTACGTCGGTCGATTGCAGACCATGGCGATGGACAAGGGGGTGGGCAGCCTGACGAAGGCTGTTGCGCCGCTGGATAACATGGCCATTGCCCTGGTTGGGGGGCCGGAGGAAAGGGTCCGGGAATTGCGCAGTCTGTGGCATGCCAGCGGAAGAAGCGACGACGACTTTCTGGTCGCCGGACAGGTGGACCCGGAAGCCGTGCCCCTGTATCTGGCGGCTTTCGACGTCTGCGCCATGCCCTTTCCCTGGACGGAACACTTTGCCTGGTATGCCTCTCCGGTCAAGCTCTTTGAATACATGGCCAGCGGACGCCCCCTGGTGGCCACGGATTTGCCGGCAGTGGCCGAGGTCGTGCGACACGAGGAGCATGCCCTGCTGGTGCCGCCCGATGACATCCCGGCCCTGCGGGAGGCGCTGCAGCGTCTGCAGGGAGATGCGGCGCTGCGGCAGCGACTGGCGTGCAACGCCCGCGAGGAAGTCATGCGGCGTTACACCTGGGCGCATCGGGCGCGCCGCATACTGCGACACCTTGAGCGCCGGACGGGTTGCGCAGTTTAGCCCCGCTCCGCTTGGAGCTGAAGCATCCAGCCAATTGAAATTGGCCCGTGCCAAGCGGCCCCTGCGGGCGTATGATGCGGGCTGCGACAGCTTCAGTCAACAAGCCACCGGTCTACGACAGGTCATGACCATTCACATTCCCGAAACCAACCTGCCAAAGGCGCTGGCTGCCAGCCGTATGCGCGGCATTTTCATGCTGCTGGACGGCTACCGCTGGATTTACGCCACCGCGATTACCAGTCTGGTTCTTTCCACCATGGCGCAGACCACCATCTGGCTGCTGCTGGCCTGGTTTGCGGACAGCCTGCTGGCCAGCATCGGCGTTGCCGGCGCGGCTCCGGTGGCCATGGGCGACCTGTTGACGCTGGCGGGCGTTTTTCTGGTGCTGGCCGCGTTTCAGGCGGGCTTTTCCTTCAACAGCGGCCGGATGGCGGCTCGCGCCGCGGAGGGCGTGGCCCTGCGTCTGCGGGTTGCGCTCTTTGATCACATTCAGTGGATGTCTTTCCGCGCCCTGGACAAGCAGCAAACCGGCGACCTGCTGCAACGCTCCACTTCGGACGTGGACGCCATTCGCCGTTTCTACTCTGACCAGGCGCTGGAAGTCGGTCGTATCCTGTCGCTATTCGTCGTCAATCTGGCGGCGATCATGGTCATCCACGTGCCGCTCGCGCTGATCTCGGTGGTATCTGTGCCGCTTACCGT
This sequence comes from Anaerolineaceae bacterium, assembly GCA_026708325.1. Taxonomy (GTDB): domain Bacteria; phylum Chloroflexota; class Anaerolineae; order Aggregatilineales; family Phototrophicaceae; genus JAGWBD01. The sequence goes on along the minus strand of JAPOVC010000022.1, from coordinate 94,231 downwards.
GATCATCTCCGGTCTTTTCTTCAAGCGTCTGGAGAAGGTCTACCGTCAGTATCAGGAGCAGGAGGCGGTCCTCTCAACCACGATGCAGGAGAGCCTGACGGCCGTGCGCGTCGTCAGGGCCTTTGCCCGTCAGGACCACGAGACGGATAAGTTCGAAAAGGAAAACCTGCAGCGCTTCCGCCTGGGCCGCCGCATGCTGACGATGTACTCGCTGTTCTGGCCCTGCTCGGACATGACGGGCGGATTACAGCATGTTGTTGGTCTGGTGGTCGGTGGCCTCTTCGTGCTGGAAGGTGAAATCAGCGTTGGGGCGTACGTCGCCTATGCGGGCATGTTGCATCAGGTCATCTGGCCCATACGCGAACTGGGACGCCTGATTATCCACTTTTCTACCGGCATCGTTTCCACCCGTCGAGTGCTCGAGGTCATCGGTGAAGAGCGCGAGGCGCAGGACGAAGGCGTACGGCCCGACCGCAAGTTGCGTGGCGATCTGGAATTCCGCAACGTGGAAATGCACTATGACGAGGGCGAGGCTGCGCTGAAGGACATCAGTTTTCGCTGCAGGGCAGGACAGACCATTGCCTTGCTGGGCGCCACCGGCTCCGGCAAGACCACCCTGGTGAATCTACTGCCCCGTTTCTATGACTACAGCGGCGGCAGCATTCTGCTGGATGGCGTGGAGCTCAACGAATTCTCCCGTGGCTGGCTGCGGGAACAAATCGGCATCATCGAACAGGAGCCCTTCCTCTTTTCTCGCAGCATCCGCGAAAACATCACGATCGGCGTATCCCGTGACGTCACGGACGAGGAAGTCTTCGCAGCGGCGCGCGCCGCCGCAGTGCATGACGTTATTCTGACCTTTCCCAGGGGATACGACACCGTGGTCGGCGAACGCGGCGTGACGCTGTCCGGTGGTCAGAAACAGCGTCTGGCGCTGGCGCGTACGCTGCTGCGCGATCCGGCGATTCTGTTGCTGGACGACACGACCTCTTCGGTGGATACCGAGACCGAAGCCGAGATTCGCGCGGCCCTGAACGTGCTGATGAAAGGCCGCACGACCTTCATCATCGCCCATCGCATCCAGAGTCTGATGCGGGCCGACCTCATTCTCGTGCTCGGGCAGGGGCGTATCGTGCAGCGCGGCAGTCATGAGCAGTTGCTGGGTCAGCCGGGCATTTACCGTCAGGTCTATGAAGTGCAGGAGCGCATCGACGAGGAGCTGGAACGGGAAGTGAGCCATGCCTGAAACGACATGGTTTGAAGAGGAGGAATTCGGCGACGTCCTTGACGGGCGGACCTTGCGACGCATCCTGGGGCTGGTGCGGCCGCACTGGCGCCACGTGGCCGGTTTCATCCTGGCGATTACCATCATCTCGATTCTCGAGTCCTGGTTTACCTACCAGGGCAAGCGCATCGTCGATGAAGTCATCGTGCCGCAGGACACCAGCGCCCTGCGGGAAATCCTGATCAATTATCTGATCATCGTCTTCGGCTTTGCACTTGGCGTCTTCATCTTCATCTATCTGACGGGCCTGCTCGGCCAGCGCATACAGTACGAGTTGCGGCAGCGGCTCTTCCACCATCTGCAGACCCTGTCGCTGGCCTACTTTGATCGCACGCCCGTCGGCTGGATCATGTCGCGTCTGACCTCCGACACCGAGCGCATCGCCGAACTGGTCACCTGGGGCCTGCTGGACACGACATGGGCTGTGACCAACATGCTGGCTGCCGCCTCCTTCATGATGATCATCAACTGGCGTCTGGCGCTGGTGGTGCTGGCGGTCATGCCCGTATTGATCGTTGTGGCGCTCTGGTTTCGGCAGAAAATCGTGTTGCAGTTCCGTCTGTCGCGGCGCATCAACTCCATCATCACCGGCGCGCTAAACGAGAACATCACGGGTGTTCGCGTCGTCAAGGCCCTGACGCGCGAACGGGCCAACCTGCGAGAGTTCCGCGTCCACACCGATGACATGTACCGGGCTTCCTACCGCGCCCACTGGCTGGCGGCGCTGTTCCTGCCCCTGGTGCAGTTGATCAGCGCCCTTGCCCTGTCGCTGATCGTCCTTCGCGGCGGTCAGCTGGCGCTGGAAGGCGCCTTGACTATTGGCAGCATCCAGGCCTTCATTTCCTACCTGATCATCATGCTCTGGCCGATTCAGGACCTGGCGCGGGTCTTCGCCAGTCTGCAGCAGGCCGTGGCCTCGGCCGAGCGCACCTTTTCGCTGATTGATACGCAACCGGACCTGGAAGACCGGCCGGGCGCGTATGACCCGGGCACGCTAAAGGGCGACATCGAGTTCGACAACGTCGACTTCCAGTACGAACCCGAAAAGCCCGTACTTCAGGGCTTCTCCCTGATCGTGCGCCAGGGCGAGACGATCGCCATCGTGGGGCCAACCGGCGCCGGCAAGACGTCCATCGTCAATCTCGTGTGCCGCTTCTATGAGCCGGGCGGGGGAGCGATCCGTATCAATGGCGTGGATTACACGCGCTTCACCATGCAGGCCATTCAGTCCCGCATCGGCATGGTGCTGCAGACGCCGCAGCTCTTCTCCGGCTCGATCCTGGAGAACATTCGATACGGTAGCCTGGGCGCCAGTGACGACGAGGTGTTCGAAGCCGCGCGCCTTGCCGGCGCCGATGATTTCGTACAGCGCCTCGAGAAGGGCTATGAGTCCGGCGTGGGAGAGGGTGGCGTGCTGCTCTCCACCGGACAGAAGCAACTCATTAGTCTGGCGCGGGCGATCCTGTCGCAACCGGACATCTTCATCATGGACGAGGCCACCAGTTCGGTGGATACGCTAACCGAAGCGCTCATCCAGCAGGGCATGGAAGCCCTCATGAAACGCTCGACCACCTTCGTCATCGCGCATCGCCTCTCCACCATTCGACGCGCGGACCGCATTCTGGTGTTGCAGGATGGCCGCATCGAAGAACTGGGGACGCACCGCGAACTGTTGCGCCAGCGCGGCCATTACTATCGACTCTATACGCGGCAGTTCCGCGAACAGGCCGATCGAGTCTGGGATTCCTGGAATGGCGTCACGACCGGACCGGCACTGGCGGAGTAGGCTGTCGCGCTTGACAGGGCGCAACCTGCCTTTCACAATCAAATTCCTGTGAGAAAAGGATCGGAGGAGAGCGATGGAAGCGTTGGTACTGGAACGCAAGGACGAACTGAACCTGCGCGACATCGCGCTGGAAGAATCCCTCGGCCCGCAGGACGTACGAATCGCCATCCGCACGGTCGGCGTCTGCGGCAGCGACGTGCATTACTACACCCACGGAGGTATCGGCCCCTTTATCGTTCGCAACCCGATGGTTCTGGGGCATGAGGCTTCGGGCACCATCATTGAGACCGGCGCCGAAGTCGAGCACCTGAAGGTTGGCGATCGCGTCTGCATGGAGCCTGGCGTGCCGGACCCCGACAGCCGCGAAACCCGCCTGGGCATGTACAATCTTGACCCGGGCGTGCGCTTTTGGGCCACGCCGCCGGACCACGGCGTGTTGCGTCCGACAGTGGTCCATCCGGCGGCCTTTACTTTCAAACTGCCTGACAACGTCAGCTTCGCCGAAGGCGCCATGATCGAACCCCTGGCGGTTGGCATGCACGCCGTCACGAAGGCGGGCGTCAAACCGGGTGACGTGGCCGTGGTCAGCGGCGCGGGGCCGATCGGTATGCTCACGGCGCTGGCGGCGCTGGCCGGCGGCTGCAGCCACGTTTTCATCACGGACGTCATTCAACAGAAACTGGACCTGGCGGCCAGCATGGGACCGATCACTCCGGTCAACGTGCGCGAGCAGGACCTGGCGGAAGAGGTCGGCGCGTTGACCGGCGGCGTTGGCGCAGATATTGTTTTCGAGGCCAGCGGCTACCCTCAGGCGGCGGCGGCCGTATTCGAACCACTGGCCCCGGGCGGCACAGTGGTGTACATCGGGTGTCCGGTGGAACCTGTGGCACTGGAGATCGTAGCGGCCCAGGCGAAAGAGGCGCGCATTCTGACGATCTTTCGCTACGCTCACATCTTCCCGCGAGCCCTGGGGCTAATCAGCAGTGGCGCGATCGACGTCATGCCGTTGATCACCGACGACTTCACCTTTGCCGACAGCGTGGCCGCCTTCGATTACGCCGTCCACATGCCGCCGACGTCGGTGAAAGTGCAGATCAACCTGCCGGATTAAGTCCCCTGGCCGTCCAGGCGGACTTCACGTCCACTACCCTGGCTTCTGTAAATCCCGTCGAGGATCGTCAGCACCTGCAGCGACTGTTCGGCCGGAACGGGCGAGGGCGCGCCTTCGGCTACGGCGCGCGCGAATTCCACACATTCCAGCGCATGGGGCTCCATGCTGTCCTGAGTCCGCCGGAGCGCGACGTTGTAATGTTGCTGCGTCTCGTAGTTGGTGGAGTAAATCTCGCATCTGGGCCAATGGCTGCCGCCGCGCGTGCCATAGAGCCACATTTGCATGTCCTCGCCGATGACGTCGTGATGCAGCAACCAGCTGACTTCGAGCACCAGCGTGGCGCCGGTGTCGAAGCGCACCAGGGCCAGCGCCAGTTCCTCCACGTCCATCTCCGGAGGGATGGCCGTGCCCGTCCACGCGCTGAAGGCGCCTGGGATGCCGGCCAGTTCACTGCGTGCCACACCGTTGACCGCCACCGGTTGCGGATTGCCCATCATCCACAGCGTGAGATCGAGAATGTGCACGCCGATGTCGATGGTCGCGCCGCCGCCGCTGTGCTGCTTCAGCACAAAACCGGGGCCCGGAATGAGCCCGGCCCGGCGCAACATCCAGCCGCGCGCGTGATAGATCTCGCCCAGGGCGCCGCGATCGATTTCTGCCTTGAGCGCCCGTGCCGTCCCGGTGAAGCGGAAGTGTTGGGCGGTCATCAGCAGTTTGCCGGCCGAGTCGCGGGCCGCGATCATGTCGCGGATCTCGCCCGGCGTGGGCGCCAGCGGCTTCTCGCAGATGACGTGTTTGCCGGCCCGCAGGGCGGCAATGCCGAGAGGCGCGTGGTAGCGATTGGGTGTGCAGACGTCGATGATGTCGATGTCCGGATCACTGAACAAGGCGGCCGGGTCAGTTTCCAGGCGCGAGACGCCGTTGGTCTCACCCCAGGCCTGCAGGGCGGCTTCGCTGATGTCGCTGCCGGCCACCACCTCCGCATGTTCCGAAGCGGCCCAGCCGGGCATGTGGGAGCGGGCGATGCCGCCGACGCCGATAACGCCAACCTTTAGGGTCATGTGAAGTCCTGTTACTGGTCCAGACGCACTTCGGCGCCGCTGGCCTGACTGCGGTAGATGCCGTCGAGAATCGTCAGGACCTGTAGCGATTGCTCGGCAGGCACGGGAGAAGGCGCGCCTTCGGCCACGGCGCGCGCGAACTCGACGCATTCCAGAGCGTGCGGTTCCATGAGATCGCGGGTCCTCTTGAGGGCAATGTTGTAGTGCTGCTGGCTTTCGTAGTTGGTGGAGTAGATCTCGCATTTAGGCCAGTGAGAGCCGCCACGGGTGCCATAGAGCCACATCTGCATGTCTTCGCCAACGACGTTGTGATGCAGCAGCCAGCTGATCTCAATGACCAGGGTTGCGCCGTTTTCGAAGCGAACGAAGGCTGCGGAGAATTCTTCCACATCGGTCTCGGGCGGGACATTTCCCCATAGACCGAAGGCCCCCTCGATATGGGCGAGGTCCGCGCGGGCCACGCCGCTGACGGCTACCGGCTGCGGATTGCCCATAAACCAAAGGGTGAGGTCGAGGATGTGGACGCCGATATCGATCGTGGCGCCGCCGCCGCTGTGACGTTTCAGCACAAATCCAGGACGCGCGGGCAGACCGGCGCGGCGCAGCATCCAGCTGCGGGCATGATAAATGTCCCCCAGTGTGCCCCGGTCAATTTCCGCCTTCATCGCCATGGCGTTTCCGCCGAAACGAAAGTGTTGCGCGGTCATCAGCAGCTTGCCCGACGCATCGCGGGCCGCAATCATGTCCCGGATCTCGGCCGGCGTGGGCGCCAGCGGCTTTTCGCAGATGACGTGCTTGCCGGCCTGCAGGGCGGCTATGCCGAGCGGCGCATGGTAGCCGTTGGGCGTGCAGACGTCGATGATGTCGATATCCGGGTCGCTGAACAGGGCGGCTGGATCTGTCTCCAGTCGCGAAATCCCGTTTTCCTCGCCCCAGGCCTGCAGGGCGGTTTCACTGATGTCGCTGCCGGCGATGACCTCGGCATGCTCCGAAGCCGCCCAACCAGGCATGTGCGTCCTTGCAATGCCACCGACCCCGATGACTCCCACTTTCAAACTCATGCTTTTGCTCCTGTTTCAGGCAGAAATTTTGTCCAAACCATGGACCGGGTTGCCGGACGCGCTCCGGTTCTCAGCCGCTGATATCAACCCAGTTGCGGCCGTCGGCAGCCTTGTAGAGCGCTTCCATGACCGTGCTGCGGGCGGCGGCTTCGGCCGGGCTGACGAGCGTTCCGGCTTCGTCTCCGGCGAGGTGGTTGAGAAAGAGGTCAAAGGCGTGGGGCCAGGCCTCCGGCAGGTCCGTCCATGGGTTTTTCCCGTCAGCGCCGGCCACGTGCTGGCTGTTGAAGAACAGGTCGCCATTGCGCACCAGGGCGTGGCCTTCCGTCCCGCTGAGAATGACGCTGACCGGATGCTCGACATCCAGCCAGCCGGCGCCCAGACTGCCGATCACCCCGTTGCTGAATTGCAAAAGCGCTTCACCGGTCTCATCCAGGTCGCCATAGTTGCCGCTGTGGCTGGCGAAGGTCGCCGTGACGGCGTCGACGTCGCCCATCAGCCAGAGCATGATGTCGAGCGAATGCGTGCCCAGGTCGCCGAAGCCGCCGATGCCGCTCTCCTGCAGGCGCGTCATCCAAAGATAGTTTGGCGTGAAGATGTCGCGCAGCGCGCCGGCGTGGAAGTTCGTGTGGCGCAGGCGGGTGATCTGTCCGAAGCTGCCGGCCTGCACCTGTTGGCGCAGGAACTGGTGGACCGGCATGCCGCGCATGAAATAACCGGTCTGAAAGACGACGCCGGCAGCCTCAATGGCCTTCGCCATGTTTTCTGCGTCCTGCCGGCCCATCCCCAGTGGCTTTTCGACGAACATGTGCTTGCCGGCTGCCGCTGCGGCCAGGACAAGCTCCTCATGCAGATTGGTCTCGGCGCAGATGACGACGGCATTGATCGAGGGGTCGGACCAAATGGCGTTGACCTCCTGCACCTGGGCGGCGTTCAGTTCTGCGGCGCATCCGGCCGCGCGCTCCCTGTCATGGTCCCAGACGGCGCGAACGGCGACGTCCGGGCGATCGTTAAGACGCCGGACAAATCCGGGCGTGTGGATATGGGCGCAACCGACCAGGGCGAGGTGTTGCATGGTGATCTCCTGACCTTTCAGTGTTGAGAGCTCGGTATGGAAACAATCGACGTGCATTTTATAGGGACAAATTGTGACTTGACTATAGCCACTGCACCCTGAATTGCGACTGGCCTTGCAATTTGCCTCGTAATGTGCCAGAATGTGCGGCGCAGTCAAGGTGAGCCCATCAGATGCAGACTCACGTGGCGAACAAGGCGGAGAAGCGTAGCCAACCTGGAAGGTGATCCGGGACTCTGCGTCCGCCTCAATGGCCTGCCCGGAACGCCGGAGCAGGCTTTTTTGTTGAACAGGCCCGGTGGCCGAATAGTAAAGACGGGACAACATGCAGGCAGCGTCGTTCAGCAATTTCAACGTGATCGAATCCACCCTGAGAGAGGGCGAGCAGTTTGAAGGCTGTCATTTCACGTTGGCGGACAAGCTGGAAATCGCCGCGGCGCTGGACGCCTTTGGCGTGGAATACATGGAACTGACCACGCCGCTGGCCAGCCCGCAGAGTGAGGCCACGCTGCGCGCCGTCGCCGGAATGAAGCGCCGCTTCCGCCTGCTGACCCATATTCGCGCGCGCATGGACGAGGCGCGTCTTGCGGTGGATTGCGGCGTCGATGGCGTGGACATCTACATCGGCACCTCGGCCTACATGCGGCAGTTCAGCCATGGACGCAGTTTGCAGGAGATCATCGACAGTAGCAGCGAAATCGTCGCCTGGTTGAAGGACCAGGACATCGAGACGCGTTTCAGCACCGAGGACACCTTTCGCAGCAACCTCGCGGACGTGTTCACCGTCTACCGGGCAATGGACCTTGCGGGCGTCGATCGCGTCGGCGTGGCGGATACGGTCGGCATCGCCGACCCCCTGCGTACGCACAGTCTGATCAGCAGTTTGCGCCAGGCGGTCAATTGCGACATCGAGTTTCATGGCCACGATGACAGCGGCTGCGCGGTCGCCAATGCCTGGTGCGCCCTGCAGGCCGGCGCGACGCACGTCGACACCACGGTGCTGGGAATCGGCGAACGCAATGGCATCACGGCGCTGGGAAGTCTGGTGGCGCGCATTTACACGGTGGACCCGCAACTCGTGCGCAAGTACGACCTTCCCCTGCTGCGCGAAATCGAGGAACTGGTGGCGCAAAGGGTCGGCATTGACGTGCCCTTCAACACACCCATCACAGGGCGCACTGCCTTTCATCACAAGGCTGGCGTACACACCAACGCGGTGCTGCAAAACCCCATCAGTTATGAGGCCATCGATCCGAAAGACTTCGGAATTGCGCGCAACATCGACGTTGCCCATCGTCTGGTGGGCTGGAATGCCGTGCGCGACCGGGCGGCCACCCTGGGCATGGCGCTGGACGAGCCGGAATTGCGCGCTGCGACGCGTCGCATTAAGGCGCTGGCGGACGAGCGGCGCATCACGCTCGCCGACGTGGACCGGGTGCTGCAGGACGCGGTCAGGGAGCCCGGCTGATGGGGGCGACCTTCAGCGAGAAGGTCCTGGCGCGCAACGCCGATCGCGCGCAGGTGCAGCCCGGCGAGGTGCTCGACATCACACCCGACGTGGTGCTCAGCCACGATAACAGCGCCGCGATTGCCCGGCTTTTCCGGCAATTGCCGCAAGCGAGCGTGCGCTTTCCGGAGCGTCTGGCCATCACGCTGGACCACGCCGTTCCCCCGCCCACGCCCCAACACGCGCAGAACCACGCGGATATCCGTCGCTTTGTGGCGGAGCAGGGCATCCCGCACTTCTTCGAGATGGGTCGCGGAATCTGTCATCAGGTGCATTGCGAAGAGGGCGTGGTCGGGCCCGGCATGATCCTGCTGGGCGCGGACAGCCACAGCCCGCATTGCGGCTGGCTGGGGGCCTTTGGCGCCGGCGTGGGACGCAGTGAAATCGCGGCGCTGTGGGCCACAGGCGAGTTGTGGCTACGCGTACCCGAGACCCTGCGCATCACCCTTTCCGGACGGCTGGCGCCCGGCGTGATGTCCAAGGACCTCGCACTGCAACTCATCGCGCGCCTGGGCGCGGATGGCGCCAACTACATGGCTGTCGAATTCGACGGGCCGGGGGTGGCGACCCTTTCCCCGGACATGCGCGCCGCTTTGGCCAACATGATGGCGGAAATGGGCGCCAAGAACGCCTTCATCGCGCCGGATGAGGTCACGTGGCGCTGGCTGGAGACGCAACTGCGCCGAAATCGTGCGCATGACTGGCAGGAGCGATTGTCATTCTTTCGCGAGCGGGCATTGATGCCCGACCAGGACGCACCCTGCGCAAGGCAACTGGACGTCGCTCTGGACGGGATCGAAGCGATCGTTGCCTGTCCCCACCGCGTTGACAACGCGCAGCCGGTTTCAGCTTTGGCGGGAACGAGGGTTGACCTGGCCTTCATCGGCACCTGCACCAATGGCCGTCTGGAGGACCTGGCAGCGGCGGCCGAGGTCGTGCGCGGACGTCGGCTGCGCGCCCGGCTGCTGGTGATTCCGGCCTCGTCCCAGGTGCTGGCTGACGCTCTTGATGCCGGACATCTGGCCGACTTGATCGAGGCGGGCGCAAGCATCGGCACACCGGGCTGCGGGCCCTGCATGGGGGTACACGCCGGCGTACTGGCGCCCGGCGAAGTCTGCATCAGCAGCGCCAACCGCAACTTTCGCGGGCGCATGGGCCAGCGGGATGCTGAAATCTATCTGGCGAATCCGGCGGTGGTCGCCGCCAGCGCCGTCGCCGGCGAGATCGTGCATCCCGCCCACCTGCTGGCGGAGGCCTGAAGGGCATGCGCAGCAGACACCGTGTCTGGGCTTACAGCGATCACGTCAACACTGACGTTATTTTCCCGGGCAAGTACACCTACAGTGTGCAACATGATTCGGCAGCGCTGGCGCGGCATGCCCTGGAAGACCTGGACCCGGACTTCGCCAGGGCCGTGCAACCCGGGGATGTCATCGTGGCCGGCCGCAACTGGGGCAACGGCAGCAGCCGCGAACAGGCGGTGACCTGTCTGCTGGCCTGCGGCCTGTACGCCGTCATCGCCGAATCCTTCGCGCGCATCTACTTTCGCAACGCCATCAACAACGGCTTGCTGGCCCTGACCTGTCCGGGCGTATCCGCGCTGGCGCAGAACGGCAGTGAATTGTCACTGGACCTGGACGCCGGTGAACTGGAGTTGGCGGGGGAGACCCTGCGCTTTGCTCCCTTGCCACCTTCCGTACGCCACATTGTCGCAGCCGGCGGGTTGATTGCGTCCCTCAGGGCGGCCAGGAGGTGTTGAGGGGGCAGGTGGGGCCCGCCCCCTGATTCTTCAGTCTTCGTAACGGATATCGACCTGGCGGCCGGTGCTGGCGGATTCCTCAATGGCGTCGGTGATGACGTTGTTGCGATAGCCATCGACGAAGGTCGCGCCCCAGGGGGCCACGTCCTTGCCATTGACGATGCAATCGAAGAAGTGGTGGAACTCGTGGAGGAAGGTGTGCTCCCAGCCGATCATGTGGCCGGGCGGCCACCAGTGCTCCCAGTAGGGATGGTGGCCCTCGCTGATAAGTACGTTGGTGAAGCCGAGGGTCTCCTGACGGCCATCGTTCCAGTAGACGTCCAGCTCGTTCAGCCGCTCGAGGTTGAAGCGAATGCTGCCGTTTTCGCCGTTGACTTCCCACATGTTGCCGTTGCGGTGACCGATGGCGAAGCGCGTGGCCTCAATGGTGCCGAGGGCGCCGTTGTCGAATTCGAGAAGCGCTGTAACGGCGTCGTCAACGTCGACCGTGGCGCGGCCGCCCTCGCCATCGGGCCGTTCGTCGATAAAGGTCTTCTTCATCCCCATGACGCGCGTGGGTTCGCCGACCAGGAAACGGCCGATATCGAGGATGTGGGAGGCGAGGTCGCCGAGTGAGCCGCTGCCGGCGACCTCCTTGCTGAAGCGCCAGGTCATCGGGAATTCGGGGTCGACGATCCAGTCCTGCAGGTAGACGGCGCGGAAGTGGTAGATGCGCCCCAGCGCGCCGCTCTTGATCAACTTGCGCGCCTGAACAATGGCGGGCACAAAGCGGTAGTTGTAGGCCACCATGTGCTTGACGCCGGCCTTGACCGCGGCGTCGAGCATGCCCTTCGCCTCTTCGGCCGTGCGCGCCAGCGGCTTCTCGCAGAAGACGTGTTTGCCGGCTTCTGCCGCGGCAATGCAGGGCTCGGCGTGGACATTGTTGGGGCCGCCGTTGTCGAAGACCTGGACGGCTTCGTTCTCCAGCATGTCCTGCCAGCGGGTGTAACGATGCTGGTAGCCGTAGCGATCGGCGGCGGCGTTCAGGTTGGCCTCGTTGCGGCCGGAAAGCGCCACGAGACGCGGGATGGCGACCGGCGGATACATGTTGTGGGGAATACTGAGAAAGGCGTTGGTGTGGGCATTGCACATGAAGGCCGTGCCCAGCAGTCCGATGCCCAGTTCCGGTGCTTCCACGTTGCCACCGGCCACGGCGCCCATGCGGGAGATGCCACCTGCTTCGCTCATGACTTCTTCTCCTTACTCGGCAAAGGATGCATCAAAGGCGCGACCGGACTTCTCGAAGTCGGCGTTGCGCACGAAATCGACCGATTCGGCAGCACCGTGTTCACGGTCCATGCCGCTGTCCTCCCACTCGACCGAGAGCGGCCCGTCGTAGCCGATGCGGTTCAGCGCACGGATCATGCCTTCGAAATCGACGTCGCCGCGACCGGGCGAGACAAAGTCCCAGCCGCGTTTGTAATCGCCAAATTGCAGATGCGACGAAAGGATGCTGTTTACGCCATTCAGCGTAATGCGCGAGTCCTTGACGTGCACATGGTAGATGCGGTCCTCGAAACGATCGATGAACAGCACCGGATCAAACATCTGGTGAATGAAGTGACTGGGGTCAAAGTTGAAGCCGAAGGCGGGCCGCCGGTCGATGGCCGCCAGCGCCAGTTCCGAGGTGTGGATGTCGTAGGCGATTTCCGTCGGATGCACCTCCAGGCCAAAGCGGACTCCGACCTCGTCAAAGACATCCAGAATCGGGTTCCAGCGATCGGCAAATTCACGGTAACCGGCGTCAATGAGATCAGGCGACGTGGGCGGAAAATGGTAAAGCAGATGCCAGACTGAACTTCCCGTGAAGCCGTTGACGACGTCCACGCCGAAGGCGCGCGCGGCCCGCGCGGTGTTGGCGATTTCAGCGGCAGCGCGCTCGTTGACGCCATCCGCGTCGCCATCGCCCCAGACGTAGGGCGGGACGATCTCCTGATGGCGCGCGTCGATGCGGTCGCACACCGCCTGACCGACGAGGTGGTTGGAAATGGCGAAACATTGCAGACCGTGTTTGGCCAGGATGTCATGGCGGGTCTGGAGGTAACCGTCCTCTTCCAGGGCGCGATTGACCTCGAAGTGATCGCCCCAACAGGCAAGCTCAAGGCCGTCATAACCCCATTCGGCGGCCTTCTGCGCCAGGGTATCCAGCGTCAGATCGGCCCATTGTCCGGTAAACAACGTAACTGGTCTTGCCATGGAATCCCCTCCGGCAGCATCCACAAATCAATGCGGGCAGTGTAGCGCGCTACGGGCTCTGCTGCCACGGCCTGCGGGGCGCGAGCAGGCAGTGACGCAGTTCATTTCGTCGTTCTGGAGGCAGCCTGGATCAGGCCGCGCATGTAGCCAACGGCGTAGATCTTGCCCAGCAGCATGTAGCCCGGATGCTCATTGCTCTCACCCTCCAGCGTGGGGGCGTGGTCCGGGCGCAGGGGGCCAGTGAAGCCGACGTCGCGCCAGGCCCGCATGCAGGCCAACATGTCGGTCGGCCCCTCGTCGTGGAAGACCTCGTCGAAATCGGGCACCTTGTTGCTGACATCGCGAAAATGCACAAAGAAGACTTTCTCTCGCGCGCCAAATTCACGGATGGCGGCCGGAACGTCCGGCACGTCGCGCATGGCGGCGAAATTGCCCTGGCAGAAGGTCAGGCCGTTGTTGGGCGAGGGCGCCAGTTCGATGACCCGGCGGAAGGCAGCGGCGCTGCGCATGATGCGCGCGATGCCGCGGATCGGAGAAATGGGTGGATCGTCGGGGTGCAGGGCGAGTTTGACGCCGGCCTGCTCGGCGACGGGCAGCACGCGCTTCAGAAACACCTCGAAGTTCTGCCACAGACGCTCTTCGCTGACCTCGCCGTATTGGGTGAGCGGAGCGTTCGCCATGAGTTCGTGCCGGTAGCTGCTGACAAGGGCCCCGCCGCGGCCGCGATCGGCCAGCGAGGTGCGCAGCCAGCCGAAGGCGGTCATGAAGTTGTAGCAAAGGACCGGGATCCCGGCGGCGCCCATGTTGGCCAGCGATTCGCAAAAGTGAAGGATGTCTTCGTCCCGGCCAGGCAGGCCCAGTTTGATGTTGTCACTGACCGGGATGCCCTCGATCACGCTGAGCCGCAGGCCGGCCGATTCAATGCGCTGGCGCAAACGGAGCAGGGCGAGAAAGTCCCAGACCGGACCGCAGTCTTCTGCCGGCCGGCCGGTGACGATATCGCTCACGCCGATCTGGGCGGCGAGGCGGAGGGTGGCGTCGTCGAGTGACATGGGCAACAAGGCAATGCGCATGGCGACTGTCTCCAGCTTTTCCGGGATTGTAACCATGTCGGGGCCTGGAGACCCCGCATCGACTGGACCGCGTAGCCCGGCGGGCATTCCCCCCGTGCTATACTGCCGACCCATGCGGCTCTGAGATGGAAAGGAGCGCCCGTGTTCCGCTGGGGAATCATCAGTACAGGTCGAATCGCCAAAGACTTTGCCGTCGGTGTCAGCCAACTGCCGGACGCCAGGGTACTGGCCGTCGGCTCACGCACGCAGCAGGCGGCCGATGCCTTCGGCGACCGTCACGGCGCCAAACGGCGCTACGATACTTACGAGGCCCTGGCCGCCGACCCCGACCTGGACGCCATTTACGTCGCCACGCCGCACCCTTTCCATGCCCCGAACTGCATCACCTGTCTTGAGGCGGGGGTGGCCGTGCTCTGCGAAAAGCCATTCACCATCAACGCTGCCGAGCTGGAACAGGTGGTGAATCTGGCGCGTGAAAAAGGCCTCTTCCTGATGGAGGGCATGTGGTCGCGCTTCATGCCGGCCACGGTGAAGCTGCGCGAACTGCTGGACTCCGGCGTCATCGGCGACATCAACATCGTGGACATCGATTTCGGCTTTCGCGCGGCCTTCAACCCACAGCATCGCCTTTTTGCGCCGGAACTGGGCGGGGGAGCCCTGCTGGACATCGGCATCTACTCGTTGTCCTTCGCTTCCATGGTGCTGGGCAAGCCTCAACGGGTCGTCAGTATGGCGCATCTGGGCGAAAGCGGCGTCGACGAAAATGCGGCGATCATCCTTGGCTATGAGAGTGGCGCCCTCACGACGATCAGCACGGCCATCCGTACCACCACGCCGCACCAGGCGGTCATCAACGGCACGCTGGGCCGCATCACGATCCACCCGCAATACTGGTTTCCGGAGCGCATCACGCTTGAGGTCTACGGGCGTGAGACCAGCGTGATGGAGATTCCGATGAACGGCAACGGCTTCAATCACGAGGCGGCCGAGGTCGCTCGTTGCATTCGGAACGGTCAGCTGGAAAGCGACATCATGCCGCTGGACGAATCTCTGGAAATAATGCGGACCATGGACGAGATTCGCGCCCAGTGGGGTCTGCGCTACCCGATGGAGGATGCACGATGAAATACAGCAGCATTGAAGGAGTCAGCAAACCGGTTTCGCGCATCGTGCAGGGCACAGCATTCTCCGGCAGGGTGTCAGACAAGTTTGACTACATGCTGGGTCTTTTCGACGACGCCCTGGAACAGGGCGTCACGACCTTCGACATGGCGCACAACTATGGCGGTGGGGACGTGGAGCGCGTTTTTGGTCACTGGCTGAAGACCCGTGGCGTGCGCGATGAGGTCGTCATCCTGACCAAGGGCGCCCATCATTCGCAGGACCGCAAACGCGTGACGCCCTTCGACATCGAATCCGACATCCATGATTCCCTGGCCCGCCTGGGGACGGATTCCATTGAGATCTACCTGCTGCACCGCGACGACGAGTCGCAACCTGTCGGTCCCATCGTCGCCAAACTGGACGAGTATCACAGGAAAGGCGTGATCGGCATTTACGGCGGCTCCAACTGGTCGATTGAGCGCCTGCAGGAAGCCAACGCCTGGGCGGCGGCCAACGGGGCGGAGCCATTCCGCGCCAGCAGCCCCAACTTCAGCCTGGCGGACCAGATCGCGGTCCCCTGGGAGGGTTGCATCAGCATCAGCGGGCCGGGCAACCATGATGAGCGCGCCTGGTACCAGGAGGCGCAGATGCCGCTCTTCACCTGGTCGAGCCTGGCGGGCGGTTTCTTCAGCGGTCGCTTCCGTCCCGACAATCTTGACAGCTTCAAAGACTATTACGATCGCGTAGTCGTCGATTTCTATTGCAATGAGGACAACTTCGATCGTCTGGCCCGCGCGCAGATTCTCGCGCTGGAGAAGAGCCTGACGGTGGCCCAAATCGCCGTGGCCTACATTTTCAATTCCCCGCTGAATCTCTACGCCCTCATCGCCAGCCGCAGCGCCGAAGAGTTGCAGCAAAACATTGAGGCGCTGGAACTGGAGCTGAGCCCGGCCGAAATGGCCTGGCTGGATTTGCTGAGCGATACACGTTAGAGGGAGTCACCTCGTGCGCATTCGCAACGGCCGCATCCTGACGCCTGGGGGCGTGCTGGAGGGGCATGATCTGGTCGTTGCAAAGGGACGCATCCAGGCGCTGGAAATCCCGGGCGGTGGAGGCAGGGTGGTCCTTGATGCGCAGGGCCTGTGGATCGCGCCTGGCCTGATCGACATACACATTCACGGTGCACTGGGTTACGACGTCATGGACGCCACAGCGTCGGCGCTGGGAAGGGTGGCGCGTTACCTTGCGCGGCATGGCGTCACCAGTTGGCTTCCGACTACCATGAGCGCGTCGCGGGAAGCGATCGACGCGGCGATTGCCAACGTGGCGTCCTGCCCGCAGCCGCAGGAAGGCGCGCAGCATCTTGGCGCCCACGTCGAAGGCCCGTACCTGTGCCAGCGATATCGCGGCGCCCAGGCGTCCGAAGCCCTGCGCCCGCCGGACCCTGAAGAGTATGACGCCTGGTTGCAGGGTGGAATCGTGCGGCTCATCACTGTTGCACCCGAGTTGCCCGGAGCCGACCGCCTGATTGCAGCCGGCAGGCGCGTGGGTATTGAGTTCGCCATTGGACACAGCGGCGCGGACTACGAAACCGTGCTGAAGGCGGTCGATTGCGGCTTGCGCCAGGCGACCCATACCTTCAATGGCATGGCCGGATTGCACCATCGTCAACCGGGCACCCTCGGCGCCGTGCTGGATGAAAGGCGAATCCTTGCGCAACTCATCGGCGACGGGTTGCATGTGCATCCCGCTGTCCTGCGTCTGCTGTTGCGCGCGAAGGGACGCGACAAGGTCATTCTCATCAGTGACGCGATGCGCGCCACGGGTCTGGGCGATGGCGACTTCGAACTCGGCGGCCAGGCCGTGACCGTTCGCGAGGGTGAGGCGCGCACGCTGGAAGGCGCACTTGCCGGCAGCACGGTCACCCTGGACGAGGTCCTGCGGCGCGTCATGCGTTACGCTGACCTGACGTTGCCCCAGGCCCTGCCCATGGCGTCAGGCGTGCCGGCAGCCGCCATGGGCCTGGCGGGGCGCAAGGGGACCCTGCAGGTCGGCGCAGACGCTGACATCATCCTGCTGGACGATGATGCCCGGGTGCAGTTGACCCTGGTCGGGGGTCGTGTCGTGCATGACCGGTCCGGGGTCATGAAATTGTAAGGAATCTGCTGTACGCTTAACGCAGGTTGACGAGGAAAGGATGCATCATGGCGAGAATAGAGCAGGCGACCCTGGGCGGCGGGTGCTTCTGGTGCCTGGAAGCGGTCTACCAGCAACTTGACGGGGTCAGCGAGGTGGTATCCGGCTATACCGGTGGCCACGTCGCCTTTCCGGATTATCGCTCCGTCTGCAGTGGCAACACCGGCCACAACGAGGTCGTACAGCTCAGCTACGATGCAGATGTCATCAGCTTTCGGGACCTGCTGGACGTCTTTTTCACGATTCATGACCCCACGACCCTGAATCGCCAGGGCGCCGATGTGGGCACCCAGTATCGCTCGGGCATTTACACACATTCCGAGGAGCAGGCGCAGATCGCCAGGGAAGTGATCGCAGAGATCAGCGATGCCGGCCTCTGGAAGAACCCGATTGTCACCGAGGTCGAGCCGCTGGAGCGCTTCTGGCCGGGCGAGGACTATCACCAGAATTACTGGCTCAACAACCCCAACCAGGGCTATTGTCGCGTGGTCATCGCGCCCAAGGTGGCGAAGTTCCGCAAGCAGCACCTGCAAAGGCTGGCCGCGGTCAGCTGAACCCATTCGTGAAAAACAAATGCGGCTTGCGAGGCCAGGCTGACCTGTAAGCCGCATTCTGTTCCCCTTGCGGGGCGACGGTCATCTATCTGCCCCGCCAGTTACCTGGCGGGATCAAGCGACCTACCCAGCGCTGCCTGCGGGGCGGGCCACCCCTCTGCGCCTGTCTGGTCTTGCTCCCGGTGGGGTTTGCCTGGCCGCCGACATCACTGCCGACGCCGGTGGTCTCTTGCACCACCTTTTCACCCTCACCCCCGGACGGGGGCAATCCGTTCTCTGTTGCACTTGCCGTCGCGTTGCCGCGCCTGGCCGTTAGCCAGCACCGCGCCCTTTGGAGTGCGGACTTTCCTCCGGCCCGAAGGCCGGCGACCGCCCGGTCAGCCTGGCGCCCCAAGTATACACGCTCAGGGATTCGGGACGGAGTGCTATACTTCGTTTCTCCTAATGGAAGTCTGTCCAATGTGGTGTTTGCATCCGTGACTTCAGGTACATTTCCGCCTGTCCCGAAGGATTTCTAATTGAAGCGCAGCGCTCCCCTGCCACTGCTGGCGCTGGCGCTGCTGCTGGTCGCGGCCAGCCGCCTGTTGCGCCTCGACGACCTCACCATGAACAGGGACGAAGTGTGGTCCATCTGGCAGACTTTCGGCAGCTTCGGGGACATTTTTCGCCGGACGCCTTACGACTGGCCGCCCTTGTACTTCCTGACCCTTGGCGCCTGGAGTCAGCTGGCAGGGATCCAGCCACTGGCCTTGCGCGCCCTTTCCGCGCTGGCATTCCTGCCAGGGGCGGCGGTTGCCTTCAAACTGTTGCAGCACTGGCGCGGCTGGCGCGCGGGTCTGATTGCCCTGCTGGTCTGGTCCGGTCTCGGTATGGCGATTCAGCTCAGCACGGAAGTGCGCGGCTATGCCTTGCAGTTGCCCCTGGCCATGCTTGCGTTCTGGATGGCTGTTCGCTATTTCGAGCGGCCCGACTGGCGTCGCGGCCTGCCCCTGACCCTGACGATGGCCGCACTGTTCTGGCTTTCCTATACGGGCGGAATGGTCATCCTGTTGACGGGCATTTTTGGCCTGGTCGTCTACCGTCCCCGGCTGCGGAGCTTGCTGCTGCCGGGACTGCTGACCGCCCTGCTGGTGTTGCCCGAATTGCTTCGAATTTCGGAACTGCTTGTCAGGCGAGTTGACAACACGAGCGTTATCGACCTGCCCCCTGTCCTCCCGGCCATTATCGAACTGTACATCGACTTTTTCGGCAGCGCCTGGCCGATTACCGCAACCCTGGCTGCTGCCGCTCTTTGGCTGATCCTGCGGCGGGACAGACCCGGGAAGCCGTTGATGCTGGCCCTGGCCATCCACGCGCTGGGCATGCCGCTGTTGATGTATCTGTTAAATCCCGTTCTGGGTCTCTTTCACGGGCGGTACGCCTGGTGGATTATGCCTGGCATTGCCCTGTTGATCGCCCTGGGGCTCTCGTGGCTGCCGCGCAGGGGAACGAACTTGGCTTCGATACTGCTCGTGGCGGTCCTGTTTGCAGCGGTGCCGGATGAAAGCCCCTACCAGATTTTTGACCGGCTATCGCCACTGGAGGACAACTTCCGCTGGTTGCGCGACCACATGCGGTGGGGCGATGAGTTGCTGGTCACTCCAGGGATCGAGGACAGCTGTGGCGCAGCCGAGGAATGGATCTATCACGGACGCGCCTGGCTGCCCAACAGTCTGGAATTCATCAGAGAGCCGGGTGGCCAGCCGCGCATCTGGGTATTGAATCCCGATCGTCAGACACCGGAATTGCGCAGGCACCTGGAAGAGGAGCGGATTCCCGGGCCATTTGTCGGCCCCTATGGTTGCCTGTTTCGGCTGTACGAGGCGCCGCCCGACCCGGCAGGTATCCCCTACGCCAACGGAATGCGATTTCACGGGGCCGAACTGTTGCCGGATACATGGTCCGCCGGTGAGCGTCCGCTACTGCATGAAGGGGAGACATTTCAGTTTCGTCTCTGGTGGTCGGTGGATGAGACGCCCCCGCTTGATTACAGTCTGCACACCTGGCTGCAGCGACGGGGGCAAGTGCTCGACGAAATCAACACTGCACCCATGCCTTTCTGGCCTCCCGATGCCCCGGGCGAGACGAGTCGCTGGCAAACCGGAAAACTTTACGTCGAGACGCGTGAATTGACCCTGCCCTGGCCCAGTCATTCCAACCACTTTGACGTTTACATGAAACTTTACCATTGGGAAACGCTTGAGCCGGTGGCGGCTCAGGGTCTCGGCCCACACGGGGAAAGACGCGTTTTGGCGGTCAGGGTTCGAAGTTACCGAATCTGACAGGGGAGAGCGGCCCTGTTGGACCGCTCTCCACCCGGGCTGTCAGACTTCTACAGCCTCTTCCTCTTCTTCTTCCACCGCCGTCAGGTCCACGATTTCGAGGATGAATTCGCCCTCGGAAGCGTCGTTATAGGTGGTGACTTCAACGGTCAGCTCCAGGTCCGTCTCGTCCGCGCTGATGGCGTAGAGGGCCGAACTCGATCCCGGCATGGCGATATCGTCGTTGCTGTCAAGAAGTTCTTCACCGCTTGCATCGTAGAGGTTCAGCAAGGTGTCGAGATCGCCTTCCTCGCTGCCAAGCAGAATGTCGACCGTGCTGCCCGCGGGAACCGTGAGGCTGTAGCGCAGGCGTTGACGTTCCACAATCTGGTCCGTCACGACCTCGCCAACGGCGACATTGCCGCGGTCCTCCGGCACGATCTCAAGCGCGTCGTCCAGCCAGGCGATGGCCGCATCGAGCACAGGATCGTCCTCACTTAACAGGGTTTCTCCGGTGACCGGTACGCGAACCGTCGGCACAACGCCAATGCCTTCCAGATGGATTTCATGGTCGGCATTGACCGAGCGTCCAATCGTCAAGGTAACATCCATGTCATCCGGCATGTAGAAGGTCTCGACGCTGCCGCCCGCACCCGCCGTGGAGGTATGGCCCACGATGGCCGCCCGGTCGTCGATCGTCATGTTCAGGGAAAAGAACTCGCAGGCACTGTAGCAACTGGAAAATACCAGCACGGCCACCTCGCCCTGATAGCGCAGGCTCTCTGGCGGAAGGACGAACTGGTCCTCGGTGTCCGGGTCAAAGTAGAAGTCCCCGGTGTCCTCGTCGTAGTAGCCACTGTTTCCCAACACGTGTGCATCGTCGAAAAAGTAGGCCGCCATCTGGTCGGCCAGCCAGCCGCTGCCGCCTCCGTTGCTGCGCATGTCGATGATCAGACCGGGAACGGAGTAGTAGTTGAGTTCCTCGATCATCCGTTCCCAGAGGTCAATCGTCAGGCGCTCGTTGTCACTGAAGGAGTGAATGTTGACCAGTGTGTATTCCGTCCCCTCGATTTCCTCGAAATCCAGCGGCAGGTCGTGTCGGCCGCGACTGGCGAAGAACGAGGAAAAGTCGAAGCTGTCGCGTTCATCGCTGACTGACAAGGTCGCGCTGGACGCCTCTTCAGCGCCGGGATTGATCCAGCTGACTTCCACCTCGCTGTCGGCCGGGAAGCGTGTGGCATAGCGCAATTGCTGCAGTCGCTTCTGCTCCTCCAGGCTGAATGGCGAGGACCATGCCAGAGTCTCCCGAACGTGGTCCTGAACCGGTGCGCCGTTGATCTCGAGAATCTCGGCGCCATTTTCGATACCGGCTTCAGCTGCCGGGCTGCCCTCAAGCAAAAAGTTGACCACGACGCGGCCGTCATCCAGGTCGCGGATGGCGATGCCGATGCCGCCGGCGATGGCCTCACGGAAGGCGCGATACATGGTCGGGCCAAAGCTCACGCCTACGTGAGCGTCAGGTATCGACCAGGCAAAGTCGCGCAGGGCCAGTTCATAGGCAGCGGAATCTTCGGCAGCCTCGGCCTCTTCAAACAGCGGCCGATACTTCTCGCCTTTGGCGTCCCAGTCGATGCCCTTGTACTCGGTGAAGGCGTATTCCAGACGGAATTTGTCCAGCATCGCGTCGAAGGCTTCTGTGTAGGAAAGCTCCGAGAAGTCGTCGACTTCGGAGGCCTCGCCCTCGATGAGATTGACGACCGGCTCCGCCGAGCGGTCAAAAACAAAGGGGTCCTCATCGAGAATAACCAGGGTGTAACCGGCGGGGAGGCTCACGGCCGGATCATCGTCTGTGAACAGGAGGCCGTCCTCGCCAAAGCCGGATGGAAAACCCTGTTCGTCATCAGGAGCGAACACCAGCAACTTGCCGCCGATGATTTCATTCAGGGTTTCAGAGCGATGGCTGGTGTCCGTCGAGGCGTAGGCGTTGGACCAGCCACCGCCGTAGAGGTCGCGTTCCTCCAGCTCGGGCGGGCCCCAGGTGTTGGACCAGTAGGCGACGGCAAAAATCTGGACGCCGGTGTCTTCCTCGCCGTCGTTATCCACGTCGCGCAGGTTGCCACGGGGTTCAAATGGCAATTGCAGCGACCAGGAAACAGGCGATGTGAAGAAGTCACTGGTCAGGCGGCCAAGCACTTGCGACTCGGGGGAAAAAATGAAGTCCCGGTCACGATCAACAAAGCCGGCCTGGTCCTCCAGGATGATGAGAGGCTCGGCGACGCCGTCGGTAAGGTAGGGATTGGTGTAGACCATTTCGCCCGTCAATACGCGCGGGCCGCCCTCGTCATTGACGATTTGTGCCGGCGTCAGTTCTGTCTGGGCGCTGACTCCAACTGTCATGGCCAGCAGCAGGCTGGCGACAAACGCTAGTTTGACCACGGTGCCACTCCTTTGTTCCGATCGAAGCAACAGACCATACAACTGTTCCCACAAATGCTTGCCAATGCCTTAATGTAATCCTGGCAGACGGTTAACAACCCGCGCCCGCGCTTGTTGCCAATTCTGCCGACAATTACAATATCACATCTTCACCTGGAGCAAACCTGACGTGAGCGCCGGTCCGGGTCAGTCGACTTCCGCGCCTTCGTGGCTGCGGCAACGAAGCCATGCCATGCGCCGGATGCTGGCCGCTGCAGAGCCCGCCACACTGCTGGTTCTGACACTCCTGCTTTTGACGCCACTGTTTTCATTGCGTGCTGCGGGTTGGCCAATCTCGATGAACACGGCCGTCCCTGTCCTCCTGTTGTCGCTGCTTTTCAGTTTGTGGCTGGCACTCAGCCGACACAGCGAACTGTTCGCCCTGCTGCTCAGCTGGCTCTACGGCTTCAGTAGCGCCCTGTTGCTTGTGGCAGCCAATGAACCGGGTGACCTGTTCCAGGGCATTGCCAGCCTCCTGCAAAAGGTCGTGTTGTGGGTCAACGCGGCGCTGGCCGGCAGTTTCAGCCAGGACGCGGTGATCCTGAATCTGCTGCTGGCGGCAGTGATCTGGCTGTTGACCTACAACGCGGTCTGGCACGTGTACCGCGTCAACCAGGTGCTGCGCGCCGTGTTGCCCGTTGGGCTGGCATTGCTCGCCAACGCCTTCTCCTACCAGGGTGCCGCCAATCTGGACCCATATCTTGGCGCTTTCCTGTTTTTGTCCCTGTTGCTCGTCATTCGCTCGAGTCTGGAAGGGCGGGAGTGGCAGTGGTATGTCAATCGCGTAAGGGTCCCCCGCAACCTGAGACGTCAATTCTATCAACTTGGGGGCCTGCTGGCGCTGCTTGCGCTTCTGCTGGCCTGGTTGTTGCCGGCGACGAATCTCCAGCAACGCCTGGACGAACTGGAAGAATTGCTGGCCGGGGAGCCCCTTACGGAGGCAGCCAACCTGCTCGACCGCCTCTTTTCCTCGGGCGATCTACCCGGCCCGGCAACGGCGGACTACTACGGGGGAGACTCGCTGCAATTGGGGGGTGCGGTCCGGTTGGGGGACGAGGTGGTCATGCAGGTGGCTGCGTCTCCGGAGCATCGCTATTACTGGCGATCCCGGGTGTACGACATTTACGAGAACGGTCGCTGGCTGCCCGCGGCCGATACGCGTCTCACAGACCCGCAGGCACCCCTGGAATTGCCGCCGGTCAATGCCGTGGATGAGACGCGGGTGGCCGTCGATCAGACATTCACCATGGCCCTGCGCGCTTCGCGCCTGGTTTACGCCGCGCCGCAGGTTGCCGCCGTCAACCTGCCCACGCGCAGCGACATCCGCTACATCGGACCCGACGGGCGATTTCTGGAACCGCCGGCACGCGACCAGCAAATTCGGTCTATCAACGTTTCGGTGATTCGTCCCCTGCGTGTGTTGAACAGTGGAGACAGTTACACGGTTACCAGCCTGCTGAATACAGCCGGCGCTGACCAATTGCGCCCGGCCGGTCGCGACTGGCCCGACTGGGTACGCAGCCTGTACTTTTACGTGTCGCCCTCCGTGACGCCGCGCACCCGCGAACTGGCCCGCAACATTGTCAACTCTGCCGGCGCCGAGACTCCCTACGACCAGGCCGTGGCGCTGGAATCCTGGCTGCGGCAGAACATTCGATACAACGAACTCATCCCACCCCCGCCGGAAGGGCAGGACCCCGTCGACTGGCTGCTGTTCGATATCGGGGAAGGCTATTGCAACTACTATGCCTCGGCCATGATCGTCATGTTGCGTTCGCTGGGGGTCCCTGCCCGCCTGGCCACCGGCTTCGCGCAGGGACGCTGGGATGCCGCCGGGTCGCAATACGAAGTGCTGGAGCGTGACGCGCACTCCTGGGTAGAAGTTTATTTTCCGGGCTATGGCTGGGTCGAGTTTGAGCCGACCTCCGCCCAGGCGCCCCTGATTCGCGAGGACCCGGAACAGTCGCTCGTTGCTGCCGAAAGTTTTTTTCCAACAGCTACAGCGACGGCCACGCCGACAGCGACGGCCACGCCGACACCTGACGAGCGACAGGAATTCCCTCCACCGGAACCTGAAAGGGAGGAATTGCCGGAGAGGCCTGACGCTACCCCGACTCCCACGCTGACCCCCACGCCCACGTCCACGCCGTCGCCAACAATTACGCCTTCGCCCAGCGCCACGCCAACGCCGACCCTCGACCTGCCTTCCGTCCCGCCGCAGTCGGCGCCGCCCCTGGAATCGCCGCTGGATCCGCCGCAGAGCGATCCACCGGAAGCGCCGTCCAGCGTCCCGCCCCTGCCAAACGGCCTGCTTGCCGCCACGATCCTGCTACTCCTGCTCCTCCTCCTGTTGTTCCTGTGGTGGTGGTGGGAGTGGCGCGGGCTGCGCCGAATGAACCCGATCGCCAGGGCGTGGGCGCGACTGGAACGTTATACCCGGTTGATCGGCATTCGAATGGACCCGGCCCAGACGCCGGCGGAACGTCGCCGCCGTATTGTTGAAGACCTGCCGGTCGCTGAAGCGCCGGTAACGGCCATTACTTCCCTCTACATGCGGGCCCGCTACGGCCCGGCCAGTCAGGACGATGCGGACAGCAACGAAGCTGACGTCTCCTGGGGGCGGGCGCGTTACCGGATTCTGCGGCGCTGGCTTGGGCGCGTGTTGTTACCCTGGCGACGGCGCTGAAGCAGCGGCCTGGTGCTCGTTGATGATGCTGAAGACCATCGGCCGTCTCCTCGTTTCACTGTAAAGCATCCGGCTGATGCGTTCCTGCAGGATGTTGCGACGGCGTCCATTCTGACTGGCTGCGGTATCCGCCAGCGATGCCCTGGCCGTTTTGCGGATGTTCTCTATCAGGTCATCGGCCTCGCGATGGTAGACGAAGCCCCGCGTCAGGATTTCGGGCTCGGCGACAAGCTCGCCACTGTCGGCGTCCAGGTTGGCCACGACGACGAGGAAGCCATCCTTGCCAAGGGTTTCCCGGTCGCGCATGACCGCCGGCCCGACGTCACCGACGCCGCTGCCATCGACGAAAACGTAGCCGCCAGGAACGCGCTCACCGATCTGGATACCCTCCTCGTCAATGCTGACGACGCTGCCGTTTTCGACGACGCGAATGTTCTTCTCCGGCAGACCGGAAGCCAGCGCCAGGCGCGCATGGGCCATCAGATGCCGCAGTTCACCGTGCACCGGCACGAAATAGCGCGGCTGCGTCAGATTGAGCATAAGTTTCATCTCTTCCTGACAGGCGTGGCCGGAAACGTGTACCGGCGCGACGGGGTCGTAGAGCACGTTGGCGCCACGCTGGAAGAGACGGTTGATGGTGCGGTAGACCATTTCCTCGTTGCCAGGGATGGCGTGAGCCGACACCACAATGGTGTCGTCCGGCCGGACATCGAGTTGATGGTGACGTCCCTGGGCCAGACGTCCGAGGACTGCGGAAGGCTCGCCCTGGGTGCCGGTCACCATGATAACGACGTTTTCAGAAGGCAGGTCGTTGCTCGCTGACAGTTCGACCAGGATGTCTTCGTCCAGTTTCAGAATGCCCATCGCGCGCGCCATGCGGACGTTGGCATTCATGCTGTAGCCGGCGATTGCCATTCGTCGGCCGTGCTGTCGGGCGCAATCGGCCACTTGCTGGATTCGTTGCAGGTGCGAGGCGAAAGTGGCGATCATGATTCGGCCGCGGGCCTCTTCAAAGACCTCGTCAAAGGCGGCGACCACCGTACTCTCCGAAGGCGTCCAGCCTGGCCGGTCGGCATTGGTGCTGTCGGCCAGCAGCAGCAGGACCCCCCGGCGCGAAAAGTCGGCCAGCTTCGCATAGTCCGGCCGGTGCCCGTCTGGCGGCGTGTTGTCGAACTTGTAGTCACCGGTATGAACGATGAGGCCGAGAGGCGTGTTGATGCCGAAGCCGACGCAATCGGGAATGCTGTGGCAAACCCGGAAACTCTCGATGGGAAAGGGCCCAACCTGGAAATCGGCGCCTGGCTGAAAGATGTTGACCTCACAGTGGTCCTGTTGCCTGGCGTCTTTCAGTTTGACCTTGAGCAGGGCAGCCGTCAGGGGCGTAGCCCAGACGGGCGTGCCGGGGAAAGCCTCGATGACGTGGGCGATGGCGCCGGTGTGGTCTTCGTGGCCGTGGGTATACAGGATGCCGTGCAGGCGGAGGTCTTCCTTTTCCCGCAGATAGCTGAAATCCGGGATGATGTAATCGACGCCCAGCATGTCGTTCTCGGGAAACATGATGCCGCTGTCAATCAGGATGGCATCGTCGCCCCATTCGACAACCGTCATGTTTTTGCCGATTTCGCCGAGGCCGCCCAGCGGGACAATTCGCAAACTATGTTTCTGCATGACTCATTGCACCGGGCAAAGTGCCAGGTGCGCACCTTTCGCTTCTTTTTCGGGTCGCAAGGAAAAAGAAATCTCTTCGCCGCCCAGTATATCACGGTCAGACTGAATGTCAGGGACTGAAAGCGCCGGGAAGTCGGCAGGGGTGGTACAATGGCCCGGGCCCGGACTTTCAGGTGACTTGCGCCTCCGACACAGGGACTGGACGATGATCAGTTTTGGCACCGACGGTTGGCGCGCGGTCATTGCTGACAGCTTCACATTCGGCAACCTGTCCCTGGTGACCCAGGCCGTTGCGCAGGCGGTGTTGCGTGAACACAAGGGCAGCGATCCGCCCGAAATGGTGGTGGGTTACGATACCCGCTTTCTGTCCGATCGATTCGCCGCGGAGGTCGCCTGTGTTCTGGCAGGCAACGGCATCGTCGCCTGGCTAACGCGCACGGACGCACCGACACCGGCCATTTCCTGGAACGTGCGTCTGAAGGGCGCCAGCGCGGGGATCGTCATCACGGCCAGTCACAACCCGCCGAGATACAACGGTTTCAAGCTCAAAACAGCCTATGGCGGCAGCGCCACCAGGGAACAGTGCACCGGGGTCGAGGCGGAACTGCGCACCCTGGAAGAGGCCGGCCGTGAGCCTCTGCGGCTGGACTACGAGGAAGGTCTGCGAACCGGCCAGATCCGACGCTTCGATCCGGGCTGGGACTATTACCAGCATCTGAGTACGCTGGTGGACGTCGACCAGATCTCAAGGCGTGAACTGTCCGTCATGGTGGACGCCATGTGGGGGGCCGGGCGTGGCGCAATCAAGACCATCCTGTCGCGCTCCCGCTGTCAGGTCAACGAAATCCGCGATGTGTTGAATCCGGGATTTGGTGGCATCCACCCGGAGCCCGTCCTGCGCTATCTCAACGAACTGGTTGCGGCCGTGCAGCGCGTCCAGGCCGACGTGGGCCTGGCGACGGACGGTGATGCCGACCGCATTGGCGCCATCGATGCGTTGGGCAATTTCGTCGACCCTCACCAGATTTTTGCGCTGGCGCTGCGCCACCTGGTGGAGCAGCGGGACATGCGGGGCGCGGTGGTCAAGACGATTTCGACGACCCGCATGATCAACAACCTTTGCCGCCGGTACGGGCTGCCGCTGCATGAAACGCCGGTGGGCTTCAATCACATCGCCGACCTGATGATGCAGGATGACGTACTCATCGGCGGGGAGGAAAGTGGCGGCATCTCCATTCGCGGCCATATTCCGGAGGGTGACGGCATCCTGATGGGCCTGTTGCTGCTGGAAATCATGGCCCAGGCGCAGGCGCCGCTCCACGAAATTGTGGCGGACCTGCAGGCAGAATTCGGGCCGGCGCACTACGGTCGCTTTGACGCGCACCTGGACGTCCAGTTGCCAAAAGGCGAACTGGTCCGTCGTCTGACAGATGACGCGCCGACTACCCTTGGTGGGGAAGGCGTCACGCGGGTGGATACCACGGACGGCGTGAAATTCTGGCTGGCAGACGGCAGCTGGTTGCTCATTCGACCCAGCGGCACCGAACCTCTACTTCGCATTTACGCAGAGGCGCCGACGACGGAAGCGGTACCGGTCCTGCTGCGTGAGGGCCAGGCGATGGGGAACGATTTGATCGACGGGAGGAATTCATGAAGCAGGCGACGATAACCGGCGTACAGCAAACACAGGTGAAGGAGTTCCCCGACCCGCAGGCGGACGAACGGCGCGTGCTGCTCAAGGTGACGGTGGCGCCGCTGTGTACGGACTACAAGTCCTTCCAGGCGGGCGATCTGCGCGAAACTCTGGGTCATGAAGCGGCAGGTGAGGTGCTGGAGGCAGGCGGATCGACGCTTGTTCAACCGGGCCAGCGAGTCGTCGTCATGCCCCAGATCCCCTGTGGGGACTGTGACTATTGCGACACCGGTGACTTCATTTACTGCCTGAGTGACGCCGGAGCCACATTGAGAAATGGCAGCGGCACGGTCGCCCAATACATGCTTAAACAGGACTGGCAACTGGTGCCGGTCCCTGACGACATTTCAATCGAACATGCGTCGATGGCCTGCTGCGGACTCGGTCCGACCTACGGCGGGCTGGACAAAATGGGACTGGACCCTGGCGAAACGCTGCTTATCACCGGCATGGGTCCGGTGGGACTGGGTGGCGTCATCAACGCTGTCTATCGCGGCGCCCGCGTGATCGCCGTTGAAATGAACCCCTATCGCGCCAGTCTTGCGCGGGAACTGGGCGCGGACGTCGTGCTGAAGCCCGACGGCGCGCTTGAGCAAATCCTGGACCTGACCGATGGCGTGGGTGTAGACAAGGCGATGGACTGTTCCGGGGTAGTGGCCGCCCACCGGCTCTGCATCGATGCCGTGCGCCGTCTGGGCTCGGTGTCCTTCGTCGGCGAATGCAGCGATGCCACGCCGCTTTACATCAGCAGGGACATGATACGCAAGGGCCTGACCCTGGTGGGTACCTGGCATTACAATCTGGGCCTGGCGCCGCGCATCATGCAGCAGATCCGCAACGTCCGGCCACAACTCGACAAGCTGGTGACCCATCGCTTTCACATTGATGACATCCAGCACGCCTTTGAACTGCAACTTACCGGGCAGAGCGGCAAGGTGCTCATCGAGCCCTGGGGCCCGACTGCCTGAGGCGTAAGCCTCACAACGCCGCAATCTGTGCTATACTGCTCGCCTGATGCAGACCGGATGAGGAGACACGTGAGCGATGGCCTTTGACAAGATCAGGGTCCCCGATCATGGAGAGAAGATCACTGCCAGCAACGGGGCGCTGAACGTGCCGGACAACCCCGTCTTGCTGTTCATTGAGGGAGACGGCATCGGCTACGACATCATGACGGCCAGCCGGCGAATTTGGGACGCGGCGATCGAGAAAGCCTATCGCGGCAAGCGTCGGGTCTCCTGGATGGAAATCTATGCCGGTGAAAAGGCGGCCGGGATATACGACGGTAACTATATGCCGGAAGAGACCTTCGATGCCCTGCGCGAGTTTCTGGTGGGCATCAAGGGGCCGTTGACGACGCCCGTGGGTGGCGGCTTTCGCAGTCTGAACGTCACTCTGCGGCAGGTGCTGGACCTGTACAGTTGCATTCGCCCTGTGCGTTGGTACGAAGGCGTGCCCAGCCCCCTGCGTCAGCCGCAGGACGTTGACGTCGTAATCTTCCGCGAAAACACAGAGGACATCTACGCCGGCATCGAGTACGAATCCGGGACGCCCGAGAATGAAAAGCTGGCGCGATTCCTGCGCGAGGAAATGGGGGTGACCAGCTTTTTCGAGGGCGCCGGACTCGGCATCAAACCGGTCAGCGCCTTTGGCAGCAAACGCCTGATTCGCGCCGCCATTCGCTACGCCATCGAACGCGGGCGCAAAAGTGTGACCTTCGTCCACAAGGGGAACATCCAGAAATTCACCGAAGGAGCCTTTGTCAACTGGGGCTATGAGCTCGGGCGCGAGGAATTCCCGGAGGAGACGATTTCCTGGGACGAGGTGGCCAGCGACCATGGGGGTCAGGTGCCGGAGGACCGCATCCTCTTGCAGGACACGATCGCGGACATCATGTTTCAGAAGATGTTGCTGCGGCCGCGTGAGCACGATGTCATCGCCACCACCAATTTGAACGGTGACTATTTGAGCGACGCCCTCGCGGCAGAAGTGGGCGGCGTGGGCATTGCGCCCGGTGCCAACGTCGGTGACGAGGTCGCGCTCTTTGAGGCGACGCATGGTACCGCGCCCAAGTACACCAATCTGGACAAGGTCAATCCCGGCTCACTGCTGTTCAGCGGAGTCATGATGCTGGAGCACATAGGTTGGAATGAGGCGGCGGACCTGATTGGCGTTGCCTACGAAAAGACTCTGGCGCAAAAGATTGTGACCTACGATTTCGCGCGCCAGATGGAAGGTGCAACCGAGGTCCCCACCAGCGCATTCGCCACGGCCATCATCGACAATATGGGGTAGGGTGTTCCGCCAATCGCCGTGAGAAGGGCGCTGCGGCGCCCTTTTTCTTTACTTTTGTGTTGGCAAAAAGCGCGCCAGCAAACGCAGGGTGAAATGACGGCGTCGCAGGCGGCGGGCCGCTCTTCGTTCGCAGGCATGTGACGGTACTCCGCTGGACCAGCCTTCTTTGACTCCACACTCCGGCATCCGGGGCGCGTGAAACTGCTGCACGGGACGGTGCAGACACATCAATTGCGAAGCCACCTTGCCCAATACCCCGGGCTGACCGTCGGCCTCCAATAAGGCTGACTAGTCGTAGTGTCGCGTCTGGACCATGGATTGCGCCATGACTTGCGGACGAATGAGGCGCAAGCCAGGTGGCAGCGCAAGGCCACGGGCTTGCGGCAGGCGCGCCATTCGGCTGTAGAATTGAGGCAGGGCAGGGGGCTGCGAGGCATTGATGGGGCGTGGATTCCAACCCACCTGGCTGATCATCCTGGTCGCTGTGGCCATTGTGTTTGCCGGCTGGTATCTCTGGCAGGGCGTACAAAACTACCTGCGCAGCGGCGGGCTGGGCGTTCGGGAAGTCACGCAGCAGGCCCGCGAGGACGCGAGCGCCACTGTCGTCAGGGAAATGACACGTCAGGTGGTCCTGGCCCCGCCGCCCACCCGCACGCCCTGGCCGGAATGCCAACCCTTCGTTGTGGTGGTGGAAGAGGCGATCGTGAGGTCCTCGCCTTCCTTCGATGCGGGTATCGTGAGGGCGCTCTTCGAAGGTGACGAAGTCTGCGTCATGTTTCCGGCGTCTTCGAACCCGGACTGGATGCTGGTCGACGAGGAACCGCGCTCACGTCGTATTGAGTCCGTCTACATGCACCGTTCGCTTCTGCGCGCGCTGGAGCCAACGCCGACTCCCGAAGACACGCCGACGCCGCTTTCCACCATTACACCTGATCCTCGAAGCCTGACGGAAACGCCGACGATTCCGCCCTTCACGCCATCCGGCACGCCCGTCGCGAGCCCGACCAGCGCCCTGCGCAGCGCCTGAAGCGGCAGGCATGTGATACATTCAAACCAGACATGCATAAACAGGGACCGAACCATGCGCAGCGACCTTGAAATCGCCCGTCAGGCAGAACTGAAGCACTGCCATGAAATCGCGGCCGGGATGGGGCTCGAAGCGGAGGACCTTGACCTCTATGGCTCGCCGCACGTGGCCAAATTGCGGCTGGAGGTGCTCGACAGGCTGCGAGACCGGCCGGATGCGAAGTACATCGACGTCACGGCTGTGACCCCCACGCCATTGGGGGAGGGAAAGTCCACGACCACAGTGGGTCTGGGCCAGGCCATGAAACATTTGGGCAAGCGCTCGGTCGTGGCGCTGCGCCAACCCTCCATGGGGCCGACCTTTGGCATCAAGGGCGGCGCGGCCGGCGGCGGTTATTCCCAGGTGGTCCCGATGGAGACCTTCAACCTGCATTTGACCGGCGATATTCACGCCGTGGCGGCGGCCAACAATCTGCTGGCGGCCATGATCGACAACCGGCTGTTGCGTGGCAATCCCCTGGATATCGACCCGGACAGCATCAGCTGGCGGCGTGTGCTGGACATGAATAACCGTGCCCTGCGCAACATCGTGGTGGGCATGGGTGGCAAGTGGAACGGCATGCTGCGCGAGACCGGGTTTGACATTGCGGTGGCCAGTGAAGTGATGGCCATTCTCGCCGTGACGACCTCGCTGCAAGACCTGCGGGAGCGCTTCGCGCGAATCGTCATCGGCCTGAACAGCGGGCGTGAGCCGGTTACGGCAGGACAGATCGGCGCGGCTGGCGCCATGACGGCCCTGATGAAAGATGCCATTCGGCCCAACCTGTTGCAAACCCTGGAGAACACGCCAGCTCTGGTACACGCCGGGCCATTCGCAAACATCGCCCAGGGCAACAGCAGCGTGCTGGCCGACCTGATCGGCATCAAGTGCGGCGATTATCTCATCACCGAATCCGGTTTTGGTGCGGACATTGGTGCGGAGAAATTTTTCAACATCAAGTGTCGCGCCAGCGGGCTGCGACCGGACGCCGCCGTGCTGGTTGTCACGGTACGTGCCCTCAAATTGCACAGCGGACGGCATCGCGTCGTCGCCGGCAGACCACTGCCGACGGCCATGCTGGAACGCAATGTCGCGGACGTGGAGCTGGGCGCTGTCAACATGCTGCGGCAGATTGAAAATGTGAAACGCCATGGGGTGACGCCTGTCGTGGCCATCAACGTTTTCGACAGCGATCATCCCGATGAACTGGACGCCATTCGCAGGCTTGCCGTCGAAGCCGGCGCGCTCGGGGCGGCGACAGCCAGGCACCATGCCATGGGCGGGGCGGGAGCGGTGGAACTGGCGGAGATGGTCGTCAGCGCCGCGGAAACGCCTTCCACTTTCCGCTTCCTGTATGATCTTGAGCAGCCAATTCGCGACAAGATTGAAGCGATTGCCACAGAGATCTATGGCGCGGCCGGCGTGCACTACGAGGCGCAGGCCGCGCGTCAAATCGACAGCTACGAAGCCAATGGCTTCGGCGACCTGCCGATCTGTATGGCAAAGACCCACCTCAGTCTCAGTCATGACGCCAAACTCAAGGGCGCGCCGACGGGCTTTGTGCTGCCGGTTCGGGAGGTGCGCGCCAGCGTCGGGGCGGGTTTCATCTATCCGCTTTGCGGGGACATGCGCACGATGCCAGGCCTGTCGGCGCATCCGGCTGCAGAACAGGTTGACATCGACGACAAGGGCGAAATCGTCGGTCTGTTCTGATTTCCATCCCGTCAAGTCAAGCGGATCGCAATGGTCTGACTGCTGGCGGTCTGAAGTGAGTCCGACTCTTGCCCGGATTGCACATGTGGGGAGGGGTACTGTGATCCATGACATCACGCGCCGGGTCCATGAGAACACGGCGGTGTGGCCAGGGGACCAGCCGTACCGACTGCGCCACTCCATGCGCAAAAGCGAAGGGGCAGCCGTCAACCTGACGGCGATGGAGGCCACGCTGCACCTGGGCACGCACAGGGATGCCTGGTATCATTGCGACGATGAAGGCGCGGCGGCCGCCGGCATGCCCCTCGCAGCGTGTATCGGGCCCGCGCGCCTGCTGACGGTATCGCGTCAGGACGGACCGCTGGCGCCGGCAGATTTGGCGCATGTCTCGCTGGCCGGGATTGAACGACTATTGATTCGCAGCGAGGTCAGTCAACTGCCGGAAGACCAGTGGCCGCAGACCTGGCCCTGGCCTGGCGAAGCCCTGATCGGGCAGCTGGCGAAAGGCGGGTTGCGTCTTTTGGGCCTTGATTCCCCTTCGGTGGACGCGGGCGACAGCGAAACCCTGCCGGGGCATCATGCCTTGCGGCGACACGGCATCGTCACCCTGGAAAGTCTTTGGCTGAGCGACGTGCCGGATGGCGATTAC
Source organism: Anaerolineaceae bacterium (assembly GCA_026708325.1). Taxonomy (GTDB): domain Bacteria; phylum Chloroflexota; class Anaerolineae; order Aggregatilineales; family Phototrophicaceae; genus JAGWBD01. The sequence continues at coordinate 59,882 of JAPOVC010000022.1, read as the reverse complement.
GAGCTGGTAGCCCTGCCGCTGCGGCTGGAAGGCGCCTGCGCCTCCCCCGTACGCGCCATATTGCGCCCGCTTGCCGATTGAGACTTCATTTGCGCGGGAGCGTCGCGACCACGGGCAGACCAAGCGTCTCAAGGTCTTCACGTGTGCGCAGGGCGGGGTCGAAAGTATGAGCTGCCATCAGCAGGATGAGCCCCGTAACCAGCCCCAGGGCAACGCGCAGCAACGGGGCCAGACGCTGGCCCAGCGGAACCGCTGCCGGGGCGATGGTCGGGGCATCCAGCATGCTGACCGCAGCCGAATCTTCGGCGAACTGCGGGAAATAGTTGCGGCTCGTGTTTTGCAATACCTCTGCCGTCGCCGTGGCAATCCGCAGGAGGGACTGCGGGTCAGGATGGTTCAGAAAAAGTTGGCCGATGCTGCGATGATTGTCCGACGCGATGGCCAGCGCCGCCATGTCGCCGCTTTCGACACCTGGGGCCGCTTCCAGTTCCCTGCGGAAGCTTTCTGTGCGGGCCCAGGCGGCTATGGCGTGTACGGCCAGCTCGGAAGCAAGCCAGACGTCCTCCAGCCCGCTGTCGGCGGGCAGGGCTTCAGTGGACTGCTGGGCGGCAGTGAAATGGATCACGGTGCCATAGCCACTGCTGCTCTTGCTCACTTCCGGCAGGGCAGGGAGCGTAGCGATTCCGGCCATCAACGTGGGTATGGCGACCAGCCACCACCAGCGTCGCAACACATCCACGATTGCTCGCAGTTCCATCGACTCACCCGGATTCACAGGGATCGCGCCATTCCATGGGCTCACGCCTGCGAAAAGCGGCCAGGGCCTGTTCGACAAATGCGCGCATCTTCCGGTGAAAGACACGCGTATCGAAGCGCAGGGCGTGCATGCGAATGGCCTGGCTATCGTAGCGGGAGCCATCCAGATTCGCCAGCGCAGTGCTCAACGCAGCGACAGTCTGTTCGTGAAACAGTTCGCCGCTGAGGCCGGGTACGACGGTATCCAGCGCGCCTCCGGCGCCGTAGGCGATGACCGGTCGGCCGGCGGCCTGGGCCTGCACTGGCGTGATACCGAAGTCCTCGTGCCCGGGAAACAGAAAGGCGCGACAACGCGCCATCAATTCCGGCAGTTGTTCATCCGGGACGTATCCCAGGAATTCCACGGTCGGCCCGGCCATGGCGCGCAATCGGTCCAGGTCGCGGCCGCTGCCCCCCACCTTGAGCGGGAGATTCAGACGGGTGGCGGCCTGCACGGCGAGGTCAATGCGCTTGTAGGGCACCAGTCGCGCGACAGTCAGGAGATAGTCGTCGTGGCGCGGGACCGGGCGAAAGCGCTGCGTATCCACGGGCGGGTGGATGACGATCGAATCGCGGCCGTAACAGTGCCTGATGCGCTGCCGTACAGCGCTGGAGATGGCGATGAAGTGATGAATGCGCTGCGCCGCAGCGTAATCCTGGCGGCGCAACAGGGCGACCAGGGGACGCAGGGCATGACGCCACGCGGCGCCCAGGCGTTCGCGTTCGATGTATTCCTCCAGTTGCCACAGGTAGCGCGTGGGCGTGAGGCAATAGCAAATGTGTAGCGTTGCTTCGTCATGCCGCAGGGCCGTGCAGAAGCCGCTCTTGTTACTGAGTATGACGTCCTGGTCCCTCAGGCGCAGGCCGGACCAGGCCAGGGGATACAGAGGCAGGAAAGGCTGATGATGACGATGGATGCCCGGCAGCCGGTCCAGCCAAAGCGTGCGGACATCCGCCGCGTTGATGGCAGCAGGCATGACATCGGGTTCGTGGATGCTGGTGTAGACCGGGCTCTCCGGCCAGATTTCCAGCAAGGCGGCCAGCACGTCTTCTGCGCCACCAACCTGGTTCAGCCAGTCGTGCACCAACGCGATTTTCACGGTTGTTGCCCGTTTGGCATCTCTCGCAGCGGCTGGTAGCTACGCCGATGCAGCGGCGAGGGGCCGTGGGCATCTAGGGCGGCTCGATGTGTCGCTGTCCCATAGCCCTTGTGGCGCCCGAAGCCGTAGGCCGGGAAGTCCTGCGCCAGCGTACGCATCTGTTCGTCGCGCCATGTCTTGGCGAGGACGCTGGCCGCCGCAATGCTCAGGGACCGGGCGTCGCCATCGATCATTGTGACCTGGGGGTAGCGCGAGAGCGCCTCGGGCCAGACCAGCGCATCCAGCAGCAGGCAGTCGGGCTCGAAACCCGGCCGACGCCGGCAGGCGTCGTCCAGGGCCCGCCGCATGGCGAGCGTGGTCGCCTTTTCAATGCCACCTTCGTCGATTTCTGTATTGCTGGCCTGACCGAGTCCCCAGGTCCAGGCCACGCTCATGATCACGACCCTGGCTGCCTCCCGCTGGCCCGGGCTCATCACCTTGCTGTCGCGAACGTCCGCCAGTGACTGTCGCAAACCCGCCCGCCCGGGCGGAAGACAGACCGCGCCCACGCAGAGCGGGCCGGCCCAGGCGCCCCGTCCGGCTTCGTCCATGGCGAGGATATGGTGAAATCCGGCGCCCTGCAGGCGACGTTCATGACCCAGGCCGGGCATAGAAACCGCGCTGCCAGTTGCGGTGAATCTGTTGAATCTCCAACAGGATGTAGAGCGAGTCGTAGATCAGGCGCATGCGACTGTCGGCATCGAAATACCATGTGATGGGGACTTCGCGGATTCGATAACCGCGTTTGCGGGCAATGAAGAGCAGTTCGACGTCAAAGCCTATGCCCACCATCTGCTGAACGCTGAACAGGTCCTCGGCCGCTCTTCGGCCAAACATCTTGAAGCCGCACTGCGTGTCCTGCAGGCCAGGCAAGGCCGTCCACTGGATGATGCGGTTGAAAACACGTCCCATCAGATGCCGGTGAAAGGGTTCGCCAATGCGCCGCGCTTCCCGCCCTTCACGCGTGGCGATCTGGACGTCGAAACCAACGCCATGGGGAGGAAGAAAGCGGGCAATCTCCTCGATCGGCATCGAAAGATCGGCGTCGCAAATGAAACGGTACTCGCCCAGGGCCGCCTGCATGCCGACCTTGACCGCCAGTCCCTTCCCACGGACGGCGGCCCTGATGACCCGGGCCCAGGGACGGGTCGCGGTGAATTCGCTGGCCACGGCGACCGTGCGGTCCGTACTGCCGTTGTCCACGACGATTACTTCGGCTTCGTAAGGTTGCTCCTGCAGGTAGGCATCGATCTTTGCCAGACTGGCGGGCAGCCGCGATTCCTCGTTGTAGGCCGGAATAATGATGGAGAGCAGCGTGTTGCCGGAATCCGCCCCGTTCCTGTCCTTCATGAAACGCTCTCCCCCAGCAATTCCTCCAGGTATTGCCGGGAGACCTGGCGGCTGGCCTGAATTGCCGAGCGCTTGCGTAACATGCGCGGCAGACCCATCAGACCGGCCAGCATGCCGCGCAGGCGCGCCCGGGCTTCCGCACCGCGCCAGGCCGCGAGCGCTTCACGCAGAAGACCCCACTGGGCGCGCAACACCCTTCGCCCATAGAGTCGCCAAAGGTCGGCGGGGTAATTCTTGGCTAGCAGATAGATCAGATTTCGTCCGTCGTAGTAACTCGCCGTGACGCCGCCGCCCGTCGCCGACAGGTGGTGATACACGATGGCGCGCGGCGTGTAGATACAACGCCAGCCGGCCAGTTGGGCGCGCCAGCCGAGGTCAACGTCCTCGCAGGAAAAGAAGAAATCGTCGTCCAGCAGACCGATCTGGTCCAGCATGCGGCGGCGGTAAACGGCCGCGCCACCACAGGCGCTGAAGACATACTCTTCGCTTTCAAACTGACCGCAGTCCCGTTGCCAGACGCCGCGGTTGCTGGCCCGGCCATCCAGCGAAAAGCAGTCCCCGGCCGTGTGCAGGTGGTCGCGCCGGTCGAAGAGCAGCATTTTGCTGGCCACCGCTCCAGCCCGGGGATGGCGCCGGAAGGCCGCCACCACCTCGAATGCCCATTCCGGATGGACTTCGGTGTCGTTGTTGAGCAGGGCGACCAGTTCGCCCCGGGCAACGCGCAGCCCGGCGTTGCAGGCGCCGGTGAAGCCGTTGTTTTGCGACAATTCGATCAGTTGCACGGAGGGATAGTCGCGGCGCAACAGGTCGCGGGAGTTGTCCGTGGAGGCATTGTCTACCGCGATGGTCTCCAGCGCGGGCCAGCTCTGGCGGGTGAGGGAGTCCAGGCAGGTCGGAAGGAAGTGCGCGCCGTTCCAGTTTGGGATGACGACCGAGAGCAGCGGGCCGGAACCGTCAGTCGGGCTCATGACAGCCAGCCCTCCTGCGCGAGAAAGGCGTCGACCGCATCCCGCCAGGGTCGAAGCGTGATTCCCAGGAGACGCCCGGCGCCATTGGTCAGGGCCGCGTGTTCCGGGGGCGAACCCGGACGAGGCCATTGGTGGCTGCTGATCGACTCAATCGGCGTGTCCGGGTAGCCGCTGCGATCCAGAACATAGCGGGCGAACTGGAAGCGCGAGCAAGCGCCTTCGTTGACGAAATGGTAAGTGCCGCGGCGCCCCGTGTCGACGAGACGGACCAGCGCGGCGGACAGGTCATTGGTATAGGTCGGGTTGGCGACCTCGTTGCTGACGACGCGCAGGGGCTTGCCGGCGCGCGCAGCGCCCAGGATCGCCTGGATGAAATTGCGTCCGCCATGGGCGAAGAGCCAGGCCGTGCGCACGACAGTGTGGCCTGGGCAGTGCGCGGCAAGCGCCAGTTCTCCGGCGTGTTTGCTGTAGCCGTAAGGGTTGCCAGGCGCGGGCGCGGCGAATTCGTCCAGTGGCTGACGGTCGCGCCCCGAGAAAACTTCATTGGTACTGATGTAAAGGACCTCGGCGTCCACTTCTGTCGCGGCGAGGGCGACGTTTTGCGTCCCGAATCCATTGATTTGCAACGCGCGCTCCGGCTCTCGGGCGCAAGCATCCACGTCGGTCCAGGCAGCGGCGTGGATGACAAGCCGGGGTCTGTTTTCCTGCAGCAGGCGCCGCGTGGCGGAGTAGTCGCAGATGTCCAGATTCAGAACATCGTGGCCCACAATGTCAGCGCCCAGGACGTCGTGGCCCGCCCGGGCCAGGTCCTGAAGCAGAAGGCCGCCAAGATTGCCGGCAGCGCCTGTTACCAGAATTCGCATGCCAATCCCGCCTTAACTGGCGGCATTTTAGCACGGGCGGCGCGAGGCATGGCAGTCTTTCAGCCGTCGGCGGCGGCCAGACGGTCGGCGTACTGGCGTTTATACCAGTCCCGCCAGTCCCCGGACTTGATGGGGCGCCACCACCACTCGTTCTCCTGAAACCAGCGCACCGTCGTAGCGGCGGCTTCCACGAAGTTGTGCTCGCATTGCCAGCCGAGCGTTTTGAGGCGTTCACAGCGCATTGCATAGCGCAGGTCATGACCTGCGCGGTCCGGCACGTGGCGGATCAGCGACGCCGGTCTCTCAAGGAGGTCAAGAATTCGATGGGTGACGTCCACGTTGCGCGCCTGGTGTTCACCGGCGATGTTGTAGACCTGACCGCTTTCGCCCCTGAACAGGGCGCAGGCGACGCCCCTGGCATGATCATCAACGTAGAGCCAGTCCCGCTGTTGCTGACCGTCGCCGTAGAGTGGCAGGGGCTGCCCGTCAATGGCCTCGGTGATAAAGAAGGGCATCAGCTTTTCCGGGTACTGGTAGGGCCCGAAGGTGTTGCTGCCGCGCGTGATGACGGTATCCAGGCCATGGGTGACGTGCCAGGCCCGCACCAACAGTTCCGCGCCCGCCTTGCTGGCCGAATAGGGACTGTTGGGCAGCATCGGGTCATCCTCAACCGAGAAAGCGCCGGGGGCAACGTCACCGTAAACCTCGTCGGTCGAGACCTGCAGGAACCGACCAATGCCGGCGCGGCAGGCCTCGTCCAGCAGCACATTCACTCCAAGCGTGTTGCTGCGAATGAAGGCGTCCGGCTCCAGGATGCTGCGGTCCACGTGGCTCTCCGCGGCAAAGTTTACGACTGTGTCAATGGCGTATTCTTTCAGCGCCCTCGCGCAGTCCGCCCGGGAGGCTATGTCGCCCTGTACAAAGCGGTAGTTGGGCTCATCGCTGACGGCCAGCAGGTTGTTCAGGTTGCCGGCGTAGGTCAGCAGGTCAAGGACGATGATGTTGAGTTCGGGGTGACGCGCGACCATGTGGCGCACGAAGGCGCTGCCTATGAAACCGGCGCCGCCCGTGACCAGAATATTCTTCATCAGTCGCCATCTTGCAGCAGGCCAGGCGGAACAATGTGAGGAATGAAGTGCGAAAGCGCGTGGGCCACGCCATCCTGGTCATAGGGTAGGGAAACGAAGTCCGCAGCTGCCTGAACGTTTTCGTCGGCGTTGCCCATCGCCACGCCAATGCCGGCCAGTTCCAGCATTTCGATGTCGTTTTCGCCGTCGCCACAGGCCAGGACATGTTCCGGCGCAACCCCCATGTCCTCAATCAAGGCGCCGAGGGCGGCGCCCTTGCTGGTCCCCGTCGGCAACACTTCAACCATGATCGTCAAGCCAGGTTGCAGCACCTGGGCGCGGTCGCCGAGGGCCTCTTCCAGTCTGGCGCGCAGGGCGTTCATTTTGCCTGGGTCCATGACGTCCATGGCTGCAAACTTGTTGATCGGTACGTGTCGGGTCATCTCTGCGAGGGAGTCACACAGTTTTGGCCGGGGTTCACCAGCCCAGGACAGCAATTCGATGTTCCGGTCGTATCTGGTGACCCAGGTGTCCGTGCCAGAATAGGCAATAAGGGAAATATCTTCATCGACCAGCCCGACAACTTCCCTCCCCAGGTCCCGGTCAAGGTATTGCTGGTGGCGAATACTGCCATCGCCATTGTGGGTGACCAGCCCCTGGACAAAGATGCCCGGCGAGGTCAAACCCAGTTGCTCAATGATATTGAGTGCCGAGCCGCGAGTTTTACCGGTAGCCAGCACAATTTCAATGCCGGCCTTGCGCGCAGCAAGAAGGGCGGCCTGGTTCACTGGAGACACGCCGCTGCGATGGACGTGCAGTGTACCGTCAAGGTCGAGGGCAATCAGTCTGATTTCCGGTGTCATTACGGGATCCATACGCTGCTGTGGTCTCCAAGGTTCATGCGCAGGGCCTGGGGCTTGCCGACCGCGCGCCGGACGCTAACGTGCCGCCCGACCAGCGTGTCCTGCAGGCGGGCCGCGATATCGCAAACGCTGCTGTGCTCAAGAATGATGCTGCGTTCGATTTCGGCGTTTCGCACGCATACATCATGATAGATGCTGGTGAAGGGGCCGATGAAACTGTTCTCAACAACAGTGTTGCAGCCGACGATGCTGGGGCCGCGAAGAACGCTGTTGCGTATTCTTGCTCCGGGCTGCACACTGACGCGCGAATCGATTTCCGAGTTTTCGATGACGCAGTCCGGGGCGATGGTCGGCAAGAGTTCGGCGAGGGCGTGACTGTTGGCTTCCAGCATGTCGGTCGCCTTGCCGGTGTCGATCCACCAGCCCTCGTGGACGTGCGGCGCGACGTGGTAACCGGCGTCAATCAGCCACTGAATGGCGTCGGTGATTTCCAGCTCGCCGCGCGCGGATGGTTCAATGGCCCTGACGGCCTGATGGATGTGATGGTCGAACATATAAATGCCGACCAGCGCCAGATTCGTGGGTGGTTGTGCCGGCTTTTCGACGAGGCGCTCGATGCTGCCGTCCGGTCGCAGGGTGGCGACGCCGTAGGCCCGCGGGTCGGCCACTTCCTTTAGCACGATCTGGCTGTTCCAGTCGTTGGTGGTGAAATCCTCAATCAGGCCGCCAATGCCGCCCTCAATCACGTTGTCACCCAGAAACATGACGAAACGTTGGTCGCCAAGGAAATCATGTGCGATGCGTACGGCGTGGGCGAGGCCGTCCGGGCTACGTTGCGGGATCCAGGTGATGCGTACGTCCAGGTGGTCGCCGTTTCCCAGCGCTTCCCGGATCTCCGGCCCGGTGGCGCCAATGACGACTCCGATATCGGTCACGCCGGCATCGCGCAGGGACTCAATGACCCGGAACAGGATGGGCTTGTTGGCGACGGGAATGAGTTGCTTGGCGCGGGTGTAAGTCAGGGGACGCAGACGCGTACCGCTGCCGCCACTGAGGATCAGGCCCTTCATTTCAGGCTCCGGTCTGACCCGCAGCCGCATAGCTGGAGGCCACGCTGGCGCGTGGCGCGTTGTCGAGGACCGCACCCACGATGCGCACGTGGACGCGTTCCAGCGCTTCGCGGGCCCGGGCAGCGTGTTCGCGACGGGTGTGGCCGGCACGGATTACCAGCAGCACACCGTCCAGCTGGGAACCCAGCAGGGCGGCATCGGTGACCGCCAGCACAGGAGGGCTGTCGAAAAGCACGTAGCTGGCGCGCGCGCGCAGCAGGCCGATGACTTCGCCCATGCGCTGGCCGCCCAAGAGGTCCGCCGGAGTCCTGGGCAGCGGCCCGGAGGGCAACAGCTGCAAGCCTTTAACGCCGGTCGGGACGAGGGGTGGATCCGCGAGCGCCGACTCTTCAAGCATCATGGTGGTCAACCCGCGCTCGTTGCCCACGCTCCAGATCCCGTGCTGGGCGGGTCGACGCAGATCGCTGTCAACCAGAATGGTGCTGTGTCCGCCCTGGGCGAAGGTAACCGCCAGATTGGCGAGGACGACGCTTTTCTCGTCCGGGCGCGCGGGAGAGGTCACCAGCAAGGCGCTGACGGGCCTGTCCACGCTGCTGAACATCAGGTTCGTGCGTAGCGTACGGTAGGCCTCGGCGGCCGCAGAGCCTGGATCGCGAACAGTGACCAGTTCCATGTCTTATCCTTCAGCGTTCGGGATGGTAGCAAGCACGCTGATGCCGGTCGCCCGCTCCATATCGTCGCTGTTGCGGACGATACTGCTCTCCAGATACTCCAGCACGAGCACCATGACACCGCCAAGAATCAGGCCCAGAATGGCGCCGGCAGCGGCGTTGAGTGTTGGCCGGGGGCGCAGGAGACTGTAACGCGCGTTGTCCTGCAGCCGGGCGTTGATGTGGTCCTCGCGGCGGGCGCGCTGGTTTTCCTCGTTGCGATACTGGATGAGCAGGTTGCCCCACTCGCGCGCGACGTCATTGGCCAGGTCGCCATCGCCGAGATCCACGTCGATCTGGATGGTCAGGTTGAGGGGGTCGGAGGCGATGGTCACCAGGCTGAGCAGGTGTCGGGGCGTCATGTCCAGGCGCAGGAGGTCGATGACCTCGGCTGCGCGAAACTCGCTGTCCAGCCAGGCGACGTGATTGCCCAGCAGGGTCTTGCTGGCTTCAGTGAGACCGAAATCAGCGCGAGTGGGTTGCATCAACACCCGTTGGGTGGCGCGGAAGACGGGCGACTGCTGACTTCCCAGCCACAAGGCGCTGCCCGCGGCGACCAATGCCACCAGTAGCATGATCCAGCCGCGCCGCAGCAAAATGTTGACGTACTCGAGCAGGTTCATGGCGCACCCCGCCGCCGACCATCGCGTTCATTGTACCTGAACCAGGCCCTGTGGCGAGAGTTCATCGCTGCCCTCTGCCAGGCCCTTTTCCAGTTGCCGGATTCCAACTGTTCCCAATGCCTCGGCAATTTCCCGCAGGGACTGGCCGGTGAGCGGATGCCGGTAGTCGGGGTCCAGCGCCGCCAGGGGCCCGGCGACGTGGGGGTAGCGCAGGATGTCGGGGTCAGGCACCTGGCGCGGAGGCTCACCAAACTCAAGGCTTGCATCGTTCCAGAGTGAGATGTCAACGTCGATGGTCCGCGCGGCATTGCGGTTGCCTGGCACGCGGCGGCGTTTCAGCCGGTTCTCTATGGTCTGGATGACATCGTCATGGAAGTCGGCAGGTTGCCGCCTTGTCCGGGCGCGAAGGGCCATGTTGAGGAAGTCCGGTTGATTGCTGTCACCGCGGGCTGCCGTGAGGTAGACAGGGGAACAACATTCGACCCTGCAGGCCAGACGCAACATCCGCAAGGCGGCGCGAAGATTGGCGCGGGGCCGAATGTTGCTGCCCAGCGACAACCAGACCACGTGCTCAGTCACGCTCAAAGTCCCCTTGCACGCGTTCGATGCAAACGCCAACCGAGTCCGAGAAGCGCAGGGCGCCAGGCTTGTGGGCGCGCACCTGCACCCACTGCGCGTCATGGTCCACCACGCAAACGCGTGCGATAGCGGACGCCAGGGTTTCCAGTAGCTGCCATCTGGAGCTTTCCACGAGTCGAATGACGTCCTTGGTCAGGCTGCGATAATTCAGGGCGTCGTCCGGATCATCACTGAGCGCGGCGGCGCGCATGTCGCATCCGAGACGCAGGCTGATGACGACGTCCTGGCGGTCTTTGCGCTCATGGGGGCTGAAGCCGATGATGCAGCGCAGACGCAGGTTGTCAATCTCGATGACGTCCACTTCTCAAGGCCCCCACAGTATACGGTCTGCCGAAATCCTGAAATCGGTGTTATGTTAACAATACCTTCACCTGGGCCATCAGTGCAGATCCGGAAAGCGGCGCAAATGAGCGAACATCCCGAAAACATTGAATCGTCGCAGGGACAATTGCTGGCGGCAGGGATCCCGGCCCGAATGGCCGAAAATGGCAGTCTGGCCGGTTCTGACGGGGCAGCCGGGATCGACCACGCGAAAATAGTGGCGGCCACGACGGCGCTGCTGGAGTCTATCGGTGAGGACACCGGTCGCGAGGGGTTGCTGGCGACGCCAGACCGGGTGGCCCGCGCCTGGGCGGAGCTGACCTCCGGTTATCGCGTTGATCCGGTGAAACTTATCAATGACGCCATTTTTGAAGTCGACCACGACGATATGGTTATCGTTCGCGACATCGCCTTTCACAGCCTGTGCGAGCATCATTTGCTGCCCTTCGTCGGACGCGCCCACGTGGCCTACATCCCGCGGGGCAGGATCGTCGGCCTTTCCAAGATTCCACGCATTGTGGACATGTACGCCCGGCGGCTGCAGGTGCAGGAACGCATGACGCGCCAGATCGCGGACTTTCTCTCGTCCGTACTGACGCCGCATGGCGTGGCTGTGGTGGTCGAGGGCATGCACTTTTGCTCCGTGATGCGCGGCGTCAAGAAACACGAGGCCAGCATGACGACCAGCAGCATGCTGGGCACCTTTCGGGAAAGCCCGGCGGCGCGCAGCGAGTTTCATGTCTTGCTGGGGCGCCCCGGCAACGGTGAACTGATCGGCTGAATTGCCGCAACGCTGCGGGCTGTGCTATAGTGCCGCCGACCACTTGACCGGAGGCATGCCTTGTCCAGTCTGTCTTTCGTCAACTCGCCATCATTTCTCTACACATCGGAGTCGGTGACGGAAGGCCATCCGGACAAGATTTGCGACCAGATTTCGGATGCCATTCTGGATGCGATGCTGGCGCAGGACCCCCACGCGCGCGTCGCCTGCGAAACGGCCACGACCACCGGCCTGGTGCTGGTTATGGGCGAGATCAGTACGCGCGCGCCGGTAAGCCAGGAAGCCATCGCCGGCATCGTTCGCCAGACCATAAGGGAAATCGGCTACACCGACGCCGCAAGCGGTCTGGACAGCGAGAGTTGTGGTGTGTTGCTTTCGTTGCACGGGCAGTCGGCGGACATCGCCGCAGGCGTGGACAGGGAAGGCGCCGGCGACCAGGGGATGATGATTGGTTTCGCCTGCGACGAGACGCCGGAACTGATGCCACTCACCATCTCGCTGGCGCACAGATTGTCGCGGCAGTTGTCGTCCGTGCGCAAGAGCGGTGAACTCCCCTGGTTGCGTCCGGACGGAAAAAGCCAGGTCACCGTCGAATACGCCTACGGCAAGCCCCGACGCGTTGAAGCTATCGTGCTTTCGGCCCAGCACAGTGACGACATCAGCCAGGAATGCCTTCATCGGCAACTGAAGGATGCTGTCATTCGAAGAACGATTCCGGCGCAGATGATCGATGCCGACACGAAGATTCACATCAATCCGACCGGACGCTTCGTGACCGGCGGTCCGCACGGGGATGCCGGCCTCACCGGGCGGAAAATCATCGTTGATACCTACGGCGGCGTGGCCCGGCACGGCGGTGGCGCCTTTTCCGGCAAGGACGGCACCAAGGTCGACCGAAGCGCCGCCTACATGGCCCGCTATGTCGCCAGGAACGTCGTCGCCGCGGGCCTCGCCAGTCGATTCGAATTGCAGGTCTCCTACGCCATCGGTCGGGCAGAGCCAACATCCCTGGCCGTAGAGACCTTTGGCACCGGCCTGCTCGCGGACCAGGAGTTGATTGGCCTGATTGAGAGGCACTTTGACATGCGACCGGCGGCGATCATCCAGGAGCTGAATTTGCGCCAGCCGCAATTTCGCCAGGTGGCTGCCTACGGTCACTTCGGGCGCGACGACCTTGACGTGCCCTGGGAGCGCTGCGACAAGGCGCCGCTGCTGCGCCGCGAAGCAGGTCTGGAACCTGAAACGGCTCGATGAACCCCGAGGGCGGCGCGCCGCGTCCGGACATCATCGATTACGAAGGTTCGCGTTACCGTCACGAATTCTGGGAAGACGCCAATCGGGCCTACGAAGACCAGGTTGAACGAGTCGCCCTGAGGCGGCTGTTGCCTCGCTCTGGCCGTCGGCTGCTGGAGGTCGGGGCCGGCTACGGACGTCTGACGCCGGAATACCGGGGTTTCGACCGGGTGGTCTTGCTGGACTATTCGCTCACGCATTTGCAGGACGCGCAGCGAAACCTTGGCCGCGACGAACGATTCCTTTACGTCGCCGCAGATGTGTGCCGGCAGCCCTTTTGCGACGGCGCCTTTGATGCCGCGACGACGATCCGCGTAATGCATCACCTGCCCGACGTACCAGGGGCCCTGGCCGAGATGGCGCGAGTGATGGTGGAACAAGGCACCCTGGTGCTGGAACATGCCAGCAAGCGCCACCTGAAGTCCGCCCTGCGCCATGCGCTCGGGCTGCAAAAGTGGAGTCCCTACACTTTGGAACCGCTGGAATTCGTCGAACTCAATTTCGATTTCCACCCGGAATACATGCGACAGCAACTGGCAGCCGTCGGTTTCCGCATTGATCGCCGCCTGCCGGTCTCCTGGCTGCGCCTGGGTCTGCTGAAGAACACCCTGCCAACGGGGTTGCTGGTACGCACTGACAGCCTGCTGCAGCACAGCGGCGCGTTGTGGAGCCCCAGTGTCTTCGTGCGAGCGACCAGAGAAGAACACGCGGGCGTCAAGTGCCCCGGCGACTCTTTCTTGCGCTGCCCGCACAGCGGTGAGGGCATGCGGCGGGAGGGCGATTGTATGGTCTCGCTGGAAAGCGGACGTCGCTGGGCGATTCGTGACGGGATACACGATTTCCGCGAGCCCCTAGCGTAAGCTACAGCGCCTCCAGGTGTCGCTCCACGTAACGCTCAAAGGCCTCGCTCAGCGCGTGGGTGAGCGGTCCGGGTCTCCCGCTGCCGATGACCTGCCCGTCAATCCACGCCACGGGCAACAGGCCGCGACTGCTGCTGCTCAGAAAGGCTTCCTCCAGAGCAGGAAGGTCGTCCAGTCGCACTCCTGACAGCCTCACCGGCAGGATCTGCGGCGCCAGTTGAAGCACAACGCCGCGCGTGATGCCGGCCAGCACTCCCGACCCGGCCGTGCGCAATTCACCGGACAACACAGCATGGAAGTTGCTGCTCAGCCCTTCAAGTAGCGTGCCGTCAGCGGCCAGCATCAGGGCCTCGTAGCAGTCAGGGGGCAACTTGAAGTGGTGGCGTTGCTGCAACCAGGCGCTGCCCTTGGCGCGGGGGTTGTGGCGCGTTAGCCCTGCGACTGTGACACAACGCACCCCCTGGAAATACAGCGACGACGGCAGCGTGCGCCAGGGTTCAATCGTGATGAGCACCTCGTCCGGCGCCAGACGCGGCACATTCAGTCGAAAGCGCATTTCCTGGTAGCCGGCCTCTTCCAGCATGCTGCGCAGGGCCATGCGCAGACGACCCCGCTCAAGCTTAACCAGGAATCCCTCACGCCTGGCGGAGTCTTTAAGGCGGTCCAGGTGCGCGTCCAGATGCAGGACCCGTTGACCACGCTGCGTATTGCTGACGGTGTAAACACCCCCGGGCTCGCTGTCGGCGGCCTGCTCCAGGGACTCTGCTTCGCAGGCCACGTCTTGCAGCCTGCCTTGCGTCAATCGCTTGCGCAATACAGGAGACATGCGCCAAGCATACTGTTGAAGCGCAGCAGGGTCGACAAAACACGCTTGACAGTGCGGCTGACACCCGTTAACCTTCGCGCCGTTGAAACAGGAACGGGAAGATGGCGTTGTCTGGCGCGATGACGATGACGGGCACGACTACCGGCGCAGCACTTGCGCGCAGGGATTTCTGCCTGTCCTGACGCTGACAACAGTCACAGGGACGCGAGCGTGTGGAAATCTCCCACACGCTTTTTTGTTGCGAATTGTGAAAGGCCTGACATGCAGCGCATCACAATGAAATTCGGCGGCACGTCGGTGGGTTCGGCAGAGGCCATCCGCCAGGTGATGGACATTTTGCGTACGCGCTCCGATTCTGGCAGCCAGGTGATCGCCGTGGTCTCCGCCATGGCGGGCGTGACCGACCTCCTGACAACGGCGGCGCAGGCCGCGGCGGAGGGCAGGCGGGACGTCTGGCTGGAAACGGCGCGGAAATTGCGGCTCCGCCACGCTGATGTGCTTCAGACGCTGGTGGCGGACGGAGCCAGGCGCGAAATCGCGCAAGGCGAAGTGGATGCCCTCGTCGCAGAATTCGAGGACCTGTGCGGCGCATTGGCCGTCGTAGCCGAACTGACGCCGCGCGTCCACGACCAGATTCTGGCGCTGGGCGAACGCCTCAGCAGTCGGGTGATTGCCACGGCACTATGTGCGCTCGGCGTTCCGGCCAAGCAATACGACGCGACTCATCTGATTGTCACGGACGACCATCATCAAAACGCCAACGTTGAATTCAAGCGCACCCAGGTCTGCATGGACCGCGTGTTGCTGCCGGCGCTGGAGCGGGGGGAGTTGCCGGTCATCACGGGCTTTATCGGGCGTACGCCGGAGGGCGCCACCACGACCCTTGGGCGGGGCGGCAGCGACTACAGCGCCGCCCTGATCGCGGCGGCCTGTCACTGCAACGAATTGATCATCTGGACGGACGTGGACGGCGTGATGACCACCGACCCGCGCATCGACCGGCGCGCCCGCGTGCTGTCGCAAGTGTCCTATCAGGAAGTCGGGGAACTGGCCTTCTACGGGGCGAAGGTGCTGCATCCGCGGACCGTGCAGCCGGTGCAGGAACGCAACATCCCGCTGCGGGTGCGCAACACCTTCAACCCGACGCATGAAGGCACGCTGATCGCCTCACAGAGCGCGCCCAGCGCGACGGTCATCAAGGCCGTGACCAGCGTACCGCACGTCGGGCTGTTGACCGTGTCGGGCAGCGGCATGATGGGCGTGCCGGGCATCGCCGGTCGGGCCTTCCTGGCCACGGCGCAGGTCGGGGCCAACATTCTGATGATTTCGCAGGCTTCCTCCGAGCAGAGTTTCTGCTTCGTGGTGCTGGACGATCGGGCCCACGCCGTGCAGGACGCGCTGCAAAGCGAATTCACGGGCGAGATCGAGCACCGGCTGATCGAGCACGTGGAGCTGCTGGAAGACGTCGTGATCCTGACGGTGGTCGGTTCCGGCATGCGCGGCACGCCGGGAATCGCCGGTCGGGTGTTCACGACCATGGGCGCGCAGGCGATCAACGTCGTGGCCATCGCCCAGGGCGCGTCGGAATGCAGCATCTCCTTTGTTGTGGATGAAGAACATCACGAACAGGCGGTTATCGCCCTGCACGAACTGGCGCTGGAGCCGGTGCTGGTGAAGTGAAGTTTGCTTGCTAAAGGTCCGGGTCGAAGTAATCAGAATCCAGGCGTTTGAGCTTCCAGGTTACCTGCTCACTCACACCCACATCGTATTCAATCATCAGGCGGGCCAATTCTTGCCCATCAATCAAAACGAGACGGTAATGCGGATTCTTGCCCGCATCATTTCTTGCGGCATCCGTGAATTCTGATGTTGTAATGAAAACGCCCTTGTTTGCTCCATGGCTGGCCATGCTTCCAATGAATCCTCTTATGGCCGGACTGGATACTTTTTTCCCAAGTTCGTAACGTTTGGCCTGCAAGTAAATCTTTTCCAGTCCCAGCTTATCCTCGTCAATTACACCATCGATTCCCCCGTCCCCGCTGCGTCCAGTATGTTCTCCTCTTCCATACCCCATGGCTGACATGACATCCATAATCAGTCTTTCAAAGAATTCTGGGGAACGGCCAAGGATTTCACTGAGCAATTCATCAGACAATTGCTCATTTAGCAAGAGGGCGTTGGTCTCAATGGCTTCAACGGGCGTTAAACTTTGGATCTGAGCGTCCGTTGTTTCATTTGCATTTCCAGAGTCGTCGTCCTTGGAAGAACCTGAAGACTTTCGTCTTAATCTCCATTCTTGATATGCCGGAAAAGTTAACAACAATTTCTCAGTGATTGATTCCGGGTTAGATTCGAGAAGCTCCTTTCCCGAATTCGTTATTGAGACAAATCCCCGGCGCGGTCGGTGTACTAGTCCCGCCTTTGTAAGGTATGTCGAAGCAAACCAGGTTCTGGTAGCGATCTTGGTACTTCCATCTGACAGTTCTTCCTTCCGCTCTTCTTCTGAAAGAGCAAAGAAGTCGCTCATGATGTCTGCGATTTCTCTCACTCGCAATTCATCGCCGCTTCGGAGTGAATTCAAGAATGGAAGCATGATTTTGTAATATGTTGGCAAAGCCATGACTATCTCCAATGACTCTTCATGACCACAGGGCGATGGTAGTAAATGCCTGCAAATGGGTCAAATGTTCACAGTCTCTTATCGTATCGCGGGCCAGACGGCCAGCAGCGCCGGAACCGGGTCCAGCGAGGGCAGTCGCAGGGGCTCGTCGGCATGGACGTAGAACATCGTGGAGCCGCCGCCATCCAGATTGAGCGCGCTGTCGATTTTGAGATCGGATGAAGCCAGCCAGGCGGCCATTTGGGCCAGCGAGGGGCCCAGCAGAGGAGTCGCAAACAAAAGGACGCGACCCTGGCGGTCCAGCGCCACCACGCTGCGCCGCGCCGGAGGCCCGCTGCGCCGGTAGGCAGGCTGCCCGGCCAGGACCAGCATGGGAAAGCCCTGCACCGCCTGCCGGAGAACTCCTGAACCCCAGGGACGCTCCCGATTGGGTTGAAGTACTGGCAGACCCTCCCGCAGCAGGAAGGTGCCACCACGGGTCAGCCAGGGTTGGCCATGGGATACGCCGT
Source organism: Anaerolineaceae bacterium (assembly GCA_026708325.1). Taxonomy (GTDB): domain Bacteria; phylum Chloroflexota; class Anaerolineae; order Aggregatilineales; family Phototrophicaceae; genus JAGWBD01. The sequence goes on along the minus strand of JAPOVC010000022.1, from coordinate 42,585 downwards.
CAGCGACCAGCAAGCCGTTAATGCGCGAGTCGCGGTCGAAGAAATTGGCGTTGATGAAGGCGGTGACGCCGGGCAGCGCATCCAGCCAGGCGTCGAGCGTTCGCGCCTCGCCCGGTTCATAGTGCGCGCGAAACTTAAACAGCCGCGGGTCGACACGCAGGGCGAAGGCCTGGCCGAAGAGGGAGCCGGTCGCCAGCGAGCGATGCGATTCCAGGCCCGGAGCCAATTCCTGCCAGCCGTTTTGCGATGGAACGGTCGCTGTCGGTGCAACGGCCGTCGTGGTTGGTGGAAGGGGATCGAGGGACAGGACCGCATCGCGCATCTGGCAGGCGCAGAGTAGCAGGGCTAGCAGGGCAGCGACGGCGCACGACCGCGCCACCAGGGAAACTTGCCCGCCACCAGGCCGCATGGTAGACTGCCACCAGTTTTGGCGGGGCGCGTAGCTCAGCTGGTTAGAGCGCACGGTTCACATCCGTGAGGTCAGGGGTTCGAGTCCCTTCGCGCCCACAAACCCGATACGCTGCAGTGTTCTCTCAATTCGGTTCAAAGTAGTCCGCGTCAAGTGCGTAGGTGGAAAAGTGTTGCTCCGCCTGAACGCCGAGGCCGTGCTCGATCATCAGCGCAGCCAGTTGCTTGCCGTCCAGCAACTGCAGGTCATGATCGCCGCCCGGCCCGCTGGCGGTAAGAATGTCGCCGGCAAAGCGGGCGCTGGAAATCAGGATGCCCTTGCAACCGTCCTGACCCGGCACTTTCAGACCGCTGGCATGCAGCGCGCGCCAGTCCAGCAGGAGCAGGGGATCAAGGCAGAGCGCCAGAAAACCCGGCGCGGGATCTCCCGCTGCGCGACTTTGAATGACGCCGGCAAAGCCCTGCTCGTTGCGTTGCTGCACGACGATGCGCTCGCGCTCCCCTTCCAGTTGGCCAAAGTTCAGCGCCAGCAAGAGCTCCAGCACCGTACGTTCAAAGACTTCCGGCAGCGCGCCAGTCAGGCGCAGCAACAGGTCGTCGTCAAACTGGCTGCGCATGCGGGTCAACACCATTTGCAAGACCTGGCGCAACTGTTGCCGGGGCGAATACAGGGCGCCGCCAGACTGGCGTTCCTGCAGCATCTGCAGGTCTTCCTCATCCCAGATGGGCAGGGGGCGGCGACCGATCTGGCTGCGGGCGGACTTCAAGGCCGGCCGTGAGAAGGCGGCGAAAGAGGGATAACGCAACAGGTACTTCTTGTCGATCGGTCCGCTTGCGCTGGCCAGTACGCGGCGCCCTTCATCCGTGATGCGAAACTGCCCGCGCCCGGCGCTCTCCAGCAGACCGGCCCTTTTGAGGCTGGTGTTGGCCCAGTTCATGCGGCTGCGCAGACGGGTTTGCGCGCCGCCGGCAGTCAACTCGTTGCGTTCGCGCCGCGCCAGCCGGAACTCGCGCGCCAGATACTCTTCGGCTTCCCGCAGGGTGTGGCTATCGCCGTCCGCGGCAAGGTCGAGCAATGGTTGAATGAAGGCATCAAGTTTCGGGACTGGCACAGGCGCCTCACAAGGAATTTCGTGCGGATTATAGCGGGTGCGTCGGGCACTGCCATTCAGGCGAAGGCCGGTGCGCGTCGTTCGCGGAAGGCGATCCAGGCGGTCCAGGGCGCCATGAGCGCCAGCAGGGCGGCAGCCAGCAGCAAGATGCTGGAGATCGACCAGCCATTGCTGATGAAGGCATAGGCGAGCAGAGGGCCCAGCGCGCTGCCGCTGTCGGCGACGGTGGTGAACCAGCCCAGCACACGGGGACGCCGCCGGGCCGGGACCAGGTCGCCCACCAACGCGGTGGACTGGGTCTGCAGGATGCTGTTGGTAATTGCGCCGGGCAAGATGCCCGCGATGACCAGCAGGCCCTCCGCCCCTGCCGCAAGAACGAGCGTGGCGCTTCCCAGCAGCAGGGAGAAAACAATCATGCGCCAGCGATCGCCCAGGCGGTCGGAAATTTTCCCGGTGAGCGGGGAAGTCACCATGCTGAGTACGTGCTTGCCGGCGAAGGCGGCCCCGCTCAGGGTGGTCAGCGGAAGCAACAGCGAACCGACCCTCAGAGACTCCCCGACCTTTTCCATGAGCAGCAAGGTCAGGGTCGTGCTGATGAAACCCAGGTAGACCATCCAGTTGAGCGCCATGAGCAGCATGGCTGTGATGAGCGGCAACCAGCGAACGCGCCATGTGTCATCAGCGGGACCGGCGGCGGTCTCCGGGGACGGCGTGCCCTGGGCCCGGGTTGAGGTCTCGGGTAACTTCCACAGCCACAGTAGCCAGGCGAGCAGGCCCAGCAGGGCACAAACAACAAATGTCCCGTCATACCCAAGCCAGTCGTTGAGCAGGCCGCCGACCAGGGAGCCGCCCGCAAATCCTGCGAAGATCCACAGGTGGAAGCGACCCGACAGAACCCCCCGCGACTCGGCCGGCGCCACGTCCAGCAGGGCCGCGGAGCCCGCGATCCACAGACCGACCCAGGAGACACCCCAGAGCATGCGGCCGATCAACAGCGGCCAGAAGCCCGCCAGCAAATAACATAACGATGACAGGACGCCGACCAGTTGGGCGGCAAGCAACACGCGCCGTCGTGGCAGCCGCTCGATCAGCAGACCGGCCGGACCGTTGAGCGGAATGCGCACCAGACGATTTGCCGCGAGCATCAGGCCGACCTGGCCGAGCAGGATCCCGGTCTTTTCCATGTTGACCGGCAGCACGATATACATCGCCGTGTCGCTGAAGAGCGCCAGAAAAATGCCGACGCCAAGGATCAGCGCCACGGCTTGCGGCGTCACCTGGCTTGCATCATTTGTTTTGTCGGTATCAGGGTTGTCCGACGTCAGGACGCTCGGCAACTTCACTTCCAGGACAACGCGAGTTCGCTGCGAGGATCAAAGAAGTGGGCGCGGGTCATGTCAAAGCTCAGTCGCACGCGGTCGCCGGCACGCGACTTGCGTTTGGGGTCCGCCAGCAGCAGGAAATGCTCCGTGCCGACGATAATGTCCAGCAGGTCGTCGCGGCCCAGCGGCTCGACCACAAACACCTCGCCGCTGACCGGCCCGTTGTCATCCAGAATGATGTCTTCGGGCCGAATGCCAAAGGTAACCGCGCCATCTGCGGCCGCCGCGGCGGCGGCAAATTCAGGGGGCAGGCCGAGTTCAAGGGACTCGCTCCGCAACTGCAGAGTGCCGTTTTCCTGCGCGAATTCGATATCCAGGAAATTCATGGGCGGATTGCCGACGAATCCGGCGATGAATTTCGTTGGCGGACGCTCGTAGAGGTCGTCGGGTGTGGCAAAGGCCTGCAAGCGTCCCAGGTTCATGACGGCGATGCGGTCCGCCATGGTGAGGGCTTCCACCTGGTCGTGGGTGACGTAAATGGCGGTGATGCCGAGTCGCTTTTGCAGCGAACGAATCTCGCCGCGCATGGTCAGACGCAGGCGCGCGTCCAGATTGGACAGCGGTTCGTCGAAGAGCAGGATGTCGGGTTCCTTGACCAGCGCCCGTCCCAGGGCGACGCGTTGTTGCTGGCCGCCCGAAAGCTGGGCAGGCCGCCGGTCCAGCAAGTGGGCGATGCCCATGGTCTCGGCCGCGGCCTCCACGCGCCGTTGCTGTTCCTGGCGCGGCACCTTCTTCAGCTTGAGGGGGTAGGTGATGTTGCCGAATACCGTCATGTGGGGGTAGAGCGCGTAGCTCTGAAAAACCATGCCGATATTGCGGTCTCTTGGCTGCAACTGGTTGACGATCCTGTCGCCGAAGCGGATCGTGCCGGTCGTTGGCCGGTAGATGCCGGCCATCATCAGCAAGGTGGTGGTCTTGCCGCAGCCGGAGGGGCCGAGGAAAGCGACGAACTCCCCGTCGTGAATGTCCAGGTCGAGGGCTTCAACACCGACGACGTCGCCGAATTTCTTGGAGAGGTTGCTCAGTTCAACTTCCATGTCAGACCCCTCAGGAACTGCCCTTGGTCCCGCCCGCGTAAATGTTCAGCAGGTATTCCTGGGCGAATACAAAAAATATGAAGATCGGAATCAACTGGAACAGGCCCACGGCCGCCACCTGGTTCCAGTCCACCGGTGCGGTCTCGTCTATCAGTTCATTCAGAAAGACCGGCAGGTTCACGGTGCCGGCGCCGATACTGTAGGTCTGCGGAATGAGGAAAGCGTTCCAGCCGCCAATGAAGGCGAAAATCCCCAGAGCCAGCAAGCCCGGGCGAATCTGCGGCAGGACGATCTCGCGGTACACGCGCCAGCGCGACGCGCCGTCGATGAGGGCGGAACGCTCCATGTCCCAGGGAATGTGGTCGAAAAAGCCCTTCATCAGCCAGATTCCGAGCGGCAGGTCAAAGGCGACCATCACGAGGGTGATGCCGCCCAGGGTGTTGAAGCCGATGAGGTCGCCGATCAGGGGCAGGTTGCCCAGGTTGAGCAGGATAAAGAAGATCGGGATCAGCAGGGTGACCGCGGGAAAGCCGTGCAGAATAAGTGTGAAGGATAGAAAGAATTTGCGGCCGGCGAAACTCATGCGCGACAGGGCGTAACCGGCCATCGAAGAGACCAGCAGCACCACGGCTGTCATCATTACGGCCAGCAGGAAGGAGTTGAGCGTGACCTGCCAGATGCTGAACTCCAGGCCGGCGATGTCCTTACCCACGAGGAATCCCCAGTTTTCGATGGTCAGGCCGCCGATGTTCCCCTGGCCATCAAGCGGCAGAATCCCGCGCGTGCGGTAGGAAAAGGTGGCGATGATGAGCCACAGGTAACCGACCACCATGGGCAGGAGCGAGACGGCCAGCAGGATATAGGGCAGGGTGCGGCCGGGCCAGTAGATGGAAAGGGCGGCGATGACCAGCGCGATTACCAGACCGGTGACGATGGCCGAATAGTCGACGCCGGATTGCAGGACGGCGCGAACTGTGAGCTGGTCCTGCTCCCCGTTTCGGATGTAGCGCAACCTGAAGGGGTCGTCATCCTCTGCCAGGCCGACGCGCCGGTTCAACTCCGTCAGGGTCACCTGGTCCCGCCGGATGGCGGTGACGATGTCCCCAGGTTGCAGGCCAGCCTGCTCGGCTGCGCCTCCGGCCTCCAGGGCTTCAACGAGAATCCCCTCATCGGTCTGGCGCGCGCTGAATTGCAGGGAGGGTCTGGGCGCGAAGGGGCCGGCGCCCAGAAAGGCCTGCGCGCCAACCACCAGGGCATAGACCGCCGAAACGGCGACCAGCGCCAGAATCAACGCCTTGTGGCGTTCTTCCATGTTGCGGACTGCCGTACCGGCAGCCAGATACGCTGCGATCGGCAGCAACACCAGAAACAGCCGTGAAAGCGTGATCGTCAGGGTCTCTTCCACGAGAGCCGAGCCGATCACGGGGCGCAGCAGTGAATGGAAAACGAATGCCAGCAGAGCCATTGCCAGCGCCGCCAGCAGTCCGTTGCGCAGGGCAAGCAGCAAGCGGCCGGACATTGAATCCGTGTTGATGTTCGTCAGCGCACCTGCCGCCGCCATCAAAGCACCTCAATTCTCGGTTCGGCGACCAGTTCATCGAAACGGAAGACGCGCATGTAGACGACCGCCAGAATGACGCCGATGATGACCAGAACGACGGCAAAGGCCGATCCGTAACCCCACTGCGTGTTGCCGAAATAGTTGGACAAGGCACGGTGAAAGGCCGTCAGGGCCCAAACCTCCGTACGGTAAAGACCGGGGCCGCCGTCGGTCAGCAACAGGATCTGCTCGAAGGAAGTAAGCAATGAAAGACTTTGGTAAGTCACGACGAAGAGCAGGGGCCAGCGCAACAGCGGCAGGGTGACGTGGCGAATTCGTTGCAAATAGGTCGAGCCATCGACCAGGGAGGCATTCATCAGATCGGCGGGGATGGATTCGATCGCTGACGTGAAAATGATCATGCCAAAGGAGATGCCGATGAAACCATTGACCAGGATCACGAAAACCCAGGGGTTTTCCGCGCCGTAGTTCCAGGTGGGCCAGCCCAGGGCGGTGTTGACCTGATTGATGATGCCAAAGGGAGCCTCGGCCATCATCCGCCGCCAGATGAGAATGTAAACGGTCGAGGTAGTGATGCGCGGCAATATCCAGAGCGCGCGGAAGACGAATCCCGCGCGCCGGTTGATGTGGGCCGTCAGCAAGGAAACGATGAGCGCTGCCGTCACGTTGAACAGCGCCAGGGTGGACATGACGTAAAAAATGGTGTTGAAAAAGATCTTTTTGGCAAACTGGTCATTCAACAAGGTTTGAAAATTGCGCAAGCCGATGAATTCCATCTCCGCCAGGTTGGAGGTGAAGTTGGCGCTGGCCAGGTTGGTCAGGCTCAGGTACAGCACGATTAGGACGGGCAGGAAGAAGAACAGCAGCACCAGCAGACCTGCCGGCGCCATGAAGCCGTAGGCGGTCAAATTGGCCTGCAACGCGCGCCTGCGGCTGCGGGCCTGGGATGGCGCGGGAGCGAGGGCTGCGTCAGCCGCCCCCGCTCCGCCTTTGTGCTGCGACATGCGGTCGAACTAGCGGACGGTGATGCCGTCGCCCAGTTCGTTGGTCATCTGTGCGATGGCGATGTCCACCGCCCCCTCCGGTGTCGCCTCACCGGTCTCGACAGCCTGAATGCCCACGAAGTAAGCATTGGACCAGGCGTTCCAGCCCGGATGATTGGGCAGCGCCGTGGTGTGGTCCAGCATGTAGTGGGCGCTGCTCAGCAGACGGTTGTTCGCGTAGGCCTCGGATTCCAGCTGGGCGTTCAGGATGCCCAGGTGGAAGCTGTCGATGGCGTGCTTGTTGTTGTGTTCCGGCGTCGTGATGGCGGCGATCAGCGCCAGGGCCACGTCCGGATTCTCGCTGCCGCTGCTGATCATGTAGGTCAGCGGATGGGTCAGCGTGATGGCTGAGCCCGTGCCCATCGCAGGGATCAGGGTCAGGCCGATGTTCTCGAAGAGGTAGGCGTCTCCGCCCTGGTCGGCGACGTAGTTGATCGCCCAGTTGGGCCAGTTCCAGGTGCCGCCGGCGGCGAAGAGCACGGTGTCGGCCTGGGCCACGGTCGGGTGCCAGACCTCGTTCCAGTCGACGCCGATGAGGTCGGAGCGCATGACACCGCTCTCGGTCAGGCCGCCCAGAAGTTCATAGGTGGCCAGCAACGCGGCGCCGTCGACGACCAGACCGCCCATGTCATCTAGCACGGCTCCGCCGTTGCCGTAGTAGTAGTAGAGGAAGTCGGGGCCGTTGCTGGGGCGGTGCCAGAAGCCGTTGCCCTCGTCGACCACGCCCTCGTCGATCGCTTCCTGCGCCGTGGCAATCATGTCGGCAAAGGTGAACTCACCGGCAATCACGCGGTCCGGGAGCGATTCTATGTCTTCCTCGCTCCAGCCCAGGTCGCCCAGCAGCAACTTGCTGTAGAAGACGGGACGCGCCTCGGCGTCCTGCGGAATGCCATAGATCGTGTCGCCCAGCTTGTGCGAGTCCCACAGGGTGGGGACGATGTCCTCAAACTCGGCGTGCATGCCGATCATGTCATCCAGCGGGATGATGAGGCCGGCAGTCGCCCAGGCGCCAATGTCTTCGTGACCACTCAGGATGATGTCCGGTGCGACTCCCGCCTCGGAGGCGAGCACGAATTCCTGTTTGTAGTCGGCCCAGCCGGCGTTGTCCTGAATGAGGTTCAGGTCGATGGCGATTCCAAGGGCCATTTCCACCTGTTCCTCAACCTCGGCGAAACTGTTGCAGCGCCAGTCCTCTTCCGGCGGGCTGGCCTTGCAACGAATAGTGATGCCCACTGCGTCCTGGGCCTGCACACCGGCAACTGCGGTGAGCAGCAGGAGCGCAAGCATTACGAGCAAACTGCGACGAAACATCTTTTCTCCTCCTGTATCAATCTTCGTTTCCTATCCCCATACAGCGACGGCCTGCCTGTCGGCGGACGTTCAGGGCTGCCGGAGATGACTCTCAGCCGAATCATAACATGCCTTTAACAATCCGGCAAAGCGGATCGACCCTCGTCGGCCCCGGGGGGCGGTTTCGGGCACTGCGACCCCTACACCTTGACATGGCAGGCAGGATCGTTAGACTTCTGTCCAGTGCTGCCCCATTCGTCTAGCGGCCCAGGACGTGGCCCTCTCAAGGCCAAAACAGGGGTTCGAGTCCCCTATGGGGCACAGGACGTCCGCCTGCGCGGGCGTTTTTCTTTCCGCTCTTCAACGCGGGGGCATCTCCACCAGTTCCAGCGTGATGTCGTCGGGGTCGCGAAAATAGCAGGTGAAGCCGCCCCTGTTGATGCCGCTGGTGATGGCATTGGGCGGGGAATTGAAGTTCACGCCCGCGGCCAGCAGGCGCTCGTAGTCGCTGTGAATGTCGCTGACCTCGAAGGCCATGTGCGCCGTTCCCGGGCGGCAGATGGCCGTGTCAGTGGCTTCGCAGTCCGGATGGACGTATTCCACCAGTTCCAGCAGATGACCGGAGCGCGAGTCCGGCATGCCGTCAATGGTCAGTTGCGCCACCTTGAGGTGGGCATTCTCGTAACCGACGAGACGCGCGGTGTATTCGTTGGCCTGTTCCTGGCGGTGCACAAGACTCATGCCCAGCAGGTCACGATAAAAGGCGATCGAGCGTTCGAGGTCGCTCACAGTGAAGCTGAAGTGCCAGCAAGCCTTGAGCATGAGGTCTCCGTCCCCGCCGCAGACGTCTGGCGGGACGCCACTGCGGCCATTATGATGTTGCCGTCAGGTATAGCACAATCCGGCGAAATGGCGATGAGGTCCTGCCACGCCAGTAGCGCCGGGAAAGGCGAGCGCATGGCAGTCAACGTCATTGACTCGGTCCTGTTTGGCGGGTTGTTCGGGTCCGCCCGCATGCGCCTTCTCTTTGAGGAACGCGCGCTGCTGCAACGCTGGCTGGATTACGAGGCGGCCCTGGCGCGGGCCCAGGCAAGTCTGGGGCTCGTTCCCAGGGAGGCTGCGGCCGAAATCACCCGCCAAGCGCGGGCCGAATGCTTTGACCTGAAGGCCATCCGCGAGGGCATTGACCGCACAGTCCATCCCCTGGTGCCGCTCATCTGGCAGCTTGCCGGACGCTGTGAGGGCGATGCCGGACGCTGGGTGCATTGGGGGGCGACCACCCAGGACGTGATGGACACGGCCACCATCCTGCAATTGCGCGACGCGCTGGCGCTCATTGATGAGACCGCGGCCGAACTCGTCGGCATCCTGGCGGACCTCGCGCAGCGCCATCGGGCCACACCCATGGCTGGCCGCACGCATGGCCAGCAAGCCCTGCCGATCACCTTTGGTTTCAAGGTCGCTGGCTGGCTGGCGGAACTGAAACGCCACCGCGGTCGACTGCTGCGGGCCCGCGAGGGAGCGCTCGCGGGCCAGTTCGGCGGGGCAGTGGGCACTCTGGCCGGCATGGGAGAGGGAGACGTGGACGCTCTTGCCGTCCAGCGAGGGTTGATGGCCGAGCTTGGTCTGACGGTCCCGCCAATCGCCTGGCACAGTTCGCGGGACAATCCGGTCGAGTGCGCCGTGGTGATGGGCATGACCAGCGCGCTCTGCGGGCGAATCGCGAATGAAATCATTGAATTGCAAAAGACCGGCCTTGACGAACTGGAGGAACCCCACGCATCGGGCAAGGTGGGCAGCAGCACCATGCCGCAGAAGCGCAACCCCATGCTTTGCGAATCGATTTTGACCCTGGCCCGTCTGACGCAGGCACAGGTCACCGTGGCCATGGATACCCTGGTCTTCAACGAACACGAGCGGGACTGGTCGGCGGTGCAGATGGAATGGGCCTGGGTCCCGGAACTCTGCGTGATGTGTCAGGGCGCGCTGGAACTGACCTCACGGGTACTGGCCGGCCTGCAGGTCAATGAGGCGCGCATGCGGCAAAACCTGGACCTGACCGGCGGCCTGCTGCTGGCGGAACGCGTAATGTTCGCCCTTGCGCCACAACTCGGTCGGCAAGAAGCGCACGACGTCGTGCATGCCTGCGCCATGGCTGCTCATGAGCAGGGGCGTTCCTTCAGCGACCAGCTGGCAGCCGATCCGCGGGTCGCAGCCCATTTGTCAGGGGAACAAATCTCAAGGTTGCTTGATCCGACGGGCTATACTGGTCTGGCCACTGAATTCGTGGACAGGGTGCTGGCCGAACGGGGCGGTATCCCGCTTGAGCCCGGGCGCTGAGAAAAAGGAAAGAGGAGAAAATGCTCAAACTGGACACTCATCAACATTTCTGGCATCTGGACAAGGTGGAATACCCCTGGCTGGTGCCCGCCTACGGGCCCATCTACGCCAACTTCGAGGCGCCGGATCTTGAACCGCAGCTTGCCGAAGTCGGGATGCACAAGACGGTCATCGTCCAGGCGGCCGACTCTTACGCCGACACGGACTACATGCTGGCGACCGCCGCGGCCAACGACTGGGTCGCCGGCGTGGTGGGCTGGCTGCCCCTGCTGGACCCGGCCGAAATGGCGCGCAAAATCGACGAGGACTATGGCAACAACGCCTACTTTCGCGGCATTCGCCACCTGATTCACGAAATTGCGGACCCCGACTGGGTGACGCAGGATACGGTCATCGAGGGTCTGCAGGTGCTGGCCGATCGCGGTCTGACCTTCGATGTCGTCGCAGTATTCCCCAATCACCTCGAACATGTCCCGACTCTGTCGGAACGCGTGCCGGAGTTGAAGATGGTCATCGACCACCTGGCCAAGCCGCCACAGGGCACTGACGAGAGTCGCGTCTGGCGCGAGCAAATGGCCGCGGCCGCCGAAAATCCGAACGTCCACGCCAAGGTCTCCGGCCTGAACACGGCGACGGCCGACCTCGAGAACTGGACCTGGGAGGACATCAAGCCCTGGATCGACACCGCGCTGGAGCTTTTCGGCGCAGACAGGCTGATGTTTGGCAGCGACTGGCCCGTCGCCATCCTGGCCGGCACCTACAAAAAGGTGCATGACGAGACGGAGAAGGCCCTTGCGGACCTCGGCGATGATGAACGCGCCGCCATCTGGGGCCGGACCGGCAATGCCTTTTACGGGCTCGGGCTGGACTCATGATCATTGACCCGCAGGGCATAAGCTGGCGGCCGCAACTGCCGCAGCGCATGGACATGGGCATCGGCAGCGTCGGCTGCGGCGGAATCGTGCAGTACGCCCACATGCCGGCCTATCGCAAGGCGGGCTTTCGCTGCGTCGGCGTGCACGACATCAACCGCGAGACCGCGGAAACTGTGGCGGCGGACAACGGCATCGCACGCATTTACGACTCCCTGGACGAGTTGCTGGCCGATCCCGCCGTCGAGATCGTTGACATCGCCGTCCCGGCCTGGGAGCAGCTGGCCATCGTGGAGAGGGTGGCAGCCGCGGGCAAGCACATGCTCTGCCAGAAGCCGCTGGCCGAGGACTTTGGCGAGGCGCTGCGCATCGTTGATCTGGCTCAACGGGCGGGAGTCAAACAGGCCAGCAACCAGCAGATGCGCTGGGACGCCGGCATCGCCGCGAGCGGAGAACTCATTCGCATGGGCGCCATCGGCCAGGCGACGGATGCCCAAATCCTGGTGACCATCGCCACGCCCTGGCACATGTGGCCCTGGCTGGCCCAGGCGCCCCGTCTGGAGGTCATGTATCACAGCATTCACTATCTGGATTCGCTGCGTTACCTCTTTGGCGATCCGCAATGGGTGACCAGTCGCCATGCCCGCTATGCCGACCAGGCGCCGGTCATCGGCGAGAGCAAGACGGTCACCGTGCTGGATTACGGGGACGGGCTGCAGGCCACGGTGGCTGTCAACCACTACAACCTGCATGGCGAGCCCGAGGCGGTCTACCGCTTTCTGGGGACGGAGGGCGCGATCGAAGGCACCATCGGACTGCTCTACGACTACCCGGATGGTCGACCGGACACGCTGGTCTACCGCTCCGGCGATGCGGACCCCGTCGACGTGCCGCTGGATGAAAAGTGGATCCCCGATGCCTTTGTGGGGCCCATGGCGGGACTGATGATCGCCATCGAGACGGATAGCGAGCCGGCCACGCCCTGCGCCGACAATCTCAACACCCTGCGTGTGGTCAACGCCGCTTACCGTTCCGCGGCCGAACATCGCTCGGTACAACCTTCCGAGATCGAGGGCTAGCCATGGCGCCCGTTCCGAACCGACACAAGGGCAAGGTCGCCATCGTCACCGGCGCCGGTCAGGGCATCGGCAGGGGCATCGCCACGCGTTTGTCGCAGGAAGGCGCGACGGTCGTCATCGCTGAATTCAACAGCGACAACGCCCGCGAAGCCGCCGCAGACGTGGACAGCCACGCGGGCCAGGGCGTGGCGTACCCGATTGACATCGGTGACGTTGACCAGATTCAGACCATGGTTGACACGGTCGTTGAGCAGTTTGGCCACATCGACATTCTGGTCAACAATGCCGGCGTACTCCACACCATGCCGCTGGATGAAATCACGCCCGACGAGTGGGACTGGCTGCAACGGGTGAACCAGCGCGGCCTGTTTTTCTGTCTGCAACGCGTGGCCGTCCAGATGCGAAAGCAGGTCGAGCAGGGCATCAGCCTGGGCATGCCGCCCGCCTCAATCGTCAACCTTTCGTCCGTGGCGGGGCGCAGCGGCCGACCCTACGCCGCCCATTACTCGGCTGCCAAGTGGGCGGTCATCAGCATCACGCAGAGCGCCGCCGAATGGCTGGCGCCCCTGGGCATCACCGTGAACGCCATCTGCCCGGGAATCGTGGAGACCCCCATGTGGGAGGACATCGACCGCATTCAGTCGGAGCGCTTCGGCCTTGAGCCCGGCGGCTGGATCGAGAAGAGCGTCAACGAACTGGTGCCCCTGCGCCGCGCCGCGCGCGCTGCGGAAGACATCGGCGCGACGGTCTCCTTCCTCTGCTCGGATGATGGCGCTTACGTCACCGGCCAGGCCATCAACGTGGCCGGCGGCATGGAGATGAACTGAGATGGGTCGCCTGGGTCACGTCCGTATCGCTCCCTCGACCACCATCGGCCGGGAGTTGCGCCTGGACGGCATCGAGACCATCGGCGTGTCCTCGCAAACCCTGGCGGAAGAGGCCATTGAGGCCGGCGCGCGGGACCTGGCCGCCCGCATCCTGCGCTACTACCGCCAGGAAATGGACATCATGAACGGCATCATGCATGTGTGGATCCAGGACACCATGCGTTACATCATCCTCAAGGCCGGCGGCAGCGATGAGAGCGCGACTGTTGCCGCCGGCGGGGTTATGCGCGCCTTCCGCGCCTACCCCTTTGGCGAGGCGGAGGAAAGCAAGGCCCTGGCGGCGCTGGAGGACTGTCGCGACGACGATGCCCGTTTCTGGCTCGAGCGCATGCATCTGGCCTACCTGAACGTGCATGATCTGCAGGTGGCCTGGATGCAGGATCAGCTCTCCTTCATCGCCAGCGAATACGAGGAAGAGGCGGTACTGGAAACAGTGTTGCATACCCACCAGGACATCTGGGGCGACCGCTATGCCGCCTGGGACGACATGACGCCCTGGGAGAAAGTTTGCCTGACCGTCGAGGGCATGCGCGGCGGTCACTTCAGCGGCGCGCGCCGTCGCGGTGACGTCATCGTCGAGGACCAGGGGGACCGCTTCATGGTCGCCTTCGATCCCTGCGGCAGCGGTGGCATAATGCGTCGCGGCGACCCCGAGACGGGTCGCGCTCCCTGGCTGCTGGCAGAGCATGGCGTGAACGAAATCCCGCATGAGTGGGTCTGGCAGAAGACGGACGTGCACTGGTACTGCGCGCATTGCGCCATCGCCATGGAGTGGCTGCCGGGTCGCACGCGCGGCTACCTGCTGCGACCGCTGGACCACACGCTTGACCACCAGGCGCCCTGTCCCTGGTACATCTACAAGGAAGACCGTCTCATCCGCGAGGAGCACTACCCGCGTACCGGTCAACGCAAACCTCTGGAGTAATCCATGTACCACTACAGCGATTTGCCCGCGTTTCCGACCCAGGTGATCGGCAGCTACGGGACGCCGGGCTGGCTATTCGTCGTGCGTGAGGCCATGAAGCGCGGCGAGCTGGGCAGCGTCGACGTTCGCGAAGTGTTCGACGACGCCACGATGCTGGCCATCATGGAGCAGGAAGAGGCCGGACTGGACGTCATTTCAGACGGAGAAATGCGGCGTTTCAATTTTCTCGTGGGTTTCTACGACTACATGCAGGGCGTGGAAGCCATCCCCTGGGAGCGTCAACTGGGCTATCCCGGCCCGGACATGATCGATGCCTTCGTCGTGCGCGAGCCAATCCAGACTCCGCAGGGCCTGGGGCTGGTGGAGGAACTGGAGTTCGCACGGGTGCGCACGCAAAGGCATCTGGTGACACCGCTGGGAGGGCCGGTGACATTCGCCTTTCGCATCAATCCTGGCGAGGTCTACCGGGACAAGCGCGAAGTCGCCTGGGCGCTGGTGCCCCTGCTCAACCAGGAGTTGAAGGACGTTGTGGCCGCCGGCGCCACGCACATCCAGGTGGACGAGCCCTCGGCCATCGACGACTTTGTGCCCCTCGCCGAGTTTGTGGACATGTTTAATGCGATGGTGGAAGGCGTCGAGGCGACCATCGGCCTGCACATCTGCTTCGGCAATTTCCTGGGACGGCCGGCGGTGGCCCACCGCACATACGAACACATCGCGCCATGGTTCGGGAAAATGGATGCCGACATCCTGCACCTGGAATTCGCCAACCGCGGCATGTGGCAGGCGGACCTCTTTGCGCGCCACGCCCGGGATGACCAGTTTTTGAGCGCCGGCGTGGTGGATGTTAAGGCGCGGGCTGTCGAATCGCCGGAGATCATCGTCGAACGCACGCGGGAACTGCTGAAGGTCAACGACGCCAAACGATTGTGGCTCAGCAGCGACTGCGGCTACAGCATGACCGCCCGCCACGTGGCGCGCGACAAACTGCGGGCGTTGGTACAGGCTGCGCGAATTTTGCGCGCGGAAGGCTGAAGGAGGTCAGCATGCAACGTTTCGGTCAGGTTGTGGGCATCAAGCCGGAGCATCTGGAGGAATACACCCGACTGCACGCGGCAGTGTGGCCGGAGGTGCTGCAAAAGATTGCGGAATGCAACATTCGCAACTATTCGATCTACCATCACGAGGGCCTGCTATTCGCCTACTTTGAATATCATGGCGATAACTTTGAGGCGGACATGGCGGCGATGGCCGCCGACGAGGCCACTCAGCGCTGGTGGGACGTCTGCATGCCCATGCAGTCGCCGCTCGAATCGCGCGCGGAAGGGGAGTGGTGGAAGACGATCGAGGAGGTCTTCCACACGGATTAGGGGTGTGTTGACCTAACCCTTGGTGGCGCCAAAGGTCATGCCACTGACCAGATTGCGCTGCACCAGAATGACGAAAATGATGGCCGGCACCATCATGATGGCGCTCATGGCCGCCATGCCGCGCCAGTCGAAGGTGAATTGCTCCGTGAAATCGAAGAGGCCGGGCGGGAAGGTTCGCGCGGCGGCGCTGCGCGCCAGCACGCTGACTATCTGAAACTCGTTCCAGGCGGCCAGAAAGGCAAAGATGGCCGCCGTCGCGAAGCCGGGCAGGGCCAGCGGCAGTTCCACACGCCAGAAAGCTGACCAGTAACCACAGCCATCGATATAGGCCGCTTCGCTGAGGTCCTGCGGGATCTGGCGAAAGAAGCCGTCCATCAGCCAGGTGCTGAAGGGGATGTTCATGGCGATGTAGACCGCGGCCAGACCAAAGATGTTGTTCACCAGGCGCATCTGGTTGAAAAGGATGAAGAGCGGAAGACTCAGGGCCACACCGGGGATGGCGCGGGAGAGCATGATGCCGAGAAAGGCGGCCGTCTGGAAGCGAAAGCGAAAGCGCGCGAAGGCGTAGCCGGCAAGGGTGCCGATGCTGACGGCCACCACGGTACTGATGCCGGCGGCCAGCAGGGAATTGCGCATATAGCTCTCGACCGGCACGCGCATCCGCTCGTCCGGATTGAGGCCAAACATGGTGGCGAAGGCATCGAGCGTGATTTCCTGCGGCACCCAGACCGGCGGCCAGCTGTTGATTTCAACGTTGGGGCGGAAGGCCGTCAGGACTATCCAGAATGCCGGCAGGGCAATTAACACAAGCACAAACCAGGCGAGCGCATTCAGAAAACGCTGGTTGCGGCGACGCTGGCCGGCCCTGAAGGACATTTTCAGCGCACCACGCGCGAACGCACCAGCTGGCGAAAGAAATAAAGCGTGAAGGCCACAGCCAGCACGACGGTCACCCAGGACATGGCGCTACCCAGACCAAATTTTGTGTTCTCGATAGCCAGGCGGGTGACATAGGTCCAGATCAACTCGGTGCGGTGGGCCGGGCCGCCATCGGTCATGATGCGCACGATGTCAAAGGCGCGGGAAATGTCGAGCGAAAGAATGGTCAGCGCGATGTAACTGAAGGGCGCCAACAACGGGAAGGTGATGAAACGGAATTGTTGCCAGCTGCTTGCGCCGTCGACGTCGGCAGCTTCAAAAGTCTCGACCGGCAGGGAAAGCGTGCCGGCCAGAAGGATGATGGTCAACACGGGCAGGTTCATCCAGATGGAAGCCACGATGATGCTGAACATGCCCAGTGGCTCGTCAACCAGCCAGGCGATCTGGCCGCGTTCCTGCATCAGGCCGAGGGAAAACAGGAGGTTGTTGACCAACCCCACGTTGGCGTTGAAGAACCAGCGGAACTGAAAGCCGACCAGGATGGGCGCGAACATCATGGGCACCATCAAGAGGGTGCGCATCAGCCCCTGACCGCGCGTGACGCGCGCCAGCAACTGGGAAAGGCCAAGGGCAATGACGTAACTGAGATTGATGGAAAGAAACAGGAAAACAATCGTATTACCGACGGATTTCCAGAAAATGGCATCGGCGAAGAGTCTTTGATAGTTGCGCAGGGCGCGCGCCAGTTCGAATTTAAGACTGTTGGGTTTGAGCAGTTCGTAAGGCGTGAAACTGACATAAAGAGAGTAAACCAGCGGGAAGAGCAGGATAACCAGGATGAAGAGAATCGCAGGCAGCAGCATGAAGACGGGAAACCAGCGGGCGCTGATACGCCCGTCTGTGAACCTCTGTTCCGGTTCAGCGCTGCTGCCGGATTGGACCTGTGCCTGAAGGGTCATTGGCTCGCCGGGATCCTGAGGCGAAACGGCTCTGGCCAGGAATTCACCTGACCAGAGCCGCAGAATGACGAACTAGCCGTAGTAACCGGCGTCCGCCATCATTTCCCGGGTTTCGGCAGCAGCCTGGTCCAGACCATCCTGGGCGCTGACGTCACCGAGCAGGATCGCCTGCATGTGCGGGTAGAAGATGTTGGAGAATGGAATCCACTCGGCGATCAGCGGTGGAGTCTTGAAATCTTCGGACACCTGCAGTTGGGCGAGCACCAGGCGCTCGCGGTCAAGGGGATTCTCGGCCATGGCGGCGTCGTCGATGATTCGCGTCCAGACGTCATTGCGCACCGGCAGATATCCCAGCTGGGCTTCCTCGTAGGCCACGCGCTCCGAAGAGAGGAACTTGATGAGCTGGGCTCCGGCCTCGGGGTTCGGCGCGGTTGCCGGAATGGAGAAGGCATGGGCGCCGGCCCAGCCCGAGGGACGAACGGCATCGCCACCGACGCTCAGACCGGTGAAGCCGCGAGCCAGGCCAAAGTTGTGGTTGATGGCACAATTGTCGGGACTCTGGAAGTAGGCGTACCAGCCGTACCACTCGAGTTTGATGGCCGTGTCGCCGTTGCAGAAATACGCGGCCACGCCGTCCCAGAGCAGGTCGGTGGTGTCGACCGGGATGATGCTGTCCATGTACCAGCCACGCAGCAGTTCGGCGACGGCCACGCCGATGTCGTCATTGAAGGTCGGTTCCCAGTTCTCGTTGAAGAGCGAACCACCGCTGGCAAAGTGCATTTCGTAGAAGCGGCCCGTAAGGGCTTCCTCGCGGCCGGCGAGGGTGTAGCCGAAGGTGCTGTGACCGTTCTCGACGAAAAAGCGCGCCTGACGGTCGATCTGTTCCAGGGTCGTCGGCACGGTCAGCTCTTCACCCGTGGCGGCCAGATACTCCGCGGCAATCTCTTCACTTTCGTAGAGATCCAGACGGTAGTGAATGGGACTGATGTCGGCATGGCGCGGGATGAGATACAGATTGCCGTCGACTGTAGCCGCATCCATGATTGCCGGGCTGAAGGCCGCCAGTTCTTCCTCGCTGAAGAAGTCGTTCAGCGGCAGCAGGAAGTCGGTGTACTGGGCCATGAAACTTGTGTGGTCCCATGCGACGTCGTAGTCCGCGGCGCCAGTGGCGAAGTCCACCTTCAACTTTTGGTCAATGGCGAAGCCGTCCAGCAGGGCCACGATTTCCACGGTGGCGCCGGTGGCCTCTTCAAAGACGGAAATCGATTCATACATGACCTCATAGGTACCGCCGCCGATGTTGGCCATGCGAATGTTGACGCCGCTCAGGTCCATGTCGAGCCCGGCGTATTGCGGCTCGCCCATGTCCTGCGCCGCCAAACCGGTGCCAAGCATGAGCACGAGTATGAAAATCAGCAGTCTTGCCTTGTGAAGCATTGCGGGACCTCCTGTCCAGTTTCGATTTCGGGAACCAGGGGGCCAGAAACAGTGTCACCGCTTGCCGGCCTTCCACGTGTCCCGTTAGACTGCAATCCTGACGCGTTTTTGATTAAGGCGCAAGAATTCGTTGTGCGAACCGGCGAAAGCCCACGGGCGGCCCTGCGAGGAGAACCCAGTTACGTTTGGCGTGCCGGCCAGGAACGCCGTCTGCAGATGATAGCGCGCCATGCCCACCTTGAGCGGGCGCTGGTGCTGGAAGCGGGCGGCGGGACCGGCATGTACGCCCGGCAACTTCAGGAACGCTACGCGGCCAGGGTGGAACTCTTTGACATCGAATCGGACCGGGTGCTGCTGGCCAGCTCGTCCACGCCTCACGCGCTCGTCGCCGCCGCGGAGTGGCTTCCCTATGCCAGCGATCGTTTCGATACGGTGCTGTCCAACGAGGTGCTGGAGCATGTTCAGGACGACCGCCAGGCCCTGCGGGAAATGATACGGGTTCTGAAGCCGGGCGGCCGCGCCGTCATTTTCTGCCCCAACCGATGGTACCCATTCGAAACGCACGGGCACTTTTGGCGAGGTCAATATCATTTCGGCAACACGCCCCTGATCAACTGGCTGCCGGACGTCGCGCGCAATCGTCTCGCACCGCACGTGCGCGTCTATACGCGGCGAGGCCTGCTCAAACTTCTCGCAGGTTGTCCGGTCCGGCTAGTGGAAATGCGCCGTATATACGGGGGCTATGACAATCTGGTCGCGCGTTTTGGCGGGCCGGCTCTCGCCATGCGGGACCTCTTGCAGAGTCTTGAGGGCGGCCCGCTGGACGCCTGGGGCCTGTCGCATTTTCTGGTGCTGGAGAAACTGGAGTCCGGGTGAAACGGACCTAGTCGTCCACCCAGACGGGGAGATGGCCAAGCGCGACAATATTGGTCCATTTCGCGCGGTCGCCCTCGGTGAGGATGGCGGCTTCCGTGACAACCTCGGCGCCCGCCTTGCGCATGATCAGCCGCAGGCCCTGCAGCGTGCTGCCAGTGGAAATAACGTCATCCAGCAGGATCACCCGTTTGCCCAGGACAAGTTCGCGGTCTCTTTCGTCAAGGTAAAGCATTTGCGGTTGACCGGTCGTTATGCTCAGGGTCTCGGAAGCCAGGGCGTCACCCATGTAGGGCTTGAGCGACTTTCTCAGCACGACATAGGGCAATTGCATGTCGATCGACAGGGCATGGGCCAGGGGGATTGCCTTGGCCTCGGGCGACACCAGCACATCGGCGTTGAAATCACCCAGTTTGCCGGCAAGGGCTGCGCTGGCCGCCTGCACCAGTTCGCTGTCTCCCAGAATGTTGAGAATGGCAATGCGCACACCCGGGCTAATTTCAAACAGAGGCAGGTCCCGTTTCATGCCGGCGATGGTGACGGGCCAGGTGGCGGGCAACTCAGGCGGGTTCATGCTGCGCCTCCAGCGCCTCGCCGAGCAGCCGGCCGTCAACCAGGGTCAGTTGACGGTCCGTGATTTCCGCCAGCTCCGGATCGTGCGTTACCAGCACGACCGTGGTGCCGGCTTCGCGTTGCACGTCACGCAGCGATTCGAGCACGACCTGTCCCGACGCCGTATCCAGGTTGCCGGTCGGCTCGTCAGCCAGCAACAGGGGCGGGTCGTTGGCCAGGGCGCGGGCGATGGCGACGCGCTGTTGCTCCCCGCCAGAGAGTTCGGCCGGACGGTGGTGCATGCGGTCGCCCAGACCCAGCTGCTCCAGCAACTCGCGGGCGCGGCGGTCGGGCCTGTATTTCGGCTTGTTCGCGAACTGGACCGGGAGGGCCACGTTTTCCCGGGCGGTGAGCGTGGGGATCAGGTTGAAGAACTGGAAGATAAAGCCGATCTTTTCGTTACGGATGGTGGTGAGCTGGTCCTCGTTCATGTTCGAGATGTCAACGCCGTCTATTTCGACGCTGCCGCTGCTGGGCGAATCCAGGCCGCCGATCAGCCCCAGCAAGGTGCTCTTGCCGCTGCCGGATGGCCCGACAATACTCACCATCTCGCCGGCGAAGATTTCCAGGTTGACGTCACGCAAGGCGTGCACACGGACCTTTCCCAAACGCAATTCGCGCGACAGATTGCGCACGCGGATGACGGCGCGGGGCGGGGCGACTGTGTTTATGGTCATCGCTGTCAACCGACTGCCCGCTGCAGGGCAAATACGGGCTCAAGCCAGTCCATGTAGCCACTGTCGCGTCCGTAGACAATGTCCAGAAAGCGTTGGCTCAGGCGGGAAGTCAGGGGTCCGATTTCGCCATCGCCGACCGGACGATGTTCGACCCTTGTGATGGGTGTGATCTCCGCGCCGGTGCCGCACATGAACATTTCGTCAGCCAGATAGGCCTCGGTGCGGTCGACAGCGCGTTCCTGGACCTCGACATTGAGTTCTTCCTGCAACAAATGGATCAGGGAACGCCGGACGATGCCTTCGAGAACGTCGGCCGTGACCGGCGGGGTGATGGCGACGCCCTTTCTCACGAGAAACAGATTGGCGACGCTGCACTCTGCGATGTGCCCGTCATTGTTGAGAACGATGGCGTCGTCATAACCGGCAAGCATGGCGTCCGAACGGATCATGAGCGAATTGGCGTAGGAGCCCGCAATTTTGCCGCGCGCCGGAATGGCGTTGTCCTCAACGCGGCGCCAGGCCGAAATGCAGACGTGCATACCACCGGCCTTGCTGACGAATCCGCCGTCCCGCAGGGGCATCAGCGTAATGGCCAACTCCGGCCGCGAGTCCAGCAAATGCACACCGAGCGACTCATTGGCCGCATACACCAGTGGACGGATGTAGCAATTGCAGTCCACGCCCTCGGCCTGCAACAACTCAATCAGGCTTTGCAGCAATTGGGCCGGCGTATAGTTCAGGTCGAGACGCAGCAAGGCGGCGGACTGCAACAAACGCTCGAAATGGTCGAATGGACGAAACAGGTAAAGTTGCTCCCGTTCCGCATTCCAGTAGGCGCGCATCCCGGCGAAGACGCTGGTGCCGTACTGCAGGGCCTGGTTGTGAACGCTGATTTTGGCCTGTTCCATGGGCACGACGGCCCCGTCAAACCAGGCGTAACGGACATTGTTTTCGCTCATGTGGTCACTCCCTGCCTGTATTCAAATGCTTTCACTGCGTTCCGGCCGAAACCTGGCACAACGGGTCGCTTTGCACCAGTGCAGGGCGGCGCATGATTATTCTACGCTGAATCAGCCCAGATAGTCGCGAAGATTGTGGGCCAGACGCGGATGGCGCAGCCGGCGCAGCGCTTCCTTTTCCAACTGGCGAATGCGTTCGCGACTCAGGCCGAACTTGCTGGCGATTTCCTCCAGAGTGTGGGGTTCGCCATCGCCCAGGCCGAAACGCATGCGCAGGATCTGGTTTTGGCGAGGGGTCAACTCGGCCAACACTTCCTCGATCGTCTCCTGCAGCAGATTGCGCGTCGCCACCTCGACCGGGCTCGGTGAATCCTGGTCCTCAATGAAATCGCCAAATTCACTGTCGCCATCCTCGCCGACCGGTCGCTCAAGGGCGATGGCATGCTGGCTGGCATCCATCATGCGACATACGATTTCGGCCGGCAGGTCCATCTCCAGGGCGATCTCCTCGGGCGTGGGGCGACGTCCCAGCTTTTGCTCCAGTGACTGGGCCGCGCGATACATCTGGCGGATTCGTTCGGTCATGTGCAGCGGGATGCGAATGGTGCGCGTCTTCTGGGCGAGGGCGCGCGTGATGGCCTGCCGGATCCACCAGGTGGCGTAGGTGCTGAAGCGGTTGCCGCGCTTGTAATCGTACTTGTCGACGGCGCGCATCAGGCCTACGTTGCCTTCTTGTATAAGATCGGGGAAGGGCAGGCCCTGGTTCATGTAACGTTTGGCGATGCTGACGACCAGGCGGGTATTGGCCCGGCCAAGGTGCTCGCGGGCTTCCTGGCCATCTATTTCCAGCCGCTCAAGCCTCGCCAACTCAATATCATTCAAGTGTGAGCCTGAAAAAGGGTCATTCAAATTGCCACGGGCGTTGCGGCCATCCTCAATGCGCTTGGCGAGATCGATTTCATCCTGGGCCGTCAGCAGGGGTTCCTGGGCCATCTGGCGAAAATAAAGGCCGACGGGATCGTCGGCGGAAACAGCGTTGATGTCGCCTATATCGGCGTCATTATTTTCTGTCGCCAGGGTCTCCCGGCTCCTGCCGAGCAGGCTGCGATGGTTTTCCTCTTCCTGCCGGACTTCGATGCCCAGTTCTTCCAGTTCGGTGTGAATTGCAGCGAGTACCGAGGCGTTTTCGTCTTCGTCGGTCAGTTCAATAATGTCGTCAAGTGTCAAGAATCCGCGCTGTTCAGCGCGCGAAAGCAATTCCTTTAGCACGTAGCTGCCGGTCCCCTGACGTGTTGTGTAGTCACCTGTAGCCAGACGCCCTCCCGGCGACCGCTGCCGGCAAAGCCCGGCAACAGTATAGCACAGGAATCGCGATTGTGAACGCCCGGCCAGTGAACAGCCGATGTTGACACTTACCGGGTAGGCGTAACCCGCAAACGGAACTCCTGTCGTTGTGACAGCGCGCGCACCTGTTCGCCGGCGCGGTAGCTGCTGCGGACCAGCGGTCCGCTTTCCACCCAGCGAAAGCCCATCGCCAGGCCTTCCTCGCGAATGAAATCGAACTCTTTCGGTTCGTAGAAGCGCTCTACAGGCAAATGCACCCGGCTCGGCTGCAAATACTGGCCGACCGTCAAAATGTCGACGTCGCAGTCGCGCAGGTCCCGCATCGTTTTTAGCAGTTCGTCCATTTTCTCGCCCAGGCCAACCATGATTCCGCTCTTGGTCAATACCCGGGGGTCCAGTCGCCGGGCGTTGCGCAAGGTGGCCATGGCCCATTCATAGCGGTCCTGCGGTTGCACGATGCGAAAGAGGCGCGGGACCGTTTCCACGTTGTGGTTGAGGATCTCGGGTTGCGCGTCCAGGACGGTTCGCAGCGCGGCTTCGTCGCCCTTGAAGTCAGGAATCAGCACCTCGATGCTGCAACCGGGCTGCAACTGCCGGATACGACGGATCACCATGGCGAAAATCGGCGCGCCGCCATCCGGCCGTTCGTCACGATTGACGCTGGTGATGACCACGTGCTCAAGGCCCATGGCGCGCACGGCCTCCGCCACGCGGTTGGGTTCGGCCCAGTCAAGGGGCGCCGGACGCCCGGTTTTGATGTCGCAGAAACCGCAGGAACGGGTGCAGGTATCTCCCATCATGAGGAAGGTGGCCGTGCCCTTGCCCCAACACTCGCCAATGTTGGGGCACTGCGCTTCCTCGCAGACCGTGTGCAGGGTTTTGGACCGCATCAGCCCGCGGACGTGTTCGTAAGTGGCGCCTGAGGGTGCGCGCACCTTGATCCAGGGCGGGCGCCGGCGTGGATGCGCGGGGTCCGGCGTCCAGTTGCCGTCCCCGTTTGGGCCCACGACGGGAATACCGTCCGGGTTCATCAGATCAGCCACGATTGTACTCCCTGCGTCTGCCTTTCGATTATAGGGGCGCGGCCGAGCTTGTCCAGTATGTCGCCCACGTTTTCCATTGCGGGCGCAGGAGCCCCGTGCCAGACTGAACGCTCCATGATCACCGAGGCACAGACTTGCGCCGGCCCCTGCTTTTCCTGGCCCTGCTGACAGCGCTGGCGGCCCTGACCGAGACCTCACGTCTTGCAGCCAACCTGCAATTCGTTGCCGATGGCGCTGCGGGGACATTGCTTTACGCGGCGGATTTCACGTTACCGGATGCCAGTGTGGGTTTGTCTTTGCGAGGCGGTTCGGCCAGGCTGCAGGAAGGCTTACTCGTACTTGAGCCGGGCGAGCCAAATCGCCTGGTGTATGCGGCAGCCGGTCCCGAACTGGCTGATTTTGAACTGGAAGTAGAGACCCGAGCGCTGGACGGTCCGCTGGACAACGGATTTGGCGTGCTCTTTCGATTGCAGCAACCGCGCTCCTTTCCCCTCGCCGAAGCCTTCGGATTGCCTGCCACCGGCGGGGCGGGGATCAGTTACTATCTGTTCCACGCCAGCAGCGACGGTTACTATCAACTGCTGCGCACACTTTCTGGCCGTCAGCAGGTGCTCAGTACCTGGATACCTTCACCCTTCATTCTCCAGGGCATTGGCATGAGCAACCGACTGAATATTCGCGCCAGGGGCACGGAACTGGAGTTCTTCATCAATGACCGGCAACTGGAGTTTTGTATACCTGACAGCCCGTCCGACAGCAGCACCTGGGTTGCCGGGGAATGTCTGGGCGGGCAGATGCGCAGCACTGTGAGAGATGACGTACTCCTGAAAGGGCGAATCGCACTGGCAGCGCAATCCATGAATGAGGCCGGTGTCCTGCTGGCCTTCGACAATTTGCTGCTGCGCATGCCAGCGAAGGGAGCAGAGGCGGCATGAAGGTCCACCTGCGAAGTCTGGGCTGCCGCCTCAATCAGGCGGAAATGGATGCTCTGGGGCGCAATTTTCTGCAACGGGGCCATGAACTGACAGGAGATCCGAAGCACGCCGGCGAGATCGTCGTCAACACCTGCAGTGTGACCCGCGAAGCCGGCGCCGACAGTCGGGCCCTGGTGCGGGAACTGGGGCGACGGGCCCCCACTGCCCGCATCACCGTGACGGGTTGCCACGCCCAGCTGGCTCCGCAGGAATTGCAGTCCCTGCCCAACGTGCGACGGGTTGTTGGCAACATGGAAAAGGAAAGCATTGTCGATTTGCCTGACGCCGCGACTCCGGGAGCTGCCGCCAAATTGACCGAACGGCCGGGAATGCGCACCCGCGCCTTCGTCAAGGTACAGGACGGCTGCGACCATGCCTGTACCTTCTGCGTGACCACCCTGGCGCGCGGGCCAGGCCGCAGTCGACCGCTGGCAGAGGTGCTGGCCGAAATTCGCCAGCTTCATGCGCTTGATTACAGGGAAGCGGTTCTGAGCGGTGTCCAATTGGGCAGTTACGGCCGCGACCTGGGGATGAAGCAGGGGCTGGCGCAGTTATTGCGTGCCATTTTGTCCGAAACAGACATCCCCCGTCTGCGCCTGTCTTCACTGGAACCCTGGGACCTTTCGTCCGATCTCTTTGACCTGTGGCAGGATTCGCGCCTTTGCCGGCACCTGCACTTGCCCCTTCAGAGCGGTTGCGCCGCCACGCTCAGGCGAATGCGCCGGCGCTGCAGCCCGAAGGAATTCAGCACGCTTCTGCGTGATTTCCGCGCGCGCGTTCCCCACCTGCGCGTCACCACCGATGTCATGGTCGGGTTTCCCGGCGAGGACAAGCATGAATATGAGATCAGCAGGGACTTCATCGCCAGGCAGGTCCTTGCCGGTTTGCATGTCTTTCGCTTCAGTCCGCGCCCGGGCACGCCGGCTACCCGTATGCGCCGGCAGGTCCCGGAAAGCACCAAAAGGGAACGCAGTGCCGGGCTGCGCCGGCTGGGCGAATCGCTGGCCAGGGACTATGCGCGCGAAATCGAAGGGCAGACGCAGGAAGTGTTGTGGGAACAGATAGCCGGGGCGACGCCGGAAGGCTTCGTTAACGTCGGGTATACTGATACGTGGATGCGCGTCCGAGCCATTCATCCCCGGCCGCTTTCCAATGAAATCACTTCGGCCAGGCTGGGGCGCTATCACGATGGAGAATTCCAGGCGACGCCGATTCTGTAGTCGGGACGAAATTCGGGATGCTGCAACGGGGACAAGTCAGGGCAAGGTACGCTTGTCCGTCCATCTGCGAATGCCGCGCCAGGTCAGGCATTCATGGTGACCCGGCGGCGACAGTGACGAGTGGCGGGCTTCCGCGCGAGGGAACACATGGAAGCGCGTGACGACTCCGGCGCTGGCGATCTGCGCCCGCACATCCCGGGATTCATTATTGCGGCAATTCTTACCGTCCTGCTGACGACGGTCATCGTGGCCAGCGACGTGCTCTTGCCACTCTGGACGGGCAGCAGCGACCTGCGAGTGGGTCAGGTCGCTGAAGACAACATTCTGTCACCGTTCAGCATTACCTTTGAGAGCGCCCTGCTGACCGACATGAACCGCAGGGAAGCCGCTGCGGCTGTCGTCGAGGTCTTCGACCCGCCTGACCCCAACGTGAGTCGCGCCCGGAGCCAACTGGCCCGGCAGGTGCTGGACTACATTCGAACCGTGCGTCAGGACAGCCTTGGAACGGTTGCGCAGCGAGCCGATGACCTGCAGCACATCACAGCCCTGACCCTTGGCGATGAACAAAGCGATCGCATTCTGAACGTGTCCGCCGAGACTTGGGACAGCATCGACGGCGAGATCATCAACGTGCTCGAACGCATCATGCGCGAGCCCATCCGTGCCTCCTCCCTCGATGTCGTGCGCACACAGTTGCCCACGCAGGTGAGCATTCGCTTCTCGCCGGCTGAATCGGAGATCATTGTCGCCATTGTAGAAGATCTGCTCCGTCCCAATACCTTCCCCAACGAGGAGGCAACCGAGGCTGCGCGCAGGACCGCCGTGGAAGCGGTGGAACCGGTAGAACGCACCTTTGCCCTCAACGAGGTGGTAGTGCGCCAGAATGAGCAGGTTACGGCTGTAGACATGGAAGCGCTGGGCGTGCTCGGCCTGTTGCAGACGGAATCACGCCGCCTGCAGGAAGTAGGCAAGGCCTTTTTTGCCAGCCTGCTGGTGCTGGCCCTGACCGCGCTTTACATTCTACGCTTTGAACGCGCCTTGCTGGTGCGGGCCAGTTTCTCCCTGTTGCTCGCGGGCTTGTTTCTGCTGGTTCTGGCGGGAGCCCGCCTGGTGCAAATGAACAGCATGCCGGCGGAGCTCTATCTCTTTCCCACGGCGGCCCTGTCGCTCTTGTACGTGGCCATCGCCTCGCCTCGCATCGCGCTCATTGCCACGGTCAACCTGTCGTTTTTGCTGGGGCTGGTTGCGACCGGCTCGCTTGAACTGGCGACGCTAACCATCGCAGGCGGCCTGACGGGCCTGTTGACCCTTCGCAGCACGGACCGCCTCAACAATTTCTTTCTCTCGGGCCTGTTCATCGCCCTTTCGAACATGCTGGTCGCCGCGGTATTCAACCTGGGCGTGTCCGGCGCGTCGCTGACCGTGCTCTTGCCCTACAGCCTGTTCAACGGTCTGCTGGCCGCGGCGATCGCAGTCGCCGGCATGTATCTGCTAACCCTGTTTTTCAATTTGCCCACCAGTTTGAAACTCGTCGAACTTAGCCAACCAGGGCAGCCGCTGTTGCGCCGCCTGCTGCGGGAGGCGCCTGGTACCTACCAACATTCCCTGCAGGTCGCGAACCTGTGCGAGCAGGCGGCCCTGGCCATCGGGGCGGATGCCGAGCAGGTGCGCATTGCGGCCATGTATCACGATATCGGGAAGATCCCCAACGCCGTATTCTTCAGCGAAAACCAGCAGTTTGGCACGGGCAACGCCCATGACGTGCTGGGCGACCCGGAACGCAGCGCCGATATCATCATCAGTCATATCCCGGATGGAGAAGCGCTGGCGCGGGAGTACCATCTTCCGGGTCGCTTCAGGGACTACATTTCAGAACACCACGGCACGACGGAAGTGTACGTTTTCTGGCGCAAGGCCGTGGAAGCCGCAGGGGGTGACGAAGGCCAGGTGGACAGCGCCAACTTTCGCTATCCCGGTCCTCGTCCGCGAAGCCGCGAGACCGCGATAATGATGCTGGCAGACAGTTGTGAGTCCGCCGTGCGTTCCATCGGCCCGACGAGCCGCGACCAGGTGACGGAAATCGTGATGCGAATCGTGGACGGCAAGATGAATGAGGGCCAGCTGGATGATTCCAGTCTGACACTGAAGGACATTCGCATCATTCAGGGTACCCTGGTGGAAATGTTACAGGCGGTCTATCATCCGCGGATCGATTACCAGCGAGTCGGCGGGGCGGCTCCGGCGATTTCGGCGCCGCCAGCAAGCTTGCAGGCGCGAAGCGGGTCGCAATCCGAATCACAGCCAGTGGCCGCCCTCACGGCGGAGAATTTGGCGATGAGCCCTGTGAGCGAACGACCTCGCCCGGGGCCATTGCCGGAAGTTCCGGAATTGCCGCATCACGACGATGCCGACCGGGTTAGGAATGTCGGGCGCGACCAGGGGGACAAGGCGTCATCTTGAGCGGCGTTTGCGTACGTAACGAATGCGATCACGACCTTGATACGGCGCCATTGATTGAAGCCGTACGGACGGCCTTGCGCATGCACGGGGACAACAAGCCCCCGGATGGCAGGGTCTCGATCGTGCTCACCAGTGACGAGCGGGTACGAAACCTGAACCGGCGTTATCGCGGCATCGACCGCGTGACCGACGTCCTGTCTTTCCCGGCCCTGCCCCACGGGATAGGGGAGGAGGAGCCTGACCTGGGTGACCTTGTGCTGGCCATTCCCTGGGCCTCGCGTCAGGCAGACCGTGCCGGGCACAGGATGATGGATGATCTCACTTTGCTGGTGGTCCATGGCACCTTGCACTTGCTGGGATTCACTCACAACGACGATCGGGGGAGCGACGCCATGCGGGCCGCACAGTCCGCCGTTTTGCAACAACTTGGCGTGCCGCCGGAGAACGCCCGTCGACTGGAACAACTGTCCGAAACAGAAGTGTGGACGTGAGTTGGCATCGTGGCGCGTGAACGAATGATCCAGGCTGAACCGGAAGTACGCCGCGGTCACGCCCGCCGACGGCAAATCAGCCGACAGCATCGGCGTCGACGCCGACGGGAATTCGCGGCGGACCACCTGTCACCTGCCGGCGGGTTCCGTATTTCCTTCCCTCGGGTAAGGATCCCCTTTTTCCGGCTCGTTGCCGGCATTGTTCTGGCAGTCGTGTTGCTTACAGGCGTGGTGCTGTTTCTGCGAGGGCTGAAGCCCGCCGAAGCCCAGGTGCTGCCCAATGCCCTGTGGCTGGGCACGGAATGGACCTACGAGATCCACGAGTCGCATGACATTCGCGAACTGGCGTCCCGCCTGCGCGACCACGAAATCGGCACGGTTTACGCCTGGGTGAGCTGGTTGCAGGGTGACAACACCTGGCGCGGCGCCGAACTCTTCAATCGCGTCAAGGTCTTCGCCAGCCAACTGAAGGCGGAGTCGCCGGACCTCGCCCTGCTGGGCTGGATAAGCCTGCCGGTCCACCTGGACGAGGACGGTTATCGTCTTGACGATCCCGATTTACAGCAGATCGTCGCAGATTTCAGCAGCAGTGTCGTGCGCGAACTGGGATTCGATGGCGTTTTTCTGGACATCGAGCCCGTTTGGGACGGGGATGCCCACTTCGTTGATTTGCTGCGCAAGGTGCGTTTGCGCCTGGGAGAATCGGTGCCGGTCTCCGTGGCCGTGCCGCCGGACTGGAGCCCGCTGGATGCGGATATTCCGGTGCCGGAACTGATTTTGCCCGGTACCGAATGGTCGCGCAGTTACAAGCAGAACGTCGCCCTGCTCAGCGACCAGATGGCGGTTATGGGCTACAACAGCGGTCTGACGGCGGCCAGGGATTACGAGACCTGGATGGCCTATCAGGTGCAGACCTTTGCCGAAGCGGTCAGCGCCCTGGGCGAGGGCACGGTCCTGCTGATCGGCATTCCGACCTATGATGCGGAACCGCCGGGACATGATCCTGAGGTCGAAAACGTCGTCACGGCCCTGAATGGCCTGCAAGCCGGGTTGGCCGCAGCAGGTCCGGCTGCAGCATGGGTACAGGGGGCGGCCATCTATGCCGACTGGGAGACTGACCCGGCCGAATGGGAACAATTCCAGTTGCTGGCAGTGGAAGGGCGTTAGTCGCCGGCCTGGTGCCCTCGCGCTATTTCCTGAAGAAAGCGCACCGTCGTGTCAATTCCCTTGTTTAGCATGTCCACCCGGTAGTTTTCGTTCGGGCCATGGATGCCGCTGTCGCTGGTGCTGAAACCCAGCGTTACTGAAGGAATGCCCGGCACTTCACTGAACATGGCAATGATGGGCACGGAACCGCCCGTGCGTCGGAATCCGACGGGTCCCGGCCAGTGCAGGGCATAGGCCCGTTGCAGGGCCCTGACGAAGGGGCTGTCGATGTCAATCTCCACAGGGTCTCCCGAACCCAGTAGCCCGAATTCCAGCGTCACCGTCGGCGGTGCTATGGTGCGGATGAAATCGCAAACCAGGTCATAGACTCGCTGCGGGCGCTGGTTGGCCACCAGGCGACAACTGATCTTGGCGTGGGCCCGGGCAGGAATCACGGTCTTGAAGCCCTCGCCGCTGTACCCGCCGTAGATGCCGTTGATTTCCAGCGTGGGGCGCGCGCCCGTGCGTTCGACCCGCGAATACCCCGGTTCACCCCAGTCCCGTGGGGCGCCGACGAGGTCCTGCCAGTCTTCATTGCTCATGTCACCCTCGGCCAGCAGTTCGCGTTCCCTGGTTGAGAGTTGACGCACGTCGTCGTAGAAGCCCGGAACAGCGATGCGACCGTCCGGATGATGCAGCCGGGCCACGATTTCGGCAATGACCTGCGCCGGGTTGTGGACGATGCCGCCGTGAATGCCGCTGTGCAGGTCCGTCCCGGGTCCACTCACGCCAAGTTCAAGGGCCACAATGCCCCGCAAGGCTGTGACAATGAGCGGCTCATCGGGGTCCTCGAAGCCGCCGTCCGCGATGATGGCCGCGTCCGCTTCCAGCCGTTCGCGGTTTTCGCGCAGAAAAGGCAAGAGGTTTGGGGAACCGCTTTCCTCTTCGCCTTCAAGCAGAAAACGCACATTGACCGGGCATCCTTCATCACTGGCGAGCAGGGCGGCGACCGCCCGCAGCAGAACGACACAGTGACTCTTGTCATCGGCCACGCCCCGGCCAAAAAGGCGACCATCGCGCAATTGAGGTTCAAATGGCTCGCTGTCCCAGCCATCCTCGCGACGGGCCGGCTGAACATCGTAGTGCGCGTACAGCAGCACCGTGGCCGCATCTTCTCCGGCGCCCAGCCACTCGCCACAGACCACCGGGTTTCCCTCTGTGGGAAGTATGTCCACTGCCTGCAGGCCGATCGTGCCCATCTCATCGGCCAGCCAGCGGGCCGCTCGCAGCGTATTCTGGCGGTGTACGGGGTCCGTCCCTACGCTGGGAATGGCAGCCAGTTCCATCAATTGTCGCAGGGCCAGATCATGGCTGTCGCGGGCGAGAGCAAGGGCGTCAGGCATATTGCGTTCCTTTCCGTCAACGGCAAGTATAGCGCGGGCCCGACGCGCACCTGATATACTTCGCCGGGGAAAGGCGTGAGCCGGATGTTGAACCGACCGCTTGCCAATCGCACAGCCAGTCGCGTGTTTGCCACTTTACTGGTCGTGATTGTGCTCGTGGCGTTCTGGCAGGTCCGCAGCGTCCTGCTGTTGCTGCTGAGTTCCATCATTCTGGTCGTGCTGGTGACGACGCCCATGCGCTTCCTGCAGCAGCGCGCCCGCCTGCCGCGAACGCCGGCCCTGCTGATTTCCCTGTTGATTTTCCCACTCTTCTTTCTCGTATTGACCCTGACGGTGCTGCCACTGCTGGCGACCCAGCTGGCGACCCTTTCGGTGCGGGTGAACGAGGGCGTGTCGCTGTTGCAGCAATACTGGGAGTCCCTGAACGCGACACCGGCAGCCTTTTCGGGATTCCGCTTTGTACCGCCACCGGTGCGCGACCCCGTGCTGGACCTAGTCTCGCTGCTGGGCACCAGTTTTCAGGTTGACAGCCAGTTGATTACCCAGGTGGCGAACCAGATTTTCAACGCCTTTGGCCAGGTTGGCGTTCAGGTCATACCCGTGGTGGGGGGTGTGGCCTCGGCCTTGTTAAACACCCTGATCGTCATCTTTATGAGTGTGTATCTGTTGACGGACCCCGAAAGTCATGAGTCAGGGCTGCTGCGGCTGTTCCCTCCCGGCTATCGCGAGCGCGGCCACGAAATTTTGGCCCGGCTGGACCAGGTGTTGCGGGGCTGGCTTGAATCCACTGTGCTGGCGATGGTCTTTGTCTGGCTTTCCACCTGGATTGGCCTGACCCTGCTCGGGCTTGAGGAAGCGCTGGCTCTGGGTGTCATTGCCGGTCTGCTGGCCTTTGTCCCCACCTTCGGAACCCTGATCGCAGCGGTGTTGGCAGCGGTTGTCGGTCTGTTACAGACACCGCAAAACGTGGGCCTGATCATTGTTATTACCTACGCGATTTCGCTGGTGCAAAGCCAGCTCATCAGCCCGCTGCTGGTGGCGGACCGCATCAAGGTGCCTCCGATCGTCGTGTTGCTCGGACAAATTGTGGCCACGGTGTTTTTCGGTTTCCTCGGCATCCTGCTGGCGGTGCCGCTGACGGCCATTCTGATGGTGCTGGTGCAGGAAGTCTACGTGAAGGACATCCTCGGCGACATTGACGGGAATGCGCAACCTTTGGAGCCGGCGGCCGAGGCCATGGTGACTGCGGACTGAATCGCCGCAGACCAGTTAAGGCAAGTCGTGCGACTCTGACGAAACCAGGCTTCCTGCTGCCTCCGATTCGGAAATCGTTGAAGTGTTGTCCATTCGTTTGGCCTTTGTGCATTTATTTGTTAGTTTTCTCCGACCAGACCATTTGGGTGGGAGAGCAAAATGAATATCCGGTTCTCGCCATTTTACGCCGCACTTCTGGCGCTTTTGGCCATCGTCGCCGCCGTGCTTTTGTATGTTGAACAACGAGGAATTCTTTCCCGGCGCAATGAGGAAACACGTTCCAATTACGTCAACTATGTGCTTACTGACGGCCTGCGGCAGACCTCGGACGATCTCACCCGCATGGTTCGCCTGTATGCCGTAACGGGCGACCCGCTCTACAAGGACTATTTCGACCAAATTCTTGCCATTCGTAACGGCGAACAGGCTCGACCTGCCCGCTATTTCCAGATTCCCTACTGGGATCTGGTACTGGCAACGGGCGAGCACCAGGGCGAGGCCGGCGAAACAGTGCCGATCAGGGAGTTGATAACCGGGTCTGACGCTTCCCGCCTTGAAGTGACGCTGCTGGCGGATGCCGAGGACTGGTCAAACGTCCTGGTCGAACTCGAAAACGAGGTCATGGATGTCGTTGCCGCGCAAGTTGAGGCAGGCGACGGGACCTACCGGCTGGAAGGGGAGGCCCTTGCAGCCATGCAACGGCTGCATGGCCAGGAGTATCACGTTGCCAAGGAACGCATCATGCGTCCGCTAGTGCTCCTGTCGGAGTTTGCCACCGATGAGGAAGGGGCACGGGACATTGTGGGCTCGGTGCGGGAAATGAACAGTGTCGTATTGGGACTGGTCGCTCTCGGCGTGTTGATCGGGCTTGTCGCCGTCGCGCATGCGCGCGGCACGGGGCAGTCTCTCCGACGTGGGGCGCCCCTGGTCACATTGCTCGCCATTGTCTCCATGCTGGTATTCGCGGCCCTTACCCTGCGCACCCAGGACAATGTTGACTTACTGGCGGACACCTTCGGGGAACGCTACCGGTCCTACACGCTTTCCGATGGCCTGAGGCAAACGTCGGACGACCTGACCCGCATGGTGCGTCTCTACGCCGCAACCGGCGACCCGGTGTATCGTGACTACTTCGACGAGATATTGGCGATTCGCAATGGAGAATCTCCGCGGCCGGAACGCTATTTCGAGGTGCCATACTGGGACATTGTGCTGGCCACTGGCAGACATCCGGGGGACTTTGGCGACTCAATACCGATCAGGACGCTCATTTCGGAACGGGACTTTACGGGGGGTGAACTGGACCTGCTGGCCGAGGCGGAAGATGCCTCCAACGAACTGGTCGTTCTTGAAAATCGCGCCATGGAAGTTGTCGCAGCAGCGATCGCAGGAGGCGGCGACTACGATTTGAGCGGCCCGCCAGGCATCGCCTTGCAGCGACTGCATGGCGAGGACTACCACAGGGCCAAGGCAAGAATCATGCTCCCGCTGGTCAATCTCGCCAGGTCCGTCCAGCAACGTTTGGCGGATGCAAGACAAGAGGCATTGGCAACCGGGCAGCAGAACAGCGTTTTCTTTGGCGCGGCCATGGGGCTATCCATTTTGTTCAGTCTTGCTGCCGTGGTCCTGTGGAGGCGAGAAGGCCGTTAGCTTCCGGCAACGTATAAGGGTCAGCAACAGAACACTGCGAGCGGAGGGCCGGACAGCAATTCCTGTTTTGCCCTCCTGTGCCCTATCGCCTTGACCGGGTGGTATCCGGGTCGTCCTGGGACATTTTATGCTGAACCTGCCAGGTAACTGTCGTGCAGGGTGCTCAGGACGTCATTCCCCGGCACGTCGCTGGCGGCATTGCCGCGAGAACCGGTTCTTCCAGTCATTGCCGCTGTCTTGAGTCAGCTCATGGATGTTCACTGGCTTTTGATTACTGTAAGGGATTGCCCACTCCCGCACCGTGAACCATGTTCTGTCACGTGGCAATGTTTGGGGTAACATTCAGGGAGGCAAGCATTGACATTGGTTTCCTTGGCGTGAAAGTTTTCGCACACAATGCTTTCCGGTTATTCTCTTGCAACGAGTACATCGGGGGGTTCTGCCCATGAGCAGTATGCACAGCCTGATCTGGTTCTATGACATAGAGGCACTCACGATTTTTCAACTGGCGCAACTGGCCGGCGGCGAGGGTGAAGGGCAATTCGGCGCCCCCAACATGGCTCAGAACTACCTGCAACAATGGCTGATCATCATCGCCGCGCTTTTTGGCTTGACAGTCCTGGTCTCCATTTACGGTCTGCTTCAGAGACGTTTTCATATGCCAAAGGCCGAGTCGCTGGGCCTGCTGCTGGTTCTTGTGGCGCTGGTGCTTGTGCCCCTGACCTACTCGGGAATCAATGACATCAGGGCCGACGGACTCCAGCGGCGCGAACTCTACCACCTGGCGGATGGATTGCGGCAGACCTCCGACGATCTGACTCGCATGGTGCGCCTGTACGCAGCGACAGGTGAAGAGGTCTACAGAGACTACTTCGAGGAAATCCTCGACATTCGCAACGGAATCGCCCCGCGGCCGGAGCAATACTACGAAATTCCCTACTGGGATATCGCACTGGCCACGGGAGAGCGACCCGGCGACCTGGGTGCGCCCGCATCCATACAGTCTCTGATGCAGCAGGCCGGTCTGCGGTCGGGAGAACAGGCCATGCTGCAGGAATCGGAGAGGCAGTCCAATCTTCTCGCCAAGCTGGAAGAAGATGTCATGGACGTCATTGAAGCCAATG
Organism: Anaerolineaceae bacterium; assembly: GCA_026708325.1. Lineage (GTDB taxonomy): Bacteria > Chloroflexota > Anaerolineae > Aggregatilineales > Phototrophicaceae > JAGWBD01. Next base: position 6,774 of record JAPOVC010000022.1, on the reverse strand, counting down.
TCGGCGAGGACGGTCTCGCATTTGAAGGTGAGACGCTGGACGCCCTGCAGCGACTGCATGGTCAGGAGTACCATGATGCCAAGGCGCTGATCATGCAGCCTTTGGTCGAACTGGTGACGGGTTCTGGCCTGGACGTCCTGATTGTTGAGGGAATCGCGCACAATTTCCTGCAGCAACATGTGGACATTCTGATGATTGTGACTGTCGTTGCGGCCGTCGCACTGGTGCTGGCAGTGGACCGGCAGAATCCGCGCGAATCCATCCTGCCGTCCCTCGCGCTGCTGCTCGTGCTGGCGTCCATTTTTCTCGGCCGGCAAAGCCTTGCAACCAACGACGCCACCGGCCTCAATGCAGCACGTCGCCAAAGCGAAATCTTCCTGTCCGACGGCTTGCGCCAGACCTCTGACGATTTGACACGCATGGCGCGTCTCTATGCCATCACCGGAGAAGACAACTACCGGGAGTATTTCGACGAGATTCTGGCCATCCGCAATGGCGATGCGCCGCGGCCTGAACTTTACTTTGAGGTCCCTTACTGGGACTTCGTACTGGCCACCAACCACCGGCTCGGGGAATCAGGAGAAGCCGTCGCCGTCCGAACCTTGCTGGAACGGGCCGGCGTCACTTCCGCGAGTTTGTCGCTGCTGCGCGAGGCTGAAGAACAGTCCAACATCCTTGCCGAACTGGAAAACGAGGTGATGGATGTGGTATCCGCCAGCGCCGGTGACGACTATCGCCTGGAGGGCGAGGCCCTGGATGGCATGTTGCGTTTGCATGGCGCCGAATACCATGAAGCCAAGGCCCGCATCATGCAACCGCTCGTGGAACTGGCGCGCCAACTGGAGCAGGATCTTGAACAGGAAGAGGAAGCCGGGCGGGACGAATTCGACACGCTCATGAACCTGTTGGCGGGATCCCTCCTGCTGGCGGCCCTGGTACTGGTCGCTTCCCTTTATCGCAGTCGCCAACCGGCATCATAGGCAGGAACGGAGACCGGCCGCAGGGTGCAACCCTGTCTTGACCCTGCGGCCGGCTCGCCAGTGGCTCACACTGGTAGCACCTGTGGCGTGGACTGCCATATCTGGAGGACGAAACTGTGAAGCGTTTCGCGAGTGTCGACGGATCCTCGGCGGTAACATTTCTCGTCTTGCTGGCGGTACTCGCCAGCATGCTGAGCATGACAAATTACATGAACGAGCGAGAATCTGTTCAGGGATTCTGGCGATCGCGAATGGCTGCGCTTTCCTTGTCCGACAGACTGCGACAGACCTCGGACGATCTGACGCGCATGGTGCGGCTGTATGCCGTTACCGGGGATCCGCTTTACAGGGATTACTTTGATGAGATTCTTGCCATTCGCAATGGCGAGGCACCGCGCCCCCGCAACTATTTCACAACCCCTTACTGGGATATTGTTCTGAATTCAGGCGAGCGCTTTGGTGAACCGGGGCCTGCTATCCCAATCAGGACCCTGGCCAACAGGGCGGGAATGCTGGAGGAAGAGAATGCCTTGTTGCAGCAGGCCGAGGACGCGTCCAACGCTCTGGCTGTCATAGAAAACGAAATCATGGCGGTCATTGCTTCGGCAATTGAGGACGGCGACGGAGATTATTTGCTGGAAGGCGAGACACTCGAGGCAATGCGGCGCCTGCACAGCCAGGAATATCACGGTGCCAAGGCCGAGATCATGTCCAATCTGGCAGAATTGGGCAGAAACGTCAGGGCAACCTTTGGAGTAGCGCGGCGGAACCTCATCGCACTTTCCACCAGCAGTATGAGAGACAATATCATTCTGCTGGCCCTGACTCTGGCGTTGGTTGCCGTTGATCTTTGGGTTCAGTGGCGTCGCAAGGGACTGAAGGCGGCACTGGAAAGTCGCGCCAGGGGGATCGGTCTGGTCGCCGCCGTGCTGGCCTTTGCCTTGATTGTGTTGAGTCTTTCGTTGTTCACGAACTTTCTGAGGGACCAACCTGCAGTCAGCAAGACCATCTCCGAGCGTGTTGCCGCCCGGGAATTCTCGGACTCCCTGCGGCAGACTTCGGACGACCTTACCAGAATGGCGCGGCTGTACGCCGTTACCGGAGAAGCGCGCTATCGAGAATACTTTGACGAGATTCTGGATATCAGGAACGGCATAAAGCCGCGACCCGACGAATATTTCGATTTGCCGTACTGGGACATTGTGCTGGACACCGGTATACGGCCCGGCTCAGCCAGCCAGACGGCAGCAATCAGGTCACTCGCCAGCACTGCGGGACTGTCGCCCGCGGAGTTGGCCGAGTTTGGCAAGGCGGAGGACGCATCCAACGCCCTGGCAATCATTGAGAATGAAGTGATGGATGTCGTCGACGAATCCCTGGCTGCCAGTGGTGGCGAATACGCCCTTGAAGGCGAGTCTCTTGAGGCCATGCTGCGACTTCACGGTGCGGAATACCACGCCGCCAAGGCGTTGGTCATGCAACCCCTGGTAGAGTTGGAGCGCCTGGTCCAGGAGCAGTACGACACCTGGATCAATGGCACGATCAGCTTCATCACCCAATCGCTGTTCACCGGCTACCATGCCATCATTGCGGCCTTTCTGCTGCTGTCAGTGAGCATTTGGCTAAGACGCAGGTAAGAAGGAGTGTCACCCCTGATCGACCGCAGCAGACATTTCCCTTAGATACATGGTTCCGGTTCGCTGCGGTTCGGGCAACTCCCGCGATGCCGCAATTTGGCCTGAGCCCGGACCTGCATTTGCAACCCGTTTCGTGATTCGGCTTGACGTGACTACCCGCAAATGAGGCGTAACCGGGCTGTAGGGCAATTCAAGTTGTGGCCGCTCCATGGTTATCCAATTACCATTGATTTCCTTTTACTCTATGTTCCTTTGCAATTCGTGATAGATTTCTGACACAATGTGGAGGCGGGCAGCAACTTCAGCAAGTGACTTTTGAAACATAAGGGGGGTGCCATGTCCAGGATGAAACCAGCGAGTGCCTTGTCGCTACTGACCCTGCTCGCCGTTTTGGTGAGTGGTTTCTACCTTGCAAATTTTCTGTCCGAGCGTGAAGTCGTTCAGGGCAACTGGACGGCGCGAAGGGCTGCGCTTTCCTTTGCAGATCGCCTGAGGCAGACCTCTGATGATCTGACGCGCATGGTCCGCCTGTATGCCGTGAATGGCGACCCCGTCTATCGGGAATACTTCGATGAAATCCTGGCCATCCGCAATGGCGAGGCGCCCCGCCCGGCAGATTATTTTTCCGTTCCGTACTGGGACATCGTGCTCAACACAGGGGAACGCTTTGGCGACGACGGCCCTGCTGTTCCCATTCGGACACTTGCCAGTGAAGCCGGATTGCTGGAGGAAGAACTGGCCGAGATCTCAAAGGCCGAGGACGCTTCCAATGCGCTCGCTGTGATCGAAAACGAAATCATGGAAATCGTGGCGACGCAGATCGGTGCCAGCGACGGCGACTACGTCCTGGAGGGCGAGGCGCTGGATGCGATGCTACGTCTGCATGGCCCTGACTACTTTGCCGCAAAGGCCCAGGTGATGACGCACCTGGTGGAGCTTGGCCGCAAGGTAGACCAGTCCTTTGGCGAGTTGAGACCGCAGGTCATCTCCTTTTACGATCAGGGGTTGAGGAACGGGGTCATCCTGCTGGCGGCGACGCTTGTGCTGGTCGCCCTTGAATTTCTGGTCAATCGTCGCTCATTGCCAGCTGCTGGCCGGGCCAGGATCCTGGCAATACTCGCTGCCTTGCTCTCCATGGTCGGCGTGTTGTTCAGCCTGACCTCAGTGGCCAATTTCCAGCGTGAACGGCCGACGATCAGTCGCAACATTTCTGCGCGCCTGGCCGCGCGCAGCTTTGCCGACAATCTTCGGCAGACTTCAGATGACCTGACCCTCATGGTTCGTCTCTATGCGATCAACGGGGATCCGCTTTACCGGAGTTACTTCGACGAAATACTCGACATTCGCAACGGAATAGAACCTCGGCCAGAGAAATACTTCGACGTTCCCTACTGGGACATCGTGTTGGACACGGGTGAACGTACAGGAGAAGCCGGAGAGGCCGTGGCTATCCGGACCCGTGCCGGCAACGCAGGTCTGACCGAGGGCGAATTCGCCGAATTCATTCGTGCTGAAGATGCCTCCAACGCCCTGGCCGAAATCGAAAACGAAATCATGGATGTGGTCGCGGCGCAGATCGATGCCAGTGGCGGAGATTACGCCCTTGAAGGTGAGGCCCTGCAGGCCATGCTGCGGCTTCACGGCCCGGAATACCATGCGGCCAAGGCCCAGGTGATGCAGCCGCTTGTTGAACTGGAGCGAAAGGTCGAGGAAGCCTACGTGACCTGGATCGACGCCGTCATAGAGTTCAATGACCAGTCTCTGAACCTGGGGGTCTATACGCTTGCTGCGGCCTTTCTCCTTACGCTTGCCGGTGTTTGGCTGCGGCGCCGATGACTGACACTGTCGGAACCGGCCGTCCTGTGCCGGCCAGCTGGAAATGTTCATTCGCCTGAATCCGTCATGCCAGGGTGATGGGCCGATGCCCTTGCTGTCAGGCAACTGAAAAGCAATTCGGGGCCACCGCTTCATCTCGCAGCGATGGGGCAAGAGCGAGTCCGCCGATTTGCCTGCGGCATGAATTCCCGGCGCATTGCCCTGCAGTTGGCAATGAAACGTTTCACCGTTGGCAACCGGGACAATGCTTGTACCGTCAGTTTGCGCGGCGTGCCGCCCGTGCCGGAAGAGCAATGATCCATGGATTGAACACTTGTCGTTCTTCACAAAAGTTTGGCGAAGCGACCAGCATTGGGTAAAGTTGGCGAAATGTAACCACTTAATTTACCCGGGTGAGGAAATACAAAGTGAACACTGGCGTCGCTTCCAGAGTGCTTGTCGCGTTGACATTGCTGGTTATTGTGGCCGGCACTATAAACTTCATGGAATTTCAGGATTACCGTCAGTACATTCACCGCTTCCTTTCCTCGCGTCGGGCGGCATTGGCCTTTGCCGACGGGCTGCGGCAAACCTCGGACGACCTGACGCGCATGATTCGTCTTTACGCTGTGACCGGAGACCCCGTCTACATCGAATACTTCGATGAAATCCTCGCTATTCGCAACGGCGAGTCGCCGAGGCCCGTGAAGTATTTCGAGATTCCTTACTGGGATATCGTGCTGGACACCGGCATACGCCAGGTGGAATATGGAGACGCCGTGCCTGTTCGCGAGCTCGCGCGTGACGCCGGTCTCTTTGAAAACGAACTCGCGTTGTTTGTAGCGGCGGAAGACGCATCCAATGAGCTCGCCGTGCTGGAAGTCGAGGTCATGGAAATCATCGCAGCAAGCATTGAGGCCGGCGGGGGCAATTACGTGCTGGAGGGCGATGCCCTGGCGGCCGCGCAGCGTCTGCACGGCCTAGACTATCATGCCGCCAAGGCAAGGGTGATGGAACCCCTGGTAGAACTCGACACGCAGATAAACTCGGCGCTCACGGCGGGACACAAGGAAATCGTGCGACGCAACAACAATTACATGGCGAATGCGCTGGGTCTGGTGACATTGGCAGCCCTGCTGATTCTCGCCCGCATGTGGCAGCGCAGACGCCAACAGGCAAGACTGGATAGTATGGAATCGTAAGAGAAGCCGGAGATCGCTGACAGGTCATTCTGGATGATAGTTGGGGACATGTGATGCCTAAAACCGGTCCGACCCGGATAGTTTTTATTCTGGCTCTGGTAGCAGTGTTACTTTGCCTGACCCTGGCCATAAGTTACCGTCTGATCCGTCCCGGCCTGACCGCCTTCAATGCTGCCCGTCAGAGTGCGTTATATCTCGCGGACGGACTGCGAAGGACCTCGGACGACCTGACCCGCATGGCGCGGCTGTATGCCATCACCGGTGATCCAGATTACAGGAAGTGGTTTGACGAGATTCTGGATATTCGCAACGGTCTGGCGCCGAGACCGGACAGATACTTCGACGTGCCTTACTGGGATCTTGTGTTGGTGTCGCGTGAACACAGCGGCGAGGAAGGCGAACCCGTTGCAATCCGGACACTCGTTCAGGAGGCCGGGCTGTATGAGGCCGAGATCGCCGAACTGGAAAGGGCCGAGGACGAATCCAACGCGCTGGCGGTGATCGAGAACGAGATCATGGACGTGATTGCGGGGCAGGTTGAGGCCGGCGACGGGGAGTACGCTCTGGAGGGCGAAGCGCTCGCGGCGGCGTTGCGTCTGTATGGCCCGGAGTATCACGCAGCCAAGGCGAGGGTGATGGAACCCCTGGTGGAGCTTGACCGCAAGGTTGGCGAAGCGACGGCCGAGGCGAATGTTGGGTTTAGAATCAACTACGACAGGATCATGTATTCCTGTATTGCGCTGATGACCCTGGCGTTTGTCCTTGTTGCTTTCGGTGAATGGCAGCGCTCGCGGCGTTAGTGTCTGCGGAACAGTCTTCCACGACAACTGATCGTTCGCCTGGCACACAGGCTGTTCAATGGAGCTCATGGCGCGTGCCCGGTATGGCGCCTTTGTGATGGCGCGCAACTGGCCCTTTTTCGTTGCCGAAGACCGCAGTCTCGAGCAGGTCGTCTGGTCCGCGGGATTGGGTTGCAAGATATCGGTGACCGGAGGCGCGCCAGTTTCTCCCGTCAGGCGGACTTGACAGGACAGTGTCGTGGGTGTAGGATCCGGGGCCTGCGGGGTTCCGGGTTGACGGGGGGCCGTGCGGGCGCAGTTTGACAATGTGACAGCGGGAAAGACTGAGGAAGCCGGTGCG